>NZ_UICR01000001.1:1282500-2546783 GCF_900465025.1 Clostridium neonatale
ATCAAAGCACCTTATGTGTGTGATGATGTGCTTTTTGTAGAACGAGCCAACGAGTTACGGTATGTAGCGAGGTTAAGTACTTAAGGTACGGAGCCGAAGGGAAACCAAGTCTTAATAGGGCGACTAGTTGCATGCTGTAGACCCGAAACCGGGTGACCTATCCATGGCCAGGTTGAAGCGAGGGTAAAACCTCGTGGAGGACCGAACCACGTTGCTGTTGAAAAAGCATGGGATGAGCTGTGGATAGCGGAGAAATTCCAATCGAACTCGGATATAGCTGGTTCTCCTCGAAATAGCTTTAGGGCTAGCGTCGACAAATGTGAGTAGTGGAGGTAGAGCACTGAATGGGCTAGGGGGCATAGCGCTTACCGAACCTTATCAAACTCCGAATGCCATATACTATCAGGTCGGCAGTCAGACTATGAAAGATAAGTTCCATGGTCAAAAGGGAAACAGCCCAGATCGTCAGCTAAGGTCCCAAAGTGTAAGTTAAGTGGAAAAGGATGTGGGATTTCTAAGACAACTAGGATGTTGGCTTAGAAGCAGCCATTCATTAAAAGAGTGCGTAATAGCTCACTAGTCAAGAGATCCTGCGCCGAAAATGTCCGGGGCTCAAACTTACCACCGAAGCTACGGGTTCACACTTAGTGTGAGCGGTAGAGGAGCGTTGTAATCGGGCTGAAGTCGTACCGTAAGGAGCGGTGGACTGATTACAAGTGAGAATGTTGGCATTAGTAGCGAGATGTAGGCGAGAATCCTACAGGCCGAATATCTAAGGTTTCCTGGGTAAAGTTTGTCTTCCCAGGGTTAGTCGGGACCTAAGGCGAGGCCGAAAGGCGTAGTCGATGGACAATTGGTTGATATTCCAATACCACTATCATCGTTATTACCGAGGGTGTGACGGAGAAGGATAGGATGTGCTAGCTATTGGATGCTAGTCGAAGCGTTTAGGGAGTTAGAGTAGGCAAATCCGCTCTAACAATTCTGAGGCGTTATAGGGAAGGTTCTACGGAACCGAAGTATCTGATTCCATGCTTCCAAGAAAAGCATCTAGGGAGAGAAGTAGTGCCCGTACCGCAAACCGACACAGGTAGATGAGGAGAGAATCCTAAGGCCGACGGAAGAATTGCAGTTAAGGAACTAGGCAAATTGACCCCGTAACTTCGGGAGAAGGGGTGCCTACGAAAGTAGGCCGCAGAGAATAGGCACAAGCAACTGTTTAACAAAAACACAGGTCTCTGCTAAAGCGTAAGCTGATGTATAGGGGCTGACGCCTGCCCGGTGCTGGAAGGTTAAGGGGAACACTTAGCGCAAGCGAAGGTGTGAACTTAAGCCCCAGTAAACGGCGGCCGTAACTATAACGGTCCTAAGGTAGCGAAATTCCTTGTCAGGTAAGTTCTGACCCGCACGAATGGCGTAATGACTTGTGCACTGTCTCAACTGCAAATCCGGCGAAGTTGTAGTGCGAGTGAAGATGCTCGCTACCCGCGATTGGACGGAAAGACCCCGTAGAGCTTTACTGTAGCTTAGCATTGAATTTCGGTATTGTCTGTACAGGATAGGTGGGAGACTGGGAAATCAGGGCGTCAGCCTTGATGGAGTCGTTGTTGGGATACCACCCTGATAGTATTGAAATTCTAACTGGATGCCATGAAACTGGTGACAGGACATTGTTAGGTGGGCAGTTTGACTGGGGCGGTCGCCTCCTAAAATGTAACGGAGGCGCCCAAAGGTTCCCTCAGAACGGTCGGAAATCGTTCGAAGAGTGTAAAGGCAGAAGGGAGCCTGACTGCGAGACCTACAAGTCGAGCAGGGACGAAAGTCGGGCTTAGTGATCCGGTGGTACCTCGTGGGAGGGCCATCGCTCAACGGATAAAAGCTACCTCGGGGATAACAGGCTGATCTCCCCCAAGAGTTCACATCGACGGGGAGGTTTGGCACCTCGATGTCGGCTCGTCGCATCCTGGGGCTGAAGTAGGTCCCAAGGGTTGGGCTGTTCGCCCATTAAAGCGGCACGCGAGCTGGGTTCAGAACGTCGTGAGACAGTTCGGTCCCTATCCGTCGCGGGCGTAGGAAATTTGAGAGGAGCTGTCCTTAGTACGAGAGGACCGGGATGGACTGACCTATGGTGTACCAGTTGTTTCGCCAGAAGCATTGCTGGGTAGCTAAGTCGGGAAGGGATAAACGCTGAAAGCATCTAAGTGTGAAGCCCACCTCAAGATGAGATTTCCCATAGCATAAGCTAGTAAGACCCCTTGAAGACTACAAGGTTGATAGGTCAGAGGTGTAAGTGCGGTAACGTATTTAGCTGACTGATACTAATAGGTCGAGGGCTTGACCAATAATTAAGTTGTAATACATTAGGAACTATGTGCAATTTTGAAAGAACATTAAGTTCTTTTATAGTAATTTGTTAAATCAAGATTTTAAGCAGATTAGATTTTCAAAAGGAAACTCGACTCGCGTTCGCTCGCTGAGTGCTAATTTGCAACAAAATCGGAGATTTTGGGATTAAGGAAACTCAATCAGGCAAGCTGATGAGTACTAAATTTCAACGAAATCAGAGATTTCGGAAATTTATGTATCTAGTGATGATGGCATAGAGGTAACACTCCTTCCCATTCCGAACAGGAAAGTTAAGGTCTATAGCGCCGATGGTACTGCATGGGAGACTGTGTGGGAGAGTAGGACGTTGCTAGGTAAGTTTAAGAGATAGTTAGAAATAACTATCTCTTTTTAGATTGCAAATAATTTTTATTTATTATTCTTTAGGTATGTTATATATAATATATAACTATACTTATCTAAACACTATCTATGTATTATCTACAAATATAATTTCATAAGCAAAATTGAGTCGCGTTTACTAGCTAGGTGCTAATTATGGGAAATTATGAATAAAGAATAAAATTATGCATAAAGAATAAAAAAGTTATCTTATGATATTAACATAAGATAACTTTTTTATTATAGTGAACATACAAGACCTTCAACATGTCCAGCAACTTTTACTTTTCTATATATTTTTTCAATAGTCATATCTTTTCCGATTACAAAAGTACTTCTTTCTATGCCGAAACATTTTTTACCAAACATGGTTTTTTCTTTTAATACTCCATATAGATTACAAACAACTTCTTCAGTATCAGAAAGTAATAAGAAAGGTAAATCATATTTTTCTATAAATTTATCATGAGATTTTAATGTGTCTCTACTTATACCTATTACTACAGCATCTTTTTCATTAATTTCATCTATATGAGCTTTGAAGTTTTGTGCTTCAAGTGAACATCCAGGAGTATTGTCTTTTGGATAGAAATATAATATAACTTTTTTGCCTGTATAATCACTTAACTTATGTTCCTTTTTATCAGATCCCATTAAAGTAAAATCAGGAGCCTTCATTCCTTCTTCTAAAATTATATTTTCCATAAATATTACCTCCATTCCTATATAATTATTATCTAACAATAATTTATATTTGTAAAGAGCTTTGCAAATTTAATGTTAAATAATGATGTTATGTGGAAATTCTATAGAATAGTTAATTTTCTGATTTTTATGATGTAAAGTAAGAAATTTAGATTAGTTTGTATAAATATAAATTATATAGAAGAAAAAGATTTATTTAATAGAAAAAATAAAGTATAATAAAATAGACACGAACACATGTTTTCATAAATATTACTAAACTTCTATTTAAAGTATATATTTGTGAGTAAGGGGGACTAGATGAGTAAAAATAACAAAAACTTAGAGAACGCTTTTAAGAAGACAATGAAAAAGCATAAAGGAAATAGAAAAGCACAAGTTATAACAATAATAGTGTTTGGCTTAATTGCTTTAGGAAGCTATTTATTTGGAAATGATTTTATAAGTAACAAAGAAATAGGACCAGTTACAGGACAGCTAGAGGTATCATATTTAGATGTTGGTCAAGGTGATGCAATTTATGTTAAAGTAAATGATTATGATATTTTAATAGATGCTGGTCCAAGAAGTGATGTAGAAAAGTTAATGTCACAACTTGAAGAAAAGAATATTGATGATTTTGAAATTGTAATAGCAACTCATCCACATGAAGATCATATAGGTGGAATGACGGATGTATTAAAGAAATATAATGTGGAAAACTTTTATATGCCTAAAGTAAGTAATACAACTAAGACATTCGAATATATGATAAATGCAATTTCTAATCAAGGGCTAAAAATAAAAACTATAAAAGATGGAACTAGCATTGATTTAGGAAGTGGGGCGCGAATAGATGTGTATTCGCCAATAGATGATGCTTATGATGATTTTAATGATTATTCTCCTATTATGAAATTGACTTATGGAGAAACAAAATTAATGTTCACAGGTGATGCGGAAGAATTAGCTGAAAAACAAGTTCTAGAGAAATATACTTCTTCTGAATTGAAATCTGATGTATTAAAATTTGGCCATCATGGTTCAAGTACATCATCAAGTGAGGAGTTTCTAAATGCTGTATCTCCAACATATGGAGTGATAAGTTGTGGTTTAGATAATAAATATGGACATCCACATAAAGAAACTTTAGAAAAAATAAAAAACCATAATATAGAAACATATAGAACTGACACTCAAGGGCAAATACAATTAACATCAGATGGTAAAAATATAGTTTTCAAGACTAAAAAATAATTTTTATTTATTGCCGTATAATAGAAAAATAATATTTTTTTGACCTCGTATATTAATAAATTTAACAATATACGAGGTCATTTACGTACGAAGTAATTGAATCACATAGTTGCATTTCGTTGCTAGAGTACTATAATAATAATGACTATAAAAATTGTTAATTAATAAAGATAATTGCATAATATAAATGAATTGCTAGTTAAACTATTAGTTAATTATCTTGTTAGATTAAATGGCTTTAATATTATTTTAAATAAATTGAAAAGAATATATTTAAGTAGTAAAGAAAGGAGGACTATATGGAGAAGAATATGAAGAATATGAAGAATATAGAAAAAAAAATTTTTAATAAGAATGCTTCAAAATTTAATGGAAAGGAATTTTTAAAATATGTAGGACCAGGAATTTTGGTTACAGTTGGATTTATAGATCCAGGAAATTGGGCATCTAATATTGCAGCTGGATCTGATTACGGATATAAACTATTATGGATGATAACACTATCAACTATAATGTTAATAGTATTGCAACATAATGCTGCACATTTGGGAATAGTTACAGGCTTATGTATTTCAGAAGCAATAAGTGAGTATATAAGACCTACCATAGGTAAAATAATAACATCAACAGCAATACTAGCTGCAATTGGGACTGCAATGGCAGAAATTTTAGGGGTTGCTATAGCTTTAAAAATGCTTTTTAGTATTCCTATAAAATTTGGAGCTTTAATAGCAACAATTTTAATAATATATATGCTATTTTCAAATTCATATAGAAAAATAGAAAAAGTAATAATTGGTTTTGTATCAATAGTTGGAATTGCCTTTATATTTGAGGTGGCTTTAGTTAATGTTGATTGGGGAGAAGCTGCTAGAGGCTGGATAATTCCATCTATACCAAGTGGATCTATACCAGTAATAATGAGTGTGTTAGGTGCAGTGGTTATGCCACATAACTTGTTTTTACATTCAGAAGTAATTCAAAGTAGAAAATGGAATCTTCAAGATAAATCCATAATGGAGAGACAATTAAAATATGAATTTATGGATACATTGTTATCTATGATAATAGGATTTATTATAAATAGTGCAATGGTACTTTTATCAATAACATTTTTCAAAAATAATATTTCAGTAACAGAACTTGAACAAGCACAAGAATTATTGAAACCGTTACTAGGAAATTCTGCGGCAATAATATTTGCGATAGCATTACTTTTTTCAGGAATAGCATCAACTGTTACAGCTGGAATGGCAGGAGGATCAATATTTGCTGGAATGTTCAAAAAATCTTATGATATAGATGATAGAAATACAAAAATGGGTGTATTGATTACAGTTATTTCAGCTTTAATAATAATATTTTTTGTTAACAATCCATTTAATGGTTTATTATATTCACAAATGTTATTAAGCGTACAATTACCAATAACTATTTTTACACAAATTTATTTAACCTCATCTAAAAAAGTTATGGGAGAATATAAAAATACTTTAATTGAAAATATTATTTTATGGACTATTGGTTTGATAGTTACATTTTTAAATATTATGCTAATATTCAGTTATTTATAGAATATATATAACTGAATATTAGCATAATAGTGATATTTTAAGAATTATTATTATAAAAATAGATGAATATAGAAATTAGATTCATATGCAAATAAAATAATAAATGACTGATATTGGTTATACATCAATCAGTCATTTATTTTTTTAAATTTATAGTTTTATTCTACTGGAACAGAATTCTCGATAACTTTAAATGGTCTCATCATATCATTATCTTCATGCTCAAGTATATGACAATGATAAACATAATCTCCGAGCTTTTTAAAATGCATAACAATTGTTGTGACCATTCCAGGCTCTGCTCTTGCAGTATCTTTTAAGCCATTTTCAAAGTCGGCTGGTGGTTCTAAGGCATCTATATCAAACTTATAGTTTCCATTTTCATCAAAATCGTCATCAGTAAAAGTCTTTCTTCCAAGTATCTCAAAATCAACTAAATGAACGTGAATTGGATGAGGAAATTGAAAATGATTAACTAAATGCCATATTTCTATACTGTCTAATTCAGGCTTTTCTGTAGTTGGTTCATGCCACATCCTATCATTTACTAGGTGCATTGTTCTGCCAAAATCGTCTTGCATAGAATCTAAATGCAAGGTTCTTTCCTTACGTGCTAATAAAGGATTAATGTTATGATATGGAAGTAATTGATCAGGAATAACACTTGTATCAGGCTTAGTTAATGGAAGACAAACCTTAAATTTCATGATGTTATTGCTAGCCATAGGAATACCGCCACCTGAATTTTTTAGAATTATTTCTTTGCCAGTATATTTTGAAAAATCTATTATTAAATCAATTCTTTCAGCGGGTTCCAATATGAAAGAGTCAATTTCTTGAGATTCATGCAATAAGGCTAATTCAGTACCTATTTGAGTAAAGGTACCACCATTATCTAAACTAAGAGTATAACCTCTACCGTTTGAAGCATTTAATATTCTAAATCTATATTTACGTGGTTCAACATTAAGGTATGGCCATACCTTGCCGTTTACAGTTGCTACTTCTCCGAAAAATATTGGTATTATTGATGGTTTTGGTAGTTGAGGTGCTGGTGGGTCTTGTTGTGGTGGTGAATCAGGATAGAATAATGAACCATCTCTGTTAAATGTTCTATCTTGAATAATCATCGGTATTTCATATTTACCCGTTGGAAGATTCAACCTATCTTCTAAACTGTCTCTTATAAGATAAAATCCTGATAAACCAGCATATACATTTAACCTTGTTATTCCTATTGTGTGATCATGATACCAGAGAGTACCTCCAAATTGATGATTAGTATATTCATAAACTTCTCTAGTGAACCTTTCACCTACAGTGTCATAATTTTTAGTAAACCATGCTTCAGGATTTCCATCACTATCATCATTTACATTAGCACCATGCAAGTGAACTACAGTTCTTACATCTGGAGTATCCATAGTACCATGGAGGGTATGATCAACTGGTAGTAGATGTTCATCTGGCAGATTATTTATCCATTTAACTAAAATAGGAACATCTCTCATAACTTCTATTGTAGGTCCAGGAAATATTCCATTATATGTCCACATTTTAGTTGGTGGGAATGATCTATGAAATTTATGATATGCTTCTTTCATAACGATTTTATAATATGGTTCTTCTGAATCTGAACAATTACATGAATTAATTGGTTTAGCTATAGATGGTACTGGAAGTGGATCAACAAATGGGGTAATAGTTGAAGGATCAGATGGATCCACTTGAGAATTTGTAGTGAGTTTATCATCTTTATTCAATGATTAACACATCCTTTAAAAAATTATCTTTTGCTTAATTGTTAATTTACTTTTAATATATTATATGTAGTAACATATAATATTGTGTTTTTATAAAATATATATAATGAGTAAAAAAAATGAATAATATAGAAAAAAGTATTGACATATATGAATAAAGAATATATACTCATATCATAGTAATTCAATAAGAATACTTTAATCGAATATTTAATTATTTTATCAAGAAAGACTGAGGGACTGGCCCTATGAAGTCTGGCAACCTGAATTATATATCATTAGTATAGTTTAAGGTGCTAAATCCTGCAGATATTTTTATCTGAGAGATAAGATTGTATAATAATAGAATTTATGCTACTTTCTTATCTTTGAAAGTAGCTTTTTATTATGCAATAAAGATCAGCTTAGTTTTCCAAAAGACCATGGAAGATAAAGTTTTTAATTCTATAAAATTTAAATGTAGTAGATAGTAATTAACTTTTAAATGGATATCTTTATTGTAATAAATCATAGTAATTAAATCATATTTATGTGGTTTAAAATATATTATTAAAACGGGGGTTATATCAATGAGTAGAGAAGAAAGAAAATTAAAATTTGAAACATTACAACTTCATGTAGGACAGGAAAGTCCAGATCCAGCAACAGATTCAAGAGCAGTACCAATATATCAAACAACATCATATGTATTTAAAAATAGTGCACATGCAGCAGCAAGATTTGGACTAGCTGATGCTGGAAATATATATGGAAGATTAACTAATTCAACACAAGATGTATTTGAAAGCAGAGTAGCAGCACTTGAAGGAGGAGTTGCAGGACTTGCAGTGGCATCAGGGGCAGCCGCAATAACTTATGCAATTCAAAATATAACAAAGGCAGGGGATCATGTAGTTGCAGCTAAAACCATATATGGAGGATCTTATAATTTATTAGCACATACACTTCCAGACTATGGAGTAACAACAACTTTTGTAGACGCAGATGAAGTAGAAAACTTTGAAAAAGCTATACAAGATAATACAAAAGCAATATTCATAGAAACACTAGGAAATCCAAATTCAAGTCTTATAGATGTGGATGCAGTAGCAGAAATTGCACATAAACATAAAATACCATTAATTGTTGATAATACATTTGCAACACCATATCTTTTCAGACCAATAGAACACGGTGCAGATATTGTTGTTCATTCAGCAACTAAATTTATTGGTGGACATGGAACATCATTAGGTGGAGTAATTGTAGATTCAGGAAAGTTTGACTGGATTGGATCAGGAAAATTCCCACAATTAACAGAAGCAGATCCAAGCTATCATGGAATAAAATTTGCAGAAGCTGTAGGTGCAGCAGCATATGTAACTAGAATAAGAGCAATTATATTAAGAGATACAGGTGCATGCATAAGCCCATTTAATGCATTCTTATTATTACAGGGGTTAGAAACACTATCGTTAAGAGTTGAAAGGCATGTTGAAAATACATTAAAAGTTGTAGAATTCTTAAAAGATCATCCACAAGTTGAAAGTGTTAATCATCCAGCATTAGAAGATAGTAAATATAATAAATTATATAAAGAATATTTCCCAAATGGAGCAGGTTCAATCTTCACTTTTGAAATTAAAGGTGGTGTAAAAGAAGCTCAAGAATTTATTGATAAATTGGAGATCTTCTCATTACTTGCTAATGTTGCAGATGTTAAATCTCTTGTAATTCATCCAGCAAGTACTACACATTCACAAATGAACGAAGAAGAATTAAGAGAAAGTGGAATTAAACCAAACACAATAAGATTATCAATTGGAACAGAACATATTGATGATATAATTTATGATTTAGAACAAGCGTTTAATAAAGATATTGTGTAGAATCAGAGTTTAGTGAGAAATAACCGAAATTCAATATATGATATGCTCGATTGTAGGGAAATTCCAGCTAAAAATTCTAATGGCAGAGGCTGCGCCCAAAAATGTTTGCTCCAAAAAGCAGGTTTTCGGACAAACAATTTTGGAACAGCCTCTGCCAAAGAATTTAAAAGCTGAAATTTCCAATACAATACTACGCATATTCATATATTGAATTTCTTTGTTTTCTCTAAAACCATAGATACCTAATTTATTTTTGTTATAATTTATGCTTGACTCAAAAAACAAATGTGTTTTTGACAGAATTAAGATGTTAATGTACGTTTATTACATTCTAAAAAAATTCTTGCTTCATTTTTTAAGCAAGCGAGCCCAATTTGAGAACTTTATTTCGGTTATTTCACTATAAACTTACTACATCCCTTATTTATGTTGTGCAATACATCTTTAAAGATTATTGACAGAGATAAAATAAAAGAATATTATAAAAATAACAATTCGATAAGTATCAAACTGTTATGCAAAGATAGAATTATGATGTACAATTTTTATGGAGGAACTATGGATTCAAAGGAATTAGCAAAAATATTTAAAGCATTGTCTAATGAAAATAGATTAGAAATATATTTAGAAATTTTGAAATGTAATGAAAAATCTTTTGAAGATGATGAATGTTGTGGGTGTTTTATTACAGATATAATTAATAAATTTAATATTGGCGCACCTACTATTTCACATCATTTAAAAGAGCTTACAAATGCCGGACTTATTTTCACAGAAAAAAAAGGGAAATACCTTATTGCCAGGATAAATGAAGAGCTAGTAAATGAAGCTTGCAGTATGCTTAAAATAGACAAATAAGTAGGCCGAATTTTATTTAATATAAGGACAAATATAAATATATGATTCGATATATATCAAACTATAGAAATATATTCACAAGAGGTGAAAAGTAAATGAAAGAATATGTTTTAATAACAGGAGCAACTAGTGGAATAGGTTATGAATTTGCTAAAATATTTGCTGAGAATAAGTATAATCTTATACTTTCAGGAAGAAATATCAAAGTACTGGAAAACATGAAAGAAGACATGGAAGAAAAATATAAAATTATGGTCTATATTTTTGAGAAAGATTTAAGTAAAAAAGGTACTGCTGAAGAATTATATCAAGAAATAAAGAATAATAATATTAACGTAGACATCCTAATTAATAATGCAGGGTTTGGATATGTAAATGAATTTATTAATGAAGAAATAACAAAAGATTATGAGATGATGAATTTAAATATGAGTAGTTTAACCATATTAACTAAGCTTTATGGAAGAGAAATGGCTAAAAGAAAACACGGGAAAATTTTAAATGTAGCATCAACAGGAGCTTATCATCCAGGACCATATACTGCTGTATATTATGCTAGCAAAGCATATGTACTATCATTAACTGAAGCGATTGCACACGAATTAAAGACATATAATGTTACTGTTACAGCACTTTGTCCAGGGGCTACTAAAACTAATTTTTGCAAACGTGAAGGTAAGGAGGATAATCCTAAAGCAAAAGATCCAGCCTTTGTTGCTAAAAAGGGATATGATGCTCTTATGAAAGGAAAAGGGAATGTAATACCTGGCATTGAAAATAAATTACTTGTTATGATTCCAAGAAAAATAGCTGCACCATTTATAGGTAAGTACCAAATGGGATTAAAAAAGAAAAGTAAGCAATAAACATTTCAGAATATATTTTTGAAAGAAACATATATAGTAAATAAAAGAGTTAACTTTGAGAGCAAATAGTATATTAGAAGCTCCTAGATTTAATTCTTAAAAATACAATTCGATGATTATCAAAATATAAAATTAAGTAGAGAAAGAAAATGAGTGAAAAGTACTGATTACAATTGCAACTAGTCGAATAGGAAATGAATATACAAAATTATTTTTAAATATAACAGAAAATATGATGAGATAAATCAAGGAGGAATTATGAAGATATTATATAATACAGCAACAGGAAATAGCTTATATGTAGCTAAAAAAATAAAATATGCATTTGAAAATTGTGAACTTATATCTATTCCAAAAGCTTTAAGAGAAGAAAGTTTTGAAATAGAGGATGAAATGATAGGATTCATTTATCCAATACACTATGCTGGTGTGCCAATAGTAATGTATGATTTTCTTTCAAGAGTAAAAATAAATCCAGATGCATATATTTTTGCTATTGGAGTTTCCGGAGGAGGAGGTGCTAATACAAGCTTTTATCAAATTAATAAATTATTAGGAAGGAATATAAATAATTATCTTACAGTTAAATATATCTCAAATTATACAAAAATGGGAACCAATCCTACAGAAAAACGTGCAAAGAATACAATATCAAATTATGATAGTAAGATAGAAGAATTTATACAGTCTATATCAAAAAGAGAAGAAAAAGAAGCAGCATTCAAGTATGGAATAGGTTGCTTTGAATATAAAATTTTTAAAGATGTATTAAAAAATAAAGATAAGAATTTTAATGTGAATGAAAATTGTATTGGATGTAATATGTGTGAAAAAATATGCCCTGTAAATAATATTACAATTGAAAGCAATAAGCCAAAATGGAATGGAAAATGTGTAGATTGTATGGCATGTATAAATATATGTCCTAAAAAAGCTATTAATATTGGAAAAAGTACAATTAAGAAAAATAGATATAGAAATCCATATATAGAAGCTAGTGAGCTCATAAGTGATTAAATAAGTTACATTATAAAAGAATATGTAAAAAATGTATAAAGGGCTATTGTAAAATGTTTATGTATAAATTTTTATAAATAAAAACCATGCATATATTGATAATTTGCTCTATTTATGCATGATTTTTAGTTTATACAGGACTTTCATGCATTTGCAATGCCCAATTGACTAAATAGATTTAATATTTGTTATGCTACGATTTTCAAGTTCTAAAATCATATTTTTATCATAATAAGAAAATATAAAACAAAGAATTACTGGAACAAATAATAAAAATATGACAGAAACATTTTTAAATAAATAGTATGTTAGAAATATTAATACGGCTTTTAATATTGTTGTTGGAAATTTTTTGATCATATAATAAAGAGAGGTTATAAGTAAATCTTTTATTTTAACTTCAAAGCGACAATTAATAGGAAAAACATATAAGCTTATTAAGCCTAAAAAGATTAGAAGTATTAAAAAAATTATATGTAGTCCACTATTAGGTTTTTGAAAATAGAAGAACTGAAAGTCCATAAATAAAATTATAAATAGTGATAGTAGGATTGTCCAAAGCTTCAAATTATTTAAAAAATTATTTTTATAAACTTTAAAATACTGAGAAGAAAAAAACATGTCTTTTTCTCTAAGTGATTTATTTATAACAGAATAAAGAGCACCTATTGAAGGTCCAAGTGGTATTAATGCAACAAATAGAAGCAGAATTGAAAAAGTATTTGGATTAATTGCAGTTAATATAAAATATAATATAAGTAACAGATTGCATATTGCAAAATGAATACTAGTCTGAACAAAACTAATTATATAATTTGAAATTGTGTAAATTGGTTTATCGTAGAATTCTTTTTTCATAATAAGACTCCTTAGTTTTATAAAATTTCATCATTTTCAGTTTTATTTATCAATGGAAGCTTTATTGTTACAGTAGTACCATAACCATAAGTGCTGTTAAAAGAAAGACCATAGGATTCCCCGTATAAAAGAGTTAAACGCTGATTTATATTTTTTAATCCATAACCACTACCATTAGTTTCTATTTCTTCAGATGATAAAAGCAATGGTAATTTTTCTTTCTCAATACCAATTCCATCATCATAAACATTTAAGTAGATTTCATCATTGAGTATGTCGCCAGATATGGTTATTTTACCATTAACATTTCCCTTAGCTAAAATACCATGACTTATTGAATTTTCCACTATAGGTTGAAGTGTTATTTTAGGAATTAAGTAGTTATTTATTTCTTCACTAATATTAATTTCTAAAGAAATTCTATTTCTATATCTCATGTTTTGAATTTTTACATATAGTGATACATGATCTAATTCATCGCCAATATAAGTAAGATCATTTCCTTTATTTAAAGATAGTTTGTAGAATTTTGCTAAACTTTTTACAGCAGTGCTGATTTCAGAATTCATATTTTTATATGACATCCAGTTTATCATATCTAATGTATTATATAAAAAATGAGGATTTATTTGTGATTGAAGAGCTTTAAGCTCGGCATTTTTTACTGCTTTACCATATTTATATTGATCTGAAACCAATTTAGACATTTTAGAAATCATATAATTATAGTTATTAATTAACTCACCTAATTCATCATCCTTATTATCTTCATCACTTTTTATAAAATTATCTAAATTATCTGCATGAACATCTCTCATTCCATTTATAACTTTTGATAAACGCTTAGTTATTGAACCAAAAAATTTATATCCAACAAAGAGTGCAGTACCTCCAAATATCAATACAATAAAAATAAGATAGATCCTCTGATTAGTAATTTTAGAGTTTATTGTGCTATATGGAACAATATTTATAATGCGCCAATCCGTTTTATCTATATAAGTACTTTGAATATAGATATCATTAAATTTTAAATTCAGCTTTTTTAAGGATGTATTATCACTAGGATATGTTGAATTTATAATATTTTTATATTTTAAACATAAATCCATATTAGATGTAGCAATAACATCATTAAATGAATTAACTATACAACTAAAACTTTGAGGGTTAGAATTAATTTTATTCAGAATATCTTCTAAATCACTTTTATTAAATTTTATAAACAAATATCCTATTATATCAGTATAGTCTCCAGGATTTATAATTGATTTACCTAGTGCAACAAAATTAGTATCATTACTAGAAATGTAACTATAAGGCGTCCAAAAATAGCGCATGTTACGATCTTTAATAGTAGCAAGCCATTTTGAATTATCAAGGGCGCTTATAGGATAAATATTTTTTTTATCATTAGAATAAATAAAATCATCATTTAAATATATTTCAATATCAGAAATATCTATATTATGTTGATAAGAATAAGCATATGTTCTTAAAATCTCCATGTCCTGAATTTGATTAGGCAACGGATAATTGTCTGGATCTTTTAAAAGTATTGAAGTTAAATTGTTATCTATTACTAATGAATTTGAGGTATTATATAATCTGCCAATTTTATAAGAA
Source organism: Clostridium neonatale (assembly GCF_900465025.1). Classification (NCBI taxonomy): domain Bacteria; kingdom Bacillati; phylum Bacillota; class Clostridia; order Eubacteriales; family Clostridiaceae; genus Clostridium; species Clostridium neonatale. Next base: position 1,297,599 of record NZ_UICR01000001.1, read on the forward strand.
ATAAAAGAAGTAGATTGATTAAAAGCTTGTTCAGTAGATGCAAGTATATTTTCTCGTATCATTGAAGACATTTTTGTATAAGTATATCCAAAAAGAATTATAAGCGGTATCAGTATTAAAATTGAAAATATCAAAAAGAATTGAGTTACTAATTTTAACTTTAATTTTAATTTCAATTTCATCTTGTAAAAAGCCTCCTATATTCAGAAGGTGTATAGTTAGTTGCTTTTCTAAAGATTTTAGAAAAATAATTTGGATCATTATAACCAACTTTTTCAGCAACATCACTCATTTTTATATTAGTATCCTTAAGAAAGCTTTTTGCTTTTTCAGTTCTATATTCTGTTATATATTTATTAACTGTTTTTGATGTATGCTCTTTAAAGATAACACATATATATGTTGGTGTTAAAAAAGTATTTTTGCTTATTTCTTCAAGGCATAAGCTTGGACTAGAATAGTTTTGGTGTATATAATCTAAAACAGCAACAACAGGAGCACTTTTTTTAGAAGTATCTTCTAATGCTGCAAATATTTCTTCTATAAAATCTATAAATAGTTTTTCTAAAACAAATATATTAGGGCACTCTAAAATTAATTCAAATATATCTCCATGATTTGTATGCTTGGTAAACGATATATTTCGCGTGTTTGCAAAATTAGATACAAGCAGAATTAATTTATAATAAGTATCTTTAACTGATGATATAGGAGTAGATCTATATTTGTTAAATTCTAATGTTAATTGCTTTATAAATAAAATTAGATTATATTTGTCTTCTTTTAAAAGATATCCATTAAACTTAGAAGAAAAATCTGAACCTATAGAATAATCATCAGTATTATTTGATGATGGAAATATGACAGAATTGTAATTATAAAAGAATGTATAGTTCGTAACTTCATTAGCACTCATAAATGAATCATAAATTTCATTTATAGAATGTACTATTTTTCCAACACAAATAAAATAATCAGTATAATTTGATAAATGCTCACCAAAAGAATCAAATAAAGAAGTAAATACGCTATTAGAAAAATTAGAGGTAGCATTATTTTTGGAAAAAAATAATTGTATTATAATAAGATTATCCCCTTTTTTAGATATAAAACAATTAAAGTTATATAGTCTACATACATTTCTTAATTCAGAAAGTATTTTATTATCTGTAATTGAAATATTAATGGGTATTAATATAGTTAAAAATGATGACTCATATATTAAGTTACTCATTGTTTTTGAAACACAAGAACTAAGGATATCTTCAATTCTTGAAATATCCCAAGGTTTTGTCATTTCTAAGGCTAGAGTATCTTCTATATTATAATTTATTGTTTTGGATTTTGAATTTTCTAAGATAGCATTCTTAATAGCAATTTCTAGTTCTTCAAGTTCAATAGGCTTTTCGACATAGGTTATTGCTTTTAATTGTATAGCAGATTTCAAATATTCTTTATCAGAATATCCGCTCATAAATATTATTGAACAGTCTGGATAAAGTTTTCTTATTTCAAAGGCTAAATCTATACCATTCATTCTGGGCATTTTTACATCTGTTAAAAGTATGTCAGGTTTAAAATCTTTAACTATTTCTAAAGCATTTACTCCATCAAAGGCTTGTTTTGTGTTTGTTATGCCTAAAGTTTTTAATGGTAATATATCAACTAACACCTCAAGTGTAAAGATTTCATCATCTACAATTAATAAATTTATCATCGGTTTATCCCCCAATCTCAATGATTTTAATGTGTTCATGAAATACGTATTAGAAAATTATCAAGAAAGGAATGTTTTTAAAATAACATTTACATTTATCATAATCAGTATACAATAAAAATTTTAAATTTCAAATAAAAATTAAATATATTACCTAAAGTAAAATATTTTACTAAAAAAATATCTTCTTAGGATGATATCCTTAATATAGTGAAAACGTATAAAAGAAAAGGGGGATAACTTATGGAACATAAATTAGATATGTCAATTGATGATGTATGTGTTACACCAGAGACTGATAAAAGCAAATTAACTAGTTTTTTATTGACTTTAAAGAAAAATAGAATCTTATTATTAATGTTGTTACCTGCGATACTTTATTTCTTTATTTTCAATTATATACCAATGGGAGGAACTATTCTGGCATTTAAAAATTATAATTTCAGAGATGGAATATTAGGTAGCCCGTGGGTAGGATTTGACAACTTTAAGTATTTTTTTATTTCTGGGCAAGCTTGGATTGTTACAAGAAATACTATACTTTATAATTTAGGTTTTATAACAGTAAATACAATACTACAAATGGGACTAGCGATATTGATTGCTGAAATTGGTGGAAAGTATTTCAAAAAGCTTACACAAACAGCAATGTTTTTACCATATTTTATATCATGGGTAGTAGTTGGAATTATAGCATATAATATGCTGAATTTAGAAAATGGAACTATAAATTCATTAATAGTTAAATTAGGTGGAGAAAAGTTTAATTTCTATACTAGCACAGCTGTATGGCCATTTATATTGATATTTGTATCAGCATGGAAAAATGTTGGATATGGTACTGTTTTATATTTAGCTGCAATAATGGGAATTGATACAGAAACATATGAAGCAGCAAAGATAGATGGAGCCAATATATTTCAAAGAATTTTTAAAGTTACAATTCCAAGTTTAGTACCAACAATGATAATACTTACATTACTTGCAATAGGAAATATTTTTAGAGGCGATTTTCAAATGTTTTATCAAATCATAGGAAATAATGGACCTTTATTTAATGCAACTGATGTTATAGATACATTTACATTTAGGTCACTTATACAATCTGGAGAAGTTGGGATGTCAGCAGCATCTTGTTTATATCAGTCAGTCTTCTGCTTTGTGACTATAATGATAACTAACTATTTAGTTAAACGCTATGATAATGACTATTCATTATTTTAATTAGGAGGGCAGATATATGAAGAAAGGTAATGATGTCAAGATATTTAATACTATCAGCTATACAATAATAGCATTGATTGCATTAATCTGTTTAATACCATTTTTATTAGTTTTAATGGGGTCTTTAACAGATGAACAGGAAATTATAAAAAATGGATTCACATTATTTCCTAAAAGCTTTTCATTAGAGGCATATAAAACAGCGCTAAAAGATCCAATGGCAATCATAAGAGCTTATGGTGTAACAATTAGTTTAACAGTACTTGGTACTGGAGTAGGATTGTTTGTAGTAGCAATGACTGGATATGTACTTCAAAGAAAAGACTTTAAATGGAGGAATAAATTTTCATTCTATTTCTATTTTACAACTTTATTTAGTGGTGGGCTTGTACCGTGGTATATATTGATGGTAAGATATTTAGGATTAAAAGACAGTTATTTAGCAATGCTTCTGCCACCACTTTTAAGTGTATTTAATATTATACTTATGAAAAGTTATTTGAACAGTATTCCACAAGCTTTGATAGAAGCAGCAAAAATTGATGGTGCTGGTGATTTTGAAATATTTATAAAAGTAATATTGCCATTAGCAAAACCAGCACTTGCAACAGTTGGATTATTTATAGCTATTGGTTATTGGAATGACTGGTATAATTGCATGCTTTTTATAAATAATGAGAATTTATATTCACTTCAATATTACTTATATAAAATAGTGAATAATGTAGAAGCATATAAAACGATACTATCTCAAACAGGCGGAAGTATTGGAGCAGCAATTGATATGCCAAGTGAATCTTTAAAAATGGCACTTACAATTATAGTTACAGGACCTATTATATTATTATATCCATTTATACAAAAATATTTTGTCCAAGGAGTAACAATAGGCGCTGTAAAAGAGTAATAATAAATAGATTATGTAGTGACAGATTATTTTAAAGATAACTGTCACTATTACAGTAAGAATAAAATAAAAGTAAGAAAATTTCCGTATTGGTTTTTATATGAATATAAATAATTAGAGAATAATATTCTACTAAATTTAAAGGATTTTACTCATTATTTTAAAAGTAAGAATGATATTATAAATATGTTCAATGAAAACGTATAACGGATTAGTAAAATTAGGGGGAGTAGAAATGATAAGAAAAATTCTTAAAAGAATGGTCTCTATTGGATTAACTACAGTAATTGCAAGCTCATTAATGCTTGGCTGTGGTAGCAAAGCTAGTACAGGAAGTGCTGATTCAGCAGATCCTAGCAAATTAGAAGAAGTTAAACTAAAAATGTATCTTATAGGAGATAAACCAAAAGATTTTGATGAAGTATATGGTAAAGTTAATGAAATAATGAAAGAAAAAATAAATGCAACATTAGATGTTAGCTTTTTACCTTGGTCAGATATGACTACTAAATATCAATTGTTATTTCAATCAGGCGAAAATTTTGACATAATATTCACAGCATCAAGTTGGGGATACTATAGTCAGGTTGCTACTAAAAATGGATTTTATGAAATAACAGAAGATATGCTTAAAGAGTATGCACCAAATATATATGCAAATGAACCAAAAGAAGCATGGCAACAAGCTAAAGTTAATGGGAAAATCTATATGATTCCTAGTGACCAAATAGAATATGGTACAAGAGTATTTGGTGTAAGAGGGGATTTAATGAAGAAGTATGGTATAGAAAAGGTTGAAAATTATGAAGAGCTAGAAACTTATATGGATGCAGTTGCCTCTGATAAAGAAAGTGGAATTAAAGTAATTGCAAATGGTGGAGGTCAAAATCTTCAATATCCATATATGATGGAGAAATATGGATTCGGTGGAATAGCAGGTGCTCCACTACCAAGCATAGGTTTTGATGTTAATGATCAGAGTGGAAAAATATTTAGCTATTTTGATACTCCAGAGTATTTAGAATATGCTAAAAAAATGAAGGAATTTGCGGATAAAGGTTATTGGTCAAGCGATTCAATTTCAAGTAAAGCAACGCGAGATGAAGATTTTATGGCAGGAAAAACTGCAACAATGGTATGGAATATTGGCTCTGTTGCAGATAGAGTACAAAGAATGAATAAGACAAATCCAGAGTGGAATGCACAAGTAGCGGATCAAACAACAGGAATTAATAGAATGATTAATACATTTACTAATAATGGTATTGCAATTAATTCAATTTCAAAGAACCCAGAAAGAGCTTTAATGGCAATAGATTTATTAAGATACGATAAAGATATTTATGATTTGACTTGGTTTGGTATTGAAGGAAAGCACTGGGAGGCGGATGGAGATGATAAATATACTAGTTTAGATGCTAGTGAAGGATTTCCAACAGCTAATGTTTGTCCATGGGGATGGTACAGCCAAAAATGCGCTCGTACTCCAAAAGATGAGCCTGCTATAGTTCAAGAAGTAAAAGACAAGTGGGCAAAAGAATATACAGTAACAAACCCACTTGCAGCATTCTCTTTCGATGACAGCAATGTGAAAAATGAAATGGCAGCTGTAGGTAATGTTATTACTCAATATGGAGTTCCTATTGATTTAGGTATGTGTGATGATGTAGACGCAGCAGTAAAAGAATATAAAGAAAAATTAAATCAGGCTGGATTTGATAAAATATATGCAGAATGTGAGAAACAAGTAAAAGAATATATGTCACAATATAAAGGATAATTGGCTGTTAATATACAATAAAATTGAGAGCAGCTGCACTAATTATGCTTATTGTTAAGTATCAGTGAGTGGTTCAAAAATGGTGTATCTGTTCTTCATTAAAGAAAAGAGTGAGGAAGAATATGAATAAGAATTATGATTTATTTAATGAGAATATAAAGAATTTTTTACATGGAGGTGATTACAATCCTGACCAATGGCTTAAATATCCAGAGATATTAAAAGAAGACGTAAGATTAATGAAACTTGCACATTGCAATACTGTTTCAATAAATATATTTGGATGGAGTGCAATTGAGCCAGAAGAAGGGAAGTACACATTTGAATGGCTTGATGAGCTTATGGATAACATGAATAAAAATAATATTAATGTAATACTGGCTACACCAAGTGGTGCAAGACCTGCGTGGATGTCTAAAAAATATCCTGAAGTACTTAGAGTCAATATGGATAGAAGTAAGAATTTACATGGACAAAGACATAACCATTGTTTCACATCACCAGTTTATAGAGAAAAAACTTATAAAATAAACAAGATGTTAGCTGAGAGATATAAAGATAATAAGGCACTTATAATGTGGCATATTTCTAATGAATATGGCGGGGAGTGTCATTGTGATAAATGCCAAGAAGCATTTAGAGATTATCTAAGAAGAAAGTATGATAATGATATAGAAAAATTAAATGATGCCTGGTGGACTGGATTCTGGAGTCATAAATTTAATGACTTCACACAAATAGAAAGTCCATCTGAAAAGGGAGAAATCTTTGTACATGCACATAATCTTGATTGGAGAAGATTTGTGACAGAACAGACAATAGATTTTTATAAGAACGAAATAGCACCAATAAGAGAATTTACTCCTAACATTCCAATAACAACTAACTTTATGGGAACATATGCTGGATTAGATTATTGGAAATTTGCAAAAGAAGTAGATATTGTATCTTGGGATACATATCCTAAATGGCATTCAAAAAGAGATGGAAATTATAATGTGGGTTTAGATACTGGCTTCATGCATGATATTAATAGATCCTTAAAAGAAGGGCAACCTTTTCTTGTTATGGAGAATACCCCAAGTCTTGTTAACTGGCATGAAGTTAATAAACTTAAAAAACCTAAAATGCACTTGCTATCTTCAATACAAAGCATAGCTCATGGAGCAGATTCAGTTTTGTATTTTCAATGGAGAAAAGGCAGAGGTTCATCAGAAAAATTTCATGGTGCAGTAGTTGACCATTGCGGGCATGAGAATACCAGAGTATTCAAAGAAGTAACGGAAGTTGGCGAAATATTAGAGAAAATTAAAGAAGTAAAGGGAGCAATAACAAAAAGTGAAGTTGCAGTTATATATGATTGGGAAAATAAATGGGCAATTGATGATTTGCAGGGTTTAAAGCCTAATAAGAAAAATTATCAAGAAACATGTGAAGACATGTATAAAACTTTTTTTGATAATGGTATTTCTGTTGATGTAATAAATATGGATTGTGATTTTTCTAAATATAAATTAATTGTTGCACCTATGTTATATATGATTAAACCTAATGTGGCTGAAAGAATAAGTGAATTTGTGAAAAATGGAGGCACTCTTGTAACAACATACTTTAGTGGTATAGTAGATGAAAATGATTTATGCTTCCTTAATGGCTTTCCAGGACCTCTTAGAGAAGTTACTGGAATATGGGCTGAAGAAATTGATTCATTATATGATGATGAGACAAATTGTATAGAGTTTAACGATGATGCAGTAAAAGGAATGAATGGAGCATATGAGGTAATAGATTATTGTGATTTAATTCATGCAGAAACTGCTGAAGTGCTTGCACAATATAAAGATGATTTTTACAAAAATATGCCTGCTCTAACAGTAAACTCTTATGGAAAAGGAAAATGCTACTATATAGCAGCTAGAACTAAAGAAAAATTTAATACAGATTTTTATAATAGAATAATTAATGACTTAGGTATTTCTAGAGTGATTGAAATTGATCTTCCTACAGGAGTTACAGCACAAGCAAGATATAAGGATAATAATAAGTATGTATTTATTATGAATTTTAGCGATGAAGATAAAATGGTAAATTTGGGAGATTTAGAATATCGTGATTTAGTTTTAGATAAAAATATAAGTAAAGAAATTGTTTTGGAAAAATATGGAGTAAGAGTGATGAAGAGGGAAGAGTTATAACGATATAGAATAAAATCTTACTACAATAGAAATATTATATTTTAATTATAATTATAATGGTTTCTTAGTAATACTATTTAAATTAATCAAATGGTAGTAGACAAAGGATGTATTAATTTTCAAAATAATAATAGCAAATAGACAGTTTTTTATTACAATTATAAATAATAAAAAAACTGTCTATTTTTATAATATCATAACAAAAGTACCAATAGTTATAAATATACCACCTATTATAGTTTTAGCAGTAATTGTTTCTTTTAGTATTACAAATGCTAAAACCATGCTTATAACAACACTGAATTTGTCTATTGGAACAACTTTAGAAGCTTCTCCTATTTGAAGTGCTTTATAATAAAAAAGCCATGAAAGTCCTGTGGCTAGTCCAGATAATATAAGAAATATCCAGCTTTTTATTCCGATATTTGAAATTTCATTTTGTGTCCCGCTTAAAAATACAAGGCCCCATGCCATAACTAGAACTACTACTGTACGTATTGCTGTTGCTAGATTGGAATTAATACCTTCTATACCTATTTTTGCTAAAATTGATGTAAGTGCAGCAAAAAGTGCAGATAGTAATGCAAAAACAACCCACATATTATGTCCTCCTTTTAATTTTTTTAATAATATCAAATTAAAAGCCTCCTCAATAATAGTATTATATTTATGTACAGTATATATATTTTTTTGTGTTTAATCAATAAATAAAACTAAAATTAATTTCTGAATATAATCTATTAATAATATGTATATTAAATTTTTAAAATACATTAGAAATAGTGCTGTTAAAAAATGTTAAAGAATGTTAATATATAAATAATTACGAATTGATTAGAAAGTGAGGTTATTAATATGGGGTTTTTTAAAAAGGAATCTATTACAGAAGATGAAAATATAAGTATATCTAATGAAATTAATAATACTACTTGCGATACTTACCAAACAAGTCATAAGAATTCTTTTAGAAGAGATGATTTATCACTATTTTATACAAATGATATTGAATATGTAATTAATAATTTCCCATCAATGTCTATTGAAATACGAAATTCATTAAATAATTTGGCGGAAACTTTAGAAGATACTATTAATTTTATTGAAGACAAGTCAAGTGAAATAATAAAAGATAGTAGAGATTTTAAATTAAGCCAAGCTCATAGAGATACATCTATAGCTATATATGATGTCGTTGAGAATATAAGAGAATATATTGATTGGATGAAAGATGAATATGAAAAAAAAATTAACAAAGCAGATGAAAATAGTGAGAAAAACAATGTAGAATTAGAAAAAATTGTTGATAAAGAATTAGTTGATGAAGATAATAATGTAGAAATTGAGATTTTTAAAGATTTGACTTTAATTGAACCAAAAGGATTTAGGTTAAAAGAAAATCTGGTTAAAGTTGATGATTGGAATGATTTGTTAGTAAAGACTGCTGAAATTTTGAACAGGCAGTATAAAAATAATAAAAACAGCAATAAAAAATTAGGATATTTTATAATTGATGATAAAAAGTCAGAACAGAATTCCTTTAGGGATACAGCTATTGAAATGCTTAATGAATATAAGATTGGATTAGATGAATTCATAATAATATCTTAGTATTTAAAAGTTTGATAGGAAAATATAAAGATTTTAGCACTATAAAGCTAATAATATAAATGATGAAAAGTTAAAAGAGAAGAGGGAAAAGTTAAGAATTAAAGAAAAACAGCAAATCTATTAATATAAATATAATTAAAGAGAATTTATGTTTTTATCAAAAACTTTTAATTTTTCCCACTACTCAACTTTTATTTAAGCAAGCATGACAATAGTGGACTTGTTTTAAAAAAATATTTGACAATAATCACAAAACACAGTACAATGTAATAAAATATATTGTACACAATTAAATTTTCTAAAATACTATTTATATAAACGTATACTAATATAAAACTAGTTAAAAATATTAAATATAGATACATTAATATTTATATGAAGTGGAGGAATTATAAATGGCAAAGATAGTAAGTACAGAAGAATTTAGAGAAGAAATAAAAAATGGGGTGACTCTTGTTGACTTTTTTGCAACTTGGTGTGGACCTTGTAAAATGTTAGCTCCTGTTTTAGAGGAATTAGCAACTGAAATGGAAGGAAAAGCAAAGATAATAAAAGTTGATATTGATGAAAGTGCAGAACTTGCAGATGAATTTAGAATTTCAAGTGTACCAACAATGATGATTTTCAAAGATGGAAAGCAAGAAGATATGATGGTAGGATTCTTACCTAAAGACAGAATTAAAGAAACATTAGAAGCTCATGTATAATAATATGAAAAATGATTAAGAATATCTTTAATCTTTTTATATTAAACAAGAAATATAGAGCTTAAAATGAATTGAAATAAGATAGTATAACTTTCTATAGATATAAATTGTACGGTTCTAATATTCTTAAATTTTTAAGAATTTTAGAACTTTTATTCTAATATTCCCAAATTCTTAAGAATCTAAGAATTTTAGAACTTAAGAATTTTCGGATAGATATTTTTATTCGTAGTAAAAATGATAAACGTAGATAGTGATAATTTTTTCTTTTTAATAAATCATAATTAAGGTAAAAAATTATGGAGGAAATCATGGAAAACAGATATGATATTGCAATTATAGGGAGCGGTCCAGCTGGATTATCAGCAGCACTGAATGCGAAAATAAGAAAAAAGAATTTTATTTTATTTGGTAACAAGGATTTAACAAGTAAACTTGTGAAAGCTCATAAAATAAATAATTATTTAGGATTTTATAATAGAAGTGGAAAAGAAATAGCAGATGAATTTTCAAGGCACATTGATGAGATGGGGATAGAAATCACAGAGGAAAGAGTAAATAATATTTATGCCATGGGTGATTATTTTGGGATAATGGTAAATGATAAAATGTATGAAGCTACAAGCGTAATATTAGCTACTGGAGTTCAATATGGGAGATTATTAGACGGTGAAGAAAGATTTCTTGGAAAAGGAGTAGGTTATTGTGCAACTTGTGATGCGCCCCTTTATAAAAACAAAGTAGTAACAATAATAGCATATAATAAACATGATGAGGAAGAAGCTAATTTTATAGCATCAATAGCATCAAATGTATATTATGTTCCAATGTATGATGAAGAAGTAGAAGTTGATGATTCAATTGAAATAGTTAAAGGAATACCAGTAGAAGTTATTGGAGAAGAAAAAGTAAAAAAATTAAAGTTAAAAGATAGAGAAATAGAAACTGACGGCATATTTATATTAAGAGATAGTGTATCACCAGGACAATTAGTTCCTGGAATAAAAATTGTTGATAATCATATTGATGTTACTAGATCTATGGAAACAAGTATAAAAGGTTGTTTTGCAGCAGGGGATGTCGTTGGAAAGCCATATCAATATATAAAATCAGCTGGAGAGGGAAATATTGCAGCATTATCTGCTGTCAGCTATTTAGACTCTTTAAAAAGGTAAGATTAGGAGATTTAGTTTATGGGGAAATATGATGATATAAAACTAGAAAATCAACTTTGTTTTTCTTTGTATGCCGCATCAAGAGAAGTAATTAAATTATATAAGCCTTGCCTAGATAAATTTAATTTAACATATACTCAATATGTTGCTATGCTGGTTTTGTGGGAAGAAGAAAAAACAACAGTTAAAGGAATGGGAGAAAGACTACATTTAGATTCTGGAACACTTACACCATTATTAAAAAAAATGGAGAAGAGTGGATTGATTTCACGATATAGAGATATTAATGATGATAGAGTTGTTGTTGTTGAACTTACTGAAGAAGGAATGGAACTGAAAGAGAAGATAACATGTGTCCCATGCGAAATTAAAGGAAAACTTCACTTATCGAAAGAGCAGGCGGAGACACTTAAGAAATCTTTGGATAACCTTCTTAAAGTGCTAAGATAAAATCAAAAATATATAGAATAATATAAAAAACGAGTAGAGATTAAAAATAACTGCTCGTTTTTTTGTATTTACATAAATTACCAAATGATGTAAAATATATACAGGATTTGTTAAAAAGAAAATATATTTTAGATTAATGATTGCTTTGATGACGAAAGGGAGTAAGGGAATGAAGAGAAAGTTTATAAAAATGATTGGTTTAACAATAATGTATATGCCACAAGCATTTAGTGAAAATAAAATATTAAAAGATGAAGAATCATATATTAAATTAAGTAAAAATGAAATAATTGAAAAAATAAAAAGAGGAAAAGCCACAGTTGAAGAATATAAAGAAGTTGGAATTAATAAGATTACAGAAGAATATTTAAGTGATATAAATAATTTGCTTAAAGAAATAAATTTAACAAGCCTAAGTGAGATAAAGAAACAATGTAAATCTATAATTACTTCTTTAGTAAGAATTAATGAAGGTAATGGAACAATATTTAATTATAAAATGATAGGAATAGAAATTACAGCATCTAATTTAGAAATTATAAATAATTCAATATTTTTAGAAAGGAAAGGAAGTTATGTTAATTTTGATACTAAATTAATTAAGGAAATAGTACTTAAAGCAAATAGAAGAATTTATTGTAGTATTGCAGCTATAAACGAAGGAAATGGGACAAAGTATGATTACTTAAATTTAGAAATATCAAATGCAAATTGCGAAAATTTATATGACTTTAATATGTTCTTAAAAAATAAAAATATTCAGACACCTAATAAGATGAAAAATGAGATTAACAGGTTGATGAAAGCATTAGAAAAAATATTTGATGGAAATGGAACTTTAAGCAATTACAAAACTATAGGAATTAATATAAGCAGATCTAAGATTAAGGCAGTTAATAGTGCCATAAATGCAGTTTATGAAAGGAACAAGCAATACCTAAATATAGAAGAAATTGCGGAAATAGTTGAGACTATATCAATAGTTTACTTTGGTGACAATGAAAAGAATAAGAAAGACATAACATCTCATTCTAAGCATGAGGTACGTTGTTTGGCATAGCATTGCCCAATAAATATATTGTGTAGAATCAGAGTTTAGTGCATAACAACCGAAATTAAATATATGATATGCTCGATTGTAGGAAAATTTCATCTAAAAATTCTAATGGCAGAGGCTGCATCCAAAAATGTTTGCTCCATAAAGCAAGTTTCTGGACAAACAATTTTGGAACAGCCTCTACCAAAGAATTTAAAAGCTGAAATTTCCAATACAATGCTACGCATATTCATATATTGAATTTCTTTGTTTTTCCATAAAATCATAGATATCAAATATATTTATTGTAGCTTTTATAAGTGCATATTCTTAAGCAGAGAACCTAAATCTTGCATTTTGTGTGAATTTGTATACAAGCATATAATGTTTGGTGAGGCACGAACTTAACAATATAGAAACAGCTTCATCTAATGATGAGGCTGTTTCTATAAAATGTATATTAGTAGGTGTTTGCTGATATTTATAAATTAATACCTTTTAAAAAATTATAAAATATTAACTTTTATATCTATATAATTATGTTTTAAATAAATGTTGTTATTTATCTTATACCTCAGAAATATTTATTAATATTTTTAATAACAACATTTTATTAAAACATCTATATATGTATTAAAAAATATATTTATTTTAGAGAAATAGTTATAAATACTATTAATTTAGATGAAACAAAGAAATAAAGTTCTTATGTGTGCGGTGTCTTGCATAAAAAAATGAAGCTTTAGAATTCTTCATGTAGACTTGTTCCAGAATTGTTTGTCTAATTTTACATTGGAGCAAACATTTGTGGATGCAAGTCTGCATGTTTGAATTCTTAGCTTCATTTTTGTAGCAAGCGAGCATCACATAAGAGCTTTATTTCGGTTATTCACCCTAAACTCAGTATGTCCGATATTTATGTTGTGCCACATATAATTTGTTTCTTAAGTTGATGTAAGTTATTCTGCTACATCTATAAATTTAAATTCTTTAACATTGAATAATCCCTTATCTGTAATCTTTAAGTCTGGAATTACAGGCAATGATAAAAATGAGAGTGTCAAAAACAAATTAAAATCAAGATTAGACGTAACCTTATTAAGTGCCTTATCAAGATTTTCTATGTCTTTTATAGCTTCTATATAATTTTTGTTAGTCATAAGGCCAGCTATTTCAAGTGAAATTGAAGCTAAAACAGTTTCGTTCTGAACTATAACTATTCCACCTTGCATTTTTTCTAATTCATTAGCGGCAAAAATCATATCTTTATCATTAGTACCAGCGATTATTAAATTATGCGAATCGTGGGCTATTGTAGTTGCTACAGCTCCACTATTTAGTTTAAGCCCTTTTAATATACCTAATCCGATATTTCCGGTGTTTTTGTGTCTTTCAATTACGGCTATTTTTAATAAATCTTTATTTACACATTGTTTAAATAAAATATGATTTTTATATTTTTCTTTTATATCATCTGTAATATCAATTTTTAGATGATTTGTTTCCAATTTATTTGGTATTATCTCCATAACATTAAGAATAGACTTATTTGTTATATCTATATTAAAACTATCTTCTTTAAGAGTTGGCAAATGTATAGAATTTTTAATATTAAAGTCTGATGAATTTTCCTTGCAAACTGAATCTAGAAGTTTACCATCACTAACTACCAGTTTTCCGTTCTTATAGACTTTATTAATTTTAAAGTTATCTAAATCATCTAATATAATGAAATCAGCTACATATCCAGGGGCTATAGCGCCTTTATTATTTAATTTATATAAAACTGATGGATTGAGTGTAGCCATTTGAATTGCTGTTTCAGGTTTTAAACCTTGTTTTATGCATTTAACAATTGATGAATTTATTGAACCATTTCTAAGCATGTCATCAATATGCTTATCATCAGTACAAAGGCAGAAACGAGTACTGTTATTTTCCTTTACCGCTGGAAGAAGATCGTTTAAGTTTTTAGCCGCAGTACCTTCACGAATTAGTACATACATTCCGCGCCTTACTTTTTCAAGAGCTTCTTTAGCACTTATACATTCATGATCTGTTGAAATATTTGCAGTTCTATATGTATTAGTCATCATACTTGAAAGACCAGCACCATGTCCATCAATAACTTTAGAATTTCCAATACAGTCATAAAGCTTATCTATCATAGAATCATGGCAGCTTACAACAGCTGGGAAATTCATAACCTCAGCAAGACCAAGGATTTTATCACTTTTATAGTATTTTTTTAAATTTCTAGCTTCTAAAGTTGCACCAGAGTTTTCAAAATCTGTTCCAGGTACACATGATGGAAGCATAAAGTACATATCAAATGGAATATCATTAGATGAATTTATCATAAAATCTATGCCTTCTGTTCCAAGAACATTAGCAATTTCATGTGGATCTGCAACTACGGAGGTTATACCGTTTATTAGGGCTGCTTTATAATATTCAGATGGAGTAACTAAGCTTGACTCTATATGACAATGAGCATCTATTAATCCAGAACAAATGAATTTTCCTGTACCATCTATTACTTCAGTGCCTTCATAATCACCAATTCCTACGATGAAGGCATCTTTAATTCCTACTGTATCAGTAAATTTATCTTTATTAAATACATCTATAATTGTTATGTTTTTTATTACTAAATCGCATTTTATAGCTTTTGTAGAAGCTTTAATTGTATTTATAAATAATTCTTTTTTCAAAATCTCATCTCCTTGCACTAATATATTATTGTTATTTTTAGATTACGATTTTAATTAAATTATATCTATTATAAAAGTCATCTATATAAATTGCAATAATAGAATTTCTTTAAAATATAAAATTTTTAAATAACATTATTTTAAGAAAAATATAGAAATAATTAAGATAAGCTATAATTAAACTTTATAATATTAAGAATATATAACATGAAAACAATAAATAATATTGTATAGGAAGGAGTGATTTTATGAAAAAAATTGTTTTTATAAGACATGGACAAAGTGAATGGAATTTAGAAAATAGATTTACAGGATGGACAGATGTAGAGTTATCTGAAAATGGACTGATTGAAGCTAGGAAGGCAGGAAGAATCTTAAAGGAAAATAATTTTTCTTTTGATGTAGCTTATTCATCGGTTCTTAAAAGGTCAATAAGGACTTTATGGATAGTTCTTCATGAAATGGACTTAATGTATATACCAGTTCATAAGTGCTGGAAATTTAATGAAAGACATTATGGAGCACTTCAAGGGCTTAATAAAGAAGAAACAGCTAAAAAGTATGGTGATGAACAAGTTCATATATGGAGAAGATCAATTAACACTTCACCACCAGCATTAACTGAAGATGATCCAAGATATGCAGGAAAAGAAGAAAAGTATAAAGAATTAAAGAAGGAAAAAATACCATTAACAGAAAACCTCGAAGATACTAAAAGAAGAGTACTTGAGGAATGGGAAGAAGTTATAGTTCCAAAGTTAAAAGAAAATAAAAATATTATAATATCTGCTCATGGTAACACTTTAAGAGCGCTAGTATGGCATTTAGATAATTTGGATAGTGATGGAGTAGTTAACTTAAACATACCAACAGGAACACCACTTGTTTATGAACTTGATGATGATTTGAATCCAATAAGACATTATTATTTATCATTAGATGGCGTTATGCCAGATTATACCGTACCCAAATATATTTTATAAAAGAAAAATACAACTTATTTCTATATAATAATAAGTTGTATTTTCATTTCTTCAATTCTAGCTTTCCATTCATTACTTATTCCACTATCAGTAATAATAGTAGTAAATATATTTAAATCAGCAAAGTAAGCAGATTTCACAATGCCAAATTTTTCAGAATCAACTAAAAGAATTTTTTCAACTGAAGAAGATAATATGGCATTCTTAGTTAATACTTCATAATTGTTTGAACATGTAACACCTAAATTTTCATGAACACCAGCCGCTGAAACAAATACTTTTGTTGCTCTTGTCTTTCTTATTAAATCTATACCTTCAGGGCTTTCAAACATCTGCGTATTTGGATGAAAATATCCTCCAGAAAATATTAAGTTAATATTTTTTTTATTACTTAGTGCATTTAGAATATTAGTATTATAGATAAGAGCGGTAATTGATATATCAGAAGATATGTTTTCTGCTAATTTTTCAGTTGTTGTTCCAGTATCTATTATTATTATGTCATTATCAGTAACAAGATTGGCAGCAGCTATTCCAATTTTAATTTTTTCATTTTCATGCTTTATGGTTTCATTTTCAATTTCATAAAAAGACTCAAGTCTGTCTATATTATTTGATGGATTGTAAATTGTTGCACCATAAACATTGTTAACTATATTATTTGATTTTAATATTTTAAGGTCGCGCCTTATGGTCATTTCTGAGACATTTAACATAGATGCTAATTCTTTTACGGTAGCACCATTTTTTTCTTTTAAAATCTCTATAATCTTATTTGTTCTATTTAGTTTTTTATTCATAAATACTCATCCTTATTTACTATATTTATGTTATTATTAAAGATTATTTTACATAATAGTATGAGTTAATTTTAACATTTTGTGTTTAGAATTCAACATTTATTTAAAATAAATATCTTTTTAAACATTAACATTTATATAAAAAGCATCAATCATGTATATAAAATGTTTGAACTTTAACATTTTATGTTGACATTAAAACACTTGAAGAATATCATATAGATATAAATTATATGCATAGTATAAAACTCTAGTTAAAGCAAGATAATAAGTGCATATATTATAAATTAATAATTAAGAAGTGAGGAAAATAAATGAATACTGCAGAAATTTTAAAACATGTAGATCATACTTTATTAAAACCAGTAGCAACTTGGGAAGACATTCAAGTAATTTGCGATGAGGCAATTGAGTATAAGACAGCATCAGTATGTATACCAGCATGCTATATAACTCGTATACATGAAAAATACCCAGAACTTAATATTTGTACTGTAGTAGGATTTCCTTTAGGATATTCATCAACTGAGGGAAAGGTAGCTGAAACTAAAAAAGCTATTGAAGATGGAGCAAATGAAATTGACATGGTTATAAACATAACTGATGTTAAAAATAAATTATATGATAAAGTGACAGAAGAAATTAAAGCATTAAAAGAAGCTTGTGGTGATAAAATATTAAAGGTTATAATTGAAACTTGTTATTTAACAGAAGAAGAAAAAATAGCAATGTGCAAATGCGTTACAGATGCAGGTGCAGATTATATTAAGACATCTACTGGATTTGGAACAGGCGGAGCAACTCTTGAAGATGTGAAATTATTCAAGAAGCATATTGGACCAAATGTAAAGATCAAGGCAGCTGGCGGAGTAAGCACTGTTGAAGATCTTGAGATGTTTATAAATGAAGGCTGTGACAGAATCGGAACTAGTAGAGCTGTAGGTCTTTTAAAAGGTGAAGAAACACAAGGATATTAATCAATTCAAAATTCACAATTAATTGCATTTTAGAAATCGAAGCAGGTAAATTAGTATGAAGCTCTAAGGAGAATGTTTAAGTAACAAAATGTGAAAATTACTTTAACTTTTCATTAGATGGTCTATAAAATTTTTATATTCCATAAAAATTTATTATTGAAATTTGATCTGTTAATTATAAATTATGCATTAAATTGTAAATTATAAATTGAGTTGTGAATTGCACATTAAATTGTGAGTTATAAATTGAATTGTGAATTGCATATTAAACTGTGAATTATGAATTGTGAATTGAAAAGGGGTTGGTTATATGCATTTTGTAGATATAATAAATAAGAAAAAAGATAAAAAAGCATTAACTCATGAAGAAATACAATTTTGGATTGATGGTGTTGTAAGCGGATCAATACCAGACTATCAAACAAGTTCCCTTCTTATGGCAATAGTTTTAAATGGAATGAATGAAGATGAAACTGCATATTTAGCTAAAGCAATGATGAACAGCGGTGATGTGATAGATTTAACATCAATTCCAGGAATCAAGGCAGATAAACATTCAACAGGCGGAGTTGGAGATAAAACTTCTATGGCACTTGGACCAATGGTTGCAGCATGTGGACTTAAGGTTGCTAAAATGTCAGGAAGAGGCCTTGGCCATACAGGAGGAACTTTAGATAAGTTAGAATCTATAGAAGGATTTAATTGTTTCTTATCAGAAGAACAATTTAAAAAGCAGGTTGAAGAGGTTGGAATAGCTATAATTGGTCAAACAGGAGATTTAGTTCCTGCTGATAAAAAATTATATGCTCTTAGAGATGTTACAGGAACAGTAAATTCTATACCACTAATAGCTTCATCTATTATGTCTAAAAAATTAGCATCTGGATCAGATACTATACTTTTAGATGTTAAATATGGTGAAGGTGCATTTATGCATAATGTTGAAGATGCAACAGAACTTGCAAATGAAATGATAAAAATAGGTAATAATCTAGGAAGAAATACAATGGCTATGATAACTGATATGAATCAGCCACTTGGAAATGCTATTGGTAATTCTTTAGAAATAATAGAAGCAATTGAAACATTAAAAGGTAATGGACCTAAAGATTTTACAGAGCTTTGTATGCAGGCTGGAGAAATAATGCTTATTCAGGGTAAAATTACACAAACTAAGGAAGAAGCAAGAAAAATGCTTATGGATGCAGTAAACTCAGGCAGAGCTTTTGAAAAATTTAAAGAAATGGTTAAAGCACAAGGCGGTAATACAGCTATGCTTGATGACACTTCCTTATTACCTAAGTCTAAATTTATTACAGAAATAAAAGCAGAAAGAGAAGGTAATGTAGAAGTACTTCATTCAGAAAAATTAGGAATACTTGCAATGCATCTTGGTGCAGGAAGAGCAACTAAAGAAGATTTAATAAATCATGGAGTGGGATTAAAAATCAACTGTAAAAGAGGAGATAAGATAAATATAGGGGATACTATATGCTATGTTTATCATGATGAGGATTTAAAAGAAGAGTGGATAAAAGAATTACATGAAGCTTTTGTAATTACTAATGAAGATGTAAAGGTGAATCCTTTAATTGAAAAAATTTTAAAATAGATATCTCATTAACTAATATTATTAATATATAATTTATAAAAGAAGCAAAAGTGTTTTAAACCAACACTTTTGCTTCTTTTATATTTAAGTAAATATCTAAACTACAAGAATAATATAAAACTACTATATTCATAAAATTAACTGTTTACAACGGCTAAAAGAGTTTTAGGATCAGTTACTATTGTTACTTCTTTTGGAAAGTCAATATCTTCAACCAATATTTTATCTTCAAACTTCAAGTTAGCTACATTAACTTCAATTGATTCAGGGATTTGTTCAACATCACCTTGGAAATCTATAAAAGGATTAAAAGTTTCTAGAAGCAATTTTCTGGATTCTAGATTTGATTGCCCAATAAATTTTACAGGAATTCTCATTTTTATTACTTCATTTGGTTTAACATATTGTAAATCTATGTGTAATGGTTCTTGACGATGATTTCCTTGAATTTCTTTAACTACACAATTCATGTTTTTACCATCTAAATCAATTTGGATGATAGATCCACTATTATTTTCACGGACCATTTTTTTTAATTCTGCATTAGATATTTTTATTGAGATTGTATTATCAAGGAATTCTCCATAAATTATCCCAGGAATTTGGCCAGTTTTTCTAAGTTTATTTGTATTTTCTTTTATATTTCTTTCGTATACCTTAAATGCTACATTTGACATAATAAATACCTCTTTCATTAATTTTATAGTTTTGCTATTTTATTAAGCCCTATATATGCTAAGGTCTACCCATATGAGATACCTAACTAACGACAATAGAGCTTAAATTAAAAGCTCCACATATGCATCAGCCTCCTTAATTCTTATTGTTACTTAAGTATAAGTGATAAATTATTTAAAAGCAAAAGAGAAAATTATCAGTTTAATAATAAAATGGTTATTTTATATGGAAGCCTTAAATAAATAATGGTTAAATTATGATAAGTTAATAAAAAATAATATATATTATTAAACTATGAAATATATACAAAATTTTACTGTAGCTTAGTGAGCTTTTTAATATGACATATATTGAAAATAGATAAATTATAATGGAAAATTCAATAGTACTAAGAGCATATAACCAAAGAACTGATTTTTTGATTTTAATTTTTATATATAGGTCTTAACGAAATATTTATCCCGAAGTTGTTTTGGTGAGAAGATATTTTTCTAAAGTCTTTTTTTTATATTTTTCAACTCAAATGTCACTACAAGTAAATATGGATATATTAAACTTTAGTATTTTTTATTGAAGAATAAGCATAAATGAAAGAAGAATATATAGAAAATCTACTAATAAGGAGAAGGCACTTATCTGCATGAAAAAAATATTTTCTTCTTTGGAGAAATTAGGTTATCCAATAATATATGGCGAAACTATTAAGGAATATTTAGAAAGATTAAAAAGTAATGAAAATTTTGAATACGATAATATTAATCAATTTATTAGAATGGTTTCAATTTGTAAGATATAGCAAGAAGTCAGTTACTCAAAAAGAAGTTAAGAGAATAGAGAAGGATGCTGTAAAAAAATATAAGCATATTGAAGGAAATGTAAAAAGTGATAGAATTAATGTTAGAAGATAAAAGTTTATAAACCAAATATTGAAATAGGAGGATTTATATGTATATTGAGATAGGCAATTATATGCAAAATATTAAACCGTTAATGAAAAAATTATTAAAAGAACTTTTAAAGGAATTTAAGTATGCATCTATTTTGGCTACAGACTCTTGTGGGAAAAATTATACAGTGTCAAAAACTTCAATAAATATAGAAGAAGCTTTTTTTAATGAAAGAGGATTTGTAGTTAGAGTATATAATGGAAGTAATTATAGTGAATATGCTTTTGACAAAATAGATGAATCTAATATAAAAAATATAGTTGAAAGTGTAAGGAATACAGCACATTTTATAAATAATGATATTACCGTTAGAAACTATGAAATGGTAATTGAAGAACAAATGAATTTTTCAAAAAATTCAGAAATCGAAATTGATCCAAAAGAATTTGGGGATGAAAAAATCATTGATTTTCTTATAAAATATAAGGATACTATTCTTGAATATGATGATAGAATAGTTGAAGCTAAAAGCAGATATAGTTATTTAAAGATAAATAAAATATTTGTATCACCGAATAAAGAACTAGAACAAGGCATTATGTGGAGTGACGGAATGTGCATGTGCATATCTGCAGATGAAAAAGGAAATAAAGTTGGGTTCAAAGCAATTGCTGGTGCTAAAGGAGCAGAGCTTTTAAAGGAATTACAACAATCAGCTGTAGAGGTTGCTAAAGAAGGAATAGATCTTTTATCAGCAAAGAGAATAGAACCAGGTGAATACGATATTATTTGTACACCTGACATTACAGGGCTTATTGCTCATGAAGCTTTTGGTCATGGTGTTGAGATGGACATGTTTGTAAAAGATAGAGCAAAAGCTAAAGACTATATAGGTAAAAGTGTTGCAGCAGACTGCGTTACAATGAGAGATGGAGCAAGTGCAATATTAAATACAGGCTCATATTTCTTTGATGATGAAGGTGAAGCTGCTCATGATACTGTAATAATAAAAGATGGAATATTAGAAAGTGGTATAAATGATAATTTAACATCATTAGCCTTAAAGAAAAAGACAACAGGAAATGGAAGAAGAGAAAGCTTTGATAGAAAAGTATATACAAGAATGACAAACACATTTTTTGAAAAAGGAACTTCAAAGCTTGAAGATATGATAAAATCAATCAAATATGGATTCTTGGTTGATGGATGTCAAAGTGGAATGGAGGACCCTAAAAACTGGGGAATTCAATGTATGTTAACAATGGCAAAAGAAATTAAAGATGGTGAATTTACAGGAAAAATATTCTCTCCAATAATAATTACAGGATATGTTCCAGACCTTCTTAAATCTATTTCAATGATATCAGAAGATTTTGGAGTTAGCGGTTCAGGATATTGCGGAAAAGGATATAAAGAGTTTGTTAAGGTATCATCTGGTGGACCATATATTAAATGTAGAGCGAGATTAGGATAAAAGGAGGTAGAGAAATGATTGATATTATTTTAAGTGTTCTTAAAGAAAATAATATTAATGAATACATTGTTTCTAAAACAATTGAAGAGAGCATAGAATTATATTTAATAAAAAAAGACTTAGATATGAACAGAAAAAAGAACATAACACAATATGAAGTGAAATTATTTAAAGAATTTAGTGAAGGTGATATAAGATATAAAGGTGATTCAAGAATTAAGATTTATGAATCCATGGATAAACATGAAATAGAAGAAGTTATAAAAAGTGCAAGTTATGCAGCATCTTTTGTAAAGAATAAAATATATAAATTGCCTAAAGGCTATTTTGGAGAAAAGAAAATAAAAGAAAGTAAATTATTAAATTTATCATTAGAAGATATTGCCTTAAAAGTAAAAAATGCATTATATAAATATGATAATTTTGAAAAAGGCTTTATTAATTCTTCTGAAATTTTTGTTACAAAGATAGATAAGAGAATAATTTCATCTAATGGAACAGATGCATCTTATATAAGATGTAGTATTAATGGTGAATTCATTACTCAATGGATAGAAAAACAAGATGTTGAAATATATAATAGCTTTAATTATGATGAATTGCTAGAAGAAGATTTAGCTTTAAAAGCAAAAGAAGCAATTATAATTACAGGATATAGAGCAAGAAGTGAAAATGCACCTAAAAATGGAATATATGATGTAATCTTAGTTGAAGATAGTGTTAAAGAATTTTTCAAATACTATTCTGAGAATGCATTAACTGAAATGGTATATCAAAAATATTCAAATTTTAATGTTAATGATAAAGTTCAAGGCAGAAAAATAAAAGGTGATAAATTAAACATAACATTAACTTCAATTGTACCTTTCAGCAATGAAGGAATAGAATTAAAAGATAGAGTTTTAATTGAAGATGGAGTGTTAAAAACATTTTATGGTTCATATAAATTCGCTGATTATTTAGGAGTAGAACCGGTTGGCGATTATAAGGCAGTAAAGATTAAAGGTGGAAAAACAAGCGAAGATGATATGTTTGAAGAAAACAATCTAAAAATATTAAGATTTTCTGATTTTCAAATGGATACTTTAACAGGAGATTTTTCAGGAGAAATTAGACTTGCATTATTAAAATGTGGCGATAAATTTATACCGTTAACTGGAGGCTCATTATCTGCTAATATAAAAGATGTTCAAGAAAAGCTTAGTTTATCTAAAGAATTACAGGAAGATGGTGCCAATGAGATGCCAAGTCAAATTAAACTAAAAAATGTAAAGATTGCAGGACTGTAGCTATATATTTAAGGTGCTAGAAAATAGTCTTAAAATTTTGTGCTTAAAAGTGTGATTTAAATTATTAAAATGTGATTTGAATCACATTTTTTTTAGTATATTAACATTATAATATACTTACAGACTTTAAATACAAATGATAAATAACGAGGAACAAATGATGAACATTAATTATAAAGAACAAACGGAAAAATGGCGAGGATTTAAAGAAATAAAAGTTAGAAAAATAGTTGAAGAAGATGATTTAGTAAAATCATTTTATTTAGAAAATGAAGACAAAAGCAGATTACCATCATTTATAGCAGGACAATATATTGCTGTAAAAATGAAAAATGAGGATGGAAGTTTTACAATTCCAAGACAATATACACTATCACTAAATTCCAATGGAGAATTTTATAGAATAAGTGTAAAAAGAGAAGACGAAGGACTTATAAGTAAAAATTTATGTGATGAGATTAAAGTAAATGACACATTATATATCACAGCGCCTATTGGAAACTTTGTGCTTAAGGACAGCGAAAAACCTTTAGTTCTTATAGGTGGAGGTATAGGAATAACGCCTATGCTTACTATGGCATATGAGGCTGTACAAACTAATAGAAAGATTTACTTGATTTATAGTACGCCTAACTCAAAGTATCATAGTTTTAAAGAAGAAATTAAAGAATTAGAAAAGAATAATAATAATTTAGAAGTAACTACTATCTATACACGGCCTTTAGATTGTGATAAGATAGGTGAGACTTTTGAGATTAGTGGAAGAATATCAAAAGAATATATGGAGAATAATCTGCCTAGAAATGGAGAATTCTATTTCTGTGGACCAGTTCAATTTATGAGAAATTTATATCATAATTTAATAGATATGAATATTAATAAAGAAGATATAAATTATGAATTATTTGCAGCTGGTGAAGATATAACAAAATAATATATTCATCTTAGAATTTGATAATAATACCACTAAAATTAACACTTATATTAAGAGAGAAGGTAAAAGAAATGTTTAGTGTGACAAACGACGGAAATAAGAATTTTAAAAATTTAGTAAATGGGAAATGGGTATCCAGTGAAAGTAATAATTTTATAGATATAAATTCACCAATAGATAACTCTTTGGTAGGAAGAGTTCCAGCTATGACTAAAGATGAAGTTGATTTTATAATAAAAGGTGCTAAAGAAGCACAAAAGGAATGGGGAAAAATTACTTTAAACGAAAGAGCTGAGATTTTATATAAAGCTGCAGATCTTTTTGTTGAATATTCAGAAGAAATAGCTGAAATAATGATTAGGGAAATAGCAAAAGACAGAAAAAGTTCTATTTCAGAAGTGGTTAGAACTGCTGATTTTATAAGATTTACAGCAGATACAGCTAAAAATATGTCAGGAGAAAGCATACCAGGTGATACATTTCCAGGGTATAAAAGAAATAAAATATCAGTTGTAAATAGAGTGCCTCTTGGAGTGGTACTTGCAATATCACCATTTAACTATCCGGTAAATCTTGCAGCATCTAAAATAGCACCAGCAATAATCGCTGGTAATTCAGTTGTATTAAAGCCAGCGACACAAGGAAGTCTTTGTGGAATATATTTAGCAAGAATATTTGAAGCAGCTGGAGTTCCAAAAGGAATAATAAATACAATAACTGGTAGAGGAAGCGAAATAGGAGATTATATTACTACTCATAAGGGTATTGACTTTATAAACTTCACAGGAAGCAGTGCAGTTGGTGAAAGAATTTCTAAAATTACAACTATGGTGCCTCTTTTAATGGAACTTGGCGGAAAGGATGCAGCAATAATATTAAAAGATGCTGATTTAGAACTTGCAGCAAGTAATATTATAGCTGGAGCATATTCATATTCAGGTCAAAGATGTACTGCAGTTAAGAGAGTTTTAGTAGAAGAAGAAATTGCAGATGCGTTAGTAGAAAAATTAAAAGAAAAGGTAGCTAAATTAAAAGTTGTTAATCCGTTAGAAGAACAAGGGGATGTTGTACCTCTTATAAACACTAAAAGCGCAGATTTTGTTTGTGAATTGATGGAAGATGCAAAAGAAAAAGGTGCTGAGTTACTTTTTGGAGGAAAAAGAGAAGGAAATGTTATTTATCCAACACTATTTGATAAGGTGACAGAAGATATGAGACTTGCATGGGAAGAACCATTTGGACCAGTTCTTCCAATAATGAGAGTTAAAGATAGAGATGAAGCTATACGTATATCAAACGAATCAGAATATGGTCTTCAAGGAGCTGTATTTACAGAAAATATAGATAATGCATTTTATGTTGCTGATAAATTAGAGGTTGGTACAGTTCAAATTAATAACAAGACTGAAAGAGGTCCAGATCATTTCCCATTCTTAGGAGTTAAATCTTCTGGAATTGGAACTCAAGGAATAAGATATTCTATTGAGGCTATGACTAGATTAAAAGGTACTGTTATTAACTTAAGATAATAACATTAGAGTATAATAATTTAAAAAGAAATTAAAATATTATATGAGAGGGCATGAAATTATAAATTACTAATATGTAAATATAATTTCATGCTTTTTATATTTTTTATAAAACATTTGGTATAGATAATGTAAAAAAGCAACTTATAAAAAGAAATGATTATGTAACAGGTGTTACAGAAGTATTTCTTTTTATAAGTTAAAATTAATTCAACAAAATAATTTATAAGTTACAGTAAGTATGAAAATAATAATATGAGCTCATGATTGGTTAAAATAGCAGAATAAAAGAAAAATATTTTTAAAGAAAAATAAAGCGAGGTATGTTATATGAATGCAATAGATATAATGGTAAAAGAACATGAAGTGATTACAAGAATGCTTAAAATTATTAGAAAGATTTCGTTAAATATTTTAAATAATAAAGAAATAAATTATGAAGAATTTGAAACAATAATAGATTTTATAAGAAATTATGCTGATGGACACCATCATAATAAAGAAGAAATAAAGCTTTTTAACAAAATGGTTGAGAATTTAGGCGCAGTTGGTGAGAAAATAATAAAACATGGAATGTTAGTTGAACATGATATGGGAAGAATGTATGTAAGAGACTTAGAAGAAGCTCTATCTAAAGTTAAAAAAGGAGATGAAGAAGCTAAGCTTGATGTAATAGCAAATGCCATATCATATACACATCTTTTAGAAAGACACATTGAAAAAGAAAACAATGTTATATATAAATTTGCACAAAGAGAGCTAAAAGATGAGATACTTAAAGAAATAGATATAGAATGTTTTAAATATGAAGAAGAGAATAAAGATGTTAAAAATAAGTATATAAGAATAGTTGAAAGCTTAGAAGAGAAATATAGATAAGTTTATAATTTATAGAGTATTTAACCAGAATATATATTGTACATTAAATAAATTTAATGTTAATCTAGATATAAAAGATTATAAAGGATGATATATATGAATACAGCTGGAAACTCTAATATGTGTAAGGGTCATTGTGCAAGTGGAATTCCTTTATTTTATAATCTAGATTGCACTGAGCTATTGGAAGTAGTAAAAGCAATTGGAAGCAGAGAAGTAAAAAAAGGTGATGTGATATTTCAAGAAGGCGGTATATCAAATTCACTATGCTTTATAAATGAAGGAAAAGTTAAATTATATAAATATACAAAAGATGGGAAAGAACAGATACTTAGCATTCTATCAAAAAATGATTTTGTGGGAGATTTGGAGTTATTAAAAGAATCTCCTCATAAATTTAATGCAGAAGCTATAGAAGATTGTAAGTTATGCATTATAACTAAAGATGAGATGAAAACACTGATGATGAATAATCCTGAAATGGGCATTAAAATTTTAGAAAGTGTTGCAGAAAAATTATCTCAAATGGAAGAATTAATCCAAAATTTAGCGACTAATGATATAGATGCAAGAGTGGCATATTTATTAATAGAACTCATTGAAAAATATGGACATAGAAAAGATGACAATATAATTATAGAACTATCTATAACACGAGAAGACATGGCAAATTATATAGGCGTTACGAGGGAAACAATGAGTAGGAAGCTTAGGAAATTTGAAGATGATGGAATAATACAATTAGATGGAATGAAAAGGATAATTGTATTAAATGAAGAGAAATTAAAATTGATGTAATAATTAAATTGCTTTTATTTTCAATAGCCCTAGATTAAATATAGTATATGATTAAATTATTTATTGATAATTTGAAGTGTATTAGATGTTTATAGATATTTGTAATTTATAAACATCTGTAATAATATAATAATTGTATAGTATATTATTATAAGAAGGGAGGATGAAAATGAGTTGGTATTTAAATGTACTTAAAAATTATGTGAATTTTAATGGAAGAGCTAGAAGAAAAGAATATTGGATGTTTGTATTATTTAATGTTATTTTCGCAATCATATTGAATGTTATTGACTATTTACTTGGAACATCTCCAATAATTTCTTTAATTTACAGCTTAGGAGTACTTATTCCTGGTATAGCAGTTTGCGTTAGGAGACTACATGACATTGGAAAAAGTGGATGGTGGTATTTTATAAGTTTTATTCCGATTATAGGTGGTATATGGTTGCTTATATTACTTTGCAGGGATAGCCAATTAGAAAAGAATATTTATGGATTAAATCCTAAAGAAATCTTATAAATAAAGAAGCAGTAATAGTAGTTATATGCTCCTTTTTTGGTAGACATGTAAAACAATAAAAATGTCTATATAGAGGAGAAGTTAATATTGAGCTATTACTGCTTTTTATTATATTTTAGTAACAAATGTTACATACAAAAACAAGTTAAAAAGATATAATAATTTTAACAAAAATTTAATTATAAGAAGTTTTTATTACATATAAGTATGAAAATCGTAGATATTAATTAGAATAATTTTTATACTAGATTTTAATTTAGGAGGAATACATATGAGCGCTTTTTTAGGAAAAATCCATTATTGGTTATTTAATAAAATATTATGGTTTGAAAATCTAGAGGATGAGATAGTGAACCTTGCAAAAGATGAAGGTTTAAATATAGAAAAGTTGAAAATGCATGCCGAAGAAAGATATGGTGAGAAATTACCACATAAATCACTTGAAGAATTAATAGATCACAGCAATATACATGGATGGTTACAAAATAAGATTCATAATGCAGAAGGAAGAATGGCTTTTTATACTAAAACAATTTTAGAAAATGATAATCTATCTTTGACTAAAATTGAAAATATATATAAAGAACAAGGTATAAAAGCAGCTGATGAAGTTAAAAATGAAGAGCAAGATATAAAAAATGCACAAGATATATTTACAGAAGTTAATAATTATATTTTAGATGGTATGCCATGTGATAGAGTTAATGAATTTATAGAGCTTAGTGACGAAAAGGTAACATGGAAAAGAAGAGTATGTGTCCATAAAGAAACATGGGAAAAAGAAGAAGTAGACGTTAGTATATTCTATAGTTTAAGAAACTTATGGATTGAAGAATTCGTGAAGAATTTAAATAATAACTTTAGATATATATTTAGTGAGGATGAAACTTTTTCTATAGAAAGAATATAAGTAAGTATTGACTTTTTAGAAAAATAATAGTAGTATTAAAATAATTTAATATGGCATAACGAAAACTTATAGTACAAAATCTATATTTTGGAGTATAAGATATGAAAAGCTATGATAAGAATAAGTAGTAATATATAATCCAAACAGAAAGTAACCGGTTGATGAGAGGTGCATGGTAGTTTATTATGAATACATCTTTGAGCTTCACACCAAACGATTTTTTATCTAGTAGGCTGTGACGTAACCTGCACACGTTATAGTGCTAGAGTATAACCCATGTAAAGCAATGGAGTACTCGAAGAGGTAGACAATGTGAGTTGTCTATAAACTAAGGTGGTAGCACGAGATATTCTCTCGTCCTTTTGATATTCAAGAGGACGGGAGTTTTTTATTTTCTCAGAATTTATAGTGAATCTGAAACTGTTAAAATAGTACTATTTAAGGATATAATAGATTTTAATAATTTTTTTTAATAGCTGTAAATTTTACATTATCACTTTAAGAAGAGAACTTATGCAAGCATTTCATGAATCTTATAGAACTTGCTTATATTAAAAAATATAATATAAGGAGAGTTTTGAAATGAACAAAACAATTGATGAACAATTAAGGATTATAATGAAGGGAGTAGATACTATTGTAAGTGAAGAAAGCTTAAGAAAAAAATTAGAAAAATGCGAAAAAGAAAATAAAAAGCTTACAATAAAACTTGGCCTTGATCCAAGTGCACCAGATATACATTTAGGCCATGCAGTTGTATTACGTAAAATTAAACAAATGCAGGATTTGGGGCATAAGGCAGTAATTATAATTGGAGATTTTACAGGAAAGATAGGAGATCCAACAGGAAAAGCTAAAGGAAGAAAAGCGTTAACAGATGAACAAGTAAAAGCTAATGCAGAAACTTATAAAGAGCAAATATTTAAAGTTTTAGACAAAGATAAGACTGAGATTAGATTTAATAGTGAATGGCTTTCAAAATTAGCCTTTGATGATGTATTAAATCTTGCAGCGACAACTACTGTAGCGCGTATGATGGAAAGAGATGATTTTCAAAAAAGATTTAAGAATAATGTGCCAATAGGGATTCATGAATTCTTTTACCCATTGATGCAAGCCTACGATTCAGTAGCATTAGAGGCAGATATAGAGCTCGGTGGAACTGATCAGACTTTTAATATCTTAATTGGAAGAACACTTCAAAAGGCAAAAGGACAGGAAGAGCAAGTGGCAATGTTTATGCCTATTCTTGAAGGATTAGATGGAATAGAAAAAATGAGTAAGAGCCTTGGAAATTATATCGGAGTTAGTGAACCAGCAAATGTAATGTTTAAAAAGGTTATGGAAATACCAGATAATCTTATAATTAAATACTTTGAACTTGCAACTGATGAACATCCAGATATTGTAGATAAAATAAAGGAGCAATTGAAGAATGGAAAAAACCCAAGAGATGTTAAATTTGAGTTAGCTAAAATTATAACAGGACTATATCACTCAGATGAAGAAGTAAAAGAGTCAATTAAATTTTATGATGCAGCATTTAGTAAAAAATCAATTCCAGAAAATATTCCAGAAATAAAAATGAATGATAGCATAAAACATTTAGAAGATATTATACAATTGCTTATTGATGATAATTTTATTCAAAGTAAAAGTGAAATAAGAAGGCTTATAAGTCAAGGTGGAGTCCAAATAAATGGTGAAAAAATAAATGAAATCAGTGCAATATTAAACAATGGTGATGTTATTAAAATTGGAAAGAAAAAGTTCGTTAAGATAGTTCTATAGGCTGAAAGTAATTTTGGAGTTGCTATGTAGGCCATTAATAGTATATAAAAAATTAAATAAATAAGGATACAGTATTTTAGGCTGTATCCTTAAATTTTTAGATAAAAACTATTTTATAGGCAGAAATTTAGATCTTATACATCGACTAGTGTTTTGGATTAGCTTTCTGATTTCTCTAGAAGAAGATCTATCATTATGTTCTTCATTATTTTTATCTGATAATAATAAAGATCCTATATGCTTAAAAGAATCAGATGACTTTGAATCATTATTATTGTTTATAGTATACTGATCGAATGAAGATAAATTAGATGTCATATAATTCTTATCATTAAAAATAAATGTTTGAAAACATATAAATATACCTATAAAAATTATAAGTGGTATTGATAGCTTCAATAATAATTTAATCAAAATCAACTCCTTTTCTATTATCATACAAAGTATTGAAAATATTACATATTTAATTATCGATATTTTGTTAAATACTTTATATATTTTTACTGTTATTCTAAATTAAGTTTATTTTTCAATATATATCTAGTGATTAAGAAGAATATAGTAAACCAAAGAGCATTTATAAAGGCAGCTCCTAAGCCTATAAGATGTACAAGTGCTGTCATATTAGATTGGAACACTAAACTCATATATTCACTAAAACTATTAGGAATTAAAAGCATAATTGATGAGAAAATTGTATTCATAATTATATTTAAAACTATGAAGGCACCAAATGATCCAAGAATCTTCATTTTAGGCAATAAGTGTCCGATTGAAATTGAAGTATATATTAAAGTGATATTTAAAGCAAGTTGTAGTAAACCAGCTACTAAGAATTCTATACCTACAAGTATAAGCGATCCACCAAATTCAGAGTAAGCTTTAGAAAATGCTTCAGGTATTATTGAAAAGAAGTTACTAAATGCTTCTCTGTTATACATCATGATTATTATTGATAATATAGCAACAAAAATACTAACTAAACTCCAAATTATAGCAGAAATAAGTTTTGAAGATATATTTGAAGTTGTAGAAACAGGAAGTGTATTCATTAAATAACCTTCATCACCAAGTAAGTTTTTATAAAAACGCTGTATTATTATAAATATTGTTACTATAAATACGGCTGCCATTGTAGCACCATAGGTAAATATGCTAACTACAGCAGGTATTCCGCCAAGAAAGTCCATGTTTACGCCATCTAATTTAGTCCCAATAAATATTTTTACGATAAAAGCAAAGATTAAAAGAGCACCATAAAGGGGTAATAATATTCTACTTGTTGCTTTAAATTCATATTTTAATAACTTTCCTAACATTTGAACACCTCCCTAAATAAAGAATCAACACTTTTTCCTTCATCTTCTCTAATTTCATCAACAGTCTTTTCAAGAGCTATCTCACCGTGTGAAATGAAGATGACATCATCTAGTATTCGCTCTATATCTGAAATAAGATGAGTAGTTATTATAATAGTAGCATCTTCATTATAGTTAGTTAATATTGTGTTTAATATATAATCTCTTGCAGCAGGATCAACACCGGCTATTGGTTCATCTAGAAAATAAAGTTTTGCTTCTCTGCTCATCACTAGGATAAGCTGAACCTTTTCTTTGGTACCCTTTGACATAGTTTTTAATTTATCATTAGGATTAATATTTAGCTTTTTTAGCATATCATAAGCTTTTTCAGAGTTAAAATTTTCATAAAAATCTCTAAAGAAGCTTATGATATCAGAAACTTTCATCCAATCATTTAAATAGGTTCTTTCAGGCAAGTATGAAACCATCTTTTTAGTTTCAATTCCAGGATGCATTCCATTTATTAAAATTTCACCACTTGTAGGAGTTAAAAGGCCATTAGCAATTTTGGTTAATGTACTTTTCCCGCTACCATTTGGTCCAAGAAGACCAACAATTCTACCTCTTTTTATTGAAAGGTTTATTCCTTTCAAAGCTTGTTTGTTAGAAAAGGTCTTAACTAAGTTTTTACATTCAAGTATAGGATTATCATTTAATATTTCATCATTAGTAGGAGAAGTAGTTAAATTATTAGTGTTCATTATTATTTCATCTCCTTTGCAATATTTTCCATAAGCGCAATAGCTTCTTTTCTGCCAAAGCCTATCTTTTCCATGTTATTTAAAAATTTTTCAATTTGCTCTCTTGCTAAATCTTTTCTCATATTTTCAACCATATTACTATCCTCCGTAATAAATCTACCACTTGTTCTCTGGCTAAAAACCAAACCGATTCTTTCAAGCTCTGAAAGAGCTTTTTGCATTGTATTTGGATTGACAGCAGCCTCACTTGCTAAGTCTCTAACTGATGGAAGTTTTTCTCCAACTTTATATTGGCCACATATTATTTTTAGTTGAATCTGTTCCATAAGTTGCAAATATATTGGTCTATCATCTGTGAATTGCCATGTCATAATCTCACTCCTTTTGTATTATTATATTATTGTACTAAGTTCTTAATACAATAATATAATGGCAAGAAAAAAATGTCAATATATTTTTATGTGCTTATCAATAAAATTTAAATCATCTAGATAAAATTGAAGTATACTATGAAGTTTTTAGTAGTTCATATATCTTAAATTATCATATATTTAAGACGTACAATTGGTTGAATGGCATTAAGAAATTGTGATATAATTGAGATAAGTTATGAAGCAATGATGTATAAATTTCTGTTTTCATAACTTTTTTTATTACGATTTTAGTTGTAAAATATAATATAAGTTGATAAAAGATAAATTTTAATTAACTATTATTAAACAATTAATATGAAAAATCGGGAGGAATTATTATGTTAAAAATCACAAATACAGATAAAGCACCAGCTGCTATAGGACCATATTCACAAGCAGTTTCAGTTGGAGACTTATTATTTACATCAGGACAAATTGCTTTATGCCCAAAATCAGGTGAGGTTGTTGGAACAACTATTGAAGAACAAACAACTCAAGTTATGAAAAACATTAGTGCGATATTAGAAGCAAATAATGTAAAATTTGAAAATGTAGTTAAGACTACTTGCTTCCTTGCTAATATGTCTGACTTTGGAAAGTTTAATGAAATATATGGAGAGTATTTTATAAGTAAGCCTGCACGTTCTTGCGTTGCAGTTAAAGAACTTCCTAAAAATGTTTTATGTGAAGTTGAAGTTATAGCGTATAAAGGTTAATTAATTAACAGTCTAAAACACCCAAATAATATATGATTTGGGTGTTTAATTTTTACTTATTCTTCATTTTAAAATTTTTCTTTATAACCTTAGTTTTTTAAACTTTCTTTCTTAAAATCAACCAACAATAATACTCCAAATAGCTCTTTCTATTTCCAAAACTATCGATTCTAATATTTTTGAGTATGCAGATACATAAAAATCAATAACTTGAAGAATGAATAAGCATTATTGATATTATTGCTTAAACATATATATATGTTTTAATAAAATGTTGTTATGTTTAGAAATGCTGTTTTGTGGAAAGTATCAAAATAATAGTTTTATTTTGATATAGGAGATTATTATGGTACAAGAAGATAGTAATTTTGAAAAATTGGGAAAACATACAGGAAATCTTTTGAAATATGATATCTATAAAAATAGATGTATTAAAGAATGTCCAAATTGTAATGGAAAAAGTTATATTAAGTTTGGAAAATATAAAGGAATTCAGAGATATAAATGCAAAGAATGCGAAAAAACTTTTTCTAAAACTACAAAAGCTTTATGGCGTTATTCAAAAAAAGACCCAGAAAAATGGATTGAATTTATGGAATTAATGCTTCAAAAGATTTCTTTAAGGGCATGTTCAAAAATATTAGAAATAAACATAAGAACAGCGTTCATATGGAGACATAAAGTTATGCATGGGATGCTTCAGGAGATAATGGCTGATAAATTAGAAGGGAAAGTTTTTATAACAAAAGCAATTGAAAAGGAAAATTTTAAAGGATGCAGAAATATTACTACCTCAGAAAGAAAAAATATATGGATTGTAGCAGCAAGAGATCGACACGATTCAATGATTATAGTTCCAATATGCAAGGATTATTGGAGTGAAGATAGTTTTAAAAATTTAGTATATTCAAAAATAGAAGAAAATTCATACATAGTGTCAGACTACGACAGATATATGATGAATGTTGCAAAGAAACACAATAAAGGAATAACTTTAAATGCATATAGAGAAGAATGTATAAAAAAATTTAGAGGTAATTTGAAAAGATGGATAGGTGGATTTAAAGGAGTAGCGACTAAATATTTAGAAGGATATCTTTCATATTTTATTATTTTTAATGTTTACAAGAAATTTAATAGTCTTGATTTTACATATGATTTATCTAAAAATTATTTTGTTAATAATGTATTAAATTGAGATCAACAACTTGATTTAATACATTATTTATCTAAAAAATGTAATGCTCTAAAATGAAATTTTAATTAGATAGTATGTAAGAATTGTTTTATATATTATATAAAAAATAATGTTAACAACATTATTTTAAAACATAGGCTTATAGCATTAACAGATTATATTTCTACTGAATGTCTTTATGAGTGTTGAATATTTTTTGTACTATAAGAATTTTATATAGTATATACCATATTGCTGTAATATAAAATATTCGTGCTAACGCACTTTTTTCTGAATTATAAATTTGAAATTAATAAGAGTAAACTGATAGGATATATTGACAACTCGTATCAAAATAATTATGATTTAACCATAAATTATATTATAAAATATTAAATTTAAACTTAAACTACTAAAGATAAATAGAAAAATAAATATACTTTATATCATATAATGTATATAAAAATATAGGAGGAAAACAAATGAAAGTTATAATAATTGGAGGTATTGCAGCAGGGACAAGTGCAGCAGCTAAACTTAGAAGAATCCATAAAGATGCTGAAATAATAATGTATGAAAAATCTAAAATAGTTTCTTTTGGAGCATGTGGATTACCTTACTTTGTTGGAAACTTTTTTAATGATTCAGAAAACATGATTGCAAGAACTCCAGAAGCATTTATTAAAAGTGGAGTAGATGTTAAGCTTGAACATGAAGTAATAAATATAGATTTTGATAATAAAAAAGTTACTGTTAAAGATATAAAAAGTAATGAAACTTTTGATGATAGCTATGATAAGCTTATGATTGCTACAGGTGCAAGTAGCATAATTCCACCAATAAAAAATTTAGAGCTTGAAAATGTATATACATTGAAAAGCATGGACGATGGGAAGATGTTAAAGCATCTTATAAGCGATGAGAAAAACAAAAAAATCGCAATAATTGGTGCAGGATTTATTGGACTTGAAGCTGTAGAAGCTGCTAAGCATAATAATAAAGAAGTGTCTGTTTTCCAATTGGAAGATAGAATATTAAAAGATGTATTTGATAAAGAAATAACAGATTTATTAGAAGAGGAATTAAGAAGTAAAGGTGTAAACCTATATCTTAATGAAACTGTTAAAGAACTCGTAGGTGAAGATAATAGAGTTAAAAAGGTTATAAGCAGTAATAGAGAAATAGAAGCAGACATAGTAATTGTAGCAACTGGAGTTAGACCTAATACTGGATTTATAAAAAGTGATAAGCTTAAAATGCTTAAGAATGGAGCAATCATAGTAGATGAATATGGAAGAACATCAATTGAAGATGTTTATGCAGCAGGAGATTGCGCAACTATTAAGCAAATAGTAACAAACGAAGATGCTTATGTACCACTTGCAACAGGGGCTAATAAACTTGGACGTATAGTAGGTGAAAATATAGGTGGAAATGATATTGCGTTCCAAGGTTCTTTATCATCAAGCTGTATTAAGGTTTTAGATATGGAAGCCGGAAGAACTGGTATAACTGAAAGTAAAGCAGAAGCGCTTGGATTAAACTACAAGACTACATTTATATCAGATATGAATCAAACAAGTTATTATCCAGGACAAAACAAAATTTATATAAAATTAATTTATGATGCAGATACAAAAGTGATTTTAGGCGGGCAGGTTGCCGGATACAAGGATGCAGTGCAGAGAGTCAATGTAATTGCTGCATGTATTTATGGTAAACTTACAACTAGAGAACTTGGAATGCTTGACTTATGTTATGCACCACCATTTGCTAGAACTTGGGATGCACTTAATGTAGCAGGAAATGTATCTAAGTAATTAAAATTTAGAATATAATAAAACTAATGAAGATAATCGTAATTATATACAAATTTAATGTGAAAATCAGAAATATTATTAACCTAAAGATAAACTTATATAATTTAGAGAGAGAGGATTCAGGATTTTGAATCCTTTTTTTGAAATGAGTTATAATTAATTGTATAAATTAGAAATCTTGATAATAACTTTGATTAATTAAACTAATTATTGTATATTAAAAGTAAGAAAAGTTTATAGAAAATTAGTATATAATATAGAGTTCTATAAGACTACCCAGGAGGGAATAGAGATAGATGAGTGTAGGGACTATTACTAAGGTAAAAAGCGAAGGGAAAATAAAAATAAAAAAGCCAAAAGATTATAAAGTGATAATGTATAATGATGATTATACTACTATGGAATTTGTTATACATGTTCTTATGTCAATATTTAATAAAAATATAGTTGAAGCAGAAAAAATAATGCTTGATGTACATGAAAAAGGAATAGGGGTAGCAGGAATATATAGTTATGATATTGCTGTTACAAAAGCTACTACAGCAATGTCACTCGCAAAGGAACAAGATTTTCCTTTCAAACTTACAGTTGAGGAGGTATAGTTATGAAGGTTACAAGTGAAGTAAACAATATACTTGTAAAAGCATACGAAGAAGCAAAAGAGAGAAATAGTGAATATATTACACCAGAACATTTGCTGTATGCAGCTACATTTGATGACACTATTATGAATGCAATCGAAGAATTAGGTGGAGATATAGGTGGATTAAGATATAACTTAGCAACATATATAAAGACATATATAAGTAGAAAAACTGGAGAACCTCAAGAAAGTATAGATTTTCAAAAGGTTATACTTAGAGCGAATGAACAAGTTAGATATAGTCAGAGAGATGCTATTGATGTAGAACATATAATGGCGGCATTTTTTGATTTGGAAGAGAGTTATGCGCTGTATTATCTACAACAGGAAGGAATAATAAAAGGAGAATTATTATATAAACTTTGCCATAGATCTGATACGGATGAGTTTATTTCAGAAGATAAAGAAGATAATTCTGATGATAATAATAGAGATGAGTTAGAACTTAGTGAAGAAGCTAAAACTAAAAAGAGAGAAGATGCTTTTCTTCATAAATTTACTATTGATTTAACAGAAAAAGCTAAAGAGGAAAACTTAGATCCACTTATAGGGAGAAAAGATATACTAGATAGAACAATTCAAATTCTTTGTAGAAGAAATAAAAATAATCCAATCCATATAGGAGAATCTGGAGTTGGTAAAACTGCTATTACTCTTGGACTTGCGAAGCTTATAGTGGATGGAAATGTTCCAGATAAACTTAAAGACAGTAAGATATTTTCTTTAGATATTGGATCTGTTATTGCTGGAACAAAGTATAGAGGAGATTTTGAAGAAAGAATTAAGAAGATACTTGATTTAATAAGCAAAATTAAAAATCCAATTGTATATATTGATGAAATTCATAGTATTGTTG
Organism: Clostridium neonatale; assembly: GCF_900465025.1. Classification (NCBI taxonomy): domain Bacteria; kingdom Bacillati; phylum Bacillota; class Clostridia; order Eubacteriales; family Clostridiaceae; genus Clostridium; species Clostridium neonatale. The sequence continues at coordinate 1,336,860 of NZ_UICR01000001.1, forward strand.
GGGCTGGAGCATTAAATGGTGGAGCTTTAGATGCATCAAATTTACTTAAGCCATATCTTACAGATGGAAAAATAAAATTCATTGGAGCCACTACATTTGATGAATATAAAAAGCATTTTGAAAAGGATAAAGCTTTAAGCAGAAGATTTCAGACTATAGATGTTAAGCAACCATCAATTAAGGAAGCTATTGAAATACTAAATGGAATAAGGACTAGCTATGAAGAATACCATAATGTTGAATATACAGATGAGGCTATTAAAAGTTCAGTTATATTAAGTGATAAATTTATTAAGGATAAGTTTTTACCAGATAAAGCTATTGATATTATCGATGAAGCAGGAGCTTACGCACGTAATACTATTGAAAGTACTGATGAAAAAATAACTGTTGATGAAAAGATAATTGAGAGTGTAATATCAAAAGTATGTAGTATTCCAAAGCAAAGTGTTGAGACTAATGAGATCAATAGTTTGGAACATTTGGAAGAAAATTTAAAGACAAGAATATTTAATCAAGATATAGCTATTGAAGAAATAGTAAGATGTATAAAGATGTCTAGAGCAGGACTTACAGATGATGAAAAACCAATAGCTTCAATGCTTTTTGTTGGACCAACTGGTGTTGGTAAGACTGAAATAGCAAAAACATTAGCATCTTCTTTAGGAATAGAACTTGTACGTTTCGATATGAGTGAATATACTGAAAAGCATGCAGCAGCTAAGCTTATAGGATCACCTCCAGGATATGTTGGGTATGAGGAAGGTGGACTTTTAACTGATACAATAAGAAAGACTCCGCATTGTGTATTGCTTTTGGATGAAGTTGAAAAAGCACATGAAGATATAGTGAGCGTTTTATTACAAGTTATGGATTATGCGACACTGACTGATAATAAAGGCAGAAAAGCAGATTTTAAAAATACTATCATAATAATGACATCAAACGCAGGAGCTAAAAATATAGGAAAGCAACTTATTGGCTTTGGAAATCGTGAAGTTAAAGGAGAAGCTATTATGGAGGAAGTTAAACGCTATTTTACTCCTGAATTTAGAAATAGACTTGATAAAATTGTAGTGTTTAATCATATTAATGATAAAATGGCTGTTGATATTGCTACTAAGCAGTTGAATGACTTTAAGATAAAACTTGCGGCTAAGAAAATAGAAATTGAATTTTCACAAAAATGTATTGAACGTGTAGCTAAAATTGGCACATCTCATGAGTTCGGTGCAAGAGAAATTTCAAGAGTTATTAATGGACAAATAAAAAATATTCTAGTTGATGAAATTTTGTTTGGAAAATTAAAAGACGGTGGAAAATGCAGTATTGATGTAGTTGATGATAAATTTGTATTGAATATTTAAGTTGGATAAAAATAAAGTGATGTGTAGGGTTATAAAATCTTCACATCACTTTTAATTGTTAAAGAACGAAATTTTCAATTATGATTTCGCCATCCTTGTCCATAAAAGCTTTGACGTTTCTTCCGGAAACTTCCAATGTTTTTTTCTTATTACCAAAACAGAAAACTGTATTATTGTAAGCTATGTCAGCGGTTATAATACCATCTTTTTCAACTTCTAATGTAGTAAAGACACCTGCATCACTTCCAACTGTTTTTAATTTTATACATTTTCTTGCATTTAATACTCCACCTCTAGCAACAGCTTTTTCCTGAGTAAATTCAATGGTATCAAAAGCCTTAATTTTAGAAGTAAATTGACCTTTACCAATGATGAAAATGCTACCTGTAGATACTATATTACTATTTTGACAATAAGATAAAGTTACATCTATAGGAATCTCTAAAGAATCATTTGTTATTTCTATTTCTTCTTCAATTAGTTCTTTAAAATATTTAAGCTCATCAATTGATTTAATATTAAAAGTGTTTAAACCCATAAGTTTGTTTCTTATAAAGTCTAATATTTCACTTTTTTGAATTCCTGCGGAAATATTAAAAGTTAAAACACTCATAGAAAGTTTTGTTATATTTTTAAACCTTTTATCCATAAGAACATTTATTAGTTCACCAATATTTCTTTCAGGTGATTTTTCAAGAAGAAGTTCAATTGCATCAATTAGACCAGTTAAATCTGAATAATATTTATTTAGATTTTCTAAGTAAATTTTTCTTTCAACATCATACCCACCGGCTAATATACTAGAATTTATTACACTTCCCATTATAGATATAGGACCATTTGCGGAAGCAGTTGCGGATGTGATATTTTTTCTAACTAAAAGGCGGCCTTTTGCATGAACCTTCATTCCATCATTAATACTATTATTGACTTCAACATCTCCAACAAAGTTAATGTTACCAGTATTTAAATCAACATCGTTGACAGAATAGACATCATTAACTATGAAAACACCATTTTGTTCACTAGGTCGTCCAGATTTAGTAGCAATAATTTTATTTTCTGAGATAGTGCATCCTTTTGTGGCTTTGAATGGCTTACTGCGTGAAGTTTTTTTGGGAAGAACTGACCCAAAAACATCAGATCCATTTTTTCCGATGACACCAGGAATTTTAACTGCAAGAACTTCACCTTTTTTTACATTAGATAAATTATTTAGATTTCTATAATCAATTTTTTCTTTAGAATCAACATCAAAATGATTTTTTTCTTCTTGTTTAAATAAAATCTTAATTTCATCTTCTTTGTCATTTACTTGAGGTGTACCTTTTGCAACTAAGATTTCTGCACCAAGTGTACCCTCGCATACTTCATTTAATACTTCATCAATTATTCCATTACGTACTTTTAAGTTATATAAAGCAGTTTTTAGTTCATTTGGCGTATATTTTTTAGGATATGATCCGGGTCTTTTTCTTGCTCTTAAAACTAAATTTTTAGATAAAGATGTGTCTTTAAGATAATAAGTGTATTCTGGAGTGTATTCAATGATTGAATATACGTTCATTTTATCTTCAGAAATTCTAATATCCATTTTTCTATGGGATTCAACTGTGGAAGCTGTATAACTTAAGATATCGTTTTCGTAAACTGGGTATGGAATTTTGGATTGACAGAGAACATCATTTATTTTTAAATTTATTCCATCACAGGCTCTTATGGTGAACTTCTCGTTATTAGTATTATTAGGATCTGAAATTATAATAATTTCTCCATTTTCAACTTTGATACCAGATTCAAAGCTATCATTTGCATTATTATCTAATGTAAAATTATCGTTATCATTTAAGGTTTGATTGGTGATTTCCTCTGAAACAGTGTTAAATTTATCTAAAGTTACTTTTATTTCTGTTGTTCGATTAAATAAACCAGAAGTTTTAAGTACTTTATACTTAATATTTTCTACAGGAATATTTAATTCTTTGGAAGCTTGATTTAAGCAATCATTTATATCTTTTCCATAAAATAATAAATCCATTTTTATTTACCTCCCTTTTTATGAAGATGAAATACGATTTTATACTATAATTATATCATCAAACTATAAATTTGTTTAATATATAAATTTATTTACATCTATAAAAATATATAGGATTAAATCTATTTTTAAATGAAAAAGCAATAGAAATATTATATAATTATATTAAATCATGGAAATATAAAAATCTATAGTGTAAAGAAGGGAATTTTATGTTACATGTTATTAATACCATGGAAATTTGGGTAGAAAAATGCATGGCAGAAGTAATTGCGAAAAGTGATGTCTGTACTTGTGATAAATGTTTAAAGGATATTTATGCATTAACATTAAATAGGCTAAAACCAAATTATATAATATCAACAAAAGGCATTAATAGTAAGGAATTGGATTCTAAGTTTGAAATAGTGAAAGATACTATCATTGATCAAATAAAGATATCAATAGATAAAATAAAAAACAATCCGAACCATAATAAAGATCATATAGAAAGTGTAGCTAATTGTGCAGAAATTTATTTAGAAGAATATGTACCTAAAATAATTGAAGAAAGTGATATGTGTAAGTGTGATGAATGCATAAATGAAGTATATAAATTTATTTTAAATAATATTAGGCCATGTTATTACGTTTCAAAAGAAGGATCCATAATTCTTAATTTAAAAAGAGAAGAATATAAGACTAATATAGTTATAGAAACAGAAAAAGCAATAGAGTATGTTAAAAATAATAATATTCATGTAGGATTTAAATTATGAATAGATTATTATGAGTGATAAATTGAAACCACGCTATAAAGTTTCTGTTCCATTTATATTTAAGATATTATTGAAATTTTCTGATTCCGTAAAGGAATTTATTTTATTAAGATACCAGAATTGAACATAGAATAGATTTATGTAGGTGATTTTTGTTTTGTTCAGCTATAAAATTATTTAAGTATTTTTTATTATAGATAGTATATGTCTGAAAAATATTTATCATTAATTATGAAAAAAGTTTATAAAACTATTGTATTTCTCATATCATTGAGGTTATAATTATAAAAAACAAAGATATTTAAAAATGTTGATAAGGAAGAGTATATTATAATCATGCTTTGAAGAGAGCTAGAAGTTGGTGAGAATCTAGTAAAGCATCATAATAGAAGCAGCCTTTGAATTTCATTACTGAAAAATAAGATAACTTCTTAATTAGGTAATGACGTAGACTTCACGTTATAGAAGGAGAATATTAATTGATATTCTAACTAAGAGAACAATATTTATTGTTTATTAGGGTGGTACCGCGGAGAATAGCTTTCGTCCCTTGTTTTGGGGATGGAGGTTTTTTTATTTGTAATTATAGAATGGAAGGGTGATTTTTAATGGAAGAAATCTTAGAAATTTTAGAGAAGAATAGCAGATATACTGATGAACAAATAGCAGTAATGTGTGGAAAGACTGTAGAGGAAGTTAGAGAATCCATAACAAAGTATGAAGAAGAGAGTATAATCGCAGGATATACAACTCTTATAAATTGGGAAAACACAGGAAGTGAGACTGTAACTGCTCTTATTGAAGTTAAGATAACACCTCAAAGAGGAGAAGGATTTGATAAGGTGGCAGAAAGAATATATAAGTTCTCACAAGTTAAGGCATGTTATTTAATGTCTGGAGGATTTGACTTAACTGTTATTGTTGAAGGAAAAACAATGAAGGAAGTTGCTATGTTTGTATCAGAAAAATTAGCAGTTCAAGAATATGTACTTAGTACAGCAACTCACTTTGTATTAAAGAAATATAAAGATCATGGAACAATATTTAAAGAAAAGAAACTTGATGATAGGGAGGCTATATTCATATGATAATAGAAAATATGATAAAAGATAATGTTAAAAATATGCCTCCATCAGGAATAAGAAAGTACTTTGACATAGTAAATGAAATGGAAGGGGTAATATCTCTTGGGGTTGGAGAACCGGACTTTGTTACTCCATGGAATGTAAGAGAAGCAGGTATTTATTCTATAGAACAAGGACATACCCATTATTCGTCTAATGCAGGTTTCATTGAATTAAGAAATGAAATATGCAAGTATTTAAAAAGAAGATTTGATCTAGTTTATAATCCTGATGATGAAGTTATTGTAACTGTTGGAGGTAGTGAAGGAATTGATATTGCTCTTAGAGCCTTAGTTGGACCTGGTGATGAAGTTATAGTTCCTGAGCCAAGCTTTGTTGCTTATAAAGGATGTACAGCCTTCACTGGTGCCACTGCAAAAGTACTTGAACTCAAGGAAAGCGATGAATTTAAACTTATGCCAGAAGATTTAGAAAAAGCTATTACTCCTAAAACAAAAGTAGTTATAATTCCATTTCCTAACAATCCTACAGGTGCAATAATGACGAGAGAAGAACTTCAAGGAATTGTTAATGTGCTAAAAGACAAAGATGTTATAATTATTTCTGATGAAATATATTCAGAGCTTTGTTATGGTGAGAAGCATGTATCAATAGCATCATTCCCTGAAGTAAAAGATAAAACTCTAGTTATAAATGGATTTTCTAAATCATATGCAATGACTGGATGGAGATTAGGTTATCTGTGTGGGCATAAAGCGTTGATATCCCAAATGAAAAAGATACATCAATATGCAATAATGTGTTCACCAACAACTGCTCAATTTGCTGCGGTTGAAGCTTTAAAAAAAGGCGATGACAGTGTTGAAGAAATGAGAAAAGAATATAATAGAAGAAGAAGAGTACTAGTTGATGGATTTAGAAAAATGGGATTAGATTGTTTTGAACCTCTTGGAGCATTTTATGTATTCCCTAATATACAATCTTTAGGAATGTCGTCTGATGAATTCTGTGAAAAGCTATTAAGACAAGAAAAAGTTCTTGTTGTACCAGGTAATGCTTTTGGGGATTGCGGAGAAGGTTTTATAAGAGCTTGCTATGCTTCATCAATGGAAAATATAATGGAAGCATTAAAGAGAATCGAAAGATTTATTAAGACTATTAAAAATAAATAATTATAAAAAGGAATTGAGAATTTGAGGTGACCCGAAAAGTTAGACTTTTTGGGGTCGGTTCAATTATAGCTCAGTTCCTTTTTATTTATATGTAAAATAAAAAATAAATTTATCTTGTAAAAATTTTTAATACAAGATAAAATGCCTAGAATTTAAGTGAGAAGCAAAATTTTATATTTGGATGATCGAACTTACTCCTATGAACGGATGTGAATAGTGAGTTTCTTTTAAAAAGTGAATAGTTAGAAATTATGATGGGTAAAAGTATAAAAGTGACAGATTTTAAATAAAGGAAACATCTTCATCGATAGAGATGGGCTATAATGCTAGGCTAGTACCTTACCAAGCATTATATGCCACAGAAATGTATTGCGTAAATATTTGAAGAATGAAAAAATGGCCAGAATTTAAGAATTTAAGAATTTAAGAATTTAAGAATTTAAGAATTTAAGAATTTAAGAATTTAAGAATTTAGGAATACAAATTCTTGCAAATTTGCTTATTTTGTGAGGGTTGGAATGAATTCTTTTAGAGGAAACACCTACTCATATTAGTAGGAACGTATTTTCCTTGTAGAAAAATGAGGGCTATAGATATAAGCTCATACCTCGCTAAGTGGTAAATGCCGGCAATTCACACCAAATACAAGATTTGGGATCTCTGCTTAAGAATAAAGCATATAGTCTATGCAGGGAGCAGAGACTATATGCTTTATTTTATATATTAATTATGAGAGATTATGGGTTATGGAAAGTATAGTTTATTTAAGCACATAAATACTTAGATAAACTAATTAAAAATAAATTTTTCTATTGCTTCTGCAACTGCTCCTTCGTTATTGTTACATTCACATACGTAGTCAACAATTTCCTTTATTGGTGGAACTGCATTATTAACAGCAATACTTAGCCCGGCAGCATTTAGCATGGACAAATCATTAAAATTATCACCAATAGCAATAATCTCTTCTTTTTTTATTCCAAGCATTTCGCCTAGCTCAATTACAGCAATTCCTTTATTAACTCCAATTGAGTTGAATTCTATATATCTATTTGATGAATAAGTAACAGTAACTTTATCATTTGTTATATGTTGAATTTTATTTTCTATATTGTTTAAGTAAGTTCTATCTAAATTTTGGAACAGCACTTTAGATATAGGTGTATCTTTTAAAAAATCTATTGAGGTATCTTCTTTGATTATAAAACCTTTAAGTCTATTTGAAATATAGTCTTTTTCATCATCATTAATATTAAAAACAAAAACATCATTTTCAGTGTATACATGAATGCATACATTATTTTCAAGCCCGGATTTCAATAATGCATCTGCTAAATCAAAGCTCAATCCATGAAATTTTAGAATTTTATAATTATTATTTTCCACTATTGCTCCACCATTAAAAGAAATAGTGTATTCATTTTCTTTATTTAATAAATTTAATTCTTTCAAAGTTGGTTTTATTGATCTATGTCCTCTTCCAGTAGCAGGTACAAACTTAATACCCAATTTACTTGCTTTTTTTATTGCTTCTATATTTTTATTAGGGACTTTTGAATTATCTCCAAGTAAAGTTTCATCTAAATCGCATGCTATTAATTTATACATATTTTATCTCCGATGTTATGAGTTTAGATTTATGATATAGTTATATTAAAATAAATCTCATGATTAAATAATAGTATAAATTGTAAGAAAAATCTTCAAAGTTTCTGAATTAGTTATATTTAACAAAGAATGTGATTTGTATCATTAATAAAACGTAGTGTTTTATTTAAAGGCTAATTTCATTTGTAGAGTATATAATTATTGAAGGAGAGCAAATTTGAGTAAGCTCTATTTACTACTCATTGATATTAAATTATAATTAAAAAAGTATAAAAAATAATTTGAAAATAAATATAATGAACGGTTGATATATGGATATAAGTTGTGAAAAGAGGGAAGGTAAGATGAGTATAATAAATAAGGAATCTAAGACTCCTTTATATGTACAGTTAATGAATATATTAATAAATAAAATTGACAATTATATGGAAGAAAATGAACAGTTGGAATCTGAAAGAGATATATGTGTAAAATATGGAGTAAGCAGAACAACAGTTAGGCAAGCACTTGATGAATTAGAGAAAAACAAATACATATATAAAATCCAAGGCAAAGGAAATTTTGTTGCAAGCAGAGTTGTGGAGCAGCATTTAACAAAAGTAAGTTCTTTTACTCAGGACATGAAAAAAGCAGGAAAGACCCCAACTTCCAAATTATTAAATTTTGAAATACAAGAAGCTGATTATTCAATTAGTAAAAAATTAAAAATAGAAGAAAAGGAACTTGTATTTAAAATGGTAAGATTAAGACTTGCTGATGAAATACCAATGATATATGAAATAACATATTTGCCATATGAAAGGTTTAAAGAATTAAATGAAAAAATAATACAAGAGATTCCTCTATATGAAGCTTTTGAAAAAAAGTTTAACATAAAAATAACTTCTGCTGAAGAGAGTATAGAAAGTGTATTAACAAGTAAGCTGGAAAGTGTTTATTTAGGAGTAGATGTTGGAAGTCCAGCACTAAAATTTAAAAGGATAACTTATGAAAATAAAAATATAATCGAATATACTATTACAATTGCCAGAGGCGATAAGTATAAATATAGAGTTACACTAACTAATTAAATTTGATATACAATATATTAAATAGCATATATAAAATATATGCTATTTATTTATTGACACAGTATTATTAATATAATATATTATATGCGTGAGTGCTTTCTATAAGGGCATTTACGAAATAATACATAATTAATAAAAATAGTACAATACTATAGCTAAGGAATTTTTATAGTAAATGGACAAATACACATATAGTTTTAGCAAATGAAGAAGAAATTGTAAAAAATTTTAATCATAGATAAATATATCTGTGCTTTAAAATTTATAAATATCCAATTTAGGAGGTAACAAATGAAAAAGAAATTATTATCTTTATTAACAGTTTCAGTAATATCATTAGGATTATTTGCAGGATGTGGAAACACATCACCTGGCACGTCATCTAAAGGTGATGTATTAAAAGTAGGTATGTCAACAGATTCAGGTACTATTGATGATAAATCATTTAACCAAGGATGTTGGGAAGGAATACTTAAGAGTCAGAAAGAATTAGGAACTGATGTTAAGTATCTTCAACCAGCAGGGGAAACAGAAGCTGATTATTTAAAGGAAATAGGAAATCTTTATGATGCAGGATATAAATTCATAGTTTTACCAGGTTTTAAATTTGAAAGTGCAGTGCACAAAGCACAAGATAAATATAAGGATGCTAACTTTGTTATAATTGATGGTGAACCAAGAGATGACTCTGGAAATACATCAGTTGCTGATAATACAATTGCAATATATTTTGCTGAAGAACAAGCAGGATTTCTTGTTGGTGTAGCAGCATCTGTAGAGCTTAAAGAAGGAGAACTTGGTTTTATAGGTGGTATGGAAAGTAGCGCCGTTCAAAAATTTAACTGGGGATTCCAACAAGGTGTAGCATATGCTAATGAAAATTTAGGAACTAATATGTCTTTAAAAGCAGAAAATATAGTATACCAAGGAACATTTAGTGATTCAGCAGCTGGTCAGCAATTAGCAGCTCATATGTATGATAGAGGTGTTAAAGCTATATTCTGTGCAGCTGGTGGAGTTGGTAATGGTGTTATAACAGAAGCTAAAACAAGATCTTCACAAGGAGAAGAAGCTTGGGTTATAGGTGTTGATAGCGATCAATACGCAGATGGTATATATAGCGATAATAAATCAGTAATCCTAACTTCTGCAATAAAAAAGATAGAAACTGCAAGTTATAATACGATTAAAGAGTTTAAAGAAGGCAAATTTGACGGAGGAAAGATATTAACTTTTGATATTACAAGTGATAGTGTTGGGCTTCCAGCAGAAAATCCAAATCTAAGTGCAGAAACAATATCTTCTGTACAAAAAGTTTATGATGAACTTAAGCAAGGTAATATCACAGTCTCAGCAGAACAAGGTAATTTAATTAGATAATTAAAATTTAACATATAAAAATTAATGCTATTGTGGTATGGGCATATATTATCCATACACAAAATAGGAGGTAACAAATGAAAAAGAAATTATTATCGTTATTAACAGTTTCAGTAGTATCATTAGGATTATTTGCAGGATGTGGAGGTACTTCTTCAAATAATGCAGCAAATGGTGAAAAATTAAAAGTAGGTATGGTAACAGACTCAGGAACAATTGACGATAAATCATTTAATCAAGGTTCTTGGGAAGGAATATCTAGAAGTAAAGAAGAGTTAGGAACAGATGCAAAATTTCTTCAACCAGCAGGGGAAACAGAAGCTGACTACTTAAAAGAAATTGGAAATCTTTATGATGCAGGATATAAATTTATAGTTACTCCAGGATACAAGTTTGAAAGTTCAGTATATAAAGCACAAGATAAATATAAAGATGCAAACTTCGTTATACTTGATGGAGAACCAAGAAGTGAAGCAGGAGAAGCTTTAGTAGGAGAAAATACAGTAGCTATATACTTTGCTGAAGAACAAGCAGGATTTGTTGCAGCAGTTGCAGCAAGTGTAGAGATTAAAGAAGGAGACTTTGGTTTTATTGGTGGTATGGAAATTCCAGCAGTTCAAAGATTTAACTACGGATTCCAACAAGGTGTAGCTTATGCTAATGAAAACTTAGGAACTAAAATATCTTTAAAAGCCGAAAATATAGTATACCAAGGAACTTTTACTGATTCAGCTGCTGGTCAACAATTAGCAGCGCAAATGTATGACAGAGGAGTTGATGCTATTTTCTGTGCAGGTGGTGCAGTTGGAAATGGTGTTATAACTGAAGCTAAAAATAGAGTTTCTTCAGGAGAAAAAGTTTGGATGATTGGTGTTGATAGCGATCAATACGCAGATGGTATTTACGAAGGCAATAAGTCAGTAGTATTAACTTCGGCAATTAAAAGAATAGATACTGCAACTTATGATATGATTAAAGACTTTAAAGAAGGCAAATTCCAAGGTGGTAAAGTATTAAATTTCGATGTACAAAATGATGGGGTTGGTATTCCTAAAGAAAATCCAAATTTAAGTTCAGATACAATGGCTGATGTTGAAAAGTTATATGCAGAACTTAAAGCAGGAAATATTACTGTATCAAGTGAAAAAGGGAATTTAATTAAATAGTTATAATATAAATAAGGATACTAAAATTATTTTAGTATCCTTAAATTTAATAATTAATAAAAGAATAATGGATAAAAAAATGAATTATATAATAATATTAAGAATATTATAAAAAAATATAATATTCTTAATTGACATGTAATACGTAGATATATTATTATTAAATATGAAAGCGCTACCACTTATGATAAATTCTATGTATCTGTGGGAGAAAATTACAATTATATAATGTTAAAATGTCACAATAAAAATACTGGGGTGAATTAAAATGGCGGTAACAATAAGCGATATTGCAAAGAAGGCAGGCGTTTCATCTGCTACAGTTTCTAGGGTTTTAAATGATTCTGGATATGTTAAACAATCTACGAGAGAGAAAATAGAAGCTGCAATAAAAGAGATGAATTTTACTCCTAGTGCAATAGCGCGGAGCTTGTCTAAAAATGAGACTAATACAATCGGTGTTATTGTACCGGATATAACAAATAGTTACTTTGGGGAAGTAATAAAAGGAATTAGTGAAGTCGCAGAAGCAAATAACTTAAACATTATATTGTTTAATACAGATAACTATTTAGAAAAAGAAGTACGAGCTTTAAATGTACTTAAGGAGCAAAGAATAAAAGGAATAATAATGACTCCTGGCTTTGGTGAAGAAAATAACAAAGAATACATAGAAACTATAAATAATCTTAATATTCCAATTGTTTTGGTTTCAGCAGATTTAAAATTTAAAGAATTAAGTGGAATATTTGTTGATAATGTATTAGGTGGATTTAATGCTACAAACCTTCTTATTAGCGAAGGACATACGAAAATAGGAATCATGACAGGAATATTGAGTTCAGAGCCTGCAGCTGAAAGAGTAGTAGGATATAAAAAAGCATTAAAAGAAGCAAATATAGAAATAAATGATAAATATATACTAGATGGGCAGTTTAGTATGGAAAAAGCATATGAACTAACTAAGAAGCTTCTAGATAGTAAAGACAAGCCAACTGCATTAATTACATCAAGTAATAGAATGACAATGGGAGCTATTAAAGCATTAAAAGAAAATAATAAAAATATACCTAAAGATTTAGCAATAGTGGCCTTTGATAAGGTAGATCTTTTAGATGTTCTTGGTATTAGAATAACATATATTGATGAATGCCCTATGGAACTTGGAAGAAATTCGATGAATTTGCTTTGCGATATTTTTAATGATTCTGATAAAAATTTTAAAAGAAGGGTAATTATAGTACCTAAATTAATCATAAAAGGCTCAGAAAAGAAGCGTTAAATATATTACATATAATTAGTAAAAAAATAGAATACTAATAATAATGTGCTGTGACATAAAACTTTTCTTCATAAATATTAGGATAAGTATATTGTTATTAGAAATAATTAATTAGCATTAAGATCATATTATTATGATTTTAAATAATATACGATTTTATATTTATTAGGAGGAAGGTACATGAAAAAAAAATTATTATCAGCACTAGCTATCGTAACTTTAACAATGTCATTATTTGCAGGTTGCGGAAGTTCTTCAAACACAAGCGATGCAGCTTCAGGGAATAAATCTGCTACAGGAGAAAAAGTTAAAGTAGGTATGGTTACAGACTCGGGTACAATTGATGACAAATCATTTAATCAAGGTACTTGGGAAGGCTTAAAGCAAACTGAAAAAGATCTTGGAACTGAAATTAAATACTTACAACCATCAGGAGAAACAGAATCAGATTACATGAAAGAAATTGGTAATTTGTATGATGCTGGTTATAAGATGATAGTTACTCCAGGATATAAATTTGCTACAGCAATAGGTAAGGCACAAGATAAATACAAAGATGCAAAATTTGTAATCATTGATAGTGCACCACAAGATGCAAATGGCAAAGATATTATAGGAGAAAATACAGTTTCAGTAATGTTTGCTGAACATCAATCTGGATTTATAGCAGGAATTGCAACAGCAATGCAACTTAAAGAAGGAGAACTAGGATTCATTGGTGGTATGGAAAGTTCACCAGTTCAAAAGTTCAACTGGGGATTCCAACAAGGTATAGCTTATGCTAATGAAAACTTAGGAACTAAGATGTCTTTAAAAGCTGAAAACGTAGTATATCAAGGAACATTTAATGATACTGCTGCAGGACAACAATTAGCAGCTCAAATGTATGACAGAGGCGTTAAAGCCATATTCTGTGCAGCTGGTGGTGTTGGTACAGGTGCTATAACTGAAGCTAAGACTAGAGTTGCTCAAGGTCAAGATGTATGGATTATTGGTGTTGATAGTGATCAATACAATGATGGTGTTATAGATAGTGGAAAATCAGTAATACTTACTTCTGCTGTAAAGAAAGTTAATTCAGCAAGTTATAATATGGTAAAAGAATATAAAGATGGCAAGTTCCAAGGCGGTAAGGTATTAACATTTGATATTAATAATGATGGTGTTGGTATACCAGAAAAAAATCCAAACTTAACTGGAGAAGATGTTATGCCAGCAGTTAATGATGTAATTTCAAAACTTAAAGATGGTTCAATAAAAGTTTCTGATGAACAAGGAGATTTAATAAAATAATAAAATCACTATATTTTAAGTTAAATCTGAGAATATTTATAAATTATAGAAATTAATAAATTAACAATGGGGGACTGATTTATTTAATAAAATTAGAAAAAATATCTTTATTTTGTTTATGTTTATTACAAAAATACAGAATTATTTTTCTTAAAGAATTTAAAAAAATTTTTCTCTCATTGTTAATTTTGTATGTAGAAAAAAATAAAATTATAAATAATTTTAGTTATTAATTGAGAATATATAATATTAACTGCACACTTCTTAAAAGGATGGTTAAAATTACTTATTTTCATACCTTTTAAAATATGATAAAACATAATAGTTAAACTATATTCGTGTATATTGTGTATTGTCAATTGGCAATTATTTTATTGTTAATTATTAAGTAAGGAGGACTATGTTGTGGAATATGTAGTTGAAATGCTAAATATCCGTAAAGAATTTCCGGGAATAGTAGCAAACGATAATATTACGCTTAGACTTAAAAAAGGTGAAGTTCATGCTCTACTTGGTGAAAATGGAGCTGGTAAATCCACTTTAATGTCAATTTTATTCGGTATGTATGTGCCAGAACAAGGAATCATAAAAGTAAGAGGTAAAGAAGTGAAAATTTCAAATCCTAATGTAGCTAATGAATTAGGAATAGGAATGGTACATCAACATTTTAAATTAGTTCATAACTTTACTGTAACCCAAAATATAATACTAGGATCAGAACCCAAAAAGGGTTTAGTAGTAGATGTTAAAAGTGCTGCAAAAAAAATTGAAGAATTATCTAAGAAATATGGCTTAAATGTTGATCCATATGCAAAGATTGAAGATATATCAGTTGGTATGCAGCAAAGAGTTGAGATATTAAAGATGCTTTACAGAGATGCAGAAGTTTTAATACTTGATGAACCAACAGCCGTACTTACACCTCAAGAAATAGATGAACTTATGAAGATTATAAAAAATCTTATAGTTGAAGGAAAATCAATTATAATAATTACCCATAAATTAAAAGAAATAAAAGCTGTTGCAGATAAGTGTACGGTCATAAGACGTGGTAAATACATAGGAACAGTTGATGTAAAAGAAACATCAGAAGCTAAAATGGCTGAAATGATGGTTGGCAGACCTGTAAGCTTTGAAGTTAAAAAAGAAGATAAAAAGCCTGGAAACGTAATATTAAAACTTGAGAATGTTTCTGTTATGAACAACAAGAAGGTGCTTGGACTTAAAGATTTTTCACTTGAAGTTAAAAGTGGGGAAGTACTTGGTATTGCCGGAGTTGAAGGTAATGGTCAAACAGAACTTGTAGAAGCTATCACAGGTATGAGAAGCATTGCTTCTGGTAAGATTTTCTTTAAAAATGAAGATATAACGAATATATCAATACGTAAGCGTATAAACAGTGGTATTGCACATATTCCAGAAGACCGTCAAAAAAGAGGTCTAGTGCTTGATTATACTATGGAAAACAACATGGTACTTGAAATTTATAATAGAGAGCCATTTTCTAAGAGAGGTTTATTAAATAAGAAAGCTATACATGAATATGCAGAGAAAATTATAAATGAATTTGATGTAAGAAGTGGTCAAGGTGGAGCATCAATTGCAAGAGGTCTTTCAGGTGGTAACCAACAAAAAGCCATAATAGGCCGTGAAATTGAACTTGATCCAGAACTTTTAATTGCTGTTCAGCCAACAAGAGGTCTTGACGTAGGTTCAATCGAATATATTCATAAGAGACTTATAGAACAAAGGGATGCAGGTAAAGCGGTATTACTTGTTTCGCTAGAACTTAGCGAAATTTTAAATTTATCAGATAGAATAGCTATTGTTAACAATGGAGAACTTATAGGTATAGTTAATGCTAAAGAAACAAATGAAAATGAAGTTGGATTAATGATGGCTGGGGTTAAAGGAGGCGAAAAGAGTGAATAAGAAGGAAATTTTCAATTCCATACTTGCAGTTGTACTTGGATTAATTGCAGGTGCACTTCTAATGTTATTAATAGGAGATAGTCCAATTGTAGGATATTCATATCTATTTAAAGGCGGACTTATGAATATTTCAAGAATTGGTGACACATTAGCAACAGCAACTCCTTTAATTCTTACTGGTCTTTCAGTAGGGTTTGCATTTAAAACTGGACTTTTTAATATTGGAACTCCAGGACAAATGTTATTTGGTGGTTTTGTTGCAACAAGCATAGCTTTAACTTATGGAAGCAGTATGCCAAGACCAGTACTTTTAGTAGTTCTTATTTTATCAGGATTACTTGCAGGGGCAGTATGGGCATTTGTACCAGGATTTTTAAAAGCTAAATTCAATGTTAATGAAGTTGTTTCATCAATCATGATGAACTGGACTTGTTACTGGATTGTTTATTATGCAGTACCTAAATATTTTAAAGGTACAAGTGAAACTGAATCAAAAATAATTCCAGAAGTTGCATCTTTAAAGATGTCATGGCTTACTGAAATGTTCGATTATTCGTATATTAATTTAGGTATATTACTTGCAGTTGTTGCTGTAATAATTATTGCATTCATTTTAAATAAAACAGTACTTGGATATGAATTAAAGGCTGTTGGTTTTAACAGATATGCTGCTGAATATGGTGGTATGAGTGTTAATAAAAATATTATTTTATCTATGATGATAGCCGGTGCACTTTCAGGTCTTGCAGGAGTTACTCAGTACTTAGGAAATGCATCAAGTATTCAAATAGGTGTTATGCCTTCGCAAGGTTTTGATGGTATCGCAGTATCTCTTCTTGGTGCTAACAATCCATTTGGTATATTAGTATCAGCTATATTCTTTGGAGTACTATATTCAGGAAAAGGATTCATGACTGCAAATACAAGTATTCCACCTGAAATTGCAGATACAATTATTGCAATTATAATTTACTTTGCAGCTATTAGTGCCGCTGTGCCAATGATAGCTAATAAAATTAAGCATAGAAAAGCAATGCTTGCAAATAAAAAAGGTGTTGGCGATGATGGAGAAGGAATATTGCCGCCACAAGATGAAATAATCGAAGAAAATATATCAGATGAAAATAAGGAGGAGAAATAATATGTGGGAAACAATTGTACAAATCTTTCCATATGCTATTACATACACAATTCCTCTACTTATAACAGCACTTGGAGCATTGTATTGTGAGCGTAGTGGGGTAATAAATATCGGACTTGATGGATTTATGATTATAGGTTCATTTGCAGGAGCTTTAACTATATATGAACTTCAAGCATCTATGCCAGGAAGTTCATTACCACTTTGGATAGGACTTATAGTAGCAACAGTAGTTGGAGGATTATTTTCATTACTACATGCATTTGCAAGTATTAACTTAAATGCAGATCAAACTATAAGTGGTACTGCTATAAACATGATAGCAGGGGCTTTAACAATATTTTTATCAAGAACAATTTCAGGTAGTGGACGTATAAGAATTACTTCAGGATTTTATCCTAAGAATATTCCTGTACTTTCAGAAATACCTATAATAGGACCACTATTTTTTACAAAGACTTATATCACAACATGGATTTCACTTGCAATACTTTTAATAAGCGCATTTGTAATATATAAGACTAGATTTGGATTAAGGCTTAGAGCATGTGGTGAAAACCCACAAGCAGCAGATGCAGCAGGTATCAATGTTTATAAAATGAGATATATAGGAGTAATTTTATCTGGAGCACTTTCATCACTAGGTGGAGCAATAATTCTTGTTACATATAGTGGAGAGTTTACAGGTAGCGTTGCTGGTCTTGGATTCTTAGCATTGGCTGCACTTATATTTGGTCAATGGAAACCACTTGGAATATTAGCTGCTACATTATTCTTTGGATTTGCAACTACTATTGCAAATGTATCACAAGTTATTCCATCTTTAGGATCAATACCACCAGTAGTGTTAAAAACATTCCCATATATAGTGACATTAATTGCACTTGTATTATTCTCAAAATCTTCTCAAGCTCCAAAGGCTTCAGGAGAACCATTTGATAAAGGTAAGAGATAGTTTTATAGTTTACAGTTGAGAGCTAAGAGTTAGTTAGAAAATTCTTATTGAATTTTAAAGTTTTATTTTTGGCAATATAAATAATTTAAATAAATATACAATGAATTTACAATTAACTGTCAACTGTACACTGTCAATTCTCGACTAAAAAGAAGGGGTGTTTATTTATGAGTGATATTGATCACAAAAATCTTATGAAAATTGCTTTAGAATACAGAGAAAGAGCTTATGTTCCTTACTCTAAATTTAAAGTAGGTGCAGCTGTGCTTTTTGAAAGTGGAAAGATATATGGAGGATGCAATGTTGAAAATGCATCTTTTGGAGCTACAAATTGTGCAGAAAGAACTGCTATATTTAAAGGTGTAAGTGAAGGAGAAACTAAAATCAAGGCTATTGCTGAAGTTGGAAGTTTAGAAGAAATTACTTATCCTTGTGGAATCTGTCGTCAGGTTCTTTGTGAATTTGGAGATGAAGATATGGTGGTTATACTTGGTAAGAGTGAAGATGATTATATTGTTACAGACATTAAGAGCTTAATGCCAGGTGCTTTTAGAAAAGAAAATATAAGATAATAGAATATATATATCAATGGAGGTATAAAGATGAGCGTTCATATTAATGCTAAGCAAGGAGATATTGCAGAAAGCGTATTATTACCAGGAGATCCTTTAAGAGCAAAGTTTATTGCTGAAACATTTCTTGAAAATCCAGTTTGTTATAATGATGTTAGAGGAATGTATGGATATACAGGAACATATAAAGGAAAGAGAATATCAGTTCAAGGAACAGGAATGGGTATCCCTTCAATTTCAATATATGCTAATGAGTTAATTAACGAATATGGAGTTAAAAATCTTATAAGAGTTGGTACTTGTGGTGGATATCATGAAGATGTTAAAGTTAGAGATTTAGTTATAGCTATGTCAGCTTGTACAGATTCAAATCTTAACTTAACAAGATTCCAAGGAAGAACTTATGCTCCAACAGCTAACTTTGATTTATTAAAGAAAGCTTATGATGTTGCTGTAGAAAAAGGAATAGATCCAAAGGTTGGACCAATCTATAGTTCAGATATTTTTTATGGTGATGACAATGAAGATTGGAAGAAATGGGCTAAGTTCGGATGCTTAGGTGTTGAAATGGAAGCTGCAGGTCTTTATACAATAGCAGCAAAGTATCATGTAAAAGCTCTAGCAATCATGACAGTAAGTGATCACTTCATTACTGGTGAAGTTACAACTGCTGAGGAAAGACAAACAACTTTCACTAACATGATGGAAGTAGCGTTAGAAACAATAGCTTCATTAGATGCTTAATATGATATAATGAAAAGCAGCTATCGTTATTAGTTAATAATGATAGCTGCTTTTTAGCTTATACTTTAATAGTAAAATTGCAAGTTAACAATCTATACTAATTGATTTTATCTTTGTAGAAATTGTTTTCTACAAGCATAGCTTTTATTGATTCAAACTTACATTTACATAGCTTTTCACAAAGGGCAAGAACCTCATCATTTTTGTAGTTATAGACCTCATACTTTCTGATTCCATCTTGTAAATGAAACAAAAAAACTACATTATTATCTGCTATGTATTCATTCCAATATTCAAGTTCTAAGTGTTTTGATATATACTTTTCCCAAACTATTGCTTTATTTTCTGGAAAAGATATCATGTAATTATTTCCATCGGGTTCTATAACGAACCAATCTTTTTTTAATTCATTTATCGAATTGTCTATACCCATTACATAACTATAATACATAAAATACTTACTCCTTAATATTAAACATCTCTACAAATTTCAATTTGTGTGTTCGTTGCACATATGAAATATTTTAATATATGGCAAATAAATTCGTCAGCCCATTTAGATATATATTTTAAAGGTGGGTAGCCTGGATTATTATTTGAAATGTCTTTACACTCTTTAATTAATTCAAAAATTTTTTTATCAATTTCATAAATTTTCTCATCATAATGTGTTGTTGGCCTATTAAAGGAACTAACTTCCATAACTTTTTACCTCCTGAAAAATATTTATTAATTACAATTATAGCATATTATGTAATATATATTATAATAAGTATATAAATTATAATTGCTATGGTAGTAGCCCTTGTCACGCTAGTGGACAATACATATACACCAATAGCTATATTTAATGTTTTGTTTGTTCAATATAAATTAGATAAATCAGCGTATGTTAGATACGTTAACTTCCTTAATGAAAAGGAAGATAACCAGCTATTTGTTGGAAAGAGAATAGAAAGTGCAAAAGGAGATAATACGATTTCCAATCTCAGTTTCCAATATGATAATCGCATTATATTCAAGGAACTTTTGATTCACTTATAAGTTCTAATAAATATTTTAATGAATTATATAATGCAAATATTGTAAGCGGATAGATTATTAGAATAGCACTAAACCGCTAGCGCGGTGGTAATATATGTTTTCACTTATTTAGTTCTCATATTTTAATTATAACAGTTTATTTTTTCTATAAATCCTTTAATATATAGATAATTCTAATTTTAAAGGAGATGTTTTAATTATGACAAAAGAACAAGTCTTAGAAAAGTTGAAATTTGATGTGGAGCTTAGAGGTCTAAGCAAACATACCCAAGCTGAATACTATACTAAAGTTAAAATTTTTCAAGATCATTTTAACAAATCCGCTACTGAACTTGACGAAAAAGATATTAGAAAATTCCTTCATTATCTTTCAACAGAAAAAGGTCTTACTTCCGGAAGTGTAAATTCATACAATAGTGGTCTTAGATTCTTATATGGTGTAACTTTAAATACTACTTTGAACTACAAACAAATCCCTCGCCACCGCAGGCAACGTAAATTTCCAGAAATACTTACTAAAAGTGAAATCCAATGCCTTTTTGATGCATGTGATAATCTTAGAGATAAATGTATATTAATGACTCTCTATGGTGCTGGGCTAAGGCTTAGTGAAGTTGCTAGTTTAAAAGTTACTGACATTGATAGTAAAAAAATGCAGTTATTTATTCGCAATGCCAAAGGCTCTAAAGATCGCTATGCTTTGCTTTCGCAAGCTAATCTTGAAATTCTAAGAACTTATTGGAAAGCTTATCGTCCAGAAGAATGGCTTTTTTATAGCAGAGTCAACACTGGAACACATATAACTTCTAAGGCTGTACAAAATATATTCCACAAATACATAGAAAAAGCTAATATCTCGAAAAAAGTTACCGTTCATAGCTTAAGGCATAGTTTCGCTACACATTTACTTGAGTCTGGAATAAGTATATTTCATATTAAACAATTACTTGGACATTCAGATATAAGCTCTACGTGCTTTTATTTGCATTTACTTAAAATTCAATCCTTAAATGTACAAAGCCCTCTAGATTTCTTGACAGAAACGGAGAAAACTAATGGTTGAGGTTCAAGATATATTAATGGAATACGGTGACGATTATTTGGATAATCATAAGATTACCCTTGTTCAACATAAGGCTATATCTGCAATACGTAAATGTAGAACTTCACATTTAGGTGGGCATGTAGATATCTGTGATAGCTGTGGAAATACTCAGATTTCTTATAACTCCTGCCGTAACAGGCACTGTCCAAAATGCCAGACTCTTGCTAAAGAACGTTGGATTTACAATCAAAAATCCAATTTACTTAACGTAGGCTATTTCCATGTCGTATTCACTATTCCAGATACTTTAAATTCCATAATATATCAAAATCAAAGACAGCTCTATACTCTTTTATTCAAGGCTACTTCTGAAACTTTGTCTGAATTATCCTCAGATAAAAAATACCTTGGTGCAAAACTTGGTTTTACATCAATTCTACATACTTGGGGACAAAACCTTATGCATCATCCACATATTCACTGCATTGTACCAGGTGGGGGATTGTCTTCAACAGGAAAATGGATAAACAGCAGAAAAAAATTTTTTATACCAGTTAAAGTACTTTCTCGCAAATTTAGAGGTAAGTTTTTGTATTATCTTAAACAATTATACTATGAAAATAAGCTTGAATTTCATGGGAATCAAAATTATCTTTCAGATGAATCTGAATTCGAAAAATTGCTTTCAGCTACCTATTCTAAAGAGTGGATTGTTTACTGTAAACCACCTTTTAAAGATGCTGCCTGCGTCGTCGAATATTTAGGTAGATATACACATAGAGTTGCCATATCAAACACTCGTATTCTAAGCATTGATAATGGCACTGTCACATTTAAATGGCGTGATTATAAAGACAAAAATAAGTATAAGGTAATGACTATTTCTGCTGATGAATTTATTAGAAGATTTCTTATTCATATACTTCCAAGTGGATTTATGAAAATTAGGCACTACGGTTTGCTAGGTAATCGGAATAAAACTGCAAAGCTGAATATTTGTAAACAACTTACTAATACCCCTATTTTACTTAGACATAAAATTCCAACTCTTGAACTAATTAAAGAAATTACAGGCAGAGATTTATCAAAATGTCCTAACTGCGGTTCAAACAAACTTAGTAGGTCTATTACATTTTGTAACTCTCCTCCTACAATTATCAAAACTTCATAACATTTGTAATGTGTCTTATAATGGGGAGGGGGAAACTATGCCTAGTTTACAATATTTTATGATTTTTTGTATCTTTATATCTATATTTTTAAATTTAATTTTTAAATTATCTTCTAAAATTAGTAGATGTGAGGTTATTCAATCCCCATAATAACTGCTTGTATTTCCGCGGTTTCGTGCTATTGTAATTATACAAAGTTAGGCGGACTTCTGTAACTTTTAAACTCAAGCTAAAATCAAAGTTTGAGTTTTTTTCTGCCTAACTTCGTATAATTTGCTATGAATAATACGAAGTTCTACAAATTCCAATTTAGGGAGAAGCGACAAATAGCAGATACAAATGATTATGCAATTGTGAAGTGATAGATCTCAAAAAAATATGTTTATTGTATTTATGTAATTTAGAGTTTAATCATTTGCAAAAGGAATTATTTTTTATGTTATAATATTAAGATAACTATTAAATCAGAGAGGGTTAAATTGTGAAAAAGAAATTAATTTCAATATTATCTATAAGTATGATTTTTATTTTGGCTGGCTGCAGCATTAGTGATAAAAAAGCAGATACACAAAAGAATGATACAGACAAGAGCCAAAATGTAAAAGATGATTCAGAAAATTATAGTAGTGGAACAAAAGAGAATGATGAGATAATGCAGACCCATGATAATAAAAGTGATGTCGATGATAAAAAAAACAAATCTTCAGATGATGCCAATGAAAAATATACACAGCAATCTAACACAGTTAATAATAAACAAACAGAAGAGAATGCAGCCAATGACTCACAGAAGCAAAAAGATAGTGTAAAGAGCAAAGTTAAATTACACGAAGGAATATATTTTGATGATAAGTGTTTTGGAGAAAATGCATTAAAAGACTATTGTGAAATTGAGATTTCAAATGTAACTGATACTTCTTTTGATTTTACAGTTTATGAAGTAAATGTGACAGATGAGAAAGAAGACAGAAAGATGATCTTCCTCAAAAACACGGCTGTCTTTACAGGTACTGGAACAGAAGCAGCTTTTTATGGAAAAGATTATACTCTTAGTTTCACATTTCCTGATAATCATCGTGCATATCCTGTTGTAACAGACATGCAGGTATCTGGATTTAAGAAATTAGAAGGTAAAACTTACGTTAATAACAGGATTCCAGGACATGAATTTGGCTAAACAATAGAGTAAAATCCAGATTTATAATACAAATAGAAAAGGGTATCGCAGATTATTTACTGCGATACCCCATTTTTACAATTAAATTATTAAGTTAAATAAGCTAGGTTCATTATTTTATTAATGCAAGAAATGTATTGCTATCACATATTCCATTTGCATATAAACCATGAGCTGTTTTATATGAATTTACTGCTGATTTTAAGCCATCTCCAAATATTCCTGGATATTCTACACCATTTGTATTATATCCATTTAACATTAGAAGAATTTCAGCTGCAGTAACCATATATTGTGTTTCGCCACTTTTTACATAATGACTACCTAGAGCAGTGTTTGATGCAGTTCCCCATATACCATCAATAGTAAGCCCAGCATTATAATCTGAGTTCATAGCCTTTTGTAAAACTTTAATACCAGCCTTTTTAGTTTCACTACCTCTGATACCATCGGTATCAATACTAGTTCCTAAATACTTGTTTGCTTGAACTTGTCCTGCTCTAATGATACTATTGCCAGTACTAGGAGTGCTGCCACCATTTTCATTATACCTTAGAACATAGTTCCAATGGTAATTATAATAGCTTCTGATGCATATTTCTTTACCAGTTTGGTCACCTGGTTTTCCTCCAGTAGTACTACCATTTTCATTTATGCTGGCATGAACAATCTGCCCATTTCCAATATACATTGCAGTATGGCTAGATGTATTAAGCAATACATCACCACGGTTTAATCCACTTCCACTTGATAACCCTATTGATGATGTTATATCAGAGAAACCGCAGTTTAGAAAAACACTTTTCATATTACCAGTATAAGTTGCGCCGTTACTCTTTACTGAAACACCAGCAGTTTGCCATGCTGTAATAACTGCAGAAGAGCAGTCATAATCACCTTTTTCTCCCCATCTGCATGTTTGATCATATCCATGAGTGTTATCGTTTGCTAAGTTAATCATCCATTGTGTTGCTGTTTCAATTTTTCCCATAATTAGACCTCCTAAATATTTGTATAAATAATGAAATTTTATTTTAAAACTTATTGATCAATTTGTTTTACACTAATATAAAGAGAAATAATATAGGGAATGTAAACATGATTTTTAAATTATTTTTTTAATTCGTCTTTTATTTCTTGAATAGATGTGTTTAATGAATCTAAGATACTTAATTTAGATGTTAATGTTTCAATAATATCCTGATATTTTTGTTCTCTTTCATCCTGCATGTGATCTCTTGATTCCTGCTTTTTTAATATATATACAATTAGAGTACAGCTTAACAGGGCCCATATGCCTTGAGCTGTAGCAGCGTTTAATAGTTCATCCATTAATATACCTCCTTCTTTTATAAATTTACCTTTAATAAATTCAAAGCTTGCCTTTTGCTCTTATTTACAGCTTGGCGGGAAATTTTTAATATATCTGCGATTTCTATATCAGAGTATTGAAGATAGAAGCGTAAGTATAAAATTATTTGTTGCTTCTTTTGTAACTTTGAGATTAGATCATAAAATGTTGTATCTGAAAAATAATTAATATCATCTTCAATATTAAAATCAACTGAATCTAAATTTAGTGCATTATAGTCTGGTTTTATATAAACAGATTTATATAATTGATTGCATTTGTTGTTTAAGCAAACATGAATATATTTAGAAGCTTCAGCATCTGTTTCAAATTTATCCAAATCAATTTTTTTAAGAAGTTCATAAAGATAAATTATAAGATCTGTGTATGCTTCTGGATATTTTAATTTATAACTGCAATAATTCAGTTTAGAATGAAAATAATTAATTATATCTGGATAGTTTTCAGAATCGTATTTAAATAAAGTTAATAGGTCTAATAGACTTAAATTTAGTGACATATAATCAACTCCTTTAAAAATATAAAATTATAAATTGAAAACTAAGATAAAGAATTAAATATTGTTAACGATACAATCTTATCTATAGCTATATTTTATAAATTTAAAGAAGGAGAAAATTGACCAAAAACTGTAATGTTTTTGGTCAAGATTAGAACTATTTATTTAATAGCTGGATAATACTGAGTAATTTTATTTTATGAAGAAAAGATGATGTGGTTTAATATTTTTTATTCCTTTTAAAGATCATATTAATATTTAAAAAGCGTAAAGAGCAGCTTTAGGGGAAGCTGCTCTTTACATTTAATTTATATTTATTTAATAAGGGATAATAATGAAAAACTTTAAATCACTTTATACTTACATTATATATATTCAGTATGGCAAGTTTGTGTCAAATATAAAATATCTGAATAAATAATTAAAAAGGTTAAACTAGTTACTAGTATAAATTATACATAACCTTTATAATTCCAATATAGTATAAAAAATAATAAATAAAGTAACTGGAATTAAAAATATATTTCCAAATTAAAATTTCTTTATATCAATAATCTTTTAATGTTTGAAAATTTAAATATTTATCTTTTTGAGGATCTGTAACAAAAACTGTAACAAAATTATATATAGTTTTGTTACAGCTGTAACCTATATATATAGGGAAATTAGTATAGATTTATACTATCTGTAACAAAAAAATAAATATAATGTGCTCATCTTTAACTTAGTATAAATCTTTATTAAATATATTTCTTATACTGATATTATTTTTTTATTTTTGTTACAAAGTATATATTTTCATATTAAAAGCCCCAATATATGAGGGCTTAGGCTTGTAACAAAAGTGTAACAAAAAAATTTTTATGTAATTTTTAAAATGTAGCCTGTCTCTTATATGGAGAGGGTTTAAGGATGTAACAAGATTTGTAACAAAATTAAGAGATTTTTGTTACACGAATATTTAGAAAATGTAAAGAGCAGCTTTAGGGGGAGCTGCTCTTTACATTTAATTTATATTTATTTAATAAGGGATAATAATGAAAAACTTTTAAATCACTTTATGTTTACATTATATATATTTAATATGACGAAGCTGTGTCAAATATAAAATATTAAAATAAATGATTAATATTAATTTAAGTCAGATTATAGTAGTTTTATTGAACATCTTGATGAGTTGGAAATCTACAAGTAAAAGGTATAGAATTTAAAAAGTAATATATGTATAATCTACTATCAGTAGATTGATTTTATCCATAACATACCATATATTTGATATGGAGGTGTTTAGATGGATAAAGAGAAATTTGGTGAATTTATTTGCTATCTTAGGAAAGAAAAAGGCATGACACAAAAAGAATTAGGTGATAAATTGCACTTAACCAATAAAGCAATTTCTAAATGGGAACGTGGCTTGAGCCTTCCAGATATATGTATTATAGAGGAGATTGCTAAGAATTTAGATATTAGTGTTCTTGAATTATTAAATGGAGAGAAGAATTCAGAAAGTGATATATCTAATGAAAAGGCTAATAAAATTATTGAAGATACAGTAAAATATTCAGGGGAAACAATCAAGAGATTAAAAAGAAAAGTAACAATTTTAATAGGGATAATTATAGGATTACTTCCTGTAGCTTTAACTATATTTGCAGTTGCATGTTTTTATTTAATAAAAGATGAAAAAACATTGGATGATGCTTTACTTACACTTGGATTCATTATTTTTGCCACAATTATATTATTTATAGAGTATGGAATACCTATATTAGGGATTTCTTTAACAAAGGTATTGTATAATTCAAAAGTATTAAATTATAATATTAAAGCGAAAAAAAATATATGTACTATCCTTTATGTTACATTTGTAATATGGTTAATGGCTAGTATAAGTCTACTTATTAGCAATATTATATAAAAAATAATATTTATAACACCAGTCATAAGCTAGATAAATGTCTATTTGAAGTCATTGGATGACTTCTTTTTTTTCTTTAGAAAATTATATAAGATTAGTGTATTTTATTGAATTTGCATTTTATATAGGATCACATCATAGTCACCTTGGCGATTTTGTTTATGTGATTTAGTCTTAGAATACAAAAATTTACAATGTGTTTTATATATGTTAAGATTCTATTAAATGATTAATCAAAGTGAGGGACTTTATGAGAAAGCAAATTAGTATTTTATTATGTTTGCTTATAATTTTTAGCAGCATTAATATTGGATGTAAACAAAATTTATTAACAGACAATAATAAACCAAGGTTGGAAGATGATTATTATGAGAATATCAATTATAAAACTCTGAAGAAAAAAGAAATTCCACCAGAAGATCCATGCTGGAATTACTATTATTATCTTCAGAAAACAGCGAATACTCAGGTTAATTCAATTCTTAATGATATTGTAAGTAGCGGTGATAAGAATGAAGAAGGTAGTATTAATAGAAAGATATCAGATTTATATTCTTGTGCAGTTGATTTAGATGGAAGAAATAAAACAGGGCTAGGACCATTAAAAGATACAATTAATTCTATTGAATCTGCAAAGAATATACAAGAATACGTAGAAACTATTTCAAAAATAGCAGGTGAAACAGGAGAAATGAGTTTGTTATGCTATTACATTTCACCTGATTTAAAAGAATCTAATAAAAATATAGTATATATTGAGATACCAGATTTAATATTAGGTAAAGAATATTTAGAAAATGATATATATAAAGCAAGCTGGACAGAATATAAAGAATATATATCAAAAATGTTTATGCTTACTGGAAAAGATGAAAAAGAAGCAGAGAAAATAGCGGAAGATATTTTTGCATTTCAAAAAGATTTAGCAAGTGTAACCATGACTATGGATGAAGGTCAAAATCCTTCAAATGTTTATAACAAATACACAAAAGAAGATTTAGCTAATTTATTTACAAATATTAATTTTGAAAGAGTACTGGAAAATATGAAAGTATCTAAGTGTAATGAATTTGTTGTAAATGAGGTAAACGTGGAAAAAAAGATAAACGAGTATTTAAGTGAAAAAAATTTGGAGCTATTAAAGAAATTTTCTGAATTTATTATACTTAATGATTATGCTGAATACCTTTCTGTAGATATAAGGAATGCTAAATTGGATTTTAACAATTCATTAAATGGAGTAGAAGAAAGATATTCTGACGATGTATTATCTAATATGCTGGTGCAAAGCTTGGCTGGATTTGATTTGGGAAAAATTTATGTAAAAGAACATTTTCCAGAAGAAAATAAAGAAGCTATAGAAAAGATGGTTAAAGATATAATTTCTGTATATAAGAAGAGGATAGATAATTTAGATTGGATGTGCGAAAAAACAAAAGAAAATGCTAAGAAGAAGTTAGATAATATGACAATAAAAATCGGTTGTCCAGATGAATGGTCTAGTTATTTTGAAAATGTAGATATAATTCCGAAGAAAGATGGAGGAAACTTAGTATCTAATATACTAAATTGTGATAAAGAAAATAATAAACGTGGTTTAGAAAAGTTAGATAAACCAGTGAATAAGAAAGAGTGGTCAATGACGCCACAAACTCTTAATGCATATTATAATCCAAGTGCTAATGAGATAGTATTTCCAGCTGCGATTCTGCAAGCACCTTTTTATGATAAAAAAGCAGATTATGAAACAAACTTAGGTGGAATTGGATTAATAATTGCTCATGAAATAACACATGCATTTGATAATAATGGTGCCTTATATGATGAAGAAGGAAATTTTAATCAGTGGTGGACCAAAGAAGATTATGAAAATTTTAATAACCTTTCAAAGAATATAATTGAATACTATGATCAATTTGAAGTGCTTCCAGGTAATAAGGTAAACGGAAAACTTACTTTGTCTGAGAATATTGCAGATCTTGGAGCTATGTCATGTATAACGGAACTTGCAGGAGAAGATAAGAAAGGACTAGAAAAATTATTTAAGAATTATGCAAATATTTGGGCTATGAAAGAAAATGAGAAATATACACTACTAAAATTAAATACAGATACACATGCACCTGATAAGATAAGAGTTAATGCAGTACTTAGTTCAAATGATAAATTTTATAATGTATATAATATAAAAGAAACTGATAAGATGTATATAAGTCCTGAAAAGAGAGTTGGCGTTTGGTAAGAGCATGATTAGAGGGGGTTATTTAAAAATTATAGAAATAATTTTATGAATTTAAAGAGCAGTCTGCGGGGACAGACTGCTCTTTAATCTATTTTATATTTATTTAATAAGGGATAATAATGAAAAACTTTTAAATCACTTTATGTTTATATTATATATATGCTATGTGGCGAATTTGTGTCAATAATATAAAATTTTTATTAAGACTTTAAAAGAGCCTGCGAAGAAATCTCTGTAAATTATACAATACAACAGCTTTCTATGATAAAATTAAAATATCATAGGAGGCTGTTTTTTATGGGTAAAAGAAGAGAAAGATTAAATGAAAGGAAAAAGAATATCATAACTCAATTAATTGAAGAATATGACATTCATACTGCTGATGATATTCAAGATTCACTTAAAGATTTACTAGGTGGAACTATTGAAAGTATGCTTACTGCAGAGTTGGACAATCATCTAGGATATGATCCTTATGAACGTACCGACAGTGCTAACGCACGAAACGGAAAAAAGCAAAAGACTATACGTAGCAAGTATGGAGAAATTCCAATAGAAGTTCCACAAGACAGACAAGGAACTTTCGAACCACAGATAGTGAAAAAGAGACAAAAAGATATCTCAAGTATTGAAGATAAAATTATTTCAATGTATGCAAAAGGACTTACAACAAGACAAATATCAGAACAAATTGAAGATATTTATGGGTTTGAAGTCAGTGATGGTATGGTTTCAGATATAACTGATAAGTTACTTCCTGACATTCAGGATTGGCAGCAAAGACCGTTATCAAGTATTTATCCTATAATATTTATAGATGCCGTCCACTTTTCAGTGAGAGATAACCATGTAATAAAAAAATTAGCTGCATATGTTATCCTTGGCATTAATGAGGAAGGTAGAAAAGAAGTTCTAAGTATTCAAATAGGAGAAAATGAAAGTAGCAAGTATTGGTTAAGTGTACTTAATGAGTTAAAAAATAGAGGGGTTAAGGATATTTTGATATTATGTGCTGATGGACTTCCTGGAATCAAGGAATCTATAAACGTGGCATTTCCTAATACTGAATATCAACGATGCTTGGTGCATCAAGTTAGAAATACATTAAAATATGTATCAGATAAAGACAAAAAGGAATTTGCAGCTGATCTTAAAACAATATACCATGCACCTTCAGAAGAACATGGACATTCTAGGATGATTGAAGTAACTGAGAAGTGGCAAAGCCACTATCCGAACGCAATGAAATCTTGGTCTGATAATTGGGATGTTATAAGTCCTATATTTAAATTTTCAGCAGATGTAAGAAAAGTTATCTACACAACTAATGCAATCGAAAGTCTTAATAGTACATATCGCAGACTTAACCGTCAGCGTAGCGTATTTCCAAGTGATACATCTCTTCTTAAAGCTTTGTATTTAGCTACTTTTGAGGCTACAAAGAAGTGGACACTACCTTTGCGTAATTGGGGTAGAGTTTATGGAGAATTATCAATTATGTTTGAAGGACGCTTAGTTTAATCATTTTATAATACAAAAAAATACGCCCTAAGACAGGGCGCACTTGACATGTAAAAAAATAGATATTATATTGAAAATATAACTTAAATAATTTTTAGGTTATCTAATCTTAAAAATCTTATCATAGAAAGCTATTTACAGAAAATTTTTCACACGCTCCTTTAAAATCTATATTAATTAATATTTTCTAATCACGTATTATGGGAATTGTTTCATTATACCGTCAGTAAGCATATCAGCAAACATAATCATATGATCTTCACCTTTATCGTAAGCTTCAATATCTGCTTTCCAGTCTTTATTTAATCGTGCCACGGCTTGATCAGTAACAAATTGTAAATGCTTATGTAACATATCTCTTAAATCTTTCTTTGAATAGTTTGGATTAAGAGAACTTAGAAAATCAGCTATTTCATCTGCATTTTTATACCATAATTTATTGTATTTTTCTAGGTCTGATTTGTTGTTACTTTTAGCTGAACCAACAACTTTACCTGCAAGATTTATATGTTCTCTTAATAGAGCAGCAAGTTTATTCCCTGCTTCTTCACCATAATAGGGCTTAATTGAATTTCCAATGTCATCTTGATTTTTAAGAAGTCTTTCAAGGGCTAGAGGTGTATCTTCAAGTGAAGCTAAATCGCTCATAATAACGCTTCTAGTCCATGAAACATGATCTATCCAAAGTCTTCTTTCGTCCATCTTTAGATTACATCTAGCATTATTAGAGGCAGAAGTATTATCATAAGATTTGTTTTGGATAGCATGAATTTTCATTGGTACTAAGACTAATGTTAATAGTGATAATATTATTAATGAGTTTCTAAAAAATTTTTTCATTTGTATATACTCCTTTTGTATTAAAGTTAATTTTAGTGTGTTCAAAGTTATACATAAGTATGCACAATGCTTATTATAAAAACATAAAGGAAAAATATAATGCTTTAGATCAATGAATTTAAAGATATCAAAATAAAACTTAGCTAACGTATGAATAATTATTTGTGATAATAAATAATTATATTGAGAAATATAAACTTAAAGATGGTATTATATTATATATATTAAATTGAGAGTAAGGTGATGTTAATGAGAATCAAATTGAAAATTAAACCAATAATATGTATGAGTCTAGTATGCCTTTTAGGTGTTTCTGTTTTAGGATGTGCTAAGTTAAAGGATTGGATTGGAAAAATAAAAGGAGAGTTAGTAGGTCAGCATTTTACAATAACTACATATGATGATTATGCAAACAAAACTTTAAGTATAGAAGGCAAAAAAGTGACAGTTGGACTTTTAGAAAATAGTGCGAATTTTGATGCGGAATCAACAGATTTTAAATCAGAAGTTCTTGAAATCACTATTAATGGAAAGCAGATGTTTCAAGTTGGGAATACTGTAATTTTTGAAGAAGATGGATTAAATGTTGTTGAACATTATGATATAAAAGATGAAATTAAAGCAAATTCTGGTGGGGGATATGTTCCTTTTGATAGAGCTGTAAATAAATTAAAAAATGAATTAGGTAAGAAGAAAACAATAATAATAAGTTCACAGCAAGGAGTACCAATAGGAGTATATCAAGGTGATGATGTTTATGTTACAATTCCAGAGGATTTACCTAAGATGACAAGACTCAATATTGATGGAAAGGCCTTATATATACACAGAGCTAATTATGTTATTATTGATACAGAGATGATCGAAGGATAATAGAAAAATTGGGGGAGTTATAATGATCAGTAAAGAAGTAAAGATATTTTTAATGAGGCATGGTGAGACTATTTTAAATAAAGCTGGAAGAACACAAGGATGGTGTGATGGTATTTTGACTAAAGAAGGAATAGAAGTGGCTGTAAATGTTGGCTTTGGTCTAAGAGATATTAAATTCAAAAGTGTTTATAGCAGTGATTTAGGAAGAGCAAGAAAGACTGCACAAATTGTTATAAAAGAAAATAAAGCAAGTAAGGATTTAAAATTACAAGAACGTGAAGGATTAAGAGAAGTTTACTTTGGAAAATATGAAGGTGAGATTGATAAGATGATGTTTAATGACATATTGAACTATCTTAATGTAACTTCTATTGAAGAAGCAGAAAAGAAATATGAATTTCAAAGGGCCTATTGTGATACATGTGCTGCTTTAGACGAAACTAAAGAAGCAGAAGATTATAATACTGCGATAACAAGAGTTATGAATGAGCTTAAGCAAATCTGCAAGGAGAATTCACAGGAAGGAGGAAATATACTTGTAGTAGCTCATGGAGGAATTATAAGACTTATTATAGATTATCTTGATAAAAGCTTTAATATAAGAAATATAGATAATTCAAGCATATCAATGATTTCTTATAGAGATGGAGAATTTAAAATTGAATCTGTAAATGATAATAGCTATAGTGAAAAAGGAAAAGAAATAAGCAAACAGAATTTATAGATAGACTTGATGGACAATCAGTATTGGAAAAATTATTTTATGGTGAAGATGTTAACTTTTTAGTTAATCAAATTGCTGACCTGCATAAAAAAATACTAGAATATAATACTTGTGAAGTAATGTCATATAAAGAATTTCTTCAATTATGCATTGGTGAAAAAACAAATCTTAATGCTGATATATATAATGAAATAGCAGCTTTATCAAATGGAAATTGTTTGTGCCATGGAGATTATCATCCAGGAAATGTTTGGGTAGATACAAATGGGAAAGTTTTGGTGATTGATTTTATGAATGTATGTCATGGACCAAGGCAATATGATGTGGCTAGTACATATGTATTAATTTCAGAAGGTGATATACAACAAGAGATACACAATAGAAAAGAAATTGGACATATGCAAAAGCAATTAGCGGATATTTATTTGAAAAAACTTAATGTTTCATACAATGAGATTAGTAAATATGTATCAATAATACGAAGATGTCGTAAATATGAATTGAAGTAATTGGTTACGTTAATAAATTACATTTGAAAACTAGATAATAAAAACGGCAGAAATTTTAAGTGAAATTATTAATGTTAACTGCATACCATTAGAAGGATTAGAAGAAGTTAATCTTGGTGAATGGCAAGGCTTATCATGGGAAGAAGTAAAAGAAAAATACCCTATAGAATATTGTCAATGGTATTGTAATAGAAGATACACTGAACGACCTAATGGAGAATCCTACGAAAATATGTTAAAACGTGTTTTAAATGCCATACATAAAATTATTAAAATCTTGATTTCTATCAGTGGGATATAATAGCAAAAGATTTTTGTAATGAGCCAACCGTAAATATATGTGTTACACATCAAGATGGAGAAATTGCAATGTTTTATAATATGTAGATACAAATAAATAATAGAGGGGGAGAACTGAAATATGAAAGAGGATATATATAATTATTTAGATAAGTTTGAAGAACAAACAAAGAAAAGATTTTGGGAGTTATATAAAGTTATCTATGAAAGTACCTCCAGAAATATTGATGAAAAATTGTGGGCTAAACTACCATCATTTTATGTAAATGATAATTTTATTCGTCTTATTCCTTTTAAGGATCATATTAATATTGAAGCCAAAGCAATAGTTTTTCATAAAGATGAATTGACAGGATATAAAATAACACCTAAAGGTATGATGCAAATTTTTCATAATCAACAGGTTACGTGTGAATTATTAAAAACAATATTTGAAGAAAGTTTTGAATATCGCTAATTTGTAATATTCTTAAATTATAAATCAATCATTTTTTTCGTTCTTCGTTTGGCTTAGATATTAAAACTGTATTCCCATTATTTGAAAAATCATCGGATGAACAGTTTAAATCTATTGCAGATTGCTCCATAGCAATTTTCCATATGTCTTTATTAAGCATAATTTATTTTCTCTTCTCAAAAGCATCTATAAGTAATTTTATCTTATAATTTATGAATGTGTTTAAATTATTATTAGATTATGGATCTATTATATTTATATGCATTATATTTGCACACTATGTAGAGTTAGCCATAAATAATAAAAATAAAAGTTTACTAAAGCTAAAAGATTCCCTATAAAAATAAAGACCACTGTCCTTGTAAAAAAGCCTGTAGATACCATGGAAATTGTAAAGCGTGTGTTGCAATTCACAGGGCACATGAAGAACATGTACCAAACTGTATGCGACCTTTAATAAACAAGAAAATTAAAAATATTATCAGAACTCACAGAACATACTATAGCTAATGATATATAGCCACCAAAGGAAATTTTGAGAAAAGAATAATATATAACTTACAGTTTATGGTTTGATACAAAAATTTTTTAAAAGCAAATAACAGTTTTTAATTCATATACATTGGTTTGGCTAATAATTTCAGTTTTTTTGATGCAAATATGGGCATAGCTTTTTTGGCTCTTCCAGCCTTTAGTGCAATATTTATATGTAACAGAGGCTATATTTATAGCAAAAGTTAGTATTTACAAAAAGGTTTGTATCTAATGTCCATATTTGCGTGAAAAATCTACATTATTTTAAAGTAATGAATAAAATTTACATCAATATAGCTGAAAAGCACGTAAAAAAGCCATATGCTCCTGATAATCTTGATTTTTTGCATCAATGAATGATTTAAAGTTTCTTAAAATACATCTGTCAGAGCTTGTTGAATAGATAGAGGATTTTTTATAGTTATCAAATCTAAATTTTGCAGCAGAACTGGATAAATCACAGTAGAATTCTATGTCTCTTGATGATATTAAATTAAGTTCATTTAAAATAGTTGAATGGGCAAGAAGCATACTTGCAAAATGATTTGCTTCACGTTCTTTAAAAGCATATATTTCATCATTAGTAAAGTTGTCCATATTCAGTGAATGGTGTCTGCATAATATATGTCCTAACTCGTGAGTGGATGTCCATCTCATTCTTTGCTTTGAATTATCAATAAAATCATTAAAGAATATAATATATTTATTTTTAGATTTAGAAAAAACGCTGAATCCATCATCAGAAGTAAAACACTCTAGGAATTCTTCTTTTGTTAGATTAAGGTCTTTGGCATAAGTACTATATGAAACAATCTTAATATTTTTAAAAGAGTCAATTATAGAAAGTATATCAACAGGAAATTGAGTGATGTTTGCATTAATATAAATATCATTAATAATCTGGTGTATGAACTTATATCTAATCATCAAAGTATTCATCAAAGGCTGCCTTTAACATATTCATCATTTTTTCTTTGTCTTTTTCACTCATTTTCTTTCTAGCACGCTCTATAATAACTAAGTCATCATCCATAAAATTATTTCCTTCACTAATATTATCATCAGCATCAGAATATTTTAAGTTTAAAAGTTCAGATTCATCAATTTCAAATATCTTAGCTAATTTATGTATAATTTCATCGCTAGCAGGAGTTCTTCCGCTTTCTATGTCTCCTAAATATGATCTAGATATACTTAGCTTATCTGCAAGATCTTTTTGAGTAATTTTATTTCCAGTTTTAAAACCATATTCACTTCTTAATTGTTTTATCTTTAAACCTAATTTTTTACTCATAACCATGCTCCTTATCTAAAGTTCCTTCCTTTAGTATAATATTATGTTTTTTACGTCAATATGTCAATAAATTGAAGAGAATAAAAGTAAAGAATAGATAATATATCATAATAGATGGATAGTTTGTATGCCTGACGTTATATGACGTGAATATGAAATTGAATTTTACAAACAGAAGACGTAAAAAATATATGTAAGCAAAAAAAGATGCAATTAAACTTATTTATGGTAATAAGGGGGAGGAATATGATTGTTTATTGCAGTGCGTGTACATGTGTATCTAATTCCAAAGGTAAATGTACTAAAGAAAGTATTAGATTAGAAGATTTTGAGTATTATGAAGATACAGAAGGAAAAAGACGTGATTATCTTGAGGATGATATGAAATGTGTATCATATGAAAGCATATATAAAAAGAAGTAAATATAAAATCTTAGTTTTAGGAGATGAGTGATAATGTATAAACTTACGAATACAGAAATAACAAGATTATTAAAAGAAAACTTGAAAATTCTTTTTGATACTAGAGAAACTGTAAATGGTCATATTTTAGAGTACTTTGATAAAGAAAACATTTCTTACAAAAGGCAAAAACTCGATGTGGGGGATTATACTGCAATAATTACAGTAAGACCTGAAATTGGCATATATAGAGATTTGGCTTTTAAGGTTGGAGTTATAAGAAAAACTTCAATTGATGAAATAGCAGAAAATTTAATTGAAAAAAGGGACTATAGAGAAGAAATGAAATTAGAAAGGCAGCTTATGAGAGGAAAGGTCAATGGTATTAAGATGTCTATGATAATTGAAGATCCTGATGGACTAGAAAACATAAGAAATGGAATATATAGAAGCTCGCTTAATCCTAAGGCATTTATGGGCAAGTTTTCATCACTTCAAGATAAATATATTCAAAATACAGTATTTACATCTAATGAAAATACTGGATACCACATTCATAGAATTTTGTATTATTCAGTAAGAAATTTTTTGAAGGAAATCTAAAAGCCATGTGTAAAAGTCATTTAGGGTTTTAAAAAAGAAGTCTGCATGTTTTGCAGACTTCTTTTTA
Organism: Clostridium neonatale; assembly: GCF_900465025.1. Lineage (NCBI taxonomy): Bacteria > Bacillati > Bacillota > Clostridia > Eubacteriales > Clostridiaceae > Clostridium > Clostridium neonatale. Next base: position 1,375,016 of record NZ_UICR01000001.1, read on the forward strand.
ATTTAGAAATAATAAAATTAAGCAACTTGGTATTTTGTGATTTCTCTTTTAGTAAGCTTGGCACTACCTTTACCAACTAGTGCACCAGAATCAGTAATGAAAATGTTCTTAGAGATTATTAAATCCATAAGAGTTAATACTTCAGATTGAGTTATATCTTGCTTTATTTTATTTATACTTAAAGTAGTGCTTTTACCACCTTCTGTAGTGAAAATCATTGTTAAAATATACTCCATAATCGTAGCCTCCTTTCATAAAATTTTTGATTAAGAGTTATGCATTTACTAAGTTAGAAGTAACATTTACAAATGTATCTCTAGTACTAGCATCCATAACATCTTTTATAGCTTCTGCAACTTCATAAAGAGAATCAGGAGAAGCATCATTTCTGATGTTTGCAAAATTCTTTTTAGAATAAATTGCATCGCCAGCCTTATCTACTCCATTTTGAACTTCAATAGTTAAAGAAGTAGAATCAATTATTGTACTTATTGCCATAAACTCACCTCCTTTTATTTGTAGTACATATTGAATATATGCATGAGTATGAGAGATTACGGAAAATTAATAAAAATTTTAATTAATTATTTATATATGAGAATAGAAGTTGTTGTAAATGCTCAACTTAAATAGGTATAATCATATTAATAGTAAAAAATTTTAGTGATAACAATATAAAATAGAAGGTATATGTAAGGAGAGTTTTCATGAATATATTAGTATCATTAGATTCAAATTATATAAAGCAAGTAAAGGTTATGCTTACTTCATTACAAATTGAAAATCATAATGAAGAGTTTTACGTATATGTGTTAAACTCAAAGCTGACTAGTGGTGATATAGAGAATATAAAGAGATGTGCAGATATAAATAGAACTAAAATTTTTGATATAAAAGTTCCTGACAGTATGTTCACTAATGTACCTATAACAGATAGATATCCAAGAGAAATGTATTTTAGAATATTTGCAGCTAAATTGCTTCCAGATAATTTAGACAGGATACTTTACTTAGATCCAGATTTAGTTATTATAAACTCGTTAAATGAATTTTATAATATGGATTTAAAAGATATGTATTATGCAGGTGCTACACATATTGGAAAGCCAATCACTAAGTTAAATGAAGTACGACTTAATATGCCTCCTGAATGTGAATATATTAATTCAGGTGTACTTCTTATGAATTTAAAAGCTTTAAGAAGAGAACAAAATGAAGAAGAAGTTACAGAATATATTAAGAAAAACAGTATAAGATTATATCTTCCAGATCAAGATGTTATTAATGGTTTATATGGAGATAAAATAATTTGTGTTAGTGAAAAAAAATATAATTTTGGTGAAAGAGATTTTATTAAAACTAAATATCTATCAATAAATGGTGAAAAGATAGATATGAAGTGGATAGTGAATAATGCCTGTATAATTCACTATTATGGAAGAAATAAGCCTTGGAAAGAAGACTATATTGGTGACTTGGATGTCTTTTATCATATTTATGAAAAAAGGCTAAGACAGTTTGAAGAAATTGGATGTCATATAATATAAATAAGGGCTATACTAAGTTTAGTGAGGAAAAACTGAGATAAACTCATAGTCTAACGTATACAAATAAATATATTTTAAAATTATTTATACCACAGTATTCAAATTGAATATGTGGTATTTTATTTATAATAATTTTTATTGGGGTTGTAATTAGGATTTTCTATTTTAAAAGTTAATGTAAATAAATGATAATAAAGATGACATATGATTGACATATATATTATGTATAATAAAATTATTAAATGATAATAGATATCAACTAATAATTTTATAAAATAAGGAGAGAAGCTATATTAATGAAGAAAATTTTAATTTCAGGATTATTACTTTTAGGATTACTAGCAGTAGGCTGCTCAAATACTGGAACAGGTGCAAGTGATTCAGCATCAAATAGTAATGCAAGTGTTGAAGCGGTTTCAAATAAAGAATTTACATTAGATGAACTTAAAGAATATGATGGTCAAAATGGAAACAAGGCTTATGTTGCAGTAGATGGAGTAGTTTATGATGTAACGGATGTAGGTGCATGGAAAAATGGAGAACATAAAAATGGTATAACAGCAGGGAAGGACTTATCAGAGGAAATAAATAAATCACCTCATGGAAAGGATGTTCTTAAAGATTTACCTGTAGTTGGGAAGTTAAAGTAATATTAATGAAATAATTTTAGGAGATATTAATATGAATAATAATAAATTAATTACCAACGAAAAAGAAAGAAAGCGCGTATTTTATTCACTGATAGTCTCTGTAATAATGATTCTATTTATAGGATTTCTTATATTGGAAAATTATCTTGTATTAAATATATTAAATTTTAAATCAATAAGAAGATATGCTGGATTAATTGGACAAGTCGCAGCTTATGGATTTGCAGTAGCAATTAGTATGTATGCTGTTAGAAGAATAGCAAAACTAACATTCTTAAATAATTTTAAGAAAAACATTTTAATGTTAGCTAAAATATTAAGAGAATGGCACGTTCCAATATCAATAATATCATTTTCTATAATATTATTTCACGCATACATTATGCTTTCTAGGGGCATATTTGTGAGTTTACGCTATATATCTGGAATCTTAGCTCTATTAATTTTAACAGTTCAGATTATATCAGGTATATTTAGATACAAAAGAATTGGCATTAAGTTTCATAAGATAGCAGGAATTTTATTCACTATAATGATGATTATTCATATTTTAGCTTAATGCAGATAACAAAAATATGACATTTACCTTTCTGCAAATACATTATGTTCATATTAATGAAGGATGTATCTATAATAAGGCTTGTATTCATATAAAGTTAATAATGTGATGAATAATGAGGGATGTGCATTTAATTTGCACATCCTTTATTGAGTTCCACCTTCTTTTGTTATATATGTGTAATAATGATCAAGAGCAGAATCTACAATTGTACTTACGCATATATTAAGAACTGGGTGAAGACTTTTTAGCTCATTTAATTTTCTTATTGTGGAAGCTCTTAAAGTATAACTCCTTTTAATTGTTGGTATTTCATCATTTAAAATAGGAGTAGCACCATTAGATAAAGGTTTTATCCTTGAACTTATTTTAGAGGTATCAAAAATAATATCCGCTGTAGAGTTTTTAGAAGGGGAATCATTATTGTCAAAAGAAAAAACAGAAACACATTCCCCGAGAGAACTTTCATCTACGTCAAAATTACATATATATTCATTTTCCTCAACTTCAAAGTCATTTGGTATAGCTTTTTTATTTTTACTCATTTAAGTGACCTCCATTAAATTTTCTATATTATGTTTATTTGCATGAAGAATTGGAAATACGGAATTTTAGAAGAAAAATTCTAAGATTCTTAAGAATTTTAGAACTTAGGAATTTTAGAATTTAAGAATATTAGAATACTAGAATTTAAGAAATTTTGAATGGGATCTTTGGTGTTAATATAGCTTTATGGATATATTTTAAAAATAAATTGTTCTAAATGCACAATGGTATAAATTTCAATAAAGTACTTGCTTAGTATGAATTAACTAGGAATTTAAGCTAATTATCCATAAAAATAAACTTAGAGGAGATAGATGCTTTCAATTAGATAATATGGTGCTCTATGGTAGAATATTATAAAAAATGGACAATGAATTAATAGAATTAGAGGACTATAATAGAGATGAATTCAATAAATGAAAAATTGAAAGAAGGCTTTATAATGGAAAGTATAGCATTTAATATTAGTGAAAGAAATGAAAAAGGCAAAAAAGTAAGAAGAAATGGAGAAATACCATGCATAGTTTATGGTGAAGATATACATAAATCTACATCTGCAAAAATGTCTAAACGTGATGTAAATGAACTTTTAACTTACCCTAAGAGTTCTATGTTTTCTCTAAATTTAAATGGAAAAGTTGAAAATTGTGTTGTTAAAGAATTACAAAAAGATAATTTCGGAAAGGTAATACATATAGATTTTCAAAATGTAAGAAAAGATGAAAAGATAAAATTAAAGATTCCAGTAACATTTCTTGGTGAAGGAATGCTTGAGTCTAAGCAATTATTACTAGAAACATTCTTAAATGAAATAGAATTACATGGAGAAGTAGATAAACTTCCAGCAGAAATAGAATTTGATGCATCAAATTTGGAATATGGTAACAAGGTATGTGCTAAAGATTTGACTCTTCCAGAAGGAATAGAATTAGGGGTTGATGAAGATCTTGTGATAGCTAAAGTAGAAGGAAATGTTACAGTAACAGAAGATGAAGAAGAAGAAAAATAAAAGCTTAATTAAAAAAGCAAAGTGCTAAAAGTTATGTTAATATAACTTTTAGCACTTTGTTTTGACAGTATATTTTATTCGCTATTTAATTATAACATTAACGATTTTTTTATCTTAAAAATTGATGTGTTCTACCCATATTATAAGCAAGCTTTATTAATGACTTCTCTTCATCAGACAATGACCTGTCATACATTTTTTCAATTTGAGCAAAAAGCCTTAAGGTATCAAGTTTACGTTTAGGAAGATCAACTCTTTTGGATGGTTTATTTTCATAAATACTAAATTTGATTTCTGGATTATAAAGCTTTTTAAATACTTCAGCAGTATAGTATGCATCATTAAAAGCATCATGAAATTCTTTTTCAAGAGAAATGTTAAAAAATTCAACAGCAGACCCAAGACCTATTTTGGTACCCTTTGGAGTCTTTATATATTTAGACATAAGTTTTTGTACATCTATATATCTTTTTAAGTTATCTAATGTTTTTAATTTATGAAAATTTATATTTTTTATAAGTTCTTTTATATCACCAGCACCCCAGACACACATAACAAATTCATCATTTCCAATAAAATCTATAAATTCATTATATATATGTGGGAATTGTGCATGTGACATAACCATATCAGTTGAGATTTGTGTTAAATTTTCTATGTATGGATGAATTTCTAAATAAGCAGTTGGTTTAACTAATTTATTAAAAGTCGAAATTACTTCTAAATTCTCATTTAATTTTAATGCTCCAATTTGAATTATTTCAAAAGTAAGATCTGAAATACTATTATCTTTTGATAGTGGCTGATTAAATTCTAAATCATATATTATATAGTTCATTGCATTTACCGTCCTTTAGAATCAATATTCTAAATAATAGTATACCCCATATTAGCATGGAATTGCTATTTAATATATATATATATATATATATATATATAAACTAGTATACTATTTCGTTTATAACATGACCAGCTATAGTAATTGCTGTTATTTAATATATATAAGCTAGCATTAGACATATTTTCTTTTATTTCATAACCTATATGAAAATAAGTAAGCGTAATGTAGTATAAACCTATAGAAAGACAAAGTACATAAATTTATAATAACACTGTAGCTGTCGCTAACGGATTTAGTAACCATTAATGCGACAACCTCTATATTTTTTAATAAAAAAGATAAGGATGTGGAGGAATGTATGGTAATAATTGCAATGCACTACATTAGCGAATGGAAAAAATCTACGTCTAAAACGTCTAAATCTTCTTCGTGGACGACGATTAAATCCAACATTCCCATGCTGCCTGTTTTCATCATAAGTATCTTCATTATCATCTAGATCCATTACGTCCTCACCAACCAACATCACAATACGATCTTGTTCTACATTTTCAATTATTCCATCAAATATACCGCCATCTGACATTATTAAAGTAACATTGTAGTATAAGTATTTTTGGAATTCGCTTTGTGAATTTCGCATATTATTATAATCAATTCTATCCATTACCATTTTCTAAATCATCTCCTTTCAGATACATCATATTCATCTTTGAGGAAAATCGTGTTATATATTTAATGGATAAGATTTTATAAAATAAATAAGGAGTGATTATGCCAAATCCTACAACAGAAATAAAATCAGTACTGTTATAGTAGTACTGATTTTATTGAATTAAATTGCTAAAAGCGAAAGCATCGTTGGTTGATTAAATCAAAGTTTATATGGAAAAATAAGAAGCGAGGTTCTTTGAAAATTGAACAGTGTAATATTTACAAAATATGCTATAATTAATTAAAAGATAAATTGTAATTTATGGAGGAAAATATTATGGTTAAAACCTCAAAAATAGTTATATTAAGAGGAAATTCTGGAAGTGGAAAAACAACAATTGCCAAAATGCTACAAAGGCAAGTAGGGCGTGGAACACTACTTATTTCACAAGATGTAATAAGGCGAGAAATGTTGTATGTGAAAGATGAAGCAGGAACAAAAGCAATTGGAATGCTTATGGAACTTGTTAAATATGGAAGATTAAATTGTACTACTGTTATATTGGAAGGCATTTTATATTCAGATTGGTATCAAGAACTGTTTGAAGTCATAAAAAAAGAGTTTGAAAACAATATATATGCATATTATTTTGATATTCCATTTAAAGAAACATTGATTCGTCATATGACAAAACCGAATGCACATGAATTTGGAGAAACAGAGATGAAACGATGGTGGAGAGAAAAAGATTATATAAAAATAATACCTGAACATTTGATAAATGAGGATATGACAGAATATGCAATTGTTGATATGATAAGAGAACATATTAATGAGAAATAGACAAATTCCAATTTGTAGAGTTGATTGTAGATGTTAATGTATTTAAAGATTTAATAGTAAATTAGAATATTGCACTATTCATAATTAAGAATAGATTTGCGATATTTTTTTGTTTAAAACACTGCAGAATACTTATATAGTATGTATGTCCTCTCGCTAAATAATAAAGTGTTTTTTGAAAATTTAATAGCATAGGTATTGCGTATGTGTCATAATTTACCAATAAATAAATAAATAAATAAATAAATAAATAAATTCTAATTTAGATTTGGAGGAAAAGGCAATGTTTATAGTAAATCTAACTTATGTTAAACCACTGGAAGAGGTTGAAAAGCATTTGGCAGAGCATATTAAATTCTTAAATAAATACTATACCATAAATAAATTTATCTGTTCAGGGCGAAAAAATCCTAGAACTGGTGGAGTCATTTTATGCAATGCAAAAAATATGGAAGAGGTAAACGAAATTATCAGTGAAGATCCATTTAATAAAAATAGTATTGCAAATTATGATGTAGTAGAATTTCAGCCAACAAAGTATACCGAAGATTTTAAGATATTTGTTGAATAAATTTTAATTTAGCAGTAAGGCTATTATAATGTTTATTATATGAAATAATATATATTTAATAGTAAATCATAATATTGTACTAGTCATAATGATATGCTCTCTTTAAAGTAGACTGATTTAAAAAATAAAAATCTGTTACTCGAAAGAGAGATTTTTATGTTTAAAATTTAAATTTTAGGTAGTAACTCATAAAAATGCTCTTTAATTTTAAAGATAAAGTAAGTTAAAAATATTAATTGGAAAATACAAAGATAGTAAAATGAAAAAATATAAGATATTATTAATATAGCATATAAGATATTCAAATATTAGATAGGAGAAATACATGAAATACGATACATTATTATTTGACGTTGATAATACACTTCTTGATTTTGATGCAAATGAAAAAGAATCATTTAAGAGCATGATTTTAGATAAAGGTGAAGAATATTCAGAAGAACTATATGAAACTTACAAAAAAATGAATCACAGAATGTGGGAAGCAGTTGAAAGAGGAGAAATAACAATTGATGATGTTTTGTACACAAGATTTTCAAAGCTTATGAATATGTATCGAAAAGAGGTTGATGGTATAGAATACGAAAATACATATAGATTTTATTTAAATAGAGGTATACAAGAGATGCCTAATGTACATGAGGTACTGTCTGAATTAAAGAAAAATCATAGATTATATGTTATAACAAATGGTATTAAGGAAACTCAGGACTCAAGAATGAATAGGTCAGGACTTGTTAAATACTTTGAAGAACGATTTATATCAGAATCTATCGGTGCCAATAAGCCCTCAAGTGAATTTTTTGATTATGTGAAGAATAATATTGATGATTTTAATCCTTCAAATACTTTAATAATTGGGGATTCACTTACTTCAGACATAAAAGGTGGAAATCTTGCAGGAATAGATACATGTTGGTTTTGTAAAGAAGGAACTGTAAATAACACAGGAATAATTCCAACTTATGAAATACATGCTTTAGATGAATTATTTGAAATAATAGAAAGCTGAACGCATTTATAATTTTAAAATATGAAAAAATTCCTAGAAAAAAATTTTTTTATTAAAGTGCCGAGTTTTTGGGATTTTTTTATCTTTTGCAGATTTAAAACTAAAAAAATGAAAAAATAATTTAATTTGCATATTGAACAATTCTTACCTACATAGTATAATGTGGTTATTGAATAAGTAAAAACTATGGCAGTTTTATTTGAAATTATAAAAAAATGATCTATTTTGTAGATTATTTATTAATTGAATACGAATTTTAGCAATGGAGCTAAAGAAATATAAGAATATTTCTTTGGCTCCTTTTTAATTTGAATTCTATGAAAAAAATTTAACTTTGCCTAAATTTGATTAAATAAGAAATATAAATAAATATCGCATATACGCATATAATTGAAAGGGGATTTTATTAATGAGCAAAATCAATGAAATTTTTGGATCAAATGTATTTAACGATTCAGTTATGAAGGAACGTCTTCCAAAGGCTACTTATAAAGCTTTAAAAAAGACAATTGAACAAGGAACAAGTTTAGAGGCTGAAGTGGCTGATGTTGTTGCAGCTGCAATGAGAGATTGGGCAGTTGAAAAAGGTGCAACACATTTTACTCATTGGTTCCAACCAATGACTGGAATTACAGCTGAAAAGCATGATGCTTTTATTAACCCAACATCTGATGGAAAAGTTATATTAGAATTCTCAGGTAAAGAATTAATTAAAGGTGAGCCAGATGCATCTTCATTCCCATCAGGTGGACTTAGAGCTACATTTGAAGCAAGAGGATATACTGCTTGGGATTGTACTTCACCAGCGTTTATAAAAGATGGTTCATTATGTATTCCAACAGCTTTTTGTTCTTACAATGGAGAAGCATTAGATAAGAAAACTCCACTATTACGTTCAATGGAAGCTTTAAATAAACAAGCATTACGTGTTTTAAGAGCATTGGGTAATACTACAACTCAAAAAGTTATTACAACTGTAGGGCCAGAACAAGAATATTTCTTAATTGATAAGAAAATGTATGATGCTCGTAAAGATATAATATTAACTGGAAGAACATTATTTGGTGCAAAACCTTCAAAAGGACAAGAACTTGAAGACCATTATTTTGGAGTAATTAAACCAAGAGTTTCTGAGTTTATGAAAGAGCTTGATGAAGAACTTTGGAAACTTGGAATTACCGCTAAAACTAAGCATAACGAAGTTGCTCCAGCTCAACACGAGTTAGCTCCAATATTTAATACAACAAATATAGCTACTGACAATAACCAACTTACAATGGAAGTTATGAAGAAAGTTGCAGAAAAACATGGATTATACTGCTTACTTCATGAAAAACCATTTGCAGGAGTAAACGGATCAGGTAAGCATAACAACTGGTCAATGGGTACTGATGATGGAATGAACCTTCTTGAACCAGGTACATCTCCACATGAAAATAAACAATTCCTTTTATTCCTTTGTGCAGTAATAAAAGCTGTTGATGAATATCCAGATTTATTAAGAGTATCAGCTGCTAATGCAGGAAATGATCATAGACTTGGAGCTAATGAAGCGCCACCAGCTATAATCTCAATATTCTTAGGAGATCAATTAGAAGATATATTAGAACAAATTGAAAAAGGACCAGCTACAAGCAGTAAGTGTTCAAGTGCATTAACAATTGGTGTTAATACATTGCCAGCGCTTCCAAAGGATGCAACTGACAGAAATAGAACATCTCCATTTGCATTTACAGGAAACAAATTCGAATTTAGAATGGTTCCATCTTCAGCTTCAATCTCTGGATGTAACTTTGTATTAAATACAATTGTTGCTGAAACTTTATCTGAAATAGCTGATAAACTTGAAAAAGCTAGTGACTTAAATGGTGAAATTCAAGCTATATTAACAGATATAGTTAAAAATCATAAGAAAGTTATCTTTAATGGTAACGGATATTCTGATGAATGGGTTGAAGAAGCTGCAAGAAGAGGACTTCCAAATATCAAGTCTACTGTTGAAGCTGCTAAAGCTATGATTTCAGAAAAGAACCAAGCTGTTCTTGAAAAGCATGGAGTTTTAACAAAAGTGGAAGCAGAATCACGTTATGAAATTACTCTTGAAAATTACAATAAGATTATAAATATAGAAGCTTTAACAACACTTGAAATGGCAAAACGTCAAATATTACCTGCAGTAATTAAATTTGCTACAAGTCTTGCAGGATCAATTAACACAATAAATGCTACAGGATTAGGCGTTGACGTATCAGCTCAAGCTGATTTATTAAAAGAAGTATCAACTTTAACAGCTTCATTAAAGAAGAATATTGGAATTCTTGAAGAAGTAGTTGCAAAAGCTGATAGCTTTGATGGTGATATCTTCGATTTAGGTATGATGTACAGATACGAAGTATTTGAACAAATGAGTACTTTAAGAGAAGATGCTGACAAGCTTGAAACTTTAGTTGATAAAGAATTCTGGCCAATGCCAACATACGAAGATATGTTATTCAATGTTTAATATATAATTAGAAAAGATGTCCTAAGACTGATTAACTAAGTCTTAAGACATCTTTTTATATTATCTAATAAAGTTTATAAATATTGTGATAATAGCTGAATTTACAAAATCAATAAAAAGGCAGCCGACAATTGGGACTACAAAGTATGGTGTGTGAACAAATCCATATCTATTTGTTAATTCATCCATATTAGCAATGGCATTTGGAGTAGCACCCATTCCAAAACCACATATTGCAGATGAAAATACTGCAGATTCATAATTTTTGCCCATTACCCTATAAGTTATAAAATAAGCAAACAATCCAACTAAAAGAACTTGAGCAAATAGCATGATTAGAAGTGGTAGAGCTAAATCAGCTAGTTGCCAAAGCTTAAGGCCCATTAAAGCCATTGTTAAGAAGAATGATAAGCTTAATCCTCCTAAGGTTTCAATTTCCTTTTCTACAATTTGTTTTCCACTAAAGTCATAGATGTTTCTTATAATAGCAGCAACCAGCATTGCACCTATATATGAAGGAAACGTCAAGCCTAAATCTTGAATTAACTTAGAGACAATAGATCCAAGTCCCATTGCAATAAATAAGAAGCATGCACCATTCATCAGCTTTTTAAAAGAAAGAATATTATGATTTTCTTCATTATAATCTCCAAATTCCTCTACAGGCTCTTTTGAATCTTCATCATGTGGAGTTCTTATCTTATGATTATGTATTAGGCTTCTAGCAACTAAGCCACCAATTATGCTACCCATTATAAGACCAAATGTTGCAGAAGCAATAGAAACTGTAGTAGCACCATTAATGCCCATTTCTTCAAGCATAGGTCCAAATGAACCAGCAGTTCCATGGCCGCCTATCATAGGGATTGATGCTGTACAAAGTCCAAGTAATGGTGGCAGTTTAAAAATAAATGCAAAAATTACTCCAACAACATTCTGCGCGATAACAAGGAGCACTGCAAGAATAAGAAATGTTACTACTTTTATGCCACCTTCTTTTAAGACCTTAAAGCTTGCTGTAAAACCTATACTGGTGAAAAATGCTGTCATAAATATATTCTGCAAAGTTGTATCTAAATTTATTGAAGCTATGCCAGTAATATAAAATATAAGTATTAGCAGAGCGAATACAAAGCCGCCAACAACAGATGGAGGTATGCAGTACTTTGAAAGTAATGAAATTTTATTTCTTATATATTTACCGATATAAAATACAATAGAAACTAAAGCCATTGTAAGATAGATGTCTAAATTAAATTCCATATAGAATATTGTCCTTCCTTTAGTAAATTATTTCTATAACTTAGTATGTATAAAATAATATAAAAATATTAATTTACATTAAAACTTCTAAATTATTATAAATTTTATAAGCTCTTTTTAGAATTATTAATGTAATATAACTTAAAAATATGCTATTTTTCTTTTTCTTTTTTATTGGATTTTTCGTTACCTTTGCCGTTGGCATTTCCATTACCATTATTATTACCATTGCTGTTACCATTATTATTGCCATTTCCTTTTTCTTTTCCGTTACCATTGCCGTTTCTATTGTTTCCTGTATTACTATTATTTATAACATCGGTAACTTTCTCATATTCGTTTACTTCTACTACTGGCTCAGTAATTTTTTCACCAAGGCTTATAACCAAATTAATTTTGGTATTTTTCTCATATAACGTATTTGATAAAGGTGACTGACTAATAATTATATCTTTAGGAATAGTATTACTATATTCTTGTGTTATATTACCAAGTAAAAATCCATTACTGATTATAATCTTTTCTGCAATATCTTGAGTATTTCCAATAAGCGAAGGTACAGGTATATTGTTTTCTTCTAGTGAATCATTATTCTCTTCAGATATTTCATTAACTATAATTTCAGAATCAGGTATGTCTGTATTTTCAAAACTTGGTACATCTACATTTTTAGAAGATTCTTTTAAAGTATATCTACATAAAGCACCTATAAATATTGCAGAAACAAGCATCGTTGATATTAAGATTATCTTTTTATTTTTCTTAGAATTGCTATTTAGAGCTTTATTATTTTTATCCTTCTTTAATAGTAATGTTTCTTGGTCACATGCTTTAGTCGTAATATCAGTAGAATCAATCTTACTATCACATAATGATGTATCAGATTCCAGCATAATATTCGAATCATTAAATGATTTATTTTCCATAACAATAGTTGTATCATTAAATGATTTATTTTTAAATGAGAATTTGTATTTTGAATTTTCCTTAATTAAATTTAAAATATGCGAAAGCTCTTTGGCAGTTTGAAATCTATTAATAGGATCTTTTTCTAGAGTTTTTAAAATCACTTTATTTAGATTTTCAGGTATACTAGAAAATATTTCTATTGGTGGAGTAACAGGTTCTTGAATATGCATCATTGCTACAGAAATAGGGAGCTCTGCCTTAAAAGGAACTTTACCAGTAATCATTTCATACATGACAATTCCAAGAGAATATATATCAGTCCTGTAGTCAACTAGCTTGCCTTTAGCCTGCTCTGGAGAAAAATAATGTACAGACCCTATAATCTTATTTGGATAAGTCAGAGTAACTGAATCAGTTATTTTAGCAATTCCAAAGTCTGTAAGCTTTACTATATTATCTTTAGTAATTAAAATATTATCTGGTTTTATATCACGATGAATTATATTATGTTTATGGGCGCACTCAAGGGCTTTAGATATTTGAAAAGCTATATCTAAAGATTCTGAAAAGCTAAGCTTAATATTTTCTTTTATTATTTGTTTTAATGTTTTTCCATTTATATATTCCATAACTATAAAATTAATATCATTTTCTGAGCCTGCATCATAAACATTAACTATATTTGAATGTGATAACTTTGCAATTGAATTAGCTTCAAGTTTAAACCTGTGTATAAACTCTTTGGAATTATTTAATTCTGTTTTTAATATTTTTATGGCTACAAGTCTATCTAATATGGTACAACGTGCTTTATAAACAATGCCCATACCACCTTCACCGATTTTCTCTAATAACTCATATCTGTTTAAAAGTAATGTCTTTGCCATGGTGTCCTCCTAAAAAAATATTAGTATGTGTATTATAACATATTAAATCTAGTGGAAAATTATTTGATATAAAACATGGAAGGCAAAGTAGCCTTCCTTTTCTGTATAATTTTTTATACTTCCAGGTAAACTTATGAGATTATAGCTGGAGTTATATTTATTTTTTATAGAAATTAAAGTAAAAAGAATATTAAACAGTATAATTGGGAAACAAAATATTAGGTGAATTTATAATTTATAGAGGTGAACTAATGACAAAGAAATATTATGTATTTATAAAAAGTATAGCAATAGCAATGTTAATAATAACTTTTTCTCTTATGATAAATAATGAAAATAGTGCAAATGCAGCTTCATTTTTTAACAATAAAAATAATATTATTCCAAAGCCTTTAAGTTATGAAAGTGGTAAGGGAGAGTTTGTAATTTCAAGTGATACTGTAATTTATGTAAAAGGAAGAACAAAGGAGGAAACTGAAGAAATAATTAAAATTGCTCAGTATATGAGAGACAAACTAAGCATACCTACTGGATTTCAATTAAAAATAATTGAAGGCGATAATGTACCTGATAATAGTATATTTCTAACAACATTAAATTCAAGTGAAGAGCAGGGAAATGAAGGTTATGAACTTGTAGTAACACCACAAAAGATAGAAATTATAGGATATAAGCCAGAAGGAATATTTAGAGCAATTCAAAGTTTAATAGCTTTGCTTCCATCTGATATTGAAAAGAAAGCAGTAGTAAAAAATATAAAATGGATTGTTCCTGCATCTATAATAAATGATAAGCCAGAGCATGAACATAGAGGATTTATGATAGATGTGGCAAGAAGATTTTTTACTGTAGATGATATAAAACGCCAAATAGATTTTGCGTCACAATATAAAATAAATAGATTACATTTACATCTTAGTGATGATCAAGGATGGCGCCTTGAAATTAAGAAATATCCGGACTTAACACTAATAGGTGGAAGTACAGAAGTAGGTGGTGGTCCAGGTGGATATTATACTCAGGAACAATTTAAGGAAATAGTAAAATATGCAGCTGAAAGATATATAGAAATAATTCCAGAGTTTGATATGCCAGGCCATTGTAATGCAGCATTAGCTTCATATGGATTTTTAAATCCTGATGGCAAAAGAAAACCACTATATACTGGTACTCAAGTTGGATTTAGTTCATTTATGACCCATGATGAAAGAACATATGAGTTTATAGAAGATGTTATTAAGGAAACTGCTGCAATATCACCATCAAAATATTTTCATATAGGCGGGGATGAAGCAGATAGTACTCCAAAAGCTGATTATGATTATTTTGTAGGAAGAGTTGCTAAAATTGCAGAAAAGTATAATAAAACACCAATAGGATGGGATCCCATTGATACTTCTCCAGAAATAAACTCTAGTGTAATACTGCAAAACTGGAAGGATTCAAATGAAGCAGCTGTGAAAAAGCAGATGAAAATTATAATTTCTATTGCTAAAAAGACATATTTAGATATGAAATATAATAAAGATACTCCTTATGGAACAGATTGGGCAGGATATATTGATGTGAAAACTGCATATGATTTTGATCTTACAGATTTTGCACCTAAAAATCTTATACAAGGAATAGAAGCACCACTTTGGACTGAATTTATTCCAAATGTGCAGGCAATGGATTATATGATATATCCAAGATTATTAGGTTATGCTGAAATAGGGTGGACTCCTAAAAGTAATAGAAATTGGAATGAATATAAAAATAGATTGAAAAAAGCAGAAGAAAGATTGAAAATTGAAGGGGTTAATTATTATAAAGGCTAAACATATGAATAAAAAATAGAATATAATGTAAACTTAGAAGTGCTGGTGCAGAGTGATATTATTATCATTTTGCACCAGCATTTTATGATAAATTTTATAAACTGATTATAATTTAAGAAGATATAGCTTGAATTTTAGACTATACCATTTATAATAAAGAAGTTATTTATATAATTAAAGATTAGATACTATAGTGTAGCTGAAAAGAAATAATAAATAACCAAGAATTAATTAAAATTATTGTGGGAGAAAACAAATGAATTTTATAGCTATAGATTTTGAGACAGCAAATGAAAAAAGAAATAGTCCATGTTCAATAGGTATTGTTGAAGTTAAAAATGGTAATGTAGTAGAAAAGGTACATCATTTAATAAAGCCTAAAGAAATGAGATTTATGCCAATTAATATCGGTATTCATGGGATACGTCCTAAGATGGTTGAAAATGAATTGGAATTTGAGGAAGTATGGAATAAGATAAAGCATTACTTTGATGATAATTTAGTAATAGCGCATAATGCTGCATTTGATATATCTGTACTTAGAAAAACATTAGAACTTTATAAAATAGAAATGCCTAAATTTAATTACATATGTACAATGAAACTTTCAAGGAACTTTTATAGAAATATTGATAATGCAAAATTAAATACAGTAAATAAATTTTTGGGATATGAGTTCATACACCATGATGCTCTTTATGATGCTCTTGCTTGCAGTAATATACTTCTTAATATATCTGATGAGTTAGAATGTAAAGATATTAATGAAATATGTAAGCTTTTAGGTGTGACATTAGGAAGCGTTGACAATGAAGGATATAAGCCATCTTCATCTAGAGGAAGAATATTCAGATTTTCTAATAGACAGCCTGCTAAAAATGACATAAGAGAACAACTTGATTATGATGCATTTAAAGATGAAGTTGTTGTATTTACAGGAGGACTTGCATCCATGGCAAGAGATGAAGCCATGAGATTTGTAAGAAGGCTTGGAGGAACTTGTGGAAGTTCTGTAACTAAGAAGACAACAATTCTTGTTACTAACATGCAAAATATAGATGACTTAAGCAGAGATGAAATGAGTAATAAACTTAGAAAAGCTGTGGATTTAAGAGTAAGGGGGCAAAATATACTTTTTTTAAGTGAAGAAGAGTTTTTAAATAGATTTAAAATTCATCAGGAATAAATTTATGGTTTAGTAATAGATAAGATGCAAGATGTAGAGTTCAAACCTGGTTTGAAAAAAGGTATTTACTATAACTTAATAATGTACCTAAGCAATGGAGGAGAGCCAAGTTCAGACGGAGTAGGTTTATCTTTTTTTATATCAAGGGAAAGTTAATAAATTTACACATTAATGTTAATATAATTGAATATATAATAGAAATAAATAAGAAAATAAAGAAAGAAGAGTACATGATATGGTGATCGAGGAATTGAGAATAGGTAGAAATTTTACAGAGAGTGAAAAAATTATTTCTGAATTTATATTAAATCATTCAAATGAATTTCAAAAAATGACTAGTGAGTAATTAGGGAGGGTAACTTTTACAAGTAAATCTACCATTATTCGTTTGCGTAAAAAGCTGAATGTCCTAAGTTATCAAGAATTGAAAAAAGTGCTGTATTCGGAATGTAATGAGAAAAGAATACTTGGAAAAGAAGATACGTATCCAAATTTAAATAAGAAAAGTACAAATAGAGAGAGTGATAGCTTACTTCAGTATGTATACAAAAAAACTATTAATGAAGTTAATTTGCGGAATAATAAGATTATTATAAATCGAATTGTGAATCAAATCATTAAAATTGAGGAGATGGAGTTCTATTCTACAGGAATAGCATATTCCGTACTTGAAACAGTATCTCATAAATTTAATTCTATTGAAATGGAAATTAATGGTTAAAAAAATACTTTCATTTATGAAAAACTCAATTTGGAGAGCCTCTTGATGCCATTTTAGAGCTTTTTAATGCTGCATAAGTCTCTCTTTGGTTATTTGGCTGGAAATATTTGTTTGCATTTTCGCTTGTTTATAGTTATAATGTTCTTATTTCATTAATTTCCATTGTAATCATGATGGAATGTATGCATTATTCAGAAAAACAAGATGCTTAATACAAATAACTGTTCGTAAGTCAGGGCTTTCATGTCTTTATAAGGAATATACTTCATACTAGATGTTATTTGATGTATTATGCATCTTTGTATTTTCGCAAATGGAAATGTAGCGACAATAGCTTCTTTGAAGCCATTTAAGCCATCAACAGAAAATATTAGCACATTTTGAATACCCATATTTTTTAGGTCATTTAAAACAGATAATCAAAGCTTACTACTTTCATTAGCACTTATCTATATTCCTAAAACTTCTTTTTCACCATCCATATTTACTCCTATTACCACATAAGCAGCTTTAACTATAATTTGTTTATCTTCTCTTACTTTATAGTGTATAGCATCCATAATATAGATGAATATGTCTTTTCTAATGGTCTGTTTTGCCATTCTAAATTCTATTAGTTATATTTGACACAGTTTCTGCACTTATATCAACTCCATATAATTCTCTTATCTGCTCTGAAATATCTCTAGTTGTTATTCCTGTTGCAAAGGTCTAGAATTTTATCTTCTATTCCATTAACGGAACGTTGATGATTTGGTACTATTTTAGGTTCAAAATCACCATTTCTATATCTTGGTATATTAATTTGTACAGGGGTAAGTTCTGTTTTTACAGTTTTTTTCGAATATCCATTTCGGCTATTATCATTATTTTTATCCATAGTATTATATTTTCCATAACCTAATGCCTCATCCATTTCAGCTTCCAATGATTCTTGCAATATATCCCTAAACATTTCTTTTAAACCTACTAATATATCATATTATCAGCACTGCTAAAATTCTGTTCTTTGATATATTATCTTAATAATTATTTCGAGACGTTTCCCATATAAAAAAACTCCTTCTTGTAATAATTTGTTATCTCAATTATTGCCAAGAAAGAGTCGTTTTTATTCAGTTTACACAAAATTTTTTACAGAGCCACTTGTTAAAATGAAATTGAAGCAATAAAATCCATAGTGGATTATACTGTGTTATTATTTAAATGCCAATAAATGCAGGAATATAATCATCATAAATTTACTTAAAAGAGCTAACTTCTTATAGGACTTTTTAACTATCCAGTATTAATCAAATATCGTGTTTTCTTCTATGCATGTAAAATTTCATTAATCGATATTGTGATTGTTTTAGTGTTTAAATTTAATATGTCTACAGTATTATTTAGTTTTTATTTTAATTTGATCAATTCATTATAGATTTATAATGAATTGGTAGAATTTCGAATAAGCAAATCATTTTCTAAACATAGCATTTTGTCAACTTCTCTATTCTTAAGTATTTTTTTTAATTGTTTTGCTGTTTGACGTCCGGCTTCAATATAATGATATTTTACAGTTGTTAATGTAGGGTGGATAGCGTCACCTATTTCATCGCCACCAAATCCGGATATTGAAAAGTCTTTCGGTATATCTTTATTAAGTATTCTAATTGCTTTCATAACACCAACAGCAATTTGATCTGTAGCACAAACGATATATGTTGCTTTAGTAGTTGGAAGAACTTTCAATGCTGTTGCACAAGCATCTTCAATCATTAATGTGGTTGTAATACATTCAAAACAAACACCAGCTTTTGTTAATGCATCAGTAACTCCTTTTTTTCTCTTGATTCCAATAGCTACATCATCTTCGTTTGCCCCAAAGTATAAAACTTTTTTATGATTTAAAGCAGCAATATAATTTCCTATTTGTGTTCCAGCTCCGTAGTCATCATGATAAACGCAATGAACATGTTCACTTTTTTGGGATATCATAACAATAGGACATGAAATTTGAGAAAAAGCTTTAATGTGTGAAGAAGTTATAATAGTACCAAATATAATAATTCCTGCAACTTTTTGCTTCTCAAAAGTATATAGTCCTTGAATTTCATTATTTATATCCTGATAAGTATTTGTAATAAGTGTTTGGTATCCACTCTTTTTCAATTCATTGTCAATTCCTTGAAGACTTTGCGTAACAGCATATGAATCTAATTTACTAACAACAATACCGATTAAATTTGTTTGGTGAGCTTTAAGACTTTGGGCAAAAGAGTTGGGTTTATAACCAGTTTCTTTAATTGCTTGCTCAATTCTCTCTTTCGCTAAAGGTTTAATATTTTTACCGTTTAAATAACGAGATACTGTACTTTTTGATACATTTGCCATTTTAGCTATATCATTAATTGTAATCATGTGTTTCCTCCTACATATTTAAAAATATTATAGCATATTATTTATCTTAAATCAATTTAAGACCGATTTCACTATATTATTTTTTTGTTATTGACAAGTATGAAATTATGGTATAAAATCAAGTAAAACCGGTTTCAAAAAAGAGGAGGAGCGAGAGATATGTATAAAATATTTTACCAGCCAGAAGGGTATTGGTTTGGAGATTGTATGCCTTATTGTAAGGATGGAACTTTCTATTTGTATCATCAAAGGGATACTAGGAATCCTGGCCCAATGGGTGAACCATTTGGATGGTCTTTGGCAACAACAACAGATTTCTTAAATTACAAAGATTATGGAACAGTTATAGAACACGGAAGAAATGATGAACAAGATCAATATATTTATGCAGGAAGTATATACGAAACTTCTAAAAATAAATATACGGCTTTTTATACTGGTGCAAATAAAATTTTTAAAAGCAAGGGTATTCCATCACAAAAATTAATGAAAGCAACAAGTGATGATCTTGTGAATTGGGAAAAGAAAGGCATTACAGATCAAATTGCACCACAGGAAGGATATGATGTTTATGCTTGGAGAGATCCATATATTTTATGGAATGAAGATAAACAGGAATATCTATTAGTACTAGGCGCAAGAGAACCTGGAGATAACAGAAAAAAGACAGGACGCCTAGTATCGTTTACAAGCAAAGATTTGGAAAAATGGGATTTTAAAGGAGACTTTTGGTATCCGCATTTATTTACAATGTTGGAAATGCCTGATATTTTTAAAATTGGAGACTGGTGGTATTTAATTGTTTCTGAATTTAGTGAGAAAAATAAAATGATTTATCGCATGAGTAAAAGTCTTGATGGTCCTTGGCTTGCACCTGAAGATGATGCATTTGATGGTAGAGCTTATTATGCTGGAAGAACTTCAACTGATGGAAAAAAGAGAATCTTCTTTGGTTGGGTACCAACAAAGGAAAATGATAATGATTTAGGTAATTATGAATGGGGGGGAACTTTTGTTCCGCAAGAAGTTTATCAAAAAGAAGATAAAACACTAGGTTTTAAGCCATTAGAATCTATATGGGAAGTTTTTAACGATGAAGAAAAATTAAATGATATTGATTTAAATAAAGTGGATGGAAATGTAGAAAAGGTTATTGTTCAAAACACTGGGGAATGTTTTCGATTTGAAACTACATTTACCTTTAGTGATGAAACGAGATATATTTCGTTATATCTATATGAAAATGAATTAGAAGAAGCATATGAATATCGTATTTCTCTAGCAGAGAAAAAAATTTATTTTGATAAAACTCCTAATTGGCCATGGTACCAATATATGTCAAAGGGGTTGGAGCGTCCGATAAACTTAAAAGCAGGAATTGAATATGAATTAAAACTAATTGTAGATGATGATATAGCAGTTTTATATATTGATGGGATTGCTCTAACTGCAAGAATGTATAATAAGCCAGGTATGTTGTTAAGTTTAAGTGTTACAAATGGAAGCTTATATACGAAAAATATGAAAATCGGTAGAATTAGAGAGAAGGGTAAATATGGATTATAAATTTATAGCTTCAAAAATTATCGAATCTGTAGGTGGAAAAGAAAATGTTTTGTCAGTTGCACATTGTGCAACTAGACTTAGATTTGTTTTGAATGATTATAATAAAAGAAATGAGACTGAATTAGAAAATATAGAAACTGTAAAAGGAATGTTTATGACGGCAGATCAGTTTCAAATAATTATTGGATCTGGTACTGTTAATCTTGTTTGCCAAGAAATACAAAAACAATTAAATTTGACAACTGAAATATCAGTTGAAGAAAAAAATGAAGGGAATATATTTCAAAAGAGTGTAAAAATATTAAGTGATATATTTGTTCCGATTATTCCTGCTATTACAGCTTGTGGGCTTTTGATGGGATTAGGTAATATACTCGCTGCTAATTTTTTTCAAAATGGAACTCAATCAATTATCAGTTTATATCCACAAATTTCAGGATTAGCAAGTATGATAAATACGTTTTCAGGTGCAGCATTTTCATTTTTACCTGTGTTAATTGGATTTTCTGCTACTAAAAAGTTTGGAGGAAATTCATTCTTAGGAGCAACGATGGGAATGATTATGGTATCTACAGATTTACTTAATGCATATTCTGTTGGAACAGGGGTAAAAATTCCTTTTTGGAATTTATTTGGTTTACATATAGATGCAGTAGGATATCAAGGAACAGTATTGCCTGTATTAGCAATTTCTTGGATTCTTGCAAAATTAGAGATGAAATTGCATAAAGTGACACCATCTTGGTTGGATAATTTAACAACTCCACTTCTATCTATATTGATAACTGGCTTTTTGACATTTATTGGAGTAGGTCCTGTTTTACGAGGAGCAGGTAATATATTGACAACTGGAATAATGTGGATATACAATACTTTAGGTGTTTTAGGTGGAGGAATATTTGGTTTATTATATGCTCCTATTACATTAACTGGTATGCACCATAGTTTTATTGCTGTCGAAACACAGTTACTGGCTGCAAAAGAAATAACCGGTGGAAGTTTTATCTTTGCAACAGCGTCTATGAACAATGTGGCACAAGGGGCGGCTGTTTTAGCGGTTTTATTTATGACAAAAGACGAGAAGATGAAGTCAACATGCTCTGCTTCAGGGATTACTGCTTTATTAGGAATTACTGAACCTGCAATGTTTGGAGTTACTTTAAAGTTAAAATATCCATTCTATGCAGCAATAATTGCTTCTGCTTGTGGTAGCGCATATCTTGCATTAACAAAAACATTGGCACAGTCATTAGGCGCCGCAGGATTGATTGGAATCATATCGATGCGACCTGAATCTTATTTTAATTTTATAATAGGAATTATCATTTCAGTCGTTGTTGCGTTCATACTTACCATTATATTTTGGAAAAAATTCGGATTAGATGAAGAGAGTAAAAAAACAATTAATGAAAATGAAGTTAAAAACGATTTGGCTTTTTCATCATCAGTTACTACTTCATTAACATCTTGTATGGATGGAAAGGTACTTCCAATAGAGAAATCTAAAGATAAGGTATTTGCATCTAAGGCACTAGGATCGGGAATAGTCGTCGAACCCATCGATGGAAATGTATATGCGCCTTGTGATGGCACAATCGAATTCATCTATCCTACTAGACATGCCTTAGGTATTACAACACCTGATGGATTAGAAATTTTAATTCATATTGGTATCGATACAGTTAAATTAGAAGGAAATGGATTTGAAAGCTACATACAAGAAGGCGATATTGTTAAGGCACATGATAAACTTTTAAATGTAAATTTAGACATAATAAAAAACTCCGGATATAGTACTCAAACAATGATGGTATTAGCACAGAATGAAAATTTAAATATAGAAGTTTATCCAAATGAATATGCTAATAAATATAACGAAGTTATAAAAGTTAAAAAAAATAATCGATATTAATGGAAATGTAAGAAGAGGTAGTAACAAACTTATTTTGTTATTACCTTTTTTGAGTATGAATTTATACACGATAAGTATATATTTTTCGTTTTTTCTAATTACATTTTATAATTTATTTATAAAATCAATTAAAAATTTTGTGCAAAGAAACGTTAAGTGATAGCTATACTCCTGGCTTATATACAGTTCTTTGTATTAAATATGCTTATTTTCTAAGTAATTTATATATTTTATTATAATTATAATGATAATTAATAAAATAAAAACATTAGAATCATATATATATTTATAAATATGAAATTTATTGAAATAAAAATAGATATACGTACCCTTTGAACATTCAACGACATTATTTCACAGTTAAATAAATTATATGTCATAAAATACAAAATCAAATCTGATCTTGTACTTTTTTATTTTTAGAGCAATCTGCTTCTAATAGTATCATTCATGTATATGCCATACTTACACATAAATATAGAGTTTTAAAATATACTATATACTGTCTATGTATCCTCTATGTTAAATCCATTAGATTTTAAATCTCGAAACATTTCTTCTATAATAAATCTTTTTTTATATTTAATTACAGCATATTTACTATTCATATTAGTGGCTAAATACCATATATCATCTGAATCTTCAGCTGTACATACTGCAAGATCGTAATTGTATTTTTCAGCAGTTAGCAAGATTTAATTAAAGTTCTATACTAACACCAGTTTGTTTTTAGTTGATTATAGTGATAAGTAGTTACATTTTTGAAGTATGTTTATAATATAGGTTAAATGTTTATAATCACTACTTTTGTTTAGATAAAAACTATAAATGTCAATAGAAATGATTGTGGTATCAGGATAAACTTTCATTAGTTTATCCTGGAATAATAATCTCAAACATTGACAGCAGATATTTTTATGAAATAGTTATTGAATTTTTTATGGATATAACAAACAAAATAACGAGCATTACTATGATACAAGAGAAAAACAACACAACGTAATTATAGCTAGAGAATACTTTTTAACACCTAACATACAGTGACTTTCATTTTTATAAGTTTATTAAGGGGAATTATAAAGTCAACTATTTTAATGATTAAGATTGATATATCTGATATAATAAAAAATAAATGTTTTAATAAGATAAGGTGGTATTTTAGTTATGAAACCAAGTATAAAAGATGTAGCCAAAGTAGCAGGTGTTTCGGCTACCACTGTTTCTAGAGTGCTAAATAATAGAGGATATATTAGTAAAGAAACAAAAAGGAAAGTTTATGCCGCAATAGAAGATGTCGAGTATTATCCAAATGATATAGCAAGAGCATTATTAAGTAATAAAACAAATCTTATAGGCCTTATATTTCCTATGATAAACAATCCATTTCATGTAGAGTTAATATCATACATAGAAACTATATTATCTGAAAAGGGATTCAAAGTATTATTATGTAATAGTATGAATAACCCTAAGAAAGAACAAGATTATCTAACTATGCTACGTAGAAACCAAGTTGATGGAATAATTGTAGGAACACATAATGACAACATACCAGATTATAATATATCTGGATTACCAGTAGTAGCTATAGATAGATATTTAGGTGAAAATGTAGTTACAGTATCTTGCGATAATTATGCAGGAGGAAGGTTGGCAGTAGAAAGCTTATTAGAAAAGGGATGTAAAAATATATTATGTATTAGAGGAAATAGTAAGCTAAAGTTACCTGCTAATAAAAGATCACAAGCATATATAGATATAATGAATGAGAATAATCTGAAAGTAAATATTGCAGAAGTAGAGTTTATAAAGTCTATTGAAGAAAAGTTTGAGTTAGTAAAAGAGATAATTCTTGCAAATAAAGATATTGATGGGGTATTTGCAGGAGATGACTTATTAGCATCTATGGTACTCAATATATGTGAAAATCAGGGTATAGACGTGCCAAATGATTTAAAAGTAATCGGATTTGACGGTGCTAGTCAAACTCTAGTTTACTTGCCCAAATTAACAACAATAAAACAACCAATCAAAAAGATAGCGGAAGTATCTGTAGATAAACTAATTAGGAAAATAAATGGTGAAGAAGTAGATAATGAAATAGGATTACCTGTAGTTCTACATAAAGGCAAAACTATATAAGTGATAAATAAGACAATAGTCTATTGCTTGTGTTAATGGCATAGAAGATTGTCTTATATTATTTATTTTTAAATAACCTCTAATTAAGATAATAAATTTTATTTAATAATATATATGTTAACGATTGACATATGTTAACGTTTAGCATATAATCATTACATAAACATGTTAACGATTGACATATAAAAATTTGCAATCATATACATGAAAAAAATTTTATTTACTTGGGAGGAAAACACTATGCATAAACTATATTATCAACCCGAAGGTTATTGGTTTGGAGACTGTATGCCATTTTCTAAAGATGGAGTATTTTATGTTTACCACCAAAGAGACACTAGAAATCCAGCTCCATTTGGAGAGCCATTTGGATGGGCATTAGCCACTACTACAGATTTTGTTAACTACAAAAATTTTGGCGAATCTTTAAAAAGAGGAAGAGATGATGAACCAGATCAATTTATATATGCTGGAAGCGTATTTGAAGATAAAGATGGAAATCTTCATGCATTTTACACAGGATACAATAGAGAATTTTTAAAAGTAGGAAAAGTATCTCAAGTTTTAATGCATGCAACTAGTGATGACTTAGTTGATTGGAATAAATCGGAAGAAAAATTAAAATTAGTTCCACCTAAAGGATATAGTCAATATGACTTTAGAGATCCATACGTAATATGGGATGAAGAAAATCAAGAATATTTCTTAATATTAGGGGCTAGAGCTGAAGGTGATAAAAGAAAACAAACTG
This sequence comes from Clostridium neonatale, assembly GCF_900465025.1. NCBI lineage: Bacteria > Bacillati > Bacillota > Clostridia > Eubacteriales > Clostridiaceae > Clostridium > Clostridium neonatale. The sequence continues at coordinate 1,401,309 of NZ_UICR01000001.1, forward strand.
GAAGATTAGTTACATTTACATCTAAGAATTTAAAAGATTGGAATTTTCAAGGTGATTTCTGGAGTCCTGGTATATATACAATGTTTGAGATGCCAGAGATATTTAAAATAGGTGAATGGTGGTACTTAGTTTACTCAGAGTACTCTCAACAAAATAAAATATTATATAGAATGAGCAAAAGTTTAAAGGGACCATGGATTAGACCTAAAGATGATGCATTTGATGGAAGTGCATATTATGCAGGAAGAACTGCATTTGATGGAAATAGAAGAATATTATTTGGATGGGTTCCTACAAAATTAAATTGTGAAGATATGAACCAATATGAATGGGGCGGAACTTTAGTACCTCATGAAGTTTATCAAAGAGAAGATGGAACTCTAGGAACTAAGGTACCAGACTCAGTTTGGAATACATTTACAAATAGAGAAGAGTTAGAATCTTTGTCTTTAAAAACAATAGATACTAGAGAAGAAGCAATTATTTGTAAAGATGCTGGAAGATTATTCGCATTTGAAACAACAATAAAATTTGAAGAAGGGACAAGAGAATTTTCTATACGATTTTATGAAGATGAAGAATTAAGCGAAGCGTATGAATATAAATTCTCTTTAGTAGATAATAGATTCACTTTTGATAAAAATCCAAATTATAAGTGGTTCCAAATGATGAATAAAGGATTAGAAAGACCAATATATTTGGAAGTAAATAAAGAATACAACTTAAGATTAATAGTAGATGATACAATATCAACTTTATATATAGATGGAGTAGCATTAAATGCTAGAATTTATAAGAAATTTGGAGATGCAATAGCGCTTACGGTTACAGATGGTGCTATAACTACATCGAACACAACTATATCAAAAACTTTGAATAGATAATTTAATCGAATAAAAAATAAAGTATTTCTAGCAAGATAAAACTTGATAGAAATATAATGAATATACGGGAGGATAAAACTTATGGATTTTAAGCAAATAGCCCAAGAAGTCATTGAGAATGTTGGGGGAAAAGAAAATGTTAGTAGTGCTACTCATTGTATAACTAGACTACGTTTAATATTAAAAGACAATTCTCTATATAATAGACAAGCCATTGAAAATATAAAAGGAGCTAAGGGAGTAATTTTCAACAGTGGTCAGTTACAAATTATATTTGGTTCAGGAACTGTAGAAAAAGTATATGCTGAGTTTGCTAGATTGACAGGTGCTAAAGAAGTGTCTGTTTCAGAGATGAAAAATGAAGGCATTAGTAAACAAGGAAAACTACAACAAGGATTTAAAGTATTTTCGGATATATTCATACCAATAATACCAGCTTTTATAGGAGCTGCGATGATACTTGGTATAAGATCTATTCTTACTACACAAGGTTTATTTGGAATGGAGGGTTCTCTAGCTGATAAGAGCACAACTATTGCCGATCTAGCTAAGTTCTTAAAAATAATAGCAACTACATTTGATTATTTACCAGTACTAGTAATGTACAGTGCAACAAAGCGTTTTGGTGGAAATCCTATATTAGGTCTTTTGGTTGGATTTGTTATGATACATCCAGGACTTGCAGATAGAAATCAATATGTATTAGGTACAGTAAAACCTGAATATTGGCATTTATTTGGACTTGTAATACCAGCTGTAGCATTCCAAGGAGGAGTATTTCCAGCAGTTCTTACAGCATGGTTCTTATCTAAAGTAGAAAAGATTACTGATAAGTACGCACCACAAGTTTTAGCTTATATATTAGTTCCAACCATAACTATACTATTTTCAAACTTAGCATTGTTTACTATATTTGGACCTTTAGGAAATGCGATAGGTACAGGATTAGGAGCAGTTATAGATTTATTATACAATAAAGGTGGAGCATTTGGAGCATTTGTATTTGCAGCATCACTTCAGCCACTTGTTGTCACAGGAACTCAACATGCTATACAAGGTATAGAGGCAAACTTAGTTGCTGTTACAGGATTTAACTATATACAACCAATATGGTCAGTATCTATAATAGCGCAAGGTGGAGGTGCTATAGGTATGTATCTTCTATATAAGAAAAAGTCTAAGGACAGAGAGATAGCTATGTCAAGCTTTATTCCATCATTAGTTGGCATAACAGAGCCAGCAATTTTTGCAGTTAATTTAAAGTATTCAATAATACCTTTCATTTGTTCTTTTATAGGTGCAGGATTTGGTGGGGTAATAATGAAAATATTTGATGTTAAAGCAATAGGTCAAGGGTTAACTGTACTTCCAGGTCTTACAATAGTAACACCACAAACTCTTATACCTTATATTGTAGGAAACTTAGTTGCATTTACTTTACCAATTGTATTTTTATTTATATACGATAAGGTGAAGGGTGTACCTAAAGGTTATGAGGATGTAAGCAAAAAAAATAGTAAAGCTATTTAGATTAAGATTATATAGAATTGATGAAAGCTATTATCTAAGTTAATACTTAAATCATAGCTTTTGATATAAATACACTAACAGGAAGGCGAGAGGGAAAAAGATATGAATTTAAATGAAAATATAACAGGGCTTCAACACATAGGGATACCAACATTAGTGATAGATAAAACTATAGAGTTTTATGAGAGCTTAGGATTTAAGGTGATTCAAAGAGAAAGCCTTGAAGATGGATCAAAAGTTGCGTTTCTTGAATTGAATAAGTTAATAATAGAAACATGGGAGAATAAATCTAATTTCAATGAAATTGGAGTTATAGATCATATAGCCTTAGATGTATGTGATATTGAAGCTGCTTTTAAGGATTGTAAAGAAAATAAATTAACTATATTAAATAAAAATATTGAATTTCTACCATTTTGGAGCAATGGAATAAAGCACTTTGAAATTCAAGGAGTAAATAATGAAAAAATAGAATTTTGTCAGAAGTTATAGAGTTATAAGTCAATTTATATATACTCAATTTATTCAGAATAAAGCAAATTAAAATATCTTAGCACAAATATAAAATGTTTGAATTTGCTTTCCATTAGGCCATGTTTCACTAACATGTTTTTTAAAACAATAAAATGTTTAATAAAGAGATATTGAAATTATTCTATAATGATGATAATATTCTAATGTATGTAAAATTAAATAGGCAAATTTAGAGAAATCTAGAGACGCAAAGCTATAGGGACTAAGGTTTATAACTATGTCAGCCAGTTGCCAAAGAGTACATTATACTTTTTGTTTTTTAGATTAATTTAGTAATATTACATTCTTTGAATATGTAAAATACTAAATTTATAAAGATAATATGAGGCTACTCTTTTTTTGAGTAGCCTTTTTTTAATGTACATCTTATGGGGAATAATAATTATGGGGGTAAAAAATGAATAAAAGAAAAATAGCAGCCATAGTGGCAGCCGCAGTAACTATTAATTTCTCAGTATCATCAATAGAGGCATTAGCAAGTAGAATATCAAAAGCTAAGGAAGAATTGGCCTCAACAGCAGAACCTATATTGGATAAAGAAGATATAGAAAATGCTAGTGAATTAGTAAGTGAGCAAGGAGTACAAGCTACAACTGAAGCTGCAGCAACTATAACAGAAATTGAGACAGAGCCTATAATGGAAACTACAGGTGCTGCTGTAACAGCAACTATAAGTAAATTTGATTTATTAAATAGCAGTAATATAGGTGCTTATAACGAAATATTCAAAATGGATAATTCAAATATTGAATCTATAACTAGCAATGGAGGTAACTATAATAATAATTCATCTATTGAAAACGCTATAGATGGCAATTTTACTACACATTGGGAAACAAAAAAGCAAAATAAATCTGACTTTACAAATGAAGTAGTATTTAAATTAAATGAAGAAACAACTTTAAATAGAATAGTATATGCAGCGAGACAATCATCAGCTAAGGGTAAAGGTTTTGCTAAAGAATTAGAAATATACGGCTCTCTTACTGATGGAGAAGATGATTTTACATTAGTAAGTAGCGGGGAATATAAAGGTTCTACTGGTGATGTGGTAGAAATTAAATTTAATCCAACAAAGTTTAAAAGAATAAAGTTTGTATTTAAAAAAGCTGATCAAGACTGGGCTTCAGCATCAGAATTTATGTTCTATAAAGAAGATAAATTAAGCGATAAAATGGATAGACTATTTACTGATGATACAATGAGTGAAATTAATGAAGAGTTTAATAGTATAGAAGAGATAGATGCTTTAGAGGAAGAAGTAAAAAATCATCCACTATACAGCGATTTTAAAGAATATATAGAAAATGCTAGAGAATTATTAAATGATCAAAATGTAGAAGCTACAACAGCAACTACAAAGCAATTTGAACATTATTCTAATGAAGAATATTCAAATTTATTTAAAATGGATAATAATAATATAAAGAGTATTAGCAATAATGGAGGTTATTATTCTGGACAAGTAATAACAAATGCTATCGATGGTAATGTGGATACATATTGGGAAACTAATACATCAAATAAAGGTGATTTTACAAATGAAGTAGAGGTAGAATTTAAAGACGCTGTAGAATTAAATAGAATAGTATATGGAGCAAGAAAATCTGATAGAAAAGGATTTGCACAGGAATTTGAGATATATGGTTCTACAACATCTAAAGGAGATACATATAAACTTGTAGCAACTGGTAGTCATAATAAAGTATCTGGATTAGTTGAGGCAAAATTTAATCCTACTAAATTTAAACGAGTTAAATTTAAATTTAAAAATTCAGATCAAAACTGGGCTACATTATCAGAAATAGCATTTTATAAACAAGATGTTGTAAGCGATAAAATTGATAATTTATTTACAAATGGACTAAGAAATGAATTATCAGAAGACTTTAATACTAAAGAAAAATTACAGGCTTTAGAAAATGAAACTAAAGGACATCCTTTAGAAAGTTCATTCAAAGAACCATTAGAGTTAGCAAAAGAAATACTTAATGGTGAATTGTCTACTGTAAAAGTTATTACAGCAGAACAACATGGAGATATGGTAGCGCATGCTAAAAATAATTTGAAGTTTGGCTTTGGTAATAACAATCAACCAACAGGTATATCTGCAAAACCAGGTGATGTAATAACTGTTTATGTTGATGCAGATCCAAGCAAGCCTCTACCAAGCTTAGCATTTTCTCAACAAGAGGGAAGCTTTGGTAATTGGATGAGAACAGTGAGTTTGAAGGTAGGTAAGAATGTAATAGCTGTTCCTGAGATACCACAAGATGGTTGGTATAAGCATGAGGTAACTAAAGGTGGCCCAATATATATAGTAAATCCATACACTAAAGAAGAGCAACCTAAAGCTCCAGTTATAAGATTTGCTTCGGGAGATAAATTCCCATTCCTTACAAAAGATACAAATGAAGAAGAATTCAAAAAATTCTTAATAGAATATAAAAAAGCAATGGATGAAGATATAGCTAAAAATCCTAATGTTTTAGACAGAAAGGTATTAGATATTTTCGAGTTCGTAAGTGATCATCTAGTATGGACAGGTACTGCAACTGGAGCATATAAGACTTATATTGAACAAGGAGTAAATCCTTTAGATACAATAAAATCTTACAATACTCATATGGAAGAAATTTTTAAATACTACGGTTTAGATGGAAGTAGTGAGCAAAATGACCCTAAATATATAAGGGAAAATGTTAGATTAGCACAACCATTTGCATATATGTATTCATATACTAATCATATAGGAGTATTAAGTGACGTAATGGCAAATCACTTAATTCCATTTGAAGACAGAGGACCATCTTGGGGATTAACTCATGAAATAGGTCACAGAATGGATGTAAATGCAAGATTATATGGTGAAATTACAAATAATATGTTACCTATGCATATGTCTGTATATTACAATAAAATAGATAATAGAATACCATATGAATCTAAAATTTATAAAAATGTAATAAGTGAAAATTCTAATAAATATGCAGATGGTGAAGCATTTGAAAGATTGGCTGTATACTGGCAATTAGAAATGTATAAGCCAGGTTATTGGGGCAATTTAAATAAGTTATATAGAGAAAGAAATGTTAGCTTAGGAGATAAAAATCCTGAGAACGTAAAAATGCAATATTTAATTAAATTTTCATCAGAAGTAATAGGCGAAGATTTAAGTGAATACTTTGCTAGACATGGATTTGAGGTTAATGAGGAAACTAAAAAAGAAACTATCAAATATCCAAAACCAGATAAGAAGATATGGTATTTAAATAATAGCAAGGCTAATTATAAAGGAAATGGATTCACTCAAGATACAAATTTAGAAGTTTCTTTAAACAAAGTAGAAAATGGAATTAAGTTAACATTTGATGTAGATGATAAAGTTAAACCAGATTTATTAGGATATGAAATATTAAGAGATGGTGAGGTAATAGGATTTACTGGAACTAATACTTTCACAGATACTAATGCAGATAAAGCTAAGAATTCTAAGTATGAAGTAGTACCTTATGATCTTAACTTAGGGACAGGTAAGTCTGTTTCAATATATCAATTTACACCAAATATAAACATTCAACAGAATAAGATAACTTTAAAATTAAAAGAAGAGTTTAATCCTATGGATTATATAAAAGTATTAGACTATGAAGGAAATGACATAACTTCTAAGGTTGAAGCTGTCCACAATGTAGACACGAGCAAGAAAGGTGTATATCAAGTTAAGTATACAGTAAATGATGATGACGTAGTGGCAGAAAAGATTGTAGAAGTTGAAGTAGTAAGTGATTATGATTATTTATCAGATGAAGAGTGGACATCTGTAAAAACGGAGTGGGGGACTCCAAGAAGAAACTCTAGTATAAAAGGCAGAGTAAATGGAGAGTTAAAAGAATTTGAAAAAGGCTTTGGAATACATGCAAATGGTACAATAACTTATGATTTATCAGATAAAGATTATGATAACTTCGAAGCTTTACTTGGAGTTGATTTAGGAATAGAAGCACAAAATAACTCTAGTATAAAATTTGAAATAATAGGTGATGATAAAGTTCTAGCTACAACTGATGTTTTAAAGCATGCAGATAATATGGTATATATAAATGTACCAGTTAAGGGAGTAAAAGAATTAGTAATAAAAGTTACTGATGCTGGAGATAGAAATACTTCAGACCATTCAGTAATAGCTAATCCTAAATTAACTACCAATAATGCAAAACCAAAATTAACTATACCAAAATCAGTATCTACTAAAGTTGGAGAAGTAATAGATTTAAACGAAAAATATAGTGCAATAGATGCTGAAGATGGAGATATAACTGATAAGGTTCAAGTAACTGGTAAAGTAAACTTTAATAAAACAGGAAAGTATCCAATAACTTATACAGTAATTGATAATGATGGTAATGAGGTAGTTAAAACTAGAACTATAGCAGTAGTTAATATGAATGATTATAGATACTTAACAGATTATGATTGGACATCTACTAAAAATAGCTATGCTAACCCTAAAAAAGATATATCAAATGGTAATAATACTTTAAGATTAACTAATGAAAACGGTAAGGAAGTATCATTTGAAAGAGGTATAGGAGCTCACTCAAATTCAACTATAACATATGATTTAACAGATAAAGATTATTCATACTTCAGCTCATATGTTGGTGTGGATAGAGAAATGTTTGGTACAGTAGGATCAGTTACATTTGAAGTATATGTAGATGGAGAGAAGAAATTTGATAGTAAATTAATGAAATCAAAAGATCCTATGAAGTATTTAGAAGTTGATATAAATGGAGCTAAAGAATTAAAGCTTGTAGTAACTGATGGTGGAAATGGAATAGGATCAGATCACGCTACATGGGGAGATGCTAAACTTCATTTTGTAAATGAGATACAATCAGATTATGAAGAATTAGAGACAGTAGTTGAGACAGCAAAGACTTACGAGAAGGATAAATATACTGAAAAATCATTTGAAGTATTAGAAGAAGCTTTAAAGAAAGCTGAAGCTATTCTAAGAGATAAGGTGAGCAGTCAAGATGAAATAGATTCTACTATCTTAGAATTAAATGGAGCAATATCTAATTTAGAGGAAAATGTAGACATAAATCAGGTTATAACTATAAAAGATGAAGCTCTTAAAAACAGTATAAAAGAGACACTTAATTTATCAAGTGATGATATAACTTTAGGTAATATGCATAAATTAACAGAGTTATCATGTTCAGATAAATGGATTTCAAGCTTAGAAGGTTTAGAATATGCTAAAAACTTAGAGTTATTAGATGTATCAAATAATCAAATAAAAGATTTATCACCACTTAAGAATCTTAAAAAATTAACTAATTTAAATGCAAATCCTCAAGTAATAACAGAAGGTATGCTTTATGCAAAAGATAATAAAATAACTTTAGATTATAAAGTATTAAATAGAAATGGTGAGAAATTAAAACCAAAAGAAATAATTATAAGAAGTAATAGAAGTAATGAAGCTATTGATTTATCTTTAGATAAATTAGTAGATGAAAATGGGGTTATTTCTTTTGATATTTCAGACTTTGATAAATATTTCCATAGTATGTATGTAATATATGAGGATAAAGAAGATAACTTCTTAACTCAATCACTTTATATGTTTAATGTAAAATAATAGCATAAAAACCCCCTTAGATTATGAAGACTTAATCTAAGGGGGATTTTGTTTATGATTTTAAGTTAGAAAAATTAATTTACTTGTAATTTGGATTAGATTTTATAAAATTATCAGAAGCAGTATATAATATTAAAATTATTAATATACAGTATTTAGTTAAGAGTAAATAATAGAGAGTAATCCTAAAGATTGATAACATTTAGATGTTTGTATATTATGTTTAACAATATCAAAAATTAACGTTGAGATAACTTTATAATATATAGTATTATAATAGCATTGATTTTTTTAGAATTTATAACAATAAATGCTTCAGGGGTGGAAAATGATAGAAGTAAGTTTAAAGAACATTTTAATGATAATACAAAAAACTCTAGATTCAGTAGATAATAGAATGGTAGGGCATGGAGAAGAGGCAGCATATGATATAGAATATTAAGTGATTTAGGTTTAGATGACATAAGAGATATATCTGCATTACATCATGAAAAATTAGATGGGACAGGATATCCATTTAAATTAAAAGATAGTGAGATTTCACTCGAAGTAAGAATAGTTGCAATAGCAGATATAATAAGTGCTCTTGTTGGTAAAAGAAGTTATAAAGGGGAATTCCCTAAAGAAACAGTAATATCAATATTATATGATATGGCATTAAATAATAAGATTGATAGTGATATTTGTAACATAGTAATAGATAAATATGATTTCATATTGGGTAGAGTAAGAGCAAATACAAAGGAAACGTTAACTATATATAATAATATAATGAAAGAATATGAAGATCTTTTAAGTAACTTTGAAAAAAAGAGGCTTATTTAATAGACGTTTAACTTTATAATATAAGATTTACAGTTATGAATAAAGTAGCCTCATATAGGCATATAGCATGGAACCGTATCACAAGTAGATGATACGGTCCTTATTCTTTAAATAGCTATATTAAGCTAAAATTTATAATAGAAAATCTTTGAAAGGAGTATTTAGATTAGCATGTTATTTACCAGCACAAATAACTTGAGGTGATTTTTGGAATATCTACAGCGACTATGCCAGCATGGCTTGCTAAAAGACATCCAGATGTATTAGGAGAATTTGAAGATAATACTAAGAGAGTCTTTGGTGGAAGAAGACAATACTGTTTTAATAGTAAGACTTATCATAAATATACTGAAAAAATAATAAGAGAGCTTGCAAAACATTTTAAAGATGAAGAAGCTATAGTTGCATGGCAAATAGATAATGAGTTTGGACATGAAGGTAGTGACGTATGCTTCTGTAATGAATGTAGAGAAGCTTTTAGAAATTATTTAAGGGAAGCTTATAATAATGATATAAATAAGTTAAATGAAACTTGGGGTACTATATTTTGGTCTCAGACTTACAATGACTTTGATGAAATTCCTCTTCCAGCAAAGACAATAACGACTCATAATCCAAGCCTTAGAATGGAATGGGAAAGATTTAGAAGCTTAAGCGTAGAGAATTATGCAAAATTACAAGTTAATATTTTAAAAGAAATACTAGGAAAAGACTCAGTGATAATACATGATTTTTCAGGGGGCTATTTTGATAAAAGTTTTGACTTTTCAAAGGTTGCAAAACATATTGATATTGTGGCATATAATAATTATCCAGTATGGGGAGGGCAAAGAGAGCCAATACCAGCTCATGAAATTGCTTGCGGATTAGATTTCATGAGAGGTACTAAAAGAGAAAATTTCTGGATGATTACAGAAGCTATAATGGGAGCACAAGGCCATGATGTTATTGGATATCTCCCAAGACCAAACCAAGCTAAGATGTGATCATATCAAGCTATGCACATGGCTGTAATTCTCTTATGTATTTTAGATATAGAGGTGCAACTAAGGGCGCAGAGCAATATTGTTATGGAATAATAGATCAAGATAACAAGAAAAGAAGAAAATTTCATGAAGTTCAAGAAAGAATTAGAGAATTTGTTAAAAATGGCGGTAAAGTAGTATTTAGTTTTAGAACAGCTATTAAAGATTACTATAATAATCTAACATTAGGTCAATACAATCCAAGTTTTTATACAGATTTAATAGGTGGATTTGTTGAAGAAATAGAATCACTTCAAGAAGGACAAAATGTTACAATCAAAGATATAAATGAATTTTAAGGTATAGAAGGTAGTGGCACAGTATTTAGAGATATGTTTAAAACAACTACTGCAGAAAGCTTATTTATGTATGATGATGAATTTTATAATGAATTATCAGTAGTAACTTTAAATAGCTTTCTCAAGAGGTTAAAGTCTTTGATGGAATTGCTTTTAAGGCATATGAAAGTAAGATAATAAAGAAATAATAAGGAATAGAGTCTATTAACTGAAAGCCTTATAGAAAATAAAATTTAAACAATAATGTTGAACTAATCTAAGAAAGGATTAAATAAGACTCTAGATAGTTTTGTGTTATTAAGACATTTATCATTAAAATATTACTGGGAATTTTGTTTTCCAGTAATATTTTTTTACATTATATATATTTGTTGTATAATATCAATATAAACAGGGATAAAAGTATAAATATAAGTAAAAACATTACCTGTTAAGAATATTAGCATATAGTAAAATTATATTACTAGGAAAGCTGGGGAGAAAATGAGTAATATTGTATTTCTTAATTCAAGCAAAATAAACTTTGATAATAAGTTAGATTTTTCAAAAATGGATGATTTGGGTAAAGTTACTAAATATGAAGATAGTAGTACTGAAGAGATTTTAGAAAGAGTTAAAGATCAAGAAATAGTAATTACCAAGGAGATGACAATTGGCAGAGATTTAATTGAAAAATTTCCGTCTAGTGTTAAATTAATCTGTGAAGCTGGTACAGGCTATAATAACATTGATATTGAAGCTGCAAAAGAAAAAGGTATATATGTAGCTAATGTTCCAGGCTATAGCAGTGAGGCAGTAGCTCAATTGGTTATTACATTTATACTGAATTTAACATCATCATTATCAGAACAGCAAAGGATGATTGAAAATAAAAATTATGATAACTTTACTAAGTATCTTCAAGTACCTCATTTTGAAATACAAAATAAAACTCTTGGAGTTATTGGAGCTGGATCTATTGGTCAGCAAGTAATAAAAGTGGCTAAGGCTTTAGGAATGAACATACTTGTGTATAGTAGAACTCCAAAAGATTTAGGAGATTCAACTATTAAATTTGTGAGTCTTGAAGAACTTCTTAAAAAATGTGATTTTGTTACTTTGCATTGCCCTCTAACTATTGATACAAAACATCTTATTAATAAATCTAAATTAGAACTTATGAAGCCAGGAGCTTGTATTATAAATACTGCAAGAGGTGCAATTATAAATGAAATTGATTTAATTGAAGCCCTTAAAAATAAAAAAATTGCAGGAGCAGCACTTGATGTTCAAGAACAAGAGCCTCCAGAATTAAATAATCCACTTTTTAATATGAAGAATGTTATTCTTACTCCACATATAGGATGGAGATGCCTTGAATCAAGACAAAGACTTATAAACCTATTAGCTGAAAATGCTGAAGCATTTATTAAAGGAAATCCTATTAATATTGTTAAATAATATTAAAGTATGTTTAAATATAAGTGCAAAAAAAGATTACCATAGACTTAAGATTTGTAATTAATTGAGTGTGCGCCATATATATGTAGCGCAAATTGGAGACTGTGTATACCCAATTAGCTATTGCTATTACTGTCTACCAAGAATGTTATTTAGTAATAGATATTTAAAAATGAATTGAGGATAGGAAAATGGATAGAGAAAAATTAATTAATCTTATTAATCAAATGCGTCAAGATAATATTGAAAGATATAAAAATAATGTAGTTACAGGGAAAGAAATCTATATTCCAAGTAGCCAAGGAAAAACAAGAGCGTTAATTCATATGTCAACTGATTTAAATGCTCCAGTTTATTTTAATCTTCATGGTGGTGGATTTGTAATGGGATGTCCAGAAAATGAGGACCATTTTTGTCAAAGACTATATGAACAGACAAATATGACTATTATAAATATTGATTATGTTCTTGCACCTGAACATACTTTTCCAGAAGATAAAGAAGAGGTTTATTCAGTTATAAAATATGTTGTAGAACATGCGGATATGTTTCATGCTAATCCAAAATTAATGGTTATTGGTGGACATAGCGCAGGTGGTAATATCGCGGCAGCTGTGTGTATGATGGCTAATGATTCTAATGAATTTAAGTTTGTTTCGGAAATATTGGATTATCCACCATTAGATATTTTTACTTCACCATATGATAAATTTTACGCAGAAGGAGCAATTAAGCCACAAATAGCATATGCTTTTGATAAGGCGTATCGTTCTGAAGAGGATGCTAAAAACCCTTTGTGTTCGCCAGTATTTGCGACCAATGAACAATTGATGGGATTACCTCCTGCATTAATTATTACTTGTGAAATTGATTCATTGAGAGAAGAAGCAGAAGAGTATGCAAAGAAATTAATGCAAGCAGGTGTTGAGGTTACTGGAAAAAGATTTTATGATGTAGCACATGGGTTTACTATGAGACATGATAAAAAAGCTATAGAAGCGCAGCAATATATAATTGACTATATTAAGTATAAATTAAATCTACATTAATATGTGTTTTTTTATATGACGAATTGTCAAGCTAAGTGCAACACTTAGCTTGACAACTCGTTAAATACTTCTAATGGAGTCTTGAATCCAAGACATTTCCGTGGCCTATTATTTAAAATATTTTCAACAATATCAACATCTTCTTGTGTTATAGTGGAAAAATCGAATTTCTTAGGAAAAAATTCTCTAATTAGTCCGTTTGTATTTTCGTTTGTTCCTCTTTGCTATGAACTATATGGATCTGCAAAATACACATTAACTTTCAAAGTACTCTCTAAATCTAAATAAACTGCAAATTCTTTGCCACGGTCTACAGTTAGTGTCTTTACAGTAGTATTATTGAAGCTATTGAAAGCTTTAATGCAATATTCATTAAAAGTATTAGCTTTTCTATTAGGTATTAATTTAATTTTGGTTAATCGTGTTTTCCTTTCAACGAATGTTGAAAGACATGCTTTTGATTTACCTCTACTATAAACTACAGTATCAAGTTCCCAATGACCAATTTCTTCTCTTTTCTTTATTTCCTTTGGCCTTTCTTTAATTGTTTTTCCTGTATTGAATTTACCACGAGTTTCTTTAGGCTTTAAAGATTTTCCTTTCCTGCGTAGCAGTTCAACGGAACATTTTTCTAATAATCTTTTGTAAATCCAGTTATATATGCTACTGAATGAAATTTTCTTATTAATAAGATCAATCTTAATTTGTTCTGAAATTTGTTCTGGAGACCAATGTGCACTCAATTTTTCTTGAACATAATCAACTATCGAAGCGTCAGCAATTTTACCACAAGGTCTGCATTTCATTCTTCTTTTTTCATAACTTTCTTGAGCTATATGTGCACTATACTTTCCATTAAGATTGTTTCTTTTAATTTCTCTTGATATAGTTCATTTATTTGTTCCAAGCTCTTTAGCAATTTTAGATAAACTCCATCCTAAATTTAAATATTCTACTATACAACAACGTTCATTTATAGTAATATGTTTATAACTCATATAGTCACGTCCTTTAAAGTGGTTTTCTCGTAATTATTACTTTAACATGAACGTGCCCATATGGGTTATTTTTTGCAATTAATTAGTGTTGCACTTGATATTGTAATTTATCGCAAAAATAAAAATATGAAGTTCGAAAGATTTACATTGGTTGTATAATTAAATTATGCTACTAACAATTAGAGGGGGATTACAAAATGGCTCGTTTAGGAGCTTCTGTTTATCCAGAACAAGAAAAAATTGAGGAAATAGATGCTATTTTAATTAACAACAAAGATGGAATTCATATTGAAATGTCTGCAGCATTTGTTGATCTCATTGAAAAAGCTATAGCTAATAGCGCTAATATTGAGAATTTATCAATTGATCTTCAATTAAGACATTTTACAATTAGTTTTAATATCACTACAATAAGGAGTGATGTTTTATATAAGAAAGAAAAGGAGATTTGCTATGCATAAGGAAAAAATATTGGTAGTAGATGATGATGAAGATATTATAAGAATTCTTAAAATATACTTAATAAATGCTGGGTATGAAGTAGTACTTGCTAGCAATGGGAAAGAAGCATTAGAACTTATAGAGGATAGCATTAAGTTAATACTCCTTGATGTGATGATGCCAGAAATGAATGGAATAGATGTTTGTGTAAAAATTCGTGAAAAGTATAATATGCCTATAATATTCTTAACAGCTAAATCAGAGGTAATTGATAAGGTAGCAGGACTTGCAGCTGGAGGAGATGATTATATTACAAAACCATTTCAAGGTGTTGAGCTGATTGCTAGAGTGCAAGCAAATTTAAGAAGATACACACAAATGGAGAATAAAAATTTTACTGAAGATGATATGGTCAACATTTGTATTAATGATTTGAATATTAATTTAAGTTCCCATACTGTAGAGAAAAATGGTAGGGAAATAAATTTAACTAGGACTGAATTTTCAATATTGAAGCTATTGGCTCAAAATAGAGGAAAAGTATTTAGTATTGAGCAGATATATGAAAATGTATGGGGGCATGAAAGTATATTAAATGCAGAAAATACGGTTTCGGTTCATATAAAAAGATTAAGGGAGAAAATTGAGGATGATAATAAAAAGCCAAATTATATCAAAACGGTTTGGGGCGTGGGTTATAAGATTGATCAATAAAACTAGAAATCATCAATACAATATCTGCAAGATTCCAAAAACCAATGCTGCCAATTATTATGAAATTTAATGAAGGATAGGTTGATATTAAAAATATAGTTGAAAAAAGCATGACTAAAGTTGTGCTTTTTTATTTAAAGTAATTAATTTTTATATGGCTAACTTTTTCATAAATAGGTTATAACATAGTCGCCTTGGCGATTTTTTTATTTCTTAAAAAATTCTTAAAGAAGTCTTAAAGAATTTGTCAAAGAGCTTTAAAAATAATAATTTATAATATAAGTAATGAGGGGATAGGTTAAAAAAATTATAAACTATTAAAAAAGAGAGTATAGTGTACTTGCTTGTACGCTAGATATTTAAGAAAGAAGGAAGTAAAGAATGAGAAATAAAAAAATAATATCGACTATAGCAGTAGCCTTAATTATCTTTACATCAACAAGTTTATCAGCATGTTCATACAATGGAGGAAGTGCTAAAACAACACCTGCAAGTGATCATATAAAAAGCGTCACAGCAATTAATGAAGTATTTGGGGATGGACAAAAGGTAAGTGCTGTAGCATTGGAATACGATAGTGAGATAGATACCTCTAAGCTGGATACATCAGATTTTACAGTTGAAGGAAAGACTGTTACAAAGGTATATGCTAATACTGCAGCAGAAAAATCTGATGAAGGTGCAAATGGTAAATATGTAATTGCTGAACTTGATACGACTATTACATCTGAGTCAGAAAATGGTGGAAACGGAGGCGATGGCGGCGGTGGTAAGGACCAAAATGGAAATGATCAGCAAGGCGATTCTCAAGGCGCTTCTAAGGGGGGCGATAAGGCCCCTGGTGAAGGTGGCCCAAAGTTAGGAGATCCAGCCACTGATTCAGCTGAAAGCAAACCATTGACAGTTAACATAACGCAAAGTGATGATATCTCAACTGTAGATGGTCAAATATATAAGGCAGATTCAAAAGTCATGACAAATACTAATGCCGTTAATTTAGTAGTAGATGACTTCCAACAGCTTGTTTATACAGATCCAAACTATAATGATGCAAAACTTATGTATAATTTATATGTACCAAAAAATTATGCTCCATCTAAAAAGTATCCATTAGTGTTATTTATGCATGATGCTGGTGTTGTAAGTAACAACCCTACAAATACATTAACTCAGGGCTTAGGAGCTGTTGTATGGGCAGAACCATCTGAACAGGCAAAGAATGAATGCTTTGTACTTGCACCACAATATAATAGTATTATTGCTGATGATACTTCTCAAACTACTGAAGCAATGGATATGACAGTAGACCTTATAAAAAATTTGGAAACTCAGTACAGCATAGATTCTAACCGTTTATATAACACTGGACAATCAATGGGAGGAATGACTTCTATTGCTATGAACATCAAGTATCCTGATATGTTTGCAGCATCACTATTAGTTGCTTGTCAGTGGGATCCAACAAAGGTAGATCCTATGGCAAATAAAAACTTATGGATAGTTGTATCTGAGGGTGATAACAAGGCTAATCCAGGTCAGGATGCCATTACTGAGGAATTAAAGACACAAGGAGCTACTGTAAGCAAGGCAACTTGGAATGCAGAAGCTAGTAAAGAGGAATTAGCAACTGATGTAAGTCAAATGCTTGCTTCAAATAGCAGTATCAATTATACAGTCTTCAAGGGAGGCAGCCATAGATATACTTGGCAATATGCTTATTCAATTGAAGGTATACGTGATTGGCTATTTCAACAGGTGAAGAAGTAATCTCTATGAAAATGGTTTGGGAGTAGCAAAGGATACAAATAAGGCTATGGAATGGTATCAAAAAGCAGTAGATGTAGGTTATGCTGATGCCAAAGCATCACTTGATAGAGTGAAACAGAAATAAAGAATGATAAATATTAAAGATAGAAGTTTTAGGCAGTAGTAGTATAAGAATTACTACTGCTTTTTGAAGTTTAAATAAATTAATTATTTATAATACTTATTCATTTTACAATTAGTTCTAATTTTAATACAATAAATGCGGATATTTTATATAATAAAGAAAAGGAGGTTTGCTATGGATAACGAAAAAATATTGGTAGTAGATGACGAATTACAAGACCATTTCAAAGTATTTAGTATTGAGCAGATATATGAAAATGTATGGGGCGTGAAAGCATATTAAATGCAGAAAATACGTTTCAATTCATATAAAAAATTAAGAGAGGAAATTGAGTATGACAATAAAAAACCAAAGTATATCAAAACGGTTTGAGGCGTGGGTTATAAGATTAATCAATAAACCTAGAAATCATCTTTATACTTATATTTTATTTGCAACTATAATTGCAGGTATTTTAAGTATAGTAACATGGTTAATATTGAATAATGCTTCGAATATGCTGTATTTAAGGAATTACGGCAAACGTGCTGAAGCTATTTCTAGAGAGATTACAACAATGGTAGAAAGTAAAAATCTCACATATTATCAGGCTATTGAAACTATAGATTTAACACAATATTATGAAGAAAATATTCGTCTTGTATCAAACAATGGAGAAAAGCACTCGAATGATAATAAAAGAATGAATTTCCATTCTAATGATATTCTATATATGTTTCCAATTAACTATTCTGACTCTAGTGGACAAATTTTAATTAGGCCTATGCGTAGAATGTTGGTGCCGCAGTATTATGAGTTTATAATTGTATTAATTTCAGCCTTTATATTTATGTTAACATTATTCCTTTTCATCAGAAAATCTATTAGGTATATTGAAGAAATAGATAGAAGTATTGATATTATCGCTGGAGGTAAATTGGAATATGAAATACCAATAAGGGGAAATAATGAGTTATCTCGTTTGGCAGCCAATATAAATGAAATGAGCAATTCATTAAAAGAAAGAATGGACATTGAAAAAGAGAGTGACATTAAACAACGTCAGTTAATTACTGATATTTCACATGATTTAAGGACACCACTTACAGCATTAATAGGTTATTTGGATTTATTAGAAAATCATATTTATGAAAATCAAGAAGAGGCAGATGACTTTATTCATTGTGCATCTCAAAAATGTTTTAAGCTGCAAACGCTTATTGAAGAGTTATTTACTTATAACAAGCTGATAAATAAGGATATTCCTATTTCTATTGAAAAGGATGATATAATTGAGATTGTAAAGGAAATTATAAGTGAGCAAGGGCTTAAGATAAATCTTGAGTCAAAGGAGAGAAAAGCAATTATATCAATAGATAGGAACCTAATAAATAGGATTTTTGATAATCTGTTTGATAATATTAGAAAATATGGTATCAGAAGCGAAGACGCAACTATTTATATTAAGAAGATAGATCATAAGGTTATAATTATTGTTGAAAATAGCACAGACCAGGATTTAAGCAATAAAGTAGACAATATTTTTGAACGTATGTATGTAGGTAATGAAAGTCGAACTGATAATTCCTCTGGATTAGGATTATCCATTGTTGCAGAATGTGTTAATTTAATGAATGGTTTAATATCTGCGAAATTTCAAAAACCAAGGCTGCAAATTATTATGGAATTCAATGAAGGGTAAGTTTATCCTAAATTCAGGTGGAGTATAAAACTCCACATAAAAAGTTTCACTTCATATGAAGAATTGTAGAAAAAAGCATGATAAAAATAGATTATATACAACTGGTCAATCTATGGGATGTATGACTTCTATGTATTTAAATCTTAAATATCCTAATTTATTTGCAGCATCATTATACGTTGAAGGACAATGGGATACAAGTAAAATGGGAGTGCTTGCAGATGATAAATTCTTCTACATTGTAGGAGAAGGAGACACAAAAGCATCTGTAGGAATGAAATATCTTAAAACAGTTTTTGAAAGTGAAAGAGCAAAATTTAGTACAGCTACATGGTCACAAGAAGAATTTACTGTAGCTGATTTTCTAGAGAAAAATTTAAACTTAATCTAAATTTTCGGTATATTTCAACAAAATAGTTGTATTATATTAAAAACTATGTTATTATAAATAAATAGCGGAAAGCTAACAAAATAATTAAGATAATTTAAGTTTCGTTTGGATAAATAATTTCTCATAAATTTAGAAAGTATTATCAAATCAAGATCTTTAAATTTAGGAGGAATATTTATGACAGATAAGACATTAACATGCAGAGATTGCGGAAGTGAATTCATATTTTCAGTAGGAGAACAAGAATTCTACAAAGAAAAAGGATTTGAAAATGAACCTACAAGATGTGTATCTTGCAGAAGAGCTAAGAAAGAACAAAATAGAAGATAATTTTAGATTATTACAAGGCTGTAGTTTATACTATAGTCTTTTTTGTTGTTTAAATAATGAAGGCTAATGATTATACAGAATGAGAATTTCAATTTATAATGAAAAAAAGATATTAAATTACTTATTAAGTATTAATTTAAACAATTCTTTAACATTTTAGTTATAAAATAAGATGATTTATTTTGAAGGATGGAGGATTTTATGATTAATATACTTGTAGTCGAGGATGATGTAAAATTAAATCAAATAGTATGCACATACTTAGATGACAATGGATATAAATCTAATGGATGTTTAAATCCTGTAGAGGCTTATGATTTAATGTACAATAATATATATGATTTAATTATTTCAGATATTATGATGCCTAAGGTCGATGGGTATGAATTTGCACAATCTGTAAGAGAAATAAATAGAATTATTCCAATTTTATTTATGACTGCACGTGATGATATCGCGTCAAAGAAAAAGGGATTTAGATTGGGAATAGATGACTATATGGTAAAGCTAGTACTTAGAGTAGATGCATTACTTAGAAGAGCTAATATAGCTAATGAAAAGAAAATAATTGTTGGCAGGCTTACAATGGACGCTGATGAAATGACGGCTACTATAAATGATGAAGAAATCCCAGTTACAGTTAGGGAATTTAATATTTTATATAAGTTGCTCTCCTACCCAAAACATACCTTTTCTAGACAGCAGCTTATGAATGAATTTTGGGGGCTAGAAAGTAATACAAGTTTAAGAGCTGTTGATGTGTACATTACAAAGCTAAGAGATAAATTCTCTATGTGTGAAGAGTTTAAAATCATAACAGTTCATGGACTTGGATATAAGGCGATACTCACATGAAGATAATAGAAGAAAAAAATAAAAAGAAGGATAAAAGAGTAAATGCCAAACATGTGGTTTGGAAAGAGTATATAGCTGTTTATTTCACCCTATTAGTATTAAGTACAGCTCAATCTCTTATTTATAACGCTCATTTGGAGAAAGAAAATCGTTTTGTTACAGAAGTTCCTTCTGGATATATAATTTCCTATGTAAGCTATTGGGCTTTGGTATCATTAATATTTTGTGTAATAACGGTTGTTAAGAGGGATAAGTCATTTAAAGCATCAACAGTAGCATATATAGTGGGAGTGATTGGCACAGCTTTTATGGCTTTATCAGTATTTGCTTATGATGGAAATAAGATTTTTCTTTCTATATTATTTTCAATACAGGGAATATTAGGTTGGATTATACCATATATTTGTTATGTCTATATTAAAAAGAAGAAGACTATAAAAATAAATCCATTAATAGATAAGCAATATGAAATTATCTATAAAACTTGTGAAAATGGAAATAGCTTATTATAAAGGATTATCTAGAGTAGTATGAAGAAGGACATTAGTAAAATAGTACATAATGATAAGCCCTGTAATATTGAAATTACAGGGCTTTATATTTAAAAAGTTTTTTATATTGTGAAAGATAACTACGAAAAGATATCAGTATCTATTTTATGTGAATATCTAAGAAAGAAAACCGATGAATCCATAGATAATTCCAATGTTTATAAAGTCTATAAATAATGACCCTACTATTGGTACTACGAAGAATGCAGTTCTTGAATATACATATTTTTCAGTAACTGAATTCATATTTGCCATTGCATTTGATGTAGATCCCATTGCAAATCCAGTTAAACCTGCCACCATTACGGCTGAATCATAATTCTTGCCCATTAATGGATAAGATACAAAGATACCATAAAGGTACATCATTATACATTGAGCTAAAAGTAAAATTAGCATTGGAAGTGCCAAGTCTATTAAATGCCAAAGCTTTAATGTTATAAGTGCCATACCAAGGAATAAATTTAATGACACTTCTCCAACTACTTCAATTTCTTCTAATGGAGTTTTAAAAAGAGTTGAGTTGTCTGAAATATTCCTTATAACAGCTGCCACAAGCATTGCTCCTATATATGCAGGAAAAGTTACTCCATTAAATAGATGCCCAACGAATGTATTTAAAGCATCAGTTAAATAAGTTCCAAGAGCCATAGCTATTAATATTTGGAAGAAAGCCATTTTAATTTTATTAGTATCCAGTGTAGTTTTCTTAGTTTCTATAATTGATAAATCAAACTCAACCTCATCAGATGGTTGAAGCCTTTTTTTATTTACGAGATCATCTTTAATGATAAGACGATTGGCCATAGGACTACCTAGTAACGAACCTGCAATAAGTCCAAATGTTGCAGCTGTTAAAGCTACTGTTAGAGCCTCAGGATATCCAAGGACTTCAATACTAGGCGCTACAGCTGCTGATGTACCGTGTCCACCAGTTAGAGAAGGGGATGCGGTAAGTAGTGCTAGAAGTGGGCTGATTCCGACAACTTCAGCAAGACCAACAGCCAATACATTTTGAAGTATGGCAAAAACCGTTGCTATAAGTAGAAACATGAGTATTTTTTTACCACCGATTCTAAGCATCTTCAAACTGGCATTAAATCCAACAGTACAGAAAAACATAATCTGGAAAAAGTTTTGTAGTGTTGTATCGAATTCAAATAAAACAATATTACTCTGTCTGAGAATCATATGTATAATTGAAAACATAAGTCCTCCAATTACGGGTGAAGGTATTGCGTATCTTGAAAATAAAGGTACAGCATTTTTAACTGCCTTTCCAAGTAAAAGGAAAATGACAGCTAGTCCTATAGATTGAATCATGTTAAGTTGAATTGTCATTTAAAATCCTCCTAAAAGCTACAAAAAAATATTTTTGCATTTATCATTAGTAACTTGAAATTTTAACCTAGTAGTTAAAACTAAGTAGGCATTTCATTTTCAGAATTATATTATTAATATGAATAATATAATTCTATCGTATCATCTTAGATATACTTAGATTGTTAATTCATAAAATAGATATTATGTATGATAATTTATTTTGAATGCAAAGTCAATTAAATTTAGCTTTAGTACATTTGCTCTTGTATTTTCATTCTAAAGATTTTTCGTAATTCGTAAATTGTAGAGAAGAGAATTAATAGCAAATAATCTAATTTTTCGATATATTTCAACAAAAGTGGTTGCATTATATTAAAAATTATGTTATTATAAATGAGTAGCAAAAAGCTAACAAAATAAAAAGATAATTTAAGTTTCGTTTGGATAAATAATTTCTCATAAATTTAGAAAGTATTATCAAATCAGGATCTTTAAATTTAGGAGGAATATTTATGACAGATAAGACATTAACATGTAGAGATTGCGGAAGTGAATTCATATTTTCAGTAGGAGAACAAGAGTTCTACAAAGAAAAAGGATTCGAAAATGAGCCAACAAGATGTGTATCTTGTAGAAGAGCTAAGAAAGAACAAAATAGAAGATAATTTTAGAATGTTATAAGGCTGTAGTTTAAACTATAGCTTTTTTGTTTTATAAAAAATTATCTATAGAATTGGATATAAAAAGAGAGGGCAACCTTAATGTTGTTCCCTCTGAATCTCTGCTCGCAAATTGAAATTTAATGAATAAATTTTCCTAAAAAATTTATAATTTCTTTTTTACCAATTGGATTACTATGACCAACTACTGCTATTTGAAAATCAATTTGAGTGAGTGCATCATATAATTGCTTTGTTTTTTCTGTATCTCTATAATGATTATTATAAAAGTCGTCATTATAGAGATCTCCTATAAAAATCACTTTTTCTTCTGGAATAAAAATTACAACTGAATCATCACTATGTGCCGACGATAAGTGCAAACATTGGCAAGTGATTTTTCCACAGTCAATGACAATTTTGTCTTTAAACGTACGATCAGCGGTTATTACCTTTATATCCTCTAAAGGGCTGTATTCCACACGGATATGCTCATCAGCAAATGCTATTTCCTCTCCATCAATAAGTCTTTGCTTCATTGCTCCATCACTCCACATCCATGAGGAAAGTCTATGTAATTCTTCATTTGTTTTATAATGAGCAATGGTTTCTGCATCAAGAGCATGCATCCCAAATGTATGATCCCAATGCCAATGTGTGATAATACAATATTTAGGCCTTTTGAATCCGTTTTTCTCCAATGCATAATTATAATCTTTAACATGATTTTCTGAATTTCCAGCATCAATCATGACTGAGCATTTATCACCTAAAATATATCCTAATACTGGACGATCAGATTTTGAATCACTTTCTGTATAATAAATACGTTCTGTTAATTTTTTTAGTTCCATAAGTTTTCCTTTCAAATTTCCATATTTGGACCAGTCTTCTGAATAGAAAACTGGAATTTTATTGATTAAATATTTAACCATTATAACAAATATATGTCCTACAATCCTTTTTAGGAAAGTTAATGATTGCTCTGCTTCATTTAGATTTAAGCAGTATTATGGATTTATTTAGTTTACCATTTGTTTTATAAAATTGAAATATACTCCTAGATATTTCAATTGCTATTTTTTTTATGAATGTTCTGCATATAAAAACAATATAAAATTGGAATTAAGCACAAAGGAATATTTAATTTTGTAGTTAGAATTCAGTAAGCGAATTAGCTAATATTATGAGTATTAGACTTGATAAAATAGTTTTTTTTATTACTTAAAAGATTTAATGCCTAGAAGGTTTTTATTATTAAATTGCATATAATAAAAAATTTATGGTAATATAAATTAAAGTTATACAAATGTAAAGATATAGGTGTTAAAGGAGAAGAGCATGGATAAAGTGAAGATTTTTAAAGCGCTAGGAAATGAAACTAGATTAAATATATTATTATGGTTAAAAGAACCTCAAAAAAATTTTGAGCCTCAGATACATTTATCAATAATGGATGATTTTCAAGAAGGTGTATGTGTAGGAACCATAAGAAAAAAAGCCGGATTAAGTCAATCAACTATATCAGGTTTTTTATCAATACTAGAAGAGGCAGAGCTTGTAGAATCAAGAAATATTGGGCAATATACTTATTTTAGAAGAAATGAGAAAACAATTAAGGAAATTGCAGAATGGATGAAAATTGAATTATAGAGATTAAAAAGATAGTAATAAATAATTAGCTCAATTTATTTATTACTATCTTTTTATATTTATATTGCAATTATAATATAAATATGTTAATCTGTTAAAAACGATTTAGTTAATAGGTAAATATAGATTAATTAAATCGATAATTATAGATTTAAATTTTGTGATTTGGTATATTAGTTAATTAATGGCAATAAGATATTGTATTATGCTTAATAAACTTTTGAACCAATTAAAATAGAAAAACTTGAAATTGATAATGTAGGTTAATTAGAAAATTAGGAGTGTGGAGTTATGAAAAAATTATTTAATGAATTTACTATTAAAAATGTAAAAATGAAGAATCGTATTTGTATACCTCCAATGGTAATTGGATTTAGCAATGATGGATCTGTAGCACCTGAAAATGTTGAACGTTATAAGAAGCTAGCCCAAGGGGGAGCTGGACTAATAATTCAAGAAGCTACATGTGTAAATAGTGATGGGAAATTATCAGAACATCAGCTTGGAATATGGGCAGATGACCAAATTGAAGGATTAAAGAGCATAGTTGATGTAGTTCATGAAGAAAACTGTCCAATATTTATTCAAATTCATCATGCAGGAGTTGTTGGAATATCAGAAAATCCAATATGTCCAAGTTCCTATGAATATAAAAACCATGTAAGAACTGTTGTTGGTCGAGAAATGACTATAGAAGATATAAAATCTATACAAAATGATTATGTTGAAGCTGCAAGAAGAGCTTATGAAGCAGGATATGACGGAATTGAACTTCATGGATGCCACGGTTATTTAATAAGTCAGTTTTTAGATAAGAAGGTAAATAAAAGAACTGACGAATATGGAACTAACCCTGAAAAATTTGTAATAGAAATATTAGAAGGTATTAGAAAAATAACTCCAAAAGAATTTGTTGTTGGAATACGCCTTGGAGGATTTGAACCAACTATAGAAGATGGATTACATTATGCCAAAATATTAGATAAAAATGGAATAGACTTCCTTGATATTTCTTATGGATTCGGTAGTGAGCAAGAAATTCATGTAGATGAAGGCTATAAATTCTCTAATGCTGTTTATGCAGCTGAAAAAATTAAGAAAGAAGTTTCTGCTCCAGTATTTGCAGTTAATGGAATTTATTCAGCTGAAACTGCTGAAAACATATTAAATGAAACAAATGTGGACATGGTGGATATTGCTAAGGGAGCTCTTATTAATCCTAATTGGGCAAATGACGCTAAAGAAGGTAAAGATACTGGTAAATGCTTAAGCTGTGCAAAATGTATGTGGTTTGGTCAATCTAAGGTTTGCGCAGGAAAAGTTATATTTGAAAGAAATAAGGCAGTGTAATTTAACACTATTATTGATAGAAAGCTTCAAAATATGCACCTAATACTTTAATTACAGGTATTAGGTGCATATTTGAAGCAGTACAGTGACAATATAGATGTAATTTAGTTCTGGGATTAACATAAGGTTCAATGTTACAATCTTTTTTTATTTTTAATATTTAGAAAGGTGTACAAATTTTCAGCTGGAGTTGAAATTCATGAAGCTAATGGATATATTGTGGCACAATTTTTATCAAAATCAACTAATAAACTGAGATTTTCTATTGTACTAGATGTATGCAAAAGTGTATAGGAGGTACTAAATGTGAAACAGCTAATACTGGTGTATCGTGCATGATTAATCCTTTTAACGAAAAGAAAGATTCTGGAAAATTAAATAATACACTGTATATAATTAAACTACAAAAGGCAGATGTTATAGTTATTGAATAAGAGTAGCTATTGTAATATAATAAAAGACCATAAACAAATGAGGAGGAATTTTACATGGTAAATAAAATCGGTAAGATAACAATATATGTTAATAATCAAGATGAGGCTAAGAAGTTTTGGATTGAAAAGATGGGCTTTGTAGTTAAATTTGAACAAGAAATGGGACCAGGAATTAAGTGGATAGAAGTAGGACCAAGTGAAAGTGAATTTACTACTTTTGTATTATATAATAAGAGTATGATGGAATCACAAAACCCAGCTGCAAATGTTGGTCATCCGTCAATATTATTAAGTACTACTGATATAGATAAGACTTATTCTGAACTAAAAGATAATGGTGTTGAATTAGGAAAATTAATGGAAATGCCATATGGAAGGATGTTTTCATTTAACGATAATGAAGGAAATGCATACTTAATAAGAGAAGATAAATAATTAAATATAAAACTTTAGGGGAGAACTTAGGCAAGTTGTCCTCTTTGCATCTAAGGTATTATAAATTAATAAAGTAAGCAGAAGAGGATAGTGGAATGAAAAGAAAAATAATATTAAATTTAGCTATGAGTATAGATGGATATATTGCAAATGAAGATGGTGGATTTGACTGGATAGTTGGAGATGGTGATGAAAGTTTAGATACACAAAACAAATGGAATTATGAGAAATTTCTTGAAGGCATAGATACTGTTGTTATGGGAAAGAAATGTTATGATCAAGGTTTTGTTGATGATTTTAAGGATAAAAAGGTGTATATAGCAACATCAAAAGAATTAGAAGATTATGATAATTTTCATTTCATAAATGGAAATATATGCACAATCATAGAAGAAGAAAGAAAGAAAGAAGGAAAGGATATATTTCTATTTGGTGGAGGAGTACTTGTAGACAGTTTTCTTAAGGCTGATATTATTGATGAGTATATTATTGGAATAATTCCAACAATATTAGGAAGAGGAAGACCATTGTTTTTGGGGGGAACTCCTAAAATAGACCTACATTTACAAGAGTATGTATCAGATAAGGGTATTATAATACTTAGATATTCAAAAAGATAATATTAAAAATAGAGTATTTTCCCAGATTATGTTTTTAGGTAAATACTCTTAATTTATATTGTTTAATAAAAACTAATAAGTTTATAGGCTTCTTAAAAAATCAGCAACTATAGTTTTTGATTTTAAATTTTCTGGTGCACATAAAAATTGATGTTCAAGTAAATTACAAGCAGAATTTGTAAATGAAGCATCACTACACATTTTAACTTGAGATATATAATTGTCATCAAAAATAATAAGACGTTCATTTTTTTTGCACCAGCAATGAACAGATGGCGCAGAAGGGATTAAAGTAGTTGGGCACAGACATATATTGAATTTTTCATTTGATAATAAATAATCTGCTAACTCTTTCATATGTCTTTTAAATTGACTATTTGAAACAACTAATTTAGGAAATTGATTAAGTGCTTCTCTATAAACTATAGTATCCATATCAGCCATTTTAATTAGTGAATCAATTGGATAAAAATGTTTTCTTTCATTTTTGTAATAGTGATCTTTAATATACTGGTTAATTTTTTTAAATAGATCAAATTCCTTTTTTATAGTATCTTTAGATTGGATAGAATTGCAAAGTATTTCATAAAATAAATCCTCACTAATAGTTGGATAAATTGTAGGTATTTTATCGTAGTAGTATATTGTATGATGGTTAGCAAATATTTCATTAGCTTGGATATTTATTTGACGAAATAAAGTATCATACAAAGTATAAGCATTCAATTTATATAATGTTGGTTTTGCTTTTGATATAATGTCCTCTGCAATTTTAGTATAAAAATCAATGCTGACCGGATCAAAAAATATTGCCCCATAAGAATATAAATTTCGTTCCTCACAGTGATAGATAGATAAAAATATTTTCCTATCTTCTATAATATGGAAAGAAGTTTTTTTAGAGTCATAATTAGATGAATTCATATATGATAAAATACTACAGTTTTTATGAAAAATCAGTGATGATAAATATATAAATAATTTTGAACTATTGCCTATAGTATAAGCAAGTCTTAATTTACATCCCATATTCAAAAGAGTTAACACTTTTTCAAGCCACTTATTTCTAAAATTATCATAATCCATTAATAAGTCCAATGTATCATTAAATATAAATATAAGTTTTTGAGGTATTCCATCGTTAATTACTGAATCTAACATATTTAGTATTCCAAGAAGCATATTTTCTTCGCTGGAATATATTGGTACAGAAGCGCTATAAATAGAATTGGGAGCTATAGTTTCATTTGTTTTTGAGATTTTATTATCATTATTATCATTTAAAATATAATTTTTTAAATGATTCATTAAATAAAGGTTATGATTAACTTCATTATTTAGATCAGGATAAATTGATGATAATAAATTCTCAAGTAATTTTGCATTTAATGTTTCATTTTTAAGAATTAAAAATTCTAGAGCTTTATCAAAATAATCACTATTAATTGATATTGTTCTTGTCCCATTTTTCCATTTACTTACTAATGTTCGATCAACATTTAAATATTCAGCCATTTGCGAAGGCGATATTTTTAGAAGATTTAATAAATAACTGAATTTATTATTACTCATATATTAGTCCTCCGTTTATAAAATGTCACTGTGACAAAAAGTGAAATGTTTACATTAAATCTTTTAAAATTCAATTTATTTTATTATAATAATCCAGGTAAGTCAAAGGTTTTATAGCGCTATATAAATAAAATTAAAAAAGAGTTTAAAAATGTGAAAAATGAAAATACAATTCGACAATATTTGACTTTAGTGAGGAGTGGAGATAATATAATTTAGCTTAAATTAAGATATAGCATAAATATTTGAATTTTATTAATGGCTAAGATTACTAATGAAATATTTAAAGCTATATAATAGGGAGAATCTATAAAAATAAGAATAGAAAATATATAGAAGAAAATCATGACAGTATTACTTCTATATACCGAATAAGGTAATCTTTCAACTAAGAGAATTGAGAAGTAAAATGGGAAAATAGTAATAAGAGAATTGAGAAGTAAAATGGGAAAATAATATCAATATCAATAAATATTTGTAATATGATTTTATTTAAAAGATGATTATTAAAATATTATATTAAGTAAACCTAAGTAAGAACTAGATTTTGAAATAACTGAAGGGGATATATAAATTAATGAAATAGATAAAAAGCAAATGTAGTATTAAACCTAAAGAAATAGGGTTTTATGAAAAAATAGATAACTAATATGGGAAGATAAAGTTTACTAGTACTTATTAATCTTAATATAGATATAATAAAGATATACATTATTAATAAATTATCTTAAAGAGAGTGTAAAAACTCAAAATATCATGCATGTTATTTATGTATATGAAAAGAAAATATGAATTTAATTCATAGATGGCTTAGGGAATAAAGAAGAGCTTAGTATATCAAATAATTTGGGGATTAAGTTCTTCAAGGGGATTATTTTTTGAAGCCAGTAAATAGTTATGATGTAAAGTATTCATATGATATTGTATTATGGACAAATAATAATTATAAATTATTTGTAGGGGAAATATGGGGGATTGGAATTTTTATAATATAAAATAAGAAGTTAAAAGGATACTTATTAATGTTGAGGTGACCCCAAAAAGTTAGACTTTTTAAGCGTAGCAGTTTTAATGGCTGCTACGCTATTTTTATGCAGCCAAGAGGTTGAGCCTGTATTCTACGGGACTCATCCATCCTAGTTTCTCTTTAATTCTTTGTTCATTGTAGTACTTGATGTATTGTTCTATTGCCTCTTTGAGTTCATCATAACTGTAGTAAACAACGCCGTAGTACATTTCCTGTTTCATTATTCCAAAGAAGTTCTCCATTACTGAATTGTCATGGCAGTTGCCCTTTCGGGACATACTTTGAAAAATTCGATTTTCTTTAAGAGTGTGTACATAAGCTTTCATTTGGTAAGCCCAACCTTGATCAGAATGAAAAGTTCTTCTGTATGGACAATCAGCTGTGATTTCAATTGCCTGGTTTAGTGCTCCCATGATATTGGCCGCTGACGGATGTTGAGATATTCCATAGCTTAAGATTTCTCTATTACACATATCCATGAATGGATCTAAGTATAGTTTCTTTATTATCATTCGTCCCTTATCATCAACCTCATAATACTTAAACTCAGTAGTATCTGTTGTGATTTTCTGATGAGGAATCTGTGTGTCAAAACGTCTATGAATTCTGTTAGGAGCAACCTTTCCAACTTTACCCTTGTATGAACTATACTTACGACTCTTTCTTGTAAAGGAAGTCACCTGAAGATTAAGCTTTTGCATAATTCTCTGAACTTTCTTTTTATTTATAAGTATTCCTTGTTTACGTAGTGCTCCGTATACACGTCGATAACCCCAATCTTTATTAATACTACGTATTTCAAGGATCTTTTCTTCTAGTTCTTTATTAGGATTTTCTCTATTAAATCGCTTTTGCCAATACATGTATGTCGCTTTTGGAAAGCCTACAACTGCGAGAATATCTTTTAATTTGAATTCTCCTCGGAGGCTGTGGATGATTCTCGCTGTTTTTTCAGAAGAGCTTCCTCCTCTAAACGCAGCCTCCTCAGTTCTTTTAAATATGCGTTCTCAATTTTGAGCTTGAGCAATTCATCTTCAAGCTGTTTTACATGTTCAGCAGTAGTGTCAACTGAAACAATTTCGGCGGATTCTGTTTTACTAGACAATTTATTTGATGATTCCAACGATATCTTTCGTCCCTTCTTCTTCGGCCGCAAAGCATCAGGACCAGCAATTCTAAAATCATTTACCCACTTAACTATTTGCGTTGGATTATGTATCCTTTCTTGAAGGGCTAACTCCTGATATGAGACCTCACTTGTTAGATATAATTCTACTACATGAAGTTTATATTCGAAAGTAAAAGATTCATTTTTTCTTGAACGCATCAACGCTTCATCGCCTAATGTACGGTAATTATCAACCCATAATTTAACCTTGCTTGGAGAAGGAATACCAAACTCTTTCGCAAGAAATTTATAACCACCTTTACCATCCAAATACGCTTGAACAACTTCTTTTTTGAATTCATAACTATATTTTGCCAAAAAACCGACCTCCAAATCATTAGATTTTTGGTCTAACTTTTTGGTGTCGGTTCATGTAAAATTCCTTTTTAACTTCTTATTTTATTTTAGTAAAAAGTGTAGAACCTAAGGTGATACGATATGTATCTTACATACTAAATAAGTATGATTACGACTTTAAAATATATTAAAAGTTGTTACTCTTATCAGTTAGAAAGTACAAAGTAACTCATAAAAATGTTTTTTAAAAATTTGATAATAGAGTATTTAATTCAAAGAAGACCGTATTATCCAAAAAGAATATGCGGTGTTTTTTATTTAAGAATATGTAAATCTGTAAAGCCATTAATAAAAATAATATTCTTAGAAAATTGAATAGTGTGGTACTTATGCAAATGTTATACTTTACTAAGTTATAAACTTCAGATTTAATAGACTAGTAAATTTGAAATTTATGGAGGATAATAAAATGGCAGATTTTTCATTGGAAGCTTTGCTTTGGATGAAAATGGAAATTTAAGTTGCTCTTATTGTAGTCAATTTTAGCAAAAAAAGAGTAAATCGAATAAAAAACGATGGTGATGGCTTAATTAAACCGTAAATAGTATTTTTAGTATCATTACCTAATATAATTATTGGAAAAGTCTGCTATAAATAATAAGAATATTTAAGATAAGAGAATTGAAATAATTATATATTTAAAAGATAAATTAATTAAGAACGAAAATATGAGGTAAATATAGTGCATAAAGGGACGCGATTAGAAAAAAGAAACCGAATAAAGATTAGCAATATTCATGACTTTAAATCTTCGTTAAGAAAAGAAGGTTATAAAATAAGTGAATATGATGAAGAAGATATTACAGAAAAAATTGCAAAAACTTTTAACCTTGATAAAAGTGTGGCTGAAAGATTAAAGGTATGTATTAATGATAATGAAATCACATATAAAGCAAATGACATAGATGATTTTATTGATTATATAGAAAAAATAGTATTGTTTGAAGAGGAACACAATAAATTATGTGAAAAAATGAATGAAGTTAAAAAACTTCATATAGATAGAGTTGAATATGAAAGAGAGCCAGGCGTTCAAGACAACGTTAAACATATGCTGGAAGTTATAAAAAAAACAAAAAATAATATATGTAGAGCAATAAATACAGAAGAAAAAGCAAGGTTAAAAGAGCTAGAAATAGAAATTGATAAGAATTATATTTATGCAAAAGATATTGAACTTTTGAAAAAGATGATTTTTCTTAAAAAAGAAGATGTAAAAGAAGAATATAATGATAAAACAAGAACAAAAACAATATCCATAGAAATACCTGAAAACATAAAGTGTGAATATATTAAAGCAAAAGAAGGTAGTGTAGAATATCATGATCATTTAAATAACAATATTCCAAGAATAAAGCGTTTAAGAAAAAACATAAATAAGTATATGAAAAATGATGAAAATGAAAAGAAATCATTTAAAATAGATCAAAGTAAAGCACTTCAGGATTCTATAAATATAGCAGTAGCAATGTATGATAATAAAGAGTTTAAGGCAATAAGCGGAAGTAATGATATAGAGGATTATTGCAAAGCGCCACCATTTAAAGAAGCAATATTTAAAAGCAGTAAAGTCAATAAATTAGGAAAGTTAGGCATTGGATATAATAGGGTTAATGATAGTGAAAAGAAGATATTAGAGGAAATACATAAGCAGATAGAAGAAAAAGAGTTGAATGATTATGGAAAACTTACTTTGTATAGCAAGTGGGAACCATGTCCAAGTTGCTATTTTGTAATCAGTCAGTTTTGTGAAAAGCATCCAAAGATAAGTGTTGAAGTTAAGTATAACAAAAAGTATGGGGAAGGAGTTAGCAGAGATTAGATTATAGTTACTAAATTAAAATTAATCACTTGGAAATTTTATGTCTACTGTAGAAGTCAAATTGAATTACTCAATATTAATTTGCTTCTTATTATATGGGTATAGAATACTAAGTATTTACATATTATTAGTGGTATAATAAAGTATAGCAAAAATAAACTGTGAGAAAATATTTATTATTTAAAATAAATATAAGGGATTGAAATATAGATATTTAATGTTATAAGAAAAAATATTCACTTATGTATATGCAGGCTTATTATATTAAAAATTATATATAAATTTAAATATAATAAATTAGTAAAAATAATCAATTTGATGAAAGTGAGGAGAAGACGTTTGAGTAGAAAGAAACAATTAAAAATGAAAAAAGTTGGACTTGAGCATCTTGAACAATATAATCAACTTCTAAGATATGTTTTTCAGGTTACTGATCAAGAACTACAACAAGTTGGATGGGAAGAAAAAGAAATCATTAGAGCAAAGTCTCCTACATTAGAGAAGGCTGATGTTTTAGGATGGTTTGATGGAGATAAATTAATATCCCAAGTGGCAGTTTACCCTATGAAGGTTCGTATATTTAATAAAACATACGATATGGGAGGTCTTACTGGTGTAGGGACTTATCCAGAGTATGCTAATCAGGGATTAATGCATAAATTATTAGATCAAGCATTAAAAAATATGAGGGATAAAAATCAGTCTATATCATATTTATATCCTTATTCTATCCCATATTATCGTAGAAAAGGATGGGAGATTATATCTGATAAGATTACATATGAAATTAATGATTACCAACTGCCAAAGAATAAACAAGTATCTGGTGAAGTAGAAAGAGTTGATGTAGGCGGTGAAGAAGTTAAAAAGGCATATGAACGATTTGCTATGCAGACTCATGGAGCTCTAGTTCGTGATGATTTAGCATGGAATGAATATCAACTTTGGGATTCTGATGATTTAATGGCAGCTGTGTATTATAATGAAGACAATGAACCAGATGGGTATGTCATATATTGGATTAAAGATGAGATATTTCATATTAAAGATATGATTTCTGTTAATGAAGAAGCACGTAGTGGATTGTGGAATTTCATAAGTGCGCATTTTTCAATGATTACAAAAGTTATAGGAAACACATATACAGATGAACCTTTAGCATTTTTATTAGAAGATGCAGATATTAAAGAAACAATTTCGCCTTATTATATGGCTAGAATTGTTGATTTGGAGAAGTTTATTGATCAGTATCCATTTAAGCCTGATACAATAAATAGAGAGTGGACTTTCACAATGGATGATCCAGTATTAGCCTGCAATCAAGGAACCTTCAAACTTACTATTTCAAATGACGGAAAAGGTCAGGTTGTTCGTGTACAAAATAGGGTAAATGATAGAATTGATATAAAGACAATGACAACAATGCTTCTTGGATATAAGCGCCCAGATTATCTTCATAAAATAGGTCGTATTACTTGTAGTCCTGAAACAGTTGATATGCTTGAAGATTCAATAGAACAACAAACGGCATATTTTTCTGATTACTTTTAGAAGAAACAAAGCTTATAAAAAGCTAGGATAAGAGTTTTATAATATAAAGTCCGCGATGTAATGTCGTGGACTTTGCTAATATATAGTTTAAATGGTATTACATACTTTTTAACACTAAGATATAATTCAGATTATAGTAGTATCTTTATTCATGTAAATTCCTTCTTTCCAAATGGTAAGTATCTGAGCAAAAAGTGCGTACTAGATTAAATATCTAGATATAACTATAATTGATTATATAATATATAGATATTTATTACTAGTAATGAATAAACAGCTAAGTAATATTTAAAATTTATTAGAATTAGGAGATGTTTAAATGAATTCAATTTTTAATAGAGTGAGCATAAGAAACTATAATGATAAGAAGGTTGAAAAAGAAAAAATAGAAATGTTATTTTCACAAGAGAATAGATATGATGTAGCTCGTGTTCACTATTAAAGGTAACTTATATTATCAGCTAGGTATATTGTAATTATTAATAGAATATTTTAGGAGAATGATACATGGTTAGAAAATACAATTTATATCAGATAGATTCATTTACTAAAGAAAAATTTACAGGAAATCCAGCAGGAGTTATAACAAATGCAGATGGACTTAATGATGAAGAAATGCAGAAAATAGCTAGAGAGATTAATAATTCTGAGACAGCATTTATATTTTCTTCAAACGGTAGTGAGTATGATGCTCATATACGATTTTTTACACCAAGAAATGAAGTGCCAATCTGTGGACATGCTACTATTGCTGCTCATTATGCACGTGCCATTGAAAATAAATTAGATACTTCAAGGGTTTTTCATAAAACAGGAGCTGGAATTCTACCAGTTGATGTAATAAAAGAAAATAATGATTATAAAATTGTAATGACACAAGGAAAAATTGAATTTGGAAATATTATTGATGGAATAAATAAAGAAAAACTTTTAAAAGCACTTAATATAAAAGAGAGTGATTTAATAGAAAATTATAAAATACAGATTGTTTCAACAGGCCACTCTAAGGTTATGATTGGTATAAAAAGTATCAATACTTTACATTCATTGGAGCTTAATTATGATGAACTCTCTAAATTAAGCAAAATTATTAATTGTAATGGATATTATGTATTTAAAATGGATTCAAATGATGCTGATATTTTAGTACATGGAAGAATGTTTGCTCCAGCGATAGGAATTAATGAAGATCCTGTTACTGGAAATGCAAATGGTCCTTTAGGTGCATATCTTGTTCATTATAATTTTGTTAAGCATAATAACTCTTCATTAAAATTTAAAGCCAAGCAGGGAGAAGCAATAAATCGATCAGGGATTATTGAAGTTGAGGTGAAAATAGAAGATAATGAACCAACAGAGATTAAAATTTCAGGAGATGCTGTGGTGATATTTAAATCTGAATTGGTGTTAGAAAATAAATGATCCAGTTGCTATAGGCTTTAGATTTTACTATTTGTTGTAGTATTATTTAAAGCCTTATTTTATTAGATTTTATAAATTTAAATCAAAGAAGAAAAAAATATTTTAGGCTATGAGCAAGAAAAAGGGTAAAAATTTACAATTAATTAATATGAACTAGAAAGATAACTATTTGTTATGTTAATAAAGTTTTTAAGCAAAGGATTTATTCGTAAATTTTTATTGATTATAAACTTAACCTCTAATTTACTAAATTTATGATTTAAATTATAAATAAAAAAGTTATTGTTTTTAGGTAAAATACTTTTTGGCAAAAGTGATATTCCTAGGCCTTCGGAAATACCCTTAAGAATAGATTCTAATGAATCAAATTCAATAATGGCAGTAGGCTTGGAGGTGTTATAAATCAACCATTTTTGTAATGTTTTACGATAAGGACAATTGGTATCTGAATTTATTATTATTGGAGAAGTTAAGTTATTCATATCATTAATGCTTAAAGAAGATATTAGTGCGAGTTCTTCTTTAAAAGTAATAACTTTTTTTATTTTCGAAGATAAAATATCACCAGATATAAAAGCACCATCTAATTCACCTTTTATAACCATATCTAGAAGAACTTTTTGCTTTTCAGTTTTTAATCCTAAAGATACTTTAGGATTTTGCTCATAAAATAAAGAAAATATTTTAGGTAAAATAGAAGCAGAAATAGTCTGAGTAGCTCCAATTTTAATACTAGAAGTAATTTGAGAAGGGAGAAATTCTTCATTAACTTCATCAATTAATTGAAGAATTTTATCTGCATATTTAAGTAATTTTTCTCCGTTAGATGTAATTATAGTGCCTTTATTGTTTCTAATGAATAAAGTAGTGTTCAATTTATTTTCGAGTAATTTAATTCTCATAGTTATATTTGATTGTGCATAGCCAAGCTTTAAAGCTGCTTTTGATATAGATTTTTCATAAGCAACTGTTTGAAATATTCTCAAATCATTAATCTCCATGTTATAGAAACCTTTCATTAAAACCAATATATATTTGCATTGCTATCACTAATAGTGATATTAAAGATTATTTATAAGTATTATACAACTTTTATATGAGGAGTTAAACTGTAAGTGTAAAAGATAATAAATTAATTGAGTAATAATTTTACTCATTAATTTAAAAATAAAATAGATATTAAAAGGGAGGATAAGATAAAATGATAGCAATGCAATATAAGATTACATTACCGAATGATTATGATATGAATATAATAAAGGATAGAGTAAAAAATAACGGTTATAAAACAGATGTATTTGAAGAATTGAAGTTTAAACTATATCTAACAACTGAAAAAGGAATAAATAGAAGTTTACAAAATAGCTATTGTCCTTTATATATTTGGAGAGATAGTAATGGATTAAACAAGTTTTTGTTTAATGGTTTTTATGACAATATAATAACTTCTTTTGGATGGCAAAAAGTAAATCTTGGAATACCACTAATCGATAGGACAACATATAAAATTAAAGATAGTAGATATGTATTTGAAATAACAGGAGAAATACAGCCGCAAGAAAGTCTTAATAATTTAAAAGATAAGATAGAAGAAAATATAATTACCATTAAAGATGCAGAATATATAGTAATTTATAATCCTGACAAGTGGAAATATAATGTGTTTTACTTTATTGATGATTTAAGCAAAGTAAAATTAGAAGAAGGAACAATTTATGATATACTTCACATATCACAAGAAAAAATATGAACTAAGTATATAGCAGAGATGATTTTTATTATAAGTATCAATATGGAATAGATAAAAAAATCCTAGAGCAGAAAAAACTCCAGGATTTTTTTCTTTTGAAAGAGAAAATATAAAGTGCTCAAGTCTTGGAATGTCAATTGCAAAGCTGTGATAAATGAATAAAATTACTCAACTTGCTTAAAATATACCTATATTTTAGATAAGGAGCGTAATTTTGCATGTATAGTAGTATATTATTTAGCACAATAATTAAAGGTATTTTAATATATATTTTAGCATTAATTCTAAGTAAATTAATTGGTATCAAAATCATTTCACAAATGAATTTTTTTGATTTTATAGTGGGTGTTTCTGTAGGCTCAATGATTGCTAAAATTATAATTGATAAAGATCATGTGGTTTTTTCGGGAATTGTAGCATTGATAACTTTTGCATTGTTGACCATATCAACTAGTTATTTAAATTTAAAAAGTTATTCAGCTAGAAGAATAATAAATGCCAAGACTTTGATATTAGTAGAAAATGGACGTATTATTGATAAAAATTTGAAAAGACTTAGGATTACAATAAATGAGCTTATGATGAAGTTAAGAGAAAAAGATGTTTTTAATTTAGAGGATGTACAATTTGCAATAATGGAGAGCAATGGTCAATTATCAGTTTTAATAAAAGCCAATAAAAAGCCAATAACTCCATGTGATATGGACTTAAAGGTAAAGAGCTCTTCTTTGGTAAATGATATTATAATTGATGGAAAAATAGTAGATAAGAATCTTAAAATAGCTGGTATAGATAAAAAGTGGCTACAATCTGAACTTAAAAAGAAAAGTATAAATAATATTGAAGAGGTTTTTTATGCAGGTGTAGATAAAAATAAAAAACTTATTATTTCAAAAAAGTATCCAGATGATTTTAATCCAGAAAATAGATTTGGGATACAATAGGCTTTAAATGGTTTAGCACAGGAAATCATGAATAGAATAATTAGTGATTTTACTGTAGAAAAAGCATATGTTGCATGTGGTGAAATTGTACTTGAACAGCATAGACGAAAAGGTGTAGCAAAAAGTTTACAATTAAATATGGCTGAAATTTGCCGAAGAAATGGATTAATTCCCATTGGTGGTTGCTGGTATGGAAATATAGCAAGTAAGCGTACATTTGATAGTTGTGGCAGATATTCAAGAACTAGATTGTTAAATGTAACTTTTATGTAGAGGTGAACAATTTAAAAAATCACTTATTTAAAGTTTTTTAATATTTATTGTATAATTATCAAAGAACAAATATTTAATGAGGTGAAATTATGTTTGAAATATCATTTCCGGTAAAACATTCAGAAATAGATTCAGTATTAAACAAGCTTATAAGCATAGGATTGGATTCTACTTATTATGATGCTCCATATGAAGTGACAGTAGATTCTAATGGATATGGATTTTTTGAAAAAGAAAATGAAGTTGCCGATTTAAAGGTATATCCTATAGAAAATGATAAAGAAAGCTGTTTAAGACATATTGAAGAAATTAAGAAAGTTTTAAATATACAAGATAATATAAAATTATCTGAGATTAAGGAAGATAACTGGCAGCAGCCTTTTGAACCTGTTGATTTAAAGAATGGATGGGTTATTGCAGAGCCAGATGATGAAATATCTTATGAAAAAGGAAAGATTAATTTTGAGTCTCAGGGATCATTTGGTACCGGGCTTCATGAAACTACTCAGGATTTACTAAGATATATATTAGAAGAAGATTTTACAGGATTAAACGTACTTGATTTAGGAACAGGTTCTGGAATATTAAGTATAGCAGCAGCCTTAAGAAATGCAAAACACATAATTGCATTAGATATAAGGGATGTAACTAGTGAAGTTTTATACAATGCAAGTCTTAATAATATACAGAATATAGATGTACTTGTTAATGATGTTACTTCAAAAAACTTAGTTGTGGATGAAAAATTTGATGTAGTATTCATAAATATAGGTGGAGAAGAAACCTTATCATCTATGGAGCTTATTAACAATGTAACAAAGGATAATGGAATACTTTTTGTATCAGGCCTTGTTGAGTGGAGCAGTAATGAAATTTATAATGAGCTAAATAACCAGGGCTATAATTTAGTAAAGAAAACAAAAACTAATGAATGGGTTACAATGGTTCTTAAAAATATGAAATAAACATATATAATTTGAGTAACTACATATAAAGTAAATATATAATTTTAACATGTGATTATTGCAAAATATGCGATAATCACAAATTTTTTAGAATAAAGGATGAGATACAAATAAAGTCTTTTTACTAGATTGCTTAACCGAATTCATGTCCTGGGATGCGGTTATTAACATAAGTTCCGCCTTCTAATGGCTTAAAACCAGATACTTGTATGTCTGTTACAATAGGATATGCGAGATGATTATCAGGAAATGTAAAACTAAGATTATAATCATTTCCATAAAAAGCAGCTTCTGTTCCAGATCTCATAAAAACTGCTGTGTTTTTAAGAAAAATAATTTTCCTGTCTTCTTTTTGGTTTGAGGCATTTACTTTATAAACTGTAAAATCAAAAGAAGTATCAGTTACATTTGAAATTTCAATTTCACAATAATCAATTAATGAATTTTCTCCAAAACATTTATCATCAAAATACATTCCTTCATATAAGTTGATTTTTCTATTTACGTTATCTTTTTTCTTCTGTAAATAATTGTTTCTGTTTTCTTCTGTTTGTTTATGGTTAGCTGTCTTAGCTGGATTTATAGATTTTTTATTGTTTTCATCTGAAAATGTGTCTTTTTTATCATTAGCATTATTTTTATTATCATCAGCCTGAATTATCCCAGCATTATCTTTTGTTTCACTGCTATAATTTTCTGAATCATCTTTTAAAGTTTTGCTTTGCTCTGCATTATTTATTGACTTATCAGTTTTATTATCACTATCGTTGCAGGCAGCAAAGATTAAGATTATACTTGTACATAATATTGAAATTACTATCTTTTTCACAATTTAAACCCCTCTTATTTAACAGGTATATTAATATTATAGCCATATAAAAATAATATGACGTTGTAAGTAATTAGATTACTATTATCTAATTATTTTAAACATATAATATTCATCCATATATTCTCCATAAACATACAGTGATTTTCTTTTTATATCTTCTATTTCAAAACCATTTTTCTTATATAAATTTAGAGTTGTCTATAAGTCAAATCTATTATTTAGATAATAATACCATATTAAGTAATTATATTCCAAGTGAAGTTGTTAAATTTATATTCATCTTTATATAATTTACACATTTTTTTTATATAATAAAAGAAAATCAAATTAAGTAGACAAACAGTATTTATTTTAGATAAACTAATTTATAGGCTTACAAGGTGTTATTAGTTTATATTTATAATTAAAAATATGAATAGAGGTGTTAACAATGATGAATCCAATTGCATTTAGTGTGGGAAATTATGAAATAAGATGGTACGGAATATTAATAGCTATAGGAACAATTTTAGGAATACTATTAGCTGATTATAATGCGAAAAAATTAAATTTAGATTTTGAAAAAATACTGGATGGATTTATAATAGCATTCCCATGTGCAATTATAGGTGCACGTGCATATTATGTAATTTTTGAATTTGAAAATTATAAAAATGATTTGCTTAGTATATTTAATTTAAGGTTAGGGGGATTAGCTATACATGGAGGTCTTATAGGCGGACTTATTGCTACAATTATATATTGTAAAATAAAAAAGATAAAAATGGCTAAATATCT
Source organism: Clostridium neonatale (assembly GCF_900465025.1). Taxonomy (NCBI): domain Bacteria; kingdom Bacillati; phylum Bacillota; class Clostridia; order Eubacteriales; family Clostridiaceae; genus Clostridium; species Clostridium neonatale. The sequence continues at coordinate 1,443,334 of NZ_UICR01000001.1, forward strand.
TGATGTTGTAGCACCATCATTGATACTTGCTCAGTCAATAGGAAGATGGGGAAATTTTATGAATGGTGAAGCTCATGGTGATTTAGTAACATATGAGTTTATAAGTAAATTTCCACAATTCATACAAAAAGGAATGTATATAAATGGCGAGTACTATAATCCTACATTTTTATATGAATCACTATGGAATTTCTTTGTGTTTTTTATATTAATATTTATTTTATATAAGAAGAATAGAAATGAAGATGGAGTAGTTATGGCAAGTTATGTGACATTATATTCTACGGGAAGATTTTTTATAGAAGCATTGAGAACAGATAGTTTGATGATTGGAAATATAAAAATGGCCCAGTTGATAAGCATAGTAGGTATTATTTCAGGGATTTTATACATTATATATATAAAAAAAGTATTGAAAAGTAGAGCTTTTGAACAATAATTTTAGATTACATTATAAATAAGTATAAAAAGATTGATAATTTTGTATTTCTTCATATTATCTTCATTTGTATTAGATAAAATATATTTAAATAATTAAGTATTTGAATAAACGATTTTATTGAGGAGTGAGAAATATGAAAAGAAATAATGAGACAAATAAGAATAATAAAGGTATATTTAAATTCTTTGGAATGATGGGAGTATGCTGTTTGCTTCCTATAATATTAGCAATTGTTTTACCATTCATAGGGGGAAGTCTTGGTGGCTCAAGATTAATACCATTGATTACACAATTATTATGCCCAATTATGATGATACTTATGATGATCTTTATGTTTAAAGGAAATAATCATAGTTGCTGCTCTGAAAAAAAGGAAAAAGAAATCAAAGAATAGTTTATAACTATTGAAATAGATGCTTGTATTATGATAAAGTAGTGGTTGCAATAAATCATATAAGTACTTATGAATGCTAAGTTTTAACAATGAAGTTAGTATGAAAATTTACTATAATCAATATGATGGTGCCTAGAGGGGTAAATATATATAAATATATTTTAATCAATAGGGATGAGGGAAACAAAAGATGAAAAAAATTTTAATAATGATGATTAGCGCTATTGTTACATTAACAACGTTGTTCTCCACAATGGAGGCTGGTGCTAAGACAGAATCAGAATTAAAAGGAGAGCAAAAAAATATTGAAAGCAGCATAGAAGAAAAGAAAAAGAATATAGATGCAGCAAAACAAGAGCTTAGTGAAACAGAAGGAAAGCGAAAAGAGCTGGAAGTTGAATTAGCAAATTTAAATGAACAAGTTAATAAGTTAAAAAGTAATATTAATACGATTCAAGCTGAAGTAAATAAGATTTTAGAACAAAGCCAAAAGACAAAAGATGAAATTGAAAAAGCTGAATTAAAAATTGAAGAAAATTATAAACTAATAGGCGATGTAATGAAAATATCTTATGAACAGCAAGCTGGTGGATATTTACAATTACTGTTAGAAGCAAGTAGCTTTCCGAATTTTATCAGAAGATTAGAAATGATAACAAGTATTACAAAGCAAAATGATAAAATAATTAAAGATACAACTGAGCTTCAAATTGAATTAGAAGAAAAAGAAAAACAGTTAGATGAAGAAAGAACTGTCATGGAAGAAAAGCAAGATATTCTTTTTGAAGAAAAGGCAAAGGTAGATGAATTAGTTATAGACCAGCAAGCAAAGGTAGACGAACTTATAGCTATTCAAAATAGTTTAAAAGAAGAAATAGAATTAAATAATGAACAAATTGCAGCATTAGAAAAAGAAAGTAAAAATATTGAAAATCAAATCAATAATTTAACAGCAGGTTCAACTGGTTCATATGAAGGTGGAGCATTTGGATGGCCGGTACCAGGGTATAGTACAATATCTTCATATTTTGGATATAGAATTCATCCAATAACTGGAGTAAGTAAATTACATGCAGGAATAGATATACCAGCACCAGCTGGAGTGACAGTTGCAGCAGCAAATTCAGGTACTGTTATAGTAGCTACATATAGTGAATCCTATGGTAATTATGTGATTATTGATCATGGTGGTGGATTAACAACATTATATGCACATAATACAAGTTTATCTGTTTCATCAGGACAGACAGTTAAAAAAGGAGATAAGATTGCAGCAGTTGGAACAACAGGTTATTCAACAGGGAACCACCTTCATTTTGAAGTAAGAAAAAATGGTACACCTGTAGATCCTATGAGCTATTTAAAATAATAATTATTAATAATAAAAACTGTAGAATTTAAATCTACAGTTTTTGTGCTTTAATTTACCTTATGGAATATGTTGGGGAAATAAGAAAAACATATGAAGACGGAAGGAAAAGAACAAATGATAAAACTTACAGATGTTAACAAGATTTATGATAACAATGTATATGCCATAAAAAACATTAATGTTTCTATTAATAAAGGTGAATTTGTATTTTTAGTTGGAAGTTCAGGTTCAGGTAAATCATCATTTATAAAAATGCTATTAAAAGAAGTAGAGCCAACAAATGGTGAAATAATAGTAGATGGAACAAAACTTAATGATTTAAAAGAAAAAGAGATTCCTTATTTCAGAAGAAAGCTTGGAGTAGTTTTTCAAGATTTTAGATTATTATCAGATAAGACAGTATATGAAAATGTAGCTTATGCAATGAAAGTTATTGAGCAAAGCCCCAAAAGAATAAGACAAAGAGTGCCCAAGGTATTGTCAGCAGTTGGTCTTGCACATAAATATAATATGTATCCAAATGAATTATCAGGTGGAGAGCAGCAAAGAGTAGCTATAGCTAGAGCTATAGTTAATGAGCCAATGCTTCTTATTGCAGATGAGCCAACAGGAAATTTAGATCCAAGTACTGCTGGAGAAATAATGATGATATTAGAAGAAATAAATGATAATGGAACTACTGTAGTAATGGCAACACATGATAGTAATATTGTTGATACTATGAGAAGAAGAGTAATCTCTATGAGCAGTGGTGAGATTATAAGTGACAATAAAAAAGGAGGTTATTCTCTTGAAACTTAGAACAGTAAGACAGCTTAGTGGTGAAGGGATAAGCAATATATTTAAAAACAGACTAGTTTCTTTTGTGGCTTTTACAACAGTGTTAATTTCATTAACAATATTTGGTGCGTTTTTTTCAATAATAGAAGTAAGTAAAATCAATATAGAAAATTTACAAGATAAGATTGAATTAATAGCTTTTATTGAAAATGATACAAAAGAAGAAAGAATAGAAACTATGAAAAATGAAATATCTAAATTACCTAATGTTGAAAAGGTAACTTTTGTTTCGCAAGAAGAGGGATTAACTAAATATAAAGATAGCTTTGAAGAAGAAGGTGATTCTGAAATGGAGAGAATCATCAATGAAGTAAGTAAAAATGGTGAAAATCCAATACCAGCCAGCTTTGAAATTAAATTAATAGATACTACTCAAAATAAAGAAATAAAAGCAGAATTAGAACAATATTCTGAAATTTATAAGGTTAATGACGATGATGTTATAACTAGATTTTTATCTGGCTTAAATGAGACAGTAAAAACTGCAAGCTTAATATCTACAGTAGTGCTAGGGTTTGCATCGATTTTACTAATTGTAAATACCATAAAGATTTCTGTTTATACTAGAAGAAGAGAAATTGGAATAATGAAATATATTGGAGCAACAAATAATTTTATAAGGCTTCCATTTTTAATTGAAGGCGGTGCTATAGGTGCTATTGGAGGAACTGTGAGTATTATTATAGTAAGTACTGTATATAGTATTGTTTGTAAGAATATAATGAGTAATCCTATAATGGATAGTTTGATTTATCCAAGTACATGGGAGTTGTTAAGCACATTAATTCCAATAGTTCTTGGTATAGGAATAATTATGGGGGTAATAGGAAGTTTCATATCAATTAGAAAATATTTAGAAGTATAAATTAAGAAAGATGTTTGAAAAAACAATTATTTCAAACATCTTTTTTGTTTAAAGTAAAATATTTATCTATGTAAATATGGTCTTATTCATATTAGTATAATAAAAATAAGGATAGGTTAAAAAATAGTAGAATAAGCCTATTACGAATATGTTTTTTAAGTCTATTATTAAATTCTCTTATAATATTATAATAAGCATACAACTATAGATAATGAGTTAAAATATATGAGACTTAACAAAAGAAAAGAGGTATACAAATGAAAAAAATAATAGGAGAAATGTTAGTAGTAGTAATAGCATTTGGAATGTTTTCAGGGTGCTCATGGTCAACTAACATAAACAATGATCAGCCAAGACATGCGTCTATACCAAGTATTATAGAAAAGATAAAAAATGAATTAGAATTAAGACCTATGGAAGTAGTGGAAGGAGATCTTGTTTCAGAAAAATATCATTTAAATATGGATGATATTGAAGAACAGAGAATAGAAAGTGGTGTTATAAATACAGGACTTGAAACAATAGCTATTGTAAAAGCAAAAGATCAAAAGATAGATTCAGTTAAAGAAGCATTTGAAAAAGTTATAGAAGATAAAAGAGCAAGTGCATTTTATCCAGGAGAAAGTGAAGCTGTAGATGAGGCAGAAATACGAGTTGTTGGTAATTATGTTGGATTATTCATAATTCCAGATTATGAAGAAGGTAGTGAAAATAATGCGCAAAAAGCAGTAGATATTTTCGAAAAGGCCTTGAGATAAGTGGTTTTTAGCAGTATTTTATTTTTATTTAGATTTCTGCCAATGGGACTTATTTGTTACTACTTAACTCCAAGAAAATATAAGAATCTAGTTTTAACCATTTTAAGTTTAATATTTTATTCTTGGGGAGAAGGAAAGTATTTCCTAATAATGATAACCTCAATATTAGTTGATTATAGTGCAGGAATTGCTATTTATAGATATAAAGAACATAAGAAAAAGGGCATAAGTATATTATGCCTTTCTATTGTATTCAATTTAGGAATATTATTTATATTTAAATATGTAAACTTCTTCATTAATAATATAAACATTATTTTTAGCTTAGCATTAAGTAAAGTTAATATAACACTTCCACTTGGAATAAGCTTTTACACATTTCAAACAATGTCTTACAGCATAGATGTATATAAAGGAAGAATTAAACCAGAAATAAATATAATAAACTTTGCTACATTTGTTACTTTATTTCCACAGCTTATTGCAGGTCCAATAGTGAAATATACAGATATACAAAATGAAATAAAAGCGAGAAATATTGAAAAAGATAAGGTCCAGGAAGGAATAGAAAAGTTTATATTAGGCCTTGGAAGGAAGGTTCTTATAGCAAACAATATAGGAATGCTTTGGAGTGAAGTGGAAAATACAGGCTTTAATAACATATCTACTCCTTTTGCATATGTTGGGATTCTTGCCTTTTCGCTTCAAATTTACTTTGATTTTAGTGGATATTCTCTTATGGCAAGAGGTCTTGGGCAGATCCTTGGATTTAATTTCCCAAGAAATTTTAATTATCCTTATGCATCTAGAAGTATATCAGAGTTTTGGAGAAGATGGCATATTACATTGGGATCATGGTTTAAGGAATATGTTTATATACCTTTAGGTGGAAACAGAAATGGCAAATTTAGAACAATAATAAATTTATTTGTAGTATGGGCATTAACAGGCTTGTGGCATGGTGCAAGTTTTAATTTTATAATATGGGGACTTCTATTTTTCAGTTTAATATGCATAGAAAAGCTTGGATTAATACGTGTTTTAAATAAGTATAAAGTATTCTCTCACATATATACAATATTTTTTCTACTGATAGGCTGGACAGTATTTGCAATTACAGACTTTGAAAGTATGAAGGTATTTTTTAGTAAGCTGTTTATATATAATAATGGAACAGAGTATATTTATTATCTTAGAAACTATGCAATTTCTTTATGCATAGGCATATTTTTTTCAATGCCAATGTCTTCAAAGTTTTATTTAAAGATTGAAAATATGATTACAATGAAGTCTGAAATAGCTATGGAGATAATTAAGACAATAATATTAATGTCCATATTTATTATAAGTGTGGCATATTTGGTTGATGCTACATATAATCCATTTTTATATTTTAGATTCTAGGAGGATATTATGAAGAAAAATTTATTATTATATTGTTTTTTTATTGTACTTCTAGGATTTACAGGTTTAGATATATTTAAATCTGATAAGAATTTTTCAGAGCTTGAAAATAGATATTTAAAAAGCAGACCCAAATTTACTTTAAAAAGATATATTGAAGGAAGCTTTCCAGAAAAGTATGAAAATTATATGAGTGATCAGTTTATAGGAAGAGATATGTGGATTAATTTGAAATCTAGAAGTGAATATGCACTAGGGAAAATAGAAAACAATAATATCATTTATGGAAATGAGAATTTTTTATTTGAAAAATTAACATCTATGGATAAAAAGAGAGTGGATTCTAATATAAATTCAATTAACATATTTGTAGAAAATAGTGATTTTAAAGTGAGTATAATGATAGTTCCAAACTCATATACAATTTATAAGGAAAAATTGCCGCTCTTTGCTCCAGTTTTAAATGGTAAAGAAGAAATATCTAATATTTATAGTAGATTAAAAGGTACACATAATATTAATCTGTTTGAAAGCATGAATAATAAAAAAGATAATGAACTTTTGTATTATAAAAATGATCATCATTGGACAACAGAAGGTGCTTATTTAGGTTACTTAGAATATGCAAAAAGCATGGGGAAGGAACCCATTAAATTAAATCAATATGAAAAAAATATGTGCGAAGATTTTCTTGGTACATATTACTCTAAAGCAAAACCTTTTAAGTACGAATTTGACACGTTAACTTATTATAATTTCCCGGGAATTAAAATGAATATTAATGAAAAAACTTATAATAGCTTATATGATCATACTAAATTAAATATAAGAGATAAGTATTCTTTATTTTTGTATGGAAATAATCCTTTAACTATTATTAAAAATGATAATAGTATTAATAAAGACAAATTACTTATAGTTAAAGATTCATATGCAAATTGTATGATTCCATTTTTAACTCAAAGCTTTGAAGAAATACATGTCGTTGATTTAAGATCATTTTCTAAAAGTGTAAATGAATATGCAAAAGAAAATAAGTTATATAATGTCTTGATAATTTATAATTTCAATAATTTTATTAAAGATGCTGATATTACTAGAATAAAAAAATAATTTTAAAAAATCAGAAAATTTAATAACTATCTATTGATAATTATTATTAATTAATGTATAATACATTTATAGATAAAGTTATTAATTTTTGGAGGTAAAGGAAATGAACGAAAAGTTTTATATATTAAATGATAATAAAAATAATGCAATAGTAGTTAGTGGAAGTGAGGAAATAGCACTTGAAGGCGCTAAATTACAAGAACTTGTTTCAAGATCAGTAGAAGCCGCTACAGAAAAACATATCCCAGTTGTAAGTGTTAATAATAATAAAGTAAGTGTTGTTGTTGGAGAAGTTGAGCATCCAATGGTTGAAGAACATTTTATTGAATGGATTTTATTAAAAACAAACCAAGGAATTCAATTAAAGAAATTAGAAGTTGGGCAAAGACCAGCAGCAGAGTTTGCTCTTTCTGAAGGAGATGAAGTTGTTGAAGCATATGCTTACTGTAACTTACATGGATTATGGGACAAAACTGTAAAATAAATTTTAAAATATTAAAATCACTAGGTAGTTTGTATCTAGTGATTTTTTGTTTCTAATTTTTAATGATTATGTATTTTTCTAATATATGTGATATTTTAATGATTGTTTTTTCTGCAACTTATAAATGGAAAATTATTTTTAAATTTTTTGATGGTGGTAGTATCTATTTTAGGCTTTAAAGAGTTATAATTATGCGTATTATATATAATTTATTTGGGGCTATATACGTTGAGTATTTTGATGCATTATTTGATAAGGCTAGTAATAAGTTTGCTTCGTGAATGAAATAGATGAAATGACATAATTGGTTTATTATAGTTGAATTTAATTTCTATGTATGTTAGAATTCAATTATTATTAGTAATATATAAAAATTATATATTTTAGTTTTCTAGGGTTCCGCAGTTTTATCTGGCAGGTCCGAGGGAAAACCCACAGTAAAAAGTGGACACGGAAGGATAAAAGCCTAGGAGAAATTTAACAATATTTCTCTAGGCTTTTTTATTTTGCACAATTTTAATAAGTAGGATAGCTATTAAATATTTTAATAATAAAGCTTCATTATTAGTATTATGATTAATTAAATTGGATACTTTAATCAGTACCATATAATTCTTAAGAAATAATAATTCATAGGAGGTAAAATTATGAAATGGATTTATTTAATTATTGCAGGTCTTTTTGAGGTATGGTGGGCAGTAGAATTGAAATTTTCTGAAGGCTTTACAAGAATATTGCCTAGTATTTTAACTATTGTAGGTATGATTTTAAGTTTCTATTTTTTATCAGTATCTTTAAAAAGCTTGCCATTAGGCACTGCATATGCAATTTGGACAGGTATAGGAACTATTGGAACAGTAATATTGGGTATTGTTCTATTTAAAGAACCATTGGATATTATAAGGATAATTTGTATCATATTAATAGTTAGTGGAATTATTGGTTTAAAATTAACATCAAATTAACTATAATAATTTGTGTGAAAAAAATTTTACAAAAATAAATTGAACATGTATTCTAATCATATTTTGAGAGTACATGTTCAATTTATTTTTGTAGGGAATTTTTTAAACATCCGAAACTTTCAATATAATTTGCATTAATATTATCAATGAAACTTAATAAACATGATATAATTAAGAAAAGCATTTAATGATTGGAGAGAATGAATGAAATTATTTATAAAGCAAAGAGTATTTACTTTTGCAGATACTTTTGTTGTAAAAGATGATTATGGAAATGATAGATATTTTGTTCAGGGAGAATTTTTTTCATGGGGACATAAGCTTCATATTTATGATTTAGACAACAATGAAGTAGCTTTTATAAAAGAAAAGGTGTTAACTTTTGTACCAAGATTTGAAATAAGTATAAATGGAGCCTTTACAGGTGAACTTGTAAAAAAGGTTACATTTTTTAAACCTAGATATTATATTGAAGGAACTTCTTTAGAACTTGAAGGAAAAATAATGGAACATGATTATGTTCTAAAAAATAGAGGAATGCCAATAATGAGAATATATAAAGAATGGATGACCTGGGGAGATAGTTACGTTCTTGATATAGACAGAGAAGAAGATGAACTTTTAAGTTTAGCTATTGTATTAGCTGTAGATTGTGAAATATGTTCTAGAAATAATTAGACACTAAAAAAAGCACTAAACATTAAATTTTTGTTTAGTGTCTTTTTAGTTTAATCAGCCTTTTCAAAAAAATCATCTCCATTAAGATATAGCTATACATTTACTTCCAAAAAGTGTGAGTGAAGCTTTCTTAAAATATTATCCCGCCTGTAAATGACAGTTGTATAAGGTATATTTTTAAGTCTGGAATAATCTTTAGCAGAATTGCCATTATAGAAAATAAAAGATATAAGTTCTTTTTCATCTTCACTTAGATTATTAATGAGTTTGGATAAAAAATCATAATCAGATTGATTACAAATAGATTCTTCAGCGGTGATATCATCACATATTAATGAATCTTCATCATTATCTAATAAAGAAAATACTTTTTTGCCTTCAAATATACTTCTGTAATTGTCACTTCTAATAAGATAATGCAAGTGCTGTTTTATTCCATTAATAGCATAAGCAACAAATCTATGATTTTTAAAGTTGTATAATTTAAGACAGGTAAACAGTGTCTTATAACATTCACTTTTTATATCAGAAACATCATATCCGTATATAAAAGTATTTCTGGAAAGACTTGAGATATAAGACTCAAATTCTTTTATAATAAGTTCTTTTGATTTTTCATCTCCTTGCTTGGCATTTATAGCTAAGGATTCGACATAATTATAATCCATAAATTTTACCTCCTTTTTCTGAAATATAAAGTAAAGTATATATGAAAAATTTGATTCAAAACTGCATAAATGTAGTAGAGTTAAAGGTCACTAAACACTGTAGAAATATTTATAACAATGTGGTTATGATATAATGTAGATAGTGGTAATATTTAAAAGATATTTCTATAAATTGGGCGATACTTAATAATAGAAACACATTAATGATTGCTTAATGTGTTATTGTACAAATTTGTGTTAATATCATTCAAGAAAAAAAGAAATTTCATGATATACTACTTATAGTAAGGAGGGGGATTATTATAGGACAGGAAGCACGAAAAGCTGTATTTGATGAGGATTTAAATATAGAAGCATATCAATTTGAAAGGATTATGCAGAAATTCCCCAATCATTTTCATGAACACTATGTAATTGGCTTAATTGAAAGAGGTAATCGTCATCTTTTGTGCAAAAACAAAAGTTATGATTTGCAATCAGGAGATTTAATGCTTATGAATCCAAAAGAAAATCATACCTGCGAATCAATAGATGGACAACCGTTAGATTATAGGTGTTTAAATATTAAACCTGAAATCATGGAAATGATGGTATATGAAATAACAGGGGAACGTTATATGCCACAATTTACTCGGAATGTTATCTATAGTTCAAATGAAGTAACTTTGATTAGAGAACTTCATCATATGATTATGGAAAAATATAAGGAATTTGAAAAGGAAGAAGCATTTAATTTTCTTATTGAATACTTCTTGAAAAAATATACTGAGAAAGTAGAAACAAATAGTGCACAAATAAGTACACAGATCAGGGAATCATGTGATTATATGGATAGAAATTATAGAAATCAAGTAAGTTTAGAAGATTTATGTAATGTTTCTGGACTAAAAAAATATACACTGCTTAGAAGCTTTACAAAACAATGCGGAGTAACTCCTTATCAGTATTTAGAAGCTGTTCGTATTAATCATGCAAAAAAGCTTTTGGAATGTGGAGTTGAACCAATTGAAGTTGCTATGCAAACAGGATTTTCAGATCAAAGTCACTTTACTAGATTTTTTAAGAGTTTTATTGGAATAACACCTAAGCAGTATCAAATTATATTTAAAGAAGAGGAAAGTTAATATGAAACAAAATAATAATATAAGAGAACATTTTGCAGCTTTATTTACTGTATTTATATGGGGGACGACATATATATCAACAAAAATTTTGTTGGTAGATTTTCAGGCAATAGAGATTTTATTTTTTAGATTTGTAATTGGATTTCTTACATTAATGGTAATTTATCCTAAGAGATTAAAGGGGACAAGTATAAAACAAGAGCTTATGTTTGTTTTGGCTGGATTATCTGGAGTAACACTTTATTTTTTATTGGAGAATATTGCATTAACTTATTCTATGGCTTCAAATGTTGGGGTAATCACTGCAGTAGCTCCATTTTTTACAGGAATTATGTCTTATATTTTCTTAAAAGAAGAAAGACCTAAAGGAAACTTTTTTATAGGGTTTATTACATCAATGATAGGAATATTTATGATTAGTTTTAATGGAACTACAGAGTTTCATTTAAATCCACTTGGGGATTTTCTTGCACTACTCGCAGTAATTATGTGGGCAGTATATTCTGTATTTACAAAGAAAATAAGTGCTTACGGATATAACACAATCCAAACCACAAGAAGAACTTTCTTATATGGTTTAATATTTATGACACCTGCTTTATTCTTCTTTGATTTCCAAATAGGGTTAGAGAGATTTACAAATACAACTTATTTATTTAATATTTTATTTTTAGGATTTGGAGCATCAGCACTTTGCTTTGTTACATGGAATCTAGCTGTAAAAGCTTTAGGTGCTGTAAAGACAAGCGTATATATTTATGCAGTTCCAGTTATTACAGTTGTAACATCTGTAATTGTATTACATGAGAAGATAACTAAAGTTGCAGCTATAGGAACTTTATTTACTTTGGCAGGATTATTTTTCTCTCAAAGTAAAATTGAATTTAAAAAGAAATCTCAAACTTTAGCAATGGAGAATGATCAATAAATTTTTCTTATATGACGAATGTAAAGAAAAATTCTAAAATTCTAAAATTCTTGAGAATTTTAGAATTTAGGAATTTTAGAATTTATATTCTTTAATATTGAAATTGTTTAGTTAATATTTCTATAGTATAAAATAATTTTAATTATCTTCAAAGATATATTTCATTGATGTATAATTTGACTTTTCCTCTAAAAATCCTATCTTTTTATATAAAGGATACCCATCTTTAGTAGCTTTTAATTCTACAAAATCAAGTCTCATTTTTTCAGCATCACTTAATAACATTTCCATAAGATGTTTAGCAATCCCCAGTCTACGGTAATTTTTATCAGTATAAACATTTAAAACTGCTCCTGTTTTTCCAGTGATAAAATTTGGATTAGCTGGTTTCTCCGCAACTAGTAATAATGCTGTTGCAACGATGCACATATTATCATCTTCAGATAAATAGGCAAATAAATCATGATTTAAATGTTTTGAAAAATAATCTGGGAGACTTTTTTTGATTTTTTCTTCTGTTATTTCATCTAGAACCCCATAATCATCATTTAGATATGCAATTCTCATATTTACTAGAGAATCAATATCAGAATTTGTAGCTCTTCTATAGTTCATTTCTATTACCACCTAACAATATAAAATAGTTAATATATGGCACTATTATAAACCAATTATTGGATTTCAGACAGAGAAATATTGTAAAATTTATACAATCAATAGATGATTAATTAGGATATTATTTTACTCTTAATCAAGGACGTAAAAATAATTATATAACTTAAAATCATATAACTTAAAATCATATAAGTTATAAATAATATATATTTCAGTTATGAAAATCATTATGATATAGTATTTTTAAAGTTAATATGATTTTTTAATGGAGGGATGATTATGAATATTAAATGGAATGCTGAAGGATATACAAAAGACTTTCAATTTGTGCATAAATATGGTGAAGATGTATTGAATTTAATTGATGCTGAGAAAGGTATGAAGATACTTGACCTTGGATGTGGTAATGGTGCGTTAACAAGAAAAATAGCAGACATGGGAGTAGAAGCAATTGGGATGGATGCTTCAATGGAGATGTTAAATGTAGCTAAAAGCAATTATCCAGAGTTAACATTTATGCAGGATAACGCTACAAAATTTACTTTGGACGAACCTGTGGATTGCATATTTTCTAATGCTGTTTTTCACTGGATTGATGATCAAGATGAATTAGTAGGTAGTATATCTGAATCTTTAAAAGTTAATGGACAATTGGTATGTGAATTTGGAGGAAAAGGTTGTGCAGAAACCATTCATTCAGCTTTGCAGAAGGCCTTTGAAAAGAGAGGATTAAAATATAAACGTACTTTTTACTTTCCAACAATTGGAGAGTATGCACCTATTCTTGAAAAGCATGGATTAAAAGTTTTATATGCTACTTTATTTGATAGAAAGACTGCACTAATTGGGGAAGATGGAATGAAGGAGTGGATAAAAATGTTTGTTACTTTGCCATTTGAGAGTCTAGATAAAGTATTGACAGAGGAAATTATTGAAGAAGCTGTACAAGAATTAAAACCAATTTTATATGAAGATGAAACTTGGTATGCAGATTATGTTCGTATTAGAATAAAAGCCCAAAAGATATTCTAAAATGATGCTGTTAACTGGATCAAAGAAAGAAAGTACATTAAATTTTTATTAACAAGCAGGATATAATCGTAATGACAAAACAGCATTTATACAATGAATTTAGTTTATATAGAAATATATTTTTTATGATTTTAAGACGATAGAATAGAAAAGTTTAATTTATCGTTGCCTTTTACTATGAGTGTATTTTTCATCATAGCCTTTAAGGCAGAAGTAGAATATTCAATTTGATTTACTTAAGTATATTAATTTTATATAAATGAAGTAGCTGTTGCAGTTTTTGCAACAGCATTTTTATTAATTATTTAGTATAAACTGCCTTAATTTTTTGACTATTAGTTAAAAAAATAAAGTCTAATAGATGTATATATGGTAAAATATAATTAACATGTTAATAATGGTTAAATTGAAATAATAAGGGGAGTGGCATATGAGAAAATATTTTGAATTTGAGTGTAACAATGAGTTATTTGAAAAGTTTAGTGATTTTATTCCTGATATTGAAGAAAAACTCAATAAAAGTGATACAGAAGATAATATAAAAAATATTGAAAGGTTGATAGAACATAAGCTGCCAGGAGTTTTTGTAGACTTGTATTCTAAATATGATGGCGAAAAATATGATGAATATTTAGGATTGATGCTTGGATTTTCTTTAATGAGCACAAATGATATACTAGATACAATTAATAATTTTAAACATATGGATTTTGAACTTATGTCAATGCAGACAGGATTCATTAAAGATGATACTATAAGCAGTAAAGTACCTTTTGCATCTGATGGATCAGGAAATTTTATAGCATTTGATATGAATCCAGATAAAAATGGAATAATAGGGCAAATAATCACTGTTGATTTAGACAATAATAGATCATATCTTTTAGCAGACAGCTTAGAAGGATTGTATGAGTTTATTTTTAAAACTCTTAAATGTAAAAAGATGTATATTACTGTTGGCGATAATGGTAAAGCTTATTTTGAATTTGAAAGTGGACATCTATTTAATAAATTAGATGGTATTTCAGGTGAAGTTGGAAGAGATTCTAATGAATATATTAAGATGCCTAGGGATTTTTGGAAATCATATTACGTTGATCATTTAAAAGATGATAAGGTAAGTAAAGAACTTCTGGCAAATGAAAAGAGCCTCTTTATTAAAAATGAAAATCTGTCTTTTAAGCCACTTCAATATATGAATAATTTAAGAGAAGTTGTAATACATAATTGTAATATTACAGATTTTTCTTTTATTTCTAAAGCTTCAGAACTTAGAAAACTATATATTGTAAATTGTAAATTTTCTAAAGATGAATTAAAATATTTGTCATCTTTGAGTCATTTGAAAGAACTTAGTTTAAATATAATGGAAATAGAAAGTATAAAATGTTTGAGTGATTTAAAGAATCTAAAAGATCTTAGTTTGCGTAAAATAGATAAACTGAATGTTGAAGAACTATCAAATTTTAAATCATTAGAACATTTAAGTCTTGAAGAATTAAGCATTCCAAATTTTGATTTCATTAATAATTTAAAATCACTTAAAGAACTCTGTATTGATAAAATTAAAATTAAAGATTTAAGCTTTCTTAAAAATCTAACTATGTTAAATAAATTTATTATGAGATATAAGGCAGAAGATGAAAGGAACATTAATTTTATTTCTAACCTTAAAAAAATTAAGGAAGTTCAATATCCAGTTTCAGATATGAGTATTTATAAAGAATGTCCATGTATTGAAGAAATAGGTGTTGATGCAGAAAATATTTTTAATATTGAAATGTTGAAGGATACAAATATTAGAAGTGTTATGGTTTATAATGCTTCTTCAAAAGAAAATGTTGATAATCTTATTTCTAAAATAAAAAGTTATATTGAATTGAACTCTTGGGGATATATGGAGAATTGATATTATTTATATAATAAAATGGAGATAGCTATTAATTTAGCTGTCTCCATTTTCGAGGTTGATTTGTATTAAGGATATATAAATTATATACAAATACTATTAATTATATTCAGTTAAAATGATCATATAGGTACAATATTTTTGATTTTTTTCATTTGTATAATCTTGACAGAAAAAATCTGTTTTGTTAAAATAAATTTACCGAGTGGTAGAAATGCGTAAATCCAGGTTATTGGATTTACGCATTTTTTATTCTTTAGGAAATTATATTTATGGACAATCTGTGGATAAACTGTTTTAAGAAATATTGGAATAAACTAATGTTATTGAACCTAAAGAATAAAAAATAAAATATATGCGCCTGGCCTTTTATTCGGCAAGCTCAGAAAATCCAGAATGCGCTAAAAAAATCGACGGCTAAAGGATTTCCTTAAATAGGAGGTCCATTAGCTAGAAAACTAGCCTTTAAACTTGTAGATTCTAAAAAAGACAAGCCAATTGTAATCATATTAGCAATTTCTGTAATGACAGTTTGTTGCATGTGTCCAATGATGAGTTTAGTAGCAACAATATTGTTTAAAGGAGTTGATGTTGAATTTTTTGCAAAATGGATTCAAACTGTGGTAATTGATTTTCCAATGGCTTTATGCTGGCAGATTTTCATAGCAGGCCATTAGTTAGATTTATTTTTAGAAAACTTTTTGCAAAGCAGCTTAAAGAACAATAAGTTTGCGCTGCATAATATTATAGAAAAGTACTTTAAAGTGGAATGAAATATATTAGAATAATAGGCTGATAAATAAAATTCAAATTTAACAATGGAATTTTATTAATAATATCTGAAAAGAAATATAAGATTTAAATATCGCATTAATTCATAAGTAAAAATGAATTTGCGGTATTTTTTGTGTGTAATATTAGATTAAAGATAAAATATGAAAAGTAGGAACTAAATAAAAAATATATTTACACAAGCAGAGATTTACCCTATAAATCTCTGCCCAAAAACCTCACATAATCTATACCATTGCAAAGTTTATCATAAAATACAATATAAGTAAATAGTTTTTGCGAAATATATAAGTTAATTATAGGAAAATAAAACAAATATATAATTTAATATATATATTTATTGATAAATCATAAATTTTTGAATTATGACATGAATTGTTTTGATGATAAATTAATTATATGGTGAAAGAAGGTTGAATTTATAATATGAAAAATATATTTCAAAAGAAATGTATTTTTTTTATTTTTAATGAAACGTAAGTTTCAACTTTTATTAAACTTATTGGCAGATATATTTATAGGATTATAATGACTTATATAAAGAGTTTTATATAAGGGGGACAAACGAATGAGTAAAATAAAAGCAATTGTTATGGATGTTGATGGTACACTTACTAATGGTAAAAAACAAATTACTGAAAAGACAAAGGAAGTACTTTTAAAAGCGCAATCAAAAGGAATTAAATTAATATTGGCTTCAGGAAGGCCAACAACTGGATTAATAGGATTCGCAAAAGAGTTAGAAATGGACAAGAATAATGGCCTTCTTGTTTCTTTTAATGGATCCAAGGTTGTTGACTGTGAAACATTTGAAGAGCTATTCAATGAACCAATGAGTATTGAAGAAGGAAAAGCAGTACTTGAACATATGAAAAAGTTTGAGGTAAGACCTATGGTTGATAAAGGCGAATATATGCTTGTTAACAATGTCTTTGATAATAAGATATATGCTAGGAATGGGCAAGAAATAAACATTATTGAATATGAGTCAAGAGGCGGAAATTATAAATTATGTGAAATAGATGATCTTGCAGAGTATATTGACTATCCACTAAATAAAATATTAACAGCTGGGCAGCCGGATTATTTAAAGGAGCATTATAGGGAAATGATGGAGCCTTTTAAAGACAAATTAAGCTGCATGTTTACTGCTGATTTTTATTTTGAGTTTACTGCTAAAGGAATTGATAAGGCAAAAGCTTTAGAGACAGTATTAAAACCAATGGGAATAAATGAAGATGAAATAATATCTTTTGGAGATGGCCAAAATGATTTATCTATTATAAAATATGCAGGCATTGGAGTAGCTATGGAAAATGCTGTTGATGAGCTAAAAGAACAAGCTGATGAAATAACTTTATCCAATGAAGATGATGGAATTGCATATTCATTATTAAAGCATATACCACAGCTCAATTGTTAATATTGTTTTTATAATTTATAATGTTCATGAGGTGATATCATGAACATTTTTAGTAAAATGGATGAATTAATTGACTTAACAGATAATGAAAAGACATTAGTTGATTTTATAAAAAATAAGCGCTTTGATTTTATAAATTTAGAAATTGAAGATATTTGTAGTCAATGTTTTGTTTCTAAATCAACTATATATCGTTTGTGTAAGAAGCTAGATTTAAGCGGTATATCACAATTGAAAGTAGCAGTATCAGCAGGATTGAAAGATTATGTAAAAGATGATATTGATTATGATTTCCCAATTAAATCTAATCAGACACAATATGAAGTTTTGGACAGCTTAAAAACTATTTATAGCAGTACAGTAAATAGTACATATAATTTAATAGATTTACATGAGCTTAATGTTATAGTTTCACAATTAAAAAAAGCAAAGTTTATAGATGTTTATACTTCAGCTGGAAATCTATTTTTTGCTGAAAATTTTAAATTTCAAATGGCTGAAATTGGAGTTAATATAAATGTACCTGAAGAAGAGTATTTGCAGCATTTAACTGCTTCAACAAGTGATGAAACTCATATTGCAATTGTTATATCTTTTGGTGGAAGAGGGAGATGCACAAGCAGTATTACTGGACTTTTAAAAGAAACAAAAACTCCGATTATTTTAATAACCTCTACAGATGATAATCCTCTTAAGAAACATGCTAAATATATTTTGTATATGAGTTCTTTTGAAAACCATTTTAATAAGATATCATCTTTTTCAACAAGATTATCACTTTTATATATTTTAGATATTATTTACGCATGTTATTTTAAACTTGATTATGATAAAAATTTAAAATATAAGACAGATGCATATAAAAGGATGAGGAAGTTTCCAAAGGATTATGAGTGTTAATTAAACTACAAATTAATAAGATTAGTATAAATTGAAATTAAGTAATACTATTTTAAAGTATTCTGATTACATAACAAGAATTTAATAACAGTTATAAAAAAGATTGACATAAAAAGAAAATAAATGTAAAATGTAAAATGGATTAAATTAAATTAGTAGGGGGAAATTTAATGAAAAACTCAAAAAAACTTATAATGGCACTAGTAAGTATGTTAATGCTAGTAACAATGATTGCAGGATGTGGTCAAAAAATCGAACCACCAGAATTAGTAGCAGAGGCATATTATGATTTGATTGTATATGGAGATACTAGTAAATTAGAAACAATGGGATTTGCAGCAGATGATGTAAATACTATAAAAGAACAAAGAGAAAGTCAAGTAAAGACAACAATAAAAAATACATTTTCTGTATCAGGGCTAAAAATAAGTGATGAGCAGTTAAATAAGGTAATGCAAGCACAGCTTGATGCTATGAAAAAAGTAACTTGTACTGTAGAACCAGTATCAAGTGACAAAGAAACTGCAGTTGTTACATTAAAAACAAATTATGTAAGTATAACAGAAGTTGATCAAAAAGCAGCAGAAGATGCTATAGCAGAGGTACAAGCTATGAATTTAACAACTCAACAAGAGGTATTAGATAAAGCTACTGAACTTTATATAAATAAGTTAATAGAAGCTCTTAATAATATCCAACCATCAACTGAAACTGTTGAGAAAAATGTAACATTAAAGTTACAAGTATTTGATGTTAGTGGTAAAACTAAAAAAATGTGGTCACCAGAGAATCCTGTTACTTTTGGAAATGATATAGGAACAATGGTAACTAAATAGAGCTAAGGACTAGTATGAATGTTCATACTAGTCTTTTTTGTTCTTTATAGAAAAGAAAATTATATAATCATAAAAATTTCGTACTAGGTACTTTTTAATACTATAGATTATTTTTATATAGGAACTAATATGGCGTGGATGTTAAAATGTATTGAATGCGCTAAAAAGAATGGAATTGACACTCCAAATACTGAGATAGCATATCAAACAAATTTCGTGAGATGACATAAAGATAAAGTAATTATAATCTAATTTAATAATGAAATAATAAACAAATATTAGATCAATAATATGCTAAAATTGATAATATATAAATATGGCACTATTTATAAAAAAATAGAGTTCCATATTTTTTATTTTATCTAAAGCAATAAAGCATTCATAAGAATTAAGTCTTATATAACTTAGTTTAATAAAAAATATAATGATTTTGAAATATATAATAGTGGATGTTTTTTATATAGCTATAGGAAATATGATTGCTTTAAGAAATGGATCTAATAGTTTATTTTGAATATAATTTATAATATGTTCAAAAATGGTAAAATGTGATATTATGGATAATATATAAATTTAAATCACAAATTGGAGGATAATTAGTGATTCCTAATATTAATTATATTATTATGTTTTCTAATTAAGGGGGATATATCAATGCCATTTGTAAATGTTAAAGTTATTGAAAACCAAATTACTTTAGAAAAAAAGAAATAGTTAGTTGCTGAGTTAACGGATTTAATTGTTAATGTTATGGGAAGAGAAAGAGAATACACAGTAATAACAATTGATGAACTTAAAGAGTATCAATGGGCAATAGGCGGAGTTACTTTAGACGAAAGTTCTAATAAAGAAATAGCTGTTTTTGTAAACATAAAAGTATCAAAAGGAACTACAAATCCAGATGAAATGAATACAATGATAAAGGCTATAAAAGAATTGATTGTTAGGGTATTAGGAAATAGTGCAATAACTAACTATGTTGTTATTGATGAATTAAATCCAGATGGATGGGGATTTGATGGAATTTCAATGACTGAAAGAAATAAAATGGAGCAATAAATGGAGGTAAAACAATGGGAGAACTATCGAAGTTACCTAACATTGGAGAGGTTGTTGAAAAGCAATTAAATGAAGTTGGAATAATGACATATGAGAAATTAAAGGAAATAGGCAGTAAACAGGCATGGCTAGATATAAAATCTATAGATGATTCAGCATGTATCAATAGATTATATGCACTAGAAGGTGCTATTCAAGGGATTAAGAAAAGTCAATTATCAAAAGAAGTGAAAGCAGAATTAAAAGGATTTTATGATACAGTAAAGTAATAAATGGACAATTTATATACGGTAAGAAATATATATTACTTGGAAATCCAGATTTATATGAAATGAGTGAAGACTTAAAATAATAATTTTTTATATATTAAAGAAAGAATATTTGTAAAGGTGTAATATTTGGTTTATGAATATTATGATTTAAAGAGGGAGAAATGTTGTGAACAATGATTATATTAAAAAAATTGTATATTCTTTAGGGGCTGATGTATGTGGATTCGCAAATATAGGAAGATTCGATAATGCTCCCAAAGGATTTCATCCATTAGATGTTTATGCTGAAACAAAATCTGTTATAGTATTTGGTAAGCAATTTCCATCAAGTCTATTTCAAGCAAACACTAATGTACCTTACACATTTTTTAAAAATAATTCTGCTAAATTGTTAGATGATATTTCTATTCAACTTACTTTGGCAATTGAATCAGAAGGGTACAAGGCAATTCCTATTCCATCAGATGAACCTTATGAATATTGGGATGCAGAAAATAAACATGGTAGGGGGATACTCTCATTAAAACATTTAGCGCAATTATGTGGACTTGGATCCATTGGAAAAAATACTTTATTAATAAATAAAGAATATGGTAATCGTCTTTACTTTGGAGCGGTAATTACAAATGCAGAATTAACTGAAGATGATTTATCAAACAATTTATGTCCTGAAAATTGTAATATTTGTATAAAATCCTGTCCTCAATCTGCATTAGATGGGATTACTGTAAATCAAAAGAAGTGCAGGGAACGATGCATCTATGTAACTGATGGTGGAGGATTTGTGTATGGGTGTAATATTTGCAGAAAGGTATGTCCATTTGCAAACATATAATTAAGTATTTATATTAACAAACTTCACTTTTTAAAAATACAAAAACTTTTTATGAAATAATATTTTCTTTAAAATGAAAATCAAATAGTTATTAATTTTAAATAAACGATTAAAAGAGTTTTTAAGAAGATAAAGGAAAAATTATTTGTAAGGAGAGGAAAATGAGTATAGAAGCAATTTATAGTAGGAGAAGCATACGAAAATATAAAGCTGATAAAGTACCGCTAAATATGATTGAGAAAATAATAGAAGCAGGAAGAAATGCGCCCTCAGGGAAAAATAAGCAACCGTGGAAATTTACTGTCTTTGGTGGAGATCAAAAGGATGAGATGCTTTTAGCAATGGAACGTGGAATTCAGCGAGAGTTAAATGAAGAGTCATTATTGCCTAAAGATAGAAATGGTTTACCAGACGCAATTAATACTCTGAAAATTATGAAAGAAGCACCAATAGTTATTATGGTTTTAGATTCAGACTGCAAAACACCATTTGAGCGCATTACAGCTGAATACAGGATCACAGAAATAGTAAATACACTTTCTATAGGAGCGGCAATTCAAAATATGTTATTGCAGGCAGAAGATTTAGGACTGGGAACGTTATGGGTTGGAAATACATTTTTTGCATATGAAGAACTATGTAGTTATCTTGAAACAGATATGCAGCTAGTTGGTGCGATAGCAGTTGGCTACCCAAATGAGAAGCCGGATGTAAGACCAAGAAAGCCTATTGATAGTATAGTAGAATATAGGATTTAAACGGTGAATTACTTATTGGAGACAGATCAAGAAATGTTAATTTTAGATTTAGATGTATATTGTCTCTAATATGTGCAATTAATAATAAATTTTGCTTGCTATAAATAAAAATTCTTAAATTCTAGAGTTATTAAGAACTTTAGGATTTAAGAATTTTTTTATGTAGACTATAAATAAAATTATTTTACTATAAAATAACAACTAGTATAAAGATATTTAAGAAAAAGAAGTTAGAGAAACTTTAGTAGAAAAAAATATTAAAGGTTTTTCTAACTTTTTTGTATTGAAAAGTTTATGAAACAAGATGAAACTTGTTAGTAACATAAATATGAAATAAAACGTTTTTTGTTGCAACACATATTGAAGGTGATTTTTTAGAAATCCCAAGAAAATGGCCTTGAGAAAAATATGATACAAGAGATAAAAGTGGCATGAAAGTTGCTTTATAAATAAGTATACGAAAGGGGGGAGATGATATATCATTCCTAAGGAACTTGTCAGGTATCAGAGTTGTATTTGGTGTGGATCATATAGAAATAGAAAATTTGTAATAAAAAATACATTTATATTAGTGATAATTAATCATTTGAAGAATAAAGAAAACGAGTTATTCTATGGAATTTTTTGGTATGTGATATATTTAATAAGGAAAAAGATAGATTTTTAGGAAATAAACTTTGTTGGGAGTACTATTTAAATATGTCAATAATGTGGACTACATTTTTTGTTAAACCTATCACTCATCATAACAAAAGTATATATTTAATCAATATGAGAAACATCATGTCAAAGTAAAGGAGGTGCATGAAAATAAATCTAGGATAAAGGTAAAAAACTTGATTATGTATTATACGTGAAAGATGTAAAAAAAATTTGGAGAAATATTATAGTTCTTGATGATTTTGATATTGTTGGATTGTAAATGTTATTAAATAATTGGAGGGAAAAAATGAATAATAAAGTTTTATTTGCGAGCAGAATATTAGTTGGAAATGAATTAACACCTATTTTAAATGGATGTATTGTAATTGTAGATGGAAAGATAGAAAAAATTACAACACAAGAAAATTTTTTGAATGAAAATACAAATGCAGACTACGAAAAAATTGATTTAGGGGATTGTACTGTGATGCCAGGAATGATTGATTGTCATAATCACCTTTCACTGGATGCACGTTTGCATGGACATCTTGATATGATGAATATATGCAGTGAAGCTGAACTTACTGTTATGGCAATAAAGAGCATGAAAGATGATTTAATGTCTGGTGTAACAACCGCAAGATGTTTGGGAGATAGAAACTATATTGATGTTTGTTTAAAAAAACAAGTTGAAAAGGGAAATGTTATTGGACCTAATCTTTTAGTGTGTGGTATAGGTATGCGCAGCATTCATGGTCATGGGTATGTTGGACTTCCACATAGTGGAGTAGAAGAAGTACGAAGAACTGCACGTGAGAATATGGCGCAAGGTGTGGATCTTTTAAAAATATTTATTACAGCTGGGGCACCACCAATGAATGGAGGTTGGGTACCATATTTTATGACTTATGAAGAAATGAAGACTGTAGTTGATGAGGGAAAACAGCTGAATTTGAACACATCTGCACATTGCGTTGGAGG
Source organism: Clostridium neonatale (assembly GCF_900465025.1). Classification (NCBI taxonomy): domain Bacteria; kingdom Bacillati; phylum Bacillota; class Clostridia; order Eubacteriales; family Clostridiaceae; genus Clostridium; species Clostridium neonatale. Next base: position 1,467,423 of record NZ_UICR01000001.1, read on the forward strand.
TGAAGGCTTGAAAATTGGTGTAAAAGCCGGTGTAGAAATTTTTGAACATGTTTATTGTGCAACTGATGATGAATTGGAATTAATCCAAAAAAATGATAGATGGATAGACCTTACTTCTGGTATCTTTCTGGATCCGAGTCGTGAACAATTCTGCCCAGAAAGCTTTGTTAAAAATGTGCATAAGAATAGAGAGCTAGTTTTTAACACTTTGAAGAAAGTAGTGAAGAATGGGATGAAGTTTTCTCTTGGAACAGATGCCTATCATACGTTTTTATACAGAGAAGTAGAATATGCTAATCAACTTGGTGCAAGTGTTGTAGATTCAATAAAAGGTGTGACTGTAAATGCTGCTATAATGTGTGGTATACAAAACAAAACAGGTTCTATAGCAGAAAACCTTGCTGCAGATATAATTGCTGTAAAGGGAAATCCATTAGAAAATGTTTCTTGTCTTTCACAAGTCACATTTGTTATGAAAGATGGCAAAGTGTATAAAATGTAATCGTTATTTAGGATTAGCACTATCGTATGAATAAGTTATATATATTTTTTTCAAGGTATTTAAAATATAAATGAAATTAAGGGGGAATCTTAAATTGATAGCTATTTTTTTCAAAGCATCAATATTTATTTTTGTTTTTGCATTGGCATATGTGTTGAAAAGGAAAGGTTTTTTTAGGAAGGATGATTATAAAGTTCTTAATAAGATCATGGTGAATATAACTCTTCCTGGTACAGTACTTAGTGCATTTGGAAACTTTCAAAAAAGCTCAGTGCTTTATTTGGTAGTTTTAATTGCCTTGGCATGTAATATATTTTTATTATTTGTGGGCTATTTTGCATCTCGAAAAAAAGATAACCCAACAAAAGCATTTTATATGCTTAATACTCCAGATTATAACATTGGAGCTTTTGCAATGCCGTTTGCGCAAAACTTTTTTGGACCTCTTGGTGTTATTACTACCTGTATGTTTGATATGGGGAACGCTATTATGTGTACCGGTGGTTCTTATATGCTAACATCAAGTATTATTGATATTGATAAAGGACAAAGAATCACTGCAAAACAAGTTGCAAAAAAATTATTTTCATCAGTACCATTTGATACGTACTTAATTATGTTTGCTATCACTTTTATTGGAATAAAATTACCTGTTGAGCTTATTAACTTTGTTGCTCCAATCGGTAATGCACATGCATTTGTTTCAATGTTTATGATTGGGCTAATGCTTGAAATCAATGTAGAACCAAAGTTTATAAAAGAAGTTTTTAAAGTTTTGGAAATTCGTTATATTTTTGCAGCAATTCTTGCATATGTCTTCTATTTTTATACTCCATTTGAGTTGGTTATTAGACAAGCATTGACAGTTGTTGCATTTGCACCAGCTTCAATCGTTGCTTCGTCATTTACCGAAAAAGCAGGTGGAAGTTCGGTACAAGCAAGTCTTGCAGTTTCAATATCAATTCTAATTAGTGTTGTAATTATGACAGTACTTATGCTTGGCATGGGGATTGGGTAATAAATAAAATTAAATTGAAAAATTTTTTGTAGGAGAGGAAGATAAATTATGCATAAACCAATTTTAGGAATTTTATTAGGAGATACAACAGGGGTTGGACCAGAACTTATAGCGAAGATAGCAGCTAATGGTTTTTTAACAGATCAATGTAGACCAGTTATTATAGGTGATGTTAGAGTATTTGAAAATGGATTAAAAATTATTGGAGAAACTGCGCGACACTATGTAATTTCTGATATAGATGAAGCTGATTGGAGCAAGGGTATTCCAGTATTAGATATGAAGGATCAAAATCCTGAGGATATTGTTATAGGTAAAATAAGTGCAGAATGTGGAAAAGCAGTTTTGAACATGATTAAGACAGCTGCAAAGTTATATAATGATGGAAAAATAGAAGGTTTCTGTTTTGCACCATTTAACAAGGCTGCTATGATCGAAGGTGGATGCTCATTTGAAAGTGAACACCACTTATTAGCCAACTTATTCGGAGTTACAGGACCTTTTGGTGAAATTAATGTAGTTGGTGAGTTATGTACCACAAGAACAACTAGTCACATTCCAATAAAGGATGTAAGTGAACATATAACAGTGGAAAGCATATTACGTGCAGTAAGATTATCTTATGATACTGTAAAAGGAATGGGCGTTGAAGACCCAATAATAGGAGTTGCAGCTTTGAATCCACACTGTGGTGAAAATGGTCTATGTGGACGTGAGGAATTGGATATAATCGTTCCAGCTATCGAAGAAGCGAAGGAATTGGGAATAAATGCAAAAGGACCTTATTCTTCTGATATTTTATTCATAAAAGCATTTAATGGTGATTTTGACAGTGTTGTAACTATGTATCATGATCAAGGGCAAATTGCTTTAAAGCTTAAAGGCTTTAGAGGTGGAATTACTATTGCGGGTGGACAGCCAGCACCTATAGTTACATGTGCGCATGGTACAGCTTATGATATTGCTGGTAAAGGAATTGTAGACACATCTTCTATTGAAAATGCTGTAAAGATGTGTACTAAAATGGCTATAGTAAAACACGATAAAAACTAATATTTAATAAAGTTTTACCTATAAATTTTATATAATTCTCATTAATCCCTTTTCCCTGATAATTATTTGTCTATATGAAAATGCCTTTAACCCAATTATAATTAAATTTTTAGTTTATCAGGGGAGTTCTGTAATGAACAATATTTTTAAATAGAAATACAGAAACATTATAGTTACTGTTTGTATTAAATAATTGGAAATACATTATCATTTTAAGGGCTTGAATAAAGCCCTTAAAATATAGTCTTAAATATTAATGTTTCTTAGACATTAAAGGAGGAAAATAAGAAATGAAATTATTTATAGATACAGCTAATGTAGCAGATATTAAAATGGCAAATGACATGGGTGTTATTTGCGGAGTTACTACTAATCCTTCACTTATAGCTAAAGAGGGGCGAGATTTCAATGAGGTAATAAAAGAAATAACTTCAATTGTAGATGGTCCAATAAGTGGAGAAGTAATTAGCTTAGATGCAGATGGAATGATTAAAGAAGGAAGAGAAATTGCTAAAATACATAAAAATATGGTAGTTAAAATTCCTATGACAGAAGAAGGACTTAAGGCTGTAAAAGTTTTATCAAAGGAAAATATAAAGACCAATGTTACTTTAATATTCACACCAGCACAGGCTTTACTTGCTGCAAGAGCAGGAGCTTCTTATGTTAGTCCTTTTTTAGGAAGATTAGATGACATTGCTACAAATTCTTTAGAATTAATTAAAACAATAGTGGATATATTTAAAATCCATGATATTACAACAGAAATAATAACTGCAAGTATAAGAAGTCCGCTACATGTGGTGGATGCAGCAAGAGCAGGAGCTCATATAGCTACAGTTCCAGCTAATGTAATTAAAGCAATGTTAAAACATCCATTAACAGATAGTGGTATTGAAAGATTTATGAAGGATTGGAATGACGCTTTTAATAAATAATCTATGACAAAATATGATGAAAATTTCGGTACAAAAACTTAACTAAAAAACATATAGAATATTAAATATTATGTTAAATATCAATAGATTAATTTAGCAGGTTTATTTAGGAGCATACATAGATTTATGTAAAATCAAATCTATGTATGTTTTTTAACGTATATGAAAGTATAAAATTTTTAGCATAGTAAAAGCCTTAATAATAGAACTTTTATGTAACATAGATGGGTTCAATACATTAAAAAAATTATAGTCCCGCAAAAGAACCCAAAAGCAAGTTTGGGAACCTTTTTTATTCTTTAGAAAATTATATTGCAATATAACTGCGGCCAAGGTGTCACTTGAGAGTATAACTTGCATTGGTTAATATTATTGATATATAGCATAGTATCCTTGGTGATTTTTTTGTATATGATTATTTCATAATTAATGTAAGAGAATTATGAAACATTCTTTTGAAACATTATGAAACGTTTATTTAAAAACAATGTGAAACATATGAAACATTAATAATGAAGTTTAAAAGCAATAAAGTCATAAAACTAATAAAGAAAGACATTTTATTTCAAGGTGATAAATATCATAAACAGCCTAAAGTGAAGAACTTTTTTACTGTTGTTTTAATGAAATCAAGAAAATATAAGCGCAGAAAATAAGTTGGCACGGAAGTTGCTTAATATATTTGTGTATGAATAAACTATAAAAAATAACTAAGAGTATAAGATGTGTAGAAGGAGGTGAATGGCACATGAAGTTATGTTATCAAGTAGCAACCCCAGATGTAGCAATTTCAGATTCTGTCACAGCATATCAGGGGCCATTAGATAAAAGCTTTTCAGATTTATCTGCTCTTGGATATGATGGAGTTGAATTGATGACTTTAAATCCAAGTGAATTGGATTGGGATTTTGTCAAAAAAGAAGCAGAAAAAAATCACCTAGATATTGCTTTAGTTTGCACAGGTGAGATATTTGGCCAGCTTGGATTAAGTTATACTAATCCTAAAGAAGAAAATAGAAAAGAAGCAATTAGAAGATCAAAAGAAATAATTGATTTTGCAAGTTATCTTGGTGCCAATATTAATATTGGCAGGATTAGAGGCCAATACTGTAGTGAATTAACTAAAGAAGAAACTTACAAATATGCAGTGGAGGCTTTTCGAGAATTAGCTGATTATTCTATAAAAAAGAATGTAATGATTGCATTAGAAACTGTAACTATTATGCAGACAAATTTTATTAATACTTTGGAGGAAGGCGCGGCTATGGTAGATGCAGTTGATAGACCGAATTTTAAGTTAATGATGGATATCTTCCATTTAAATCTAGAAGAAAAAGACGTTATTGAAGCTATAAAGAAGTACAGTCCATATAATATTCATGTTCATTTAGCTGATAATAATAGACGATATCCAGGACATTGTGGTTTAAATTTTGAAAAGATTTTTACTACATTTAAGGAGTGTGGTTATGATGGTAACTTTTGTACGGAAATTTTCCAAATACCAAATCAAGAAGAGGCTGCTAAAGGTGCAATAGAATACGTGAAGCCTATTATTAAAAGAGTATATGGTGATTAGGAGATGGCGTAATGAAAAGTATTGCATTAATTCATACTGTAGAAAGTGTAGCAGTATCTTTTGGTAAGACACTAAAGAAAATATTAAATGAAGAAGTGAAAATTCATAATATATGGGATGATTTTTTAGCAAATAATCCTAATGAAATTGGAGAATTTACTATTGATAATCGTAACAGATTGTTTAATGATATAAAGTCTGCTGAAATGACAGGGGCCGATGTAATTGTTGTAACATGTTCTACATTAACTCCAGTTGTCAAAATGATAAGACCTTTTATAAAAGTACCTTTGATAGCAATAGACGATGCAATGGGAGAAAAGGCAGTTCTATATGGAGAAAAAATATTGGTACTTGCAACAGCGGAAAGTACAATTATCCCAACTAAAGATAAGCTTGCAGAAGAAGCAACAAAAAATAATATAAAGATAAAAGTTGATGAATTGGTTTGTGCACCTGCTTTTCAAGCTTTGAAAACAATGGAAATGGACCAACATGATAATTTAATAAAAAAGATGGTTCAAGATGTATCAGGATATGATTGCATTGTTTTAGCTCAGGCATCAATGGCACATTTGGAATCAGATATTTCGAAAATTTGTGGATGCCCGGTTTTATCTAGTCCAAAACTTTGTATGGAGCAAGTTAAAAAACTTTTATATAAATAATATTAATGGAAAAGAGGTTGAGTTATGATGACAGATGAAAGAAAACAAGAGCTAGAGTCACTTTGCTTACGCTTTAGAAATGAATTAATAGACCTATTACATGAAATTCAAACAGGTCATCCAGGTGGTTCACTATCATGTCTTGAAATTTTAACAACATTATATACAGAGAAAATGAATCACAATCCAAAGAATCCTAAAATGGAAGGACGAGATAGATTAATTCTTTCAAAGGGACATGCTGCTCCTATCTTGTATATGAATTTAGCAGAACAAGGATATTTTAAAAAAGAGGAATTAAAGACATTAAGACAAATTAACAGCAATCTTCAAGGTCATCCTTGTATGCACAAAACAGCTGGTGTTGAGTTATCTACTGGCCCATTGGGATTAGGGCTTGGCGCTGGACTTGGAATGTGTTTAGGAGAACGCTTAAAAGGTAACGATTCTTATATATATGTAATTCTAGGCGATGGTGAAATTCAAGAAGGGTCTATTTGGGAATCAGTTATGGCAGCTTCAAAATTCAATGCTGATCATTTGATTGCTATTCTTGATAATAATGGAGTTCAATTAGATGGAACATTAGAGGCTATTATGCCAATGGGCGATATAAAAGCAAAATGGGAAGCCTTTGGCTGGAATGTGATTCCATGTGATGGACATGATGTAAGTTCAATTTCTGATGCTGTTGATAAGGCAAAAGAAAATAAAGGCAAACCAACCTTAATTTTGGCTAAAACAGTAAAAGGAAAAGGTATCTCTTTCATGGAAGGTAAAAATACATGGCATGGAAAAGCAATTAGTGATGAAGACTATAAGAATGCAAAAGCTGAGTTAGGAGGTGCTTGTTAATGGGTAATATTGCAATAAGAGATGCTTTTGGTGAAGCTCTTAAAAAATTAGGCGGAGTAAATGATAAGGTTGTTGCTTTAGACGCAGATGTTGGAGGCTCTACAAAGAGTGCAGTATTTGGCAAAGAATATTCAGACAGATATTTCAATGTAGGTATAAGTGAAATGAATATGGTATCAATGGCAGCAGGGCTAGCCGCTGATGGATATATTCCATTTGCAAATACATTTGCAGTGTTTTTAACAACTAGAGGCGCAGATCCTATTCAAGCTTTGATTTCATATGATAAGCTAAATGTAAAATTAGCAGGTACATACTGCGGATTATCAGATTCTTATGATGGTGCAAGTCATCAGGCAATTACGGATATTGCTTTAATGCGAGCAATTCCTAATATGACTGTGGTAAGTGTTTCAGATGCAGTAGAAACTGAAAAGGCAGTATTTGCAGCAGCAGAATATGAAGGACCTGTTTATTTAAGGTTAAGCCGTGCTGCTGCACCTGTAATATATGATGAAAATATGAAATTTAAGATTGGAAAAGGTATCACAGTTAGAGAAGGAAAGGATGTAACAATCATTGCAACTGGTACAGTACTTCATAAAGCAATAGAAGCAGCTGAGTTATTAAAAACAGAAGGTATTAGTGCAAATGTTGTTGACATGCATACTATAAAGCCTATTGATAAAGAATTGATAATTTCATGTGCTAAGAATACAGGAGCTATTGTAACAGTAGAAGAGCATAGTGTTTATGGTGGTCTTGGCAGTGCAGTAGCAGAAGTACTTGCAGAAGAATGCCCAGCACCTATAGAAATAATTGGTGCAACTGAATTTGCTGAATCAGGTGACTATGAACAATTACTAGAGAAATATGGATATAGCGCAAAATCAATTTCAGAAAAATGTAAAAAGGTAATTGCTAGGAAGTGAGTAGTATGGAAAAATCAATGAGAAAATATATGAAGGTTGGAATTATCCTTCATATGGCATTTAATGGACTGGCTACTGGTGAAGGTCCTATCTTAGAGTGTCTTAAGAAAATAGTAATTGATGATTATTTTGAAGCAGTAGAAGTTACGCAGATAAAAGATGATAATGTACGTAAAGAAGTAAGAGATATGATTCAGTGTAGTCATATGACAGTAGCCTATGGCGGACAGCCAAGAATGCTTACAACAGGAATGAACATAAATGATTTGAATGAGGAAAAACGTCTTGCAGCAGTTGATTCGTTAAAAAAAGGAATTGATGAAGCATATGAACTTAGTGCAGCTGGATTTTCCTTCTTAGCAGGACAATATGAAGAAGATACAAAAGAGGAGTCATTTAAGGCACTTTTAAAATCAACAAGAGAATTATGTGAATATTCCAAATCAAAAGGTAATATGCCAATTACATTGGAAGTTTTTGATTATGATATTGATAAAAAATCATTAATTGGACCTGTAAATTTGGCAAAGGAGTATGCTGAAAAAATAACTTCAGAATATGACAATTTTGGATTAATGGTTGATTTAAGTCATATTCCAATGATTCATGAGAGCATCGAAGAAAGTATTCTCCCAATTCGTAAATATATCAAACATGCTCACATGGGAAATACAGTAATTAAAAGTTCTGAAATGCCTGGATATGGTGATCAACATCCAAGATTCGGATTTCCAAATAGTGAAAATGACGTAAAAGAACTAGCAGATTATTTAAGGTTACTACTTAAAATTGGCTTCTTAAATGAAGAAAATAGGCCAATTGTAAGCTTTGAAGTAAAGCCATATGGTAATGAAGATAGTGAGATAGTTATTGCCAATGCAAAAAGAACATTAAATTTGGCATGGGAACTTGTTTAATAAATCAGATATTTAGGAGGTACAAAAATGAAAGACCCAATTCAAAAATATTTTCAAATAGGAACTATACAATGGATGTCACATCCACCAGTAAATTATCCTTTACTTGAATCCGTTAAATCACTTGCTTGTGATCCTTATTTTACAGCTTTAGAAGTAACTAAAGTAGCAGATGATGGGACTCGTGCAGCTATGAAAAAAATATTAGAGCAATCACATATGAAAGTTTGTTATGGTGCACAACCTAGATTATTAGGTTCTGGTCTAAATCCAAATGATATTAATGAAGAAGGAAGAAAAAAAGCAGAAGCTACATTAATTGAAGCAATAGATGAAGCTGAATATTTAGGTGCAAAAGGCATTGCATTTTTAGCTGGAAAATGGGAGATAGAAACAAAAAATCAGGCATATTCTCAATTACTAAAAACAACAAGAAATCTATGTGATTATGCAGCTAAAAAAGATATGATGATTGAAATTGAAGTGTTTGACTATGATATGGACAAGGCGGCATTAATTGGACCTGCACCTTATGCAGCACAATTTGCAGCAGATATGAGAATTACACATAATAACTTTGGTTTGTTAGTTGATTTATCACATTTTCCAACAACTTATGAAACATCAAAGTTCGTTGTACAAACTTTAAGACCTTATATAACTCATTTTCATATTGGAAATGCAGTAGTAGAAAAAGGTTGTGAGGCTTATGGAGATCAACATCCAAGGTTTGGATTTCCAAATAGTGCAAATGATGTTGAAGAATTAGTAGACTTTTTTACAGTTCTAAAAGAAGAAGGATTTTTCAATGCAAAGAATCCTTATGTATTGTCATTAGAAGTAAAACCTTGGGGTGATGAAGATGGCGATATTATTTTAGCAAATACAAAGAGAGTAATTGATAGGGCATGGGCTCTTGTGGAAGATTAATAATAGGAGGTAATTAAATTATGAATATTGTAGTATTAGATGGTTATACATTAAATCCTGGTGATATCACATGGAAAGGTATGGAGGAACTTGGAAGTTTAACAGTTTATGATAGGACACCTGCTGATGAGATTATTAATAGAATTGGTAATGCAGAAGTTGTTTTTACAAATAAGACACCAATTTCAAAAGAAACTTTTGAGGCATGCCCTAATGTGAAATTTGTTGGTGTGTTAGCTACTGGATACAATGTTGTTGATGTTGTAGCGGCAAAAGAGAAAGGTATTGTAGTAACTAACATTCCAACATATGGTACAGATGCAGTTGGTCAGTTTGCAATTGGACTTTTGCTAGAAATATGCCATCATATTGATCATCATAGTAAAGCAGTACACGAGGGACGTTGGGAAAATAATGATGATTGGTGCTTCTGGGATTATCCTTTAATTGAATTAGCAGGTAAGACAATGGGGATTATTGGTTTTGGCCGCATAGGACAGGCTACAGGAAGAATTGCAAAAGCACTTGGAATGAAAGTCATAGCATTTGATGAATATCCAAATGATTTCGGAAAAGAACTTGCTGAATATGTATCTCTCGATACTTTATTTGCTCAATCAGATGTTATTGCATTACATTGCCCTTTATTCCCATCAACAGAAGGAATTATAAATAAGAATAATATTGCAAAAATGAAAGATGGTGTAATTATACTTAATAATTCAAGAGGTCCATTAATCGTAGAGCAAGACCTTGCCGATGCATTAAATAGTGGAAAAGTATACGCAGCAGGTTTAGATGTTGTATCAACAGAACCGATAAAAGGTGATAATCCATTGCTTGCAGCAAAAAAATGTATCATTACTCCTCATATTTCATGGGCTCCTAAAGAAAGTAGACAAAGACTTATGAACATAGCGGTAGATAATCTAGATGCATTTATAAAGGGTGCACCAAAGAATGTTGTTAATAAATAATAAGTAAAAATAATTTTATAATATGCCACAATAGATCCAACTATGGTAAAATATTTAATCATAAACATGAAAGTATTATACCATAGTTGAGTATTTTTATTAACGTTAGTTGTTTAGTTTAGGGAGGGTTAAAGTTTATGGCTAAAATACTTGTTTTTATACCACATATGAATATGAGGCAAAATATAGAGGAAATAGTAGAAACTATGCCTAAATATGATGACGTAGAATATAAGCTAATTTATGTGTTTGGAACGCCAGAATCTTTAAAACATGATAGAGATGCAGATATATTGGTTGCACGTGGAATGACCTATAAGCAATTAAAAGTTTTACACCCACATAAGCATATTATTGAAATTAAATTTAGTAGCTTTGATATAATAGATGCATTAGTAAAATGCAAAGAAGTGTACCATGCTAAAAAAATTGCTTTATTTCTTCAAAGGGATGTTTTGAATTCCATAGAAGTGATAGAAGAATTATGTAATGCAAAAATTGATATATATGATGTTTGTGATGAAATTACTGCAAATAGGGCTATAGAAGAAGCTAAGTTAAATGGTGCTGATATATATGTAGGAGCAGGTACAATATGTGGAATATGTGATAACTTAGGACTTCCAAGAGTGCATATTGAAACAAAACAAAAAGCACTTGAATCAGCTTTATTTGAAGCGTTTAATGCAGCCCGCACAATTAATTATGAAAGAGCAGAAGCTAGTTTAATTAGTACTATGGTGAATAAAATGGAAGATTCCATAATTATAGTTGATAAAAATGGAAAAATTTTAGCAGTGAATAATCAAACGTATCGTACTTTTGAACTTTCTACATCAGAAGATTATAAAGGGGCATTCATTGAACATATATATAAAGGATTTAAATGGAAAGCTGTTATTAATAATGAAAGCAATGAAGAAGAAATTATTGCTTTAAGCAACAAAAATTATTTTGTTCAGTATAAGCCTTTTGCAGTTGATAATGCAGGAGCTGGAGTGATTATAACATTAAAAAATACAGATGCTGTTATAGAAGAGGAAATGAAAATTAGGCAAAGATTAAATGATAACGGTTTAATTGCGAAATATTGTTTTGATGATATTATAGGAAGCAGTCAGAATATGCAATATAGTATTGCAATAGCAAAAAAATACAGCACAGTTAATTCTAATGTTTTAATTATAGGAGAGACTGGAACAGGAAAGGAACTTTTTGCTCACAGTATTCATAAAGAAAGCAGTCGCTGCAAGCAACCTTTTGTTGCATTAAACTGTGCAGCATTACCAGAAAATTTATTGGAAAGTGAATTATTTGGATATGAAGCAGGTGCATTTTCAGGAGCATCTAAAAATGGTAAAATAGGACTATTTGAACTTGCGCATAGGGGAACAATCTTTTTGGATGAGATTGGTGAAATACCATGTGCTCTCCAGGCAAAATTATTAAGAGTTTTGCAAGAAAAAGAAGTTCGTAGAATAGGAAGTGATTGTGTACATCCAATTGATGTGAGAGTTATTTCAGCAACTAATATTAATATTGAAAAAGAAGTTCAAAATGGAAAATTTAGATCAGATTTATATTATCGTTTAAATATTTTAGATATTTTTATACCGCCTCTTAGAGAAAGAAATATGGATATTCAAAAGCTTATAGAGTACTATTTTACAAAACTTTCATGTGAAATGGGTAATCCTATTCCGAGTATTTCCAACGAAGCTATGAAAATGTTTACTGAATATTCTTGGCCAGGGAATGTAAGGGAGCTTAGAAACATTTGTGAAAGGCTGATTGTATTAAATGAAAATCAAAATATTGGAGTAGATTTATTAAGACAGTTAAAAATATTTAAAAACAAAACTATTGAAATTGAAAATGAAAAAGCACAAAATGTTTGTATAGATCCAGTTTATGCAAATTTTAAGCGTAAAAAGAAGAAAAAAGATATTGCTGATGAGCTGGGAGTTAGCAGAACAACCTTATGGAGAATGTCAAAAAAACAAAAAGAACAAAATAAATATAAAGTGGAGTAGGAGATTAAATGTTAGCTAGATCATTAACATTAAAAAATGGTATTAAAATTCCAAGATTAGGACAAGGCACTTGGTTTATGGGCGAAAATATAAGTAAACGTTCTATAGAAATAGAGACATTACGTCGTGGAGTAGAATTAGGAATGACTTTAATTGATTCTGCGGAAATGTACGGAGATGGTGCCTCTGAGAGATTAGTAGGAGAAGCAATACAAGGATTAGAAAGAGAAAAACTTTTTTTGGTTTCTAAAGTATATCCACATAATGCAGGAAAAGGTAAATTACAAAATAGTTTAGAAAATACATTAAAAAGAATGAAAACAGATTATTTGGATATGTATCTTCTTCATTGGCGTGGTAGCATTCCATTGGAAGAGACTGTAGAGTGTATGGAGGAACAAGTTAAAACTGGAAAAATTAGAAGCTGGGGTGTATCTAATCTAGATATTGATGATATGGAAGAGCTTTGGAGCGTTGCAAAAGGAAGTCACTGTATGGTAGATCAGGTATTATATCATATTGGATCAAGAGGTGTAGAGTTTAGCCTTATTCCGTGGCTTAATCAGCACAAGACACCACTAATGGCATATTGTCCTTTAGCTCAGGGCGGATCTTTGAAAAGAGATATTTTTAATAATCAGATTGTGCAGAATATAGCAAAAATTCATAGCGCAACACCTGCACAGATAGTACTTAATTTTATATTGCAAGAAAATAATGTATTTGCAATTCCAAAAGCATCTTCTATCAAACATGTAGAAGATAATGCAAAAGCCTTAGAACTTGAATTAACAAATGAAGAATTAAAATCTCTGGATGTAATATTTCCCTCACCTAAATGTAAAACATACTTGGATATTGTATAGAGGAAAGGCAGGAAGATAATATGAAAGTAGTTATTGCAATTGATTCACTAAAAGGCAGTCTTACATCAATTGAAGCTGGTAAGGCTATTAAAGAAGGAATTTTAAATGTAATTGATGCAGAAGTTATTGTTAAGCCATTAGCAGACGGTGGGGAAGGTACCACTGAAGCATTAGTTGAAGGACTTGGCGGAGAAATAGTTGAAATTTTTGTTATGGGACCGCAAAAAGACAAAATAAAAGCTGCATATGGATATATTGAAGAATCTAAAACAGCAATTATTGAAATGGCAGCAGCTGCAGGAATTATGCTAGTGGGTGAAGAAAAAAATCCCATGGAAGCAACAACATATGGAGTTGGAGAAATGATTAAAGATGCCATAAACAGAGGATGCAGAAACTTCATTATTGGAATTGGAGGAAGTGCGACAAATGATGGCGGTATTGGAATGCTTACAGCATTAGGATTTGATTTTTATGATAATAATGGTAATAAATTAGGAATTGATGCAAAGGAATTAAGGAAGATTTCTATAATTTCTACAGAAAATGCTATGCCTGAACTTTCAGAATGCCATTTTAAAATAGCATGTGATGTGACCAATCAGTTATGTGGAGAAAATGGTGCCACTTATATCTATGGACCTCAAAAGGGGGTTACTGAAAAAATTAAAGAAAAATTAGATAAAGATATGGCCCATTATGCGAAAGTAACCAAAAAGTATTTGAACAATGATTATTCAGAAACTTCAGGAGCAGGAGCAGCAGGGGGACTTGGATTTGCATTTTTAAGTTACTTACATGGTGATTTGCAGCCAGGAATTGAATTGGTTATTGATACTGTAAAATTAGAAGAGTGTATGAAAGATGCTGATTATGTAATTACTGGAGAAGGATGCTTGGATAAACAGACAGCTATGGGAAAAGCCCCTGTTGGAATTGCTAAATTAGCTAAGAAATATGATAAAACTGTTATTGCTTTAGCTGGAAGTATTACAGATGATGCTGTCAAGTGTAATGAAAATGGCATAGATGCATATTTTCCAATCCTATCAAAAGTTATTCCTTTGCATGAAGCCATGAAAAAGGAAACTGCAAGAAAAAATATGGTAAAAACAACAGAACAGATTTTTAGATTGATAGCTGCTGTAGAATCTAAAAAAAGATAATATTGAAAGTAGGTAAAATGTATGGAAGAGACACTAATTATTCTTGGAACTGGCAATGCAACTGTGACAAAGTGTTATAATACTTGTTTTGCTATTAAAAATGGATCAGAGTATTTTTTGATTGATACTGGTGGTGGAAATGGTATCATGACACAGTTAGAAAAAGCAGAAATACCAATGGAACAGATTCATGAGATATTTATAAGCCATGAACATACAGATCATTTGCTTGGTCTTATTTGGCTGATTAGAATGATTGCTACTAAGATGAAAAAAGGTAAATATGAAGGTAACTTGAATATATATTGTCATGCACAACTTAAAGAAACAATCTTAACAATAGTAAAATTAACAGTTCAAGATAAGTTTGTGAAAATGATTGGAGAACGTATATTTCTTCACGAAGTAGAAGATGGGGAGATTAAGGATATTTTAGGATACAAGATAACATTTTTTGATATTCTCTCTACAAAGGCAAAGCAATATGGATTTACAATGACGTTAAAGTCAGGAAAGAAGTTTACATTTTTGGGAGATGAGCCATACCGAGAACATGAATATCAATATGCATTTAAGTCAGATTGGTTATTACATGAAGCGTTTTGCCTTTATGCGCAAAGAGATATATTTACTCCTTATGAAAGAGATCATACTACTGTGAAGGATGCTTGTGAAATTGCAGAAAAATTGCAGGCAGTCAATTTAATATTATATCATACTGAAGATAGAAATTTGGAAAAAAGAGAAGAATTATATCTTAAAGAAGGCAGAGAATATTACTCTGGAAATCTATTAATTCCTGATGATCTTACAAAAATTAATCTATAGTATTATTTTAGATCAAAGTCCATAGATAATATGAACATTTGATTTTAAATCTTATTTGAAGAAGAAATAAAATAAAGATTAATATGGTTTCATAATTTTAAATTGGACTTGATTAAGTATTAACTCAAGTAGGATAATGAGCCTATAGAAAAAATAAGTAAACAGATAAAACTTAATAGAGAATAAATTTTAAAGATTAAAAGTTTTTAATGGTGTATTTGTAGGGCATAGCATAAAATTAATATTTATGCTATGCCTTTATTATATAAGGGCGATAATTTTATATATATGTTGCAATTAGTTTTCTACATTTTATATCCTAGTATTCACTTAGCCTGCAAACATCCTAAATGTAATTTTATTAGTGCAAGATATATATTTTAAACTAATGTTTAGAATATAAATCTAAATATGATATAATTTACCGGGAAGTTAATATTAATTATACCTTTAAAATATTTATGAACATGTAGGTAGTAACCGTTTAATGAGGTGATAAAAATGGTAGATATATATATAGATAAGTATATTAATGAACTTAAAGTTGACTGCAAAAACTGTTTTGGATTATGCTGCATAGCATTATATTTTTCTAAATTTGAAGGATTTCCAATAAATAAGGATGCAGGAGCTCCTTGTATAAACTTAAAAAAAGACTTTACTTGTGCTGTCCATAAAAATCTTACAGCTAAGGGCCTTAAAGGATGCACTGCTTATGATTGTTTTGGCGCAGGACAGAAGATAGCACAGGTTACTTACGAAGGAAAGGATTGGAGAGAAAATAAAGAATCTTCACAAAAGATGTTTGAAGGATTTTTGATTATGAGACAGCTTCATGAAATGCTTTGGTATCTTACATGGGCATTTGAATTACAGAGTGATATTAATATAAAAGATAAAATAGGTTTACTTATAGATGAGACAGAAAATCTTACGCTTTTGCACATTGATGATTTGCTTAAGGTAAATGTTGAAGGACATAGAGATAAAGTTAATCAGTTCCTTAAAAATACAAGTGAAAAAATTCGCAGTAAAGCTAATAATAAGAATAAGCAATCAATAAGAAAAGATTATTTTGGAAAGGATCTTAGAAAAACAGATCTTAAAGGTGCTGATTTGAGAGGGGCAATTCTTATTGCAGCTAATCTCAGTAATGTTGATTTGAGTTTTGCAGACTTAATAGGTGCAGATTTTAGGGATGCTAATATTAATGGTGCCAATCTTGAAAGAAGTATATTTTTAACTCAGTCTCAAATTAATAGTGCAAAAGGAGACTTAAAAACAAAACTTCCCAAAAGAATTGTTATGCCTAATCACTGGGAAAAATAATTAACTATGTATACAATAAAAATTTGTAATGAAATACATGTTTAAATACCAATAAATACATATAATAGGGAATTATTGACTACAACTAAAAACAAGTTTATAATTTGGTTATACTTGTAAAAAATGAGGTGGTTATATTGGCAAGAGCTATAAATGTGGAACGTAGAGCTAAGTTAGCCAAGCTTATTATGATGAAGGGAAGCTTATCGGTTAAAGAACTTGCACACGAGTTTAATGTTTCTACTGAAACTATTAGAAAAGATTTAATATCACTTGAAAAGGATAATATAATTAATAAAGGGCATGGTGGTGCAACAATTTCAACTAATTATTTAGAAAGTCATTTTGATACAAAGCTATTCAAAAATATGGGTATAAAATCTAAGATTGCACAAAAATCCGTTGAACTTATACCTAAAAATGGTGTTGTTATATTAGATTCTGGAACTACTGTGCTTCAAATAGCTAAGCTGTTAAATTTAAGAGATGATTTGGTGATTATTACAACTTCATTGATAGTTGCTCAAGCATTAGAAAACACTAAAAATCAGCTTCTTGTAACTGGAGGTCACTTAAGAAAGAAAAGTATGTCTTTTGTTGGAAACTGGGCAGCTAATGCCATTTCAAGTATAAATGCAGATATTTCATTTATGAGCTGCGATGGATTTCATGCAGATGGACCGTGTATAAGATCTTATAGAGAAGTTGATATTAAGCAGGCGATTTTAAAGAATTCCAAGGAAAATGTTCTAATAACTGACAGTTCAAAATTCAGCAAGCAAGGTTTATATAGATTTACAACTTTTGATAAATTTAATCTGTTAATAACTGATGAAAATATTAATAGGAATGAGCGTGATTTAATTCCAGATAATATTGAGCTTATTACAGTTTAGTGATTTAGTAATAGATGATAATATGGGATATAAGGAGAGAGAATTTATGGATATAATGAAAGTCAATAATAATGAATTCCAAATATTAAAGTTACTTGGAAAAGGAAAAGGCGGTTATTCATATCTTGCAACGGATGGTGCACAGAAATATGTTTTAAAACAGATTCATCATGAGCCATGTGATTATTATGAATTTGGAAATAAAGTTGAATCTGAAATAAATGATTATAAGAATCTTAATAAAATAGGTATTAGAATTCCTAAGATGCTAGATGTTGATATAGAAAATGAACGAATACTTAAAGAATATATTCATGGTGACACAATTTATAATCTTGTATTAGAAGATAAAATGTGTGAGATTTATTTGGATCAAATAAAAGAAATGTGTAATTTATTATATAAAAGTAATACAAATATAGATTATTTTCCAACTAACTTTATTGTTCAGGATGATCTTATTTGGTATATAGATTATGAGTGTAATAATTATATGAGTGAATGGAACTTTGAAAATTGGGGAATAAAGTATTGGTCAAAGACACCAGAGTTTTTAGAATATGATTCAGCTCATAAGAGTGAGAAATAATAAGCTTTGATTATTAAGAACTTAAGAATTTAAGAATATAAATTCTTAAGTTTTTTTATTCTAAAATTCTAAGATTCTTAAATTCTTAGGAATTTTAGAATTAGTACTATAATGTGAAGATTGGTGCTAGTATAGTTTTATGGACACATTTTAGAAATAAATTATAGCAAAATAGAAATGAGGGCGATAAATTATGGTTATTCAAAGTAAAATAATAAAAAATGAAAAAATATCTTATATAATTCGATGCCCAGAGCAAGAAGATGCAGAAGAACTAAGTAAATTAAGAGTTAAAATTGATGGGCAAACAGAAAATCTTTATAGAGAACTGGAGAGGGATTATTAACAAAAGAAGATTTTGAAAAATTAATTAATGAAGATAATGCAGATGAAAGAACTTTATTTTTAGTCGTAGAAGCAGATAATAAAATTGTTGGATTTACAAGATGTGAAGGAAATAAATTAAGCAGATTTAAACATAAAGCAGAATTTGGAATATGCATAGAAAAAGAATACTTTGGATATGGTATTGGAAAAGTACTCTTAGAAAATGTTTTGATGTGGGCAGACAATGTTGGAATTAAAAAAATTTCATTAACAGTTGTAGAAACTAATATAAAGGCAATTAATTTATATAAGAAATATGGATTTATTGAAGAAGGTGTATTAAGAAATGATCGACTTCATAAAGATGGAAGTTACTATAACACAATTATTATGGGAAGATTTCTTGAAGAAGATAAAAAATAGATGTACTTATATTCATTAAAAATCTCATTCTCTAGGGAGTTTGAGATTTATTTATTATATAAAAAGCAGATTAATACTGATTAAACAATGAAAAAATATCATTCTAGTATATAAAAGGATATCTAAATAAAAATATGGTTATTTTTCAAAATTATGATTAAAATAATTTAAAAATGTAACATATGTTACAGAATGAGTCTCGCTAAAATGATAGTATGATTGTAGAAACAGAAATCAATTAACTGGTAGAGGAGAGAAATATATGAGCGAAATCATGAAAAATATTAATAAATCAGAAGTATTAAAATTAAAAGATGAAGTAACATACATTGATGGTCAAGTTGCAAGTAAAACACTTGTACAAAATGGAGCTGTAAGTATAACATTATTTGCATTTGCAAAAGGAGAAGAAATTAGTACACATGAGTCTAAAGGCGATGCATTTGTAACATGCTTAGATGGTGTTGGTGAAATAACAATTGATGGAGTAAAGTATGAACTTACTGAAGGACAGTCAATAGTAATGCCTGCAAATCATCCACATGCAGTTTATGGAAAAGAACAATTTAAAATGCTTCTTGTAGTTGTATTTTAATAGTAAATTCATTTATTGTAATGGAGGAGAAATATGAATCTTTTAAGTTATTTAGAACAGCATAAATCAATTGGTTCAGAGATAGAGAAAATAAAAGAAATTATCAAAATAAATGATTTTGAAGAACATGCAGATGAAATTGCACATCACATTAATACACTTGCTGGCAAACTTAAGATACACTTATTAAATGAAGATAGATATTTATATCCTAATTTGAAAGAATCTAAGGATAATAATGTAGCTAATCTTGCACAAGAATATCAAGATGAGATGGGAGATTTAGCATTAGAATTTACTAATTTCAAAGATAAATATAATACAAAATCAAAGTTACTTATAAACAAATTAGATTTTAGAAGTGAAATAGATTTTATTATTAGAAAAATTGAAAATCGTATTAAAAAAGAAGAAAATGGAATATATAAATTGATTTCATAGGAGATGGGTGAATGATTAGAAAGATTGTAGAAATAAACGAAGAGCTATGCAATGGCTGTGGAGTATGTGCAAATGCCTGTCATGAGGGGGCGATTGCAATGATAAATGGAAAGGCAAAACTAATAAAAGATGATTATTGTGATGGGTTTGGGGACTGTTTACCTGCTTGACCAACAAATGCTATTTCTATTATTGAGAGAGAAGCAGCTATATATGATGAAGTGGCTGTAAAGAAGAGAATGGAAACAAAGAGAAACACATTAAATATTGGTGAAGGAAACATGCATATGTGTCCAGGGAGCATGGCAAGAGCTTTAGAAAGAAATGAGGCTGATAATTCACAATCAGTAGCTGAGCAATTAAATTCAGTTCATAGCAAAAGCAGACTTATGCAGTGGCCAGTTCAAATTAAATTAGTTCCAATAAAGGCACCTTATTTTGAAAACGCAAATTTATTAATTGCAGCTGATTGTACAGCTTATGCATATGCAAACTTTCATGAAGATTTCATAAAAAATCATATAACTTTAGTTGGATGTCCTAAGCTTGATGAAGGCGACTATTCTGAAAAATTAGGACAAATTATAAGTAACAATAATATAAAAAGCATTAAAATTGTTAGAATGGAAGTGCCTTGTTGTGGAGGATTAGAACATGCTGCAGTAGAAGCTATGAGAAATAGTGGGAAAATGATACCATGGCAGGTTGTTACTATAACATGTGATGGAAAAATTAAAGAAGATTAAAATGAAAGTAGAACATTTTTTATATGAATAGCAATCAAAAATTTGAATGTTTTTATATATTAACAACTTTATATAGAGTTTATTTAGGCGTAATATAATTGAGTTAACTATAAGTTTACCTTTATATAACGCCTTTTTATTATATAATAATTGTTTATATGATAGAATATAAGTATAATTGATAACTTGGTGCTATCATCTGTGTATAAGTATGAGGTAGTATAGGGAATGGTTTTATTATAAGTAAAATAATAAAATTTTGAGGAGGTAAAACAAATGAAAAATAAGAAATTAATATGGATAGCTGCTATGGCTTTTACTGTATCATGTATTTTTCTTTATGGATGTGGAAGCGAAGAACCTACATCAAAAAATAATCAATACATAGTATCTTCTAATGAAAAAGAAGAAAATACACTTAACGACAAGAATGAGTTTAAGAAAGAGGAACAGAAGGATAAGCCATCTATTAAAAATGAAGAAAAAGTAGATAATGAGAAGGAAAAAGAAGAAAAAATAAATGAAGAAACAGATGAAATAGATAATACAGAAAAGACTGAAGAAAAGAATAATGTACAAACAGAGACCTCTGAAACACAAACATTTTCAGGTGAGATTGCCAACTTATCTAATGAGTCTATAAACTGGTCTTTTGGAGGAAGTACAGATGAAAGTGGACGACCTGATGTTGTTACTGCTGCACAAGAAAAGTATAAAAATTATAATGTGGATTTTATAAAATCAAATGATAAAAAAATTTACCTGACTTTTGATGAAGGCTATGAAAATGGCTATACGCCTCAAATATTAGATATATTAAAAGCTAAAAATATTAAGGCAACATTTTTTATTACAATGGGTTATGCAAAAAGCCAGCCAGAATTAGTTCAAAGGATGATAAATGAAGGACATGTTATAGGAAATCATAGTACAACACATCCTGAAAAAGGGATGCCATCATTATCTTTAGATGCACAAAAATCAGATATAGAGGAATTACATAATTACGTAAAAGATAATTTTGGATATGAAATGTATTTATTTAGATATCCTGCAGGAATCTATAGTGAACAGTCATTGGCTTTAATGAGTAGTCTTGGCTATAAATCAGTATTTTGGAGCTTTGCTTATGCAGATTGGGATCCTAATAATCAGCCAGATGAAGCTCAATCTTTAGAAAAGCTTACAAATAAGCTTCATCCAGGAGCAATTTATTTACTTCATGCAGTTTCTAAAACAAATACAGATATTTTAAGTCAGTTTATTGATAATGCTCAAGGGAATGGATATGAGTTTGCAGAATATAATAAATAGTATATAAAATAGGTATAAAAGGGAGAGAAATATGGATATAGCATTAACAACAACGCTATTCACAATGATTAATTTGATAATAATTTTAGCTTTTGCAGGGATTGGAGTCTACGTACTTATATTGGCTATAAAGGCACTGAAAATCTATATTAAGAAGAATTCTTAAAATAATAGATTTAAACATAAGAAAATACCATATTATTTTTATATGGTATTTTTTTGTAGTTATAATTAGGAGGAATGGTATATGAAAGAGAAAAAGAGCAATAAAAAATATTTAATTAGTGTGTAAACCTCATATTATATCTTGGTATTTATTTAGACTGTAAACATTCTAAATGCAATTTTATTATTGCAACATATATATTATCTAAAAAAACTTGTTTTTGTTCTCATATTTACTCCAAATAGTTTTAGATTTATATGCTTTTAAATTATATTAAGAAATGTTTTAAAAAAGTGTTGTTATGTTTAAAAGTGCTGCTTTGCGGCAAGTATCAAAATATATATTAATTTTTATATTTATAACTGGTCTTATGAATTAAAGTTTAAGATAAATGATGAAAATAATAGTTTTATTTTGATAGAGGAGATTGACATGATACAAGAAGATAATAATTTTGAGAAATTGAGAAAGCATACAGGATATCTTTTGAAATGTAACATTTATAAAAACAGATGTATTAAAGAATGTCCAAATTGTAATGGAAAAAATTATATTAAATTTGGAAAGTATAAAGGCATTCAGAGATATAGATGTAAAGAATGCAATAAAACTTTTTCTAAGACTACAAAAGCTTTATGGAGTTATTCAAAAAAAGAACCAGAAAAGTGGGTTGAATTTATGGAACTTATGCTTAAAAAGAGTTCTTTAAGAGAATGTTCAAAAATATTAGAAATCAATATAAGAACAGCTTTCCTATGGAGACATAAAGTTATGCAGGGAATGCTTAAAAATGTAATGCCAGATAAATTGGAAGGAAAAGTTTTTATAACAAAAGCAATTGAAAAGGAAAACTTTAAGGGCTGCAGAAATATAACCAATTCAGAAAGAAAAAATATATGGATTGTAGCGGCAAAAGATAGACATGATTCTATGATAATAGCTCCAGTGTGTAAAGAGCATTGGAATGAATTTAATTTTAATCAATTAGTGTATTCAAAAATAGAAGAAAATTCATATATAGTTTCGGACTATGACAGATATATGATGAATGTTGCAAAGAAACATAATAAAGGAATAGTTTTAAATGCATATAAAGAGGAATGTATAAAAAATTTTAGAGGGATTTTAAAAAAATGGATAGGTGGATTTAGAGGGGTAGCAACAAAATATTTAGAACGATATCTTTCATATTTTACTATTTTTAATGTGTATAGGAAATTCAATAGTCTTAATTTTACATATGAATTATCTAAAAACCAGTATGTTAATTTTAGCTTGGCTTAATATTAGCGCCTTGATTATACTTGCAGTTTATCTTAAAAAGTTATATTTGTGAGATACGTTGAATTTTAGTTAAGTAGTATGTAGGATTGTTTAATATAGATGTGAAGATGAACTGGTATAATAATAGTAATATGATATTAACAACATTATTTTAAAACATTAACCTACAATATTTTGAAGATTATAGTGTTTGGAAAAGGTCAAAAGCTGTATTAAGCTGTTACTTATGGTGTTAATATTTTGCATAGTATAGCTTTGTAAGAAGAAGTCTTAGTAATATTTATGGATCATATTACTACATATAAATTGATTTTATGAATAGAAAAGAAATATTACATTATTGTAACAGTAATAGGTAATTATGTTGATTATAGCAACAATTATAGAGAGCCTGCGAAGAAATCTCTGTAAATTATACAATACAACAGCTTTCTATGATAAAATTAAAATATCATAGGAGGCTGTTTTTTATGGGTAAAAGAAGAGAAAGATTAAATGAAAGGAAAAAGAATATCATAACTCAATTAATTGAAGAATATGACATTCATACTGCTGATGATATTCAAGATTCACTTAAAGATTTACTAGGTGGAACTATTGAAAGTATGCTTACTGCAGAGTTGGACAATCATCTAGGATATGATCCTTATGAACGTACCGACAGTGCTAACGCACGAAACGGAAAAAAGCAAAAGACTATACGTAGCAAGTATGGAGAAATTCCAATAGAAGTTCCACAAGACAGACAAGGAACTTTCGAACCACAGATAGTGAAAAAGAGACAAAAAGATATCTCAAGTATTGAAGATAAAATTATTTCAATGTATGCAAAAGGACTTACAACAAGACAAATATCAGAACAAATTGAAGATATTTATGGGTTTGAAGTCAGTGATGGTATGGTTTCAGATATAACTGATAAGTTACTTCCTGACATTCAGGATTGGCAGCAAAGACCGTTATCAAGTATTTATCCTATAATATTTATAGATGCCGTCCACTTTTCAGTGAGAGATAACCATGTAATAAAAAAATTAGCTGCATATGTTATCCTTGGCATTAATGAGGAAGGTAGAAAAGAAGTTCTAAGTATTCAAATAGGAGAAAATGAAAGTAGCAAGTATTGGTTAAGTGTACTTAATGAGTTAAAAAATAGAGGGGTTAAGGATATTTTGATATTATGTGCTGATGGACTTCCTGGAATCAAGGAATCTATAAACGTGGCATTTCCTAATACTGAATATCAACGATGCTTGGTGCATCAAGTTAGAAATACATTAAAATATGTATCAGATAAAGACAAAAAGGAATTTGCAGCTGATCTTAAAACAATATACCATGCACCTTCAGAAGAACATGGACATTCTAGGATGATTGAAGTAACTGAGAAGTGGCAAAGCCACTATCCGAACGCAATGAAATCTTGGTCTGATAATTGGGATGTTATAAGTCCTATATTTAAATTTTCAGCAGATGTAAGAAAAGTTATCTACACAACTAATGCAATCGAAAGTCTTAATAGTACATATCGCAGACTTAACCGTCAGCGTAGCGTATTTCCAAGTGATACATCTCTTCTTAAAGCTTTGTATTTAGCTACTTTTGAGGCTACAAAGAAGTGGACACTACCTTTGCGTAATTGGGGTAGAGTTTATGGAGAATTATCAATTATGTTTGAAGGACGCTTAGTTTAATCATTTTATAATACAAAAAAATACGCCCTAAGACAGGGCGCACTTGACATGTAAAAAAATAGATATTATATTGAAAATATAACTTAAATAATTTTTAGGTTATCTAATCTTAAAAATCTTATCATAGAAAGCTATTTACAGAAAATTTTTCACACGCTCATTATAGAGCTCAATGGAATTTAAAAAGGATGAATCCTGTTAACTACAGAAATCATCCTCTTAATATTGCTTAGCCGTTTTTTAATGTCCTTGACAAAGGGTACATTTTATATTGTAACAGCTCTTTTTTATTTATTATATTAATATTTTCTATACAAGGGTAATGATACATGTATTAATTACTCTTAACTATATTGTATTTCATATTATCAGCCATATTAGAGCTTCCTTGAATAACAACTTTATCGTCTTTATTTATACCATTTGTAATTACTAAGTAATCATTTTTATTCTTTGATATAGTTACTTGTTTTTTTGATAATACATCACCATTTATTACATATACATAAGAATTATCTCCATCTTTGAAGACACATTTGCTTGGAATTAATAATGAGTTATCTTCCTTATCATTCTTTAATGTAATATTTGCTACCATACCAACTTTTAAGTTTTCATCCGGTTTATCAATGCTTATTTTAACATCAAACATACCATTAGAAGTATCGGCAGAAGGAGATACTGCATATACAGTTCCTTCATATGACAGACCAGAAGCTGGAAGATATATATTAGCTTTTATACCTTCTTTTACATTTTGTATATTTGTTTCGGTAACCTTAATTGTCGCAGTTAAAGAATTTTCACCAGTAATTACAATTGAAGGAGTTTGATTAGAGGTATATTCACCAACAGTTATATTCTTAGCGCTTATTTTACCATCAATAGGTGATTTTACAGTTGCATTATCTAAAGCATACTTAGCTGAATCTAAAGAGGCCTTAGCACTATCTACAGTTGCCTTAGCAGCTGCAATATTATCTGGATTTGTAATTGAATTTGTAATATTTGCATTTGTGCTTGCACTGTTATAGCTTGCGTTAGCATTACTAAGTCTTGTTTCAGCGCTAGATAATGCCATTGTTGCGTTATCTATAGCAATATCTAAGGCAGCTTTTGCAGTATCTAATTTATTTTGAGCAGTTTCTAAATCAATTTGTGCTACTGCATCAGCTTTAAAAAGATCATTTGTACGGTCATAATTTTGCTTTGCAGCATCATATGCTGTTTGGGCAGAAGTTACATTTGTGTTGTTTGAATACTGATTTTTCGCTATATCATAAGCTTCCTGTGCATTTTTTAATTCGTTTTTTGCAGCTTCTAATGCTTTTTCAGCATCTACTTGTGCTTGCTTTGCACTGCCGCTAGAAACTTTATCATAAGAAGCATTAGCTGATTCATAATTAGCTTTTGCAGCATTATATTTATATGTTAAATCTGTATTATCAAGAGTAAAGAGTACATCATCTTTCTTAACTTCTTGTCCAACTTCAACACTTATGGCTTGAACTTTGCCAACACTGCTTGGAAAAACAGAAATATTCTCCTCACTTGAGATATTTGTTGTATAAACTGTATCACTTATGGAATCAGAAGTTTTAACTTTAGTTACTGTAACATTTGCTATATTATTACTTCCAAAAGGAGAGCAGCTTACTAAAAATGTACTTAATGATAATATACATAAGATTTTGATTATATTACTTTTCATTATTTATTTCAGTCCTTTCACAAATTACTATTTCAATTTAATCTTTACTACCGCGTTCATACCTAATGTAAGAGGAAGATTTTCATCATTTTCTATTGAAACCTTCACAGGTACAAGTTGTGTAACTTTTGTATAAGTACCGCTGGTAGAAAAACTTGAAGTACCTGAAAAATAAGTTTGTGTGGTATTATCTATTTCAGTAACTTTCCCTTTGAATTTTTTACTTGGATATGCATCTAATGTTATTTTAACATCTTGTCCAACTGAAATTTTTCTTATATCAGTTTCTTCGATATTTACTCCAATGTACATATTATTTGTATCTGCAACAATTGCAAGAGCAGAAGCAGCACTTACACTTTCGTTTTCTACAACATCATTTTTTATTATTGTTCCATCAATTGGAGATGTTATATAAGGAAGTATTTCTTGACGTCCAAGTACCTGATCTTTTTTAACTATATCTCCAACATCAACATTCCATTCAAGGATTTTTCCATTAGTCACAGGAGCTATTGTATACATCTTTGAAGTGATTTTAGCATTATCAGTTTTAAAATATAAAGCATTAGTACTATAGAAATAATATCCTATGCTACAACCTATTATTACTAGTACTATTAATGCAGGGTAAATGATTTTCTTTGATATTTTCATATTATGTTCCTCCATATTAAATTAGATTATTCCTCGCCTTCATCAAATTGACTATTATATAAACCAGCATAAAATCCGTTAGCTTTTAATAATTCATTATGGCTACCTTGTTCGATAATATCCCCATCCTTCATAACAAGGATAATATCAGCATCTCGTATTGTTGATAATCTATGGGCAATTATAAAGCTTGTTCTTTCTTTCATAAGATTATCCATTGCTTTTTGAATTAAAACTTCAGTTCTTGTATCAACAGAACTTGTTGCTTCATCAAGTATTAATATTTTAGGATCTGATAAAATAGTACGTGCTATTGTTAAAAGCTGTTTTTGTCCTTGCGATATATTACTTGCTTCTTCATTTAGGATTAAATTATACCCATGTGGAAGGGCCCTTATAAATTCATCACAATGAGCAGCCTTTGCTGCATTTATGACATCTTCATCAGTTTTATCAAAGTTTCCATACTTGATATTATCCAAAATACTTGCATTATAAAGCCATGTATCTTGCAGAACCATACCAAACATGCTTCTAAGGTCATGACGTGTATAATTCTTTAGGTCATGTCCATCAATTAAAATTTGTCCGGAATTTATATCATAGAACCTCATAAGAAGTTTTATAATAGTGGATTTACCAGCACCAGTAGGTCCAACAATTGCAATTCTTTGTCCAGACTTTATTGAAGATGAAAAATTGTTAACAATAATTTTATCTTCAGTGTATCCAAATCTAACATTTTTAAATTCAACATTACCAATTACATTATCAACTTTAACTGGTGTAGAAGTATCGGGAATTTCTTCCTCTTCATTTAAAAATTCAAATACTCTTTCTGCAGCAGCAGCAGTAGATTGAAGAGTATTAGATATATTGGCAAGCTGTGCTATTGGTTGAGTAAAAGAACGAACATATTGGATAAATGATTGTATATCACCAACCTCAATGGTTTTCTTTACAGCCAAGTAACCACCTAAAATACAAACAGCAACATACCCAAGGTTTCCTATAAAGGTCATTATGGGCATCATCATTCCTGATAGAAATTGTGATTTCCAAGCAGAAGTATAAAGGTCATCATTTATAGTAGTGAATTTTTCAATGGCTTCTTTCTCACCATTAAATACTTGAACAATATTATGACCAGAGTATATTTCTTCGATATGACCATTTAGTGATCCTAAAGATTTTTGTTGATCTTTAAAGTAACTCTGTGATTTTTTGACAACTAACATTATAAGAAGACCTGATAGTGGAATTACTAAAAAAGCAACAAATGTCATAAGAACACTGATTGAAAGCATCATAATAAGTACACCAATAACAGTTGCAGTTGATGTTATCATCTGTGATAAACTTTGATTTAGTGTCTGGCTTACAGTATCAACATCATTTGTTATTCTTGATAAGACCTCTCCGTGTGTTCTAGTATCAAAATATTTTAGAGGAAGCTTGTTCATCTTTTTTGAAATCTCTTTTCTAAGATTATATGTTACATTCATTGATACACCAGACATTATATATCCTTGAATGTATGCAAATAATGCTGATATTAAATAAAGTACAACTAATAATAAAATACAGTTTCTTATATAATCAAAGTCAGTAAGTAAATTAGTTCCTAAAAGATATGCCATCAAGCCTTCAAAAAGCTTTGTTGTTGCTTTACCTAAAATTTTAGGACCTACAATTGAAAATAAGGAAGAAAATGCAGCTAAAACAATAACAGCTATTATTTTTACCTTATATTCCGAAAGATAGCTTATTAAATCAAGCATTGTCTTTTTAAAATCTTTAGCTTTTTGTCCGCCTCCCATTTTTCCAGCCATGCCACCAGGGCCGCCCATGGAAGGACCATTTCTTTTTTCACTCATGCTAATTCCTCCTTACTAAGCTGTGATAAAGCTATTTCTTTATATACTTCACAACTTTGCATTAAACTTTCATGAGTTCCTTTTCCAACTATATAACCATTATCTAAAACAATTATCTGTTCAGCATTCATGATTGTACTTATTCTTTGAGCAACTAAAAGCATAGTGCTGCCACCTGTTTCTTCTTTAAGCGCTTTTCTAAGAGCAGCGTCTGTTTTAAAGTCTAATGCTGAAAAGCTATCATCAAAAATAGATATCTGTGGTTTTTTTAGTAAAGCTCTTGCAATAGATAGACGTTGTTTTTGACCACCTGAGACATTATTTCCGCCTTGTGCAATTCCAGTATCAAATTTTTCAGGTTTTGAATCTATAAATTCCATAGATTGTGCAATAGTTGCAGCTCTTAATATATCTTCTTCATTTGCGTTTTTATCAGCATAGGAAATGTTACTTTTTATTGTTCCTGAAAATAAAACACCTTTTTGAGGAACATAACCTATATTATTCCTAAGATCATGTAAATCTATATTTCTAATGTCTATTCCATCTAGTAATATTTCTCCAGAAGTAACATCATAGAATCTTGGAATTAAGTTAACTATGCTTGATTTTCCACTACCAGTGGAACCAATAAACGCAGTTGTTTCTCCTGGTCTTGCAGTAAAACTTATATTATGAAGTACGTCTTCATCACCACCAGGATATTTGAAAGAAACATTGTTAAATTCTATTAATCCGGTACATTTTTTTAGTTTAGATGCTATTTCATTATTTTTAATAGATGAAACAGCTTCAAGTACCTCGGCAATACGATCACCAGAAACTGATGCCCTTGGTATCATAATAAACATCATTGAAAGCATTAAAAATGCAAAAATTATTTGCATTACATACTGCATATATGCCATCATCTCACCAACATCCATTTTAAATGCTGATACCTGATTAGCACCAACCCAGACTATTAATACAGTAATTAGATTCATTATTAAGGTCATGAGTGGCATCATTGATACCATAACTCTATTAACAAATAAATTTGTATTTGTTAAATCTTTGTTTGCCTTATCAAATCTGTCTTCTTCAAAGTCTTGAGTATTAAATGCTCTTACAACTAAAATACCATCAAGATTTTCACGTACAACAAGATTTAGCTTGTCTATTAAGTTTTGTATTGCTTTGAATTTAGGCATTGCTATTGTGAAAACAGTAAATATCAAGCCTAATAGACATATGATAGCTAATGCAATTATCCAAGACATTGACTTACTGTTAGCAAGTGCATGTACAAAACCTCCAATTGCCATTATAGGGGCATAAAAAATCATCCTTATAATCATAACTATCAATGTTTGAATTTGTGTTATGTCATTTGTAGTTCTTGTTATAAGTGATGAAGTAGAAAATCTATCAAATTCTGCATTTGAGAAACTTTCGATGTTAGTAAATAAATCATTTCTTATTGTTCTGCACATTCCAGCAGCAACTCTAGATGCTAAAAAGCTAACAATAATAGTGAAAGATGCACTAAGTAGAGAAACACCAAGCATAGTAAAACCTGTTTTTATAATAAAACTCTTATCACCAACAGTTATGCCCTTGTTTATTATGTCAGACATATAATCTGGTAGTGAAAGGTCACAAATAGCTTGACCAAATAAAAGAATTATAGACGCAATAATTGATAGTATATAAGGCTCTGCATATTTAAGTAGTTTAACCATGTAGTAAAAATCACCTCGATTAACTAATATATGAAAATTATGATACCTCAGTATAATAAAAATGTAAATAGGTTATTAAAAAAATTATATACTGTTTACATAAATTATTGACTGAGTTATAAAATATTGCTACTATGGAATTATATGATGGGAGGAGAAATTAATGAGAAAGTATGAAAATTCAACGAAAAAAAAGATTAGAGAAGTGGCATTGAAGCTCATAGATGAAAAAGGTTATGAAAATGTTACTCTTAAAGAAATTTGTGAAGTTAGTGGAATTAATAAGCATACATTTTATTATTATTTCAAGTCTAAGGATGAACTTTTAAAAGGATATTATAAAATACCATGTGAGTTAACATCAATTGACTTAGCTGAAATAATGATTGCAGATTCTAATGTAGAAAAACTATGGCTTTTAAATAAAATTTTTGTTGATTTTGTACAGAATTCAGGGGTAAGTATAATAAAACAAATAGTAATAAAAAATCTAAATGATAATAACACTGGAACATTTAAATTTAATGATGAACATAAACAGCTTTTTAAAATTCAATTAGATATAATAAAAAAAGGTCAAAAAAGTGGAGAATTTTTAAATAAAACAAGACCAGAAGTTCTTTCAATATTAGTGATTCAACAATTACATGCAAATGCTTTAAGATGGTGTTTTAGAAATGGAACATTTGATTTTGAATATGTATCAAGATATTTGTTTGAAACAATTTTAGATGTCTCGGAAGAGCATAGAAAGTGTAAGGAAATAGATGAAGAGTTTTTGTTTGATATTTAATTTTTTATAGTTACAATATACAGGCAAATACAAATTGCTAAGAGCAGGTAAATATAAAGTTCTAAGATTTGAAAAGAAATTTTTCAAGATAAAAATTTATCAATTAATAAAATTAAAAGTGAAATTTATATTTTGAGCAAAATCAGAAATTATAAAAAATCTAATATAAAATTTTATACAAACGTTTTATACCTGCCTGAATTGAGTCAAGATCTGTATTTCCATAGCCAAAAATCAGTGAACTATGATAATTAAGCTTATTGTATATATCATTTTAATCATGAAGATAATGTTTACTTACAGGGGTTAACTGTAGGTCATTATCTTCTATTTTTTGCATTAAAATTTTATCAAAGTATATGTTATTGAAAGTTGCAATAAGGTGCATACCTGCATCTGCTCCTGAAATGGAAACTGAATCTCCAAAGAGATCTTTAAGACATTTGATTAAATGATTTCTTCTTTTTAAATAAATGTTTCTCATTTTTTTTAAGTGTAAGTCAAAAAAACCAAATTCAATGAATTTTGCCATGACAAGTTGATCAAGTATTGGAGAATGGATATCGGCTATATATTTAGCTTTTTCTATTTCACTGCATAAGACATCAGGTAATACCATATATCCCATTCGTAATGAAGGCATAAAAGTTTTTGAAAATGTTCATACATAAATAACATGTGCTGGGTCAAGATTTTGCATGGATTGTATTGGATTTCCATCAAAGCGGAATTCGCTGTCATAATCATCCTCAACTATATAACTATTGTGCTTTCTTGCATACTGAATCATTTCAATTCTACGTTTAATAGGAAGAATAACCTTATCTTGGAATTTTGATGATTTTGCAAAAATCAAATTTGAACTTTAGGGAAACAAATGATGATGATAAAGCAATTATAGTTATAGGAAGAGGAGCTTTAATTAATCTTTTCAATCCACAGCTTACATTGTTTTTCTTTGCATTTTTACCACAATATATCAGCAATAATATCCAAAACTATGTTAAAGAAAGTTTTCTGATTGGTATATTATTTATGATACTTACATTTTTAATTTTTTGCGGTTATGGAATTCTAGCAGGTTTAATGAAAAAATTTGCTACAAAATGACCTAAAAGACTCCAATACATTCAACAACTATTTGGAATTATATTCATTGTTTTTGCAATTAATCTTTATATGAGTTCATTATAAAAAGTATTGTTATATTTTTAGTTGGAGTTATTGCTGTGGTATAATTAACCTATAGAAACAGAAAGTGTATATAAAGATACGGCGAGAATTTATAAACTAATAGATAGTAGCTTAGGAGGAATAGAAATGCAATTTGAAGCCAAGGAAGTAGAATTAAAGGATGGGACAAGATGTGTTTTAAGAAGTCCAAATGAACAAGATGCAGAAAGCATGATTGAGTACTTGAAAATAACATCTGATGAAACACATTTTATGATTAGATATCCTGAAGAAATTACAATAACCATTGAGGAAGAGAAAAAGATTTTAAATGAGAATCTAAAAAGTGATAGATATATTATGATTGCAGCATTTTTAGATGGTGAACTTGCAGGTAATGCAAGCATCAGTTGTGTAGGAGATCATATTAAACTTAGGCATAGAGCAGTTTTTGGAATATCTATAAAAGAAAAATATTGGAATAACGGTATTGGAAATGTACTTCTTGAAGAAATAATTAAGCAGGCAAAACTAATAGGATATGAGCAGATTGAACTTGGTGTATTTAAGGATAATAAGAAGGGGCAAGCTCTATATAAAAAGCATGGATTTGAAGTTTGGGGATCCTCAAAGAATGCATATAAACTTAAAGATGGAACATATCGTGATGAAATTATAATGGGAAGAATGTTATTATAATTATAAATGGGGATGGAAAATAATGATTCAATCAATTGTGCATATTGCTTTAGTAGTAAGGGACTACGATGAAGCAATAGATTTTTATACTAAAAAACTACATTTTACATTAGTAGAAGATACATATCAGCCAGAACAGAATAAAAGATGGGTAGTTGTATCTCCACCAGGTTCTTTAGGAACAACAATATTGCTTGCAAGAGCCTCAAAACCAGAGCAAGAGTCTTTTATAGGAAATCAAGCAGGGGGAAGAGTTTTTCTTTTCCTTGGAACTGATGACTTTTGGCGTGATTATAATGAGATGAAAACTATAGGTATAGAGTTTGTTAGAGAGCCAAAAGAACAAGATTATGGAATAGTGGCAGTATTCAAGGATTTATACGGAAACCTTTGGGATTTAGTTGAATTTGATGAAAATCATCCTATGTTTAAAAGAGTTAAATATTAAAATAATAAAGCATGAGATCAGAATATGGTTACTGGTTTCATGCTTTATTTTTAGAGAAAAAGTTATGCTTCACATTCTAATTTTAACCTCTTATTACTATTAATAAACCTCTTGATTAAATTCTATTTATTTTAAAAAATTCCCAGATATAATGAGGATATAGAAAAAAAGAAGAGAGGTTAAATTTAAAATGAAATTATTTAATAGGAATTTTATTATGGTATTAATAGGACAGATTATCTCACTATTTGGTAATACAATATTACGTTTTGCATTACCATTGTATCTTTTAAACAAGACAGGATCTGCTTCATTGTTTGGAGTTGTATCAGCATGTGCATTTATTCCAATGATTCTTATAACACCAATAGGAGGAATTATTGCTGACAGAGTAAATAAGCGAAATATAATGGTCATCTTAGATTTTTTAACTGCAATTATAACATTAGCTGTAATGATTCTGCTTGGTAAAGTGAATTTAATAATACTATTATTGATTGCATTAATTTTACTATATGGAATACAAGGAGCATATCAGCCAGCAGTACAGGCAAGCGTACCGGTTCTTGTTCCTTCTGATGGATTAATGCAGGCTAATTCGCTTATCAATATTGTAAGTTCACTTTCAAGTTTAATAGGACCTGTTATTGGTGGAATGTTATTTGGATTTTTAGGAATTAAGCCTATTTTGATTGTTTCTGGAATATGTTTTTTAATAGCGGCAATAATGGAAATATTCATTATTATTCCAGTAACTAAAAAAGACAATGAAAGAGGAGTATTTAATATTATATTTTCAGATATGAAGGAAAGTTTTAACTTTATATTAAATGACAGACCTGAAATTTTAAAGGGATCTCTTATTATATCTGCATTTAATTTAGTATTATCTGCATGTGTTATGATAGGTCTTCCTATAATAATTACTCAGAAAATGGGATTTCAATTAGAAACAGCAAATAGATTATATGGTTATATTGAAGGAGCTATGGGAGCTGGAAGTCTTACTGGTGGAATAATTGGAGGAGTATTTGCAAAGAAAATAAAAATCAAGAACTGCAGTGTTTTGCTTGTTATCTGTAGTTTAAGTATTCTACCTATTGCATTAGTATTATCATTTAATCTACCAGTTATTACTTCTTATGTTATAATTATGATAAGTTCGTTTGTTATGATGATGTTAGCTACACTTTTCAGTATGCAGCTTATGTCATGCTTGCAGATGCTTACTCCAAATAAATTATTAGGAAAAGTTATTTCATGTGTAATGTGCATTTCAATGTGTGCAACTCCGGTTGGGCAGGCTTTTTATGGCATGATTTTTCAGAAATTTTCTAATATACCACAGACAGTATTTTTTGGGGCCCTAAGTATTGGTGTAATTATTGGAATATGTACTATAAAACTTTTTAGAAATCTTGAGGAGACAATGCATACAAATTATTCAGAAATTTAGGTGTATATATGAAAATAGAGATAGATATTGATGAGAATATAGAAGATTTAGAAGTTATTATAAAATGTGCAGTAATTAATGATAAAGTGCAGAAGCTTCAGAGGTATCTTTCAGATATCTCTCAAGACAAAAAGCAGGTTATTTTTTATCAAAAGGAAAAAGAATATTATTTTGATGTGAGCAGGATATTATTTTTTGAAACGTCTGAAAATGGAATTGACGCACATACAAAAGATGATATATTTAATGTACGATACAAATTGTATGAATTAGAAGAATTACTTCCAGCATACTTTATGAGAGTATCTAAATCTACAATTTTGAATACTCATGAGGTGTACAGTATAACTAAAAATATTACATCAGCAAGTAAAGTTGAATTTCATGGAACACATAAGAGAGTGTATGTATCACGAAATTATTATAAGACATTGAAATATATTTTGCAGGAACGCAAAAATTGATATGAAAGGATAATATTTATGGAAACAAAAACACATAGAATATTTGGAGGTATTACATTAATTATACTTGCTATTATTTTGATTATCAGCAAGCTTGGATATTTAAATGATTTTGGAATTTGGTCATTACTTTTTACTATATTTTTGATTTACGTAATTATTAAAAGCATTTACCCAATAAATTTTGGCGGTATATTATTTCCAATTGCTTTTTTATGTATAATTTATGACAAACAGCTTAATATAGAAGAACTTACACCATGGACAGTACTAATAGTTGCAGCACTTGGAAAAATAGGATTATCTATGATTTTTCATGGAAGAGAACGTTATAGCAGTCATAAGAAAATTGATAATTACAATTTTGATGTTATTGATAGTGAAGATGAAAGTAATGTTGTTCAGAAAACTTCATTTGGTGCAACAACAAAGTATATTAATTCGGAAAATTTTAAACAAGCTGATTTTGACTGTAATGTTGGAGCAATGGAGATTTATTTTGATAAAGCGAATGTTAAAGAAGGCAAAGCAATAGTAAGAATTAATGCATATTGTTCAGGAGTTAATTTATATGTGCCTAAAAAATGGAATGTTGAAAATCATCTTGAAGTTTTTCTTAGTGGTGTTGATCAAAAAAATGAAAATGAACCTGATGGTTTAACAACATTAGTTTTGATTGGAAATATCAAATTGAGTGCTGTAGAAATAATATTTGTATAATCCATATCATAATGAAGAATTATTCTTGGATGTTTACCTGGGATAGGAAGAGAAGTATGACTTGTTTAAATGAAACATTAATCACCGGTTAGGATTATGCAATGGAAAAATAGAAGGAAAAGGTATATGAAGCAAATATAAAGATAAGGTGACTATTTGCAAAAACAGTAAGGATGTTAGGAATTTGTATCATTAGAAATAATAAAATTATTCTTTTGATAAAATACAAAAAATGTGGTAAACTAATAATCTAAAAATAAATATGTGCGTATAATTGTTCAGCGTGAAATCAGTAAGTGTAATTACTGGTTTCACGCTTTATTTGTTTTATGCAGTGTTTATTAAAAAAATTATAAATGAAAGAGGAGAGGTAAATAAAGTATGGAATTTTACATGAAATTACCAAGAAACGGCAAGGAATTTGCTATATTTATAGGGGTTATATCTATATTATCAGTAAATATTATTGCACCATTAATCACTTGTTTTGAAACAGGATTTCATATGTATATATGGGCTGATGTATTAAAAGTGAGTCCATTTATCTGGCTTTCTGTAATTGCTGTTGTTTTAGCTACACATAAGCCGGCAGAATTATTAACAAACAAATTTGTAGAGAAAGAAGATAGTTTTTATGCACATATTATCATAAATACTTTATGGACAGTATTTTTGATGTCAATATTATTAACTGTAATAGGAACTTGGATTGGTACTAGAACATTGAGCATGGAGCCAATTTATACATTCTTTTATAAATGGCCTCGTAATTTCGCAATAGCTCTTGCAGTAGAGTTATGTATCGCACAGCCAATAGCCAGAACAGTTATGGTGAAAATCCATGAAGCTACAGATAAGAAATGTGGGGAATTCTATAAAGAATAAGATCAATTATCAGTGAGCCAGTTTTCCTTTGGCTTCGATCTCAATAGTATGCTATAATTTATTTGAAGTTGGAAAATAAAACCATAACAAATTTATTTATGTAATTTTGAATGACATATGTATAACGAAAATAGTAATTTACTATAACTATGGAGGTACTATGTGCTCAGAAGAAGAAATGTTTGATTTGATATTAAATACTGCAAGGGAAGATAAGAGGATTAGAGATGTTATTTTAAATGGCTCAAGAACAAACCCAAATGCAATAAAAGATATTTTTCAGGCTTAAAAACATATCCCTTTGGATGTGTAATAGATATTTGGAAATATGTTTTCATTATGTGTGACTTATTTAATGATACAGCAAAATGTGTATCTTCCAAAATGAATATTGAATACAGCAATATAGAAGCGGATAACAGTTTAAAGTTTTTAAAAGATGTGAGTTTGCTTTCAAGAGATGCAAAAGAGGTATATTAATTTATAACTATGACTTACAGTTGCCATAGTTATTTCGCTATATTTAAGAAAATAAGAAAGAGGATGTGAATTATATGAAGGATGTTTATGAAATATGCCCTGTTTTAGAAGATGACCAATATAGCTTAAGACTGGTAGAAGAAGGAGATGCAGATGATTTATTAAAAGTATACAGTGATAGAAATGCTGTTCAGTTCTTTAACAGCGATAATTGCAATGGAGATGATTTTTATTATGAAAGCCTTCAAAGAATGCAGGATGCAATTAAATTTTGGATCTTTGCATATGAAAGTAAAGGATTTGTAAGATGGTGCATTTGTGATAAAAAGAGAAATCAAGTAATTGGAACAATTGAATTATTCAATAGAAAATTAGATGATGATTTTAATGATTGTGGTCTTCTTAGATTGGATTTAAGAAGTGATTATGAGATACAAGAGTGTATTTTTAAGATATTAACCATTGTTATTCCAGCAGCCTTTCGTTTGTTTAATTGCAGTATGATTGCAACAAAAGCAATACCTGATGCAATAGAACGAATCAGTGTATTAAATAAACTGGGATTTGTTGAATCACAAAAGCAATTAATTGGACATGATGGAACAGCTTATAAGCATTATTGGGTGAAGCAAATGGAATAATGAGTATTAAAAGATATAGAAGAAGCTGTGGATAAATTTGCAAAGTTTTTAGGTAAAGTATGTTCACGAAGAAATAAGAAAATAATTTATAAACAAAGATATTACAAAAATTAAATTTTAATTGAAAGGTAAATTGTAATTTGTGGAGGAGATGAATATAATGCCAGTAAGTATAACAAAAAATAATATAGATAAAAGGACTATTTTAAAAATGGTTCAGAAAGCTTTTCTAACAGAAAAAGTTAAAGAGATTGTTGAACTAACAGAAGGATTCTTTAATGTTGCATTTAGAATTGGTTTAGAGGATAAAAATGTAATTCTTAAAATCGCACCTCCAGTAGATACAGAAATTATGACATATGAAAAGAATATTATGTACAGTGAAGTGGATGTAATGAAAATGATAGCGGAAAAAGCACCTGTTCCAGTGCCAAAAATTTTATTTTATGATAATAGTCATGATATTTGTGAAAGTGATTATTTCTTTATGAATATGTTACAAGGTAGCAGTTTTTCAAGTATTATGGACAATATGTCACAAGAAGAAAAAGATAAAATATATTTTGAAATGGGGAAATATACCCAAATAATAAATAGTATTCAAAATAATAAATTTGGTTATTACGGTCAAAAAGAAAAGCAAAATGAAAATTGGTATATAACATTTAAAGAAATGATAATGGATACATATTCTGATGCAAAGTATAAAGATATTATAATTCCCATTTCTCAAGAAGAAATATTAATATTATTAGAAAAGGATAAAAACATTTTTGAAAATGTTCATACACCTAAATTAGTTCATTGGGATATATGGGCAGGAAATGTATTTGTGAAAAACAACAGAATAGAAGGAATTATAGACTTTGAAAGATGTTTATGGGCAGATGAACTTATGGAAGTAGGGTTTAGAACATATGGTTATAAAAAGGCATTTTACAAAGGATATGGGATTGATAAATTAAGTGATGAAGAAAAACGAAGGGCAAAGTGGTATGATATATATTTGTTTTTAATTTCTTGCCTAGAATGTAGGTATCGAATGTATGATAATACAGATACTTATGTTTGGGGATGTGATATGCTTAATAAGAGTATAGTAGAACTTTTGAAATCAAATAAGTAAAATTAGCACTTCAACATATCTAGTATGACAATTCTAATTTGTTATTAGAATAGGAGATTGATATATGATCGAATATAAAAATGGAAACGAATATTGGAATGGTCATGAATGTGATGGAAATTTTATATTTCGTACTTTAGCAGATATGTTTCCAGGAGATTATGAAAAATACATGAAAGAATCATTGGAGTTTAAAAAGAATCATAATTAATTGACTTTGACGCGATGTCGTCCTTTATAATCAATTTCAGAAAGGAGATGAGGGGATGGAGCTTACAACAATAAGTCAGGTTTCAAAAGAATATAATGTTAGCACAAGAACTTTGAGGTATTATGAAAAGATTGGTTTACTAAATAGCTGCAAGAAAGAGGATTATGCTTATCGTACTTATGATGATGAAGCAATTAGACGTCTGCAGCAGATAATTATTCTTAGAAAACTTAGAATACCATTAAAACAGATTGCTTTTATTTTTGAGAATAATGATTTATCACAAAGGCTTAAGATATTTCAGAAAAATATAAAAGAACTTGAAGAAGAA
This sequence comes from Clostridium neonatale, assembly GCF_900465025.1. Classification (NCBI taxonomy): domain Bacteria; kingdom Bacillati; phylum Bacillota; class Clostridia; order Eubacteriales; family Clostridiaceae; genus Clostridium; species Clostridium neonatale. The sequence continues at coordinate 1,507,885 of NZ_UICR01000001.1, forward strand.
ATATCGGCTAGGAGTACTGTTCGTAACGTATTAAAAGAATTTGTGGACAAGTTGAGTGAACATATTAGACTTAAAAGCAATTTTGATCTACTTAATGATAAAGAAATTTTGACACTTGTTGAATCCTTGAGCCTTTCAAAAATTAATTTAAAGGAGAAGAAGTCTATGGAAGAAATAAACAATGCAAACAACACAATTGATAAAATGAAAGATGTGAGGATAATATATATTCCTCCAATGACCATTGCTTCAAGTCATTTTATAGGACCAAATCCTGAAGATGTTGCACAAAAACAAATTGATGAATTTATAAGAGCAGTCAGATTAAATGAAATAAAGCCTGATTTTAGAGTGTTTGGTTTTAATAATCCATCACCTAATGAAGATCAAGAGTATTATGGGTATGAATTTTGGGTTACAATTCCGGAAAACATGAATGTACCAGAACCACTTACAAAAAAGAACTTTGATGGTGGATTATATGCTGCGCACTGCATTAAGATGGGGGATTTTCATGAGTGGCAGCAGTTCTTTGAATGGGCAAAAAATAATCCAGAATATGATATTGATTACCGGGAGCCTTACGGGATGGGTGGATGTCTTGAAGAACATTTGAATGCTTTCACTTACTATACTTCTAAAGAAAAGCAGTTTATACAACTAGATTTGCTTATACCAATAAAGAAAAAATCATAATTATAGACACAATTGGTGGTATGCCCTAAATATTAAGTTTTTAAATTCTTTGAATAATATAAAATAAATATATGAACTTATCTCAATTTTAATTTTGAAGATGCAAAAAAATTATATTAATTTTATGTGATAATAACAAATTGAAAGTGAGGAGAAAAAATGAAAACAATAATTATGTATTATACATTAGGTGGAACATCAAAAAAAGAAGCAGAACGTATAGCAAGTGAAAATGAGAATGTAGTTATTTGTGAGGTACAGCAAAAGAAAAAATATAATATTTTTACAGCATTTATTTTAGGATGCCCAAAGGCAATGAAGAGACAAGTGGTAGAAATAAAAGATGTACAATATGATTTATCAGATTTTGATCGAATCATATTTGTGGCTCCAATATGGGCTGGATTTCCAGTTCCTGCATTTAATGCAATGGTTAATTTATTGCCAGCAGGAAAAGAGGTTGAAATTTTTATGTGTTCAGGAGGTGGAGAAGCTCCAAAGAGTGAAGAAGGCACTAAAAAAATGATTCAAGATAAAAACTGCAAATTGATAGCTTATCATAATATTAAAGTTTCTAAATAGTATAAGAGAAAGTAGCAATCAAGCTATCAAAAAACACGTTTGAGGAAGAAATGAGAAAGTATGTATTAATAAGGAAATAATAGAACTATTTTCAAATTATATAATAGAATTTGAAAACAGTTCTATTGTATTATTTACCCCATGTAACTACTTCATTAAATCCAATGCTATGTCTACATTAAAATATTATTAGCTATATTGACATAAAATATAATCTATATAGAATAGTATTATGAAGCAGGGGAAGAAGAGAGGATTATATAAAAGTAAGGCAATGGACACTTTTTGCTAGAAATGAAAATGCTATAGAAGAGTTTAAAGAATATATAAAAAAGAATTATAAAGTACATATTTAAGAAATTATAAGTTATTTTGGAGGATAGACATGGATAAGTTTTTAATTAAAAATACAACAAGAGCAGAAAGAGAAAAGATTGTAAGGGATTCATTAGGATATAGTGATATTTGTTGTGAAGATACTTCAGACGGATATGATATGTATCAGCCATATATTGATGGAGAAAAAGAAATTTCAGAAATAACTGCATCATATAAAGCAAATTATGTATCTGAATCTTTAAACGATTTTGGAAATGGAAGATGTCGTGTAAAGTAATTTAATATATCTAAAAAATTCTCCATTTTGGGGAATTTTTTTAGATATATCATAAGTATGAAGAAGAGTTAGAAATTATAAAGAAATAAAAATATAGTCGTAAATGTAGGTTTTAAATAAAGTTTGAACAAAATAGTGCCTATAAATGGCTAAAAGCCATAAGATTTCCTACACTGATAATTATCATCTATCAATTGGTTAAAGCAACATAATAATTAAAATATAAACCTATAATTACAAAAAAGATAATAAAATATACAATAAATTAAAGTAATGGTATAATATAGATGTGATTTATAATTTAGGAGGAAACATTATTGTCTAGTATTGTATTTATTCTTATAATAGCTATACTAATTTACCTATATGGTATATTGGCATATTTCTCTCTTTTACTAAAAAAAGATACTTTACTAACTAAAAGTTTTAATAAAAAAAATATTGAAAATCACAATCATACAACCTTGCTAGCTATTTATGGATTATTTTATTCAACATTTTCCTTTGTCACAGTGGGCTATGCAATTATTCTGATGATTAATAATCACTCTTTTAATCAATTATTAAAGAATATGGTAATCTTAATGACTGTTTTTTCAAGTATATATGGTTTTTTAATTGCTATAATAAAAAAGAGGAAAATATAAATTTTCCTCTCAGACTGTTGACAACTAACTTCAAAATGAAGTTAGTTGTTTATTTTTATGTTAAAATATGATAGTAAAAGTAAGGTGGTGTTTCATTATGATGGGAATTAAAAAGAAAGCAGATAGAACACAAATTGAAATGTTAAGTTTAGATGATCTTGTTCCTAAAAATCATTTAGTTAGAAAAATAGATGCAACAATAGATTTAAGTTTTATTTACGATGAAGTAAAAGATCTATACAAGCCTTACGGGCGCGAAAGCATTGATCCAGTAGTTTTAATAAAAATAGTAATGATTCAATATCTTTTTGGTATCCGTTCAATGAGACAAACACTTAAAGAAATTGAGGTTAATTTTGCATATCGTTGGTATTTGGGATATAACATGCATGAACAATTACCTCATTTCTCAACATTTAGTAAAAACTATTCAAGAAGATTTAAAGATTCCGATTTATTTGAAACTATCTTTGCAAGAATATTGTGCGAAGTTAATAAATACGGTTTTATTGATGATGAGAATATCTTTATAGATGGAACACATATAAAAGCTAATGCTAATACTCATAAATATAGAAATGAAGTTATTGAAGAATCTGCAAGAGTATATGAAAAATCATTGAAAGAAGAAATTAATAAAGACAGAGAATTACATAATAAAAAACCACTTAAAGAAAAAGAAACTTCAGAAGAATTAAAAAAAACATTAAAGTAAGCACTACCGATCCTGAAAGTGGATTATTTCATAAAGGTGAACATAAAAAAGTATTTGCATATACTGCTAACACAGCTTGCGATAAGAATAACTATATTTTAGGCTTTGAATTGACACCTGGGAATGTCCATGATTCAGTTTCATTTTGGGGAATATATGAAAAAGTTAAGAAAGAACATAGCAATGTGAATGGTATTGTTGTAGATTCGGGATATAAAATCCCTGCGATTGCGAAGCAAATAATTGATGATGGAAAGACACCAATAATGCCTTATAAACGCCCTATGACTAAACAAGGATTCTTCAAAAAATATGACTATGCTTATGATGAATACTATGATTGTTACATTTGCCCTAATAACCAAATATTAAAATATTCTACAACTAATAGAGACGGTTATAAAGAATATAAAAGTAACAAAAAGACTTGCGCTAATTGTCCATTTCTTAATCAATGTACTCAAAGTAAAAATCATGTAAAAGTAATATGCAGGCATGTTTGGGAAGAATACATGGAGCAAGTAGAAGATATAAGACATATAAAAGGTATGAAAGAAATCTATATGTTACGAAGTCAAACAATTGAACGTGTATTTGCGGATGCAAAAGAAAAGCATGGTATGAGATATACACAATATCGTGGAATAAAAAAGGTTAAGATGGAGCTTAACCTCTTATTTGCATGCATGAATTTAAAAAAATTAGCCACATGGGTGGATCGAAATGGATTATTGCCTACCGGTTCGGACAATTTATTGGCTAATTTAATGAAAAATATAGAAAAAATTCTATTAATAATAGCAAAAGGGGTAAATGCAAATTTCATTTACCCTCTTTTGTCTACAAACTGAGAGGAAAATATAAATTTTCCTCTTTAAAATTAATAAATAGAACAAACTGTTTTATAAGCTTTATAAGTTGGATATCCTGATGCTCCACCTGAACCTGTTCCATAGCCAGTGAATTTACAATAAGTAATAGTCATCAATCCATTCTTTTTTTGAGTTTGTATACTTTTTAATAGTGATTGTATTTGTATTTTTTGGTTTTCTAAAAAACCTAAAATAATTGGAGTTGTGAAGCCTGCTGCCAAAGCACCTGCTGATCCGCCCATAACAGTTGCTGCTGCACCTACAATAGTTCCAGATACAGAAGCTAAGATTGCATTTATAATATCATAATCAGTAACATTACTATTGACAAAGCTTTGAGCCTTTCCTGTCTTTTTTACAATTTTGTCTAAATCTGAAATTGAGAAACTTTTTGTGACTAATTTATCATTCATGATTAAATCTCCTTTTATTATTTATTTTTTGATCGCAATCATATATTAAAAGATAAATTTAATATATTTTGTAAACCTTATATAAAATTAAATTTTTAATTTGGTGATAATTCTATGGGGGCAGGTAGAAAAGTTATAATTAAGAATGATCTTGTAAAATTATACGAAAATATATATGATAGGCAGATATCAAAATGGATAAAAGATAAAATAAAGCATGTTTTAAAAAAATAATGATATTATATTTAGAATATATGTTATAATGTAAATGATTTTACTTATTATTTATTAGTAATTAGAGTTATAGTAAGTGAAACGTTAAATATAGAATTATTATAGGTGAATTTTATAATACTAATGATTAGGAGGAGTTTTAATGGATCGTAACATTACATTGAGAGAAGGACTTAAAGGTAAAACTTTTCTAGAAAAAATAGATTATTTATGGACATACTATAAGATACATATAATTGCTATAGTAAGTATACTATTTTTACTATTCATTTTTATTTCAGATTTATTAAGTAGGCAATCACCTTACTGTAATATTAAGTATATTGATAATAATATCAGCAATCAAGAATTAACTGTTGCAGCAGATAAACTTAATGATATAGTTTTAAAAAATAATAAAGATTACGTTATTAATTTTGATTCTCAGTTTGATATGATGCAAATTTCAAACAGGCAGGTGGATATTGCAATTGTAAGCAAAGAATTCTTTGAAGAGAATTTTAAATATGATATGTTCTTAAACTTAGATACTCTTAATGGGGTTTCAGATTTACCTCTTGAAAAATATGGAGTAATTAAAAAACTTGATAGTTCAGGAAAAGAAGGACTTTATGGAATAGAGGCAAAAGATTTGAATATTTTAAAGGATATAAATTCAGAAAGAGATGATGATATACTTGTAGTAATATCAAATACAGATCATAATGATAATGTAGTAAATGTATTGAAAGTATTTTTGAAATAGTTATATATTAATAATATATCATATTAAATCTAAATATTATGTGAAAGAAAAAGGCATGACAGAAAATAATTTTATGTTATGCCTTTTATATTTTTATCTTATGTGGAGGAAATAAATTTATTATGAAGATAGCAATAATAGGTTATAGTGGATCTGGAAAATCTACATTTGCAAAGAAAATAAGTGAAAAATACAATTACCCACTCCTATATTTGGATACTGTAAATTTTGAAGCTAATTGGAAGGAGCGTAATAAAGAAGAAGCCAAAAGAATAGTAGAAGAATTTATGAAAAATGATTCATGGATTATAGATGGCAATTACTTTGATTTTTATCAGGATAGAAGAATGAAAGAAGCAGACAAAATAATATTCATGAACTTTCCAAGGCATGTGTGCTTTAAACAAGCTTATAAGAGATACTTAAATTCTAAAAAAAAAGTAAGAGAAAGTATGTCAGAAGGCTGCGAGGAAAAATTTGATTTTGAATTTGCAAAATGGGTTTTAATTGATGGAAGAAGCAAAAAATATAAAGAGAGATATGAAAATATCTGCAACAAATATAAAGATAAGGTGATAGTTTGCAGAAATAGGGATGATGTTAGAAATAGGATTGAAGTTTGATGTTAAATATTACATCTTACTAATAGCAGTTGATAAAGATGATTAAGATATAGCAATGCCTAAATTGCCATATTTTAATATGGTCTTTTTTTGTATTAATGAATGTTTTAGAAGAATAGTTTTAAAGGAGACGTTATAATGATACCAACAAGAAAGCAAGCAGAAGAGGAATTGAAATTAGCAGGACAGTTGAATCAGGGGTTATGGGAGGAGCATGCTAGAAATGTGGGGAGAGCAGCAGAAGAAATTGCTAAACATTGTAAAGATCTTGATTCAGATAAAGCATATGTTCTTGGATGCCTACATGATATAGGAAGAAGAGTAGGTATTGTTGGGGTTAAACATATAATCACAGGTTATGATTATGCAATGGAAAAAGGATGGGATGAGGTGGCGAGAGTTTGTTTAACTCATTCATATTCTGTTCAAGATATTAAAGCTGAGATAGGAAAATTTGATATTACTGAAGAGGAATATAATAGAATAGACCGTTTTTTGAAATCTGTTACATATGACGAATATGATAAGTTAATAATTTTATGTGATTCATTGGCCACTGCACAGGGATTTTGTCTTTTGGAAAAACGATTTGTAGATACTACTAGAAGATATGGAGTTTTTCCTTTTACAATTGATAGATGGAATGCAACTATAGAAATTAAAGAATATTTTGAAAAACAAATGGGATGTTCAGTTTATGATATATTACCAAATGTTAAAGAAACAACATTTATAGATTAATTGCAAAAAATTAATAAAAAATATATGAAAAGAACTGATTATAAAAAGGGGGACATATACATGATTAAAGAAATTGAAATGCGAAGAAGTATAAGAAAATATATTGACAAGCCAGTTGAAGAGGCGAAGATAACACAGATTCTTGAAAGTGCAAGACTTGCTCCATCAGGAAATAATACACAACCATGGCATTATATAATAGTAAGATCTGAAGAGATGAGACAAAAAGTAATGGAGGCTTCTCATAATCAAAAATGGATGATGACAGCACCAGTATTTATTGTATGTGTTGCAGATGTGCGCTGTAGGATAAAGGATGACAGAGAAGTATACATAAATGATAGTAGTCCAGAAGATGAAGTAAAACGTATAATTAGAGACACTTCAATTTCAGTAGGATATATGCTTCTTGAAGCTAATAATGCAGGCCTTGGAGTTTGCTGGGTTGCAGAATTTACTCAAGAAGAAATTAGACCAGTTTTAAATATACCTTCTGATAAATATGTAGTTGGAGTTATAACTGTTGGTTATCCAGATGAAAGCCCTAAACCTCGCCCAAGAAAGAATCTTGATAATATTGTGCATCATGAATGCTGGTAATTAATAAATATAATTTTTAAACATAGTCTTTTTTATTTAATATATTACAAAATAGCTATTTGATGGGGAGGAAGATTAATGAATATAAAAATAATACATACTGATAGCAGGAATAAGGATTTCATAAAACTTATAAAGTTATTGGATGATGATCTTAATGGGCAATATGGCAAATTACAAAAACAATATGATAAACATAACAAAGTTGATTATATAAATGATGTTGTGATTATATATGATGATGAAGTACCAGTTGCATGTGGTGGATTTAAAGAACATGATAGTGAGTCTGTAGAGATGAAAAGAGTATTTGTAAAGAAAGAAAATAGAAGACAAGGATTATCTAAAAAAGTAATTAATGAACTTGAGAAATTAGTTCAAGCAAAAGGCTATAAATATGCTGTATTAGAAACAGGGAAAAAACAAATTGAAGCAATTAATTTATATAAAAGCAGTGGATATGAAATGATTGAAAATTATGGACCATATGTAGGAAATGAAAATAGCATATGTATGAAGAAGGATCTGTAATATTTAAATTTTAGCTTATACATAGAAGAATTAATAACTTTTAAATCTTTCTGGAAAGAAGAGTGGGGAAAATGGATTTAAAGTCATGGAATAGTCAACAAATTGGCTTATTGATTTTTGGGGAAGAAAAAATGTGGCAGGAATCATATTGATGCCAGTTACAAGACATCATGTGGTTCATATAAATGAATCTGTGCGTGCAAAAAAGAAAGGTAAAGAAAAGTGATATTATTAAGAAATAATATGGAATATCATTGGATGATACAATATATGTAAATATTATATAATATTTATATAAAATGGTGAAATAGGTTTGTAACATAATCACATATAAATAAGTTAACGAGGTCACTAATATGGAAATTGAATTTATAAAAGCATCTGAAGATGATGCAGAAAAATTTGTAGAAGTGCAAAATAAATCATTTTATTCAGATTATTTAAAATATGGTATGTGCCCTGGATATGGAAGAAATGCTAAAGAGATAATTGAAGCAATGAAAAATGATTTCGTATTTAAAATTGTTGCAGATAAAGAAGTGGTAGGGAAAATAAGTGTAAAGCAAATTAAAGATGATGAATATCATGTGAATTGCCTTTGTATAATACCAGAATATGAAAATAAGAGGATTGGACAAAAAGCAATAGCATTTATTGAAAAACAGTTTCCCCATGCTAAGAAATGGTCACTTGAAACGCCAGCAGATAAATTAAGAAATCATTATTTTTATAAAAAATGTGGATATAAAATAGTAGATAAAATGATTGATGGCACAGTAGAATTAGTAGTTTTTGAAAAAGAGATAAGTTAAATTAGCTTAAAAGTAATTTAAATATAAAAAATAATTTGAAATGAGAGGTTATAAAATGAATACTTTTGAAAAAGCATTGAAAACGTTGGAAGAACTATTTAGTAAGGATTATCAATTTGCATTAGCCACATCAAAGGACAATATACCATCAGTTAGATTTGTAGATACTTTTTATGATGATGTGAGGTTTTATATTGTTACGTATGCAAAATCACAAAAAACAATTGAAGTAGAGTCAAATTGTAATGTTTCACTTTGCAATAAATTATATAGATTTAATGGAAAAGCTTATAATATAGGACATCCCGTAAAAGAAGAAAACAAAGAAATAAGAAGTAAGTTAATTAAAGTATTTGAACCTTGGTACTTTGAACATAATAATGAGGATGATGAAAATATGTGCTATATAAAAGTAGAATTAGATAATGGCTTCTTCTATAAAGATGGTACTGGCTATAAGGTTAATTTTGCGTCAAAGGAAGCAGAAGAATTTCCATTTGATTTTGATATTGTAATGATAGAGTAAAGTGAAATAACTAAATATTTTCAAGTATATGAAGAAAGAATTGCAAGAGATAAATAGTAATTTAGTTTTGGATACAAGGAGATAAGTGGATATGGTTGAAAGAGAAAAATTAATAAAAATATATTTTGAATCTTGGGTTAAAAATGACATAAGTTCTTTAGAAGGTGTATTTGATAATTCTATAATATATAGTGAATGTTATGGGCCAGAATACAGAGGATTAGAACAAGTTAACCAATGGTTTGAAGATTGGAATAAGAAAGGGAAAGTTATACGCTGGGATATTAAATCATTTATTCATGATAATAATGTAACTGCAGTTGAATGGTTTTTTCAATGTAAATATAATGACGAAGTAAGTTCTTTTGAGGGCGTTTCATTAATCACTTTTAATGAATCTGGAAAAATAATAAGCTTAAAAGAATTTCAGTCAAAATATGAACACAATTATCCTTATGGAGTATAGAAGATAAGAATTAGGAATGGGAAATCTAAAGAATGTATTTATTCAAGTGATTGAAAAACCTGCTCGCAAAGTTATTATCAAAAGGGGAGTCAAGGCGAGTGACTATTTTGCTTACTGTGAGGAAGTTGGCTGTGATGTCTGGGGGCTTCTTAAAAGTATCAAATCAATCAGTGGTGAGCCAGTTTGCTTATGGCTTCCATCTGAATACAGAATTCATGGTACATCAGAATATGTACAGGGAGTTGAAGTTGCTGAAAACTATGATGGTATTGTGCCAGAAGGCTTTGATGTAATTAAACTGCCTGCTGCAAAATACATGATGTTTCAAGGAGAGCCCTTTGCTGAAGAAGATTATTGTCAGGCAATTGAAGAGATATGGGATTCTATGAAGAAATATGATCCATCTGTAATTGGATATTCGTGGGATGATTCAAACCCTCGAATTCAACTCGAACCAATTGGAACAAGAGGGTATATAGAACTGCGTGCAATTAAATAAAATCTAATCGAGAGTTAAATAGAAGGAAGCTTTAAAGAGAAAATAATAATTTTAAATATAGCATTATTCAAATTAACAAATTAATTTTGAATAATGCTATATTTTTATTTCTGAGTTTACATGCTAAGTTGTGAGGAGTACTATGAGGTTTATAAATTTGAAAATGATAAAGGGAATCTTTTGGAGTTTTCTGATGAAACATATTTTACTGATCTTGCATATGAAATAGGACCTAAAGAAATAAATAGGGATAAGTGTAAATTAGATATTATAAAAGATTTTGAAGATTTTACAGCAGGAAAGTATAAGATAGTAAAAGAGGTGAGTAACAAAATAGGATATAGGACTCTTGTAGCAGAATTTGAAATTGATTAAATTAAGAAAAGGTGTTATGGCTGCATTGATAATAGATTTCTTTAAGATAATATTAAAAAATAATAATGTATTTACTTTTTATAATTAGTGCTATAATAAAGAAAATAATAAATTGAAAAAAATAACATAACATATATAAATATACATATTGAATAAAAGTTTAAAATTTATATATTAGTGTTGATGCTACCAAAATATGGGGGGACAATAATGACAATTTATTTACTTATTTTTGCATTTATATTATTTTTAGGTGTAAAAATAGCGCCAAAAGGAAATTTTAATGAAGACTTCTTAAGTTTAAAAGTATCAAAAGGAATACAGGGATTCTGGGCTGTATGTATTATTGCACATCATTTTGTTCAGCCTTTTGTTTATAGTGGACAAGGAGCAGGAGCATTAAGTATATTTGCTCTAATTGGATTCTTATTTGTAGGGGTATTTTTCTTTTTTTCAGGTTATGGATTATTTAAAAGTTATAAAAATAAACCAAATTATTTAAATGGTTTTTTAAGAAAAAGGATACCAGTTGTTCTTGTGCCTTTGTATGTAGTAAATACTATTCTGACTGTAATTGTATTAGTTACAGGTGGAACAATGTATAATGATATGAATCCACTTGTGATGGGAATGGATAATATTTTTTTCAGAATAACAACATTTTTAGGTATTACTCTTATGAATTCTAATGCATGGTATATGATTACTATTGCAATATTTTATATTATATTTTACTTAGCTTTTAAATATGGCAAAAATGAGGATAAAGCATTTAAAATAATGGGTATTTTTTCAATAGCATATTTAATTGTAGGAATAGCAGCAGGCCACGGAATTTTTTGGCTTCAAGGTGAATGGTGGTATAATACTAGCTTTTTACTATTTATAGGCATGTATGTAGCTAAAAATGAAGAACGAATTATTTCATGTATTAAAAAACGGTATGCTACTTTTTTTGCTATTAGTAGCGTAGGAACAATTGTATTAACAGGTGTTGCAATTGTTGTTGTAATGATGCTTTCTTATTACCGTCCAGGCTTAGCTGGACGGGCATGCTCAATTGTATGTCTTTTATGCGAAACATTAGCAACAACATTTTTTGTAAGCTTTATTCTTATTTTAACAATGAAAGTCAGATTAAATAATAAGATTCTTGATTTCTTAGGAATAATAGCACTTGAAGTTTATCTTATTCATAGATTTTTCTTGGTTGTATTAAATTCACAATATATAACTATTTCAAATAATATTCTTTATCTGGCTGCAGTTTATGTATGCACTATTATGACTGCAATTGTTCTTCATCAGGTTGATGGAATGATTGTAAAAGCAATTCAAGGAAAAAAATATTATGATGTGGAGCTCAATAAAAATCATAGCAGTTAAATATTTTTAAGAACTTAAGAATTTAAGAAGAAAAATTCTTAAGTTCTTAAAGTCCCAAATCCTTAAGAATTTGGTGATTAGTGCTATTATAGCTTTGTGGAGACATTTTAGATTTAAATTATAATAAATTTAAGAGAATAATTGTAAATTAGATAAAAGATAGTGAGTTATTGTTAAAAAATTAGAAATGATTGATTATGTTAAAGAAAAAATAAGAACTCTATATAAAAAAATACTCAATAAAGATTCTTTTATATATGATCCTGAAATGGCAGGTGAATTTATTTGGGATAATTCACCACAGTGTATTAAGGAAAAAGGTGATTTTCAAGATATACCAATGTGGCGTGAGTTTAATTATTCCATGCTAAAATACATTCATGAAAATTATTCTGGGACAATCATTGTTCCAATGACACTTACAAATAAAGAATACTATGGCCAGATCATAGAAAGGCTTATAAAAGAAGGGGTTGATCTTCAGCATTATATTCTTATTGCTAAAAAGTCTGTTATATTAGAAAGATTATCAAAAAGAGGTGAAGATGATAACTCATGGACTGTGCAGCAAATTGATAGATGCTTAAATGCATTTGAAAAAGATATTAATGGAATAAAAATAGATGCAAATGCAAGTACAAAAGAGGCAGTAAGGATCATTTTAGGAAATAATTATAAAGATATTGATCTCAATAATTAACTTCTATATAAATAAAGCATCGATCTAGACGTTTATAACAAATACATTTAATAATATGTTTAGGAGAAAAAATATGGCTAAATCTATATCAAAAAATGCAGTTTTTAAATCAATATTAAATATATTTAATATAATTTTACCTATAATAGTTACGCCAGTTATAACAAGAACATTTACTGAAAAGCAGTTTTCATACATCACGCAAGGAGAAACGTTTAATACAGTGCTTATAGCATTTGCAAGCTTTGGAGTTTATCAATATGGATTAAGAGAAATAAGCAAGGTTCGAGATGATAAAAAGAAGTTGAGGCAGACATTTACAAGCTTATTTTTAATAAGTACAATCGCAACAATAATTGTATCAGCATGTTATATGATATTTTTATTTAGATTTTATAGAGATAATCCAGCTTTTTATACATGTGTTGTTTTAGGATTCAATATAGTCTTTAATTTATTTTATGTAGAGTGGATCAATGAAGCTTTAGAAAATTATGATTTTATTGCAGTTAAAACAATGATAGTAAAGATAATTTACTCAATCATAATTTTATGTGTTATACGTTCAATCGATGATTTCTTTATATACATTTATCTTGGGGTTGCAGTAAATATAGTAAATAATTTGTGGAGCTATTTTTATATTAGAAAAAAAATAAGATTTGATTTTTCTAACTTAAGAATAAAAGAGTATATAAAGCCCATGTTTCTTGCAGTAATTCTTTCAAATACAAGCCTTTTGTATACTCAATGTGACAGGCTATTAATAATAAAATTTGGCAGTGAAGCAGATTTGTCAGCATATGGGATAGCTCAAAAAGCAATGCTCATAATAAATACATTAATGCTTACTATAATTCAAGTAACAATGCCAAGGCTTGCTAATAACCGTGGAAATGATAATGATGATACATATTTTTCATTATTAAATAAAGTGATGAAAATATATTTTCTATTGTTATTCCCGGCATCAATAGGACTTCTTTGTGTTTCAAAGCAGGTAATGTGGATATTTGGACCTAAATATGTTCCATGGTATCCTGTAATGATAGTATTTTCAATATATATGCTAACTTTAGGTGTACAAGGAATCATATCAAATCAGATTATATATCTGTATAAAAAAGAAAATGAAGATGTAAAAATATTTTTTATATGTGGAATATTTAATGTAGTTGTTAATTTTATTCTCGTATTACTTAATGTATTTACTCCAGCAAATTCAATTATGGTGACTATGATTTCTAATGTATTAGTAATTTTATTAGAATATAGGGTTATAAGAACAAAATTAAAATTGGACATAAAGCTGTTTTCATTTGAAAATATGAAATATTTCTATTATTCATTATTGTTTATTCCAATAACATTTATAGTCAATAAATATGTGGAAAACATGATTATTTCTTGTGCATTAGATGTTATTCTTTGTGGAGCAATATATTTGGGAATATTAATAAGTACAAAAGATAATGTATTTTTTGATGTTTATGATAGGTGTAATAGTAAATTTAAGTCTTTATTAAGAAGATAAATATTACTTAATGAGTATTTAAATATTATTGTATTAAACCATATGAGATAATAATTTATAATATTCAAATGATATATTATAAATTAGTTTAAGAAAATACTTGAGTTAAACTTACTAAGATCATAGCAATAGAAATAAGATGAGATTTTTATAATATGTATTGCTAAAATATTAGTTTGAAATATCACATTATTCAATGATAAAGGAAACATCTTCATCAGCAGATGAAGATGGGCTATAATGCTAGTTTCGTGCCTCGCCAAGCATTATATGCCAATGGATTATGTGATATTTTTTATTGATGAAATTTAGAGGTGAAGTAATAAATTCATAAATAAAAATTTGCAATATTAAATAGTATTATATTAATAAAAGTGCTATAATTTACTAACAAATAAATATAAATTTTTAAATTTTAAAAGGAGAATTATTATGCTTGAATATAGATTTGATACACAATTATTAATTGCAGGAGAAAATCTTTCAGAAGATGAAATAAATGAGTATATTACTAAAAACTTTGAAGGAGACTGCTTGCTTGCAGTTGGTGATGATGAGCTGGTTAAAGTTCATTTTCACACAAACGCTCCATGGAAAGTACTTGAGTATTGTGCTTCACTCGGAGATATTCATGATGTTGTCGTAGAAAATATGGAAAGACAGGCAAACGGTCTTCAAGGTTAGATAATAACTATAAATTTTAAGTTATCAATAAGGTGAATTAGTAAATCTAATATTGATATATGAAAAATTTAATATGCTTATTGAAGTATCGCTTATTTATAATAAATGAATAGGCGATATTTTTTATATATTTGTAGATTGAGATATCAAATAATTAAAGAATACTCTTTGAAATTTTATAGTGTTATATTAACAAATACAATACTAGTCCAATGGATACATCTATTTATATGAAATTAGATTTGTGCAATTAGATAATGATTAATTGATTAATATAGAGATTTTGAATATAAAAACAAGCTACATACTTAATAATATATAGCTTGTCTGATTTTATTAGTTTTCTAACTCTACAGGTGCATCAGTAAATGGGTAAAGCGTAGCTTTCATATCATCTATATAGAAAACTTCAAAAATACCATCTTCAACGCTATACATATTCTTTAAAAGTGGGTTTGCATCTAGCATTGCTTTTTTTGCATCAGCACTACTATCAACTACTGCTTTACCAGTAATTCTTATCCACTTATCACCATTATATCCTGATACAGCAATACTAGGATTTTTAGTAATTTGTTTAAACATCTCTTTTTGATTATTAGTTCCTAAATAGACTTTTCCATTAAACTCAACAGTAGCGCCTATTGGTCTAATTCTTGCTTCACCTTCTTCTACTGTTGCTAAATAATATGTTTTTATTTCATTTAAAAAATCAACTACTTTGCTCATATTTGTTCCTCCATAATAATAATCTTAAATAAATATCTTTTTTTGCACGTTATGATATTATTATAAAAGATAGTAAACTTAATACAAGTACTGAAAAAAAACTTACTAAGTAAGGAGAAAATAACTAATGGATAAACAATACGATAATTGTCCTGTGAGCTATGCTCTTAGTATGCTAAATGGAAAATGGAAATTACCTATTATATGGAATCTTACTCAACAAGAATCAATTCGTTTTAATGAATTGCAGCGAAGCTTAAATGGTATTTCTAATATAATGTTAAGTAAAAGCTTACAAGAACTTGAGAATGATAAGATAGTAAGTAGAATGCAATATAATTCAATTCCTCCACGTGTAGAGTATTCACTAACTGATTTAGGACATTCTCTTCAACCAGTACTTATGATGCTAGGGGAATGGGGAGATATGGTCAAAAAAGAGCATTGTGCAGAATAAAATATAAGATTATTATATTAAATAATTAAGAATTAATAATCAATAATCTTTCAAAATTTAATAGTTTTATATTTGTAAATATGTTATCATTTACTAAAATAATAATTGATGATTATAGAGGTATAAATGCATGGACAGAATCATGTAATGACTAATCAAAAATATTTAGTTCGTATTGAATTAAATATTTTTGATTTGATATAGATGCCATAAAAGTGCCAAAGAAGGTATCGTTATTACCGGAGATTTTATATGATGCAATGATAAATTGTGTGAATCAGTAAAGTGTAATTTGAATAGAAATAAAAAAGTGATTGGGTGAATAAAAATGAAAAAATTAAAGTTGACAAAAGCAATGGTTAGTTTATTAGTAGTAACTTCAGTATTTGCATTAAATCCAATAAGAGCAAGTGCAAAGTGGATAAAAACAGAATATGCTGAGGATGTTTTGTGGAAATATTCAGAAGGGAATAAATATGCTATAGGTTGGAAATTAATTGATGGAAAATGGTATTATTTTGATGAATATGGAGTTATGAGTAGTGGAACCAAGATTGGAGATTATTATGTAAATCTTGAAGGAGTATGGACACATTTTGATTATTCAGCAAATAATCAAAAATTTAATAGTTTCTTAGATAGATTATACAAAATTGAAAAAAATGATAAGGTAGCCAATGAAAAAGCAAATACAACATATGATATTACAATATACGCGAGTGATTTTGCTAAACAATATGATACTTTATTAAATGATATATATAATTATCTTAAAAAAGTTATGCCAGAAAATGAATTTAAAAAATTACAAAAGGAAGAAATAGAATGGATTAATAAAAAAGAAACAGCTATTAAGGATGATTTACAAAGACATGAAGGTGGGACGATTTGTGCATATATTTCTGCACTTGATACTATAACGTACACTCACGATAGAATATATGAATTGCTAAAATATATAAATTAGAGAGAAATATAAAAGATTAAAGTGAAAGAGGGTTATTTTAATAAGATATTTGTTTATGGGGTGTGAAGATTTTGGGTAATAATAACGATAGGTGACTGTCACCATATTGGTAAAATTATAAAGGAGGCGATGTTATATGAAGAAAAAATATGTTGTTTTAGGTTTTTCACTATTATTTTTATGTAGTATAGTTTTTATATGTGTGAACAGATTAAATAAGATAAAAGAAGATGTTGCTTTAAAAAATACAATCATTGAAGCTACTGACAAATCAAACGAAATAGACTTTAGCCAAATAACAAATTTTGAATGGGATAAGATGTACATATTTACTCCATACTCGACTCCTAAAGATATCTTAAGTCAGGATGGAATAAGTACAAGAAATTCACAATTTAATATAGAATATCTTGACACGATAAATATGATTGGATTTATTAAGTCAGATAAGTTAGTAGCATTTGTAGAACTGCCAATAAATTATATAGACGAAGATTTAACTAATTGTATTGTTTTCAGTAAGGAAGAAACTAAATTTAAGATATCAAAAGAGAAAAAGATTGTTCTTTAAAAGGAATTAAATAAGATCAATAAAAAAATAAGTATAAATATAGTTATAAGCCCAGTAGAGCTACATTTTAAATCAGTATCACTTAAAGTAATATGCGAAGAAATGCAAACAGCATTATAAATAAATATTCAGAATTTTAAATGGAGATAGAGAGAATGATAATTAGAGAATATACAGCAAAGGATTTTGATGAAATAGCTAATCTATTTTATGATACAGTTCATACAATCAATATAAAAGACTATACTAAAGAGCAAGTGGATCTATGGGCAACAGGTAAATTAGATACTGTTAGATGGAATAAGTCTCTTTTGGAAAATTATACTGTTGTAGCAGTTAAAATGAAAAAATAATTGGTTTTGGCGATATTGATAAAAACAATTATTTAGATCGTCTCTATGTTCACAAGGATTATCAAAATAGAGGCGTTGCAACAGCAATATGCAATAAATTAGAAAAATATGCACTTGGAAAGACAATTTTAGTTCATGCTTCAATTACTGCAAAGCCATTTTTTGAAAAGATAGGCTATAAAGTTTTGAAAGAACAACAGGTTGAGCGAGAAGGTATTTTTCTTATAAATTATGTGATGGAAAAATGGAAAAATTCAATTTAAAAAATAGGATCCATGTAAAAGTAGGATAATATAAAGTTTAATTTATATATGGAAATTCCAATTTCTTATTCTAATTAAGGGAGAAATCAAATATGAGACGAGATATAATCAACTATATAAGCAAAGAAGTTGAATTTAGGTGTAAACAACCTTCAAATTTTTTTGGTATGGGATGTTTTTACCATATTAAAGCAGTTGTTAATAATGCAGAATTAATTGCAGATAGGTATAATGCAGATAGAGAGGTTGTAATAATTGCGGCATGGCTGCATGATATTGCTTCGGTAACAGATTATAGCTTATATGAAGAACATCATATTCATGGAGCAAGAATAGCAGAAGAAATTTTAAAAGAATTGAATTATCAACCAGATAAGATTAAGCTTGTCCAACAGTGCATTAAGAATCATAGAGGCAGTGTTTTAAATGGAAAACAAACAAAAGAGGAAGTATGTATTGCAGACGCAGATGCTATCTCACATTTTGATAATGTACCTAGTTTACTATATTTAGCGTATGTAAAAAAGAATTTGGACTTTATTGAAGGTGTGGAGTTTGTAAAGAATAAGCTTAAACGTAGTTTTGAAAAACTTTCAGATGAGAGTAAAGAGCTCTATAAAGATAAATATCAATCTGTTATGAAATTATTAGATTATTAGAGTGAGAAAATTCCAATTTATGAATAATATAATGCCTTTTTAAAAGTAAACAATAATTTTATAAAAATGATATTTAAAAGACGGTAAGAATACTGAAAATAGTGCTGTTTACTAGAATGTAATTGTATTGATATCCAAATTTTATAATAGGGATGGGAAACTATGAAGCTAAATAAAGAAGAAAAAAATAAGTTAAGAATGAGATATGCCATAGCATTTATTTTTTTATTATTTATTGAAGGACTTATAGCATTATTTGTACATGATAAATTTATTAGACCATATGTTGGAGATGTTCTTGTAGTGATTGTGTTATACTGTGCTGTACGAAGTATAATTCCTAAAAAATGCAAACTGCTTCCATTATACATATTTATTTTTGCAGCAGGGGTTGAATGTCTGCAGTATTTTCATCTGGTACAATTCTTAGGCTTAGAAAAAAATAAGTTTATGAGTGTGCTTTTGGGATCTGTATTTGATGTTAAAGATATAATATGCTATGTAGTTGGATGTCTATTGATAAGTTTGTATGAAATAGTTAGATTTGGAAGTGTATATGAACAGTGAGGAAATAAAGTATGTAAAAAAATATATTATAATATATGAATTATAATATAAACAAGAATATAATGAAAGATAAGAATTAATTTATATAGATAGGATATGATTTTATGAATAATAACAGAAATGATGAATGTTGGTGTGGAAGTGGATTAAAATATAATAAATGCCATCTTGAATTTGATGAAAAAATAAATTCTTTAAGATCAAAAGGAAAGATTACTCCTCTTAAAAAGATGATAAAGAATTCAAAGCAGATTGAAGGAATACGAAGAGCAGCAGAAATAAATAGTGGACTTCTTGATCTTGTAGAAGAAAATATAAAAGAAGGAATGTCTACAGAAGAAATCAATAAAATGGTTCATAAATATACAATAGATCATGGCGCTATACCAGCAGATTTGAATTATGAAGGATTCCCTAAGAGTGTATGCATATCTATAAATGATGAAGTGTGTCATGGAATTCCATCGCCAGACAGAGTATTAAGAGATGGAGATATTGTAAATGTAGATGCTACTACTAATTTAAATGGATATTTTGCAGATGCATCAAGAATGTTTATGATTGGAAATGTAAGTGAAGAGAATAAAAAACTTGTACAAGTAACAAAAGAGTGTCTTGAAAAGGCTATATCAATAATAAAACCATTTGAAACAACTCTTGGAGATATTGGCGCAGTAATTGCAGAGCATGCTCATAATAACCATTATACTGTAGTTCGTGAATTCTGCGGGCATGGTGTTGGGCTTGCTATTCATGAAAATCCAACGGTTCTTCATTATGGAAAAAGAGGAACAGGAATGGTTCTTGTCCCAGGAATGGTCTTCACTATTGAACCCATGATAAATGCTGGTGATAGAAAGATTTTTATTGATAAAAAGAGTGGATGGATAGTGAAGACGAAGGATGGTTCTTACTCAGCTCAGTGGGAGCATACACTTCTTGTAACAAATGATGGAGTAGAAATTATATCAAAATAATATAGTGATAGAATTATACTTTTTATTTATAAGACTTTATTAAAAATAGGAGATAACCTTTTTTAATAATATAGAAAAAAGAAGATGCAGCACTGAGAATAGCAATGAAGTATTTAACAGTATAACAATAATGATGTTGTATGTAGTTATTAAAGGCAGTGATATATTTAATCCACTGAATATGTTTAATGCTAAAATAAGTATGAACATAGTTATAAGTCCACTATAACTGCCTTTTAAATCAGCATCACTTAATGAAATATGTGCAGAAATACAAATAGTAATATAAATGAATATCCAAAATTTTAATGTATGAATATTGTTAAATGAAAACATTGAAATAAGCATTTGCTTAAAAATATTAATTTGAAATGCAAAAAAGTCAGTACTTAATATATTTACAGTGTTTAATGAAGCATGTATGTTATTTACTAATAGAGTATATGTGTCATGCAGTAGAAATCTCATAGCTATTAGAAGACAAAAAGTGCCGCCAAATATAGGTGCAAATCCAACAAAAAATAAGCCGATCTTTTGAAATATGCTCCGCTCATTGTATGAAAAATTAACATACCCTAAAACTCCATCTTGAGAACCTTTGATAGGTCTAAATAATCTTACTTCTTTTATATTGTACGTGAAGATTTTTGCAAAAACATAATGACTAAGCTCATGTATAAATACTCCAGGACAGGTGAATATAATTCCATTAAATCCCACAGAAGATAGAATATTTTTAATTGATTTATTTCTTAAATATCCAAGCAGTAGTCCAAATATAATTATTATTCCAAACAATTCAAACATTATTATGAGTGTCTGCAAAAATGCATGACTAACTGTAGATGCTAGTATGTTCATATTGTAAATGCTCCTTTTATTAATTAAATTTATTTCTATTATATCATTACTTCTTTCTTTAGTAATTAAATTTATATTGGAGATGGAAAAGTTGTATGTTGAATAAAATCATATAAAGTGTGCAGCTATTGATAAAATGTTATTAGAAATTGAATAGTCGATATATAAATATGATATAATGGCTGGGGAAATTACTTCAATAGATTGTGAGGAGCATGGATTTACATATGGAAATTATAAAATCAATATTTTACTTTATATTAGCAGGAATATTTGAAATTGGTGGTGGATATCTCATATGGATATGGCTACGTGATGGAAAGAGTTTTTGGTATGGAATCACTGGGGCAATAATATTAATTTTGTATGGTATAATTCCAACATTACAACCTTCAAGTGCTAATTTTGGAAAGGTATATGCAGCTTATGGAGGAATATTTATTGTTCTCTCAATTTTATGGGGATGGAAAATTGATAATATAATACCTGATAAGTTTGATTTGATTGGTGGTTTTATAGCGCTAGTTGGAGTTATTATAATTATGTATGCACCTAGAGGTTAAAATATTATAAAGTTAAATATATTAGAATTACATAATAAAGATACCGTATTATTCAGTGATGAATTTGCGGTATTTTTTTATTCTTTAGGAAATTATATTCATGGATAATCTGTGGATAAACTGACTTGAAAAATATTGTAATAAACTAATGTCATTGAACCTAAAGAATAAAAAAATAAAATATATGCGCCTGGCCTTTTCTTCGGCAAGCTCAGAAAATCCAGAATGCGCTGAAAAAAATCGACGGCTAAAGGATTTTCTTAAATTTAAGTTATTGTATTCTATTGGATTTATATTTTATAGGGGATTATACCATAGTCGCCTTGGCGATTTTTTTATGCACAATAATGAAGATTTGACGTAGTAAATTTAAATAATAATTTGTTCTTTGAAAATTGAATAATGTGATATTTACAATTTGTGTTATAATTCGTTCATAATAGTAAATTATGGTATACTGATTATACAATTCAATGAAGTTGAATGAAAGGGGAATATTATGAAAACAAAATTTATGTTAATAATATCAATTCTTCTATTGGTAGTTGCAATCCCTTTTTTGTGGAAGGATAATACTCATATAATTGGAACTGCTTTATTGATGATTTCATTTATATTAAATCTTATTAGAGGACTTATTAATTTATGGAATGAGCGAAGATTAAAATAAGTCGTCTTATTCTTAAATTATGAATCAATAAAATTAAATAACATTTTGTAAAATCGCATTATTCAAGAGATTGAATTTGCGATTTTTTTAATACGCAATACTAAAATTAACTATACCTTTAAATATGACCGTATTTAAAGTATTTAATGATATTAAAACATGTGTAAATAATACGTTGTAGATATTATAACTATATCTAATATTTATAGTATACAAAGTATTTGTATAAATAGGCTATTTGCTCTATTGACTTTTGATTTGATATGCTCATTAATGTAAAGAGCGTTGAGATATGCTTTGTATACTCTTGATATTTATGAATGCATATCAAATATACTATATGAGAAGTAAATAGCCAGGATGCTTTAAATATATATCAACAATGATTAAAACATTGGTATTAGTCAATTTTAGATGGTTAAGTATAGATAACTATAAAGTGACGAAGTAAATTAATATCTGAGAAATCGAATAGTATTATATTTGCATATAGGCTATAATTTTCTAAAAATAAATTATAATTTGTAGAGGTGATAAAATGAAATGTTTGCTGGTTATTGATATGCAAGAAGATTATGTCGGAAACAAAAGAAATAAAAAAAGATATCCATATGATGAGAAAAAACTAATTGTAAATATCAATAAAAAAATAAGTGAATATCCGGCAGAAATGGTGTTTTATATTACAAATAAATTTTGGTGGGAGAATGGAAAAATTGAAAAAAGTTAGTTGATGGACTATCTGTTGTCTCAAATAACATTTATGAAAAAAAGAAAAATAGTTGTTTTTCTAACAAGGAATTATTTGAATATCTTAAGAAAATTAACACACAAACAATAGAATTTGTTGGGGGAGATAGAAATCATTGTGCTGTATATTCAGCGTTGGTAGGACGAGAAGAATTTGATGTATTATTTGATTTGACTTGTATTGGAATTGGGAACATGAAAAAATTTCAGCATACAAAAGAGAAGTTATTGAAAGTAGGGGTAACTTTTCTTTAATAAATTCCAATAAGTGAGATAGATTTAAAAATTGAAATTCAGTAGATTGTATATGATGTTAATTTGCATACCATTAAACAAGAATGGAAAATTATGAAGCTAAATAAAGAAGAAAAAACTAGTTAAGAATGAGATATGCCATAGCATTAGGAACCTCTTAAAAATTATAAATATTGGATTTTCGTGGGGTTATCTTATCTATAAATAAGTCTTATAATAAATTACTGTCTTTTTAATCATAATTATTTTTTAAATATTTTCTGCATTTTGATTAGAAAATATATAACTATATTCCTGAAGCAGTATTTCAGTCATTTCTTCAGGTGTTTCTATGCAGCCATCAAAAAGCCATTTGCATGCAATAGATTTTATTCCATTTCCAATGAAAATCATATGATATTTTCTTTTACGCTTGGCTATCTCATCATCGTTTAGTGGCTTGGAATATAAATCAAATATAGAATCATAAGTAGTTTTTGCTAATATTTTGCTATCAATACTCATAAAATATGCTTTATAAAAGCTAGAATGATCCTTTATATAAGAAAAATACTTTGTGTAGGCATCTTTTGGTGAAAGCTTATTTTTTAGAAGTATATCAATGATTTTATTAGAATATTTTTTCTGGATTTTTAATATCAAATCATTTATGTCATCATAATGAGAATAAAAAGATGTACGTGCAATTCCAGCTTCTTTACATATGTCATTAACGTATATTGAGTTAAAGTCTTTATCTTTAAGAAGCGTTAATAATGCATTTTCTATTTTTTCATCTGTTATCTGGTATCTTTTATTATTGCTTTTATTCATACTTTTTCCCTTTATATTTACATATTACAAAATTGTGTAGTGGTTAAAACAAAGTCATTATAATATACTTTTATTAAAGTTACAACTGTTTAGATAATAAAATCATTATCTAAACATTATACATTGAGGATATGGAAAGGATGAAAACTTTAATGAAAATTAATAAACAAAAGAGGTCATTAATATTCATAAATATATTGGTGACATGCATTGCATCATCTATGCTTGCAACTTCACTTACCACAGCGCTTCCCCCTATTTTAAACGATCTTAAAATTAGTGCAACTATTGGGCAGTGGCTTACAAGTGGTTATTCTCTTGCAATGGGAATCATGATGCCAGCTACTGCATTTTTGATAAGAAGATTTGAAACAAAGAAATTATATTTGTCTGCTTTAGTATGTTTTATGTTTGGACTTATAATTGATATTTTTTCACCAAATTTTACGATGCTTATGATTGGAAGAATTTTTCAAGCAGCTGGAAATGGAATATTAACATCCATGGCACAAGTTGTTCTTCTTAGCATTTATCCAAAAGAAGAAGCAGGTTCTGTTATGGGATTATATGGACTTTCTGTTGGAGCAGCACCTGTAATTGCACCTACCATCGCAGGATTTATTGTAGATCATATGAGATGGCAGATGATATTTGTTATTGCATTAATTATTATAGCTATTTCATTTGCACTAGCTATTTTTGTTTTTGATGATATTCTTGACACTGTAAAACAAAAATTTGATATATTGTCTTTTGTTTTAAGTGCATTAGCTTATTGCGGTATTATCTTGGGAATTGGAAACATAGGAAATTATGCATTATTAAGTATAAATATTATTCTGCCTATTATAATAGGAATTACAGCTATGATTATATTTGTATACAGACAGCTACACATGGAAATGCCATTTCTTGAATTAAGAATTTTTAAGAACAGGGAGTATATGTTGAGCGTCATAGGAAGCATGGTATTATATCTTGTTATGATGGGATCTTCTATTATTATGCCTCTATATGTACAAGCGATTAAGGGAATGTCTGCAACAGTATCAGGGTTAGTTACTCTTCCTGGATCACTTTTAATGGCAATAGTAAGCCCATTTGCTGGGAAAATATATGATATGATTGGAATGAAAAAGTTGTTTATAGCTGGTGCTTTATTTATGCTTATAAGTAATGTAGGTATGGCATTTATACCATTAAATGCGTCTATAGTAGTTGCAGCAGTATTAAATGCCATAAGATGTATTTCAATAGGATGCCTTATGATGCCTTTAGTTACCTGGGGACTTAGTGGAATTGAAGTTGAAGATACACCTCATGGAACGGCTCTTCTTACATCGCTTAGAACAATTTCAGGATCAATTGGGTCAGCTATATTTGTTGCAATAATGACACTAGTAGCACAAAATTCAGTCACAAGTTTTGGGGAAAGCGCACATATACATGGATTAAACATAACATTCGCAGTAATGTCATGTATTACAATAATTTTACTTTTAATGGCTGTGTTTTGCATCAAAGAGAAGAAGAATTAAAATTTTAAATATGGTCAATAGCAACTAAATATACGTTCTTTAGAGATTAAAGAACGTTATATTTATATATGTGTTATAATTTACTAATAAATTAATTATGATTTGTGAGGGGATATTATGAATAATATTGGAACAAAAAGAATAGAATCTGAACGTTTAATTTTGCGTCAATTTGTATTAGAAGATGATAAAGCAATGTTTAATAATTGGGCATCAGATGCAGAAGTAACAAAATATTTAACGTGGCCAGCTCATAAAAGTTTAGACATTAGCAAACAAGTATTAAGAGATTGGGTAAATAATTATAAAAATTCTGATTTCTATCAATGGGCTATTATAGTGAAAGATTTCAGTATTGAGCCAATAGGATCGATAAGCGTTGTACATCAAGATGAAGAAGTTGGAATGGCTCATATTGGTTATTGTATTGGACGTAAATTTTGGCATGAAGGAATTACTTCTGAGGCATTAAAAATGGTTATTAATTTTCTATTTGATGAAGTTCACGTGAATCGTATTGAATCTAGGCATGATCCTAGAAATCCTAATTCCGGTAGAGTAATGAAAAAGTGTGGAATGATTTATGAAGGAACATTACGTCAATCTGATCGGAATAATCAAGGAATATGTGATGCTAGTTATTATGCAATATTAGCGTCAGATAGATTAAAAATATAGTCTAATTTATAGATAAGTGAAGATTTACCAATTTTAAATATTTTAAAATTAATAATATATATAATATCACATATTCAGAAATGAAAATGTGGTGTTTTTTTGTTACTTTATTATAAAATTTTATCTATAAACTTAGATATGGTTTTTTAAAAAATAAATGATAATTGCTCATACTATTAAATATTGACCTAAGCCACTAATAATTTTAGAATCTTAGAACTTAAGAATTTAAGAATTCAAGAATTTAAGAATTTAGGAACTTAAGAATTTTTATTTTTTAGAATTTTAGAATTACTTCCTGGTGCTAGTATATCTTTATGGACACATTTTAAATTAATAGAGACATATCTAAAACATTAATATAGCTTCTATAATATATAAGCTTCTTTTTGCTTGTATAATTAATTCTGCTTCTTGTGTCTCTTCAGTAGTTAGCTCATTCATTATAAAATTCACATACTTATAAATATCACTTTGAAATTATATTATAAATTATAAATAGTATTAATTTAGTTGTAAGTGTATGATAAAAACCATAAATGATACTTCAAATTCAAAAAGTGTATAAATTATATTTTAAATAAAAAGGGGATTATGATATGAAAAAATGTGTGATAAAGGCTAGATTTAGATCAGATATTAAGAATGTTTGGAAAGTTGTAACTGACAATAGTAATTTTGAATGAAGAAGTGATTTAAGCAAGATTGAAATTGGTAAAGATAACTTAAGTTTTATAGAATATACATCAAAAGGATTTCCAACAAATTTTATGATTACAGAAAAGAAGCCTTTTGAGCGTTATGAGTTTCATATGAGCAATAAGAACATGAAAGGTTATTGGATTGGAAAGTTTAATAAGATAGGTGATGGAACTGAAATAGAATTTACAGAAGAAGTGTCTTTAAACAATCCTATTATGAATTTGTTTGCTGGAATCTATTTAAAAAAGCAGCAGGAATTATATATTAAAGATTTAAAAAAAGCTTTAGGTGAATAATATTAATAATAAAGAGAGAAGAATGACTAATAAGGAGGAAATATGGAAATAAGAGAGCTTGCATGCAGTGAATTTGATACTGCATTACAATTAGCATGGACAGTTTTTCAAAAATATGAATCACCAGACTATTCCGAAGAAGGTATACAGGCTTTTTGGGATTCTATACATGACAAGGATTATATAAAAATGCTTAGAATCTATGGAGCATTTGAAAATAGAAATATGGTTGGTATGCTTGCAACCCGCAGTAGTGGTAGTCATATTGCATTATTTTTTGTAGATGGTATGTATCATAGAAAAGGAATTGGAAGGCTGTTGTTTGAAAAAGCATGCTCAGATAATATTTCTGGTACTATAACAGTAAATTCTTCTCCATATGCTATAGAAGTATATCATAATTTAGGATTTGCTGATACAGATATAGAGCAGGTTACAGATGGATTAAGATATACACCAATGGTATGCTCTTTAAAAACAAAATAATGATTATAATGGGATTATTATATGAAAATTAAATAATTTTATATTTGAATATATGTTATAATTTGTTAAAAAATATTACTTCAAGGAGGTGCATTATATGGGAAAATTGGGCTTGGTAGGAGGTATGGGACCAGAATCAACTTTAAACCTGACATGTTGATGTCAGATTTTATATATTATACTAGAGATAATTAAAAGAAATTATTATTTAGTATAACAGGAGGGAGTATTATACAAGGATATGAAAATAAAAATGCTTTAATACATGAGATTGAAAAGACTGCTTCTCTTTTTGTGAAAGAATTTGTTAATATTGATGAAAAAGATAAATCAAAAATGATAGATGGAGTTGGCAGGACACCATCACAAATTATTTCTTATCAGCTAGGATGGCTAGACTTAATTAGAAAATGGGACAAAGACGAAGCTGATGGTAAAGTAGTAGTTACACTTGCATCAGGATATAAGTGGAATAACCTTGCGGGTTTTACAAAAGTTTTTATACTGAGTATTTTGAGTACTCTTTATTAGAGCTACAAAATTTGTTTAATAAAAAAGTAGAGGAGTTTATTGAGTGAGTGAATAATTTTACAGAGGATGAATTATTCATAGAAGGTGGGCGTAAATGGACCTCTTGCACCATAGAACATAAAGTGAGGACAAATTTATATAAAATGCCGAAATGGAGTTTTTTATGATTAAAAATTTTAAAAGTATATATTGCGCAATGTATGAAATTGATGCATTAATTAATAAAAAAATGTTCTTTGAAATTTGAATAGCTTAATAATTACAAAATGTACTATAATTAGTAATGAATAAATTAGGATTTTTAGAGATAAATCATTGTATGGTAGTTAGGTATGATTTTTATTTTGAAATACATTCAAAAAGAATTATATTTCTAATGAATTTTCAGTATAAATAATTATAGAAATATACGGAAAATAAATAATAAAAGTTATCATTGATTAAAATTTAAAAGGTGGATAAGAAAGTTGAAAAAAATAATTAGTTTTATGATTATCTTGACTATATTAGTAATGACAGGCTGCTCAAATAAGGAAGTTATTAAACACGACTATACTTATAGGGGAGAAAATGAATCTTGGACTGCTGAATACAAAGTAAATGGTAAAGTAACATTTACTAAAGAAAATAATGTTACTAAATGTAATACTGAAGCTA
This sequence comes from Clostridium neonatale, assembly GCF_900465025.1. Taxonomy (NCBI): domain Bacteria; kingdom Bacillati; phylum Bacillota; class Clostridia; order Eubacteriales; family Clostridiaceae; genus Clostridium; species Clostridium neonatale. Next base: position 1,537,225 of record NZ_UICR01000001.1, read on the forward strand.
ATAAGGTTTTTACAGTAACTTATAAGAAGGATATATCAGAATTATCATCAGTAAAAAATGTAGAGATATCATATAAGAGTAGTGTTTCAGGCGGAAAAATAACTGGTAATTCTGATGAGGGGGATAGTGTAGAAAAAACTTATACCATGCAATCAAGTAGTAAAAATGGAGCAATAGAGAAGCAAGATGAAGTTATAGAAGTTACTATAAATATTGATGGGAATACAGAAGTTTTTGAGTTAAAAAATGAACAATAATTTTTATATCACAATTTTTAAGTCACCGACATTAAGTTAAATCCCAATTTGTAGATTAGAATAAAGCCTTAAAAATATCACATTATTCAAATAATAAATGAATTTTGTGATATTTTTTATTTTACAATACTACAAAAGACTTTTATTTTATCTACTTACAAACTTAAAAATGCTTTTAAAAGAAATAAACGATAATTACTTATACGAGTAAATGAATTATGACTTAGAACATTAGAACGTAAGAATTTGTTTTATGGTTAAGTATAGTTCTATAGGAAAATTTAAAAAAACGAATCATAATAAAATTATTGGTGTAAAATATGAAATACTAAATTATAAATTAATTGCCATATATTGCAAAATAATTTATAATTAAAAATGAATGAAAGATATAAAAGGGAGATGATGAGAATGATAACATACAAAAATCTTTACGACAATAAGAACATAGAAATCATAGCAGCTAAAGGTGGGGTTAAGGTACTTGAATATAAAAAAGATTTAAGTGTTAATACACAAAATGCAATAGCTGCATATTATGCATCAGAAATGAATGTAAGAAAGAGACAAGTCTTAATAGAGTTAAATGGAAATGCATATACAATAAGCGCAGGGTCAATGCAATGGACTTCAGGAAATGTGAAAATGGCAGCAGATGTTAAAGGCTTTGGTGATCTTTTAGGCAAAGCCATATCTTCTAAAGTAACAAAAGAATCTGCAATTAAACCTAAATATGAAGGAAATGGTTTATTAATGCTTGAACCTACATATAAACATATTTTACTTGAAGATGTTGCGGAATGGAATGGATTAGTACTTGATGACGGTCTTTTCCTTGCTTGTGAATCAAAAGTTAAACAAAAAGTAGTTGCTAGAACAAATCTTTCTTCAGCTATGCTTGGAAATGAAGGGTTATTTAATTTATGCCTTGAAGGTGATGGAGTTGCAGTACTTGAAAGTCCAGTTCCAAGAGATGAACTTATAGAATTTGTTTTAGATAATGATGAAGTTAGAATTGACGGAAATTTTGCAATTGCATGGTCTAAGTCATTAGATTTTAGGGTTGAAAAATCTAGTAAGAGTTTAGTTGGATCTGCTGTTTCAGGTGAAGGCTTTGTAAATGTATATCGTGGAACAGGAAAAATCCTTATGGCTCCTATAGCTTAAAAAAATTTTGATAAATATATATGTTGCAATAGGTTTATTTTTCTAAATTATAACATATGAATTTTATAAAGCTACTAAAGGTAAGTTTCAAAAGTTTTTGTAGAGAAGCGTGAAGTACCATATAAGAATATTATAACTGAATTTATTTTAATTTGTTTTGATTATAACTTAAAAAATAACACAATCATTTTATTGTGTTATTTTTTTTATACAATCATCAAGCCAATCTATATAACTTTTTTCTCTCATAATTGCACCATTTAAAACAATATAATCTCCAAAATAAGGAGAAGATACTTTGGATATATCTTTAGTTTTTAAAAGCTCTTCCATAGAATTTTCCAGGTATTCTAATCTTTCAGAATGCTTACTTAATGCGCTTTGAAATTGCTTTAATAAAGTGTTATTATCCATTTCATCACAGAAGTAGGCTTTAAGTCTAAAAACATCTTTTGGAGTTGGCTCTAAAGGATCATCTTTTGCCAACCATTTTTGTAGGCATTTCTTTCCTTTTTCGGTTATAGTATATAACTTTTTTTCTAGCTTTTCACCCTGTATAACTGTTTCGTATGAAATAAGATCTTCATCTGTTAGTCTTTTTAATTCAGGGTATATTTGACTATGTTTAGCATACCAAAATTCTACTAATCCTTCATTAAATGTTTTTGTTATATCATATCCTGTTAATGGCTGTCTATTAACAAGTCCTAAAATTGCATATTTTAAATTTCTCATATATTATTACCTCTTTATTATTATAAAGTTATTTTATCATAATTAAATTAAATGTAAAATATAATATGAAAAATAGAACATGTAAGTATTGACATGTTTTGATTTTGAATAATATAATAATAGGGAGGCATGCCAAACATAGGAAGAATTTTGTTAAAATATTAACGGCTATATATTTAATTTAGGAGGATATCTATGAATAAGTATAAAAAGTTATTTGAATCAATTAAAATAGGAAAATGTGAAATAAAAAATAGATTTGCATTAGCACCAATGGGACCGTTAGGGTTAGGTGATAGTGAAGGTGGATTTAATCAAAGAGGAATTGACTATTATACTGAAAGAGCAAAAGGTGGTACAGGATTAATTATTACAGGAGTGACTTTTGTAGATAATGAAGTTGAAGAACATGGTATGCCAAATTGTCCATGTTCTACACACAATCCAGTTCACTTTGTTAGAACCGCAAGAGAAATGACTGAAAGAATACATGCTTATAATGCAAAAGTATTTTTACAAATGTCAGGCGGATTTGGTAGAGTTACTATTCCTACTAATCTAGGAGAATTTCCACCAGTTGCACCATCAGCAATTCAACATAGATGGCTTGATAAAATCTGCCGTGAGCTTACAGCAGATGAAATTAAATCTATAGTTAAAAAGTTTGGAGATGGTGCTTATAACGCAAAAAGAGCAGGTTTTGATGGAGTACAAATTCATGCTGTTCATGAAGGATATCTTATAGATCAATTTGCTATTTCATTATTTAATCACAGAACTGATGAGTATGGTGGAAGTTTAGAAAATAGACTTCGTTTTGCACGTGAAATAGTTGAAGAAATCAAAAATAGATGTGGAGAAGATTTTCCTGTAACTCTTAGATATTCACCAAAGAGTTTTATCAAAGATTTAAGAGATGGAGCACTTCCAGGAGAAGAGTTTGTAGAAAAGGGTAGAGATTTAGAGGAAGGAATTGAAGCAGCTAAATTACTTGTATCTTATGGATATGATTCATTAGATACAGATGTTGGATCTTACGATTCATGGTGGTGGAGTCATCCTCCAATGTATCAAGAAAAAGGATTATACAGACCATATGCTAAATTAATGAAAGAAACTGTAGATGTGCCAATTATATGTGCAGGAAGAATGGATGATCCAGATATGGCATTAGAAGCTATTGAAAATGGGACATGCGATATTATAAGTCTTGGAAGACCATTGCTTGCAGATCCTGATTATGTAAATAAATTAAGAAGCAATAAATTAGAATCTATTAGACCATGTATTTCATGTCAAGAAGGTTGTATGGGACGTATTCAACATTATTCAATGCTTAATTGTGCTGTAAATCCACAAGCTTGTAGGGAAAAAGATAATGGGTTAACACCAATACTTAAGAAGAAAAAAGTTTTAATAGTTGGTGGTGGAGTTGCAGGCTGCGAAGCAGCAAGGGTTTTAGCTCTTAGAGGTCATGAACCAGTTCTTTACGAAAAGAATGATAAATTAGGAGGAAACCTTATTCCAGGTGGAGCACCAGATTTTAAGGAAGATGATATAGCACTAGCTAACTGGTATGCTCATACATTAGGGGAATTAAATGTTGAAGTACATTTAAACAGTGAACTAACAAAAGAAGAAATATTAAAATATGATGCTGATAGTGTAATAATAGCCACAGGATCTACTCCAAAAGTATTTTCACTTGGAGACGATGACAAAGTATTTACAGCAGCAGATGTATTACTAGGAAATAAAGATGCAGGAAATACTACTGTTGTAGTTGGTGGAGGTTTAGTTGGCTGTGAATTGGCACTTGACCTAGCTAAAAAAGGTAAAAAAGTTACAATAGTAGAAGCATTACATAAAATCCTTGCATTAAATGGACCTTTATGTTCTGCAAATAGTGAAATGCTTGAAAAGTTAATACCATTTAACGGTATTGAGGTAAAAACAAATTCAAAGGTAAAAACATATAAAGATGGAATGCTTGAAGTAGAAACAGAAAATGGAATAGAAAAAATAGAATGTGATTCAGTAATACTTTCAGTTGGATACAAGGAAGAAAATTCTTTATATAACGAATTAGAATTTGAAATTCCAGAAATTCATCTTTTAGGAGATGCACGAAAAGTTTCTAATATTATGTATGCTATTTGGGATGCTTATGAGGTTGCGAACCATATATAAGTTCTAATATAATCTTCAAAAAGATTATATTAGAATATATGTTATTATGAATAAATAAAGAGTGGTAATCAAATAAAAAAGTAGTAAAAAATTAGAGTATTAAGAGGTTGTAGTTAAAACTACAGCCTTTTTTGTATTTAGAAGTTACGTTTTTAACGTCATTATGCCAATAAATAACAGATAACTAAAGAAAAGCAATGATAACATCCTAATTTTATCCATAAAAGACGTGATAAGACGTATAAATGAAATTGATTAGTACGACATAAAGACGTAAAATATATTTGTAAGCTAAAAAGTGGTAAAAATACGTAAAAGGGAGGTTGTATAAATGTCTGATTTAATAAATGATTTACCTTGGTTTAAAAAGATGGAAGTTTTAAGAACTATTAAGGGGTGGAGTCAGGAAGAAACTGCTGAAAAGTGCTGCACTGGTCAAAAAGCATATTGGGGATGGGAGAAGGGAAACATTTATCCGCGTAAAAATAGTAGACGAGCTATAGCACATGCATTTGGTATTAAAGAAGAAGAGATATTTGGAAAAGAAAAATGAAGCCTAAATCAGGTATAACAAAATTTATTTTATAAAAACTAATTGTATGTTGAGTGACAGGATATTATTAAGGTAATCAAAAGAATAAAAAAGGAAGGACTGATATCTTTGGATAAGCTAACTCTTCTTAAGGAAAAGTATAATGAAAAACTAAAGAAAGCTAATGATGCTGAAGAATATTTTAAGTCGCATTCAGTTGAAGAATGCATGAAGCATTTAAAGTTATTTAATTTAAGAACAAAAGAAGTGAGCATGGCAGCCATAGAGATTGAAAATTTCACAGGTAGAAAGATGACGAGTTATGAACTAATTAATGGCTTCGTGTTATAGGAGGTGCAAATGGAATGAGAGAAATAAATGATATAGACTTAAAATCTTTAATAGAATCTTTAACAGGAGAAAAATTCAACAGAGAAAACAAAATATATTCTCCATTTAAGAAAGAAAAAACACCTTCTTTTTGCATATACTTTGACAGCAATTGCAATAAACAAAAGTTTAAGGATTTCAGCACAAATGAGCAAGGTGATGCAATAGATTTTGTAATGAAGTATAAGAATTTAACTTTTCAGGAAGCTAAAAAGTATTTGGGGTTATATGAAAAACAGACTGAAAAAGAAATTTTTGAGGAAAAGATAAAAAAATATATTAAGGGTCAAATGAAATCTATTAAAAAAGGTTATGAACTTCTTGGAATATTTACTTTTGTAGATGAAAAGAGCAGCAAGCCATTATATGCAAAGGCAAAGTTTCTAAAGCCTGATAATTCAAAAGAAACACCATATTATCACATTGATAATGGAAAAGTAATAAACAAAAGAGGATGCAATGAAGTACCATATAATTATTTCAATTTATTAAAAGCAATGGAGGAAGAAAAGACAATAATTTTTGTTGAAGGTGAAAAGGACGCTAATACCATAAATAATATCTTTAGAAATAAAAGTTATGTGGCAGGATCATTAAAGGGATTTAAAGATTTTGAAAAACTGAAAAAAGAAAATATGAAAGTATATGTTATTGGTGATACAGGAGAAGCAGGTGAACAATATGTATCTAAAATTAAAGAAGAATTTATAGGCTGTTCTAAAAAGTTTAAAATAATAAACTTACCTGGAATAAATAAGTTAGGTGAAAACAAAGATGTAACTGACTGGTTAGAATCTGGACATAATACTCAGGATTTACTTAATGCTTTTGATAGAAGCATTGATTTAAAAAATAAATATGAATATGTCCAGGATAGAAAAGGAATATACAAGTTTAAGATTGTTAAAGATGATAAAGGTGATTCTGAAACAAAAATATATATTTCAGACTTTAACATTCTTGAAGCCAAAAAAATAATAAAAGTAGATGAGGAATGTGAAGGTATAAAGCTTAAATTTAAAAGCTGTATTGAAGGCAAAATTATAGAAAAGACTGGCAGCAGTAATATATTTGATGATTTAAAGAGCTTTAGAAATTTTCTTGGAATAGATTTAACTTTTCTAGGAAAGATGGATGATTTAATAAAACTCAAATTATATATTAACAAGTATTTTGCTTTAGAAAATGAAGAAGTACATTTAGGGACAAAATTCATTTTAAAAGATAAAAAGATTGGACTTATAACGTCTAGAGGAACAATTTATAAACACAAAATAGACTATGAGGTTTTAAGTGAAGAAAGTAGGGTAAATATCATAAATAAAGATCAAATAAACAAAGAAGAATTAAGGGAGATTAAAGAGAGAGTATTTAAATTCTTATCACCTGAAAAAAGTTTAAGCATCATTGGAACAGTAATAAATGATCTTGCAGTATTACAGAATTCCTCATTAGATCAAAAACTTCATCATCTTCTTATAGTTGGTGAATCTGAAAGTGGCAAATCTACAATATTAGAGCAGATAATAGCACCGATTCTTAATTATCCATTAGAAGAAAAACAATCAATATCAACAACTCCATTTGCAATGATAAAAGCGTTAAGTACAGGAAATTATCCTATTATTTTTGATGAATTTAAACCAAGCATGATGGACAGATATAAATTGCAGCGGTTAAGTGAGATTTTGAGAAATACTTATGATAAAAGTGTTGTTTCAAGAGGCGAGAAAACACTTAAAACAAGGGCGTTTAAAATGGAAAGACCAATAATTATGGCAGGTGAAGAAAGTTATCCAAATCAAGAAAAAGCACTCATAACACGGTCATGTATTGTTTATATTTCTAAGAATGAACGGACACAGGAAAGCAGTGAAGCCTTTTTATATCTTACTAGCCACAAAGAAACGTTAAATAAATTTGGCAGAAGTTTAATAGATGAAATATTAAACATGCCGATAGAAGAATATGCTTTTATTAGAGAAAATCTCATGGAAAAATTCAAGGAATTAAAGGACAGAACATTAACTACAGCACTTAATATAGGATGCGGAATAGAAATTTTTAATATTCTTATGGAGAGATATGGACTTGAAAAGATAGAGGGGTATGAAAAATTTATAATTCAAAATATCAAAGAAGAAATTCTTGAGGGCAGTGAAGATGTAAAAACAACAGTGGAGCAGATGCTGATACTTTATAATGACATGATTGCAAATAATAGGGTAAGCAGTCCAATGATAGAAGTTAAAGATGGTGAGATTTATATAAGAACATCAAAGATGATAGATGAAATTTTTAAGTTCATTAAGGATTATGGATCAGCAGATGTTATACCTTTAAAGTTAAAAGATTTTAGAAAACAGGCAATTAAGTCAGGGTATATTACAAAGATAAATGCAAAGCAGGCAAGATTCTTATCAGGCTTTAATGAATTTTCAAAGCCTGTATGGGTGGACATGTTCCATAAGGAAAAGCTTATGGATTTAAACGTAAGTAATATAACTAATGAAGAAATTTTTGAAGAAAATGTATGTGAATATGAACAGGAAATTTTTGAAAGAATGTTTCCAAACTAAATTAAAATAGTAATTGTAGGTATAGATGTTATATTTGTAACAAAAATTGCAAATCTTGTTACAAATTTTGTTACAAGTGAAAGCCCAGTAATTTAGGGGGTTAAGAACAGTTTGAGAATTTAATGAAAATTATTTTTGTTACAATTTTGTTACAAGGCTAAGGCCTCATGGATTGGGCTGTTGCAGTGTAAAATATATCCTCTGTAACAAAATAAAAAAAATAATATACTAATAATAAATATTAAAACTAAAACAGATAGAAAGTAATAAATTTAAGTTTTTATTGTAACTTGAAAAAATTAAAGATAAGCATATAATATTTATTTTTTTGTTACACATAACAAAAAGTTATGTAAGGCCTTGTATATTAAGGCTTTCAGTTGTAACAAAATTGAAATTAATTTTTGTTACAGAGATGCAAAAAGAAAAGAAATTGATAAATTTAGTGTAAAAATGAGGTGGATATGTATGAAGGAAAAGTTAAAGAGAACAGAAGAAGCTTTATATAATTATAAAAGAATGGAAATTGCTATAAAAAATATTCAAATAGATATAGAAAATTTATTAAATGATATAACACTTAAAGCTGTATCATATGATCAGAGAGGAAGTAAAACAAATGCATTCAATTCAAGTGTAGAAAATGAAGTTATAAAAAGAGAAGAATATATAAAAGAACAGGTTGATATACTTAAAGCAAAACTTAAATATAATAAGGATTTGAAAGTGAAAATTGAAGGAGCACTAGGAGAACTAAATTCAATTGAATATAAATTAATAAACCTAAGATATTTTAGTAGAGAAAAAAAGACATGGGTTGCAGTAGGAATGGAACTTGGATTTGATAAGGATTATTGTGTAAAAATTAGAAGTAAGATAATTAAGAAAATGAGTGAATTGATTTACCCATAAAATAATAAAATGCTGATAGATGATGAATAAAAATTCGTTGTTTATCAGTTTTTTTCATGATTTTGTAATAATAAATGATATATACAAATATATTAAATAAATATTCCCTATTCTGCATACGATTTTTAATATATTTTCTTGAATTAATTACTTATTTTATGAAAAAAGTATTTTAAATAAAAAAAAGTAAAAAAAAAGAAGGAATATAAAAAAAAGTATAGAATTATTTAAATATGACATCTAAAAGGGAGAATAGGACATTGTTATAGATAGGATTATAAGGGGGATGAAATGTTACAACTTAACCTTTGGGACTTTTTGTTAAGGACAGTCCCAGAAGCATTTATCATAAATTATGGCATTATTTTATTATCAAATGAAATAGGAATAAAGAAATATGTGATTTCTAGTTTAATATTATCAGTATCAGTAGTTTTTATAAGAATGTTTCCTATATCTTTTGGTGTGCATATAATAATAAATATTATTTTTACAATAAGTATAATGACTATTGCAGGAGTAGCATTAATAAAAAGTATATATAATACACTTCTTATGTATTTTCTTCTTTCTATGAGTGAATTTATAAATATATTAATATTGAACAATTTCAATATTAATAATGATTTAAATAATCCCATTAAAAAATTACTGTTAGGAGCTCCTTCATTATTCATTATGTTAATATTTTTATTAATAATAAAATTTATATCTAAAAAGGAGGAATGAGAAATGTCTATTATTGAAAATCTTGCTTTTAAATTTGGAGAATTAGTAAAAAAAAATTAAATATTGATTCTGATGAAGAGGAAATTATTACATATGGAGCAATAAACTTGCTTCAAACTATAAATTCTATATTTGGGGTAATTATAGTTGGATTCTTTACAGGATCATTATATGAAGCATTTTTATTTTCAATTACAGCTAGTATTTTAAGAAAATATTCGGGAGGAGTACACGCTTCATCACCTATGAGATGTACAATAATCGGTGCAGTTAGTTCAGGTTTTTGTGGTATTTTTGTTAATAGGATTTTTTATAAATCAAATATAAGTATAGTTATTGCATTTTGTATATTTTCAATGATTGCAAGTTTAATAATAATGATAAGAAATGCACCTGTAGATAGCTTAGAAAAGCCAATTGATGAGCCCTCAAAGATAATTTTTAAAAGAAAGTCAATAATTTTAATTATGATAATCACTATTTTAATTATTATAATAATTTTTATAAATACAAAATATTATAGAGACATATATATAAAATCTATAGAAAGCATAGCTATAGGAATACTGTGGCAGAGTTTTACATTAACTAAAATTGGAATTGGCCTATTAACCCAAGTTGACTTGGGGTTAAAATATATAATAGAAAGGAAGTGAAAAATATGAAAAATAAGATAAATGAAGTTATTTTAAAGACTACAAGTGATGTATGTAAAAAAATGGCGTATACAGTTTCAGCTTCAGCTTGTTTTTATAGTGCATATCAACCTAAAGAACCTAAGGCATTGAGAAATAAGAGTGATAAATAAAGAAAAAAACAAAAATAAAAATTGTTATGTAATATTTATATTATTCTAACAATTTTTATTTTTGCTTTAACACAATTCTATTTAAGGAGGAATAGAATTAATATGGATAAAAATATGGAAACACGACAAAAAATAGTTGATATGTTATCTATCATTAAAGTTGCAATTATAGCATTTATTATAATTATTGGATATATAAATTCTTCAGAATATTGGTATCAACTACGAAAAATTAAAAATGAAAAGTTCAATATATATATATCAGCCTTTTTTCTATGTTTAATATCATTTTGCTATTTTTCTTGGATTTTAATTAATTATATTGAAAAACAAAATCCAAGCAAGATTAAAATAAAATGGATAATAGAAGACATATTTTTAACAATTGCCATTTCTTTACCTATGTATTTAGATATGGAGTGTGAAAATGAATATAAATATTTATTTTTACTGCTTATAACATTATCAACTATCCAATATGGATCTAAATATGGAATTATAGCATCATTACTCTCAGGAGTAATAATACTTACGGCAGATTTATTATATGTACCATTAGATAATGGAATTAATAGGATGTTTCAAAAAGATTTAATTATGGTTTGTATATTTATATTTGTTTCATACATACTTGGATATTACGTAGATATAGTAAAGGATATTGATAAAAAGAAAGAAGAAAAATTAAATAAATTAAGCAGTAAATTAGAAGAAAGAAATAAGCAGAGGGAGGAAATGAAAGTTATCCTCTTTAATAATGAGATATGCTATGATATGTTATTTGAAAATTCTTTAAACGCTCTTATTATACATAGAAAAGGAAAAGTCATTTATGCTAATCAAAGTGCTTTAAAATTATTAGGATATGATGATTCTTGCAACCTAGATAATATAGATTTTTATGAACATTATTCTAAAGAAGCTCAAGAAGAGATTAAAAATAAATATTTAAATATAGTAAATAAGAACCTTATAAAGGATGTTGAGGAAGAAAATATATTTGACTGCAATGGAATTAAAATTCCAGTTCGTAATACATCATCTTTTTTTGTTTATAAAAAAGAAGCAACAATATTAACATTTTTAATAGATATAACTTCAGAAAAAACCTTAGAAAACCTAGAATCAGATATAGAAGAAAATATAAAAGTTTTAAATAAGACAAAAGAATTTAATTTACTTATTAGAAACTTTTTTACAAATATGTCCCATGAGCTTAAAACTCCAATTAATGTTATATATTCAGGAGTTCAAATGATTACTATGGATCTTCAATTACCTAATGAAAATAAGATTCTAAGAAGTAAAGCATATTTAAAAACAATGAAGAAAAATTGTTTAAGGATAATACGCTTGATAAATAACTTTTTAGATACTACTAAATTGGAATCAGGATCTATTAAATTAAGTAAGAGAAATAGCGATATTGTATATACTATTGAAAATATAGTGCAATCGGTTGCCAGCTACTTGAAAGATAAAAATATTAATATAATTTTTGATACAGATGTAGAAGAAAAAATAATGAGCTATGATGAGGAAGTAATAGAAAGAATATTATTAAACTTGTTATCAAATTCTATTAAATTTAGTAATGATAGAAAAGATATATATGTAACTGTAATGGATAAAAATGATAGGATTATAATTAAAGTACGGGATGATGGTGAAGGCATTCCAGAAAGTAAGCTAGATATTATATTTGAACGATTTGGCCAGGCAAACAGTTCTTTATCAAGAGAATGTGAAGGAACTGGAATAGGACTATATCTAGTTAAATTATTTGTTGAACTTCATGGAGGAACAATAGAAATATTAAGTGAAGAAGGATTTGGATGTGAAGCTATAATAGAACTTCCAGCGCAGCTAGTTGAAGATAAAGATTATACAATAAAAGTAATTGGTGAAACTAATGAACAAAAGATAGAAAGAGAATTTTCTGATATATATACAATATAAAATAGCTAAAATAGAAGTGATTTTTGCAAAGTGTTTGATTTGGAATAGTTACTAATATTTTAGCTATTATTATTTTTAACAAGTGATTTTTTCATTACAATTTTTTAGTTTTAAACAATAATGTTATTCATTATTCATAAATCAACTTACTTTATATTCTTATGCATTATATCATTATTTGAGAAATGATGATAAATATTAAACAGTTTTAAAACAGCAAAGTTACATTTTTGTCTTCTTAATAAATAATATAATTATATTGTCAAAAGAATTGATTAAGAAATATTTAACCTTAATCATTTTTTTTTGTTATTTTTTCCATCTAACCTCATTGTATCAAGATTATTATTGTTATGAATAAAATGGAATAGTTATTAATACATTTAAAAAAGGTATTAATTCACATATTCAATTTTGGTTATTTCTCACTAAACTATAATATAACACCATATATTTATTTCATACGTAACAGTATCATTTTTCACTTTTTAATGAATCATCATCCATGAAAGTATCCTGTTCTTGCTGAAACTACCACATAAGGAACATCTTTACCATCTATATTTACATATGCTTGGTATAGATCATTATCTAAAGGTTCTAATTTTGTTACCTTTTGACCATATATATTATATAGGTCCCGTTCAAATAATTTTTTCCAATCATTAAGAATTGGAGCATTTAAAGTTACATATTGTGAAATACTTTCTAAATCATTAGGATTTCCACCACTGGATATATATTGATCATATAATGAGCCAATATCAATTCTATTTAGAAATGACTCACTCCATTTTAACTTTTCAGCTTCAGGTTTATTTTCTTGTCCATTAATAATATAGTCAGTAATTTTTTCTGTAACATTTTGATTATTAATTTCAGATATATTTTTATCTTTATCATTGGATTCAGCATTGGCAGCAGAACTGTTATTTGTTGAATTATTTTCATTTTTAGCGGTATCTTTTGAATCATTATTTTCATTAAGGTTTTCTGAAACAGATTTATCAGAACTATTATTTATCTTAGAATTGTTTTCTTCTTTAGAAGACTCTGATGAACATGATATAAAAAACGTTATAAAAAATAATAAGATAAATGCTAACTTTTTCATAATAAAAATCTCCTTTTGTGTAAATAGGCAAATTTTAAATAATTTATGAATTTTGTGCTATATGAAATTTTAAAGTTTCTAAATAATAATATTCCTAACCTATTATTTATTTTAACATATTTTCCATGATGAATTAATTTAAAATGTTCCTAAATTTTAATACTAATAGCAACCTTATTAAAAATTATGAAAACTGCACTGTACTAAATATCATATTTAAATTTTTATCTTTACTAAAAGAAAGGAGGTGACCTAAAATATTAGAAAAAACTAACCTAATAAAATCAATATTTGCAGCCATATCAGCATATTTAAGCTCAAAACTTGGAATTTTATCCCCCATAATAGTCATGTTAATAGCGGTACTTATTACAGATTATCTAACTGGAATGTTATCAGCCTTTCAAAATAATGTATTAAATAGCAAAACTGGATTGTGGGGGATAGTAAAAAAACTTCTCTATGGGGTAGCTGTAGCAGTTGGAATGATTGTAGATTGGACAATAATAAATGTTGCACAAGCTATTGATATTAATATACCAATGACTACATTTTTTGGACTTTTAGTATCTATATGGCTTATAATCAATGAATTAATATCAATATTAGAAAATTTAATGAAACTAGATGTGCCTTTGCCTACATTTTTAATAAAAGTAGTATCAAATTTTAAAATAGCAGTTGAAAATAGCGGTGAAGTCTTAGCAGATACAATTGATAAAAGTGGTAAAAAGAATGATGATATGTAGAAAAATTTAAAGGCAATAGTTAGGTTTGATTTCCTAGCTATTGCCTTTATTTGTAGCATAAGAGTATATTGAATAATAACTGAAATCCAATATACGATATATTCTATTATAGGAAAATTTGAACTAAAAATATCGATCATTTTAAAACTGACAAAATATTAACATTGACAAAAGTATTAATTGACATATAAAAGTAAATATGTTACATTATAAAAAATAAATTACAAATGCTATGAAAAGAAACAGTAAATATTTTTGATTTTTCAGAGAGAAGTTGCCAGGTGAAAAACTTTAATGAAAAAATATTGAACCAGTCTTGGAGCTATGAACCGAAAGTGTATTATGAGTAGGCTTCATCGGAGATTCTACCGTTAAAAGGAAAACAGTATAAAGATACATAATCTTCGTACTGATTGAGTGCAGTTATTTCTGAAATTAGGTGGTAACACGGATTGTATATTCGCCCTAAGTTGATTATTAAATCAGCTTAGGGCTTTTCTTTTTGTAGCAGGAAAATAGGAGGAAAAAATAATGATAAAAGTTGGTATTTGTGGAGCTTCTGGCTATATGGGTGGGGAGGTGTTAAGAGTACTTTTGGAACATCCAGAAACAGAAGCTGTATGGGCAACAAGTAGACATGACAAATATGTATCAGACTTTCACAGAAATTTTTATGGATTAAATATGAAGCTATGCAAAATGGAAGAAATCACTCCTTGTGATGTTGTGTTCCTAGCACTACCTTCAGGCCATGCAATGGAGCTATCACAGAAATTTCTTGAAGAAGGAACTAAAGTTATAGACCTTGGATCAGATTTTCGTCTTGAAAATATAAGTGATTGGGAAGAAATCTATGGAATGAAACATACTCAGCCAGAGCTTATAAAAGAGGCTATATACGGACTCACTGAATTTAAAAGAGATAAAATTAAAAATGCTAAGCTTATTGCAAATCCAGGCTGTTATTCTTCATCAGCAATATTTGGACTTGCTCCATTAGTAAATGAAGGAATAATAGATACAAATAAAATAGTGGTGGATGGTCTTTCAGGAACAGCTGGCGCAGGAGCAGAACTTAATATAAGTGTTCATCATCCAGAGATAGGAAACAATATACTTCCATATAATGTAGTAAATCATAGGCATACATATGAGATAGAGCAAGAATTATCTAGATTTACGCAAAATAAAGTAAGTGTTCATTTTTCAACTGCTTATGTTCCAATTACAAGAGGAATATTAACAATATCACATTGTTTTCCTAACAAAACAGTAACACGAAAGGAAATTTTAGATTTGTATAAGAGGTTTTATAATGATAGCAAAGGCTTTATCAAAATTCTAGACTATGAAAAGAATGAAAAATCAAGCTATATTTATGAACCATATCCATGGGTTTCAGCAGTTTCAGGAACAAATTACTGTCATATTGGTGTTGATGTTGATGAAAAGAGAAATAGAATTGTTGTGTACAGCGTTTTAGACAGTATTGGAAAGGGAGGAGCACATGCAGGGGTCCAGAATTTAAATGTGATGTTTGGTTTAGATGAAAATACTGGACTTTCAAGAAGCGGAATGCATCCATATTAAATTTAAGCATATGAATATTAATTAATTTCTATTTTAATAATCAATTAATAATAGAAATTAATAGTATACTTTTTCCATGGAATGCGGCTTAAAGGTACCTTAGATATAAAATTTACAAGATCACGTCTTCCGCTATATCTAGCAGTACCTTGAGCATTTTGTGCCATAAGAACTACAGGCAGATTTTGAAATACACGAGAAAAATCCTTCCTAAGACCTTCTATATCAGAACTTGCAAAAACAGAAGGTTTTACAACAGCTATTGCAAAAGTTACATTCCTTTCTTTAATAACAGCTCCATCAAATTGCATTTGCATACTTACACCTACTTATTAGAAATATTTTATAGATATTTTATCATAAGTAGACTAAAAGAAAAAGTAATGGAGAAAATAGAAAATTAAATTGTAATAAAAGGACATTCACTTTGATTTTTATATTCTTCCTTTATAGTAGACATGTAAAATAATAAAAATGTCTATGTATAAGGATGAACAGTAATTTTGCATTAAGTGAATGCCCTTTATTTATAATATCTGTGTTTTTATTTAACTGTATGATTTTTTACTATACAGCATATTTGGTAAATGAGAGAATAAATTATATTTATATGCTTTCTAATCAACTTAAATTTAAAAATTATTATAAAAAATTAAAATTTAGATAAACAAAAAATGTGTAATAAAGTAAATTTAAAATTGATTGAGAAAACAGTGTCGAATATATAAGAAATTAGGAGATTAAAAGTAATAATTACTGCATTGACAATAATAGGAGATGAGTATAATATATAATTCATATCAAGTTACTAAGGTATAGAAAAGCAAAGGGGTGAAAGCTATGTCTAGTTTAGAAGAGGAAAAGAAGAGGCTAATAGAAAAATATAAAGATAAAAAATATGAATATTCTCAGTCTGTTGAGGGGAATTTTAGTTGCTTAAAAGAAGGGGAATTTGATTGGTGGAAATACAAATTCTATATAAAACAAATTGAAAAAGCTGAGCAAGGAAAACATATAGAAGAACATTTTACCAAGCAGAATCTTAAATTTGATTTAAGTAAAAAATTTTACATAAAAAAAGAAGTCGTGTTTACGGCTGGGGGAGATTTATTATCAGGAAGTCAGATAACTCCTGAAACTACTAAAAATTTATGGAATGATATAAAGGATTTTTATTTCAATTCAGATATAGTGTATGCAAACCTAGAAACTCCAATTGCACTTTCAAAACCTGTAGGTAATGCACCAAAGAGCGTTTCTGAAGCACCAAAATTAAATGGAACAAAAGAAATGTTTGATATATTTGTGCAGAATGGAAAAGGAATAAATTTCTTCTCTACAGCTAATAATCATTGTATGAATCAAGATGAAGATGGGCTTATAGAAACATTGGATTTTTTAGAGAAAGAAGGATACAGACAGGTAGGAACAGCAAGGACACCTGAGGAACAAAATGATATTCCTATAACATCAATAAATGATATTAATATTGGACATGTTGCATATACATTCTCACTTAATGGTGATAAAGAGCCAGAAGGCAAAGAATATATGGTTAATCACATAAGGCTGAATAAGCAGGATGAGGACATATCACTCATAAAGAAGCATGTGAAAATAGCAAGAGAAAAGGGCGCAGATATAGTAATCGCATATCTTCACTGGAGCCTTGAATTTGAATCATATCCTATTGAAAATGTGATAAAAATGGCTCATAGGATTGTAGAGGAGTGTGGAATTGATATTATAATAGGAAATCATCCACATGTATTTCAGCCTATTGAAAAATATGACTATATAGATAAGAGTTCTATAAAAAGGACAAGCATCATAGCTTATTCTCTTGGAAATCTTGTAGCAGATTTTGATGTGAAAAATTCACTTATAAGTTGTATTTTAAAGTTTAAGTTTGTTAAAGGCATTGAAAATGGAGAAGAAAAAACTCTTATATCTGAGTTGAAGCTTATGCCTATATATACATTCAAAATATTTGAGAATAATGAATTTAAAGAAATCAGGTTATTAAATTTCTTGAAATTAATAGATGAGCTTGATTCACAAATTAATAAATACAAATTTAATGAAGATGAAATCAAGGAATTATACAGATTGAAAGATTTGTTTTTTAAACTTATACCAGAGAAACATGAAATTCTATTAAAAAAATAATCAAGACATATAAAAAAGGGGGGGATATGTTTGATTAAATTTGAAAATATTAACAAAACCTTTCATTTAAATGGGAAGAATGTTGAAGCATTAAAAAATATTAATCTAAATATTAATAAGGGTGATATTTTTGGTGTTATTGGGTATAGTGGAGCAGGAAAAAGTACTTTAATACGTATAATTAATCTTCTTGAAAAACCGGATTCGGGGAAGATAATTGTTAATGGAACAGCGTTAAATGATATATCAACAAAACAATTACGTGAAGTACGAAGCCATATTGGAATGATATTTCAGAGTTTTAATCTTATGAACAGTATTGATGTATATGATAATATTGCAGCACCGCTAAAAAATAAAAAGCTTGGCAAAAAAGAAATAGAAGAAAAAGTTTTAAGTCTGCTTGAACTTGTTGGACTTTCAGACAAGGTTCATGTTTATCCAAATCAGTTAAGTGGTGGTCAGAAGCAGCGTGTAGCAATAGCAAGAGCATTAAGTTGTGATCCGGAGATATTACTTTGCGATGAAGCAACTTCTGCATTAGATCCAAATACAACAAAATCTATTTTGGATTTGTTAAAAAAGATTCACGAAGAGCTACATATTACTATAGTTATAATAACTCACCAGATGGAAGTTGTTAAAAACATATGTAACAGGGTTGCAATAATGGAAAAAGGAGGAATTGTTGAATCAGGAGATATTGTAGATGTATTTACAAATCCAAAGAGCAGCATAGGAAAAGAATTTGTATCACATTCTATATCAAACAATATTTCAGAAGAGGATTTAAAAAGGTTTAAAGGTAGAATATACAAGCTTAATTTCTTTGGTGATATTACTCGTAAACCAGTTCTTTCACAGCTTGAAAAGCAGTTTGAGATAGATGTTAATATTCTTTTTGGAAATATAGAAAATCTATATGACAATGTTGTTGGAAGTCTGGTTGTGGAATTCTTAGGAGATAAGGAAAACGTAGATAAAGCCATAGAATATTACAAAACTTTAAATACAAAAGTAGAGGTGATTAAAGATGCTGAATAATTTGATTCCTAATGTTATAGAGTACTTTCCAGAACTTATAAAGGCATTGAAGGAAACACTTATAATGGTATCTGTATCTGGGGTATTTTCAACTATTTTAGGACTTCCTATAGGAGTAATCTTAGTTGTGACTTCAAAAGGACATATTCTTGAAAACAGTAAGGTTTACTCTGTAGTAAGCAAAATAGTAAATACTTTAAGGTCAATACCTTTTGTAATTTTAATAGCATCAATTCCTAATCTTACAAGAGCTATTGTAGGAACTACAATAGGTGTAAAAGGTGCAATTGTACCTCTTGTAATAGCTTGCGTTCCATTTGTTGCAAGACAGATTGAACTTGCACTTTTAAAGGTTGATATGGGAGTTATTGAAGCTTATGAATCTATGGGTTTTACACCTATGAAAATAATAAGAAAAGTTATTTTGATTGAAGGACGTAAAGAAGTAGTTTTAGCTATAACAATATCTCTAATAAGTCTTATAGGATTTTCTGCCATCACAGGAACAGTTGGTGGAGGCGGCCTTGGAGATTTTGCAATACGATATGGGTATCAGTATTTCAAGTCTGACATTATGATAGTAACTATTATTGTAATTATTGCAATTGTCTATCTTGTACAGGGAATTGGAGATTTTATTTATAAAAAACTTAATCATTAAATATTAGGGGGAATATATCATGAAAAAAGTATTATCATTATTAATTACAGGAATTTTATCAGTAGGGCTAATAGGATGTGGCAGCAGTGCAGCAAATTCAAATGATACAGCAGTAAGTGATAAAAAAGAAGAGGCAGCATCAGGTGAAGTTACAACTTTAAAAGTAGGAGTAAATGGTACTGATTTTCGTTTATGGGATAGCTTAAATGAAAGATTAAAAGATAAGAATATTAAGTTAGAACCAGTAAGTTTTGCAGATTATATAAAACCTAATCAGGCACTTGCAGATAAAGAAATTGATTTAAATGCATTTCAAACTGAAGTTTACTTTGAACAGTTCAAGAAAGATCATAATCTTGAGTTAACATCTATTGGATATACATTTATTGCACCTATGGGTATTTATTCAAATAAGATTAAAAGCTTAGATGAAGTTCAAGATGGAGCAACTGTAGCAATACCAAATGATGCTACAAATGGAGGAAGAGCTTTAAATCTTCTTGAATCAGCAGGATTAATTAAATTAGATGGAAAAGATAAGGTAACACCTAATGAAAAGAATATAGTTGAAAACTCTAAAAACTTAAAGTTTGTTTCTATGGAATCTGTACAGATACCTCGTTCATTAGATGATGTAGATTTTGCAGCAATAAATACAGGTGCAGCAACTGATGCAGGTTTAAATCCTAAAACTGATTCAATATATCTTGAAGATGCAAATGGAGAAAATGCAAAACAATATTATAATATTATAGCTGTAAGAACTGAAGATAAGGATAAAGAAGTATTCAAAACACTAATGGAAGCATACCATCAAGAAGAAACTAAAAAAGTTTTAGATGAAATATATAAAGGTGGTGCAGTTCCAGTATTTTAATTGAAGTTCATTTGAAATTTATGCTCTTATTACTTATGATTATGTATTTGTAATAAGAGCTTTTAGTATATTTATAGAAAAGAAATGAATTTATGACTTATGAATTCAGCTTAATAAAATTATGAGGAGGAAGTGCGTATGGAAAAGTATGAAGAAGAACTTATTAAATATATAGATGAAAATGATGAAAGGTATAAAGAAATAGCAAGAAAAATTCACGAAAAACCAGAAGTGTCTAATTATGAATTTTTTTCAAGTAAGCTATTAGCTGATACATTATCTGCAAATGGATTTGATGTAAAAATTGATGTTGCTAACCATAGAACTGGTTTTACAGCTGTAAAAAAGTCTGATAAAAAGGGACCTGTTCTCGTCTTTCTTGCAGAATATGATGCCCTTGAAGGATTAGGACATGGATGTGGGCATAACCTTATAGGAACAATAAGTGTATTTGCAGCTATAGCTCTTTCAAAGTTTTTAGATAATTTTGGAGGAGAAGTAAGGGTTTATGGTACACCAGGAGAAGAAGGAGGAGAAAATGGAAGTGCAAAAGAGGATTTTGTTAATTTAGGATATTTTAAAGATGTGGATATTGCTTTAGAAACGCATCCTAATATAGTGAATACACTTACTCCCAAAAGTTTAGCACTAGATCCAGTAGACATTGAGTTCTTTGGAAAAGCAGCTCATGCAGGAGTTTCACCTGAACAAGGAATAAATGCTCTTGATGCATTGATTTTGACTTATAACGGAATAAATGCTTTAAGGCAACATCTCACATCAGATGTAAAAATTCATGGAATTGTTTTAGATGGGGGAACTGCACCTAATATTGTTCCAGACTATAGTCGTGGAAGATTTTATATAAGAGCTGATACGCGTGAAAGAGTAAATGAGGTCCGTAAGAAAGTATTAAATATAGTGAAAGGTGCTGCTCTCTCAACAGGATGTACTTACAAAATGGATTTATTCCAGAATAAAGTTGATAATCTTGTACCTAATAAAAAATTGGATGAAGTTTATGAAAGATATCTTAATGAATTATCACAGGAATATGAAAGAGATATTAAATTTGCATCAACTGATGCTGGTAATGTATCACAGGTAATTCCTACACTTCATGCAGGAATTAAAATTACAAATGGAAATTATTCTCTTCATACTGTTGAATTTAAAGATGTAGCTGTTTCAAAAGATGGATTAAATGCTATTAATCTAGGAGCAAAACTTCTTTCGTTAACAGGTTTAAAATTGCTTTCAGAACCGTCTTTAGTTGAAGAGATAAAAGAATATCATATAATTAAGAAGTGATCTTTGAAAATTAGAAGGTGCCATATTTTTCGATATATGTTATAATTTAAAAAATGCTTTTATGGGAGAATATGTATTCTATTTATTATATGTGGTGTAATTATGCCAATATTATTTGTTATTTATAATATTATTTACTATTTTAATAAAAAAGTTATTTACACAATAAAGGATAAGAATTTTATTATAGTTAATGATAAATTTTTTAAAATGCAATTATTCTTTAGTTGCTTAAATGCTATACTTGTATCTATAGTAATTTATTTTTGGGATAAATATAATTCAAGTTTATGTCTATTGTTTTTTATATTAATCTTTTGGGGAATTAATTATTTAATAAAATTCAGTGCAATATTGAAAAAATATGCAAAAATAGATAAATAAAATGATTTAATATATGAGTCTGTAGAAATACGATCAAGTAAAATTACTAGATTTATCTAATTATTGTTTTATTTAGTTTTTAGGTGTTTTTACTTGGTAATTGTCTAAATTAACTATATCTGAGGATAGTGGCAAAAATATTACGTATTTACCTGGATATAAGTAGAATAAAAACTTTGGGTGACTTAACTAAAGTTTTTATTCTACTTATATTAATATTAATCTACTACTAATAATCCAATAGATAAGGGATATACACAATTTAAATACATCTAATGTTAATCTTAATCGCATATTCTTTTAATAAAGAGACTTCTTCAGCATTTATTTAAATACATCTCATGTTAATCTTAATCAGTACCTAAAATTAAATAGGCAATTGTATTATATATATTTAAATACATCTCATGTTAATCTTAATCAAGTTTTAAGAACACTGAGAAAGATAAAAATTTATTATTTAAATACATCTCATATTAATCTTAATCTTAATCCAACGCAAATAAGCCATTTTTAAATTCAGCAATTCTCTGTATATGACTATAGTAGCATATTCTTTAAAAATTTACCAACGAAATTATATATTGATGCAAGCAATGGAGGAAAGTGCTTAAAGTGGCTTTGTCACTCTAATTTAAACAGAAAAGTAAATAAATGGCCTGGTAAATAATTAATGAAATGATCAGGTCTATTTAGATTATGGATAATGTTTTATTTACAAGATATGTTATAATTAGCATAGAAATAAATATTCATTTGGAGGGTTGATGTGATGATTAAATATGAGATTCCTGAGATTTTAAAAGAGCATGAAGCTATTATCATGGAGAATACTAGGTATAGTAATGAAATAACATTTAAAATTGAAGAGACTAAACCTTGGGATAGTAAATTGGGAGGATGTCCATATTTAGAATGTATTGAAGATTATCCTTTGGATAATGAGGGAAAAGCAATGGCATTTTTGGCGCAAATAAATTTATCAGATCTAAAGAATTTAAATGAATTACCTTCAAAGGGATTACTACAATTTTTCATTACTAATGATGATATGTACGGCCTAGATAGTCCTATTATTGTAAATTATATTGAGAATTATAAGGAAAGTGAAGAAGATTTGGTAAGAGAAAATCCTTATGAGAATGAATATGAGGAAGGCTTACCTTTCAGCAATAATGGAAAAATGTATTTTGAACTAAGGGAAATGCCAATTTCATCTTCACTAGATAAATTTGATGAATTATTTGAGGACAACCTGTCTCCAGAGCAATATAATAGACTTCAAGATGATTGTTATGCTTGTGACAGCAGAGTAGGAGGATATCCATATTTCGTACAAAATAATTATGGTTTTGAAGAAAATGATTTTCTCTTATTACAGCTTGATATAGATGACACTTGTGGAATAATGTTTGGGGATTCAGGAAATTGTACATTTTCTATTTCAAAAGAAGATTTAAGAAATAGAGATTTTTCAAAGGTTGTTTATGATTGGCAATGCTGCTAATGAATAGAGTATGAAGATTTAAAGTTATATAACATTTACTTTATAGACTATACTTAATCAAGTAAAAAAGAAGCAATTAAATTTTATTATTGAAGAAGTAAAGAGGTAAAAGCTCTATGTTTTGGAATAAATGCTTATTATATAAAGGATCATCAATTGAAACATATAATAAAATAAAAAATACATTAAACTTAAATAATATAAAGTATAAAGAAAAAATAGAGAATAAGAACGGAAATTTAGGACCAATGGTAGATAAAATGATTATAGGAACATTAGGACAAAAAGAAGACTTCTCTTATGAATACAGTATTATTGTAGATAAAGAAAATTATGAGTACGCTTATTATTTAATAAACCAAATTTAAAAGAAAAAATGAATAAATAAGTTTGATAAAACATTATCCAAAGTTAAAGCAAGAAAATTGAAAGAATAAATTATATAAAAAACTAATATTAATCATGAAAAAATAAACCCCACTCAAGCCTTGAGTGGGGTTCTATATTTTATAGGGTAGAAAAGTTATATTTCTTAATTTAAGATCAACAAAAGTTTAATTGTAATTTTTTATAATAGTTAATTTATTAATTGTATAGATTTTAATAATCGATTAATTTAAAACGTAGGGTTATTTTAAAGATTAATCTTAACATTATTTAATATAAGAAATTATCTTATCCAAGCACCGTTAGAGCCTAATCTGTAACCATTTATAGTTGTGTCATGAGCCATAGCACCATTTGGATATAGATAGTACCAAGTTCCTCTGTCATTTATCCATCCTGTTTTCATAGCACCTCTAGTACCATCAGAAATTGGATTTAAATAGTACCAAGTACCACTAACATTAACCCATCCAGTTTGCATAGCGCCTCTATAACCATTGGAAATTGGATTTAAGTAATACCAATGACCATTATCTAAAACCCAACCTGTTTTCATAGCACCTTTAGTACCATCAGAAATTGGATTTAAATAATACCATTGTCCACCAACTTGAACCCAACCAGTTGCCATAGTTCCATTAGAATTTAAATAGTACCATTGTCCATTTAAATCTAACCAACCAGTAGCTTTAGTTCCATCATTTTTATAGTAAACCCAAGTACCATCAGAGTTTTGATCCCAACCAGCTTTTTTATCTTCTTCTTTATTGTCATCTTCAGATGAGTTGCTCTTAGCTGAAATTATAGAGTAAACTTCATCATCTTCATTCCAAACAACAAGATTGTTATCATCGTAAACAGTTATTTCTTCCATAGATCCATCTACTTTATAAACTTTATCCCAAGAATCATCATTATCATATTTGTAAACAAATCCACCATTTAAAGCCCATAGATTACCATTAGCATCTACATCATAAGCTTCAGCATTTTCTAAATCTTGATCATCGCCATCACTAAAGTCAGTATAGTAGAATCCATTTTTAGATTTTAAAGTTAATGTAACAGCTTCAATATTATTACCATCTAATTTATAATTTGTTACTTTTCCGTTAGAGATTGTGAAATCTTCTTCTGCTTCAGTTAATAATGATTTAGCTTGACCTTTATCATTTGCAAGAACATAGTTGTTTACAGTCTTTGCATATTTAGCATCATCAACATCATCAGAAGCTTGAGCTTTAGAAATCTTTTGAATTACTTTAAATGTTACTGAAGTACCATCAGAATTAACTACTAAAGCATCGCTCTTATCAACAGCCATTCCATAAATTTCTGTAATTTTAGTGTTAGCTGATTTGCTAGCATCAACACTTACAGTAATTGTAGCAAGTCTGTAGATATTACTAGAGTCTTGTCCTAATACTTTTGTGTTAGAAAGTGAAGCTTTTATAGCATCTTTTCCATTAACAGCATCGTAAGTATCTTTAGTGTTTTCTATATTAACATTTTTTTCTGTATTATTAGATTTTGTTGTAACCTTTATTTTTCCAAGGTTATAATCTGCATCAATATAGTTACCTTTTGAATCAGTGAATATTGAAACAGCTGAGTTTGTTGTATAGGTAACGGCTGAGTCTGTTGTATAGTCTTTTGTCATATACCAAGTAGATGAGAATTTAGGCCCACGGAGAGCTTCTAAATTAGGTAATCTATTGTCATCACCATATCTATCGACATCTTTTATTTTTCTTCTTAATGCAGTACTAGCATCATCAATATTGTCTTCTTCTATATCATCATCAGTCACTTTACCATTTGATAAATCTAAGAAATAATCACCATTTTCAAAGTTGATGTATTTTTCACCATATATTTCAAGATCAGATCCAGTATCAATATCATCTAATTTATTATATTTTCCATTATTTAAGAAGTAAGTTGCTTCTTTATCATTTATGTCTCCATCTAAATAGAATGTCCCATCTTTATATGCTACTGCATTATAGATTGTCCCATCCTCTGAAGAAATTCTTTTATAGTCTGCTGCAAAAACGCTTGTACTAGGTACTAATGAAATTACTGAAGCAGCAGCAAGTAATCCGCTTGTTAATTTATTTACTCTTTTTATCATATTTATTCCTCCCAAAATAGTAGTCAAAATCTTATAAGCATATATGCGTAAAAAGTATTATTAAATTAAATATTATTCGAAATATATTTCGTTTTATCCCCTTGTCGCTATATAATACAATCAATATTAGTCGATTTGGGTACCTTTTTTGAAAAAAGTTTATTTAGAGTAGAATTTTTATTAAATATCATTATAATTCCATAGCAGGATTCAACATAATAATTATAGATAATAATTCTAGATTTAGTGGAAATACATGTGAATCTTAAGTTAGTGCGTAGATAAAAGATTAAGATAAAATTAACATGTTAAACTAGGAAATAAATTTTTATAATGGCTATACTTTTTATTGTTTTATGCATATTTACATTATGCTTTGCATTTGTATCAAACATGGAAGTAGTATATATAACTGTAGTATTAGTTATTGTACTTTATCCACTTATATCTTATATTATTAGTGAGATAATTATTGGTATAAAATTCTCTAAAAAGGTTAAAGCTGATGAAAAAGTAATTTTAGAAAGAGATTTTGAGACAGAGAAGAAAGCAAATATAATTAGATATATAGCTACAGAAATAATATCTATAATTTTAATTGGAATAATTATAGGGTAGTAATTTTAAAGATTATATATGTTTATGTCTATAATAGACATGGTTGTGCATTGGCAAAATATCACAAAAATAATTATCATTATAATTTAATAAATAGGAGAGAACTAATGAATATACAGATATTTGGAACTAAAAAATGTTTTGATACTAAAAAGGCAGAAAGATTTTTCAAAGAAAGAAAAATAAAATATCAACTTATTGATTTAAATGAAAAAGAAATGAGCAAAGGTGAATTTAATAATGTATGCAAAGCTATAGGAATAAATGAATTAATAAATACAAAAGCAAAGGAATATGCAAAATCTAATTTGGGGAATATTAGAAGTGCAGAAGTGAAAGCTGAAGTTTTGCTTAAAAATCAAAAAATAATGAAGACACCAGTTGTTAGAAATGGAAAAGAAGCAACTGTTGGTGTTGATTTAGAAATATGGAATAAGTGGATTGAAAATGAAAAATAATTTTTAAAATTAACAAAAGTATTTATTTTATATGAATACTTTGTAATCTCTTTTTAAATACTAAATTTGAAGGTTATTTAAAAGGAGATGAATTTCATGGCTAAAGCAGGTATGCGAAGACCAGATCCAAGTGATGCACATGGAACAGAAAGTAATCACAAAATGAATCATCACAAAAACTCTGTAAAAGATATACCAACAGAAATACAAGGAAAAGCTAAGACAGGAAATGAAAAAGCTGGTCCAATAAACTAAATTAGCATAAATAATATTTAATTTATTATTTATACATATTTTTATGAATAGTAGTGCTTATAATCTTAAATAATAGTTTTATATACTATTTAATGAAGGATTATAAGCACTATTTCAAATTTAGAGTAAACTTATAATGATTATTATGCTAAAATGTAGTGGTATATAAAAATTATCAATTAAGAAGGAGAAAGACATGTATTTAATAAACTTTATAAGAGGATTTTGTATGGCGCTAGCCGATAGTGTACCAGGAGTGTCGGGAGGAACTATAGCTTTTATTTTGGGATTTTATGATAAATTTATAGGTTCTTTAGATGATCTAATTACAGGAAAAAAGGCTGAAAAAATTGAGGCATTAAAATTTCTTATTAAGATAGGGATAGGATGGATAGTTGGATTTGTTTTAGCAATGTTATTTTTAGGGAAGGTTTTTACAACCCATATCTATAATATTAGTTCATTATTTATAGGATTCATTATATTTGCAATTCCAATAATAATAAATGAAGAAAAGGAAATTTTAAAGAATAGATATTTTAATTTAAGTTTTACAATAATCGGAATAGTAATAGTTGCAGGCATAACTTACTTTAATCCAGCTAAAGGTGGAGTAGGGGTTTCAATTGATAATTTATCTTTAGGACTTTCAATATACATATTTATATGTGCCATGATAGCAATATCAGCTATGGTGCTTCCAGGAATATCTGGATCTACATTACTACTTATTTTTGGTCTTTATGCACCAGTTGTTAATGCAGTAAAAGAAGTATTACATTTTAACTTAAAGTATCTTCCGGTTGTTTTGATTTTTGGATTTGGTGTACTTACAGGTATATTCTCAATAATAAAATTTGTTAGGATTCTTTTAAAGAAGTATAGATCTCAAACAGTTTATTTAATATTAGGACTTATGATAGGTTCTATATATGCTGTATTTATGGGACCTACATCTTTAGAAATACCAAAGGATCCTATGACATTAAAAACATTTAATTTAGTGTTTTTTGTAATAGGAGGTATCATAATAGTCGGCTTACAGAAATTGAAAAGTTTTTTTGACAAAAAGTGAAAAATATAGAATAATATATATAAAGTATACATTAATGTAAAGGTATGAAAAACGAATACATTAATTATTTAGCAAGAAAAATATAAAGAGTATAGATTGGATGATGGGTGTGGGGAGTATGGAGAGGAAAACTAAGCTAATTAACTTTAATGAGTTAAGACCTGGAATGGTAATAGCAAAAAATGTTGAGCAAGGAAGACAGATACTACTAAAAAAGGATTTTGCAATAACGAACTCAGCTATACAAAAGCTAAAAAGAACTTTATTTCTTGATAGAATTGAAGTATATGATGATATGGTAACTAACGAAGATAAAATTGAAAGAAAAAAAATTAAAGAATATGAAAAAATTGACGAAAATTTTAAAGAGATATCTACAAGACTTCAAAGGACATTTAGGTTAATTACTAATCCAACTGGTTCAACTTTAAATGAGTTAAAAGAGTTTTCTGAAAGAATACAAAATGAGATGCGCCCAAGCAGTATGATTATTAAAAATATTGTCTTGCAAGGTAGTGGTGAAGATAGTATATATAGACATGGTGTAAATGTTGCAGCCTTAAGTGCATTAATAGGCAAATGGATTGGTATGGAACCTAAAGACATAAACAGACTTATATATTCTGCCATATTACATGATTTTGGAAAAACAAAAATCGATAAAGAAATACTTAAAAAAAATGGCGCTTTAACAACAAGTGAATTCGAAGTAATAAAAACACATACAACTTTAGGGTATAAAATGTTAAAAGATGTATCTTATTTAGATAAGAGTGTTTTATACGGAGTGGTAATGCATCATGAGAGAGAAGATGGATCTGGTTATCCATTAGGTCTTAAAGGAGAAGCTATCCACCAATTTGGAAAGATAATTGCAATTGCTGATGTTTTTGATGCAATTAATTCAAATAGAGGATATAAGAAAAAGAAGCCGCCATTTGAAGCATTACAAATTGTAAAAAATGAAAGCTTAGGCAAGCTAAATTATGAATATTCTAA
This sequence comes from Clostridium neonatale, assembly GCF_900465025.1. Classification (NCBI taxonomy): domain Bacteria; kingdom Bacillati; phylum Bacillota; class Clostridia; order Eubacteriales; family Clostridiaceae; genus Clostridium; species Clostridium neonatale. Next base: position 1,566,815 of record NZ_UICR01000001.1, read on the forward strand.
AGTATTTATAGAGCATATAGTCAATTATTATTTGGGAGAAGAAGCAATTATTAATAGTGGAGAAAGATGCAAAATAATACAGATGAATGTTAATAACCTAGAGAAGCCATTAATATTAAAAAAGAATGAATTTATTGAATTAACTAAAGAAAAGAATTTATATATAGAGGAATTAGTCTTATAATAATTTTAAATTGATAGAGGGTGGAGAATTTATGAGCGAAAAAGAATTTTTATCTGTCGATGAATTAAAAATTGGAATGATTATTGCAAGTGATGTTTTTAAAAATGGAGGTCTTCTTATAAAAAAGGACTCTGTAGTTACAGAGGATCTTATAAACGTTTTAAACAGAGCATATTTCTTGGACAAGATTCAAGTTACTGTTCCAGAAGAAGTGCTTAGAAGAAGTAGTAAAGAAGAGGAATTAAAAAGAGTTGAAGAAAAATTTAAAGAAGTAAGTACAGATCTTGAAAACATGTTTGAGAAAATGAAAAGAACAAAGGACTACAGAATAAATAATGATTTAAGAGAATTTGCAGATAAAATTCAAAAAGAAATTAAATCTACTGAGATCGTTGTAAGTAATATTCTATTTAAAGGTAGTGGAGAAGATTGTATATATAGACATGGAGTAAATGTAGCAGCTTTAAGTGCATTGCTTGGAAAATGGCTTGATTTTGATGCACCTAAAATAAACCTTCTTATATATACAGCACTACTTCATGATTTTGGGATAATAAAATTAGATTCTAAATTTCAAAGTAAGCCTGATATACTATTAGAAAATAGATATAAAGAAATTAAAGATCACACAAAAATAGGATATAAGGCTGTAGATGCAATACCATATTTAGATAAATCCGTTAGCTATGGAGTATTAATGCATCATGAAAGAGAAGATGGTTCAGGATATTTAGGAGTAAAAGGTGAAAAGATTCATCCTTTTGCTAAAATAATTGCAATTGCAGATGAACTAGATGTTATGAATTCAGATATAAAAGGTGTAGAAAAAAAGGGACCATTTGAAACATTAGAAGAAATTAAAAAGAACAGTTTAAATAAATTTGATTATTCATATGCTAAGACATTTTTAGAACATGTAGCAAATTATTACATGGGTGAAGATGTTATATTAAGTAATGGTAGAGAGGGAAAGATTCTTCAAATAAACACTGAAAATATATCAAAGCCATTAATATTAGTTGATGGAGAATTTGTGGATTTAAATAAAGAGAAGGATATGTTTATAAAAGAACTTATTGTAAGATAATTATTGATATTATATTTAAAAAGCTGGTATTCTAGTCAGTTTAATAAGCATTTATATTTTACTATAAAGATGAAATTCAGTGCTTAATGAATTATTGACTATACCAGCTTTTTCTTTAATTCTTTTAATATATAGTTCTAAAATTGTTACCTATGATGATGATTTGTATGGATTTCATAAAGAAGATATTAGTGCTATTTTAGATTGATTTAAGAATTAAAGAACTTTAGAATTTAAGAATTTAAGAGTTTGAGAACTTAAGAAGTTAAGAATCTAAGAACTTAAGAATTTTAGAATTTATGTCTTTTATTAAAAATGACATATGCAGAAAAATATTGATTTAGTATAAAAGTGCGTTCACTGTAAATGGGAGATAAAATATGAAATTAAGAGAAGAATATACTTGTCCATTAGAATTAACACATGATTTGATACGCGGAAAGTGGAAGCCGATTATATTATGGCAGCTTGGAAAAGGTAATGCTTCATGTTTTCTATTTTACTACCAATAGATCATCAATGCGTGTTAAACAATATATTAATAATACTAAAGCATGTATTTATTTTTGCGATAAAAGGTTCTTTAGATGGGTGATGCTTAAAGGAACTATGGAAGTCCTTCAAGATAATAATTCCAAAGAAATGATTTGGCAAGAAGGTGACACAATGTATTATTCAAAAGGTGCTATTGATCCAGATTATTGCGTTTTGAAGTTTACAGCAGAAAGTGGAAGATTTTATAGCAACTTTAAATCAGAAGACCTTGATTGCTAAAAGCATATAGAAATATATGTTAATAATATATACAAAAGATAAAAAAAGGTATATACTATACCTTGAAAAGTTAAAAAAATATGTACAGAGTAGGTATTTGTGCGTCAAGTGTTAAGAGGACGGGAAGTTGTCTCTTAAACGAAAAACTCTAGCAGTTTGCGGTACAAATATTGCATTCCGCTGTATTTAAAAGAGGTCTCTCTTTTATTTCAGCAGTAATTAAGTTATAAACTTTTCTTAAAACAACTAACTTTTTAAGTTTAGCTGAAATGACCTTGCTTATTTTTAGCAGGATTAAATGAAAGGGGGATTTTTTGTTATGAAAAATGTTGTAGAAGTGATGATTTCTTCATCAAAAGAATTAAAAAGTGTAAGAAACTTAGTGTTAGCTTCACTTTTAATAACAGTACATTTACTTTTGGATTTATTCACAATTCAATTACTACCAACGCTTCATATAAGCTTTGAATTCTTAGCGAGTGCAACTATTGGTATGTTGTTTGGCCCTGTAGTTGGAGGTATGTGTGGAGGATTATCAGATATAATCAATTATATACTTTATCCTAAGGGAGCATTTTTTCCAGGATTCACTATATCAGCTATAGTTTCTGGATTAATATATGGGGCAATGCTTTATAAGAAAGAAATAACATTAAAAAGATGTTTAGTTACAACTACATTAATAATATTAATAGTGGACATTATATTAAACACATACTGGTTATCAATTCTTTATAAAAATGCATTTTTAGTATTATTTGGTCCGAGATTAATTAAGAATCTTGTAATGATTCCCATAAACACTATACTTATGTATATTGTTTTAAAGAAAGTAAAAGAAATATCAGTGAAATTTAATATGTAATTAAAGTAGTATGTATAGTGTTACTCTGGCTATGCATACTTTTTTATTATGTTTGAAATTATACAATATATGGTGGTACTGTGAAAGCAATATAAAATGGATATTAAGATAGCGTTAAATATTATAAAGAATTATAATATATAGTGAGATTTAAAATACAATATAACCAAAGAGAAAAAATTATATTTATGGGAGATAGATAATAAATGAAAGTAAGTAATTTAGATTTTAATAAATTTACTAATAACTATATTTCAGAAAAGAGTTTTCAGGAAGAAATGAGAACTAAAGTTGAACCATATTTAGATTCATTAAGAAAAGGTGGTTATTTAACTGGAAGTAATGGCTTGAAATTTTATTATGAAACTTTTATTAAGAAGAATTCAAAGGCAAGTATAGTTATATGTCATGGATTTGGAGAATTTATTGAAAGATATCATGAGCTTATATATTATTTCTTAAGAGAAAATTATTCTGTATTTATAATGGAACATAGGGGACATAGCAGATCAAGCAGACTTGGAAGTGACAAGTCACAAATAAATGTAGAAAAGTTTGATTATTACGTAGAAGATTTTAATAAGTTTATAGAACAAGTGGTAAATCCAGATAGCAGAGATAAAAAGTTATTATTATTTGCACATTCAATGGGTGGTGGAATAGGAACAGCATATTTGGAAAAGTATTCAACACGTTTTAAGGCAGCTATTTTAAGTGCTCCGATGCATGAAATAAATACAGGAAAGTATCCAAAGATAGTGGCAGATATTGTTTCAAGATTAATGAAACTTATTAATAAAGGAGGAGATTATCTTCCAGGACAAAAGGCATATAACAGTAATTATAAGTTTCCGGGAAAAGCAACTATATGTAAGGCAAGATATGATTATTCCTATAATAAAATGATAGAAGATGAAGCATTTCAAAGCGGTGGATCATCAGCAAATTGGTATGTAGAAGCTTCTAAGGCAGCAAAAAATATAATAAAAGAAAAAAATGCTTCAAAAGTAGAGATTCCAGTTATGCTACTTCAGCCAGAAAATGATAATTATGTGATGCCAGAAGCTCAAAATACATTTGCAAAGTATGCTAAAAATTGTGAGCTTATAAGAATTAAAGGCTCAAGGCATGAGTCTTTTAATGAAAAGGATGAAATAGCATTTCCTGTTTTTGAAAAAATACTTAATTTTTATAACAGTATAATATAGGTAAATAATATACTGATGTTAGTAAAAATAACATAAATTCAATAGATGATATGGTCGATTATAGGAAAATTTAAATGGAAATGTATTATCTTATTTCTTAAATCTTTACCAAAATCATCAGATATGGTAAAATTAAATTAATAATTGATGGTAATTAATAATTATTATGATTTATAAAATTAAGGAGTGATAATATGTTATTTATAGAATATCCTAAATGTACTACATGTAAAAGAGCATATAAATATTTAAATGAAAATAATGTAGAAGTTGAAAGGGTAAATATAGTTGAATGTACACCAAGTAAAGAAGAATTATCAGATTATATGGAAAGAAGTGGACTTGAACCTAAAAAATTTTTCAATACTTCTGGAAAGCTTTATAAGGAAATGAACTTAAAAGATAAGGTTAAAGATATGTCAAAAGAAGAAGTTTGTGAGCTTTTAGCTACAAATGGAATGCTTATAAAAAGACCTCTTTTGGTTACAGAAGATAAGATACTTGTTGGGTTCAAGGAAGATGAATACAGTAAAGTAAAATAAAGGACGCGAAATAAGAGGGTAGTGAGAAATAAACGAAATAAAGCTCTCAAATTCTGCTCGCTTGCTACAAAAAATGAACTAAGAATTAAAACATGAATGATTGAGCCCAAAACTGTTTGCTCCAATATAAAATTTGACAAACAATTTTGGAACAATCATTGATGTAATAATTCTAAAGTTCATTTTTTGAATGCAAGTCTCCGCAGAACATGAGAGCTTTATTTCTTTGTTTCATCTAAACTCATATTTTATATATAAATTTTACTATAGATTGATACTAAAATTATACATTAAACATAGTCTATATAGGCTACAGTGAATAGAGAGTTTTAACTTAATTCACTGTAGCCTATAATTTTATATCTTAGTAATAGACATAGTTTTATATACAGCAATAAAAGAAAAATACTGAAATAAATTATAAAATTAAACCTTATAAGTAATAAAAGATAAAATATAAACCAAAATCTAATAATTAATTGTAGTTTTCATAGAAGTTATGATATGTTTTAGTACATTCACTATTCAAAATTGTTTAAATGGGTAATTAAAACAATTTTGAATTTTATATAGGATGTATTACTTATAAGTTATTGTGAAAAAATAATAGTGATTTTAGGATGTAATTATGCTCAAAAATATATATTTATATAGAAAATAATATATAAACAAAAGAAAGAGGGATACATTGGATGAAAGAATTATTTGATTTATTTTTTACTTTTTGTAGGATTGGAGGACTGACGTTTGGAGGCGGATATGCAATGCTTCCTATGATACAAAAGGAAATTGTTGAAAATAAAAAATGGGCAACAGAGGATGAAGTTGTTGATTATTATGCAGTTGGGCAATGTACTCCAGGAGTAATAGCAGTTAATACAGCTACATTTATTGGATATAAAACAAAGGGTGTAATCGGAGCGTTGTTTGCAACATTTGGAGTTGTTTTTCCTTCACTTGTTATAATAATGATAATTGCAGCTTTTTTAAAGAATTTTGCAGAATTCGCAGTAGTAAAGCATGCTTTTGGCGGAATAAGAATAGCTGTTGTTGCACTTATCATAAGTTCAATTATAAAATTATGGAAAAGCTCAGTTAAAAATTCAATAGGTATATTCATAGCAATAGCTGCTTTTATTCTTGGTGCAGTATTTGGTTTATCACCAATTTATATAGTAATTGGTGCAGGAATAATTGGATTTTTAACTAAGAACATAGGAGGCGACAAGGCATGATATATTTAATATTATTCTTTGAATATTTTAAGATAGGCTTATTTTCAGTAGGTGGAGGCCTTGCAACATTACCGTTTTTAATTGATTTGACATATAAATATAATTGGTTTGATCAAGCGATGCTTGCAGATATGGTTGCAGTTTCAGAGTCAACGCCAGGACCTATGGGAGTTAATATAGCTACGTATGCAGGGTTTGAAACAGGAGGCTTTATAGGAGGATTTATAGCAACACTTGGCCTTATAACACCATCAATAATAGTGATTTTGATTGTTGCAAAGTTTTTAGAGAAATTTAAAAGTAATACTATCGTTCAATCAGTATTTAATGGATTAAGACCAGCAAGCGTAGGACTTATTGCTGTTGCAGGATATGAAGTTGTAAAAATTGCACTTATTAATATTGATTTATATAAATTAAGCAGAAATATAATGGATTTAATTAATATAAGAGCATTGATTGTTTTCGTAATTATTTTTTATGCCATAATGAAATATAAAAAGCATCCTGTTGTTTATATAGGTGCAGCTGCTATAGTTGGCATAATATTAAAGTTATAATATGTATAATCTAAGATTCTTAAAACAATAGAATTAAAGAGACTACTTCAAGTACATTTAAATGATATTTGAAGTAAGTCTCTTTTAAATTGGTTTCATTTCTATTATCTTAAAAAGTCTTTTAAAAAGTTTTTAGCAGTTGCAGATGTTTTAGCAGTATTGATCATATCGATTATTTCTTTTAATCTTTTATTTTCTGCATCGCTAAGTTTTGCACCGCTGTCTTTCTTTTTCATTAAATCCTGATATTCTTTATAGTTCTTGTCTCCAAGCTTTCCCTTTATGATACAGTCAACAACGTTTCTAAGGAAATCTTCTTGCTCCTTTGTAAGTTTGTCACCTTTTTCTCTGCATTTTTTTACTTCTTCTAATTTTGTGCATTGATCTTTAGAAAGATATTTCTTGTTTTCTTCACTAAAAATACTTTCACGTTTTTCTTCCTTTTTACAGTCATCCTTCTTTTCTTTTACTTCTTCTTTTTTACATCCGTCTTTCTTTTCTTCTTTTTTATCTTCTTTACAACCGCAACCATCTTTGTCTTTATTCTTATGATTTACAGTAGAAGACACATTGGCAACAGATATATCGTCAATAGATGCTAAAACTCTTTGAGGGATTGAAGATATACATCCCATGATTGCCAAAGAGGCTGCTATACATTTAATAGTTTGCTTTTTCATTAGTTACACCTTCCTAACATTAAATTTCAATCATAGTATGTGATTTAATAAAAAAATTTATTAATAAAAATAAAAAAATATTAAAAAAAGAAGATATCTTAAAATGATAATAATGATTTTAAGATATCTTTTTCTCAATTTTTAATTACAGAAATTAAAAATAAACTATTTTAAATATGAAGTTAACATCCAAATATTCTTTTAATTATTTATGGCTTTGTTTTAATAAACTGTTGAAATTTGATTAACCTCTATAAATATGGTTATAATATATAATATAACTACTATTTAGGAGGTTTTTTATGCCAAGAGTTAATAATGTTATTCAGCAAGTTTCACAATTAAATACATATGAGCAAGAGAAGGTATTTGATTTTTTAAAGACTGTATTGATGTCAAATGGAATAACTAACTCTATAGATGAAGAAATCGCTGAAAATAGATTTAACAAGGGGAAGTGCTGTCCTTTTTGCAATCATGATAAAATATCTAAGTATGGAAAATATCATGGCAAGAATGGCGTTAAACAAAGGTATAAATGCCAAAATCCAGAGTGCAAAAAAACTTTCAATGATTTTTCTAAATCCCCAGTTTCAAGTAGTAAAAAGGGATTAGATAAATGGCTACTATATGCTCAATGTATGATAAATGGTAACACTATTAGGCAATGTGCCGAAATTGTTGAGATTAATATTGCAACAGCTTTCTTTTGGAGACATAAAATTATAGACGCTATTAGAAAATTTATTGGCTACGGCTCTCTTGAGGGTGTTATTGAACTCGATGAGACATACTTTGCCCTTAGCTATAAAGGGAATCATAGCAAAAGTTCTAATTTTACTATGCCAAGGGAATCAAGAAAGCGTGGTAAAGAAATAAATACAAGAGGTATATCAAAGGAATTTGCCTGTGTATTATGTGGTGTAGATAGATTAGGAAATATATATACTGGTTTAATATGTGATGGCAGACCTAACTATACTGATATAAATAGGGCTTTATCAGAGGTTGTTGAAGAAAATTCTATTTTATGTACTGATAAACATAGGAGTTATATCCCATTTGCGGCTCAACATAATTTTGAATTACATCAAATTAGGGGCGGGAGAAAAACTGTGGATATTTATAATATTCAAAGAGTCAATGCTTTTCATAGTAGCTTAAAAAGATGGATAAGAAAGTTTAATGGTGTTTCAACCAAGTTCCTAACAAACTACCTATTTTGGTATAAATGGACCCAATTATTTAAAACAGAAATTGAAAGAAATAAGCCTAAGAAATTCTTTATTCATGCTAACTCAACACATTCTATATCTTTAATAAAGGACTTTAAGATAAGAAGACCAATATATGTATAAAAGGTAAAATTTGTTTTTATTTTACTGTTTTTAGTGTACAATAAATATAATGATTGATGAACAATTGTATTATATTGCGAAGCAAAAGGATAGGAGCATAGCTCCTATTTTTTATTTTATCTATAAAGTATATTGTGATTTTGCTAGAAGTGAATCGGAGTGCTTTACAGTAAATATAGTTTATGGTATTATTAAATACATTAAAATATGAAAGGAGTTGTGGCTATCGTTAAACAAATTTAATATAATGTCATAACTCCGTGCTATTTAAAGAGTAAAAATAGTGAATTAAGGAGATTATGAATGAAAGCTAAAAGTAATAATTATAGAGGAAAAGTTGATATTAGTGTATCGCAAAATTTTATTACTAGTAAAAATACTATATATAAATTAATAAAAAAAACAAATATATCCAAAAATGATTTTGTTATTGAAATTGGACCAGGAAAAGGTCATATAACAGAAGCTTTATGTGAAAAAAGTTATTGGGTTACAGCTATAGAACTAGATAGAAGTTTATATGGAAATTTAATAAATAAATTTAAAAGTAAAAATAATGTTACTCTTATTAATAAAGATTTTTTAAATTGGAAATTACCTAAAAAAAGAGAATATAAGGTATTTTCTAATATTCCTTTTTATATAACAACAAAGATTATTAAGAAATTATTATTAGAAGAGTTAAATTCACCAACTGATATGTGGCTAGTTATGGAGAAAGGTTCCGCAAAAAGATTTATGGGAATACCTAGAGAGAGTAAATTATCATTACTTTTAAAAACTAAATTTGATATTAAGATAGTGCACTATTTTAATAGAGAAGACTTCCATCCCATGCCTAGTGTAGATTGCGTCTTAGTATATTTTAAAAGAAAATATAAATATGATATATCTAAAGATGAATGGAATGAATATACAAGTTTTATATCTAAGTCTATTAATAACTTAAGAGATGTATTTACAAAAAATCAAATTCATGCAGTAATTAAATACCTAGGTATAAATCTTAATAATATTAGTGAAGTTTCTTATAATGATTGGATACAGTTATTTAGATATAAACAAAAGATAGATTAGTAATAGTAGATTTAAATTAGGAGGTGTTAAAATGATTATGAATGGTGGAATAGCGTCAATAAGATTAAGAGGATAAGTCACGGGTTGTGGCTATTATCTTAATTTAATAAAGAGTCATAATCCCGTGATATTTAAAGTTAATATTTAAATATAAAATTACAGGAGATTATGAAGATGATAAAAAAAGGAATAATTGTAGGAATTAATATAAATAATAAAAATAATTTTGATGAATCTATGGAAGAATTAAAAAATTTATGCTTAGCTTGCAAAATAGAAACTGTTGGTCAAATTAAGCAGAATTCAAAGAAAGTTAACTCTACTTTTTATATGGGTAGTGGGAAGATAGATGAATTAAAAAATTTAGTAGAAGAAAACAATGCAGATATAGTTATATTTAATAATGAATTATCAGCGTCACAAGTTAAAAATATTGAAGAAGAAATAAATTGTAATGTCATAGATAGAACTGCGTTAATATTAGATATCTTTGCAAATAGAGCAAAAACAAGAGAATCTAAATTACAAGTAGAGGTTGCGAAGCTCCAATATGAATTACCAAGATTAGTTGGTTCAAATGAAGATTTAGGTCGTCAAAGTGGTGGAGTAGGGACTAAAAACAGAGGCGCAGGAGAAACAAAATTAGAATTAGACCGTAGAAGAATAGAAGATAAAATTGCTAATTTAAATAAAGAGCTTGAAGTATTAAAAAATCAAAGAGAAGTACAAAAAAGTAAAAGGAAAAAATCTAATATTCCTAATGTAGCTTTAGTAGGATATACAAATGCTGGTAAGTCATCTGTTATGAATGCTTTAGTAGAGAAGTTTATAAATGATGAAGATAAAAAAGTATTTGAAAAAAATATGCTATTTGCAACTTTAGAAACTTATGTTAGAAATATAAAATTAGATAATAATAAATCTTTTTTATTATCAGATACAGTGGGATTTGTTGGGGATTTACCTCATAGTTTAGTAAAAGCTTTTAGGTCTACTCTAGAAGAAGTTTGTGATGCGGACTTATTACTTCATGTGATTGATATATCTAATCCTAATTATGAAAATCATATAAATGTAACAAATGAAACATTAAATCAAATAGGGGCGGATAATATTCCTGTGATTTATGTATATAATAAAGTTGATTTAATGGAATTAGATACATTCAATATAGAAGGGATGCTGGTTTCAGCTAAAAAATATATAGGTATAGAAGAATTATTGGAATCTATATGTAAAAATATATTTATGGATTATATAAAATGTAAGGTTATGGTTCCTTATAAAGATGGTAAAATGACATCTTATATAATTGATAGTTCAACTGTTCTAGAAACTGAATATACTAATGAAGGAACTTTATTTAGTATAGAATGTAGTAAAGAGGATTATGTTAAATACCAGTCATATATAATCTAGAGTGATTCTAGGTATCTATATAAACAATGCATAAATGAAAGAGGATGTCGCATACCAATTGAAAATTGTTCATGTGATAGCCTCTTTTATATTTGATAAGTAATTAGAAATGATTTTATTGTATGTGTTTATTGCAACAATAAAGTAAATAACTACAAATGATGCTAAAGACATTAAAATAGGATAAATAAATACTTCCAAAACCAATTAAGCTAGAGATAAATATACTTGTAAGAATGACTTTGTCTTTGTACGACTACGATGGGGAAAATGTGTATTAAAGAAATAACAAAAATACTTTAAATGAAATGTGTAAATTAAGTTAATGCTATAATATAATAAAGTGAACAATATTAATCTATTGCGATTCAAATAGGATGTCCAAATGGACATCCTATTATGTTATGCTAATTTCAACACTATTTTAAAACAAAGCCTTATTTATTAGTTTAATTGTTATTTGTTGAATTAGTGTCTTCAGTATTATTTTCTGAATCATTGTTTTTTGAAGTATTAACATCTTCAGAAGAATTATCTGTATTTACATCAGAATTGTTTTCATTTGAATTTTTATCTTCAAAATGAGTTTCAGTTTCTGCATCGTCAGGAATTATTGTTTCTTTATCTGAATTTTGTTGTGAACTATTACCTTCTGATTTATCTCCAGCAAATAAGTTTTTAAACCAATTAGATATTTTTCCAAGGAAACCTTCTTCTTTTGGAGTTTCAGTTTGAATTGCATCTGATTCAGTAGCATCAATTTGAGCAGTATCACCTAGTATGCTGTCATTTGTACTTTGAAGAATCCCTAAATCACCATCGTTACTTCCTGAGAATAGATCTTTAAACCAGTTACCTATTGATTCAAAGAACCCAGAGGTCTTAATTTTTTCACCCATTGCTTTTAAATTTGCACTTACATTATCAGAAACATTGTCCAAAGTGTTTTTCATAGTATCATAATCGTAATCTTGATCAGCAATTTTTTTCATTAGATCTTTAATTTGATCCTGCTGTTCGCTTGATAAAGTTATATTGTAATTATTAGTTACATTATTTATTGTTTCTGCAATTTGATTTACGTCTTTAGTATCATTTTTAATGATATCAGCTTTAATATCATTCATAACGCCTGTTGCTTTGTCTTGTCCGATTTCTTCAGCTAAGTCACCAGTAGTTATTAATTCTTTAGAAGCAAGTTCTTTCTTTTCTTCATCAAGCTTATTTCCAGTTGCATCTTCAAAAGCTTTCATTACACCAGTAAGTCCACCAGTTCCTGATACAGGAAATAATGAAGCCACAACAACGTTACAAGAATCCATTCCAGATGTAGCTAAGGTACTTGCTATCATTGAACTTGTAACCCAAGTTAAATTTGCAGTTTTTACTTTTATTCCACTTCCTGACTTTGTAGGCTCAACATATGCACAAGAGTATGTTTTAGTTCCAATTTGGGATTCAGTAGCTATTCCTTCTAAGTATTTTCTTTCATCATCATTATTTACTTCAAGTATAACAACTTGGTCTTTATTAACACCAAAGTATGTAAGCATTTTTTCTTTTTGCTCATTTGTAAGGTTAGCACCTAAAGTTACAACATTAGCACTATCAGCGTAAGCAAAAGAAAGATTATTAATAAGTAATGTACAGCTTAGCAAAATAGTAGCTATTAATTTTTTGAATTTCATTGATATTATCTCCTTTACAGTCAATTATGTATTATGTCAAAAGAATTATACCACAAAATTTCTTAAAAAGTGTTTTCGAAAATATTATTTTTCTATTAATATTTTGAAGATACTAAAGGGTAAATTTAAAGATACTAAGAGATGAATATGATTAAAAAATATGCGTAAGGGTAAGAATGAAAAATATAATAATTTACCGCTTAAATAATAGTCAATAAATATATTTAATGCATAAAGTATTAGTAAGATAAAATATTTTAATAATTATCTTCTCTTAAGATTAATGCTAAAAATTAAAACGAATTTATAAAAAATTAATAATTTATAATCGAAACGATATCATAATTAGGAAAAAATTAAATGAAATGTTATAATATAGTTGGCGATAAGGGGGAGAAGTTATGAATTCATGGATTAAAGAAAGTATATTTTATCAAATATATCCACTTGGATTTTGTGGAGTTTTAGATGCCGATAAGGATTATGAACAAAAGAATAGATTAATGATGATAGAAGATTGCATACCTCATTTAAAAGAAATAAATGTAAATGCAATTTATTTTTCACCAGTATTTGAGTCTACTTATCATGGATATGACACTAAGGACTATTATCAGATAGATAAAAGACTTGGAACTAATAAGAATTTTAAAGATTTATGTAGAAAATTACATGAAAATAATATAAAGATCGTACTAGATGGAGTGTTTAACCATGTTGGCAGAGATTTCTTTGCATTTAATGATGTTAAAGAAAAGGGAGCTTCATCTCAGTATATTAATTGGTTTACAAATTTAAATTTTAATAATAAAAGTGCCTATGGCGATGATTTTAGCTATGAGGGCTGGAATGGATGTTATGATTTAGTAAAGTTGAATTTATGCAATGATGAAGTTGTAGATCATTTACTTAAAGCAGTTGGATTTTGGATAGATGAATTTGATATAGATGGATTAAGACTTGATGCAGCAGATAAGGTGGAACTGGAATTCTTCAAAAAACTTAGAAGATTTACTGAATCTAAGAAAAAGGATTTTTGGCTTATGGGAGAAATAATTCATGGAGATTACAGAAGATGGGCAAATGACGAATGTCTTCATTCTGTAACAAATTATGAATGTTATAAGGGAATTTACTCAAGCCATAATGATAAGAATTATTTTGAAATATCATACTCTTTAAATAGATTATTTGGGAATGGTGGATTATACAAAGATTTATGTTTATATAATTTTGTGGATAATCATGATGTAAACAGAATAGCAAGTACTCTTAAAACAGAAAAGTACTTGAATAATGTATATACCATTTTATATACAATGCCAGGTGTACCAAGTATATATTATGGAAGTGAATATGGAATTAAAGGCGTAAAGGAAAATGGCAGTGATGTTTCTTTAAGACCACTATATGATATTGACGCATTTGAAAAAGAAAATAGCGAATTATGTGATACTATTGCTAGGCTTGGAGAAATAAGAAGCAAAAGTAAAGCGTTAAAATATGGTGATTTCGAAAATGTTGTAATAAAAAATGAACAATTAGTTTATTCAAGAGCAATTGAAGACGATAAGGTATATGTTTTAGTAAACTTAAGTGATAATGAAAGCATTTTAGATTTTCATATGTCCTTTGAAGAAGGTATGGATTTGCTAGATTCATCTAAAGAAATAATAGAAGGTGGAAGGGTAAGCCTTAAAGTACCTGCATTTTCGGCAAAAATAATAAGTAAAAGCAAGTAAGGTTTTGAAAGGGTAATTAAAAAATGAATTTATTAGATAATGATTATAATAACTATAATGGAAGTTTAGGTGTAGATTATTCTAAAGATAAGACAAAATTTGTAGTATGGGCTCCTAATGCTAATAATGTACGTTTGGTTTTATTTACAAGTAATGAAAAGGAATATAACGATCCGCCTCAAGAGATAATTGAAATGAATAGAGGAGAGAATGGTACTTGGAGTATAGAAGTAAAAAGAGACCTAAATAAAGTTTTTTATAATTATTTAATTACTAATAGTGGAAATGAGAGAGAGGTAACAGATCCGTATGCTAAAGCTGTCGGTGTTAATGGGAGACGAGGAATGGTTCTTGATCTTAAAGAGACAGACCCAAAAGGTTTTGAATATGATATAAGACCAGAGCTTAGCAGTGCATCAGGCTCAATAATTTATGAACTTCATATAAGAGATTTTTCTATAAATGAAATGTCTGGAATAGATGAAGATAAAAAAGGAAAATATACTGCTTTTACGCAAGAAGGCAGCAGTATTCCATGCGAATTTTCAAAGACAGGTATAAGCTATCTTAAAGATTTGGGAATTACACATGTTCATTTGATGCCATGCTTTGATTATGCAACTGTAGATGAAGAAAGATTAGATAAACCACAGTATAATTGGGGTTATGATCCTCAAAATTATTTTGTACCAGAAGGATCATATTCCACAAACCCATATAGCGGAAGTCAAAGAATAAAAGAATTCAAAGAAATGGTTCTTGCACTTCATAAGGCAGGTATAAGAGTAATAATGGACATGGTTTATAATCATACGTATAAATCTTATGATTCAAACCTTAATTTAGCAGTTCCAGGATATTATTATAGATGTGACCAAAATAGAAATTTCTCTAATGGTTCAGGATGTGGCAACGAATTAGCTTCAGAACGTTTTATGGTAAGAAAACTTATAGTTGATTCTGTTATATATTGGGCTAAGGAATATCATATAGATGGATTTAGGTTTGATTTAATGGGATTGCATGATATAGACACAATGAAAGCAATACGTAATGAATTAAATTTAATAGATCCATCAATAATTATATACGGAGAAGGCTGGACTGGCGGAGGAACATCATTAGATGGACATATTCAATCAAGTAAGCAAAATATAACTAAATTTGAAAGGATGCAGATTGCAGCTTTCAGTGATGATACAAGAGACGGTGTTAAAGGTCATGTATTTAATGTAAATGAAAGAGGTTTTGTAAATGGAAGAAGTGGACTCGAAGAAACTATTAAATTTTGTATAGTTGGTTCGACCGGTCAAAGTGGAATAAATTATGATAAAATAATATATTCACATTGGTCATGGGCAAATGAGCCATATCAATGTATTAATTATATATCTGCACATGATAACTATACACTATGGGATAAGCTTGCTATGGCTAATAGCGATTCATCTATAAAGCAGAGAATTAGCATGAATAAGCTTGCAGCTGCAATAATACTAACATCTCAAGGAATACCTTTTTTCCAGGCAGGAGAAGAATTTTTAAGAAGCAAGAAAAATGATGATGGAACATTTAATCATGACAGTTATAATGCTCCAGATAAAATAAATAATTTAGAGTGGCAAAGAACAATAGAGTATAAAGATATAGTAGATTACTATAAAGGCCTTATAAAATTAAGAAAGAAATATAGGGCTTTTAGGATGAATAGCAGATGTGAAATAAAGGAAAACTTAAAGTTTTTTGTTAAGGGAGAGAATTTCTATAAAGATAATATAGTTGCGTATAAAATTGAAGACAATACAGGAAAAAACTTATGTAATGATATTGTTGTAATATTTAATGCCAATGATGAAGAAGCTTTTATAGATTTACAAGAATGCAGATGGAGTGTGCTTGTTAATAAAGAAAAAGCAGGTGTTGATGAAATACATGCAATTACAGGAAACAATATAACAGTACCTTCAAAATGTGCATATGTTCTTATAAAAAAATAAACTTTTGAAAAATCATGATTTAAAATGATATAATGATTTTTATAAGATGAAATACGTAAGAAAGAAAAGGTGGTAATAGGTGGAGCAAGACAGATACCTGACATTTTTAAATGACATTAATGATGGCAAACCTAATAACTTTGTCAATAAAGATACTGAATGTCCATTTTGTGATAGAAAAAGTCTTGAAAATATAATTGATACCGAAGGTCCATTTATTATTTTAAAGAATAAATATCCAACTATAAAGGACACATGCCAGCTTGTTATAATTGAATCATATGAATGTGACACAAATATGAGCAAGTATAGTGATGAATATATGATAGAATTAATTAGATTTTCAATTAAGCACTGGCTTGAAATAGAAAAAAGTAATAAATATAAATCAGTAATTTTCTATAAAAATCATGGACCAAGATCTGGAGGAAGTTTAAAGCATCCCCATATGCAGATTGTAGGAATAGACAATATAGATTATAAAGAAAGTCTAAGAGAAGATAATTTTGAAGGAATATCAATATATGAAAGTGAAGGGTGCAGCATAAATTTATCTACAAAGCCATTTAATGGTTTTTCAGAATTTAATATAATTATGAGCGACACCTTAGATGCAATTGAAGAATTTTCATGCATCGTAAAGAAAGTTGTAACTTATGTGTTAAATGATTATTTTGTTAAATGTGATAGCTTCAATTTATTCTTTTATCATATGGATAAAAGAATCATATGCAAAGTATTCCCAAGATTCGTGACTTCTCCTTTAAATTTAGGATATGGAATAAGACAAATATCAGATAGTGCAGAAGATATTGCAGATGATTTGAAAAAATTATATTTTACAGATTACAAAAAATAATATATTAGTAAAGAAGGTAAAAAAATCTGGTGCACATGGAATAAATAAATGGTGCAATATCAGTGGCTAGGGATAACAAGAGAAATTCAATATATGATATGCTCTATTGTAAAAAAATTTTAAGCTGAAAATTCTAATGACAGTGGGTAGCCAAAATAGTTTGCTCCAAAAACAAGTTTTTGACAAGCAATTTTGGAACGGCCTTTGTCTAATAATTTAAAAGGTTAAAATTTTAATGCAATACATAAGTATACTCATATATTGAATTTATTTGTTTTTCTCTAAAATCATATATTACTTTATACTAGTGTTTTTATATTGACATAAGTAAGTAAAGATTGTATTATACTAAATGAAAATGATTATCAATATTTTAAATGGAGGCAATATGTCGAAATATATTTGGATAAATCCTGTAGCTGAAAAGATGTATGATGATGAGTTGGATTTAATAAAGTACAATTTAACTAAAAAAGGATATATAATAGTAAATTGTGAGTCACAACTTGAGTATGTAAAAGAACAGTATAAAAAATATTCAGAAGAAATAAACGGAACTATTTTAGACTGTAGATGCCCTGAAAGTATAAATTTTTTAAAAAGAAATAATTTAACTTATGGCTTTGAGATTCCAATGATTGAGCCAATATTAGTAAGAACATCTAGAGTATTATATGAAAAGTACATAAAAAATGAAGAGGATACATTAATAATAACCTGTCCATGTACGCAGCTTAGGGATTTTTCAAGGCAAGCAATGAATGATAAAGTTGGAATTAAATTTTTTACATGGAAAGAGTTTATTGAAAACGAAGGTATGGAATCATTAGGTAGCGTGGACGAGTCTCCTATACCATTAGGATATTTTAAGGATACTTTTGAAAATGTTCTTGAATTATCAAGTGAAGAAGAAATACTTACTGGAATAAGCAGCTTAAAAGAATGCAATGAAAAAAGATATGATATTGTAGAAATGCTTTATTGTAAAAATGGATGCAATAATGGAGATGGTCTATAAATGAAAAGTGAAAAATCTAAATTTAATATTTTAGGAAATTTAAAAGGATTTTTAATCTTTTTAATAATACTTATAGGTTGGTATATTGTATGTGAGATGAAGGTATGGAATGCTTATATATTACCTCCACCACAAAAAGTATTTGAAACATTTTTAAAGATGCTAAAAGATGGATCAATATTTATCAATATTTATGCAAGTATGAAAAGAGTTTTTATTGGGTTTTTCATAAGTGCAATAATCGGAATTCCACTTGGGATATTCTTTGGAATGGTTAACAGCATTTATGAATATTTTAAGCCGTTATTTAATTTCTTTAGAAATACACCACCATTAGCACTTATACCAATGCTTATATTGTGGTTTGGAATTGGAGAAAAATCAAAGATAATAATTATAATTCTTGCATCTTTCTTTCCTATATTTACAAGTACATTAAAAGGAATAAGAAATTGTGATTCGAAATTAATTGAAGTTGGTAAAGCTTTTGAATTATCTAGGTTGCAAATAATACTTAAAATAATAATTCCAAGTGCAGTCCTTGATATAGCTGTTGGACTAAAATTAGCATTAGGCTATAGTTTTAGGGCTATTATTGGTGCCGAGCTTGTAGCTGCATCTTCAGGACTTGGATATTTAATTTCAGATGGAAAAGAAATGTCTAGAACGGATGTAGTTATAGTTGGAATAATCGTAATAGGTATACTCGGAATATTGTGTGATTACATATTTTCTATACTTGTAAAGAAGGTCAACAAGGGAAAGTCGGTGGAAGCTTATGAGTAATTCGGGATATATAATAAAAAAAGTTTGCAAAAATTATGAAGTCAATAATGAACAGCATATGGTTCTTAATAATATTTCATTAAATATCTCAACAGAAGATATAACAGTAATACTTGGAGAAAGTGGATGTGGAAAGACAACATTTCTTAGGATTATTGCAGGTCTTGAAAATGTAACAAGTGGTGAAATAAGCTACATTAAAGATAATAAAGAATTTAAACCAAAGGTAGGAATGGTATTTCAAGAAAGCAGGCTTATGGATTGGCTTGATGTAAGTGAAAATATAACTTTTCATAATGTTAGTAATAGATCTAAAAAAAATAATAAAAATGCAATATATAGGCTGCTAAGTAAATTAAGATTTAAGAAAAATAATTCAGTTAGTGAAATAGATGTAGATAAGTATCTTTCTATGATGAAATTAGAAAAGTTCAAAAATTCATATCCAGGTGAATTATCAGGGGGAATGGCTCAAAGAGTAAGTATAGCAAGAGCTCTTTCATTTGATCCAGATATGCTGCTTATGGATGAACCTTTTTCAGCTTTAGATTATTTTACAAGAAAAGATATGCAAAATGAAGTTATAAGAATACATGAATCTACAAATAAAGGTGTTATCTTTGTAACTCATGATATCGATGAAGCTTTAAAAATTGCAGATAAAATAATAGTTTTTACTTTAGAAAGAGAATTTAAAGAATTTAAAATAAATGATACATATAATAGAGATTTGACATCTAATTATTATGTTTCACTGAAAAAAGAAATTTTACATACCTTAAAATCTAATATTAAAGATTAAAGCCAATGAAGTAAAGATGATTAATAATATATTCCATGCAGAAAGTTATAAGTAAAAGGTAGAAAAGATTATTAAATATACATTATAAGAAGATTATAAATTATATATTAATATGTAATTTAAATATATAAACTCAAGGGGGAAAAACAATAATGAATTTTAAAAAAGTATTAGCATGTATGACAGCTATGATGGTTTTAACAGGAACAATGATAGGTTGTGGAAGCGCGAAGACAACAGAAGATAAGGCAGAACAAGTTTCAGAAATAAATTTAACTTACGTTAAATCACCACTTAATGTACCATCAATTATTCAAAAGCAGGATGATTTATTTGGAAAGGAATTTTCAAAAGATAATATAGCTGTTAATTTTCATGAAATAACTTCAGGACCAGATCAGACACAAGCTTTAGCAGCAGGAGAATTAGACTTCTTACATGCTTTAGGTGGAACTTCAGCATTAATAGCAGCATCTAATGGTGTTGAGTTAGAAATATTAAATACATATAGTAGATCACCAAAAGGATTTATGATTTTAACAAATGATGATTCAATAACTTCAGCAAAAGATTTAGTAGGTAAAAAGGTAGCAGGGCCTAAAGGAACAGTACTTCATCAAGTATTAATAGCTGCTTTAAAAAATGAAGGACATACAATTGATGATGTTGAATATATAAACATGGGGATTCCTGAAGCTAGTGCAGCTCTTGCAGATGGCAGTGTAGATGCAGCTCTAATAGCTGGACCTACAGCACTTAAGGCAATAAATTCAGGAAGCAAAGTTGTTGCAAATGGGGAAGGCTTAGTTGATGGAATAATTGTAACTGCTGTAAGCAAGGACTTTGCAGATAAGCACCCAGATCTAGTAGATAGATTTTTAAAAGTAGAAAAAGAAACTTTAAAGTATGTAGATGAAAACTTTGATGAAGCTATGGAAAAAGTAGCAAATGAAGTTGGCTTAACGGTTGAAGAAACAAAAGAAATGTATAGCTGGTATGATTTTAATTTAGACATAACAGATGCTGATATACAATCACTTAAGGATACACAAGACTTTTTAATTGCAAATGGATTACAAGAAAAAGAAGTAAATGTTGAAGATTTAATATATACTAAAAAATAATTATAAATAGCAAAGAATAAAGAAGTACGAATTTTTATTCATACTTCTTTATTTTGTATTAGAGGCAATAATATGTATTTTGTATTTAAAGAAAAAATATTAAACGTAAATAATGTATGTGAACAAGCTCAATATTTATTAACGAATATCCCATAGTTCAGTAATATGAACATGGGACATTTTTGTGTGATTTTATATTATATATAAATAAATTATAGATTTGTTTAAAATAAATCTAATTAATACAAGAATTAATTCTAAATTAATATGTAATACATTATAGCTATTATGATTTACATTAGAATTATTTAGACAAAAAGTACAAAATAATACCCCCTAAAATACTTAGTATATCATGATATAAAGGTTATGAATGTATAAGTAAGTCATATTAAGTCGGAAGATAATTATTGATATTATTTCCATAAAACAATATAATTTAAATTATAAAAGATTAAAATATTTTACTCTTTTATAAAATAATTAATTTAAACTCAAGGCTAAAAAATAAGGGAAAAGTGAGGGTGTTTTAATGATTAAAAAAAGATTTAAAAAACTGACATCATGTGTAATGGCTGGATCTATAATTACATCTTTAATTGGACCAACTAATGTATTTGCACAAGATATGAATCAAAATGTACAAGCAATTACAAATAGTGAAAATCAAGCACAAGTAAAAGTTAAAGAGCGTACATCTGTTCATGATCCTTCTATTGTAAAAGACGGTGATACTTATTATGTATTCGGTTCTCATATAGAAGCAGCAAAGTCTACAGATCTACAAAATTGGACTAAATTTACTAATAACTATACCACTCCCAATAATGCTTTATTTGGGGATTTGTCAAAAAATTTAGCGGGATCTTTTGCGTGGGCTGGTGAAAATGATTCAGATAGTAAAGGTGGATTTTCTGTATGGGCACCAAATGTATTTTGGAATGCAGACTATGTAAACGATAACGGAACAAAAGGTGCGTATATGATATATTATTGCACATCATCTACTTATAAGAGATCTGCTATAGGTTACGCTGTATCTCAAAATATAGAAGGTCCATATACTTATGTTGATACAATTATGTATTCGGGCTTCACTACTGGAGATTCTTATGATACTGGAAGTAAAATAAATACTAATTATTTGAATACAAATATTAAAGAACTTATTGATAACGGTACATTAACAGGATCAAATTCAAAATGGTTTACAAGTAATGGGGCTTATAATACAAGCTATTCTCCAAATGCCATAGATCCAGAATTATTTTATGATTCAGAAGGTACACTCTGGATGACTTATGGCTCTTGGTCGGGTGGCGTGTATATATTAAAAGTTGATAAAAGCACTGGTAAAGTAATATATCCAGGAAAAGATGAAAATAGTGATAGTGGTAATATTACTGATAGATATTTTGGAACTAGAATATCTGGGGGATATACAAAATCAGGTGAAGGTGCAAAAGTTGTTTATGATAAAGAAACAGGGTATTACTATTTATATGTATCTTATGCTGGATTAGCTGCAAATGGTGGTTACAACATAAGATTATTTAGATCAAAAAGTCCAGAGGGTCCTTATTTGGATGCAGCTGGAAATAATGCTGTATTACCTGGAAATGTAGATAATGCTTATTCTGGAATTAAACTTATTGGCAATTATAAATTTGATTGTTTAGATGTTGGATATAAAGCGGCTGGACACAATTCATCATTTATTGATTCAGATGGACAAATGTATCTAGTTTATCATACAAGATTTAATAATGGTACAGAAGAACATCAAGTTAGAGTTCATCAAATGTTTATAAATGAAGAGGGATGGCCAGTAGTAGCACCTTATGAATATAGTGGTGATAAAATTTCTGAAGATGGTTATTCAAAGGATGAAGTTGTTGGATACTACCAATTTATTAATCATGGTAATTCTAACAGTTCTGCAATGATAGATACATTAAATGTAGAGCTAAAGGAAGATTATACAGTATCTGGTGATGTAAGTGGTACTTGGAGCATGAAAGATGATTCATATTTCATGAATGTTACTATAGATGGAGTGACTTATAAAGGAGTATTCTTTAAACAACAAGATGAGTCTAAATATGTGTCTAAAGTAATGACATTTACTGCTCTTGGTAGTAATAATGAATGCATTTGGGGAAGTAAGCTTGAATTAAAAGATAGTGAAGCAGTACAGTATGCAGGAAATGATTTAGAGGCGAAAATTCCAAGCAGTACAAAATCAGATATAACATTGCCTACAGTAGGCGCATATAATACAACAATTTCATGGTATTCAAGTAATCCTAGTGTGCTTGATAGTGAAGGAGTAATAAGTCGTACTGCAAATGACGAGATTATCACACTTACAGCGAAAATATCTAAAGGTGAATCAGTTTATAATAAAACATTTAATGTTGTTGTTAAAGGTAAATTAGAAAAGATTGATTTAGAGCCAACATATAAATATGATTTTGATACATTAAATGAATCAAATGAAGTTTTAAATAGTGGAATTAAAGATGGAAGTGCAATTCTAGTAGGTTCAGCATCAATTTTAGATGATAAAAATAGAGGGAAGGTACTAAGTATATCAAATGAAAAGGGCGCTATAAAAGAAAATTATTTAGCCTTACCAAGTGATACATTTAGTGGAATTACCAATAAGGGTTATACAATAGGAATGTGGGTAAATGTAGATACTACAGATCCAAATTACTTTGAGCATAGTGCATTGTTTGAAGGAAATGGTGGTGGACAAGATAAATATCCTGTCACAAGAATTAGTGCTAATTTATTCTCTAGAATTAATTCCAATGGAGCATGGGCTGACGCAACAGAAATTAGTAAGCCATTAAAAGCAAATACATGGCAATATGTAACATATACAGTAAATTCAGAAGGAATTGCTGTATATGTAGATGGAGATGAAGTTGGAAGTGCTAAAGGTAATTTAACAGCATGTTTTGCAGATGATTTTCTTTCAAATATGACTGATGTTAGAGTTGGAAGTGGTAACATTTGGGGAGATGCAGATATATCTTCTGCAAAATTTGATAATGTATCTGTCTATGATACTGCATTAACAGATCAACAAGTAGAAGCACTTTATAATGAAGAAGTGTCATCAAAGCCAGAAGAACCATCAAATCCAAGTGAAGGTAATGGAATTTCATTTAATTATAAAGTAGATGAGGCATGGGAAAATTACGTTAAGTCAACTGTAAAATTAACTAATACAAGTGATAAAACAATTAGCAATTGGACATTGAAAGCTGATTTTGATGGAGAAATAACTCAAATATGGAATGCTTCAATAGCTTCTCATGATGGAAATAGTTATATAATAAAAAATTCTGGATGGCCACAAGATATTACCACAGGTGCAGCTGTTGAATTTGGTTTTATAGCTTCATATGAAGGAGAAAAAGCTCCTGAAATTACAAAATATAGTATTGTATCATCTGAACAAAGAGTAGAAGATGATCAATATAAAGTTGATTTCTCTAAAAGTTCTGAATGGGATAATGGATTTAATGGTGAGCTTGTAATTAATAACAACGGTAATACACCAATAGAAAATTGGGTTATTGAATTTGATTATAAAGATACAATTGAATCTATATGGAATGCAGAAATAGTAAGCCATAAAGGAGATCATTATGTAATTAAAGGTAAATCACATAATGCTAATATTAAAGCAGAAAATAGTGTATCATTTGGATTTGAAGGAGTGCCTATTGAGGGAGGTAAGTCAACAGAGGTTCCAGAAAATTATAGTTTAAGTGAAGTCACATACTAGTATATATACAGGACAGGTATTGATAAAAATTTAATAATAGTTATTTTTTTAATCAGTTGGAGTGGATTTAAGTACTTCAACTGATTTTTCTGTACAAGAAATAATGTAACTGGACTTTTTATTAATTTTGAAAGAATATATAAAATAAGAATTAAGTCTTATTACTAAGAAGGAAATTTTTAATACATAATTATGAGGAGAGTATTTTACTATAGATTAAATAAATTCTACATATAAAAAACTATCTGGCATTTTCTTGTTTACAAATAGAATTTAAAATATTATAATATGGAAGTAAATGCGTTGTGATAAAAAACTATTGACGCATAGTGTATGTATATGTTAACATACATATGCAAAGTAAATGCTTACATAAATAAATAGAAATGGATTGTTACTGCTTAGAGCAGGCAAGACCTAAACTTTATTAATATATAGTATATATTAATTGAGGTTTAGTTTTTTTTAATGAAAGAATTTATATCACTATATGGAGAGATTTACATGAAAATTAGTAGAGTAATTAATAATAATGTAGTATGTGTTATAAATGATAATAATGAAGAGCTTGTGTTAATGGGAAATGGTATTGCTTTTAAAAAAAGAAAAGGCGATGATATTGATGAAAGTAAAGTAGAAAAAGAATTTTCTATCAATAATAAACATACAGCTAATAAACTAGAGAATATATTAGCAGATATCCCGATTGAACATATTAACTTATCAAATGCCATAATAAAAAAGGCAAAAGAAACATTAAATAAAGAACTAAATGATAACATTTATATAACATTAACAGATCATATTAGTTTTGCAATTAAAAGATTTGAGCAAGGTCATATGTTAAGTAATGCACTTCTTTGGGAGATTAAGAAATTTTACCCAGAAGAATTTAACATAGGTCAAGATGCAATCATGTTAATTTGGGAGAAGCTTGGTGTTGAATTACCAGAAGATGAAGCAGGATTCATTGGTTTACATATTGTTAATGCTCAACTTGATTCTAATATGAATAGTACAATGGAGATTACAAAATTAATTCAATCAATATTAAAGTTGATTAAGTATTATTATCACATTGATTTAGATGAAAGTTCTGTGTATTATACAAGATTTATCACTCATTTAAAATATTTTGCTCAAAAAGTATTAAATAAAAATGACTTGGGAAATAAGAGTGATTCTATATATAATATTATTAAAAGTCAGTACCCACAAGCATTTGAATGTGCTAGGAAAATAGCTGATTTTATTGAACGAGATTATAAAAAGAGTATATCAGAAGAAGAACTTGTTTATTTGACTGTACACATTAAAAGAATTTGTGAACCAGAATCTTAGTGAATTTATAAAAAAATAGGATGGTTACTTTTGAAATAAGGCTAGACCTAAACTTTTAGTAAAATAAAAGTTTAGGTCTATTTTATTTATCTGATGCCTAGCCACTGTAACAATCAAATCTTCTATTAAAGAGGAAGATAACAGTGGACACGACCATAGACTAGGTATCCCTTGAGGGTATAAGTTAAACTAAGACTCAGATGGGGAACAAACCCAATCTGAATCAAGTTTAACTTAATACATAATACACATTATAGAAAGAAAAGGAGAGAATATCATGGCAAGAGATTATAATCAGATTGCAAAAGATATAATAAGAGAAGTCGGTGGAGACGAAAATATAGCAAGTGCTACTCACTGTGCCACAAGGCTTAGATTAAAATTAAAAGATACTTCAAAGGCTAATAAGCCTAAAGTCGAAAAAATCATTGGGGTAATTACAGTAGTAGAAGCAGGAGGACAGTTCCAAGTTGTAATAGGAAATCATGTTAAAGATGTTTATAATGAAATGTCTCAAATACTTGATTTAGAAGGAAAGCCAAGAGAAGATTCTGGTGAAACCCAAAAGATTGGAATAATGAGTAGAATAGTTGATATTATTTCAAGTATATTTGCACCATTTTTATATGCATTAGCTGCATGTGGTATACTTCAAGGGGTATTATCAGTACTTACTGCAATGGGAGTTTTATCAACAGCAGGTGGTACATATAGAATATTAAACTTTGTATCATGGACTGGTTTTACATTCTTACCAGTATTAATAGCTATTACAGCATCTAAAAAATTTAAAGCTAATACTTATGTATCAGTTATAGCGGCATGTGCATTAGTTAATCCAGATTTTATTAATATGATGACAGCAAGAACAGTTGCTACATTAAATTCAGCAGATCCAGCAATAAAAGCCCTTATGGAATCTGCAATGAATAATCCTGATATGGTTAAATTCATGACAGATGTTTTAGGTATACCAGTTACATCTTATAGCTTAGACTTTTTAGGTTTACCAGTACAAATGTTAAGTTATACATCATCTGTTATTCCAATAATTTTATCTGTATGGATATTATCATATGTGCAAAGATTTTTTGAAAAAGTATTACCTTCAGTAGTTAAAAACTTATTAACACCAATGTTTTGTTTAGTTATTATAGTTCCATTAACATTATTAGTATTTGGACCAGTTGGAAATACTATAGGTGGAGCAATTGGTGGTGTTTATAATTTCTTATATAACTTAAGTCCTATAGTTGCAGGGGCAGTTGTAGGTGGATTATGGCAAATACTAGTTGTATTTGGAGTTCACTGGGGAATAACTCCTGTTACAGTTGGAAATTATGCAGCACTTGGATATGATACATTTACAGCTCTTCAAGCTTCAGCAGTTTTCTCTCAAGCAGGAGCAACATTTGGAGTATTCCTAAAATCAAAAAATAAAGAGCTTAAAAATGTATCATTATCAGCAGGTATTACAGCAATATTTGGTATTACAGAACCAGCTACTTATGGTGTTACATTAAGACTTAAAAAGCCATTAATTTGTGGTTGTATAGCAGGAGCAGTAGGTGGAGCTGTTGCAGGTGGATTTAGAGCACTATCTTGGGGATACAATATTCCAGGTATAGCAACATTACCAGCATATTTTAAGGCAGGATATATGACTCAATTTTTAGGGTTATTATTATCAATAGTAATAGCATTTGTTTTAGGTGCATTATTAACTTACATAGTAGGTTTTGAAGACGAAGAAGAAAATATTGAAGAAGAAATAGAAAATACTGAATTAACAAAAAGTATAAATTCAGATAATAAAGGACAATTAGTAAAAGAATATATAGTAAGTCCTATTAAAGGAAATGCAATACCATTAGCAGAAGTTAAAGATGCTGCATTTGCATCAGAAATGCTTGGAAAAGGATTAGCAATCATTCCTTCAGAGGGCAAGGTTTATGCTCCATTTGATGGAACTGTTGAAGCACTATTTGCTACAAAACATGCTATTGGACTTAAATCAGAAAGTGGAATTGAAGTTTTAATTCATATAGGTATAGATACAGTTAAATTAGAAGGAAAAGGCTTTACTTCACATATTGCACAAGGTGATATGGTGAAAAAAGGACAATTACTTGTTGAATTTGATATTTCGTTTATAAAAGAACAAGGATATGATGTGACTACACCAATAATGGTTACAAATATGGATGACTATTTAGACATATTAAAAACAGATAAATCAGAATTAGAAGCAATAGATGAAGTTGCAATAACAGTAGTTAAGTAACTAGGAGGTAAAAATATGACTAAAGGATTTTCAAAAGACTTTCTATGGGGGGGCGCAGTAGCTGCCCACCAAGTTGAAGGTGGATGGAATAAAGGTGGAAAAGGTGTTAGTATCGCAGATGTATTAACAGCTGGTGCACATGGAGTAGATCGTGTAATTACAGATGGAGTTTTAGAAGGACATAATTATCCAAATCATGAAGCAATAGATTTCTACTCTCATTATAAAGAAGATATAGCTTTATTTGCAGAAATGGGGTTCAAATGTTTTAGAACATCCATTGCATGGACTAGAATTTTTCCAAATGGTGATGATGCAGAACCAAATGAAGAAGGATTAAAATTCTATGATGATATGTTTGATGAGCTATTAAAAAATAACATAGAGCCAGTCATAACATTGTCTCATTTTGAAATGCCATATAACTTAGTTAAGAATTATGGTGGATGGAAAAGCAGAAAAGTAATAGACTTCTTTGTTAAATATGCAGAAACAGTAATGAAAAGATATAAAGATAAAGTTAACTATTGGATGACTTTTAATGAAATAAACAATCAAAAGAACTACAAGTATCATTTATTTGGATATACATGTTCAGGAGTTATATTCAATAAGGAAGAAAAGCCAGAAGAAACTATGTATCAAGTAGTTCATCATGAATTAGTAGCTAGTGCTAAGGTTGTTAAGCTTGGTCATGAAATAAATCCAGATTTTAAAATAGGATGTATGATTGCATATGTTCCAATATATCCATATTCATGTAATCCAGATGACATTATGTATGCAGCAGAAGCAATGCACGATAGACACTTATTTGCAGATGTTCATGCAAGAGGAGAATATCCTTCATATGCAAGATGTGAATGGGAAAGAAAAGGATATAACATTCATATGGAGCCAGAAGATGAAGAAGTATTAAAAGAAGGTATTGTTGATTATATAGGATTAAGCTATTATATGTCTAATGCAGTTAAGGCTGATAATGTTGTAGAAGGGTCAGGACTTGATGGATTCCCAGGAAGCGTTCCTAATCCATATGTTAAGGCATCAGATTGGGGATGGCAAATTGATCCTGTAGGCTTAAGATTTTCACTAAATAATTTATATGAAAGATATAAAAAACCTTTATTCATAGTTGAAAATGGCTTTGGTGCAATTGATCAGCTAGATGAAAATGGTGTAGTACAAGATGACTATAGAATTGAATACTTAAAATCACACATAATAGAAATGAAAAAAGCTGTAGAGCTTGATGGTGTTGAACTTATGGGATATACACCATGGGGATGTATAGATTGTGTATCTTTTACTACTGGTGAAATGAAAAAGAGATATGGATTCATTTATGTAGACAAAGATAATGAAGGAAATGGAACATTAAATCGTAGCAGAAAAAAATCATTTAATTGGTATAAGAAAGTTATATCATCAAATGGAGAAGAACTATAATAAAAATAAATATTTGGTTTTAATAACAAAAAAATAAAGGAAACCAATTTATAAATATTAATCTAAATTAGTAATAGATATAGCTGATAATATAAAAATAAATTTTAGGGAGAATGTAGGATGATTTATATAAAGCAAATTATTCTACATTCTTTTTGTATTATCAGATGATAAATTTTTGGAGAATATTTTTGTCCTAAATAATTAAAATATTCAGAAGAATCTGAATATAATTCTTGTTATATTATTTATACCATGATATAATTATATTAAAGATAAAATCTATTATCTAAAAAAATAAGTATAATAAAGTGAATGAATAATTAAATAAAAAGTTAAATTTAGGAGACTAAGAGATATAGAGTTATAGTACTTCAGTTAAGGAGGTGTTATAACTTTTTTTGTTGCAATATTTGTTAAAAAAATATCAATAATTACGGCTTAAATAATTAATTTAATAATGTGTGATGGATTGAAAAAAGAAATGAGAATTTGAGGGGGAAAAGACAATGACAAAAGTAATTAATTTTAAGGATGCAGTAAGATTAGTGAAAGATAATGATGTTTTAGCAACATCTGGTTTTGCCTTTTTAGGAGTTCCAGAAGCATTGATGAAAGGGCTTGAAGAAAGATTTTTAGAAGAAAAAAGTCCTAAAAATTTAACTTTAATGTTTGCAGCAGCATCAGGAGATAGAAAGGATAGAGGATTAAACCATTTAGCTCATGAAGGCTTAGTTGGTAAAATAATAGGAGGTCACTTTGGCTTAGCACCTAAGATTGGAAAATTAATTAGTGATAATAAAACAATTGCATATAACTTGCCTCAAGGAGTTGTATGTCATATGTTTAGAGATAAGGCTGGAAAAAGAACAGGGACTATAGAAAAGGTTGGATTAGATACATTTGTAGATCCAAGAATAGATGGTGGAAAAGCAAATTCAAGAACTAAAGAGGATATAGTTGAAGTAATAGATATATTAGGTGAAGAAAACTTGATTTATAAATGTCCTGATATTAATATAGCTTTTATTAGAGGGACATATGCAGATGAAAAAGGAAATATAAGTATGGAGCATGAGGCTACGTACTCCGAAGCCACATGCATAGCGCAAGCAGTTAAAAATTGTGGTGGAACAGTAATAGTACAGGTAGAAAAGGTGGTTAAAGAAGGCACTATTGATCCTAAAATTGTTAAAATTCCGTCAATTTATGTTGATTATATAGTTGAGGCAGAAAAAGAAGATCAGGCTCAAGTTTTAGGTCAAGATTATGATCCTTCATTGACTGGTGAAGCTAATATGGTGGTAGATGCACTTCAACCATTAAATTTAAATGAAAGAAAGATTATTGGAAGAAGAGCAGCTATGGAATTATCAGAAGGACAAGTGGTCAATATAGGAATAGGAATGCCTGAAGCGGTTTCAAGCGTTGCAAATGAAGAAGAAATTGAAAATCTTTTCTCTTTAACAGTGGAGCCAGGGTTAATAGGAGGAATTCCACAAGGTGGAGATAGGTTCGGAGCATCAATTAATCCTGAATGCATGTTTGATCAAGCAACACAATTTGATTTTTATAATGGAGGTGGACTTGATATAGCTTTCTTAGGACTTGCAGAATGTGATAAAGAGGGGAATGTAAACGTAAGCAAATTTGGACCAAAGCTTCCGGGGTGTGGTGGATTTATTAATATTACTCAAAATGCAAAGAAAGTAGTCTTTTGTGGAACATTCACAGTCAAAGGACTTCAGATAGAAATTGAAAATGGAAAAGTGAAGATTATAAATGAAGGAACTAATAAGAAGTTTTTAGATTCCGTTCAGCAGATTACTTTTAGTGGGAATAGAGCAAGAAAGCTTAAGCAGCCAGTAATGTATATAACAGAACGAGCAGTTTTTGAATTAAAAGAAGATGGTCTTCATTTAACAGAAATAGCACCAGGAATTAACCTTGAAAAAGATATTTTAAGTAATATGGAATTTAAACCAATAATAGATAAAAATCTCAAAGTAATGGAAGAAAAAATATTTTTAGATAAATTAATGGGATTAAGAAAGTAGCCTAAATTTATAAGGAGATGATGTAGTATGCTAGAAAATTTAAAAATTAAACTTATAAAAATTGCACAAGATGCAGAAAAGAATAATTTGGGTTTAGAAAAGTGTGGAAGTTTCAGTATCAAAGATAAGACATCAGGATATATAGTGATAACACCTGCAAAAATAAAAATAAAGAACTTAAAAACAACAAATATTTGTATTGTTGATTTAAAAGGAGAAAAAATTGAGCCGCTTGATGGAATAAACCCTAGTTCTGACTTGAAAATGCATCTAGAAGTATATAGCGCTAGAAAAGATATACGTACTTTTATGCATATAAATTCAACTTATGCAACAACATTTTCAATAGCAAATAAAGTGATTCCACCAATATCATATGATTCAGCAAGCTATGGAGGGTATATCTATTTAGCAAAATATGAAGAAAGAAAATCTGATGAATGTATAACTGATTTAATAGAAAAGTTAAGTAGAAGTGATGCTTGTTTATTAGAAAGTAATGGAGCTATTGTTATAAGCTCAAGTACAGAAGATATATTGTCTAAAGTAATAGATGTAGAAAAAGTTGCTAAAGTTTATTATAAAGCATTAATTTTGAATCAATTCAAAGAGCCAAAAAGAATATCAAGAGATGAGTTGATGCTTTATTTATCAAATAGATAAAACAATTTAACTTGCTTTCCCTAAACCCATTTATATAAAAGACCATATAATAAAAAATAAGGCTAAATAGTTTTCTATTCGGCTTTATTTTTTATTCAGTTTATTATAGTTTCTTAAGTATTGTATCATTTTAGCGTGTTATATAGAATTAAATTGTAAAGATAAAATATGTAGTAAGTTTGCATATTATCATATTCTTAGATTAAAAGATAAAATATAAAAAGATTATATATTGACATGAAAAAGTTTTTATGATATCCTTATCATGAAATTAATATTAAAGGATTGTTACTGGTTATGCAGGCTTTACCGCTTTATTTTTAGTATTTTGTAAAAAATATTATATTATTTTGTGGTGTGGTCTTTTTTTATACCACAATATAGAGATTCAAAAGGTGAAATTTTAGGGGAGAATAGCTTATGAAAATAGACAAGGTAATAAACAACAATTTAATTCGTGCATTTGACAAAAATGATAAAGAAGTCCTTGTTATGGGATGTGGTCTAGGATTCAAAAAGAAAATTGGAGAAGAAATAGACTCTGATAAAATTGAAAAGGTTTATTATTTAGAAGATGCAAATAGTACTAACAAATTAGTGAGTTTATTATCAGAAATTCCATTAGAAGTCATTCAGGTATGTAATGAAATAATCTCTTATGCAAAATATTCACTTGGTAAAAAGCTTAATGAAAATATTTATATTTCATTAACAGACCATATAAATTTTGCAGTAGAGAGAGAAAAGCAAGGTCTAAATTTTAAAAATGCTCTTATTTGGGAAATTAAAAGATTTTATAATCATGAATTTTTAATAGGTAAAGAAGCATTACAGATAATTAAGAAAAAGCTTAATGTTGAACTTCCAGAAGATGAAGCTGCATCAATTGCATTACATATAGTTAATGCAGAGCTTAATTCTAGTAATATGGATGAAACTTTAGACATAACTAAGATAATACAAAATACTTTAAATATAGTAAAATATCATTATAATTTAGAATTAGATGAATATTCACTTCATTATGAAAGATTTATAACACATCTAAAGTTTTTTGCACAAAGAATGTTTAGTGGAAAGGAAATAGAAGATGAAGATACTAATCTTTGTGAAATAATGAAGGTAAAATATAAAATGGCATATGATTGTGTTGAAAAAATAGAAAAATATATTGAAAAAGAATATGATCATAAGCTTACAGAAGATGAAAAGATGTACCTTGCTGTACATATAAATAGAATAACAAAAATAAACTAAATAAGTTTAGGATTGTTACTGGTAATGCAGGCTATACCTAAGAAACATAGATTTTTGAGCGCTCAGTCTATGTTCCTTAGGTATTTTTTATAAAATTTTATGTAGCTTTAAATAGCCTAAAGCTCGCAATAATATTTAATTAAATGCAAGAATGTTACCATAAGCAGGTTTATATAAAAAGTAATTACAAAATATAAAGTTGGTTAAATAAAATATAGATCTGGGTTATGGGCTTTACTTCATTAAAATCAAATTTAAAATTTATTTTAATTGGAGGACTGTATTATGGACTACTCAGTAGTAGCAAAAAGAATAATAGAAGAATTAGGCGGAGAAAAGAATGTTAATAGTGTTATGCACTGTATGACTAGACTTAGATTCGTATTAAAAGATGAAAGCATTGTTGATGATGAAAAAGTTAAAAAAATAAAAGGTGTTATGGGTGTCATGAAAAAAGGCGGCCAATATCAAGTCATCATAGGAAACAATGTAGGAACTTGTTATAAGGAAATATTAAAACTTGGAAATTTCAGTGATTCAAGCAGTAGCAGTGAAGGAACAAAAGAAAAGAAAGGAATTGTTACAACAGTTTTAGATGTAGTATCAGGATGTATGTCAGGAACTATGCCAGCTTTAGTTGGAGCAGGTATGGTGAAGGTTTTACTTGTAATACTTACGACAATAGGATTATTATCAGATACAAGTCAAACATATAAGATGCTGTATTCTTTAGGAGATGCAACATTTTACTTCTTACCATTTTTGTTAGTTATATCTTCAGCTAAGAAATTTAACATTAATCCCTATACATTAGCTGCAGTTATAGGTGTTATGTTATATCCGGATTTTACAGGATTAGTAGCCAGTGGTGAAAAAATATCATTATTTGGACTTCCAGTAGCTGCTGCAAGTTATACATATGCGGTAATTCCAGTAATCATAATGGCATGGATTATGAAATATATAGAACAATTTGCTGATAAAATAACACCAGCTGTAACAAAGAACTTTTTAAAACCATTACTTATTTTAATTATTGCACTTCCTATAGCAATTGTTTTAGTAGGTCCTTTGGGATATTTTGGAGGTAATATATTATCATCAGTATTATATGCTATATACGACAAAGCTTCATGGCTTGCACTAGCATTAATGGCTGCACTTATGCCTTTATTAGTTATGACAGGTATGCACTGGGCATTTGTGCCTATAGCATTAATTAATATAAATACTACTCCAGGCTTTGATACTTTATTATTAGTTGCAATGTTATCTTCAAACTTAGCTCAAGGAGCTTCATGTGTAGCTGTAGGTTTAAAATCAAAAAATAAAGATTTAAAACAATTATCTTTCTCATCAGCAATATCAGCATTTCTTGCAGGTGTTACTGAACCAGCAATGTATGGTGTTACTTTAAAATATAAAAAACCTTTATATGCTTGTATGTTTGCAGGGTTAGTTGGAGGATTTTACGCAGGATTAACAGCATTAAAATGTTATGTATTTGCAACACCATCAGCGTTAGCAATGGTACAATTTATTGCACCAGAAGGCGGTAGCAATATGAGAAATGCATTAATAACAGCAGGAATATCAGTTGCTATAGCTTTTGTAGGAACATGGATATTAGGTTTTGATGATCCTAAAAACGAAGAAGATGAAATAGTGGAAGAAGTTAATGAAGATAATACTTTAGAAGAAAGCATAGAAAATAATAATGAAATAACAGTTGAATCTGTAGTATGTGCTCCGATTGAAGGTAAGGCAGTTTCACTAAAGCAAGTTGATGATGCTACTTTTTCAGAAGAAATAATGGGAAAAGGTGCTGCAATAATACCAGCAGTAGGAAGAGCAGTTGCACCTGTTGATGGAGTAGTTTCAGCATTATTTGAAACAAAGCATGCAATTGGAATCACAAGTGATGATGGAGTTGAAGTATTAATCCATATAGGACTTGATACCGTTAAGCTTGGTGGGGAACACTTTACAGCTCATATAAAAGCAGGAGATAAAGTTAAAAAAGGTGATTTATTAGTAGAGTTTGATATAGAAGCTATTAAAAAAGCTGGATATGATACAATAACGCCAGTTCTTGTAACTAATGCACATGATTATAAAGATGTTTTATCATTTATAGATAGAGATGTTAAAGAAAAAGAAGAATTGCTTAAAGCTACTAGATAATTAATTTCACTAAAATTTGATATTTATAATATGATGAATTCTAGCTGATATATAGATATCAGCTAGGAGAATTCTATAAATTAAATATAAATTAACAAAAGAAAATATTAAAATAAGGGGAGTAGTAAAATGAAAAACAAAAAATGTTCTTTACTTTCTATGCTTGTAGCATCAGTTTTATGTGTTGGTATGTTTGCAGGATGTAATAATGCCAAAGCGCCTGAAACTAATAACAAAGTAGAAGGTCAAAATGTTTCATCAACAATACAAAAGACAAAGGCTCGTACTGTTATTACAACAGATGGTGAAGTTGATGATATGAACTCAGTAATAAGATTTATGCTTTATGCAAATGAAGTTGATCTTGCAGGAATAGTTGTGACAAGCTCCATGTATCACTATGCAGGAGATGAAGAAAAAGGGATTGAACCATTTAGATGGACTGGAACTAAGTGGGTAGACGAATTTATTGATGCATATGAAGAAGTATATCCTAACTTATCAGTACATGCAGAAGGCTATCCAGAACCAGAACATGTTAGAAACATAACTAAGATTGGTAATATCTCAGATGCTGGAGAAATGGATGAAGTCACAGAAGGTTCTGAGTACCTAAAAGAACTTTTCTTAGATGATGATGATAGAGAACTGTATGTCCAAACATGGGGTGGAACTAATACTACAGCTCGTGCTTTAAAGTCTATAGAAGAACAGTACAAGGATACAGATAAGTGGGAAGAAATTCAAAAGAAGATTAATGAAAAGGTTGTACTTTATATAATTTTAGACCAAGATGACAGCTATGGTGAATATATAGCGAAAAATTGGCCAAACATTAGAATCATAAATGATAGAAGTAACTTCTGGCACTTTGCATATGCTTGGAAATATCATAATGACGAAGTGAATTCTTTATTACAAGGTGACTGGATGTATGAAAATATTAAAGCAAATCATGGAACATTACTTGAAAAATATGCTTTAATGGGTGATGGAAATTATATAGAAGGTGAACTTGAAGAAGAACAAAGAGGAACTGAAGAATATCTTAAAAATAACTCAGAGTATAATAGATATGACTTTATATCAGAGGGAGATTCTCCATCATTTTTATACTTGATTGATAACGGTTTAAGAAGTATGGAAGATCCAACTTATGGAGGTTGGGGATCTCGTTTTGGAGTTGTTAATGATAACTTATGGAAAAATACTGAACTAGATTACAATCCATATACAAATCAATATGAAGCATCATATTCTTTAACAAGATGGTTTGATGATATTCAAAATGATTTTGCTGCAAGAGCAGATTGGTGTGTTGCTAAAACTTATGAAGAAGCTAACCATGCTCCAACAGTTAAAGTTAAAGAAGGAATTGATTTAACTGCGAAAGCAGGAGAAAAGATAACATTAACTGCTGATGCCAAAGATCCAGATGGTGATGAAATAACTTATAAATGGTGGCGTTATGCTGAAGCTGATACTTATGAAGATTACAAAGGTCAAAAGAATGAGACAGAAGATACTTATGCTGGAGATCTATTACTAGATACTACTCGTAAACTTGCAGAAAATGAAGTTGTAGACAGCATTAAATTAGAAGGAAGTGACACTAATAAGGTTACTTTCACAGTACCAGAAGATGCAAAATCTGGTGATACTATTCACATTGTTGTTGAAGCAAAAGATAATGGAAAAATAAACTTAAAACATTATCAACGCGTTATTATAACGGTTAAATAAGATGGTATACTTAGAATAAATAATAACTAAGATATTAAAATATAAGTGTTGATTATTGACACTATCAAAAAAATATGATATCCTTATCATAGATTTATAAAACAGGATTGTTACTGGTAAAGCAGGCTATACCTAAGAGATTTAGAAATTATTTTTCTATATTTCTTAGGTATTTTTTTATAAATTTTATATAAAACTATTACGATTATACATATTTTATCATTAGCGCTATGAAGATATAATCTTAAATTAGGAGGAGTAATTATGGCAATTAAATTTCCAGAAGGATTTTTATGGGGTGGAGCAACAGCAGCAAACCAATTCGAAGGAGCATATAACGAAGATGGTAAGGGATTATCAATTCAAGATATTATGCCACATGGTATAAAAGCACCATTAACAGATGAACCAACAGAAGATAATATGAAGCTTATAGGAATAGACTTCTATCACAGATACAAAGAAGATATAAAGTTATTTGCAGAAATGGGCTTTAAGACTTTTAGATTATCTATTGCATGGTCAAGAATATTCCCAAATGGTGATGATAAAGAACCAAATGAAAAGGGATTACAATTTTATGATAATGTTTTTGATGAATTAGCTAAGTATGGAATTGAACCACTTGTTACAATTTCACACTATGAAACACCTTTAGCACTTGCTAAGAATTATGATGGATGGACTAACAGAAAGCTTGTTGGATTCTTTGAAAATTATGTGAGAACAATTTATACAAGATACAAAGATAAGGTTAAATACTGGCTTACATTTAATGAAATAAATTCAGCACTTCACTTTCCATATATGAGTGCAGGAGTATGGACACCAAAAGAAAAGTTAAGCAAGCAGGACTTATATCAAGCTATGCACAATGAATTAGTAGCAAGTGCATTAGCAGTTAAAATAGGTCATGAAATAAACCCAGAATTTAAGATTGGATGTATGATACTTGGTGTACCGAACTATCCATTAAGCCCAAGACCGAGTGATGTACTAAAGGCTATGGAACAAGATAGAGCTAATCTTTTCTTTGCTGATATTCATGCAAGAGGAGAATATCCAAGATATATGAATAGATACTTCAAGGAAAACAATATAGAAATCAAAATGGAGCCAGGTGATGCAGAAATACTTAAGAACACAGTAGATTTCATTTCATTCAGCTACTACATGAGTTCATGTGCAACAGCTGACCCAGAAAAGAATAAGGCTGGTGAAGGTAACTTAATTGCAGGAGTACCAAATCCTTATTTAGAAGCATCAGACTGGGGATGGCAAATTGATCCAGAAGGTTTAAGATATATTCTTAATTTATTATATGACAGATATCAAAAACCATTATTTATAGTTGAAAACGGATTAGGTGCTGTTGATGAATTAATTACAGATGAAAATGGAAATAAAACTGTAAATGATGATTATAGAATAAATTACTTAAATGATCACTTAGTTCAAGTTTATGAAGCAATTGAAGACGGTGTTGAACTTATGGGATACACTACATGGGGATGTATTGACTTAGTTAGTGCATCAACTGCTGAACTTAAAAAGAGATATGGATTCATTTATGTAGATAGAAATGATGATGGATCAGGTACTCTTGAAAGATATAAGAAAAAGAGCTTTAATTGGTACAAAGAAGTAATAGCTACTAATGGTGGAAGCTTAAAAAGATAAACTATAAGATTTCAAAATAAAATATTATTTAAAGCTAAATAAGTTTATATGGTTTTATCTTTAAATAATTTAAAAATAAATATAGCATAAAGCATTAAATTTAACACAATATTTATATAAATAAACAAATAGAAAATGTAAACCATAAAAAGTAACTTTAATATAAAATAGTCTGTAAATAAAAAGTATAAACTCATAAACCATAATAATAGAAAGTGGGCTATCGCGTTAA
The DNA here is from genome assembly GCF_900465025.1 of Clostridium neonatale. Lineage (NCBI taxonomy): Bacteria > Bacillati > Bacillota > Clostridia > Eubacteriales > Clostridiaceae > Clostridium > Clostridium neonatale. Next base: position 1,606,512 of record NZ_UICR01000001.1, read on the forward strand.
GAATTAGTGCGAAGCTCCTTTTTATTACAAAAAATAAATCAAAACTCTAAAAGCTTATGATTTGTAGTAAAATATTTTTATGGAAAAAGAAAATATTTTACAAAAGATTATGTAATTAATCAGAAGTTTTATCAATTAAAACTTCAATTAAATATTGATTGTATTAAAGAAGAGATATGTATTTAAAGATTTGTAACGTATTCTCTTATTGATTTATTAAATAAATTAGAATTATAAAAATATAAATCTAAATGATAACCTTGTAAAATAGGATTATATCAGAGCCAAGCAGTTGTTAAAGCTATAACTTTTAATATATAATGACCATGTTATTTTAGTAATTATAATATTATTAGCAGTAATAAGCGCAGCAGGAGGAAACATGCAAAAACAACAAACTTTAGTCCTATTAAAACCAGACGTATTACAAAGAAATTTAGTTGGTAAGGTATTATCAATTTATGAAGAAAATGATTTAAAAATAGTAAAGATGAAAATGTTAGATGCAACATTAGAGCTTGCAAAAGCACATTATGAAGAACATGAAGGAAGAGAATATTACGATAGATTAATTGAATATATAACAAGTGATACAATTGTGGCATTAATTCTTGAAGGTGAAAATGCAATAGAAAGAGTTAGAGCGTTGAATGGACCTTTTGATATATCTAAGGCAAAAGAAGGAACAATAAGAAAGAAGTATGCAATAAGTAATAATATCAACTGTGTTCATGCTTCAGATTGTATAGAAAATGCAGAAAGAGAAATGAATATTTGGTTTCGAGAGTAAAGTAATATATAAGTAAACCAATCTATAAATATAAAATATAATTAATAAAAATCCACATATAAAAAACTGAATTTATGAGTTTTTTATATGTGGATTAACAATTTTTTAATACTGAAAATTGGATTATATCAAATTTTCAGTATTTTATTATTTTAATTTTTATTTCCAATTTTAAACAATCTTATAACACGAACTAAACATTTTTCAATGTTTTGAATGGAATATAATAAAATTGTTAAAAGAATTCATTAACAATCCTTAATAATCTTAGGTAAAAAGGCACAGTGTAACAGATATATTAGCATGATCAGAGCTGAAATCATCACGGCTTACTAACTTTGTTTCATATATAGGATTATTAACAATTTTATCATTACTAATAAATTTATCTTTTCCATAATATATTTTTGTACCTATTATTTTTTTAATATCTTCAGTACTATAAATTGTTACAGGGCCAGAAGCTGCTGTACCGGTGATGGTCCAATCACCAAAAAATATTTCATCATTTATTGAGTTATCATTTTTGCTATTGGTCTCTGTAGACTTTTTATTATCTTTATCTGAAGTCTGTAAAGACTCATTACTAGTTTCCTTTTTTTCATTTGTTTGAGATATATCTGCAGTTTCTTTTTTTATTTTTTTTATTATCATTTGCTTTCGAAGTTTGTGCAGATTTATTATTAGTTTGCTTGTCTTCATTATTAATTTGAGCTTTATTACATCCAGTTATAAATGCGCATATTATAAGTGGAAGTATTATTAATTTTATTCTTTTCATTAGATTCCTACCTAAAACAGCATATGATAAATAATACCATTTAATTTTTATTGAGGCAATAATTTAAAAAAATAGAAATATATATGTTGTTTATTGAATATTAATCTGAAAAGTAATATAATTTTAAAAGGTATTGTATATTTTGCTAAATTTGTATTTATGATTTTTTATTATTTAATTAATTTTTAAGATAGAAGGTGTTTATTTGACGGAGATAGACTATACTATTTCAAAGGAAGAATTAATAGATTTTCATATGGGACATGTTGAGGAAACTAAAGTTTTTAAATATCAGATGATTTCTAATTTTATTTTTATTATTTTATTTATTTTATTAGGTTTTTTAGTTGCAATTGCTCTTATTAAAGACCCATTATCAATTGTAATATATATAGTATTTTCGTTTATAATTATGTTATTTAGAAAAAAGATTATTATGCATAAGCTTAGAAAAAAGTTTTTTGAAATATATTCTTTTGATAAATATCAAAATTTATTTGAACAAACTAAATTAACTTTTGTAGAGGAAGGATTAAAAGTTAACACTAAATTTGTAGTGAAAATTTATAATTGGAATTCTATTAAGAGTATACATTCAGTAGATAATTACATACTTGTAAGAACAGTTAATAATGAAGATTTATTGATTCCAATATTTTCTTTTAAACCTATTGAAAATAAACAGATTTTTTTAGATACTATAATTAATAATACAAATTTAGAATTAGAAAAAGAATATCCTAAGGATATAAAGTATCTTTAAACCGAGAATAGATTTTTATGAATATTCAAAAGAAGAATTTTGAATTAGACCAAGCTATATTGAATTAAATTTTTTATTTATTCAATATAGTTTATTTTATTTAAACAACATTTATGATATGAAAAATCAAAATAATGACAGTTAAACTGCGTAAAATTAAAGTAATAATGTTTTATGGAGTTAAGTAAAATACTTAAAAAATTTAAGAATAGCAAATTTATGTTGTATAATCTATATAAGAAATGAGTGAAGTAAGTTGTAAATTATAGTGAATAATTAATAAAGAGCTATGTTCAAAATTTATTAAGGTCTTTTAGGAGCGTTGAAAATAAATTATAATACCATTATTAAAATATTTATAAATTAAAGGATGTAAAAACTATGAAGGAAGAAAGATTCACAGAACTAGATAAAGATGATTCAAAAAGATTTATACCATGTAAGCAATATAAATGGCTTAATGATATGAATGCAGAATATAGTGAATATAAGTTTTTTCTAGAAAAGCTTAAATACAATAAAGAAGTAAAATATATTGAAACAAGAGATATGGTTTATATTGCTGCATCAGATTATATATATAAAGACATAAAGTTTACTATGATAGTTGATTTGGATTATGAAAGTGTAGATTTTCTTGTTGAGGATATTGAAAAAGTAGAAATAATAAGAAATTTTATAGAAGAAATTATAAAAGACAGTTTATTATAAAAAATTGTAGAAAAAGTTTATAATATAAGTAAATCAATATTTACTTATATGGAGGAATGAATATGGTATGTGGGTGTAGTTTACCAGATAAATGTCCAAAGTGCGGAGTGCTTTTGGAGAGAGAACGTAAGTATGATGGAGCATATATAGTTATTGAAAGAGTATGTAAAAATCCAAAGTGTGATTCTAATTATAGAATAAGAGAAGAGAAAATTAATAGCTGTGATATTGAAATATAGATTATGGAGAAAATATGGATAATATAAATTTAAATTTAAATCAATTAGAAGGAAAAATTATTTTAAAAGATAATATAGATTATGAAGAATGCAGATTGTCATGGAATAGAGCAATTGATGCTTATCCAAAAGCAATTGTTTATTGTTTTAATAAAGAAGAAGTTTCAAAAAATATAAAGTGGTGCAGAGAGAATAAAGTTGAGTTCAGAATAAGAAGTGGTGCTCATAACTATGAGGGATATTCAACAGGAAATGATTTGATTGTACTTGATGTAAGCCAAATGAAAAAAATAGATTTAGATGAAGAAAATAAAAAGGTAACATTAGAGGGTGGAGTAACAAATAGAGAAGCATGTAAAATCCTATGTTCAAAAGGATATGCATTTCCAGGTGGAGGATGCCCTACAGTAGGAGTTGCAGGTTTCACACTTGGTGGAGGCTGGGGATATTCAAGCAGATTTCTAGGACTAGCATGTGATAGCTTAATCGAAGTAGAGTTTGTAGATTATAAAGGTGACATAATTATTGCAAATGAACATATAAATAAAGACTTATTTTGGGCAAGCAAAGGATGTGGTGGTGGAAACTTTGGAGTTGTAGTTTCTATGACATTTAAGCTTAAAGAAAAAGTTGAAAATGTAACTTTAATTGATCTTGAGTATTTTAATTTGGAATCTGATAGGCAAGTAACTGTAGTAAAAACTTATCAAGATATGTTTAAAAATCTAGATAATAAGGTTAATTTTAAGATGGCAATTTATAATTCAAAGAAAAAAGGAAGAGGAATAAAGCTAATTGGATTATATTATGGTGAAAAAGAAGAAGCTCACAATATTTTAAGACCACTTATAGATTTATGTTATGATGAAACTTTAAATTTAACATATACAAGTATATTTGAAGCAAATAGAATAATTCAAGACAGCCATGCAGATTATGAAAAATATAAATCAACAGGAAGATTTATTTATAATGACTATTCAGAAGAAGAAATAAAAGAGATAATTAAAATTTTAGATAATGCTGCAAATGGAGCAGTTTATGCAGCTGTAACATTTTATGGACTTGGCGGTGCAGTAATTAATAAAACCAAAGAAGAAGGTGCTTTTTATTATAGAGATGCAAAATTTATAATGGGCTTCCAAAGTGTATTTGAAGAAGATAAATATAAAAAAGAAAACATAGAATGGATATTAGAAAAATTTAAATACATAAAATCTATAACAAAAGGATCATTTATTAATTTCCCATTAGTAGAGCTTGAAGATTATAAACATGAATATTATGGTGATAATTATGAAAAGCTGAAATTTATAAAAACTAAATATGATCCTAATGATGTATTTGCATTTGAGCAAAGTATATAACTAATAGGTGACATTCACCTCTCGAAAAATGTCAGAATTATGAATAGAATCATCTTTATCAACAAGTATAGAAAAAATTTCTACTAGAATAATGAGATAGTACGATGTATAATAATTTAAACGTACTATTTTATTATTTTTTTAAATTTTAGTACCGAAATATAAAAAACGAATTGTATTATATATAAAAGGGGGTGAGAAAATGGGAAATATAATGAAAATAAACTTGTATGCAGAAACTAAAAAGGCGCATAATAAAAAGATTTGTTTAAAAAATGTAGAAAAAAAGATTATGCAATATAATAAGTGGCTAAAGCAAACTAATAGAGAGGATAAGGTTGAAACTTATGAAGAGTTTTTGCAAGCACAATAATAAAAAATAAAGAGGTAAATTAGGCAGGGATGTTTAATTTACCTCTTTATTTTTTATGTTTAAATATATAGTTATGTACGTAGAAAAAAAGTGTCATAATTGCTTACAAGATTAAAACCACAATATACATCTAATTATAATTGTGTGGATCTTTAAAAATAGTAAGAAAAAAGTATACTAAATTTAAGTTAGTATGAATTAGATATATATTAGGAGATATAATATGGAAAAATATAATATTGAAAAAAGTAGTGACAAAGAATCAGAGTTAATAATAGATAAGCTGATAAATTACAATTTATCTAAGGTGCCCAATACTCAGAAAAAATCATTCATATGGATAAACAGAGTTATTAAAGATAATCATGGCGGAATCATTGCAGGGATAAATAGCAAAATGTATTGCTGGAACTGTTTATATATAGATTCTTTATTTGTTGATGATAAATATAGAAATAAGGGATTGGGAAGAAAGCTTTTAGAAGAAATTGAGATGATAGCAAAAGGAAATAAGTGTAAATTAATTCACTTAGATACATTTGATTTTCAAGCAAAAGATTTTTATTTAAAGCAAGGTTACGAGATATTTGGAGTCTTAGATCAGTGCCCAGAAAATCACAAGAGATACTATATGAAAAAGAATATAAATTCTTAAATTCTTAAGAATTTTAGAACTTAAGAATTTTAATGAAACTTCACTTATGTCATTTTGCAAAAACACGATTGCATTTGCTATTGGGTATTCATACAAAATGCAGGATTTAGAATACTGACTTAAAGAGTAATAAAATTTATAAAATAAGCTTTAAAAAATTATAGGCAAGCTTAATTCCATAATAAATAATCACAGAACCGCAGACCATGTTAATAATCTTTAAAGTTTTTTCATTAAATGATTTACTAAATATACTGACAATGCTTCCAAGGCAAAAAAACCACATAAAAGATGAAATACATACTCCAAAGATAAAATATGATGTCATATGTGATGGAAGAGTTGTGCTAAGTCCGCCAAAAAGCAAAGTACTATCAAGAAGAGCTTGAGGATTAGCCCATGTAACTAAAAAACAAGAAATTGTTGTTTGTATAAAATTTTTTTCTATATTAATTGAAGAATACGGTGAAGGACTACTTTTAATTAACTGAATACTAATCATTATTATTGTAATTGAACCAACCAAAAGAATTATTAATTTAAATAGTGGAAATTTATTCATTAAAAATCCTATACCAAAGAAGCATGCAAGACTTAATGAAATATCAAAAAATATTGTAGTAAATACAACCATATACATTTGAGATCTTTTTCTACATAGAGCACTATTTATCACATATAAATTTTGCATTCCTATAGGTGCAAGATAGGCAAGTCCAATTGTAAAACCTCTCAATATTGTTTTTAACATAAAAATCATTCCTTATTAGTAGTATAAAATTAAGTTAATAATAGATATATTTATTGAATGATATTATTTTTCAATAGAAAGAACTCTTATAGAATTTTCTATTTCATTCTTATTATTGTTTAATGCCCAATCTAGAATGTTTTCATCTCTCTTTAATCTACATATAGCAAAGCTGTCCTTTAATAATTTTAATGATAATATTGCGTTTTACATTGAAAAATCTCATCTCATGTTTATAAATTTAGTTTTAAAGACTTTAATATATTTCTTATACACAAACTCATAGTATCATCATATCATTTAGCTGTATCCAGCCAAAAAACGATTTTTTACCCAACCAAATATATATTTTTAATAATAAAAAAATATATATTTATATACAAAACTTTAAAATTAATGTATAATTTAGAAAATGAAAATTATTATCAATAAGAGAAAGGTAAAGATGTGTGAAAAATGTATCATGATGATGTTGATAAAATTGCAAATACTTCAGCTAATAAAGTTAAAATAGTAGAAGAAAGCTTTACAAAATATTTTGGACGTGCTGTTATGGCAGGGATTTTTATCATGCTTGCAACTATACTGTCATATACAATTGGAGGAATACTTTCTCCCAATTATCCAGAAGCAGCTAGGATATCTAGTGCTGCATTATTCTGCTTTGCCATTATAGCAATTGTATTCTTTAGTGCAGAATTATTTACAGGGAATAATTTTGTTATGTATATAGGAATCTTAAAGAAAAAAGTGAATATAAAATCTACTTTAAAGATATTAAGTTATTCATTTTTGGGAAATTTTGTTGGAATAATTATATTTGCTTATATGTTTGTAAAAAGTGGTGTCAACTTTGAAGCTATTAAATCTTATATTGAGCCAATAGCTTACTCAAAATTAGATTTATCAGTTCTAGAGCTTGTTTTGAGGGGCATACTGTGTAATTTTAGTGTCTGCTTAGCAGTATATAGTGGAATAAGAATTAAAAGTGAAGTAGGAAAAATTATAATGATGTTTTTCTGTGTTTTTACTTTTGCACTAGCAGGATTTGAACATAGTATAGCTAATCTGGCTATCTTTTCAATTGCATATTTCTCTTTAGGAGGATTACCAATATTATTAGCACTAAAAAATATAGTGTGGGTTGTAATTGGAAATATAATTGGTGGCGGCTTTATTTTAGGATTTTTATTGATTATTTCAAGTATAAATGAAAATTAACAGATAAAAAGTAAATACTAGTTTTTAATATCACATTATTCAAAATAATAAATGATTTTTGTGATATTTTTTATGCACAAAATATGGATTTTGAGTAGTAATTAAAAAATTTTCCTTGAAACTTGAACATGATATATTTACAATTTATGTTATAATATAACTTATAATCTCAAAAAGATTTGTAATAAAGTTATAGAAAGTAGTGAATAAAATGAGACGAATCCAAACATATGAGTTTAAATTAAGTGTATTTCTACTCATTGTTGTTACTTTTATTGTACCAGCTAATATAAGACAAAATGGAACGTTAATAGTATATAACTTTGGATTTCCATGTAACTATTGGTCAATATACCAAGGGAGTGAAGGAAGTTATATGCTTTTTGATAATCTATTTAATGGAAATAGGGGGATGGATATCAATATATTGAGTTTATTCTTTAATATAGTTATTATTTATGCATTAGTAATACTATTAAAGAAAATCTATATAAAATTTATCAACAATTAAAAATAAATAGCAAAATTGTAAAATCGTATTATCAAGATATGTAATGCATCATGAATTTGAAATACACCAAACCCTAACATTGGCATTTCTATACCATTATTTAATTTTACATATTGAATCTTTGTCACTTGCTCTATATATTTGATATTCATATATCATAAAAGAGTGTACAACCTTAGAGGGACTTGAAGTCAAATGTTTTTTTAAATTATTTTAAAACTTATTGGTGTTAGATGAAAAAATTTTTATTAACAACAATGGATTAAGCTAACGTTAAGATAAGAATACTATTGTTAAATCATAGACTATATAACAATTGAGTAAAATTTAGGAGGATTTAAGTATGGTATCTAAAAATGTAAAGAGATTAATTGGTATATGTTCAGTATTTTCTATAATAGGAACTGGTTTATTAAGCGGCACTGTAGCTAATGCTGCAACACAATATGCTACACCTTATTATGAAAATGTGCAGAATAAAGGAAATAGTAATTCTGATTCTTTAAATGAAAAGACTAATGGTAAACCACCTGAAATGCCACAGGGAGGACAAAATGGACAAATGCCTAATGGTGTGTTCAATGTTGATAAAGGAAGTTCAGTAGAGTCTACAGCAGTAATGTCTATTGATGGAACATCTGAAACTAAAAGCAAGGAAGAAGTTACAGCTACGAAGGCAAATGAATCAGCTATAAAAGTGACTAATGGAGGTTCTTTAACAATTTCAGATTCCAAATTGAACAAGACATCTGGTGAGATGACAGTTGAAGAAGCTAGTGATTTCTTTGGTGCAAATGCAGGCTTTTTAGCTAATGAAGGTTCAAATGCAACACTTGATAATGTAAATATAAATACGACAGTAGCTGGTGGAAATGCTGTATTTTCAACTGGAGAAGGAACAAAAGTTACTGTTAAAGATTCTGTAATAAATACAACAGGAGACCATTCGAGAGGACTAGATGCTACTTATCAAGGTGAAATTAATGCTGATAATGTTAAGATAAGCACAGCTGGGGCACATAGCGCAGCAGTTGCTACTGACAGAGGAGAGGGAACTGTTAGTGTGAATAATAGCACTCTTAATACATCTGGAGAAGGTTCACCATGTGTTTATTCAACAGGAGATATAAATGTTTCTGATAGTAAAGGTAAGGCCACAGGATCTTCTATTGCTGTTATAGAAGGCAAAAATTCAATTGAATTAAATAATTGTGATTTAACTGGATATGCAATTGGAAGAGGTACAGGTGGTGTTGATGATACTGGAGTAATGGTTTATCAGAGTATGTCAGGAGATGCTGATAATGGTGTGGGAACTTTTTCAGCTTCAGATTCAAAACTTACTATTGATCCTGCTTCAGGTAAATATAGCACAGCTCCAATGTTCTTTGTAACAAATACAGAAGGTGTAATTAACCTAACAAATACTGAACTTTCATTTGGAAGCGGAAAACTTCTAAATGTAGCTGGAAATAATGGTGAATGGGGAACAAAAGGAGCCAATGGAGCAGATTTGACATTTAATGCGGATAATCAAAACTTAGAAGGCTTAATAACAGTAGATAGGATAAGTACTTTAAAACTTAATTTAAAATCTAGTACATTAAAATCTACAGTAAATAGCGCAAATTCTGGAAAAGAATTAGACATATCATTAGATAAGAATAGTACATGGAATGTAACAGGAACATCATATGTTACAGTTTTAACTGATGAAGATACTTCTCTTGATAATATAAAAGATAATGGAAATACAATATACTATGATAGCAGCAATAGCAGCAATTCATGGCTTGAAGGCAAAACTATAACATTAAATGATGGAGGAGTATTAACTCCAGCAGAATAAATAATAAAAAGCATAATGTGATAAATAAAATGGAACTTATAGGATAGGTACTAATAAAAGAAAGTCTATCTTATAGGTTCCATTTAAAAATTCGTGATGCTTTTTGTTATTTTAAAAGTTTTTCTAAGATAGCAAATGATTTTGATACCTTAATATTTGAAGGTGCGCAGGGATTAATGTTGCATCAAAATTATAAATATTTCCCTCATGTAACACCTTCAAATACTGGCATTGAAAATGTTATTGAGCTACTATATGATGAATTTAATGATGAAGAAACAAGGCAGGCTGTTGATATTGAGGCTATATATATTACAAGAAGCTATTTAACAAGACATGGAGCAGGTCCAATGCCAGATGAATTAAAAGATAAACCATATGAAAAAATAGAAGACTTAACAAATATACCTAATAGATATCAAGGAACTTTAAGATTTGGATTATTAAATTTAGACTTATTAAAAGAAAACATTGAGGCAGACTTTAATAAATCATTAAATAGTAAATTTAAAATAAGAAAATCTTTAGCTATAACTTGCCTTGATCAAATAGATGATAAAGCTCTATATATTAAAGATAAAAGGAAAGTAAGTTCTGAAGTTAATGTATTTATTGAAGAAATAGCTAGAATAATAGATGCAGATAAATATTATTTAAGTTATGGAGATAACAAAAAGGATATAGAAGTGAGATAAATTAAGAGCACCTTAAGATATTTGAGATTAAAAGGTGAACTTTTAAAAATATTATTTCAAATGTTTAAACGAGGTAAATTAGGAATACACATTTAATTTACCTCGCTCAAATTATAATTATTTAAATTAGAATTTCATAGTTTTCATTAGAAAGTACTTCTATAGTACGAGGAATATCAGTATTTTTAACAAGTATATAATCCGTATCATATGTAGAAATTGCAAATATACTTATTTTCGATTTTGCTAGAATAGTACTTATTTTTGATAGTATGCCAATTAATGAAAAATCCAGAGGACCTTCAATTTTGAGGGCTTTAAAATCATCTTCATGTTTTATTTCTTTTGGAACAGATTCTTGAGAGCATACAATTGATAATTCGTCTTCTGTTTTTGTTATAGAATAAAAATCACTAGTATTTATCCAATCAGGAATTACCTCATTTTTATTTAATCTACAGACAGCAAAAGTTTCTTTTAATAATTTAAGTGTTAGTGTTTTTTCTGACATATTTAAATTCATCCTTTCATTTACCAATAATATTACCAATCATTATAAGCTTACAATTAATTTAATATATATATTATCATTATAGTTATTTCATGTATCCAACCAAAGTTTGATTTATTATCCAACCAAACATATAATATTAAATATATCTTTTTAATATTTTGAAAGAAAAGTGGTGGAAAGATGAAGCCTTTTGATGAAAGTTTATCAAAGGAAGTTGTAATAATTGACTGGTGTCCAGATAAATCTTTAGAAATTCCAATATATAAACAAATTGTTGAATATATAAAGTGCAAGGTTATAAATGGTGATTGGGTGCTTAACAGCAGACTGCCTTCACAAAGAAAACTTGCAGAACTTTTTAAAGTAAATAGAAGTACTATTGTTATGGCCATGGATGAATTATGTTCTTATGGAATTTTACAAGGAAGTTCTGGGGGAGGAACAAGGGTTGCAAGTAATACATGGTCACTTTTTGTGTCAAATAATACACCTGACTGGGGAGAATATATAGATTCAGGTATATTCAAGGCGAACAAGCCTATAATTCAGACAATAAATAAGCTTGAATATGATGATAATTATATACGTCTTGGTACAGGAGAATTATCGCCTAAATTATTGCCAAGCCATATAATGAAAGAGATATTTAGCAGATTGCCAGAAAAATTAACCTCATTAAACTATTTAGAACCATTAGGTTTGTTTGATCTTAGAAAAATAATATGTGACAGGTTAAAGTTAAAAGGCATTAATGTATCGCCATCATGTGTACTTATAACATCAGGATCTTTGCAAGCAATACATTTATTATCTGTATGTGTACTTAAGAAAGGGTCTACAGTATATACAGAAAACTTATCATACATACAGTCATTAAAAGTATTCCAATCAGCAGGTATAAACCTTTGTGGTATTCCAATGGATAAAGAAGGAATAGAATATTTTAAAATACCTATAAAGAATAATAATGCTAGGTCAGCACTACTATACACAATACCAACATTTCACAATCCAACGGGTAATATAATGAGTGAAGAAAGACGTGAAAAACTATATAGCTATTGTAAGAAAAATATGCTTCCAATAATAGAAGATGATGTATATGGTGAGTTATGGTTTGATGAAGTTCCACCTAAACCATTAAAAGCTATAGATAACAACGGAATGATAATATATCTTGGATCAATTTCTAAAAGCTTAGCGCCAGGGTTTAGAATTGGATGGCTTGTTGGTCCTGAATCAGTTGTTCAAAAATTAGGAGACGCTAAAATGCAAATGGATTATGGCGCAAGCTCTATAGCTCAATATGTCATGTTCGAATTATTGTCCAGTGGACTGTATGATAAATATTTGAGTAAGGTTCGTATTCAGCTAAAAAAACGTAGGAATTTAATGATTAGTATTTTAGAGAAGGAGTTTAAAGATATTGCAACATGGACAGTTCCAAAAGGTGGTTTTTATATTTGGATTACATTTAATAATAGAATAAATACAGAAAAATTATTTCAAAAAGCTGTGGAAAATAAATTATTGATAAATCCAGGTAGTATATATGGATGCAGCAATAAACATTCTTTGAGATTATCTTATGCTTATGCAGATGAAGAAGATATAATAAAAGGAATAGAATTGTTGTCCAGTCTTATTAATGAAGAAAAATAAAGCTGATTATTACTAGGTTGTAAGTTACAAAATGTGAAAAAATTATATAATAATTGATTTATATGTAACTATTCTTAAATGAGAAAAATAACATTATTTCATTTAAAAAACAATAAGAGAAGGCTTGTATATAAGTTTTTATAATAAAATTAAGGAACTTAAGAGTATGTTAAGAAAATCTTAATCTATTTGACAAACACCTGACATAAACATTATTTAATATATATAGTATAGAAAGGGTGTTGATGTATGATAAATGAAAATAATCAAATGGAAATAAGAAAAGATATTACAATAGAAGATAAAGAAATATTAAGTAAAGCAGTTGATGGAATAAATGGATGGGATTTTAATCCTATTGCAGTAATTACAAATGGATATGATGAGTATTATTTCATATGCAAAGTTAAGACGATAATTGAAAATCTGCAAATGAAAATTGCAAAAATATCTATAAAAATAAATGAAAGAATCCCTAGATTACTTGGAATAGAGGAAATACCTGAGAGTATTGGTTGAAAGGTTGATACTTTGAATAAAAAAGAAGAGAATTAGAGAAGATTATATGGATAAAAATAAAGTTACAATAGAAAAAACGATAAAGTTGCTAAATATATCAAAATTTTATATATTTTTAAGATAAAATTTTGATATATGGCTATAATATAATTATGGATATAATTAATATAAATTGTGATTAATTAAATTAATTTCAAAAGTAGTATATATAAGTTCCAATAATTGATTTACATATAAATTTAAGAAATCTTGAAAAGATTTCAACCATCATTGTAAATTGTTAATTAGAACATATATAATAAGCTAATTTTTACTTGTTATTTTTTAATAAAATGATTTAACATTCTTAATTTTTTTAAAATCGAAAAAATTAAGAATGTTAAGTAAAGGTTTACTAATTTGACAAAATGCTGACACAAAAATGGATTATTATTAGATATGAGGAATTTAAAGAGAGGTGAGAAGATGGGAAATATAATTAAGATTAATATGTATGCAGAATGTAAAGGTAAACAAATTAATAATTTAAAGCTTGAACAGTTAGAAAAATATATTTTGAAGTACAATACATGGCTAAAAGATACCAATAGAGAGGATAAAATAGAAAATTATGAAATGTTTTTACATGTTAATTAATTATTTTTAAAGGCAGGGGAAATATTTGAATTTCATCCTGCCTTTTTATTATTTAGGAGATATATTTATATAAGAGCAGAGAACAGAGCTATTATTTGAGTTATAAATTATTTTTAGATTATTTGCTAAAAGTGTTATTATTAATAGTACAATCATCAAATTTAACACTTTCTTTATTGTCTACTAAAGAATCACATGTGTTCTTAGTTATTTCTGAGTTTCTTACTGTTATTTTACTGTCACATTTACCAAAGTAGTCTGTTGTTTTAAATAAGCATATATTTTCATCATTGAATTCTGAACTTGATGATTTTGAATTATTCTTAATTACACATGAATCAAACAATATATCTGATTTGTTTGAGGTTTCTATAAAACTCCACATGAAATTATTATTATTTGCAAATTCACATTTCTCAAATGTAATACCTTTTCCACCATCTATCATTACTATATTACTATAGGCTTCATGATCAATGATTTTATTTTCTACAAATTTAATATCTGAAGAATCATAAATCTGTATTGCACGCAAAGAACAATGATCTATTAAACAATTTGATGCTTCAAGTTTACTTACATTGTGTAAGTCCAATCCAATACTTCCGCAGCCATATAGATGTGAGTTTGCAATTGAAATATTATTACTATTAGTAAACTTCAATACTCCTGCATTACATTCATATTTTGCTGGTGTATGGCCTGCAACAATATTTTTTATAGTAATATTTTTGGCGTTAGAAAAATTCATTATATTAGCAAAACGTGGAGCTACTTTAATTTCTACTTTACCTGCCTCTGCACCTTCAATAGTAAGATCATGAATTCCTATTATATTCAATTCATCACCATCATCTACTGGTATATACTTTACACCAGAATCTGAATTATTAATTTGTTTTACATCTGATAAATTATATACTCCTGGTTTTAATATGATTTTTTTATTGGAGCCTATAGAATTAACAAATTCCTGAGCATTTCCAACAGTAACCTCAGTAATTTTTGATTCAGTTGATTTATTAGAATTATTTAATGTATTTGTAATCCAGGCACCATCAGATCCTAGCTTATATCCACCAATTATTGTATCATGAGCCATATATCCATTAGAGTAAAAATAATACCATTTTCCATCGATTTCTTTCCAGCCTCTAGAATATGAATTATTTACTGTATACCACCAGCCTGTAGTATCTTTTTTCCATGCAGCATTGGTTTTCATTGGAGTTAATGAAAATAAGCAGGCTGTTACTAATGAAAATGTCACGGCTTTTCTTATATTTAATTTTATCATTTTGATTATGCCCCCTTCTTGTATTTATTTACTATTTTACCATAATAATAAATAGTGGGATGAATTATTAAAATTTTTAAGAGGAATTTAAGTTTAACTGATAAAGATTTTTTTACTGATATATTTAATTTGTTGTAAAAAATACTATATCCGTTAAGCTAACGTTAAGATAAGATAAATATAATAATTATTACAAGGATGTGCTGAAAGTATTTTTCATTTCATTACTTAAATATATTTATCACAGTAATATGTAGATATGAACTCCCCTATGTCTATCTACAACAATAATATATTTACCCTAGAAGGCAGTATATAAATTTTTATATACTGCCATTTTAATCTTCATAATAAGCTTATTTATAACATATAATTTATTGTAATGATAATTATCTTTAATTAAACTTTGATGCCTAAATAATAATATTAAATTTTTCTTGAAAATATCATTGACATAAAATTACAGATGTGTTTTAATAAAAGGGAAGAAAACGTTTATATGAATAAAAATATAATTATATGCAGGCTATGAGAATTAGAGAATAAGCCGCATAAAACTACATTCATTATTAAAGTAATAAATAAGTTCTACAATATTACTTTATTTTGAAAGTGTTTTATGCGGCTATAATTATTTATTAAGAAAAAAGAGTGGAGGAAAAAATATGAAAAAACTAATTAATGATCCTAACAATGTTCTTAATGATATGATTGATGGTATTGTAGCAGCTTATCCAGAGTATGTAAAGAAATTAGAAGGTTTTAACGTTATTGTTAGAAATGAAAAAAAGAAAAATAAGGTAGCATTAGTTAGTGGAGGTGGAAGCGGACATGAACCAGCACATGCTGGATATGTAGGATATGGAATGTTAGACGGAGCAGTTTGTGGCGAAGTATTCACATCACCAACTCCAGATCAAGTATATGAAGCAATCAAAGCCACTGATGATGGAGAAGGAGTATTACTTGTAATAAAAAATTATACTGGAGATGTCATGAACTTTGAAATGGCAAAGGAAATGGCAGAAATGGATGGAATCAAAGTTGAAGAAGTTATTGTAAACGATGATGTAGCTGTAGAAAATAGTATTTACACAGCAGGAAGAAGGGGAATAGCAGGTACTGTATTTGTTCATAAAATAGCTGGAGCTAAAGCTGAAATGTCAGGAAGTTTAGAAGAAGTAAAAGCAGTTGCAGAAAAGGTAATAAGTAATGTTAGAACTATGGGAATGTCATTATCTTCATGCATAATACCAGCAGTGGGTAAGGCAAATTTTGAGATAGGTCATGATGAAGTAGAAATTGGAATGGGCATTCATGGTGAGCCAGGAACTCATAGAGAAAAAATATCTTCAGCAGATAGTGTAGCTGAGCAGCTGATGAGTAAGATTTTTAGTGATATAGAATTAAAGGGTGGAGATGAGGTTAGCGTTATGATTAACGGTTTAGGCTCTACTACTAATATGGAATTGTTCATAGTTAATAAAAAAGTAAATGAAATATTAAAGGATAAGGGAATAGAAGTATACAAAACTTTTGTAGGAGAATTCATGACATCATTAGAAATGGCAGGTTGTTCAATTTCAATTCTAAAGCTTGATGATGAATTAAAGGAGTTATTAGAAGATTCTGCAGATACACCAGCATTTAAGAGTTTATAGTATTATTCTATTTTGGAGGCAATAAATCATGGTAGATGCAAAAAAACTTAAAGAAATATTTTTAGATATTGGAGAGGTTATAGAACAAAATAAATTATATTTAAGTGAGCTTGATGGAGCAATTGGTGATGGAGATCATGGACTTAATATGTCTAAAGGGTTCAAGGCTCTTAATGATAAGATGAGTCAAATTGATACTGATGATATATCAACAATTTTAAAAACATGTGGAATGACATTAGTTAGTACTGTTGGGGGTTCTTCTGGGCCGCTGTATGGTACTGCCTTTATGAAGGGAGCATTAGTAACGGTAAATAAAACAAGCCTAGATGTTAATGATTATATGAACATATTGCAGCAGGCATTAGATGGAATAAAAGCAAGGGGGAAATCTAAGGAAGGTGAAAAAACTTTAATAGATGCATTGTTACCTGCGATTACAGCAGGAAGTAAAGCTTTATCACATAATAAGACTGATAAAGAGATACTAAATGCAATAAGTGAAGCAGCAAAAGATGGAATGGAAAAAACAATTGATATTATAGCAACAAAAGGAAGGGCAAGTTATTTAGGTGAAAGAAGTAAAGGTCATCAAGATCCCGGTGCTACATCAATGTATTTGATTCTAGACACAATAACAAAAAAGGTATTAGGAGAAAATTAAAATATGGTTGGGATAGTGATTGTTTCACATAGTGAAAAAATAGCAGAAGGTGTAAAGGAAGTAGCTGAGCAAATGGTTCCAGAGGTGAAAATATATTCAGCAGGTGGAACAGATGATGGAAGAATAGGAACTGATGCTATGAAAATTTCTGCTGCTATAGAAAATGCATTTGATAAAGATGGTGTTATATTATTGTTTGATCTAGGAAGTTCACTTATGAATGCTGAGATGGCAATAGAATTTTTAGATGAAGATATTAAAAGTAAAGTAGAAATAATAGATGCTCCATTAGTAGAAGGAGCTATAGTTGCCGCAGTATATGCCAGTATGAATAAAACCATTGAAGAGATAAAAGATAATTTAAAAAGTATGTCATTAAATAAATATTAAATAAATATTAAATAAATATTAAATAAATATTAATTATGGAGAGGAAGAGATTTTATTATGACAATCTTTATGGCAGAAATGATAGGGACATTATTACTTATCCTTTTAGGAGATGGCGTTGTTGCAAATGTTGTCTTAAAGAATTCAAAAGGTTCAAATTCAGGATGGATGGTTATAACAACAGGATGGGCAATTGCTGTTGCGGTTCCAGCGCTAATATTTGGTTCATATAGTGGTGCACATTTTAATCCAGCACTAACTATTGCATTTGCAGTTATTGGAAAGCTAGATTGGAGCTTAGTGCCAATTTATCTTGCTGGACAACTTATAGGAGGATTTTTAGGCGCAGCTTTGGTATTTATTCAATATTATGATCAATTTAAAGCTACTGATAATAAAGCAGACAAGCTTGGAGTATTTGCAACAGGTCCAGCAGTAAGAAATACTACATTAAATTTAATAAGTGAAATTATAGGAACAGCTGTATTAGTTTTTGGTATATTAGGAATAGGCGCTCAAGATATTGCAAGCGGACTTGGAACTTTATTTGTAGGTCTTTTAATTTGGGCAATTGGTTTAAGTTTAGGTGGAACAACAGGATATGCTATAAACCCTGCTAGAGATTTAGCTCCAAGAATTGCACATGCATTACTTCCAATTCCAGATAAAGGTGATTCAGATTGGGGATATGCTTGGATTCCGGTTATAGGACCTATTGTAGGTGGAGTTTTAGGTGCATTAATATATACAATGTTGGTATAAACAAGAAAAAATCAGCATTATACTGTAAGGTGTTGAAAAACCAATTTGACAGGTAAATACAAATATGTAATACTCAAATAAATATTATGTTATTAATTGAGGAGTGAATATGGACATTAAAGATTTACTGGAAGAAAATCCAATTATAGCGGCTGTGAAGAATGAAGAACAGCTAAATTCAGCCTTAGAATCATCTGCTAAGATTATATTTGTATTATTCGGAGACATCACAAGTATCGCGAGTATAAGTGAAAAGATAGAAGAAAGTGATAAGATTGGCATAATTCATATAGATTTAGTAGAAGGTTTTGCAAACAAAGAAATCGTTATCAAATATTTGAAAGAAAAAACCAAGTTTCATGGGATTATCAGTACAAAACCTCAAATTGTAAAAGCTGCTAAGAAGTATAATTTATTAGCAATTCAAAGGGTGTTTATTTTTGACACACTTTCATTAAATAATGTAAAAAATCACATGATAACTGAATGTGATGCTTTAGAAGTATTACCAGGTGTAATACCGAAAGTTTTAGGTATTATTTCTAGAGAAACTAAAAAACCTTTAGTTTCTGGAGGATTAATTGAAAGCAAGAACGAAGTTATACAAGCATTAAATAGCGGAGCAACTTGTGTATCAACAACCAAAAAAGAAATTTGGGATATGTAGCTATAGAGATTTAGAGTGGAAGCCACATAAAACAAAATTGTATAGTAATTTCCTGTACAAGACGTATGATGTATTGAAATAGACATTATAGGTATATGTTTTATGCGGCTATAATTATTAAAAATAAGCTTACAATAAAATTATCATAAATATTATTTTTATTAAATCTGAAAGGGTAGGTGTCATATAAATGGGAAAATATATAATAGCGTTAGATCAAGGAACTACAAGCTCAAGAGCAATAATATTCGATAAGGAACAAAACATTTTAAATTTAAGCCAAAAGGAATTCACACAAATTTATCCAAAGGCAGGATGGGTAGAACATAATCCATTAGAAATTTGGGCAAGTCAATATGCTGTTTTACAAGAAGTAATAGCAAAAGCTAATATAACACCTGAAGATATAGCAGCCATAGGCATTACAAATCAAAGAGAAACTACAATAGTTTGGGATAAGAATACGGGAGAGCCTGTATATAATGCAATAGTATGGCAATGTAGAAGAACAGCGGAAATAGTTGATGAATTAAAAGAAGATGATGAGTTTTCTGCATATGTAAAGGAAAATACAGGCTTATTATTAGATGCATATTTCTCAGCAACTAAAATTAAATGGATTTTAGACAATGTTGAAGGTGCAAGAGAAAGAGCCGAAAAAGGAGAATTATTATTTGGTACAGTAGATACATGGCTTGTATGGAAGCTTACTAATGGTAAAGTTCATGTAACTGATTATACAAATGCTTCTAGAACTATGCTTTATAATATTAAGGAATTAAGATGGGATGAAAAAATACTAGAAAAACTTGAGATTCCGAAATCAATGTTACCAGAAGTAAAAAATTCATCTGAAGTTTATGGATATACAAACCTTGGAGGAACAGGTGGAATTAGAGTTCCAATAGCAGGTATGGCAGGAGATCAACAATGTGCTTTATTTGGACAAACTTGTTTTGAACCAGGAAGTTCTAAAAATACTTATGGTACAGGATGTTTCTTATTAATGAATACTGGAGACAAAATGATACAAAGTAAAAATGGATTAGTAACAACTATTGCTATTGGAATTGATAACAAAGTAGAATATGCTTTAGAAGGTTCTGTTTTTGTAGGAGGAGCTGTAATTCAATGGATTAGAGATGAACTTCAATTAGTTGATGATGCAGCAGATACTGAATATTTTGCAAAGAAAGTTGAAGATAATGGCGGAGTATATATTGTCCCAGCATTTACTGGACTTGGGGCTCCACATTGGGATATGTATGCTAGAGGTGCTATATTTGGATTAACAAGAGGAGCTAATAGAAATCATATCATAAGAGCAGCACTTGAATCTATAGCTTATCAATCAAGAGATTTAATTGATGCAATGGAAGAAGATTCAGGATGCAAGCTTACAAGCCTTAAGGTTGATGGCGGAGCAAGTAGAAATAACTTATTAATGCAATTCCAAGCAGATATAACAGGTTCAGAAGTTGTTAGACCAATAATAACTGAAACAACAGCTCTTGGTGCTGCTTATTTAGCAGGACTTGCAGTTGGTTTCTGGGAATCTAAAGAGGAAATTGCAACAAAATGGTCAGTGAGTCAAACTTACACTCCGAATTTAGATGAAGATAAAAAAGAAAAGCTTTATAGAGGATGGAAGAAAGCTGTTGAAAGAGCAAAAGGCTGGGAAGAAAATTAAAGGAAATATAGACAAGTATACATTTACATGATATAATTAGTATATAAATAAATATTAATGCTGAGAGAATATAGAGTCAGGCATAAAATATAGGTATACATACCTTTGTTTTTGCTTGGCTCTTTTTGCTATGATTAAGGAGGAAATATGATGTATGATGTGGCAATAATTGGTGCAGGAGTTATTGGAAGCTCAATTTTTAGAGAATTAACAAAATATGATTTGAAAGTACTTATGCTAGAGAAAGAAAATGATGTATCAATGGGTACGTCAAAAGCAAATTCAGCAATAGTACATGCTGGCTATGATCCCAAAGAAGGAACATTAATGGCAAAGTACAATGTCAAAGGAAATGAAATGTTTGAAGATTTATGCAGGGAACTTTGTGTTCCATTTAAAAGGAATGGATCTTTAATCCTAGCATTTACAGAAGAAGATATGGAAACTGTAAAGAATTTATATGAAAATGGTGTTAAAAATAAAGTAAGAGGTCTTCAAATATTAAGCAGAGAAGAGGTTTTGGAAAAAGAACCCAATTTAAGTGAGAACATATTAGGTGCTTTATATGCTCCAACAGGAGGAATAGTTGGTCCATTTGAATATACAATAGCGTTGGCTGAAAATGGAGTAACAAATGGTGGAGAAATAAAGTTAAATAAAGAAGTTACAGGAATTGAAAAGAATAATACATTTAAGATTTCTACTAAAGATGGAGAAGTCATAGAAGCAAAATATGTTATTAATGCAGCTGGACTTTATGGAGAGGAAATTCATAACTTAATCTGTAAAGAAAGCTTCAAGATAATTCCAAGAAGTGGTCAATATTTTGTTTTAGATAAAAAACAAGGTGATCTAGTAAGCCATACAATTTTTCAATGTCCATCAAAAATGGGGAAAGGTATTTTAGTTACCCCAACTGTTCATGGAAACTTATTAGTTGGACCAGATGCAAGGGATATTTCTGATAAAGAAGATTTAAATACTACTAGTGATGGCTTAAATTTTGTGAGAGAAACATCAGGTCTTACTACAGAAAAGATTAACTTTAGAGATAGTATAAGAAACTTTGCAGGACTTAGAGCAAATTCAGATCGCAACGATTTCATTGTAGAAGAAAATGATGAAGTTAAAGGATTCATTGACGTTGTAGGAATGAAGTCCCCAGGACTTACATCAGCACCAGCTATAGCAGTTGATGTAGTTGAAATTCTAAAAAATAGCGGGTGTGAATTGAAGAAAAAAGAAAATTTCATAGGAAAAAGAGAACAAATTCACTTCATGGACCTTTCACCAGAAGAAAAGGCAGAATTAATAAAGAAAAATCCACACTATGGAAGAATGATTTGTAGATGTGAGAGCATAACTGAAGGTGAAATAATCGATGCAATAAATAGATGTTTTGGAGTACCTTCTTTAGATGGAATTAAGAGAAGATGCAGACCTGGTATGGGTAGATGCCAAGGAGGATTTTGTGGACCTAGGGTACAAGAAATAATATCAAGAGAATGTAATGTACCTCTTGAAGATATAGTTCAAGAAAAGAATGGTTCATATATCTTATTAGGAAAAACAAAGTAGGAGGCGTACGGTTATGGATTATGAATTAATAGTAGTAGGTGGAGGACCAGCAGGACTTGCTGCAGCATATGAGGCATATAATAATGGAATAAAGAACATATTGATTTTAGAAAGAGACAAAGAACTTGGCGGAATATTAAATCAATGTATTCATAATGGATTTGGTCTGCATACTTTTAAAGAAGAGCTTACAGGTCCTGAATATGCAGCTAGATTTATAGATTTAGTAGAAGAGACTGAAATTAAAGTAAAATTAGATACAATGGTACTAGATATAAGTGAAGGAATAGACGAAAAATCTAATGAAAAATATAAGGTAGTTCATGTTATTAATAGTGAAGAAGGATATATGGAATTAACATGTAAGGCATTAATACTTGCAATGGGATGTAGAGAAAGAACAAGAGGAGCTATAAATATTCCTGGTGCAAGACCTTCAGGTATATTTAATGCAGGAGCAGCTCAAAGATATATTAATGTAGAAGGCTATATGCCAGGCAAGGAAGTTGTTATATTAGGATCAGGTGATATAGGACTTATAATGGCAAGAAGAATGACACTTGAAGGTGCTAAAGTTAAAGCAGTAGTTGAGCTTTGCCCATATTCTAATGGATTAAACAGAAATATTGTTCAATGCTTGAATGACTATGATATTCCATTATACTTATCTCATACAGTTGTAGATTTAGTTGGAAAAACTAGATTAAAAAAAGTTATTATAGCTGAAGTTGATAGCAATAAACAACCTATAAAAGGAACAGAAATAGAATTTGATGCAGATACATTACTTCTTTCAGTAGGATTAATTCCAGAAAATGAACTATCGAGTAATGCTGGGATTAAAGGGGATAGAAGAACTAATGGATTAGAAGTTACAGAAAGTATGGAAACTTCTTTAGAAGGCGTATTTGCTTGTGGAAATGTTGTACATGTACATGATTTAGTTGACTTTGTAACTCAAGAATCTAAACATGCAGGAGCTTGTGCAGCAAAATATATTAAAGGGAAACTTAAAAAAGAAAGCTATGTTAATATAATAAACGGTCAAAATATTAATTATACAGTACCACAAAAAGTTGATATTGAGGCTGTAGATGATAAATTAACAGTATTTATGAGAGTAAATAATATTTATCATAATAAAGTTTTAACTGTAAAATGCAACGGCGAAGTTATAGCTAAATTCAAAAGAGAACATTTAGCACCATCAGAAATGGAAAAAGTGACTCTACCAAAAGTTTTATTAAATAAAGTAAAAGGCGATATGACAATATCTTTAGAGGATGGTGAATAAAATGGAAAAGGAAATAATTTGTATATGTTGTCCAAAAGGATGTCATTTAAAAGTAAATGCAGATGAAAATAAGGTTAGTGGTAATAGCTGTGAAAGAGGAGCTGAATATGGAATAAATGAAGTTACTAATCCAGTTAGAGTTATTACTTCTACTGTAAAAGTTGAAAATGGAGACTCGCCTGTAGTTCCAGTAAAGACTAAAAACCCAATTCCAAAAGCACTTAACTTTAAGTGCATGGAAGAAATAAATAAATGCACAGTTAAAGCACCAGTTAAAATTGGGCAAGTTATAATTGAAAATGTACTTGGGACAGGTGTAGATATAGTTGCTACTAAAAATGTAAAATAGGCTTATAAGATTTCTTGATTCAGATGAAGTGTTTTTAAGAAGAGGATAATATGAGTAATAGATTTATTTAATAAAAGAGAAATTCCAACAGAAAAATTTGAATTAAATAATAGAGCATAAAATACCAGTTATGATTAAATGACTAGTGTTTTATGCTCTATTATTATTTACTAGACTTGTGCAGTAAATAGGAAAAATTTAAGCTACTAGTCCTAATTTGGCAATAGTAGACTGTAAATCAATCCCGTTATCTGCACATTCATGTGCAAAAGAAACCATTTTTACCAAATAGTTGTTTCGGAAGTGTAATATTACATCTCCAATATTTTTAAATTTATATAATTTTCCACATTTGACTCTGAAAATCTCAAGAAAAGTATACGTTAAAAATATCATGCTCCAATATCTATGTATTGATTTTAAAGATTGAATTTGAAATTCATCAAAACCAAGAGCTGTTTTATGATATCTATAACTTACTTCAATATCCCAACGCTTTTCGTAATATGAAATTATGGTTTTATTATCGAGTGAAACATCCGTACTTATAATGAATGCTGGATTATCAGATAAATCGTTTTTAGTCCAGCTTATAAGTACAACTACATTCTCAATATCATTAAGTTTTCCTTCATATCTATAAACATAGTACTTGTTATTACTAGCGGTAACTAAGCTAGTCTCATTAGTCCTAATGTATGAAGAAAACTTTTTGACATTTGTTTTAATGCCAGCCGGATATATTACTCTGTTAGATTTTATTCTCCCTATAGTGTGACAACCATTTATTAAACCGTGAAGCAAAATTTTTGCTGAAGTATACCATGAATCAACTAGTAAATAATTGTTTTTAGTTACAGGAGTGAATTCATTAATCAGTTCCATCGCAAGTTCATTTTTATCTAGAAATTTTTTAGATAGTTTTTTACTCGATTCCTTTCGGTGATATTGTCTAAAATCTAAAGGTATAGAATAATCATTAATCTTATAATGCGATGTAACTAAGCAGTGTGACCATTTAGGTTTATTGCCATCAGCATGTGAATTGTGAAAATCTAAGCCTTCAATTTTTTTAGTTGAAGTATTTTTCTTAGTTAAGGTATCATCAATGATTAGGAATCCAACATCACTATCTTCACAAGTGTTGGAAATTTCAGATATTGCATGAAATATGCGTTCTTGCGTAACATATTCATGATTCCATGAATATGAACTTAGGAACCTTGAACCAGTACTTCGATCTCTATTGCATGTAATTTTATTATGAACAGATGAAATAGTTTTGCTTCCTTCTGTTACAATAATTCCAGATACTATATTTACCATATGATTCTTTATCGCAGAAGAATATGGCAGATTTAACTCTGAAATATAGTTGATAATTGTTTCATTTTGGTTTAATATTGTTGTCAGCATATAAATCTCCTTAGATTTGGTTTCGCAACAATAAATCTAGCATGTTTGAGGTTTATATGCTACTTTTTTATTTAAAATTATACTGGTAAAATATCAATAAAAATCCAATGGTAAATTTTCTTAAATTAATGCACAAGTCAAGTTATTTATTTATAAGGTTAAATGAAGATGGGATTTTTATTAATTTAGAGAAATAATTTTACAGCATAAATGAATAATGCAGAAAAAATTGCAGTGATTGGAATAGTTAATATCCATGCCCATACAATGCTTTTGGCTACTCCCCATTTTACACTTTTTAATCTTTTAGAGGCTCCAACTCCCATAATAGTAGTAGTTATTATATGAGTTGTACTTACAGGTGCCTTAAAAAATGTCGCACATAAAATCACCAGTGATGCACCAGTTTGTGCAGCAAAGCCATTTACAGGAGTAAGCTTTGTCATACCACTTCCCATAGTTTTGATTATTTTCTTTCCACCAATGGAAGTACCAAGTGCTAAAGATAATGCACATAAAAATACTACCCATACAGGAACTTTAAATGAACTTATTAGTCCTCCACTTAAGAGTGACATTGTTATTATTCCCATTGATTTTTGAGCATCATTTCCACCATGATTAAAAGCCATAAATGCACCTGCTAAAATTTGCAGTTTTAAAAAGATTTTATTAACGAGGTGTCTTTTACAATTTTTTAAAATGAAATTTAATATATTCATTATTATATATCCAACAAAAAAGCCAATTACAGGTGAAAGAAAAAGCCATAATACAACACTATGAAAGAGGTTATACCAGTTTATTACACTAAAAGAATTATTATATGCAATTCCACCGCCTAAAAGTGATCCAATAAGTGCATGAGAAGAACTGCTTGGAACTGCAAAATACCATGTGAGTATATTCCATACTATAGATACTATTAATACACACATAATAACCCACTGAGGGGTAACTGTATGACTTACAATATTATCACCTACAGTTTTTGCAACAGCAGTTCCTGTAAAAGCACCAAGAAAATTAAAAATACAGCAGATGATTATAGCATTTTTAGGAGTAAGTGCTCTTGTTGTAATTGAAGTAGCTACTGCAGTAGCTGTATCATGAAAACCATTTATAAAATCAAAGATAACTGCAAAAATAACTATTAATATAACAAGCATAAGAGAACTATGCATTTTTAATCACAACTCCCTCTATAATATTGGCGACTTTTTCACAATTATCAATTGTGTTCTCTGTAATTTGATATATTTCTTTTAACTTCATAATAGTAATAGGATCTTTTTCGTATCTGAATAATAGTGCAACAGCGTTTCTGAAGAGTTTATCCGCTTCATATTCTATTGAAGAAATATACCTGATTTTATCAAGAAGATTTTTTGATTTGCATCCATTTAATCTTATTTCATTCATTAAATCACAAAGACTTTCGGTGATATTTAACAAAAAATCAGAGGCTTGTATGATTTCAGAAGTAGCATTTGTTATGTCAAACATTATAAAACGGTGCATTATAGAATTAATACAGTCAAGTATATTATCCATTTCTTTTACTATTTCGTATATGTCTTCTCTGTCAATTGGGGTAATAAACGCCTCGTCCAATTCCTTGGTTAAGGTAAGGACTAAAGCATCACCTGCATCTTCAAGTGCAGTTGTTTTTTTTAATTGCTCTTCTTTTTTATCAAGACAATCTAAGCTACTTCTCAAAATTTTAGCAGATTCATGAACTGTATTAGCAGATTCTGACAACATATCGTAAAATTTATCTTCCTTATTATTGAATTTAAACATTATTCCACTCCTTTGGTGTTATTATTTTTATAAATATGTCAAAATAGAAAAAATTTTTACTCATTAGTAAATTATACAACTTTATTTACAAATATTAAATCGTTGTTAAGATTAATATTTTATTATTAAGAACATGTTAAGAAGAAAATAATATGGATTTAGTAGTTATTATATTTTTTTAAGTTTAGGTAAACTATTTTTCGGGTATGTATTTGTTACATTTACTTTTATAAATAATAAATTAAAAAAGTACTTGTAAAAAATTTTATTTAGTTCTATACTACTTAATATATAATATTTTTATAAGGCGTTTTTATAAAAGCTACGACTTATTAATGTCTTCAGAGAGCTGATGGATGGTGCAAATCAGTGATTATTGTAAGTCTTTCCACTTTTAGAGCTGCTGGTGATGAGTCAGAGGGTTATGCCCTTTATAGCATATTGAAGAGGTCGGTATATATTATATGCTGGCAATTTAGGTGGCAACGCGGATTTTTTCGTCCTATTTATAACTTTTAAGCTATAAATAGGACGTTTTTTATATAAACTAAAATAATCAATAGAATTTAAGATGAAATTTTGGAGGGAATTATGTTAGATTTAAAATTTGTTAGAGAAAATCCTGAAATTGTAAAACAAAATATTAAAAATAAATTTCAAGATTATAAGTTACCACTTGTAGATGAAATAATTGAGCTTGATAAGAAATCTAGAGAAGCGCAAACAGAAGCAGATAAATTAAGATCAAACAGAAAAACAGTATCTAAGCAAATCGGTGCATTAATGGCTCAAGGTAAAAAAGATGAAGCTGAAAAACTTAAAGAACAAGTAAATAAAGATGCAGAAACATTAGCAAAACTTGAAGCAGATGAAAGCAGACTTCAAGAAGAAGTAAAAGAAAGAATGATGAAGATACCAAACATCATCGATCCTTCAGTTCCAATAGGTAAAGATGATAGTGAAAATGTTGAAGTTGAAAAATTTGGGGAACCTAAAGTTCCTGACTTTGAAGTACCATATCATACAGAAATTATGGAAAAATTCAATGGAATAGATCTTGATAGTGCAAGAAAAGTTGCAGGTAATGGATTCTATTATTTAATGGGAGACATAGCAAGACTTCATTCGGCTGTAATTTCATATGCAAGAGACTTTATGATAGATAGAGGATTTACATACTGTGTACCTCCATTTATGATAAGAAGTAGCGTAGTTACTGGCGTTATGAGCTTTGAAGAAATGGATTCAATGATGTACAAAATTGAAGGTGAAGATTTATACTTAATTGGAACAAGTGAACACTCAATGATAGGTAAATTTATAGATACAATTCTTGATGAAAAAACTCTTCCTCAAACTTTAACAAGTTATTCACCTTGCTTTAGAAAAGAAAAAGGTGCTCATGGAATCGAAGAAAGAGGAGTTTATAGAATACATCAATTTGAAAAGCAAGAAATGATAGTTGTATGTAAGCCAGAAGAAAGCAAAGAATGGTTTGAAAAACTTTGGAAGAACACTGTTGATTTATTCCGTTCATTAGATATACCAGTAAGAACACTTGAATGTTGTTCTGGTGACTTAGCAGATTTAAAGGTTAAGTCAATTGACGTTGAAGCATGGTCACCAAGACAAAAGAAATATTTTGAAGTTGGAAGCTGTTCAAATCTTTCAGATGCTCAAGCTAGAAGACTTAAAATACGTATAAATGGTGAAGATGGAAAGAAATATTTCCCTCATACATTAAATAATACAGTAGTAGCACCACCAAGAATGCTTATAGCATTTTTAGAAAATAACTTAAATGAAGATGGAACTGTAAATATTCCAGAAGCATTAAGACCATATATGGGTGGAAAAAGTATTTTAAAGTAAGAAGAAAATAAAATTTAGACATTTCGTTTTTAATGGCATTTGTACATTAAATTAGGAACCATATCAGAGGAATATGCAAATTCTAATCTGATATGGTTCCTTTTTTAGAAAGAAAAAATAGTTTATTCATTATTATTTATTTCAGATGCATAGTAATCTATTTTATCATTTAGCTTTTTCATGTGGTTATTAAGAGTATTAATTTGAGATTCAAGAAAAGATTTGTGTTCTATTAACATGTTCATTTGAGTTTTCATAGTAGATTTGCCAATGGCACGTAATTTTGCATATTGCTGAATATCTTTTATAGGCATGCCAGTATCTTTTAATCGGTGAATGAATTCTATCCATCTTAGATTATCCTCAGTATAATATCTTCTTTCATTACTTTTTCGATTAGGAGTTATTAATTGTTCTTGTTCATAATAGCGTAATGTATAAATGCTTAAATTTGTTAGTTTTGAAAATTCACCAATTGAATAAGTCATTGAAAACTTGAGTTTCAAATACAAAAAATGTTGTGTATTTAATGAAGCTAGCTGGCATTGAAATTGAAAATAAATAGGTGAAAGTTATTATAAAGTGATTAGAAAATAATGTTTTGGAAATAGATTTAATAAAGACATTATTTTGGAGGGTTAGTCATGGTAAATGAGCTTTATATAACAATATTTAAATTAATATGTATCACAGGTATTTCTCTTTTATTAGCAATGATTAGTGAGATTTGTACATTAATTGTGTATATGAGAAAATTAAATGAACATATGAAAAAAGCAGTTGTAGTTAATTATAGGCAAAATCATAATTGGGTATCTAATGGTAATAATTAATTAAAGTATAAAAATTCTAAAATTCCTAAATTTTTAAGAATTTTAGAATTCATATTCTTAAGAATTTACTTATTTAGCTGAAATTAAGTGAGATATTAAAATAAAAAGATACGTAATGCATAACGGGCTTGCATTACATATCTTTTTTTATCCTAATTTAAAAATGATCAGCAAATATAAATGCTTTATCATTACTACTGTTTATACCTATGGCAATAATATTGAAAATGAGATTAAAAAAAGAGAATAAAAATAAATGCGATTTTGAAATAGAAATTCAAGTGATATTCAAATTAACAATATAACACTAGTTATGCTGAAATTAATTCTAAGAAATATGTTATAATTTCAGCTTTTATTGAAGCAGAATATACTGATGCATCAACATTGACTTTCACTCATAAAACATGGAACTATATTCATGATGAGCAAGATAAGAGGATTATAGGCTTGTAGCATACTCACCCTAATTAGGGGGGGGTATCCAATTATTATATATTTATCCACATTTTTTAAACCTCCAATGGCAAATAGCGTATGTTGTTGATCTTATAGCAGAAACAAGAGGGGGCAATGGAAAAACTATAGTTAGGGAAAATTGATAAAAAATCAACTCCAAATTATCTTAGCAAGCATAATATATTTATAAAGTATTTAAATATGGTGTATGGAGGCTTAATGAAGAAATATATTAAAAAAGCTATGCTTAAATTTGATGGCGACCTTGAAATCTTAAAAAATCCAAGCTATATAGTTATTCATCATACTGGAGAAATAGGATGGGATGTTTATAAAACTCATGAATACCATAAATCCTTGGGATGGAAAGGGATTGGATATAACTATTTTATAGAAGAGGATGGACGAATAATAGAAGGAAGAGGAATGCATGTAGGAGCTCATACTAAAGGGCTGAATAATATATCAATAGGAATTTGTATGTCAGGAAATTTTGATTTGAATTATCCTTCAGAAGAACAAAGAAAATCCTTGTATAGACTATGTAAAATATTTATGAATAAATATAGTATACCAATAGATAAAGTTATAGGTCATAGGGAAGTTGAAGGCGTAAATAAAAGTTGCCCAGGATACAATTTTGATATGAATAAATTTAGAGAAAGTTTATCTAGTACTTTTCATAAAATGATAAAGGCTTTGATAACAGTATAATAAATTATTCTATAACACAACATTCTTATAATAAATATTATCTCCATAGCTATGCAAATAATAATCCATCTATTTATGTAGTTGATGCGATGCCAAGACAATAGACATTAATCATTACGCATGTGAAAAATTGTTAGATTATATAAAAGTATGTGAAGCACGTTCAGTATTCAAAAGAGATGTTAATCTTAATAAGGGTGACAAGATAATGAAATTAATTACATGTACTTATGAGACTGATAATTCACATACTCTAGTTAAAACAAAACTTATTAATTAGAGTTCTTTAACCAATTAAAATATTGAATAAACTGAATTAAATTAAGGAAATATAGAAATAGCAAAAGAATTTATATATCTGAATTAATAGCCTAAACAATTAGTTATAATAATTATTAATTATGGTATTAGGCTATGTTGGTGATTTCTAATGCTTTAATAAAGAAGAACATAAAAATAAAGATAGGAGTGGAAATAGTTATGGGAAATAATATGGATATTGAATATCCAATGTTTTGTTATCAGTGTGAGCAAACAGCAGGGGGAAAAGGGTGCACTAAGCTTGGCGTATGCGGCAAAACACCAGAAGTTGCAAACCTTCAGGATTTATTGATATTTCAGATAAAAGGAATAAGTTGCTATGCAAATGAAATAATTAATAAAGGTGAAAATGTAGATAAATCAATAGTTAGTTTTATTGAAAACAGCTTATTTACAACACTTACAAATGTCAATTTTGATGCTGATGTTCATGTTGAAATGCTCAAACAGTCTCAAAAAATAAAAGATGAATTAAAAAAGAAAGTTGGAAAAATTAAAAATGATACTGCGCATGTTACATATACCCTAAGCGACAGCAAGTCTGAGATGCTTAAGGATTCAAAAATAGCAGGAATTATGTATGATAAAGAGTTAGACCCTGACATACGTTCACTAAGGCAGACTATAGTATATGGATTAAAAGGAATAAGTGCATATGGACATCAGGCAAGGGAACTTGGATATTATGATGATGAAGTTGATAACTTTTATGTGAGGGCTCTTGAAGCAGTATGTGATGACAATTTAACTGTTGAAGACCTTATAAGATGGACTATGAGAACAGGTGAAATGAGCATTGCTGTAATGAAAAAATTAGATGAAGCTAATACTACTGTTTATAAAAATCCAGAACCTCATAAGGTTAATGTACATATTAAAAAAGGTCCTTTTATAATAGTCTCAGGACATGATTTGAAGGATTTGGAGATGATTCTTGAGCAGACAGAAGGTAAGGGCATAAATATATATACTCATGGAGAAATGTTACCTTGTCATGGATATCCTGAACTAAAAAAATATAAGCATCTTGTAGGAAACTATGGAGGAGCATGGCAGGACCAACAGAAAGAATTTGACAACATTCCAGGATGTATTTTAATGACTACAAACTGTCTGATGAAGCCAAGAGATTCTTACAAAGATAGAATATTTACCACCAATGTAGTGGGATGGGACGGAGTGCAATTTATAGGCAAAAATGAAAATGGTCAGAAAGATTTTACTCCAATAATAGAAAAAGCTTTAGAACTTGGAGGATTTAAGGAAGATCAAGAGCCACATGAAATACTTGTAGGTTTTGGTCATCATGCAACATTAAGTCATGCAGAAGAAATTGTTAGTGCAGTTAAAGACGGCAAAATAAGGCACTTCTTTGTAATAGGTGGATGTGATGGTGCTAGGCCAGGAAGAAATTATTATACTGAATTTGCTACTAAGGTTCCAGAAGACTGTATTATCTTAACACTTGCATGTGGCAAATATAGATTTAATAAGATTAATTTTGGGGAAGTTGCAGGGCTTCCAAGACTTCTTGATGTTGGTCAATGTAATGATGTATATTCTGCAGTGAGAATAGCAACAGTACTTGCAGATGCATTTGAAACTGATGTAAACAGCTTACCACTTTCTATAATATTATCATGGTATGAACAAAAAGCTGTTGCAGATTTGCTTGCACTATTATCCTTAGGAATAAAGGGGATGTATATAGGACCATCACTTCCAGCATTCTTTAGTCCAAATGTTCTTCAATATTTAGTTGATACATTTGACTTAAAGCCAATAAGTATACCAGATGATGATTTAAAATCATGTCTAAAACAAGAAATTTAAAATAATGAAGAATAATAGCATTATTAGATAAATAAAAATATCTGATAATGCTTTTTTATACTAAAAGTTAATAAACGAAAGAGTAAAACAAAAGATTTTATTCATATAAACTTAGTTAAAATATAATATATAACTAAAATTAAATATTATCTGAAAAATTAAAGTGAAATGGTATAATACAACGATAATTATATAGAATATACGTTTATAAATTAATTAAATGAAGTATTTTAATTAAATAGCATATGTAATAGAAAGGAGTATTAGAAATGAACAAACTGAAATTTATAGGAAGAGGCTCTGGATATAATGTGAAAGAAGGAAATACAAGTGCATACATTATAAAGAATGAAGTTCTTCTTTTAATTGATTGCGGAGAGGGCGTTTTTTAAAGAATTATTGAAACTAACTTGATTGATGGCATAAAGGAAATACGCATACTTATTACTCATATGCATGGTGATCATGTGGGATCACTAAGCAGTTTTGTTGGATTTTGTTTTTGGAAATATCATATATGCAGTAAAATATATTTCCATGAGAAAAGTGTTTTAAAACAGTTCTTAGAATTAACATCTATGTGTGAAGGAGAAAGCTTTATAATTGATGATTGTAAAAATGTCAAAATAGATAAATTAGGGCTAGAATTTTCAGCATCACTAACTAAACATAATAAAAGAATTAACACCTATTCTTATACACTAAAATTTGATGAAGGTAATGATATTTTTTATAGTAGTGATACATATGAAACAAATTTTGATATTGTACCATTTTTAAAAGACGGTAATATAGTATATCATGATACATGCTTAAATGATTGTGAAGGTAATGTTCATACTTCACTAAGGGTATTATGTGAAAAGGTTCCAAGAGAACTAAGGAAAAATGTTTATTGCATACATATTGATGGGGAAAATTTCATTGAAGTAGCTGAAAATGAAGGGTTTAATGTTCCACATATTTTAGTTTGATTAATTTTAAAGAGGTGAATTCCAATTAATAAGATAGATTTACAGACTAATTCTATTATATCTGACGGAACATCAGCACTAGAAGAACTTATACACGATCTCTAATTGAAAATGTAAAAGCATCATCCTAATACAAACTATATTATTTGTAGCATTAGATATGAGCTATCTCGAAATTTACATAATGATTACAGTATTCTTTTTTAGTAAAGATATAGTTGATAAACATCAATTATTGTAGCTTTAGTGGCTGCTTATCTTTGTTTTAAAGAACATAATTAATATATTTTTCATATTATGTAACAAGGAGGAGAGAGTTATGTCTAAAGTATGGAAATGGTGCTTAGAGGAAGATGGAAAACTGTTAAAAGGATGGCAGCAAGTAGAGAATAATTGGTACTATTTATATCCTAATGGAACTATGGCTATAGGATGGGCTCAAGTAGAAAGTAGATGGTTTTATTTAAATAAAGATGGTGTAATGCAGAAAGGCTGGTTACAGGATAAAGGAGAATGGTATTATCTTGAGGAGAAATCTAATGGGCATCAGGGAGAAATGTATGTAGATGGTGCTTATATAATAGATGGCAAGTCCTATAAATTCAATTCAAATGGTGTATGGATAAAAGATAGCTTAGTTACTAAGGAGCAATTAAATGCTGTTGGATGGAAAAATGTAAGTGATTTTGTAGTGAAAGATTTAAATAACTGTCTACAAAAATTTAATATTAATACACCAGAAAGGATAAGACATTTTATAAGTCAGTGCAGCCATGAGAGTGCTTGTGGAATTTATACGAAAGAATTAGCTTCGGGACAGGCTTATGAAGGAAGAAGAGATTTAGGAAATGCACAAACAGGTGATGGAAAAAAGTATAAAGGTGCAGGCTATTTACAGTTAACTGGACGTTCTAATTATCAAGCTCTAGCAAACTATTTACCAGACCAATTTGTTATGAAAGGTGTAGACTATGTTGCTGATAATTATCCATGGACTAGTGCAGGGTTTTGGTGGTATAAAAACAACATGAATACTGTATGTGATAAAGGAGCAGACTGCATAACCATAACTAAAAAAGTTAATGGCGGGACTAATGGATTGGCTGACAGGCAACGTTATTATGACTTATGCTGCAATATATTTAAATAGAATCTGTTATAATATTTATAGCTAGAAAGAGTATATGCAAATTAATATGAACTATAAAATTTAGAAAACAACTAGAAGCAGTATGTAGTTTGATGTGGTCTTCTTTATAATGGACATTTAAAATAATAAAAATGTTTATTATGAAGAAGACCATATTTTTATTAGAGGAAAGTAAAAGGTACATTAACTTTCTCATTTATATAATGATGTACAACACACTTTAATAGAATTATAATGTAATTATGTAATTTGTTAGAAATGTTAATTTTAAATTGAAACGCAAATTTAACTGATAAGGGAGAATATATAAATGAAAATTGAGATAAAGGATTTGATTATTCGTAATTTTGAATTGAGTGACGAGAAGGATTTATGCGAATATATGATGCAGCGAGTTAATGCAGAATTTGAGTCATATCCAGATTTTACTTTAGAGAAGGAGAAAAAAGAGATAGAATTCAGATCACAAAGCGATGAATTCTATGCAATTGAGTTGAAAAAAGAACATAAGGTTATTGGAAATATTTATTTAGGAAAAAGGGATTTTAAGGCAAGAGAACTTGGATATGTTTTAAATGAGAACTATCAGAATAAGGGATATGGAAGTGAGGCCAGCAAAGCGGTAATAGAATATATGTTTAATAAAGGTATTCATCGTATTTATGCAGAATGTGCTCCTCAAAACATACCTTCATGGAAGGTTATGGAGAAAATTGGTATGAATCGTGAAGCATATTTTAGAAAAAACGTTTCTTTTCATAAAGATGCTAATGGACATCCTATATACTGGGATACTTATGTATATGCAATATTAAATTCATGTGAAGAATCGGAATGTGATTGATAAATTTCAATAAGTGAAGTAGATTGAAAAGTTGTAATTTGAATTGGAGAGTGATTTATGAATTATGAAGAAATAAAATATAAATTAAATAATGTTTATTTTATCAATGGTACTGCTTATGCTGGTAAATCAACTATTGTAAAAATGATATCAGATAGATTAGGTCTTTATTTTTGTGGTGAAAATTATAATCTTGATAAAGTTCTAAGAAAAGTAAAACCTAAAGAATACCCCAATTTATGTTATTTTAAAACTATGAAAAGTTGGGAGGAATATGTATCTCGAACACCAGAAGAGTATGATGCATGGATTGCAGGTGGACAAGTTGAAATTACTCCTTTTGAAATTGAAGATTTAATAGAATTATCAAAAAATCAGAAGGTTGTTGTTGATACTAATATTCCAGTGGATATTTTACATAAAATATCAGATTATAATCATGTGGGTATCTTATTATCACCACAGTGTATGTCTGTAGATGAATTTTTTAATAGAAAAGATCCAGACAAATTATTTATTCTTGATCAAATAATGAAAACAGAAAATCCAGAACTAAATTTAGAGAATTTTAAGAAATGCATTAAAAAAGTAAATAGTTTAGAGCACTATAATGATTTTTTGAATAGTGGATTTAAATGTTTTATTAGAAAAGAAAATAGCAATTTAGAAGATAGATATAATCAAATTATTAAACACTTTAAATTAGTATAGAAAGATTTAGTTTACTAACATACAAATCTCGATTTGTCGCTCAGATATAGTATATGCCTCTGAAAGTGGTGGTATAGTTTTTTTATATCACCACACCTTAGAGAATAAGGTGGAAATAAATTTATCAAAAATACTGAAATGGAGTTTTGGATACTAATATAAAGTATTTATGATATATAATTATAAATATAAATTGTTTTTAATTTTTAATAAATAATTGATAGAAAGTGTACTGCTATGAAGATTGATAGGTTGTTAGGAATATTAAATATACTAGTTAATACAGATAGAATTACAATAAAAGAGCTGGCAGAAAGATTTGAAGTTTCTAAGCGTACAATTTTTCGTGATTTAGATACATTAAATAAAGCTGGAATTCCTATAGTTACATATTCAGGTATTGGTGGAGGAGTATCAGTTGTTGAAGGATATAAATATAAAAAAAGCATTTTTTCTAGGAATGATATAAAAAATATTTTTACTGCACTTTCTGGATTGATGAGCATTAATAAAAATAATGACTTAATAAATCTTATGGCAAAGATAATACCAGAAGAAACAAAGACTATATTTTCAGAAAGTGACTATTTAATTGATTTATCATCATGGTTTAAAGATAGTATTACACAGGAAAAGGTTTTACATTTGCATGAAGCAATAGAAAATCACAAATGTACTTGTATTGAATATATTTCTAAAAACTCTAGAAAAATGAGAATTGTTCATCCATATAAACTTGTTTTTAAGCAATCATATTGGTATTTATATGGCTTTTGTGAGGAAAATAATGAATTTCGTTTGTTTAAGGTCAATAGAATTGTTTCATATAAAATTTTAAATATAAATTTTAATTACAAGTCAATTGAAAAAATTGACTTTAGGAATGATTTTGGTGCTGATTTATTTCATCCAGAAGATTCAAGAATATTATATAATGTTGCTTTAGAGTATGACGTTATTAATGAGTTTTTTTTAACAGATAAAATTGATGCGAAATTTTTTCATAGGAATAGCAATGAAGAAAATGGGTTCATAATATTTCAAGTAAGTGATTTAGATTGGACAGCAGATTTGGTTATAACCATGCAGGATAAAGTTAAAGTTATATCGCCACTACAATTAAAAGAAAAAGTAAAATTACGAATAAAAAATATGAATGAAATTTATAAAGATGACATATAGGTGTCATCTTTTTTTATATACAATATTTAAGAAAGGATGTGCTGAATAATGAAAAAAGAAATACTTACATTTATTTTTGATGGATATGCTGACTGGGAGAGTGCTTATATATGCTCTGAACTTAATGCAGCAGAAACAGATTATGTTGTTAAAACTTTAAGTTTTGATAAAGAACCTAAGATATCAATGGGAGGTTTTCACACTATTCCTGATTATTCTATAAATGATTATCATAAGGATTTTGCAATACTCATATTAATTGGGGGCTATGCATGGATAGAAAATAAAAATAATGATATTAAACCTATAGTTGATTATGCAGTTGACCATAATATTCCAGTAGCAGCAATTTGCGGTGCAACCTTTTTTATGGGCGAAAATGGTTATTTGGATAATAGAAAACATACAAGCAATACATTAGAGTTTTTGAAGTCGCAATCTCCTCATTATAAAGGTGAGAATAATTATGTTGAAAAACAAGCAGTGAGTGATTGTAATGTTATTACTGCCAATGGAACAGCAACATTAGAATTTGCTAAAGAAATTATGTTATATCTGAAAGCTAAACCCGTAGATAAGATCAATGAATGGTATGAATTTAATAAATTAGGCTTTTATAAAAAGTAAAGCATTTAGGGTGAATAATATCTATTTGATTAAATTTATTGTGATAATGTTGACTATATTGCTAGTTATAGTACAGACAATTAGAAATTTGCTTTTTATTTATGATTATGTAGGCTAGAGGGAATAGGGGGAGATTTATTTGGATATTATTAATGCAATATTAACGAGGTCTAGCTACAGGGGAAAATATATGGATACTATAGTTCCCAGGAATGATTTGAAAAAGATTATGGAAGTAGGGTTAGCTGCACCTTCTGGATGTAATAAACAAACAACAAGTCTAATTGCAATTGATGATGTACAAATTTTAAATAAATTACATAGTGTAGTAAATTCATCTATATGTGAAACCGCTCATGCAATGATTTGTGTATTAACAAAAAGAATATGTTCATATAGAGGTAAATGTTATAATATTCAAGATTATTCAGCCGCGATTGAAAATATGCTACTTGCATGTGTTGAGCTAGGGGATCAGAGCTGTTGGATTGAAGGAATTATAACTGATTCAGATAATATCAGAAGACAAATGGCAAAGATTGTGAGTGTACCAGATGAAAATGAATTAGTTTGCTTTTTGCCTGTTGGAGTTGCATCAGAACCTCTTACTAACTTGAGTAAGAAAGTGGGTAGAAAAAGAGCCTGGTTTAATGAATTTAATAAAGATAGCAAAGAAGGAAATTTA
This sequence comes from Clostridium neonatale, assembly GCF_900465025.1. Taxonomy (NCBI): domain Bacteria; kingdom Bacillati; phylum Bacillota; class Clostridia; order Eubacteriales; family Clostridiaceae; genus Clostridium; species Clostridium neonatale. The sequence continues at coordinate 1,646,325 of NZ_UICR01000001.1, forward strand.
TAAAATGCCATCAAAAGCTATTGTGTGAAAAATAAAAAAACATGAGCAATTTACATACGTAAATGCTCATGTTTTCTATAATGGTGACCCATACGGGAATCGAACCCATGATTCCACCGTGAGAGGGTGGCGTCTTGACCGCTTGACCAATGGGCCTCAGAACATTTAATAGTATACTCTTATTTTTTATCAATGTCAAATTATTCTTCATATATTATTAGATAGGATAATATTAAAATTATGTATTAATAGGTGTATAATGTTATTTTGTTATATAAGTAAAAATATACTATATTTATAATACAAAAAAGCAAATTATAGACAAATGTCTCAAATTATTAAAGAAAAAATTAAATAATTATGAATAAATTGTAATTTAAGGACAAAATTCCTATACTTATATTGAGATATATAATATAATAATAGTGAAGCAAATATATTAAAGTAAGAATAAACTAACAACTTAAAAATTCAAAACCCTATAATGAACAGGAAGATATGGAATCTTATTCTATATCTTTTTGCCATATATAAAATAATAAATTAGAAGGTAGACATAATTTATGAAAAATGAATGTATTATTGAGCTATTTAATATATTAGAAGCAAATCCCATAATATATGAGATGATTAAACAATGTCCATATGAAATTTTAAAAAATATTTCTGTAAAAGAATATAAAGAAGAGGAGTTTGTACTAGAACAAGGAGATAAGCAAGAATCATTTTACATAATAGTTGAGGGGATATTTGATATTTATACAGTTTCTGAATCAGGGAAGAAATATTTAATTCAAACATATACTAATGGGGATTATATTGGTGAGCTAGAAATTTTTGATAATAAGCCATATGTATCTAGTGTTAAAGCAAGAAGCAGTTCAAAATTAATTGAGATTAAAAGAAATGATTTTTTAAAATGGATAGATATAGATAAAAATTTTAGTCAATATTTAATGCGTACACTATGTAAAAGCACGTATGTTTTGTGTGAGAATACTAGCAATAATACATTATATACATTAAAACAAAGGATATGCCAATATTTAATAGACAGTATAAATAAATCATGTGAATCAGATGAATTTTGCATAAAAATTAAAACTGATAATTTGGGAGATAAAATGGGGGTGACTCAGAGAAGCATAAACAGAGTGTTAAAGCAATTAAAAGAAAATAGAGTTATAGATATTCAAAACTCAAATGTTATAGTAAAAGATTATGAATTATTAATTAACCAAAGAGATTTATAAAGCATGTACAAGCTTGAAGAGGAGCTGAGATAAAAATGAAAGAAAATAACTTATTACAACCACATATACGTTGTGGCATAAAAGACAGTGCAAAATATGCACTTTTGCCTGGAGATCCTAAACGTATTGATAGAATTAAAGAATTTTTAACAGATACAAAGGAGATTTCTTATAATCATGAGCACAGAAGTATTTCTGGATACTATAAAGGAATAAAGATAATAGCAGTATCCACAGGAATGGGTGGAGCTTCAACTGGAATTGTAGTTGAAGAATTATACAATATAGGGGTTGAAGTCATGATAAGAATAGGGAGCTGTGGTGCATTAGACTCAAATATTAACTTAGGAGACATTATTCTCGTTAATGGTGCAGTAAGAGATGAAGGGGCATCAAAAGCTTATATAGAATCCATATATCCAGCCATTCCAGACTTTGACGTACTGCTTAGTACCTGTGAAGCAGCCAAGGAGAAGAAGTATAGATATTTTATTGGAAAAGCACGAAGTCATGATAGTTTTTATACAGATGAAGAAGAAACAATTGATGAATATTGGTCATCAAAAGGAATATTAGGAGCTGATATGGAAACAGCAGCATTATTTACAATAGGTGCTTTAAGAGGGGGAAAAACAGCTTCTATTTTAAATAATGTTTCAGAATATAAAAAAGATTTGAAAGATGAAGTCAATAATTATGTTGAAGGTGAAAATTTAGCTATTGATGGAGAAAAGAGAGAAATAATTGTAGCACTTGAAGCTATAGTAAAATTAAATAATAAGTTTTTAAAGTAATAACTTTACATAATAAGGGTTTTGATATATCCTGTATATACAGGAGTAAACACAATATAATTTAATATTAAAATGGAGGAATAAAATTATGAAAAAAAATAGTATGTGGTCATTTAAGCTTAATACAGCTGCATTGGTTCTTATTCCAGCTGCTGTAGGTATCAATTATTTAGGAAAACTTTTTGCAGGGTTATTAAAATTACCACTATGGCTGGATTCAATTGGTACATGCCTTGCTGCAGTCTTAGCAGGACCAATAGCAGGAGCAATTTGTGGTGCTGTAAATAATATTATTTACGGGCTTACTATGGATCCAATATCTACAGTTTATGCATTAACTAGTGCATTTATAGGTGTAGCAGTTGGTGTATGTGCTTATAAAGGAAACATGAAAAATATTAAGGGTGCAATAATAACAGGACTCATTGCAGGACTTGTTGCAGTTGTTATATCTACACCTCTAAATATGATTTTCTGGGGTGGAACAACAGGAAATGTATGGGGAGATGCAGCATATGCATGGGGAATAGCAAATAACTTACCAGCATTTTTAGCATCAGCAATAGATGAAATCATAGTAGATTTACCAGATAAAATAGCTACATTATTGATAGTTTTTGTTATATACAAAGGACTTCCAAAAACTCTAACTTCACTTTATAAAAATAGCGAAGAGATTGAAAGTTTAGATGAAGAAGAAAATCATTTAGAAAATATGTAATCATAGATTTTTTACATATTATCTTTTGAATATATGTAAAAATTAAAAAACTTCTCTATGGAAGGAGAGTAAGCATAAGTGAAAAGCATAAGCTTATATGAAGATAAAAAGTCAATCATAAATATACTAGATCCTATGAGTAAAATTATATATATTATAACAGCACTTATAGTACCATTTTTTATTGGCTCTAAAATAGCCAGTGTAATTTTTATAGGAATGAGTATAATTATATTATTGATAGGCAAAGTACTAAAGAAAGTAGTACCTATATTAGGATTCTCATCTATTGTAGTTTTATCAGTATTTATTATTCAAGGTTTATTTCGCTCAGGCAATGTAAATCCTTTATTCGCAATAGGACCAGCAGTATTTTATAAAGAAGGATTAATATTTGCACTTGACATAGGGATAAATATATTAAACATTTTATTAAGCTTTTGTATATTAGTTCTTACAACAAATCCATCAGATTTAATAGAGTCATTTGTTAGAATAGGTTTATCACCAAGAATAGGATATGTATTTATTTCTGTATTTCAAATAATACCACAAATGACAGAAACAATGGCGACTATCACAGATGCTCAACGCAGCAGGGGGATGGAAACGGATGGAAATCTTATTACACGTGTAAAAGCATTTTTTCCTCTAATATCTCCTGTCGTAATGAGTTCTTTAATAAATACAAAAGAGCGTGCAATAGCACTTGAAGTAAGGGGATTTAACGCAAAAGAAAAGAAGACATTTTTAAATGAAGAAGTTAAAACAAAAGGTGATATTTTTATAAAAATAATTTTAATATTAACAATTATAATATCAATTATTTGGAGGGGATATTTATGGCTAAAATAGTTGTAGAAAATTTGAAATATAAGTATCCTCTTTCAGAAAAATTAGTTCTTGATAATGTATCTTTTGAAGTAAATCCAGGAGAATTTATAGGTATTATAGGAAGAAATAATTCTGGTAAGAGTACATTATGCCAAGCTTTAGTTGGTCTTGTACCTAATTTTTATAAAGGGGCATATGGTGGAAAGGTAATTATTGATGATATTGAGGTAGCTAAAAGTGATACTTCTGAAATGTGTAAAAAGGTTGGAATTGTGTTTCAAAATCCATTTAATCAAGTAACTGGTTCAAAAATGACTGTGTATGAAGAAATAGCTTTTGGTCTTGAAAATTTAGGGATAAAGAGAGATGAGATGATAGAACGCATTGATGAAGCAATGGAACTTTTGGATATTAGTAAATATAAAGATAGAAATCCATTTGATTTATCAGGTGGTCAAATGCAAAGGATGGCTATAGCAAGTATTATTGCAATGAAACCAGAAATTATTATTTTGGATGAACCAACTTCACAACTTGATCCACAAGGAAGTGAAGAAGTGTTTAGAGCAGTTCAAGCTTTAAGCAAAAAAGGAATATCAATAATTATGGTAGAACATAAAATAGAAAAAATTGCAGAATACAGTGATAAAGTTTTATTACTTAATGATGGAAAACTAATAGATTTTGATATTCCAGAAAAGATATTCTCAATGGATAACCTTATGGAATATGGAATAAAGCCTCCGATATTTACAGAAGTCTGCAGAGAACTTGGTTTTTATGATAAGGAAACAAATCTATATCCAGTAACTCTAAAGCAAGCAGAAAAAATTCTTTCATGTAAGAAAATGGAGGAACTATAGATGAATAAAATTGATATAAAAAACTTATCATTCTCATACACAAAGGATGAACAGATTTTAAAAGATATATCTTTGATAATTGATAAAAGAAGCACAGCAATAGTTGGGCAAAATGGTGCAGGAAAAACAACTTTTGTTAAATTATTAAAAGGTTTATTAAAGCCAACACAAGGGGACATACTTTTAAATGATAAAAGTATAAAAGAAATGACAGTGGCACAAATAGCAAAACATGTTGGGATGGTATTTCAAAATCCTAATGATCAGATATTTAAGAACAAAGTGATTGATGAGGTAATGTTCGGACCGCTAAATATAGGAATGCCGCATGAAAAGGCATTAAAGTTTTCTAAAGATGCCTTAGAAATGGTTGGATTAAGTGAGAAATTAGAAAGCAATCCTTATGATTTAGGAATTTCAGACAGAAAATTAATTACAATAGCTTCTGTTTTAGCAATGGATACTGAAGTTGTTATATTTGATGAGCCAACAATAGCTCAAGATTACTATGGAAAAGAAAAAATAAAATCTATAATAAAACATCTAAGAGAAAATGATAAAATAGTAATAACAATTATTCATGATATGGATTTTGTAGCAGAAAACTTTGAGAGAACAGTGGTTTTCGCAAAAGGAAAAATACTGTTAGATTCAGATACTAGAGAAGTTTTTTCTCAAAAGGAGATTTTAGAAAAAGCATATCTAGAACAGCCTCATATTACAAAGCTATGTTATGAATTAGGCTATGATAAAACATTTTTAAACGCTGAGGAATTTATTCAATATAGAAAAAATATAAATTTATAATTTTTAAATCTTTAACATCTATAAATAACTATTCCTTAATTTAAAAATATATTTATGTATAGTGACAATAATACCGATGCTCTGAAGTTAGATGAAACAAAGAAATAAAGCTCTTATGTGTGCGGTGTCTTGCATTCAAAAATTGAGCTTTAGAATTCTTCATGTAGACTTGTTCCACAATTGTTTGTCCAAGGCATATTAAAGGAAACATCTTCATCGGTAGATGAAGATAGGCTATACTGCTAAGTTTGTAACTCACTAAGCATTATATGCCTTGGAGCAAACATTTGTGGGTGCAAGTCTGCATGTTTGAATTCTTAGCTTCATTTTTGTAGCAAGCGAGCACCACATAAGAGCTTTATTTCGGTTATTCACACTAAACTCAGTACGTCCTTTATTTATTTAACCATTCTACTAGAGCTTCATTTTCATAAGCAACTTCAGATGGATCTATTTTTGTTACTAATAATATATCACCAGCATTGCTTACACTTTTTAGTTCTTCATACATTTCTTTTGCCGATAAATCGCTTTTAACAACAAATGATTCAGGCATAACTTGAGCCCATGCTCCAAAAGATCTTATTTTAGCTGTTATTTTTAATTCGCTATCAATTTCTTCTTCATCATGATGATGTTCATGATCGTGATTACATCCACATGAAGTTTTTTCATCATTGTGACTATGATCATGTCCACAATTACATGAATCATTATGTGAATGATTATGTTCATGTTCATGGTCATGATCTCCACAGCCACATCCTCCAGTTGTATCGCTTATAAAATATGTAATGTTATATATTGCCATATGCTTTCTCCTTAAATTTAATAAGTATTATTATAATATTTCTACTATAACTTAAATTATACATGTATAAATGAGAAAGTAAATCAATTATTTCAAAATAGAAAAATACAGTAAGATAAAAAACAAATAAAAATATAACAACATTCGTGTTTTTGCTTTTGAATATTAATTTTTTGCAAAAAATATTGTCAAATATAATGAAATACGCTAGAATATATCTATAAATAAGAATAATAAATATAAAAAACATATTAATATTCACTTGTATAAATTCTGCAATAAGGGTGGAATGTTTCTACCGAGCTACCGTAAATTGCTCGTGGCTATAAGTGTCTACTAAGCATTTGACTTTAATTGAAAGGGAGATGTAAATCATGAATTATGATGTAATAATAGTAGGTGCGGGCCCAGCTGGGATATTTACTGCTTATGAACTTAAAAACCAAAAACCAAATTATAACATTCTATTAATAGAAGAGGGAAGAAGTATAGATAAAAGACAGTGTCCAAAGGCTAAATTAAAAAAATGTGTATCTTGTAAGCCATACTGTCATATTACTTCTGGTTTTTCAGGTGCAGGAGCATTTTCAGATGGAAAATTATCTTTAAGTTATGAAGTAGGAGGAGATTTGCCAGAGCTTATTGGAGCAGATGTTGCACAGGAATATATAGATTATACAGATTCAATATACTTGAGTTTTGGCGCAGATACACATGTAGAAGGTGTAGGCAATGATGAAGCAGTTAAAGAAATAAGAAAAAAAGCGATACAAGCAGGTTTAAAGCTAGTTGATTGTCCTATTAGACATTTAGGTACAGAAAAGGCTCATGAAATATATTTGAAAATTCAAGAATATCTTATAGAAGAAGGTATTGAAATTAAATTTGATACTGTTGTGAAAGATCTTATAATAAAAGATAATTTGATTAACGGTGTACTTATAAGTGATTCATTAACTAAGACAAAAGATCAAAGAATATTATGTAATAAGGTAGTTGTTGCGGCAGGAAGAAAAGGTGCAGACTGGCTTAAAGATATGTGTGTAGATCACAATATTGAACATTGTGCAGGAACAGTTGATATTGGAGTTAGAGTAGAGCTTAGAAATGAAATTATGGAAAGTATAAATGATGTTCTTTATGAATCAAAGCTTATTGGGTATCCAGCTCCATTTAAAAATAAAGTAAGAACTTTCTGTCAAAATCCGGGTGGATTTGTTAGTCAGGAAAACTATGATAATGATCTTGCTATAGTTAATGGTCATTCATATAAGGATAAAAAGTCAAATAACACAAACCTTGCAATTTTGAGTTCACATAATTTTTCAAAGCCATTCAATGAACCCATTGAATATGGCAAAAAAGTTGCAGAACTTGTTAATATGCTTGGAAATGGCAGCATTTTAGTTCAAAGATATGGAGATATTTTAGATGGTAAGAGAACTTGGGAAAAAGAACTTTCTCAATCAAATGTAAGACATACTCTTCCAGATGCAGTTGCAGGTGATTTAACTTCTGCAATTCCATACAGAACAATGACAAATATACTTAATTTTATTCAGGCAATGGATACAGTAGTTCCAGGATTTGCAAGTCCAGAGACTTTACTTTATGGACCAGAAATAAAATTCTACAGTAATAAAATAGTCATCGATAAAGATTTTGAGACAAATATTAAAGGTCTCTATTGTTTAGGTGATTCAAGCGGCTGGACAAGAGGATTAATGATGGCCTCAGCAATGGGGGTTATGATGGGAAGAAAATTATAGCATGAAGATAACTTGAATTAAAATGATTACTATAATTATAAAATAAATAATATATAAAAAACTATATATTTAAATTAATAAGACAGATGGAAGTTATCATATTTCCATCTGTCTTATTAATTTAAATTATATAACTATTTTTAATTAATTTACATATTATGAATAATGATGAGAAACTTTCAATATAAAATAATGTATATGTAAATTAAGGGGGGAACAGAGATGGAAGTTGCAAATTATATAGTACAGAATGCTTTAATTTTAATACCAGCCCTATATATTTTAGGAATGATATTAAAGAGCACTCAAAAGATATCAGATAAATATATTCCTATTACTTTATTAATATTTGGAGTTGCTGGAGCTATTGGAATTTTAGGAGTTTCAGTTGATTCAATTATTCAAGGAATATTAGTTACAGGCGCAACAGTTTACACTAATCAGTTAATAAAGCAAAGTGAAAAGAAAGAATAAAAAATATATCTAGTAGAGGATAAATCCTCTACTTTTTGTTATTCTTATTGTATTCTATATAATTTGGAATTTAGAAATTAATATACAATAGCTTTGATGATTTTTTATAATATACATTACTATATAGCAGGTGGTATAATTTATAATTGAAGTAAATAAATTGATGGGGTAGAATTATGAAAAAATTTTATACTTATATATTGATAATTACATTATGCTTTTCAAGTATAGGATGTAGTAAAGAAGAAAAGAAAGAAAATGAAAACAACAATAAAGCTGTAGTTGAAGAAAAGGATGAGAAAGAAATTAATAGTGGAGTAAGTGAAGAGAAAAAAATAGATTATTCAGCATATACTGGACACTGGGTTAATGAAAAACTTTTGATTCAAGATTTTAAATATGGTACAACTGTTGACCTTGATGTTGATGAGAAAGGGTATGTCAATGGAAGTGTATATTCAGCAACAGAAAATTTAGCACATATTGCACAAGTAGATATAAATGGGCAAATAGAAAATAATAAATTATCTTATGATTTTGATGAAGATGGCTGGGAACATAGTGGTAATATAGAAATAGAATTTAAAGAAAACTCTATAGTTTTAAATATTAAATATAATGAAAAGAGCAGTGAAAATAATCTTTGGGGAATTGGTGAAGGTGCATTTCCATTAATTAATGACACAACACTTGTCAAAAGAACTTTAAATGATATCAAAGATGGTGGTTTTGTGGCTCAAGAAAATCAATCTTTTGATACAAAAATTGATAACTATGGTGATATAAAATTTATTTCTGGGTTAAAAAGAGAAGATGGAAATGATATTGCTGTTTTTTATATAGCAGATAGAAATAATAATATATTATATAAGCTACCAGCATTCTATGGAAATAATAAAGGTAGATTTGAAGAAGTTAACTGTGTAGCTTTTATGGATTTTAATGGAGATAATTTGAAAGATATATTAATAATAGGTAAGTTCTTAAGTAATGAAGACTTTTCTAAAGAAATACATGTGGCCAGTATATATTTTCAAGAGGGCAAAGAATTCAAAAATAATGAATCTTTAGATAATGAAATAAATAATTCTGGACATAATGAAAATATGGAAAGTGTGGTTGAGTTTATGAAAAACTCATAAATACTATGAAGGGATGAAAAAAATGAATTTATCTGATATGTATAGTATTAATCCAAGGCTGGTTGTTAGAAATTGCACAGATGAAATTTTGACTAATTTAAAATTTTCTTATACTGGAATAGAAAAGAGTCCTTTAAAGATTTCTAAGATTTATCCAGGAAAACAAGAAACTAAAGTTCTTGTAGCAGATAATTTAAATAAGCAAACTGATTTAATACTCTCTTATGAAGATACAGAAGATATGGTTGTATATGATAAACTTATAAGAAATACTAATAAGACAATAATATTAAATTTATATAAAGAGAATGGAAAGCTAGTTGTAAAAACAAAGATAGAAGACATAAAGGTTAAACTAACAGAATTTGGAAGCTTGATAGGAAAATTTTACAATATTATAATTGCAATACTTATTATTTTATCTGCAATTATATTTATAATTCAAAAACTCACATAAAAAGAATGTTTTATTCTATTGAATAAAACACAGTTGTAATCTATAATTTTAAATAATGATTTCAAGGTTTTAATTATTTTATGTAATTAAATTAAAAGGGAAAGCAGTGAAAAGCTGCTACAGCCCCCGCTACTGTAATGGAGGACTTAAGATCTAGTAAACCACTGAGATTTATATCTTGGGAAGGTAGAACTTTAAGGAAGATACCAAAGTCAGGAGACCTGCCTTGGAAAGAATTACTATTGCTTTCGGTGGGAAGGATAATAGCAACGTAAGAGTAAATTATATATATTCTTGTTTTGTTATATTATCCCTTATTATCTTTGAATAGGTAATTTGGGGTTTTTTACTTAGCGTATTATATAAGAACTATCCTAAAGATGCAGAAAAGTTTAAAAAATAAGCATCTTGTTAATATATAAATGCTTGCTTCAACCGACAAGTTATTTTATTTGGAGGAGAAAGAATGAAAAAGGCAATTTTAGTTGTAAGTTTTGGAACAAGTCATATGGATGCTTTAAAAAATTCCATTGAAAAGATTGAAAATAAAATAAAGGAAGAATTTAAAGAATATGATGTTTATAGAGCATTTACAGCTCACATGATAATAAAGAAAATAAAAAATAGAGATGGCATTAATATTCCTACGCCAGAAGAAGCTTTAGAGGAGTTAAGAGAAAAGGGATATGAAGAAGTCCTTGTTCAACCACTTCATATAATACCAGGAGAAGAATTTGATTATATAAAAGGTATAGTAAAAATACATAAGGATGATTTTAAAAGTATTAAGATTGGACGTCCAATTTTCTATTATCAAGGTATGGAAGGACTTCCTAAGGATTATTCTTTGTTTATTGAAAGTATAAAAGAAGTCTTAGAAAATGAAGAAAGTGTAGTACTATTTGGCCACGGAACTGCACATTATGGTAATGCAGTATATGGAATGCTGCAGACAGTTTTAGTGGATGAAGATTATGATAATGTATTTGTTGCAACAGTTGAAGGTTATCCAAGTATAGAAAGCTGCATTAAAAGAATGAAAAAGAAAAATATAAAGAAAACTAAGCTAGTACCATTATTATTAGTAGCAGGAGATCATGCTAAAAATGATATGGCATCAGATGAAGATGATTCATTAAAAAGCATGTTAGAAAGAGAAGGAATAGAAGTACGCTTACATATGCATGGACTAGGTGAATTTGATAAATTTGGACATCTATACATAAATAGAATTCATGATTTAATTGAAGAGAGATATTTAGATGCAGGAAAGACAAAAAAGCTTAGAAAAAGAAAATAGGTTGTTATAGGTTAAGTTTTCTTAAGTATGAAAATAATTAATATATATAACTTATTTGTAATAATTAAAAATAAGGAGTTTATAACATGAAGTCTATAATAATAGCCTCTAGTCATAGTGGTGGTGGTAAAACCACATTTACTTTAGGTCTTATGAAAGCTCTTAAGGATAGAAATTTAGACGTTCAAGGATATAAAGTAGGCCCAGATTATATAGACCCGGCTTTTCATAAAGAAGTTACAGGTAAGGCCTCAAGAAATCTAGATGTATATTTAATGGGAGAAGAAGGTTTAAAGTATAATTACTCAAAAGGGTGCGGAGATGTTGGAATACTTGAAGGAGTAATGGGCTTATATGATGGTATTGGTGTTTCATATGAGGCATCAACATATGATGTTTCAAGAATCCTTGATAATATGCCAATAGTTTTAGTAATGTCTCCAAAGGGGCAAAGTACAACTTTATGTGCTGAGATAAATGGATTAAAAAGCTTTAAGAATGCTAATATAGTAGGTGTTATTTTAAATTCTGTTAGTGAAAAATACTATAAATTATTAAAGTATTCAATAGAAAGCAACTGTGATGTCAAAGTACTTGGATATGTCCCAAAGGAAGAAAAAGTATCTTTAAGCAGCAGACATCTAGGCCTTGTTCAAAGTATGGAAGTTTTAGATCTTAAAGAAAAGCTAGACATATGTGCAGATTTAATTAAAAAGCATGTTGATATAGATGGAATATTAGATTTAATGGAAGCATTTAAAGATAATAATGAAAATATATGTGGTAAAAGCATAAAAGAATTAAAAAGAAAACATATAAGAATTGGAGTTGCTTTAGATAAAGCATTCAGTTTTTATTATAAGAATAACATAGAGCTTTTAGAAGAAGTTGGTGACGTTGTTTACTTTAGTCCAATAAATGATGAAAAGCTTCCAAAAAACTTGGACTTTTTATATATCGGAGGAGGTTATCCAGAAGTATTTAAAGAAGAACTTGAAAGTAATGTTTCAATGAGGAATAGTATAAAAGAAGCTTTGGATAATGGTCTTAGGTGCTATGCTGAGTGTGGTGGACTTATGTACTTAACAGATGAAATTGATGGATGTAAAATGGTAGGCTTTTTAGAGGGAAAAAGCTTTATGACTAAAAGACTTACACGTTTTGGTTATTGCACAGTTAATATAAAAAATGAATATTTTACTAATAATATAAAAATAAATGCACATGAATTTCATAAGTCTGATGTTGAATTAAATGAAGAACCTATCTATGAAGTGGAAAAAACTCAATATGATGGGGAAGTTTTAAAATGGAAGTGTGGCTATTTAAAAAAGAATACTTTAGCTGGATATGCACATATTAATTTTCTTGGAAATTTAGATTTTTTTAAGGAATTGATGAAATAAGAATATAAATTTATAAGGAAACATCTTCATCATTAGATGAAGATGGGCTATACTGCTAAGTTCGTACCTCACTAAGCATTATATGCCTAAGGAAACATCTTCATCGCTAGATGAAGATTGGCTATACTGCTAGGCTAGTACCTCACCAAGCATTACATACCATAAAAATAATTGAATTAAGAAGGAATTTTAAGATATGAGTTATTTAAAAAATCCTATGGGAATAGAAGAAAGAAGTTTTGAAATAATTGGCGAAGAAATGGGAACTCATTCATTTAATGATGAGGAGCTTATGATAGTTAAAAGAACTATACATACAACAGCTGATTTTGAATATAAAGAGTTAGTTGATATAAGTAAAGATGCAATAGAAACTGCAAAAGAATTATTTAAAAAAGGTGCTACAATATATACAGATACTAATATGGCTCTTAATGGAATAAATAAAATGGCTTTAGCTAAAACAAACAGCAAGGTTATCTGTTATGTAAATGAAGAAGTAGTTCATAAGGAAGCTAAAGAAAAAGGCATTACAAGAAGTATGGCGGCTGTAGAAAAAGCCTGCAGTGACAATGTAGATATATTTGTTTTTGGAAATGCACCAACAGCACTTTTTAGACTTAAAGAATTAATAAAAGAAGGAAAAGCAAATCCAAAGCTTATAATAGCTGTACCAGTTGGGTTTGTAGGTGCAGCAGAAAGTAAAGAAAACATGGATGAGCTTAGCATTCCATATATAAGAGTAAAAGGGAGAAAAGGTGGAAGCACTGTAGCAGCAGCAATTGTTAATGCACTTATGTATATGGTGGTTGAGCGAAATTAATATTAAAAAATGTTTGCACAAATATTTAAAGAATGATAAAATGCACAGAATTTAAGAATTTAAGAATTTAAGAATTTAAGAATTTAAGAATTTAAGAATTTAAGAATTTAAGAATTTAAGAATTTGCTTATTTTATGGGGATTAGAAGGAATTATTTAAGGAAACATCTTCATCGGTAGATGAAGATGGGCTATAATGCTAGGCTTGTACCTCACCAAGCATTATATGCCTTTGAACTTACATAGAGTGCACTCCTATGAACGAATGTGAATAGTGAGTTTCCTTTAAAAAGTGAATAGTTAGAAATAATTTCAGTAATATAATGAAAAAACTAAAAAAGTTCAGGAGGTGATATTTTGTTTGAGATGTATGTAGAAAGTGATGGGAAAAAATTAAGATGTGGCTATACTACAGGATCTTGTAGTGCAGGAGCTGCAAAAGCTGCAACAATAATGCTTTTTAATAAAGAAAAAGAGATTTCAGAAATAGAAATATTATCTCCTAAAAATATAAAAATAAATATGCCTATCGAAAAAATTGAAAAAGGTGAAGACTATGTTGAATGTACAATATTAAAATTCAGTGGTGATGATCCTGATATTACAAATGGAATAGAAATAAGGGCAAAAGTAAGAAAGATAAGTGATGAAGAAGAAACTAAGAATTTATCTGAAGAATTCAATGAAATTGAAGATGTGGAAGTAGTTGTTTTGAAAGGTGGGATAGGTGTTGGAACTGTAACAAAAGAAGGTTTGTTTGTTAAAAAAGGAGAGCCGGCAATAAATCCTGTGCCAAGGAAAATGATAAAGCAGGAAGTAATGAGTGCTCTTAAGAATGGACAGAGAGTTGAGGTTACAATATCTGTGCCGCAAGGTGAAGAAATAGCAAAGAAAACTTTTAATCCAAGGCTTGGGATCCAAGGTGGAATATCAATACTTGGAACAAGTGGAATAGTTTATCCAATGTCAGAAGATGCACTTAAAGCTTCTATAAAATTAGAAATTACACAAAAGGCATTAAACAATGAAAGATTAGTTTTAACTTTTGGAAATTTAGGCGAGAATTATTGTAAGAAGCTAGGGTTTAATAGTAGTGAAATAGTAATCTGCTCTAATTATATAGGATTTGCATTAGATATATGTGTTTCATACAAAATAAAATCTGTTGTTGTAGTAGGGCATATAGGAAAAATGAGCAAGATAGCTTATGGTTGCTTTAATACTCACAGTAGAATTAATGGGGTAAGATTAGAAGTATTTGCACTTGAACTTGCTCTTCTTGGATATGATATTTCACTTGTTAATGAAGTCTTAAATCAAAAGACAACAGAAGGGGCAGTAAAGTTACTTGGTGATGGCTATGATGAATTATATAAAAATATAGGCACTAAGATTTTAAATAAAATTAAAGAGTATGTTTATAATGAAATGGATGTGGAAGTTGTTACTTATTATGGTGCAAGTAATCCGATTTTACTTTGGAAATCCTTTGATGATTAATGAAATTTTAAGTTGTGAATTGCTCTACTGGGTACCCTAAAGGGCATAAATCGAGTAATGGATGGTGATAAATTGATTTATATTGTAGGTCTTGGACCAGGTAATACAGATTATATATTAAAAAGAGCAACAGACATATTAAAAGAAGCAGATTATATTTTGGGATTTGAAAGAGCACTTAAATCACTTGATTTTATATATGGAGAAAAAGTATATATGAAAAAATTAAGTGATTTAGATAAGTTTATAATAGATAAAAGTGAGTATGAGAATAAAATCATATGTATAGTAGCATCAGGTGATCCGACATTTTATGGAATAACTAATTATATAAAAAATAAAACAACTATGGAATTTGAAATAATACCAGGAATAAGTTCATTTCAATACTTAACTTCAAAAGTTAAACTTCCTTGGAATAATGCTGTTTTAGGCAGTTTACATGGAAGAAAAGATGAGTTTTTAAAAAAAGTTAATGAAAATAATATGACAATTTGGCTTACAGATAAGGAAAACAATCCATGTGAGTTATGTAAAATACTACACAAAAACAATGTAGACTGCACTGTGATAATAGGTGAAAATTTATCATATGATGATGAGGTTATAAGTATAGGAAAACCGAAAGAGTTCATAAATGGAAATTTTGAACCTTTAAATATATTTATTGTTATACAAGAATAAAGACATATTATGGAGGATAATAATGAAGTTTATAAAAGATGAGGAATTCATCAGAGGAAAGTGTCCAATGACAAAAGAAGAAATAAGAATGCTTTCTATAGGAAAAATGAATATAAGTGAAGATTCTTTAGTATTAGACGTTGGATGTGGTACAGGAAGTATAACAGTTCAAGCTGCATTAATAGCTAAGAAGGGGAAAGTTATAGCAATTGAAAAAGAAGATGAAGCTTTTGAAATTACTCAAAAGAACATTGAAAAGTTTAATTGTGATAATGTAGAAATTATTAAAAAAGAAGGAAGCAGTTGCTTAGATGAACTTTTAGATAACAATATTAAGTTTGATTCTATATTTGTAGGGGGAAGTAGTGGTCATTTAGAAGAAATACTTTTAAAGTGTAATGCGGCTTTAAAAAATGATGGTGTTATTGTTATGAATTTTATAACTTTGGATAATGCTTATAAAGGAATAGAAATAATGAAAAATTTAGACTACAAGGTAGATGTATCATTGGTAAGCATAAGTAAGAATCGTGGGAATAGTCTAATGATGATGGCTCTTAACCCTATATATGTTATACAATGTTTTAAGTCAGTTAAGGATTAAGAGTTAGAAGTTAACATGAATAATAGATATTTAGGATAAATAAAAGAATAATGTTATATTCTAATAAGATTGAAAGAAAAGTTTATTACTAAAATATATAGAAGAATATAACGTGGTTTAGTGAGGAGAGAAATTAGAAAATGGCAACTTTATATGGAATAGGTGTAGGACCAGGTGATAAAGAATTACTAACAGTTAAGGCGGTAAGAATAATTCAAAGCTGTGATGTAATTGTTGCCCCAAGTGCTACTTATGGTGGAGAAAGTATAGCACTTGAGACGGCTAGAGAATATATAAGAGAAGATTCAGAAATAGTAATAAAACATTTTCCAATGGGAAAGAAAGATAGAGTACTAAAAGCTTTGGAAGCTTATGAGTTTATAGAATCAAAGCTTAGAGAAGGAAAGAATGTTGCATTCTTAACAATAGGCGATCCATATGTTTATAGCACATATAGTCATATGTTAAAACATATGAGAGATGATGGATTTCAAGTAGAAACAATACCGGGAATAACTTCATTTTGTGCAGCAGCAAGTTTAGTTGACAGAACATTAGTTGTTGGAAATGAAAATCTTGTGGTTATGCCAGCTACAAAAGTAAAAGAAATTACTGATGAAAAGTTCATAGTTGTAATGAAGGTTTACAAACATGAAGAAGAAGTTTTAAATACTTTAGAAGAAAAAGGTTTTGATTATATATATGCAAGCAGAGTTGGACGTGAAGGTCAGATAGTACTTACTGATAGAGAAGAAATACTTAAAGTAAGAGATTATATGTCTTTAATAATAGCAAGCAGAAGTTAGGCAATTAACAATTCACGGTTGACAATGCACAATTAAGGAGGAAATTCCTTACAGGAATTTCTGAAAATAATATAATTTATAGAAAGGCGCGCCTTTCGTCATGAATTGTGCATTGTGAATTCTAAATTGATTAAAATTGTGAACTGTGAATAGTGAATTGATTAAAATTGTGAATTTTGAATCGTGAATAGTGAATTGAAAAAAGGGGTGTTAATTATGATTTATTTTATAGGTGCAGGTCCAGGAGCGGCAGATTTAATTACTGTAAGAGGTAGAGATTTACTTGAAAGAGCTGATGTCGTAATATATGCAGGGTCGCTTGTTTCTAAAGATCATTTAGAATATTGTAGACCGGATGCTCAAATTTATAATTCAGCGCATATGACACTTGAAGATGTCATGGAAATAATGACTATGGAAGAACGTATGGGAAAATTAGTTGTAAGATTACATACTGGTGATCCATCTATATATGGCGCAATAAGAGAGCAAATGGTAGAGCTTGATAGGGTTAGTATTCCTTATGAAGTAGTTCCAGGAGTAAGTTCATTTACAGGTGCAGCCGCTGCAATAAATAGAGAATTTACGCTGCCAGGAGTTACTCAGACGGTAATATTAACAAGAGTAGAAGGAAGAACTCCAGTACCAAAAACAGAAGATTTAGAAATATTAGCTTCTGTGGGTGCATCAATGGCTATATTTTTATCAATTTCAATGATTGATAAAGTGGTTGATAAGCTTAAAAAAGGATATAAGAGAAACGACGTACCAATAGCAGTCGTAGAAAGAGCCACATGGCCAGATGAAAGAATAATAATAGGAACTTTAGAGAATATTGCTGATAAAGTTAAAGAAGCAAATATAACTAAATGTGCTCAAATATTAGTTGGAGATTTTATTGATAGTGATTTTGAAAAGAGTCTTTTATATGATAAGAGTTTTTCTCATATGTTTAGAGAAGGACAAAAAGATATGAACGACTAATAATTACAATCATAAAAGTTTTAATTAAAAAGTTAAATTGAAATTAATACAAGATAATTTCCTGGGAAATGTGGTGAAAGAAAATGTTGTTAAGTGATGAAAAAGAAAGTATAAGTATAATTTGTCCATCACCTAAAGGCCTAAATTTAGGAATAAAGCTTCAAAATGAACTGGCTTGCACTCTTTATATTAAAGATGCATCAGATGGATATATTAGTGATTTCTTAGGAAATAAGAATGAGAAAATAAAAGTATATGGAAAAGAATTTAACTTGAGTAAGGTTACAAAAGAAGCTTTTGATACCTCGTCTAAGATTATATTCATATCCTCAACAGGCATTGCAGTAAGAGCCATAGCACCACTTTTACAGGGAAAGGATAAAGATCCAGGTGTAGTTGTAGTAGATTTATCTTCAAAATATGCTGTAAGTCTTGTAAGCGGACATTTAGGTGGAGGAAATGAGATGACTTTAAAGGTTTCGGAAATATTAAATGCAGAGCCAGTTATAACAACAGCAACTGACACTATGGGAATAATAGGCCCTGATATTTTGGCTAAAAAATATGATTTGATAATAGATAATTTAAAAAGTGCGAAGTATATTGCAGCTTTATTAGTTGATAATAAGACTGTTGGAATTAAAGATGAATATAATTTAATAGAAATAAGTAAAGGATATGAAAGAATAGAGGAACTAAATGAAGATTCTATTTGGGTGACTAATAAAATTGCTTATTTAGAAAAAGAGAACTTAGATTATTCAAAGATATTAAAACTTATAAAAAAGGATTTAGTCCTAGGCATAGGATGCAGACGTAATACTCCTTATGAAAAAATAATAAAATTTATAGAAGATAGCTTAAAGAAATATAATTTTGATATAAAATCAGTGAAAGAAATTGTTTCTGTAGATGTTAAAAAAGATGAGCAGGGGATAATGGAAGCTGCTAAAAAGCTTAAATGTCCTTTTAGAACATTTGAAAGAGAAAAAATTAAAACTGTACAGGATAAATATGAAAGAAGTGAATTTGTATTAAAAACACTAGGGGTAACAGGGGTATGTGAGCCATGTGTTGATCTTGCAAGTGCTAAAGTAATAATAAGTAAAATTAAGCATGAAGGAATGACGTTGGCAATTGGAGTGGTGAATTAATGTTAGAGAGAAGAGTTATATTTCATATAGATGAAATGAATAAATGGAATATGGTTTTAAAAAATGCAGATAATTTATTA
The DNA here is from genome assembly GCF_900465025.1 of Clostridium neonatale. Classification (NCBI taxonomy): domain Bacteria; kingdom Bacillati; phylum Bacillota; class Clostridia; order Eubacteriales; family Clostridiaceae; genus Clostridium; species Clostridium neonatale. The sequence continues at coordinate 1,665,590 of NZ_UICR01000001.1, forward strand.
AATTCAGTAGATGGAGAAAATATAAAAATTGAAATTTTAGCTAATGGTGAAGCTGTACAATACTACGAGAAAAATATGGAAAAAAGATATGCTAATATGAAAGCATTACACCACAGAGGCGTTAAATTTGTAGCTTGTAATAATGCATTAATGAGTAATGGATTAGCAAAAGATAAACTAATTGAATTTGTAGAAGTTGTGCCAGCGGGCGTTTTAGAGCTTGTTGATAAACAACATGAAGGATATGCATATATAAAACCTTAAAAAGATTATGATTAAACAAATTTATATAGATAAAAAACATGATTATAGTGATTGGAGAATAGAATGGGAAAGTTAAGAGTGATTGGAATAGGACCAGGAAGTATAGAAAATATGACACTTAGGGCTTTAAAGGCCATTGAAGAAAGTGAAGTAATTGTTGGATATTCTAAATACATAGATATGATAAAAGAATTACTAGAAGGTAAAGAACTATACTCAACAGGAATGATGGGTGAAGAAGCTAGATGCAGACAGGCACTTGATATATCTAGAGAAAAAGATGTTGCAATAATAAGTACAGGTGATTCTGGAATTTATGGAATGGCAGGACTTATTTTAGAAATGAAAAGTGATGAAGAAGTAGAAATAATTCCTGGAATAACAGCATCAAGTTCAGCAGGTTCAGTAGTTGGAGCGCCACTTATGCATGATAACTGTAATATAAGTTTAAGCGATTTGATGACACCTTATGAAGATATAAAAAAGAGAGTAAAGTTAGCAGCAGAAGGTGATTTTATAATATCTTTATATAATCCAAGAAGTAAAGGCAGACCACATTATTTGAGGGAATGTATTGAAATAATAAGAAAATTTAGAAATGATGAAACTCCAGTTGCAGTTGTAAAGCATGCACTTAGAGATGGAGAAAGCATTACATTATCAACTCTTGGTAAGTTTAATGATGAAATAGTAGATATGATGTCTATAGTTACAATAGGTAATTCTAAGAGTTTCTATAAGGATGGAAAGTTTATAACACCAAGGGGCTATTCCGATAAAAAGAGAGATAAGAAATAATAGAAAGTATTAAATAGAGGAAAATAAAGTGATAGGATTCATTTTAGGAACATCAGAAGGTAAGAAGATATTATCATTAATAAATAAATATACAGATGAAATTGCAGTTAGTACAGCAACTTCTTATGGTGGGCAGTTACTTAAAGAATATAAGATTAAAGATTTGAATACAAAACCGCTAAATAAAGAAGAAATGAAATTGTGGATTCAAAATAATAAATTAAATATTTTAGTTGATGGATCTCATCCATATGCAGCTGAAGTAACTAAGAATGCAATTGAGTGCTCTAAAGAGCTTAACATTAAATATGTGAGATATGAAAGGTTAGGTGCTTTAGAGCAAATAAGTTGTGACAATATAATAAGAGTAAAAGACTATGATGAAGCTATAGAATATATAAAAACTTTAAATGGAAATGTATTAAATACTACAGGCGGAAATAATGTAACTAAATTTATAAATATAGATTTTAATTACAGAGTAATTCATAGGATTTTACCTTCACCGTCTGTTTTAAGCAAAATAGTTGATGCAGGAATAAAAATAATAGATATTATTGCAATTCAAGGACCAATAACATATGATCTCGAAAAAGCTTTTATTAAACAGTTTGATGTTAAGGCTATTTTAACTAAAGACAGTGGTGTTCAAGGGGGAGTACTTGATAAATTTAAAGCAGCAAGAGATAGTAATATAAAAATAATAGTAATTGAAAAAACTAAATTTGACTATGAGCTAGAATTTAATGATGAAGAAAGTTTGGTGGATTTTTTAGTGGTACATGAAAACTTTACGCAACGCTAAACCACATTTGGGAAAAAAGTATATTACATTTAATAAAATGTAAATTAAGTTAAAGTATCATAAAACCATCTTTTTAGGTAACTATCTAGATGGCTTCATATTTTAGGGGGCTTATGAAGTGGAAAATGAATTAATAAAATTAAAAGAAATAATAAATGAAATAGATGATGTAAATAAAGAGATCATTATTGAAGCTGAAAAAAGAATGATATCTCTAGCAAAGCCACCAAATAGCTTAGGAAAGTTAGAAGATATATCTATCAAATTAGCTGGAATAACTGGAAAAGTAAAAAATACAATAAATAAGAAGCTTGTTATAATAATGTGTTCTGATAATGGAGTTGTTGAAGAAGGAGTTGCTTCTTCACCACAATCTGTAACACTTGCACAGACAATAAATTTTACTAAAGGACTTACAGGAGTTGCAGTAATTGCAAAGGCTAATAATACAGATTTAAAGATATTAGATGTTGGAATAAACTGTGATTTCAGTCATTCTGAAGTTATAGATAGAAAAATAAGAAAATCTACTAGTAATATTGCAAAAGGCTCTGCTATGACTTATGAAGAAGCAGTTAAGGGAATTTTAATAGGAATTGAAGCTGTATGTGATGCTAAAAGTGAAGGCTATGAAATACTTGGAGTTGGTGAAATGGGAGTGGGAAATACAACAACAAGTAGCGCAGTTATATCAGCATTAACAGGCACAAGGGTAGAAGACGTAGTGGGCAGAGGTGCAGGCCTTACAGATGAAGGACTTAAAAAGAAGGTTAGTGTTGTTAAAAAAGCAATAGAAATAAATAGGCCTAATAAAGAAGATCCAATAGATGTTTTATCAAAATTAGGTGGATTTGATATTGCAGCAATGGCAGGAGTATTTTTAGGTGCAGCAAGATACAAAATACCAGTAGTAATTGATGGATTTATATCTGTTGTTGCAGCTCTAATAGCATACAGGCTTAATAACAAATGCCGTGATTATATGTTTACATCACATTGTTCAAAAGAAATAGGGTTTATTTTAGGTATGAAAGAACTAAACTTAAGTTCGATTCTAGATTTAAATATGGGACTTGGAGAAGGAAGTGGATGTCCTGTAGCATTTTCAGTAATTGATACAGCATGTGCAGTTATGAATAATATGGCTACATTTGCAGAAGCTGAAATAGATGATAGTTATTTAGATAAACTAAAAAAGAAAATATAGGCTTCAATTCAAATAGGTTTAATATAAACGTATTTGCTATTTTGAAATATAAAAAAGAGTATATAGCAAAATGATATACAAGAATGTACAAATACAATAAATATTTGTGAAAAAATAGGAGAATAATAGTTATTAATTGATTATATAGTAATGCGAAAGGAAAGTGTTTTTATGGAACTTGGACTTATTCATATATATTGTGGTGATGGAAAAGGAAAAACAACTGCATCAATGGGCCTTGCCGTGCGTGCAGCAGGAAGAGATAAAAAAGTATTATTAACTCAATTTTTAAAAGATAATGAAAGTGGAGAATTAAATTCTTTAGAAAAATTAGAAGATAATATATTTTTATTTAAAGGTGATCCAGTAAAAAAGTTTTTTAAATTTATGAGCCCAGAAGAGCAGGCAATAACTAAAAAGGAACATGAAGAGAGGTTTAAAAAGGTAACTGAAAAAGCAATAGATGAAAATTTTGATCTTCTTATAATGGATGAAATAATTGCATCAATAAATCTAGGTTTAATATCATTAGATGAAGTTGTGGAATTTCTAAAAAATAAGCCTAAAACTTTAGAAGTTGTATTAACAGGTAGGGGACCAGATGAAAAATTAGTTGAACTTGCAGATTATGTTTCAGAAATAAAAGCAGTTAAACATCCGTATGAAAGAGGAATATCATCAAGAATAGGAATAGAAAAATAATTAGTATTATATACTGAAAATATGAAGATAAAAATAATTGTAATAATAAAAGATAGGATTTGATTCATTATGAATTATTTAATCATTGGTGGTTCTAAAAGTGGAAAATCACACATAAGTGAACAAATAGCCTTAAGCTTAAATAAAGATAAGGCTGTATATATTGCAACTATGAAGCCATTTGACATAGAAGATGAAGAAAGAATAAAAAATCACATTAAGGCCAGAGAAGGTTTAAATTTTATAACAATAGAAAAGCAACTAAGCTTACATGAAATAGTAAATGAAATAAAAGAAAATGACACAGTTCTTTTAGATAGCATAACATCACTTTTAACTAATGAGATGTTTGCAGGAAATGAAATAGTAACAGATCCATCTATAAAGATCCTAACATCATTAGATCTTATTATGAATAAAGCAGAAAATACAATAATAGTATCAGATTTCATATTTAATGATTCTATGGAATATGATGATATAACAGAAATTTATAAAAAAGAACTGGGGATTATAAACAGGCACTTAGCGCGAATATGTGAAAATGTAATTGAATGTTCATTTGGAAATATAAAGTATCATAAAGGTGGGAATTAAATCTCACATATGCAGATTAATAAAGTCTTGTTAATGATAATAGATGTAATATATATAAATATTAATGGATTTTTCAAGAAGAAAGTATGGGGGAAATAATTTAATGAGAAAAATATACAATAGCTTTATAATGGCGTTAAGTATGTTTACAATAATACCTATGCCATATATTGAATGGGATGATGAAAGCAGCAAAAATATGATGAAATTTTATCCAGTTATCGGATTGATTGTAGGTGCCATATGGAGTCTCATTTATGCAATTTTAAGTATTATAAATTGTCCTATTATGATTAAAACTACAGTAATAATGATTATACCATTTATAATAACTGGTATGCTTCATTTAGATGGATATTGTGATGTATGTGATGCTATTCTTTCAAGACGTGAAAAAGAAGAAAAGCTTAGAATATTAAAAGATTCGCATATTGGAGCGTTTGCAGTAATAAGTCTTATAATATTATTCTTTTTGCAATTTTCAGGAGTATATTCGTTTTTAGAAAAAAATATTGACATTAGAGATATCATTTGTTTATTGATATTGATTCCAGTAATAAGCAGGAGTCTTGCAGGGTATTTTTTACTAAGCAAAATTACAATTAAGGAAAGTTCACTTGGGACATATTTTAAAAAAGGTACTAATAAAGTTGATATAATAATAATGATAGGTGTAATAATTTTAAGTACAATATGTATTTTCATAAATAGTGGATTAAAATATTCTATAATACCACTTACTATGACTGCTATAGTAACAGTAGGAGTTAGAAAATGTATTAAAGAATTTGGTGGGGTTTCTGGTGATGTGGCAGGCTTTGCTTTGATTATTGGCGAAGCTGCAGGTCTGATAACTTTAGGAATTATGTAATTTGGAGGTAATATGATTTTAATATTTGGAGGATCATATAATGGAAAACTTAATTTCTGCAAAGAAAAATATATGGTAAAAGATGATGAAATCTTTTTTTGTGGGAAAGATAATAAAGATAATATAGAAAAATTAAATTTTAACAAAAAAGTAATATGTGGTTTACATATTTTTGTGAAAGAATGTGTTAAAAATAATATTAGTGCATTAGATATAATAAAGAATAATGCAGATAATTTAAATGATAAGATAATTATTTGTGATGAAATAAATAGTGGTATTGTTCCAATGAAAAAAGAAGATAGAATGTGGCGAGAAGAATGTGGACAGTCACTTCAATTTTTAAGTAAACACTCTGAGGAAGTATACAGAGTATTTTTTGGAATACCAGAAAAGCTTAAATAGTATAACTTTTAAATTTTTCTTAAGGAGGATAATATGGGATACTGTGGTATTTACAAATTTTAATTAAAAAGAGAATAAGTAAGAAGTAAATAATGCGACAGTGCCATATAAGAAGTTTATGAAAAAGAAGATATATTTAATAAGGCATGGGAAAACGTATTGTAATGAAAAACAACTATATTGCGGCAAGACTGATATTGATTTAAGTGAATCTGGCAGAAAAGAGCTTGAATCAAGGGATATAAATATATATCCTAAATGTGATTTTTATTTTACAAGTGGACTTAAAAGAGCAAATTCAACTTTGGAGATTATCTGTCCAGATAAGAAGTATACAGTTATAAATGAATTTTCTGAATATAACTTTGGTGATTTTGAATTAAAATCTTATGAAGATTTAAAGGATTTGAAAGAATATCAAGATTGGATAATTGATGAAACTCAAAATGTATGTTGTCCAAATGGAGAGAGCAAACTTGAATTTAGAAATAGAATTGAAAAAGCTTTTGATAAGCTTATAAAATATATGTTTAAAGAAAATAAAGAGACAAGTTTAGGGGTCATTCATGGTGGAGCTATAGGCATAATTTTAGAAATCAAATACGATGACAGTAAAAAATTTTATGAGTGGCAGCCTAAAAATGGTTATGGTTATGAGATAATAGTAGATATCTTAGATAATAATGATTATAAGATATACTCCATAAGACCAATAGAATAGTATAAAAATACGGAGAAAAGAAATGATACAATTAACATTAGGATTTATTTTAGATTTATTTATAGGTGATCCAAACAATCCAGTTCATCCAGTAAGAATAATAGGAAAGATTTGCAGCAGCTTAGAAAATATATTTAGAAAGCTATTAAAAAGCAACTTAAAAACAGCTGGATTTATTGTATGGATAATTACAGTAGCAATTACATTCTTTACGACATATATGTTAGTATACATATTCAATAAGGTTAATATATACTTAGGCGTTATAATTGAGGGAATATTAATATATTTCTGCATATCAAGCAAGGGGTTGATAGTGGAAGGTTTTAAAGTTATAAATTATTTAATAAAAGATGATGTGGAAAAAGCAAGACATCAATTGTCATATATAGTAGGGCGTGATACAAAAAGTTTAGACAAAGAAGGAATAATAAGAGCTGTTATTGAAACAATAGCTGAAAATATGTCAGATGGAGTTATAGCACCACTATTTTATGCAGGAATATTTGGAGCACCACTTGCAATGGCGTATAAAGCTGTTAATACAATGGACTCAATGTTTGGATATAAAAATGATAAATACATGGACTTTGGATATTTTCCAGCTAAATTAGATGATGTATTTAATTATATACCAGCAAGACTTACAGGAATTTTAATTGTTATATCGGCATTTGTATTAAAATATAATTATAGAAATAGTTATAAAATCTATAAGAGAGATAGATATAATCATACAAGCCCTAATAGTGCACATCCAGAAGCAGCTATGGCAGGTGCCTTAGATATTCAGCTTGGTGGAGCAAACTATTATTTTGGAAAGCTTGTAGTTAAGCCAACGATTGGAGATAAAATAAAAGTAATTGAAATAGAAGATGTAAATCGTACAAAAAAAGTTCTTTATTTATCATCATTTATAGGATTTTTATTATCACTATTAATAAATTTTGTAGTACAATTTATTTTAAGATAGAGATGTGGAGGAAGTTGATGTGGCAAGTTTTGGTCATGGTGGAAATGCAAAAATCATAAGCAGAGAAAAGAACATAGATTTTAAAGAAATAATAGATTTTTCTGCAAATATAAATCCTCTTGGTATTCCAGATAGCGTACGAAGTGCAATAGTAGAAAATATAAGATTAATTGAAAAATATCCAGACATAAGTTACTTTGAATTAAAAGAATGCATAAGTAAGGTTGAAGATATAAGGAAAGAAAATATATTACTTGGAAATGGGGCATCAGAAGTTTTATTTTCTATAGTCAGAGCCATAAATCCAAATAAATCATTAATAATGGCGCCAACTTTCTCAGAATACGAAGAAGCTGTTAATTCAGTAGGAGGAAGTATAAGGTATTATTATTTAAAAGAAGAATACGCATTTAAGATACAAGATGACATTCTAGAATTTATAGATAATACACTAGATTTAATATTTATATGCAATCCTAATAATCCAACTGGAGTTTTAACAGATAAAGAACTGCTTTTTAAGATATTAATAAAAGCAAAAGAACATAATGTTAAGCTTTTAATAGATGAATCGTTTTTGGATTTTATAGAAGAAAAACTTACAATGATAAATTACATAAATGAATATGATAATTTAATAATAGTTAAGTCATTAACTAAATTTTTTGCACTTCCAGGATTAAGAATTGGTTATGCACTTACATCGAATAAAATGTTAAAAGAAAAGATATTTGAAGTATCTCCAGCGTGGAATATAAATATATTAGCTGAAATTGCTACAAAAAGTGCATTAATAGATACAAGATACATAAAGAATACAAAAGAATTTATAGATAAAGAAAAAGATTATTTATATGAAGAACTTACAAAAATAAAAAGATTAAAGGTATTTAAGCCAAGTGTTAATTTTATTTTTATAAAAGTAAAAGGAGATTTAGACCTCAAGGAAGAGCTATTAAAATTTAAAATATTAATTCGCAGCTGCAGTAATTATAATGGTCTTAATAATAAATATTACAGATTTGCAGTTAGAACACATGAAGAAAATATTAAGTTAATAGAAAGTTTACAGGAAATATTAACATAGCACCATTTTTATAAAAGTCAAGGGTTATTTTAATGTTAAATTTATATTATAGTAGAGGTATAAAGAGATGGAAAATAAGAAAGTGGTTATATCATTTAGTGGTGGAAAAGATAGTACATTATCATTGTATAGAATGATAAAACAAGGATATGAAATAATAGGTCTTTTAGTTACTTTTGATGAAAATAATAATTCATGCTTTCACAAAATACCAGAGAAAATTTTTGAATATATATCTAAATCACTACAAATAGATTTGTACAAAATTGAATGCAGTAATGAAAAGATTTACGAAAAAGAATTCGAAAAGACATTAAAGAAAGCAAAAAATAATGGTGCAGATATTTGTGTATTTGGTGATATAGATATAGAACACCATAAAAAATGGGGGATTGATAGATGCAAAAATGCAGAAGTTGAGGCGTATTTTCCTTTATGGCAGGAAGATAGAGAAAAATTAACCCATGAATTTATAGATTCTGGATTTAATGCCATAATCAAAAAAGTTGATTTAAAAAAACTTAGTGAAAATTATCTTGGAAAAACTTTAACTAATGATTTAGTTGATGATATAAAAAATCTAGGATGTGATCCATGTGGAGAAAACGGAGAATATCATACACTTGTTATCGATGGACCGATATTCAGTAAAAAAATAGAAATGAATATAATAGGTAAAGAAATAGTAGGTGAATATGGATATTTGATAGTATCATAGACTATATGATACTATCAAATATTTGTTACATACTGAAAGGAGTATATCATGAATAAAAAAAACATTATGTTTTTGGGTACAGCATCTTCGGTTGGGAAAAGTACTTTAGCAGCAGCGTTATGTAGATATTTAGTTAATGATGGTTTTAATGTATCTCCTTTTAAAGCGTTAAATATTTCATTAAATTCGTTTGTTACAAAAGAAAATTTGGAAATGGGAAGAGCGCAAGTGGTTCAAGCAGAAGCTTGTAAGATCGAGCCTAAGGCTATTATGAATCCAGTTTTATTAAAGCCAGGCGGAAATGTAACACAAGTTATAGTAGAAGGTAAGGTTTATAAAAATATTGAGCCATATAAATATAAAGAACTAAATGAAGAATTAAAAGTTAAAGTAAAGCAAGCTTATGATAAATTAAAAAGAAAACACGATATTATCGTTTTAGAAGGATCAGGAAGTTGTGCTGAGATTAATTTAAGAGATAGTGATATAGCTAATATGTATATGGCTAAAAGGGTTAATGCACCAGTAATTTTAGTTGCAGATATTGATAGAGGTGGAGTATTTGCTTCAATTGTTGGAACGCTTCAATTATTAAAACCTGATGAAAAAAAATTAGTTAAGGGTGTAATAATAAATAAATTCAGAGGTAATAAAGAGTTTTTTAAAGATGGAATAAAAGAGCTTGAAAGTATTATTAATATACCAGTAATTGGAGTTATGCCATATGAAATGTTTAATATTGAAGATGAAGATAGTGTAACAGAAAAAATTAAAAATGAAAAAAAAGAAGGCACTATTGATATTGCAATAATAAGACTTTCTCATATGTCTAATTTTACAGATTTTAATGTACTTGAAAACGTGGGATTTGTGAATGTAAGGTATGTTGATGATGTTAAAAAGTTAAAAAGCCCAGATCTAATAATAATTCCTGGAACTAAAAATACCATAGAAGATTTAAGACTTCTAAAAGAAAAGAATTTATTTGAAAAAATAAAGGAATTAAAAGAAAAAGGAACTCCTATTTTTGGAATATGTGGCGGATATCAAATGCTTGGTAAATTTATATTGGATAAATTGGGTGTTGAAGGAGAAATATGCGAAGAAGAAGGTTTTGGTTTTTTAGATATAAAGACAAGATTTAATGAGAGAAAGATAACAAAGCAAACAAATGCAAAAATAGTATGTGACTTAGAAAAAATAAAAGATATACGTGGAAAAGATGTTTCAGGGTATGAAATACACAATGGAATAAGTAAAATTGGAAAAAATACAATTCCATTTATAAAGGATGCAGATGAAAATATACTTGGAGTTTGTGATGAAAGTGGATTAGTTTCTGGAACATATCTTCATGGAATATTTGATTCAGAAGAATTTTTAAAAGCATTTATTAGCTCCTTAAGAGAAAATAGCAATATTCATAGTGATGATTATGAGGCTTGTGATAATATTATAATTGATAAAAAAGATAAAGAATATGACAGACTCGCTCAAGTTTTTAAAGATAATATCGATATAAATAAATTGAGAAAGATAATAGGGATATAAGGGAGTGATGTTTATGCTAACAGCTACCGAGGAAAGAAATCTTGAATATATAGAACAAAGAGCTAGGCATAATATAAGGGGAAAGAACTTTTTTACCACAACTGATGTATTAGAAGAAGCTTTTTGGATGAGCAAAGACAAAGCATATGAAGTATTAAAAAATATTTTAGGTAGAAAAACAATAAGAAATTCTCCAGATGCAATAGTTGATGAATATATTGACATGTTAAAAAAAGGGTATGCATCAATAGAAGAGCAGATAGACATTTTTGGTGGCGATAAAGCTTCTAGAGTAGAATCGACAGCAAGAATAAGATTTAAAAAATTTGCAGGTGGCACTTTTATAGATGCACTAAGAGAGGTCTATAATGTTGAAGAAGATGAGATTATGCCTCTTATAGGAAGATATTTAGGAAGCTTAGAATCACAAGTTTTTTCATATACAATAGACCAAGAATCATTTCAGAGATATCTTGAATCTAATGTTGAGGAATTAGATGCTCAGTTTAAAAGATTTATGGATTAGTTAAATTAAATATTATTTATTACTTCATAACAAAAGAGAGAGGAATATGAGTTTTTCCTCTCTCTTTTGTTATGAAGTAATAAATTCTTTATTTAATGTTAAAGCAAGAGTATAAGCGGAGTCGTAGTCAAATATATTAAGACATTCTTTAATTTTACTTAAAAGTTCTATTTGAATTTTTTTGAAATTATATCTTGATAATTCATCCAAACATTTAAAAGATTCATCTAAATCAAAATCATCAATAGAATTTATAAGAGACTTTATTAAATCTAGTACTTTGGTTTTATTAAATTTCTTTAAAACATTTAAATGTGGAATCTTTGAAGGAATGATAAAAGGTCTAATATTGCTTAAAAAAGCTTCATATTTCATAATAATATTCTCGTGATTTTTTATTACAAATTCTAAGTTACCGTTTAAGGCTTCTTCCTCATGTTGGCTTGCTAAATCAGATAAATTATAATCTCCAATAATGGCACAGACTGATTTTAAAGAGTGTACCTCAATCATATAATTTTTTATATCTCTATTCAAAGCATATTTTTTAATAAGTGAACATCTATTTATGCCATCATCATAAGCTACAGTTAAAAGTGACAAATATTTATTAATATCATTTTCGAAGTAAATAAAAGCGTTTTTTAAATCAATATTAGGAATATTTAAGTCATAAGATTTAGTTATTTCTTTATTAAATATATTACAATCTTCTATAACACTTCTAGGAAGATAAGTCTTTAACACACAGCTTAAAATCTTATTGTTAATTGGTTTCTTTATAAAATCATTAAAGCCATTTTTAATATAATTTGAAAGTATATTTGGAGAATCATTACAAGTTAGGGCTATAAGTGTTAAGTTTTTATAATAGTCATCAGGAATGTTTCTAATATTATTGGCTGTTGATATTCCGTCTATATCAGGCATTATATGATCTAGAAAAATTATATCAAATTTTTCTTTCTTAATAAGTTCTAAACATTCAAAACCATTTTTTGCAATTGAAATATTCATTTTATATTTCTGAAAAAGTTCTTTTTCAAAATTCAGTGTGACCATATTATCATCAACTATTAAAACCTTTGCTTTTGGGGCAATAAAATTATACATTATATTTTGCCTCCTATTCTTGAGTATATATTTTATATACTTGCTCAAATTTAGGATGTATACTTTTAAAAACTCCAACAATATTAGGGTCAAAATGAGTACAACTTGATTCTATAATTATTTCTGCAGCTTTAGAATGAGAAAGAGCTTGTTTATAAGGACGTTTAGAAGTTAAAGCATCATATACATCAGCAATAGCCATAATCCTTGCAGATAAAGGGATGTTTGTACCAGAGAGCCCATATGGATATCCGGTGCCATTCCATTTCTCATGATGTGAAAGTGCCATATCTTTTGCTATGTATAGGAAGCTTTCCCCATCAGTAGCATCAATAAGCTTTTGAAGAGCTCTTCCACCTAAGATGGTATGCTGCTTCATATATTCACGCTCATTATCATCAAATGTGCCATTTTTCAATAATATATTATCTGAAATTCCTATTTTACCTATATCATGAAGAGGAGCAGATCTAATCATATTATTAATATATTCATCAGTCAAAATATCTGTATATAATTTATTCATGCAGACTGCTTCTACTAAAATCTGTAGATATTTTGCAGTTCTATTTATATGACCGCCAGTTTCTCCGTCTCTGCATTCAACAAGTTCAGCAAGTCCTATAACCATAGTATCCTGTAGATTTTCAATGGTAGCCGTCTTTTCTGAGACTAATGATTCAAGTTCATTTCTATAGCTTGCAAGTTCTAATTGAGTATTAATTCTGCTTATCATAATTTCAGGGATAAAAGGCTTGAATATAAAATCAACAGCTCCTAGTTTCAGAGCTTTAAGTTCACTCTTAACATCATTTTGGACAGTCAGAAAGATTACAGGAACATTTTTGAATTTATCTATAGATTTAATTGTACCAAATACTTCGAATCCATCAACTCTAGGCATATTAATATCTAGTAATATTAAATCAGGAGTATGTGTTAGTAAAAATTTCATAGTTTGTACAGCTGACGTTAATAGTGTCACTTTAAAATGCGGTTTTAAGGATTGTTCAACAAATTTAAGATTTGTAATATCATCATCTACTACTAATATATGTTTCATAATTATTCCCCCCACAGTATACCATAATCATATAAATAAAATTCGTCATAACCAGAGGATATGACGAATTTGTTATAGTGTTAAAATACATTTTATTTAAATTCATACCCTTAATATTATTTTAACAAAAAAAATATACTAAGTAAAAAGATTTATACAAATAAGGAATTATTTTGTAAATGATCGTTATAAAATTCTTAAAAAGGCTAAAATGATTAATAATACTCCAGAAAGCCATGAAAGTTCAAAGTGAACTTTATCAGCAAATTTTTTACCAATAAAAACACCAGCTGAAATTGCTAAAAAGCCAATGACGATACAAAGGATTAGTACCTCAATATAGTTAATGTTGCATAAGCTAGAACTAAATCCAACAGCAATGCTATCTAGCGATAAAGCAAGTGCCAAGTAAAATGCTTCTTTTGGACTTAATGATTTAGATTTATCAAAATCTGCTTTAACTTCATCAGTATAAACTTTTAAAACAAAATTAAAATCGAATAATTTAAATTTTAAAGGCTGATCAAGTAATAGATTTTTAGAGATATATGACTTAAAGACATATTCAAATATCCTATAAAAACCTAATATTATAAGCAAAGTAAAACCTAGTAAACTTGGAATTTTATCAGGTAAAAAGTTTTTAACAATCGATCCTAAAAACAACGAAAAAGCCAAAGTTCCAGTGCAGACTAAATTTATTATTATTGTTGAAAGCTTTGGTATATGAATTTTTGAAGTACCATATGCTACGCTTGCAACAAATGAATCAATACATAAAGAACAAACTAATACTAACGATTCAAGCATAAAATTTACCTCAGACATTTTTATTTACAAACATAATATGATGAAAAGATGGCATTAGTTACAAAAAACCACTTTTACAATATGTTTATTTTATTGAATAAACATAGATTTCAAATTATAATAAAGTTAGTGTGATAAATTAAGAAAAGATCATAATAGAATATATAGTATAGCATTAGGAGGAAATATATGTACAAACTAATAGCATTAGATATGGATGGAACGCTTTTAACTAGTGAGAAGAAAATCGCTGAAAGTACTAAAATAGCTTTAGAGAAAGCAGAAGAAAAAGGCGTAAAAGTAGTTCTAGCATCAGGCAGACCAATAGATGGAATAACAAGATATTTAGAAGAGCTTAACTTATTAAAGAAAGATGATTATGTACTTAGCTATAATGGTGGAATAGTTCAAAATACACACACTAAAGAGATTGTATCAAAAGCAGTATTAAAAGGATCAGATTTAAAATTATTATATGATATAAGTAAGAAATTAAATGTAAATATACATGCATTTTCTGCCACAGAAGGTTTAATTACACCTAAAATTAGTAAGTATACTCAATATGAAGCTGATATGAATGGAATTGAAATCACAATAAAAGATTTTAATGAAATTGATGATAATGAGGAAATAATAAAAGTTATGATGATTGATCCGGCAGAAATACTGGATCCTGCTATAGAAAAGCTACCAAAAGATCTTTACGAAAAATATAGTGTATTCAAAAGTGCAGAGTTTTTCTTAGAATTTACAAATAAAGAAGTAGATAAGGGACTAGGTCTTAAAAAATTAGGAGAATATCTTGGAATAGCTAAGGATGAAATGATTGCATGCGGAGATGCAGGTAATGACTTATCTATGGTTAAGTACGCTGGAATGGGAGTAGCAATGGGGAATGCAACTAATGATGTTAAAGAAATTGCTAATTACATAACATTATCAAATGATGAAGATGGAATAGCGAAAGTAATAGAAAAATTCATATTATAAAGTAAATAAAAAAACTTCTCGTAGAAATGGTTTTGTGTTCAGTTTCTACGAGAAGTTTTTTACTTAGCACCAAATAATCTGGCTATAAGGCTTGGACTTTTTTGAGATGCGATTTCATGTTCAATTGTATAAGCTTTTTCAACCACATTTTCAAACTTTTTAATCCTATAGATTACTTGATCACTTAATTCTATGGATTTTGATTCAATATTGTTAGATAAATCAGATAAGTTTTCTTCCATTCTTGAACTCTCATATTCAAGTTTATCTGTTATTAAATCTTGAACTTTAGAAACCATATCGTCATTCATTGTTTGAGAATTTTTAGTGTGTTCAGATAATTCAGTACATATGTAATCTTTTATATCTTTAGTTAAATTCTCTTTCATTTGATCTATGTAATTAAATAATTCAGATTTCAATTTTGAAATTTCATCAATTTGTGATTGAGAAATCAATGAAATTAAATCAGAAACAGATAAGGTGTTTGTCTCCCTAGATATATCATTATCATCTAGTGGAAGTTCTTCACAATATGATTGAATTTCCTTAATTGTTAAACCTTTATTTTTTAAGCGAATAAGAAATTCTAATTTATCTATATCTTTATCAGTATAAATAAGTTCTTTATTTGAAACCTGAATTTTTAATAAATTATCAAAAATGTTGGTATAGTATCTTATTTTGCTATCACTTTCCCCTAATAATGCAGCAACTTGATTAATCGAGTAAGATAATATGCCACTTCTTTTTTTTTCTTGAAGAGTTACTGTATCATTATTTTGTATACTAATGTACTGAGTCTTATTTTCCATATTAGTTTTACACCATCCTTAAATATCTATAAAATAGAATTACATATTGACGTGGAAGTATGTGGGATATATTATAGAATTATAATATCACAAAAGTGTATAATATGAAATGATTTAAATATAAAAATTTAGACTTTATAAAGTATATTTTTGAAATTATTACCAGTGGAGGTTGTATTATGGAAAAGAGCAAAATGCTGTTTGTAGCATTAGGACAAGGTGCAGGAAATGTAGTTGATGGATTATTAAGCAAAGACAAAAGGTATAAAGGGTTATTCTTAAATAGTAGTTTATTTGACATTAAGCCTTTAAAAAATGCATATATCGAAAAAAATGTATATTTATATCCTGGAATGGATGGATCAGGTAGAGATAGAGCTAAATCTGAGGAAATGATAAGAGATAATGCAAATGCAATAGGAGCTTTACTTAGAAAATATCCTCAAACTGAAACTATGGTTGTATTTACAACAATGGGAGGAGGGACAGGCTCAGGAGCAATAAAAACTTTTATACAAATAGCTAAAGCTTCAATACCAAATACAAAAATAAATATTGTAGCAATACTTCCGAGTCTTCATGAAGATGAACTATCATTTAAAAACACTATTGAATGTTGGAATGATATAAATAGTATGATGGATGTAATCAGTGATGTAAAATTTGTTGATAATAATAAAAGGAATACATATAAAGAAATTAACAATGAATTAATTGAAAGCTTAGATTTAACCTATAACATTATAGGAATTCATCCAGATGGAAACATAGATAATAAAGATTCATTTAGAATAAATACAGCTGAAGGTACTGGAATAGTCTTAAAGCTTTATGACAGCTTAAAGGATGAAAAGACAGCAATTGATTTAGCTATAAAAAATAGTGTATTTGTACAGCCTGATATATACGATTGTGATTACTTGGGAATTAATTTAAAAGAGGGCGGATATAATCCAAATGAAATTGCTAAATGTTTCGAAGTTTATAAAAGTACATATGTAACTTACAATGATAAATTTAATACAGTTGTACTTGGAGGATGTGAGACACCTATAGAAGCAATTAAGTTAATAAAGATGTCATTAGATGAAAAGAACAAAAGAAAATCCCAAAGAAAAAGAAAAAGAAGTGTAATGATAGATATTGATGAAAATGTTAGTTTGGATGTTGTAAAAGAAGATAATAAAGAAATAGATATATTTAGTGACTCTATTTCAGATATACTAGATATATAAATTTATTAAGATGGCGTTTATTTATAATTATCTAAGTGGATTGGAATAATATGGGACATTTACGAAGATATAATATAAAAAAATAATAGAAAAATTCATATTATAAATTAATACGAGCTTCTAGTAGAAATTGGTTTACATATATTTTCTACTAGAAGCTCTTTGTTTAAAAAATAACTAATTATTGATAACTAATTAATTTTTGTGTATATAAAAATAAATTTTTATATGATAAAATGGCGATTTTAGGTGACCTGGTGATAATAACAATGAAGAATTAGATATATTGAATGTTAAAAAAATAGCAAAATATAAATAATAATCATTGATAATTAATATTTATTATTCTATAATAATTATAAATATTAAAAGAAACAATATGTTAATATTTCAAATTTTTAATATGAGAGTATAGAAATTGTCTGCAAATGTATAATAAATAATATAAATAAAAGTCAGACAATTCAAGGAGGAAAATAAATGAAAATTATTGTAGTTGGATGTACACATGCAGGAACTGCTGCTGTAGTAAATTTAAAAGAAGAACATAAGGATGCTGAGATAGTAGTCTATGAAAAAAATGATAATGTATCTTTCTTATCATGCGGTATAGCATTAAGTATTGGTGGAGTAGTAACAGAAACAGAAAAGTTATTTTATAATTCTCCAAGCAATCTAGAATCTATGGGAATAGCTATGAAGATGGGATTTGAAGTTTTAGATATTGATTTTGATAATAAGAAAATAAAAGTAAAAAATTTATCTGAAGATAAGGTTATAGAAGATAACTATGATAAATTAGTATTAACATTAGGATCTTGGCCAATTGTTCCTAGACTTGAAGGCATAAATTTAGATAATATTTTATTATGTAAAAATTATGATCATGCAAAAGTGATTCAAGAAAAAGAAAAAAGTGCTAAAAATATAGTTGTAATAGGTGCTGGATATATAGGAGTAGAGCTTGCAGAAGCATTTGAAGTTCAAGGCAAAAATGTTACGCTAATTGATGCAGAAGATAGAATTATGGCAAAATATTTAGATCCTGAGTTAACTAATGTAGCTGAAGAAGAATTCAGAAAACATGGAGTAAAACTTGCTTTAGGCGAGATGGTTCAAAGATTTGAAGGGGAAAATAATAAAGTCACAAAAGTAATAACAGAAAAGAATAGTTACGAAGCTGATTTAGTTATATTATGCATAGGATTTGCACCTAATACTAAAATTATAAAGGATAAGCTTGATACATTAAAAAATGGTGCAATAATTATAGATGAATACATGAGAACAAGCAAAGAAGATGTATTTGCAGCAGGTGACTGTTGTTCTGTAATATATAATCCTGTAGGTGATGTAAGATATATTCCTCTTGCTACTAATGCAGTAAGAATGGGAACTCTTGTAGCGAAAAATATAGAGAAACCAACACTTAAATATATAGGTACTCAAGGTACATCAGGAATTAAGATATATGAAAAATGCATAGCATCAACAGGACTTACTGAAGAAATGGCAAGAAAGACTACAGATTATAATGTTGAAGCTGTAAGTATAGTTGATAACTACAGACCAGAATTTATGCCTACATATGATGAAGCTACTGTAAAGATTGTTTACGATAGAGATTCACGAAGAATTATAGGAGGGCAGATACTTTCTAATCTAGATCTAACTCAATTTATGAATACACTATCAGTAGTAATTCAAAATAATATGACTGTGGAGGAACTTGCTATGACAGATTTCTTCTTCCAGCCACATTTCAATAAACCATGGAGCTTATTAAATTTAGTAGCACTAGAAGCAATAAAATAGTTTAAGATAAAAATCTCTCAGTTAGAATACTAATATTATTGAGAGATTTTTTTATTTTCCCTTTTATATGATATGGCATCCTAAAAGCGAAATATAAACAAAATATAAATAAAATATAAACTTAAAGTAATAGTTAACGACAATTATTTTATAATATAATTTTATAGACTTTGTAGACAATAAAAGTTAGTTTAGATTAGTAGAAATTATGTAGAGCCATACAAAAGAAAATTGAACAAGGATGTTAAAGGGGGAAAATAAATGAGGCTGATCCCTATTGATAGAGTAAGGCCTAATACAGTTTTGGGGAAAACTGTATATGACTGGGGTGGAAAAGTATTATTAAGAGCTGGTGTAGTGCTAAAACAAAATACTATAAATAAGATAAGAGAAATTGGTATAAGTTCAATTTACATAGTAGATAAATACAGCCGAGAAGAAATTGAGGATGTAATAAAACCAGAGATAAGACAAAAAACCATAACCTTAGTTAAGGAAGCTTTTTCAACAATCCAGAGATTAGAGCCTGAAAATAAAATTAAAAATGAAGAAAATGATTATACATGGCAAGAAGAAAGTTATTTTTATAATATTGGAAAAATGGTAGAAGATATTATGACGGACATATTAAGAAAAGAAGAACTAGTTCTTGCATTAGTAGATATAAGAAGCAATAATGACTATATCTATGCTCATTCGGTTAATGTTGCAGTTATTTCTCTTATGATTGGTATAGCATTCAAATTGCCTAAAAAAAGATTAGAAGCGCTTTGTATAGGTGCATTACTACATGATATTGGTAAAGCATATTTGCCAAAAGAAATAATAAATAAAAAGGGAAAGCTTACAGAAACTGAGCAAAATATAATGAATGCCCACCCAAGGCTTGGATATAAATATTTATCAAGTACATATAATGTCAGTGCATTAAGTAAAATAATAGTTCTTCAGCATCATGAAAATGTTGATGGAACTGGATATCCAGATTGTCTTAAAAGAGATAAAATTATGGATTTAAGCGCTATTGTTAGTATTGCAAATGTTTATGATAATTTATCAACTAATACAAATGGAAGAGAAGCAATGTTTCCAAGTGATATTTTAGAATATTTAATGAGTAATGCAGAAAGAAAGTTTGATTATAATATGGTGAATGTGTTTTGTAGAATTGTAATACCATTTCCAAGGGGAACCCTTGTAGAACTCAGTACAGGGGAAATAGCTGTTGTTGAAAAAACAATACCTAACTTCCCATTAAGGCCAATAGTAAAGATAATTAATAGTAAAAGATCCAGCAGAGAAAATATGATAATAGATTTAATTACAGAACTGTCTATAGTTATTGTAAAAATAGTATATGACATAGATTTTTAGAAAATCTATGTCATATTTTTTAGTCAAACACTATACATGTAGGTGATGGAGCAGTAAATGAATTTAACAATGCTAAATCTCCATTAGATTGATTTATAGAAAAAACAGATAAATTATTTGATTTTTCATTCGCACAAATTATGTATTTACCAGATGGGTCAATTCTAAAATCTCTTGGAGAATCTCCACAACAATCAAAACTATTTATATATTTTAATAATCCAGTATTAGAATCAATATAGAATAAATTCAAAGAGTTATTCCCTCTATCTGATGTATATAAAAATTTATCATTATTATGAATATGAATGGCAGCTCCTGATTTGTTACCCTCATAATCTTCAGAAAGGTTACTTATTGTTTGAATATTTTCTAAGATTATATCTGAATCTGGATTGTATTTAAATGCAAAGACTTCAGAAGTTAACTCACTCAATACATAATAAAATGGTTTAGATTTGCAATAAGTTATATGTCTTGGACCAGTTCCGCCAGGAAAAGAAATATTAAGATCATTTCTTTGAATTAATTTATTATTTTGAATTTCAGATATTATTAGCTTATCAATTCCAAGGTCCACAGAAATAATATATTTATTATCATTTGTCATAATAGAACAATGTATATGTGGTTTTTCTTGTCTTTCAGGATTTATACTTGAGCCACTATGCTTATCAATAAAAGGATAATTAAGGATAATGCCGCATAATGTGTTATATACAATCATTTTATTTTCGTGATAATTAGAAGACAAAAGTAAAGAGTTGTTAGAATCGATACTTACATGACAAGGTTGCTTGTCTTCTGAAAGATTGTAATTAATTAAGTGTAGATTATTAGTTTCTTTATAATATTTAAATGATGCTACCCCACATTTTTTATTAATCTTGCATGAAGAATATATTATATGATTTTCTTTATCTAAACATAGATAAGTAGGATTATCAATCTTATATGCTAAATGCAACTCTTCAATTTCCCCAGAGTCAGTATTTAAGTTAAACCTATAGATTCCTTCACTTTCGTTATCTGTATAACTTCCAATGAATCCTGCTATTATATTTTTATGTAATAACATTTGATATGCCCCCTTTTTGATTCATATATAATATAAAAAGTATACCATAAATAGTTTTACGAGAAATATATGGCGTATAGCTGTTTAATAGAAAAATATTTATTTAATTAAATGATTAATAAAAAAACAATTAATTCATAGATATATAGGTGCAAAAATATTAAATTATAATAATATTTTGAAAAAAAATTATGAATAAATATAAATAAGATGTGTATACAAATTATTGTGGACTTCAAATTTCTAATTTAATTGTTATTTCTTTTGAAAGTTGATAAAAGATATGTATCTGTGATAATATTTACTTAATAGGTTATAAACATAAAGAATTGTAAAAAAATATAGCAATAAGCACACTAGGGGGGATATAAATGCCAATAAAAATTCCTAAAGAATTACCAGCATTTAAAGTTTTGTCAAATGAAAATATATTTATAATGAATGATGAAAGAGCTATGTCACAAGACATAAGGCCTTTAAAAATAGTTATTCTTAATTTAATGCCTAAAAAAATAGTTACAGAAAATCAGCTTTTAAGATATCTATCAAATACACCTCTGCAAGTTGAAATAAGTTTAATTCAGCCTAAAACATATACATGCAAAAACACTCCAGAGGAGCATCTTAAGAAATTTTATGGATATTTTGATGATATAAAGCATGAAAAATTTGATGGATTAATCATAACTGGAGCTCCAGTTGAAACAATGGAGTTTGAAGATGTAGCATATTGGGACGAGCTTTCGGAAATTATGAAGTGGAGTGAAAAGAACGTATTTTCAACATTGCACATTTGTTGGGCATCACAAGCAGGGCTATATTATCATTTCAATGTTCCTAAATATGATTTGAAAGAAAAAATGTTTGGAATATTTTCACATAATGTTATAGATGAAAAAGCAGACTTAACAAGAGGATTAAGTGATATCTTTTATGCACCACATTCTAGACATACAGAAGTCAGAAGAGAAGATATAGATAAAGTTAAAGAACTTGAAATATTATCAGAATCTGATGAAGCAGGAGTGTTTATTGTATCTACAAAGGATAGAAGAAAAGTATTTATAACTGGTCATCTTGAATATGATAGGGGAACACTAAAAGAAGAATATGTACGTGATAAGGAAAAAGGTATGGAGATACAGATACCTAAAAATTATTTTAGAAATGATGATCCAAATAGTATGCCACTACAAACATGGAGGGGCAGTGCGAATATCGTTTTTGGTAACTGGCTAAATTACTGTGTATACCAAAATACACCATATAATCTTAATGATTTATAATTTAAATATATTGTGTAGAATCAGAATTTAGTGGGAAATAACCGAAATTTCTAATACAATACTACGCATATTCATATATTGAATTTCTTTGTTTTTCTCTAAAATCATATATACTCAATTTATTTTAATTATGATTAATGTTTTTTATATTCTATGACTTAAAGTATATATTCCAATCAATGGATGTAACTTATGAAGTTACTATAAAAATCACATTAACCAGCATAGAATAAGCAAATTCGTAAGAATATATATTCTGATATTTATAAATCTATATCTTTTTAAAAATGATAAAATATTAACCTTTTAAATCTTTAACATATATAAATAACTATTCCTTAATTTAAAAATGTATTTATGTATAGCAACAATAATACCACTACTCTGAATTTAGATTAAACAAAGAAATAAAGCATTTGTGTGGGCGGTGTCTTGCATCAAAAAATGAAGCTTTAAAATTTTTCATCAATGATTGTTCCAAAATTGTTTGTCCGATCTTGCATCGGAGCAAACGTTTTTGGAACAATCGTTGATGCTTAAATTTTAAAGCTTCATTTTTGCAGCAAGCGAGCCCACATAAATGCTTTATTTCGGTTGTTATCCACTAAACTTTGTACGTCCCTTATTTATGTTATGAAAAATTATTATTTTTATCTATGATTCGATATTCAATTTATATAGATAAGAAATAATATAATTTCTATTATTAAAATAGCTGGAATTCCAAAAGTAAACTTAAGATGCTTTGTTTTATGTCTAAAACAATACATTCCTAAAAGGGAACCAATAGAACCGCCAATTGTTGCTACAGCCATAAGTGTGTTTTCAGATATTCTCCACTCGTGTTTTATAGCACGTTTTTTATCTATATACATTAAAATAAAGCCTAATAAATTTATAATAGTTAAAAATATAAATATGATATTTTTCATAAATTACTTAAAACCTCCATTTTTATTTATGTATATTATATCATAAATAAAAATGGAGGTTTTCTTTAAAAAAGATTAGCCACCTAAAGTTACATCTTGGTCATTATACCAATTAAGAGCATCAAAAAAATCTTTGGTTTTAAAGTCTGGCCAGTAATTATTTATAACATAAAAATCAGCATAAACAGATTGAACAGGAAGTAAACCACTTAAACGTCTTCGTCCACCCCATCTTATGACAAGATCTATTCTAGAAATATCTGAAGAATTAATATTATGTATAATATCATGATTATCATTATTGCATGATTTTAAGCCATTTAAGTCCCATTGCCACCCGTAATTTATTAAAAAATTAACTTTTGTTCCTCCACTCCCGTATTTTTCTCTTTTTGTAAAAGGCAATAATTCTTTAGGAAAATTTTTAGAAGTAGTATCACCTAAGACAAGTATTTCACAATTTTCTTTTGTAAGCAGCATTACTGATTTTATACATGCATCTGTAAAAGCCATTTTTTGTTCAGATGGTCTTTTAGTATTATCTATGGTAAACCCATAAAAAGTTACTTCACTTATATTTTCTTTTTGGCAAAGCTTAAAAACTTCTAATCCTGGATCTATTCCGTAATCATATCCTTTATCTTTAGTTAATCCAAGAGAAAGGGCATATCTTCTATTTCCATCAGGAATTATTGCTACATGATTTGGTTTTCTCATAAATATAGTTGTTAAATTCATATTAAACTGAATTAACAAGTTCACCTCCATATTAATAATTAGAACTAAATAATATTATTAACCAATAAACAAAAAAATAAACCCCAGCATAAGCTGAGGCTTTATTAGTACTGAGTAGGGGTTTCAGTACTTAATATAAAAGGGGATACATCTTGGATAAGATGTTTTTAATATTTAATAAGGGGTAAATATTATTGTTTAACTACTTTACGATTTAAATTATATTATTCGTATGTGTCAAAATGATGACAAGAATGTTAAAAAATATTAATATTAAATTATTTTCTTGACATATCAAATGAAACTATGATATAGAAAACAGCTTATTTATAATATAAAAAGACCATAAATATTTGTTATGCTATAATAAATATTTATTATAAAAGTAAAAACCATAAAAGGGTTTAAGTTTAATACTATTTTAGTTAAAATTAAACTATATTTAGATAAAAAGGAGCAAAAATATATGGTTAATGCGAAAAGACAAAAAGAATTAAAAGCTTTAGGATTTTTATTACAAAATGATCATGAACATTTTGCAGTAAGATTTTTAGGACGAGCAGGTAACTTCACAGCAGAAGAATTGAAAAATATTAATTATATTGCTGAGAAATATGGAAGAGGTTACTGTGGAATGACAACAAGACTTCAAATAGAAGTACCTTGGATAAAAGACGAGGATGTTGAAAATGTTGTAGAAGAAGCTAAAAAAATAGGCTTAAGACATGGTGGAACAGGTCAAAAAATAAGACCTCTTGTAGCCTGCAAGGGAACAGTGTGTTTACATGGTAACATTGATACTCAAGAAATATGCAGACAATTAGAGGATAAGTATTTTGGAACTGATACACCTCATAAATGTAAAATAGGTATAGTTGGGTGTGCAAACAACTGTGCAAAAGCTAATATAAATGATATTGGAGTACTTGGAAGAACAGTTCCTAAATTTGATTTAGATAAGTGTGTTGGATGTGGATTATGTGTCAAAGGATGCAGACAAAAAGCATTAAAAGTAGTAGATAGAAAGATTGTTTATAATAAATATTTATGTGTTAGCTGCGGTGAGTGTGTAAGATTATGTAGAACTAAGGGAGCTGTAGCAAAAGAAAAAGGTGCTGAAATATTTGTTGGCGGAAGATTTGGAAGAGCAATGAGAATTGGAGATTCGCTTGGAAAAATCTTTAAAGAAGAAGAAATTGTACCTATGATAGATAAGATTATGGATTACTATAAAGAAGTAGGTATAAAAGGTGAAAGAATATCTCATGTTATGGATAGAATAGGAAAAGATGAATTTATAAAAGCAGTTTTAGAATAGAAATAACATATATGATATACTAAATGATGAAATATTATTAATATTTCATCATTTACTATTTTTTTTATTAAGGATAATATATACTATAGAATTAATGATATATAATTAGAAATTGTAATATATGATAATAATAATGCAATTAATATTTGAGGTGAAACATATGATAGGCTTGCTTGGGGTAAAGAGAAATACACCATTAGAAGTTAGGGAAAAGCTTATAGTTACTTGTAAAAATCATGATTTATATATAGATAAATTACTAAAATCTTTTAAAGAAGTAGTGATACTAGCTACTTGTAATAGAACAGAAATCTATTTTAATGTTTTTGACATGGATAATGAAGAAATATTAAAAAAGATTTTTGAAGTATTCAATTGGAATACTAATTATAAAGAGTATATTTTTATATCAGAAAATAAACGTGCATATACTCACTTATTTGAAGTGTGTTCAGGATTTCATTCGAAGATTGTTGGAGAGGATCAGATTCTTGGACAGGTAAAAAGCGCTTATGAAGAAGCATTAAAAAGAAAAGGCGTTACATGTGAACTTCAAAGATTATTTCAGCAAGCACTTTCATTTGGAAAAAAGTTTAAAAGTACATCAAGATTATATGAAATACCAGTTTCATCTGTATCTATAGCTGTAAAGGAAAGTATAAATAAAGCTTGTAGTACATATATGATTTTAGGATATGGTGATGTAGGAAAATTAGCAGTTAAGTATCTTTTATGTCATAAGATTTCAAAAATATATTTAGTAGTTAGAAATATGAATATAGTAAATGAAATAGAAGATGATAGAATAGAAGTGATTTCTTTTGATGATAAAAATAAATATATTAATGATGTAGACTGTGTTATAGGATGTACTTCTGCACCACATGTTATAGTGAAAAACAGAGATATAAGTGAAAAAGGCAAAAAATTATATATGTATGACCTAGCTGTTCCAAGAGATTTTGAAGAAGAAATATCATATCTTAGCAGAACAGAAGTTTATAATATTGATGAAATAAGTCATATGAATGATGAAAATAAAAAATTACGTATTAAAAAAATGGAAGAACATAAATATATCTTAACAGAGTATCTAAATGAATATGAAGAATGGCTTAAATTAAGAGAGATTGTTCCATATATACAAGATTTAAAATCAGTGGGGCATGATGTAAATGAAAAAAGAATAAAAACATTTGTAAATAAGAGTAATAGCAAAGATCATATAATGCTTGTAAATAAGCTTGTTGAAAGTACATCAAATTTTTATATTAATAATGCAATAGATGTGTTAAAAGAAGAAACTTTAAAAGGTTGTGGTGATGAATGTCTAAGGATAATCGAAAAGATATTCAAAATGAAGGAATAGATTATTCATATATTGGGCTAATGTCAAGTAAAACTAGAATAGGAATAATAGGTGCTGGAAGAGCTGGATTTATAAAAGCAAAGCACTTTGCTTTGAATGGATGTTATGTTGAAATAATGGCAAAAGAGTTTAGCAAAGAAGTAATTGATATTTCAAGTGAATGCAATTTAATACTTATAAACGAAGAGTTTACAATAGATTTTTTAAAAGATAAGCACATAATAATAATAGCTGTAGATGATAATGATTTAAAAAAGCAAATAAGAGAATACTGTGACAGTAATTATAAAATATATATAGATTCATCAAATTTTAAAGATGGAATGGGAGTTGTGCCAGTAGAGAGGCAAAGCAAAAATATAATGGTTGCTTTAAATACTAAAATAGGAAATCCAAAAGGTGCAGTACTAATATCTAAAAAGATTAAAAATATTATAGATGAATATGATGAGTTTATAGAATTTACTTCAAAGCTTAGAAATAATTCAAAGGAATTATTAGAGTATAAAAAAGATATTGTAGAAGTAATAGGAACAGAAGAATTTGAAATGCTATATAAAGAAAATAATCATGAAGAGTTTTTAAGAAGAAGATTCCCAGATGAGATTGTGGATTATATAATGAAATAATATTTTAATGGTAAGATAACAGTCATAGTTAACATTTTTGGAGGATAATTGATGAAAAATTTAATAATAGCTACGCGAAAAAGCAAGCTCGCACAAATGCAAACAGAAATTGTTATGAAAAAGCTTAAAGAGAAGTGCAATATAGATAGTGAGAAACTTTTAATAGTTACAGAAGGAGATAAAAAGTTAGATATTTCTTTAAATAAGATTGGAGGGAAAGGTCTTTTTGTTAAAGATATAGAATTAGCTCTTTTAAATAATCATGCACATGGAGCAGTACATAGCATGAAGGATGTACCACATGAATTACCAGAAGAATTTGAAATAGCAGCTGTAACTGAACGTGAAGATATAAGAGATGTATTCATATCAAGAAAAGGAATGCTTTTTAAAGAACTTAACTCTGGAGCTAAGATCGGAACAAGCAGTTTAAGAAGAGCTCTTGAACTTAAAGAAATAAGAAGTGATATTGAAATAGTACCAATCAGAGGGAATGTACAAACAAGATTAGCGAAGATGGAAGAACAAAAACTTGATGGAATTATCCTTGCAGCTGCTGGACTTAAAAGGTTAAATAATGAAAATATAATAACAGAATATTTTGATCCTAAAATTGTACTGCCAGCTGTAGCACAAGGTGCTTTAGGTGTTGAATGCTTAAAGATTAGTGAAGCAAAGGGGTATTTTGAAGCATTAGAGGATAAAAATGCAAGATTAACTGTTGAAGCTGAAAGAAGCTTTATGAGGGCTTTAAATGGAGATTGTCATAGTGCAATAGGAGTATATTCAGAAATACAAAATAATGATTTATATATGATAGGTATGTTTGAAGTTAATGGAAAACTTATAAAGAAAGATATTCTTGGAAGCAAAAATGATAATGTAATCCTAGGAAATGAGTTAGCTAAAAAAATATTAGAATAACAAAATACTATATAATTGTTTAAAGGAGATATTCTTTATGAGTAAAGTTTATATAATTGGTACAGGACCAGGAGATGAGGAGCTTTTAACATTAAAAGCTGTTAAGTGTTTAAAAAAATGTACAGCAGTTTTATATGATAGATTAGTCTCAAATAATATATTAAATTATTTAAATGATGAATGTGAAATATACTATTGCGGAAAAGAGCCAGGTACTCATTATAAGACACAAGAAGAAATAAATGCTTTATTGGTTGAGCTTGCTAAAAAAGGACATATAGTAGGCAGAATAAAAGGCGGCGATCCATATGTTTTTGGAAGAGGTGGAGAAGAGGTTTTAGCTTTAAAAAAAGAAAATATAGAATTTGAAGTTATTCCAGGTGTTACTTCACCTATTGCAGTTTTAAATTATGCTGGAATTCCAATAACACATAGGGGTATAGCCCAAAGCTTTCATGTAGTAACTGGAATGTCTGCAAATGATCTTAATGTGAATTTTGAAGCTTTAGCAAAAGAACAAGGAACTCTTGTTTTTATGATGGGTTTTAGCAATCTTGAAAATATAGTAGAAAACTTAATTACTAATGGAAAAGATAGAGCTACACCTTGTGCTGTTGTTATGAGAGGAACATGCAGCAAGCAACGAAAAGTTGTTGGAACATTAGAAAACATAGTTGAGGTAGCACGAAAAGCTGAATTAAAGTCGCCGTGCATCATTGTTGTTGGTGATGTTGTTAATTTAAATGAAGAATTAAGCTGGTATGAAAATAAACCTTTATTTGGAAAAAATATTTGTGTAACAAGATCAGAAAAGCAAGGAGCATCCTTAAGAGAAAAATTAAAAGATTTGGGTGCAGAAGTAACATCTTTTCATGCAATAGAAATAAAAAGCACAGTAGAAAAATTAGATATGTATTTAGAAAAATTACATAAGTATGATCATATTTTGTTCACATCTGTAAATGCAGTTAATATATTTTTTGATTATCTAATTGAAAAAGAATATGATATAAGAAATATAAAGGCAAAAATTTCGGCTGTCGGTAAAGCTACATGGCAGGCTCTTAATAGAAGAGGAATAGTATGCTTTTGTAAAGCCAGAGAATTTATGGGTATAGGACTTTTTAAAGAATTAAAACCATATTTAGAGGAAAATCAAAAAATACTAATTCCATGTTCATCATTAAGTAAACCTGATTTATATAATCAGCTTTTAAATGAAAATACACAGGTAGACAGAGTATTTATTTATGATACTGTCTGCGGAAAGATAAGAGATACAAGACCATTTGAAGAAGTTGATGTAGTATTTTTTACAAGTCCATCAACTGTCTATAATATGATTGATGCAGTTGGTATTGATGCAATTAAAGAGAAACATGTTATAGCTATAGGACCTAAAACCAATAAACCACTAAGAGAAAATGGAATTATAGCAGATGTATGCAGAGAGCATTCAGAAGAAGGCTTTTTGAATGAAATTATAGATTTACTGAGGTAATTATTTTAAATAATTACTAACTATATATAGTAAATTTGACTTAGATTGATATCTAGGGACATGATATGCACGAAATATTAGGTTTGGATATCTGATTAAGAAAACTCTACTTTAAAGGTTTGCTAAGTATATTTAGCCTACCATTTTAGAAAACATCTTCTCATATGCATTGGTAGGTATAAATAATTCGTAACAAATGCAAGATTTGGATTCTCTAATTAAGATTTGAGTTTTCTGCTTAAGAATTTTAAAACTTAAGAATTTTAGAATTTATATTCTTTTGGTAGTATTATAATATTTTTATATGAATTATACATAAAATTATTTTTAGAAGGAAGGCCAAGAAATTAAATGATTAAAAGAGGAAGAAGATTGAGATTAAATTCTGCCATAAGAGATATGGTAAGAGAAACTACACTAAATTCAAAGAATTTTATTTATCCTATTTTTGTGGTTGAAGGAGAAAATATTAAAAATGAAATATCTTCAATGCCAGGAATTTATCATTTTTCAATAGATAGATTGCATGAAGTAATAAAAGAAGTTGAAGAAGCAAAAGTAGGAGGTGTGCTTCTATTTGGCATTCCAAAACATAAAGATGTATGCGGATCAGAGAGCTTTGCAGAAGATGGAATAGTTCAAAAAGCTGTAAGGAAGATAAAAGAAATAAATAATGATATTCTTGTAATTACTGATGTATGTATGTGTGAATATACTTCACATGGACATTGTGGAATTTTACATGGGGACTATGTAGACAATGATGAAACTTTAGAATATTTAGGTAAAATAGCAGTATCTCATGCAAAAGCAGGAGCAGATATTATTGCACCTTCTGACATGATGGATGGAAGAATAGGTTTTATAAGGAATGCTTTAGATACTAATGGATTCAAAAATGTAAGCATTATGAGTTATTCAGCTAAATACTGTTCAGCTTTTTATGGACCATTTAGAGATGCAGCAGATTCAGCACCTAAGTTTGGTGATAGAAAGACTTATCAAATGGATCCAGCAAATAGAATGGAAGCACTTAGAGAAACAGAAATGGACATAGAAGAAGGTGCAGATTTTATAATGGTTAAGCCAGCGCTTTCTTATTTAGATGTAATTAGAGAATGTAGAGATAACTTTAATTTACCTCTTGCTGCATATAATGTAAGTGGAGAATATTCAATGGTAAAAGCAGCAGGAAAGCAAGGACTTATAGATGAAGAAAGAGTAATGATGGAAATTTTAACTTCAATAAAAAGAGCAGGAGCAGATATAATAATAACTTATCATGCATTAGACGCAGCTAAACTTTTAAATAAGTAGAAATTATTGAAGAAGTAATGCTAAGAATATGTGTTTATAAAAAGAGTGGTTATTATATAATTTAGAACTTATAAACCATTATGAAATGAGGAAAAGTTATGAATAATAATGAAATATTTGAAGAATCAAAAGAGTATATGCCTGGGGGAGTAAACAGCCCAGTTAGATGTTATAAAGGAATGGATATGAATCCGCCAATAATAAAGTCAGGTGATGGCGTAATAATAAAAGATGAAGAAGATAATGAATATATAGATTTTGTTTTAGCATGGGGACCAATGCTACTTGGACATTGTGATCCAGATGTTGTAAAGGCAGTGAAAGAAACAAGTGAAAAAGCATTAGCTTTTGGAGCACCAACAAAGCTTGAATTAGACCTTGCAAAGTTTATGTGTGAAAATCTTGATAATATAGATAAGATAAGAATGGTAAACTCAGGTACAGAAGCTACAATGAGTGCCATAAAGCTTGCAAGAGGATACACAAAAAGAGATAAGATAGTTAAGTTTGCAGGGTGTTATCATGGACATTTCGATGGCTTTTTAGTTGAAGCAGGTTCAGGTCTTATGACAGCAGGAGTACCTGATTCACTTGGAGTGCCAAATGAAAGTATTGCAAATACTTTAATTGGTGTATATAATGATAAAGCGCAAATTACAGAGCTATTTAAAAAGTATGGCAGAGAAATAGCAGGGGTTATTATTGAACCAGTAGCAGGAAATATGGGAGTTATAAAAGCTGAAGATGATTTTATGATAACTCTTAGAAATCTTTGCAGCGAGTATGGAGCACTTTTAATATTTGATGAAGTTATGACTGGATTTAGAGTAGCTTTCAAAGGTGCACAAAGCTTATTTAATATAAAGCCAGATCTTGTTACATATGCTAAAATCATGGGAGGTGGACTTCCTTGTGGTGCATATGGTGGAAGAAAAGAAATTATGGAAAACTTATCTCCGCTTGGAGGAGTATATCAGGCTGGAACTATGTCAGGTAATCCAATAGTAATGGCAGCAGGTCTTGCTACTTTAAATAAACTAAAAGATAATATGAAAGAATATTATGAGCAAATTGAATCTATTGGTAAAAAGTTAGAAGAAGGTATAGTTAGTATATCTTCAAAGTATAAATTACCATTAGTAATTAATAGAGTTGGTGGAATGTTTACTATATTCTTTACAGAATTAAAAGAAGTTAAGACATATGAAGATGTTAAAACTTGTAATATTGAAAGATTCAATAGATATTTTAAACATATGATAAAAAGTGGATTTAATTTTGCACCATCACAATTTGAAGCAGTATTTTTAAGTGTAAAGCATGAAGAAAGTCATGTTTTAGATTACTTAAAAGCATTTGAAGAGTTTGCAATTAATGAAACTAAATAACAGATTGTTAACCACTAAATCTAAAGCAATCAATTAATAAACAAATAGAAGTTTATTATTTATATAGATGTTTTATAAAGACTGTATTGTAAGTTTATAAAAATATGCAGTTTTTAAAAGAGCTTATTTTTAGGAGGATTAATTTTTTTATGAAAAGAAAATTAAAATCATTGTCTTTGCTAGTTGCAGTATTCATGATGGCAATGATGTTTGCTGGCTGTAATAAAGAAGAAAAACCAACAATAAATTTCTTTAATTATGGAGAAAACATTGGAGAAGGAATTTTAGAAGAATTTGAAGAGAAATATGGAATACATGTAAACCAGGATGTATATGATACACCGGAAGAAATGTATCAAAAGATAGCATCAGGAGCAGCTCAATATGATGTTATTGTATCAATAGATTATTTAGTACAAAGAATGATACAAGAAGATAAATTAGAAAAGATTAATTTTGGTAATGTACCTAATATGAGTAAGATAGCAGATGATCATTTAGGAAAAACATTTGATCCAAGCAATGAATATTCAGTACCATATATGTCTGGTACAATAGGACTTGTTTATAATACAGATTATGTAGATGAACCAATAGACAGCTGGACTGCACTTTGGGATACTAAATACAATAAAAATGTAATTTTATTAGATGGTGTACGTGATACATTGGGTGCAACATTAAAAATGCTTGGATATTCATTAAATACAACAAATCCAGATGAAATCAATGAAGCAAAGGAAAAGCTAATAGAACTTAAAAAGAACGGTAATTTATTAGCAATTGGAGCTGATGATAATACGGATAAAATGGCTAGAGGAGAAGCAGCAATTTCTATTCTTTGGTCAGGTGAAGGCTTAAATCTTGAAGCTGAACACGATAATTTAAAGTTTGTAGTGCCTAAAGAAGGTGCAAATTTCTGGATTGATTCTTTATGCATTCCAAAAGGAACTAAAAATAAAGAAAATGCAGAACTTTTTATAAGCTATTTATGTGAAAAAGATCCATCATTTAGAACAGCTGATGAAATTGGATACACTACACCACAAAAAGAAGCTAGAGAAGAACAAGATGATAATGTGAAAAATAATCCTAATGCATATATGGATGATGAATTACTTAAGAAATGTGAAAGCTATAATTATCTTGGTGATAACTTAAGATTATATGAAGATGCATGGACTCAATTTAAAGATTATCAATAGAAAAATACTGAAGATGTATTATAATTAAAAATTATATGAAGGGTTATATCAAAGTTGAATATTCATTTTGATATAGCCCTTATTATTTGATTTAAGAGCATTTTCTTGTTTTAAGAAGTATGTTTAGGATATAATAAAAATATAATTTAACAAATTGTAAAAGTATGATAAATATTATTGATACTATATTTTTTATATAGTATAGTAATCATAATTAACAAAAGAAGCAATACTATATATAATGTAATTAAGGAGTGATTAATATGTCTGACAGAATTATAGATTTTAATGAAATAAAGAATAAAGCCAAAGATAAGGATGTAGATAAATTTGAGGAATACATATACTCAATGTATTATCAAATGGCTGAAGGTAAATTAAATATGGCAGACTTTTCAAAAAATATAATGAAATATATGGAAGAAAACAATATATCTCAAGATAAATTAATGAATATTCAAAAGAAATTTTTAGAGAGATATGGATTCGATCCTTCAATTTTAGAAAATCAGTTCAATATGTCAGGATTTGATCTTTCAGGACTTGGATTAAATTATGATAATGTGAAAAAGACAATGGGCTTTCAAGAAAAATACAAAGATAGAATTTCTGTTAGATCAATATCAGAATACTTTATAAAAAATGATAAAAATGATGTAAAAGTATTGCTTGAAAATGAAAAAGTAATTTTAATAAGCGAAAAAAGTATTGATTTAAATGATAATGAATTAAATGAATTTTTATGTTCATACAAAAAAGTTGTTGATGATAAAGCACTTGATATTTCAATCTGCGAAAATAGTAAAAATTATAATTATTAGAATGTTGCACAACATAAATATATTGAGTAGTATCAGAGTTTAGTGGATAACAACCGAAATTCAATATATGATAGGCTCGATTGTAGGGAAATTTAAGCTAAAACCTGCTAAGAAAAATCAAGTTTTTTTTAGCAGGTTTTTTATATATTTTTTGCATGACAAATAAATTAAACAGAAATTCTGTTTAATTTAGATATAGATACTATCTAAATTTAAGTATTATAGACTTCTTTTACTCTAGCGTAGTATATTCTTAGAAACTTATTTAATGCAGCAATTTTAGCAACTTTTTTAGGTTTTCCTTCTGCTTCTTTTTTTAACATATATAAAAATATAGGATCATCCTTTGGTTTGGCACTTTTGATACATTTCATAATTTCATATCCAGTTTTTCGTAATAATGCAGAACCTCTTTTAGAAATACGACGTTTGTTTGCAACAAACTGTCCCGACTCAAAAGGAGGTGAATCAATACCCGTATAAGCTATCAAAGCCTTTTTATTATAAAAGCGTTTTAAATCACCGATTTCAGCAATTAAGCGTGGAGCCAATGTATCTCCAACTCCAGGCATATTTCTAACAACATTGTATTCCTTTAAACTACTTGCTAATTCTTGCATTTGTGATAATATCATAGATAGAGTTCTATCTATTTCGCTAAGAACTCGAACAGCTTCTAATACTAACATTTTGGTTGATGGGGTACTAGAAGATAGTGTAGGGATGCCTTCTTGTGCTAAAGCATATATCTGTTTTGCTTTTGTTTCACTTTGATGGTATCCTTTATTTTTTGCCCATTTAAAATAACTATTTATAAATTGCTTTTCATTTTTCTTGGTAATATTATCGTAATGCCAGTATTCTTTAACAAAATCATTTAATTTATCTTTCTCTGGCTTATCGGATCTATTTTTTAATAGATTTTTAATTCCTGGCATTGTTCTATCTAATAGATTACTTAGTACAAGTTTGCTCTCTATTCTCATAGCTATATAATGAGAATATTGCCTACCTAATAATTTTAATTCAGAATACACCTCATCTGTTGCTTCATAGTCAGTTAATTTAAACCAATTATCAATTCCATAATTAGCTATTTTGATAGAATCTAATTTATCAGTTTTACCTTTCCTTAATCCTATAGCAGAATATTTTTTCATAATTAATGGATTTATTACGGCTACAAATATACCATGATTTTTAAGATAAGTAAGTAGTGGCAAATGGTATGCACCGGTCGCTTCCATAACAACTCTAGTTTCTTCATTTAATTCAGAAATAGATTCAACTAATGCTTTTAAATCAGCTTCAGTATGATTTATTTCATGTGGTTCACTAATAACCTCACCATATTCTTTCAATATACATACTGTACTTTTTCCTTTTGAAACATCAATTCCAACACTAATCATGTTAATCCTCCTAAAAAATTATTGTAATTTTAATCCACCCACACTTATTACAATTCATTTTGGTTAGTTACACGAAAGCCGTACGGTTTCAACCTGCTTAATCGAATCTTTATAATAAGGGATGGCTGACAGTTTTAGCTACGGATGTTAAAACCCAATTCTAAAGTCGTCATACCAAATTACTCCCTTTATTATAAATTAAAATAAGTGCAGATGTTAAATCATATATTTATGATTTGTATCTACACTTATAGAGTACCAAACTTCTAAAGACAAAGGCTGTGCCCAAAACAATTTTCTCCAACAGCAAGTGTTGGAGAAATAATTTTGGAACAGCCTCTGTCTAAGAATTTAATAACTAAAATTTTCAATACAATACTACGCATAAGCAGAGAACCCAAATCTTGCATTTGGTGTGAATCGCTTACTCAGCGAACGAACAATGTCGTCAACTTAAGTAATTTGTAAATATAAATCACGATTATTTTTAGATGATATATTTAAATTTCTTCTAAAAAATGGTACACTAAATAAATCCACTGGTTAAAGTGAATTTTGAAATATGCAATTATTTGTAATTTAAATGCATGATTTTTTATTGTGATGATGCTTTTTCCTTGGATGTTTGTTTTTTCGCTCACGAGAACGATTGGGACGTATTTGTGAGCGAATTTTTTTAGATTTTTCTAATATTATTTCTAAAATTTTTCTTGTTAATTTAGCATTAACTAATAAATTAATAATTCTATTAAAAACTTGCCCAAGTATAAAATTTCGATTTGCTTGATACATTGATTTTAAATTCTTATCTTTAATTTCATCTGCTATCGCAGCATCGGCCTCATCTTTTATAAGAGCTACAACCATTGATAAATAAATAGAAACAAAAAAGTCTTGTTCTATAGAAATTGGTTTTGTTCCCGAAAATTCTTCTATCTGAATACTACTTTTTAACTCTTTGTATTTACTTTCGACTCCCCATCTAAGGAAATACAACTCTTTAAATTCATCATATTTAATGTTTTCATCAAAAATATTAGTGACTAATATTTCTGTAATGTTGTTTGAAAGCTCTATTTTTATAACACGCAATTTTCTGTATTTTCTCTTTATTTTATATTCCAAAATACAATCATTGGAATCAATATTTTGTACTGTTTTAAATGATGATGGTACTCTCATTAAGAAAAGCATATTTTTAGTATCTAAATAGTCAAACATCTCATAAGAAGGGTATCCTCTATCAAATATTACAATACTGTTTTTTGATAATTTTTCATTGTTGATTTGATCTAGATGTTGTTTTGCTAATTCTCTTTCACTAGTTTTAAATTTAGTTATTGAAGCATCAATTATAATATCATTTAATATATCATATAAGGCTGATGCCGTCGCAACTGCTGTTTGAGTTTTATTTTGATTTTTACTTACTCCAAAGTATTTACCACATTCAATAGTATCAGGAACTTGTATAGATGTTCCATCAACTGCAAGAATATTAAATCCATGCCATTTATTCAATTTCTTTTTTGAATTATAAAAAGAATCAACAAATAATCTACATAGTTCTTTAAAGGCTTCAGGTGAAATATTTTGTCTTGCTTTAGAAAATGCTTGCTTTGATATATTAGGAAAGTTTAAACATGTATGATTTTCAATAAAATTATCTATTTCTAAAGGTATAGACTTTCGTAATACAGAACAAATTAAATAAACTACATTAGAAAACGATAGTTTTCTTTTCCTTGAAAAAGAATTTCCTAAACTATATGACTGCTTATATTCATCTGAAACAATTAATTTATTTGTTCGTTTTAAAATTTGTGATAGTAATTTAATATTTTTCATAAAATCAAACCTCGCTATAAATTTAATATCTATAGCGAGGCTGCATTTTTTTACCTATTGTCAAGTGTTTTTTATTAAATTTTCTATATTTTCTTAAGTTGACGACATTGAGCGAACGAATGTGAGTCGAGCATTCATATATTGAATTTCTTTGTTTTTCTCTAAAATCATAGATATCCAACTTCTTTGATGTTATAATTTACATTTTTATAAATATTTAATGCCTAAAATATAGTTTTAAATAAATGACATATAATTCTTGGTGAGGCATGAGCATAGCAGTATAGACCATCTTCAGCTACTTATAAAGATGCTCCCTTTATTTATAGAGTTCGATATATTTCTAAATAAATAATGGGATTCACAAGAATATATATTCTGGTATTTATAAATTTATATCTTTTTAAATTTTTAACTTGGTCAATTAATTGTTTCTCAATTTAAAAGTGTATTTATGTATAACAACAATAATCTGAAACTCTGAATTTATATGGATCAAAGAAATAAAGCTCTCATATTGGGCGGAGACTTGCATTCAAAAATGAAGCTTTAAAATTTTTACATCAATGATTGTTCCAAAATTGTTTGTCTAATACTTGTTATTGGAGCAAACGTTTTTGGGCACAATCATTGATGTTTAAATTTTTAGCTTCATTTTTGTAGCAAGCGAGCCCAATTTGAGAGTTTTATTTCGGTTATTTCACTCTAAACTTTCTACGTCCCGTATTTAAAGTGGTGAATTTAATATTATAAATTTTAATAGTCCAGTAGAAAAACTTATAATATCGTCTTTACTTATTCCAGAAAAATCGTGTGATGAAAAATCAAGTAATATTAATTCACTTTTGGCATTTTCTTTTTGGCATTTATCATAAAGCATCACAGAACTTTCATAAGGAACAAGTTCATCAGCTTTTCCATGAATTATAAGCGTATTTGGAATGTCTTTATTGACATAATTAATAGGATTATACATTTTCTTAGTTTTATCTATATCATCAATAGATGAAAATATGTTTGATAAATCATAATTTAAATCGGAAGTATTTAATAAGCTCAAATCTGTAGGACCAAAACAATCTACTAAATATTTTACTTTTGATGGATAGCCTATAAGACCTGGCTCATCTTCAAATGAATTTTCATCACTATATGCAGCAAGCATGGAGATATGCGCTCCAGAAGAAACACCGATTAGTCCTATTTCATTAGTGTCAAGGTTGTAGACATTTTTATTTTTATAGATCCATCTAATTGCATCTTTTACATCAGATACTTGTTTATCAAATTTTTCAGTATCATGCATAAGTTCATATTCAACACTAATTATAGTGTAACCTTCTTCTCTAAAAGAGTTTAAAATTGGTGTTAAGACATCAGGAATTGATTTATCACCATAAGCCCAAGCTCCACCATGCACATACATTAAAACTGGTGAAGATTTATAAACTTGATTTATTGGACTATAGATATCCAAATGAAGTTGTACACCATTAGTGCTTTTATAAAGAACATCACGGCAGTCCATAGCAGTAGAAGATGTATTAATATCAATTTCTTGTGCAACTGCAATATTATCTTTAAAAGAAAGGAATTTATCAATTAATCCATAACATAAAATTATTCTCTTATGAAAAATAATTGAAAAGATACAAACTACAACTAAGAATAAAATAAGAATATTTTTAATAAATTTTTTCATAAGTCTTAATTTAATCTAATTATTACAAAGCATAATTAGATTTCCTCCCTTCTATAATGTCAGTTTAATTATAACATAGTTAATTTCTATAAAAAAAATGTTGAAATATACTTATATTATATTTAAAAAAATTTAGAATAGAATTATTAATTATTTTAAATATGGAATAAAATTTGCTGAGTAAAATAAATTTAATAATATTTTCAATTTATTAGAATATATTATATGAGAGAAAATACATAAATACATTAACATTATAGAAAGGAGAAAGTATGAATAATCCTTTTGATGTGCTTGTATATTTAGATGAAATATTGGTTAAAAATCTATCATCACTAGTTCTAACAGGGTTTATAGAAACAGTAACACTTACACAATCATTTGACAATACATTATCAGCAGGAATGCAGGAAGGTCATAGAAGTGAAAATACTAGTCAAGACAGTATTACAAGAATAGAAAGAGAAGGCTTCAAAGATAAAAATAAACTTGATTCCAATAATGATTTTGAGCATTACCATTATGACAGGGCATTGGATGCAAGAAGGTGTGTAAGGGAAGAGAAAAAAGTTCAAACTACCTTTACTACTTTTGTGCTAAATAGAAATCTAATTGATTATTTCAATGAAAATGAAAAACTTCATAAAAAAAATGAAGATGATATAGAAAATGACAATATAGAGGTTGGGGATATAATTGAATTGGAAGGTACAATTACTAATAATAGTCTCGTATCTTATGTAGACACATTAATAAATCTTATGGATGTATTTGGATGTGATTATTTAGATACTCTTACAAAAAATTGTAGTTGTAATTTGACGTTCACAAGGTTTTACAAAATGTTAACATACCTGCAAAAAGTCTTATGCTGTAATAATACACAAGATGTAATAATGAAGTCTGGTAATGGAACTGTAATTTTAACTGTAAGTACAGATAATTTCATGAATAATAAATGTAGTGTATTTGATAAAATAAACTGTCATTGTAAAATTGTTGGTAAAGTAGTAAAGACGTGTAGCGAGGATTGCGATTCAATAAGTTTGTTAAGAAAAACAGGTCAAGAAGAATTTTACGAAAAATTTTTTGAAAAATCTCAGTGTCTTATTAAATGCTTAGAAGACAATGATATTTTTGTTCCCCAATGTCCTAATTTAAGGATGGAAAAATGTGCAATTCAAGTTATGCCGATAAATATATATATGTGAGCAATAATAGTCATATAAAAGTGTAGTTTTTAAGAAATTATTATAAGAATACGTTTAGTTTTAATATATCATTAAAAATAAATATGAAAAATTTTTATAAAATATGAAAAAATTTTATTTTATTTGTGTGTTTAAAGGAAAAACACTTGTTTATCAATAAGATACATGATAATATATACTACAGATGGAATATATTTATATATTGATAATTGTCGACAATCTATATATGTATAATAATGTCTGAATATATTATTTGAGGTGATAAAATGAAGTTTAGAAGTACTAGGGGATTGGAAAAAGAAATACCATCTGCAGAGGCAATAATTAATGGTATTGCAAAAGATGGTGGATTATACGTACCAGATGAATTTCCAAAAGTATATGACAAGCTAAAAGAAAATACAAATATAAAATATGAAGAATTAGCATTTAAAGTTATTAACGAATATTTTACAGATATTGATGATGCAGAATTAATGGGGGCAATAAATGATGCATATAACAATAGATTTGATGTAAAAGTAAAAAATAACTTTTTAGAATTATACCATGGACCAACTTGTGCATTTAAAGATGCAGCACTATTATTTTTACCACAAATAATGAAAAGAGCAAAAAAAAATCAAGGAATTAAAGAGGAAGTTACTATTCTTACAGCTACATCTGGAGATACTGGTAAAGCTGCACTAGAAGGTTTTGCAGGAGTGGATGGCTTTAAAGTAGTTGTGTATTATCCTAAGAATGGAGTAAGTGCCATTCAAGAAAGACAAATGTCAAGTCAAGAAGGGGATAATGTTAAAGTAATCGGAATTAAGGGGAATTTCGATGATGCTCAAACAGGTGTAAAACAAATTTTTGGAGATGATGATTTTAAAGCAAAATTAGCGCAAAAAGGATATATATTATCTTCGGCTAATTCAATCAATATTGGAAGATTAGTACCTCAAATAGTATATTATTTTTATGGATACTTCAATTTAGTTAATCAAGGGGTAATTAAATTAGATGATAAAATAAATGTTGTAGTTCCAACTGGTAATTTTGGTAATATACTAGCAGGATATTATGCAAAGCAAATGGGATTACCAATAGATAAATTTATATGTGCTTCAAATGAAAATAAAGTTCTTACAGACTTCTTTGAAACAGGGGTATATGATAAGAAGAGAGAACTGATTTTAACTGAATCACCATCAATGGACATACTTGTTTCATCAAATCTAGAAAGATTATTATATGAAGCAAGTGGAAGAAATCCTGAAATAGTTAGCGAATTAATGAATTCACTAAATGCTAAAGGAGTATATGAAGTAAATGATAAAGTAAAATCATTTATAAAAGAATTTTATGGAAACTTTGCTACAACTGATGAGGTTTATGCAGCAATAAAAGAAGAATACGAAAAACAAAATTATGTTATGGATACACATACAGCTGTAGCACATGTAGTTAAGAACAAATATGTTAAAGAAACTGGAGATGATAAACCAGCTTTAGTTCTTTCAACAGCAAGTCCATACAAATTCCCAAGAAGTATTTGTAATGCATTAAATATTGATGTTAAAGATATAGATGATTTTAAAGTATTAACAAAATTACATGAAGAAACTAAGACTGATATTCCAAAGAACTTAGCAAACTTAGAAAATGCCAAAGTTCTACATGATGAATTATGGGATAAGAGCCAGATGAAAGATGCTCTATTATCTTTCTTGAAATAAGGCAAAAGGGGATAAGCTTTATGAGTATTAGAGTAAGAGTACCAGCTACATCAGCTAATATGGGACCGGGATTTGATTCATTAGGAATTGCGTTAAATTTATATAATGAATTTGAATTTAATGAAATTGAAAATGGCTTAAAATTTAAAGGAATGCCAGAAGAGTTCTGTAATGAAGATAACATAATTTATAAAGCAATGAAATTTTGTTTTGATAAAGCTGGATATAAAATAAAAGGATTAGAAATTAGTGAAATTAAGCAAGATGTACCAGTGGCAAGAGGCCTTGGAAGCAGCTCTACATGTATAGTTGG
Organism: Clostridium neonatale; assembly: GCF_900465025.1. Classification (NCBI taxonomy): domain Bacteria; kingdom Bacillati; phylum Bacillota; class Clostridia; order Eubacteriales; family Clostridiaceae; genus Clostridium; species Clostridium neonatale. Next base: position 1,708,746 of record NZ_UICR01000001.1, read on the forward strand.
GGGACTAGTTGGAGCTAATGCAATACTTGGTAATAAGTTTTCAAAAGATGAATTATTAGATATGGCAACAGAGATTGAAGGGCATCCTGACAATGTTGCACCAGCACTACTTGGGGGCATGGTAGTTGCAGCAACTGAAGACAAGAAAACTTTTTTTGATAAAATTAAAGTACATGAAGGCTTAAAATTTATAACTATAGTTCCAAACTTTAGGTTATCTACAGAAAAGGCAAGAAGTGTATTACCAAAAGAGCTTACTATGAAAGATGGTGTATACAATGTTTCAAGAGCAGCACTAATGGTTGCTTGTTTAAGCAGTGGAAAATTTGAAGTAATAAGAACTGCATGTAAAGATGCCTTTCATCAAAATTACAGGAGTAAGTTGATTCCTGGTTTTGAAAAGGTGTATAATAAGAGCTATGAGCTTGGAGCGTTAGGCTGCTATTTAAGCGGAGCAGGTCCAACAATCATGACTCTTATCGAGGATAGGGATGTGCGTTTTAGCAATAAGCTTAGAGAATTTTTAAATCATGAAAATTTACAATGGGATATATTAGAATTATCTTTAGATAATGAAGGGGCAACCATTATAGAAGGTGATTACTAATGAATGGAAGTTACTTAGTTATAGACAAAAGAGTTTTACCAGATGTCTATGAAAAAGTTCTTTTTGCAAAAAAACTTTTAAAGGATGGAAAAGTTAAAGAAATTACGGAAGCTGTTAAAATTGCAGGGATAAGTAGAAGTGTATATTACAAATACAAAGATTTTGTATTTGATTTTTCAGAAACATCAGAAGGAAGAAAGATTACATATAACCTCATTTTGAAAAATGAAAGAGGTATGTTATCGGCTATAAGTAATTACATATCTGAAACAGGAGGAGATATTTTAACAATAAATCAAGGTATTCCTCTAAATGGTTATGCTAATTTAAGCATAACCATAGATTTATCAACTTTAAATGGAGATATAAAGACATTAACAGATGGGCTCACAAAAATACGTAATGTTGAAAAAGTAGAGTTTATAGGAATGGAATAACTAAAAGCACTTAAGAAATATAAATAATATTTCTTAAGTGCTTTTAGTTCTATATAAAGAGATATAATCATATATTAATTTGTAATAAGATTTTCTTTTTGAAAAAAAGGAAATAGTAGTACCGATGTTGAATATATTATTAAAGGGCTTAAGAAAGTGGTCATTAGAAACTAATGGAAATAATTATTATATAGCTTTTAAAGTGGGTATTTTTTATAAGCTATTATAGTTATTAATATATTATTATATCTAAATGCAAAAATGTTTATAATAATAAAACATATATATGCATAGTATTTAGAATAATATAGTATTATGGAGGAGAGGGTTATATGAGTAAAGAGTATTTAATGTTTATTGACGAGAGAGGATGCTATAGTAATAGTGACGGAAATAATTTTTCTATGGTGGGAGTAATATTTGAACGTGATTATTGCACTAATTTATCTGCTGTAGATAGTGAGCTTGCCGATAAGCTAAAAGGGTTTAAGAAGCAAATAATAAATAAGGATGGGGCTAATGACATAAGAATAAATAACATAACAGAAACAGAAAACGTTTTCTTAACCGAGGCTAGTGAAATATTAGGTAAGACAATATCAGTATTACCAAAATTTTTAAAGAATTTAAAGTTCTCAATTGTATCAACTTCTATAAAGCAGGATAGATTTCGGTCAAAGGATTTATATGAATTGGCTGTTAACAATTTAATAAAAAGATTTTATTCCTTCATTATTACTAAAAAAGCAAAATGCGGAGGGATTATAGTACAAAGCAGGCATGATGAAAAAGACTATATTATGCCACAAAAGTTTTTTAACATATATAATGAAAGAAAAACTAATTTTTATATGCATGAAGATATAAATAAAAAAATTAACAAATTTATGATTTGTGAAGTGTATAATAAAGAGTATAAATATGCATTAGAAGTTTCAGATACAATAAATAATTTACTTTTAAGCATATTAGGCTCAAAAGATGAGTACAATTTTTATATTGAATATGATTATATGAATAAAATATTAAACATAATCAAGGAAAAAATATATAGAGAAGAAATTGATTTATTAAATGATAATACCCAGAAATATATTCAAAATGCATTGGATAAATACACTAAGGAATCAGAAAAATTGAAATATGAATTATCATTAAAAAATAGAAACATAGTAGAGAGAGATAAGGAAATTGTTGAGTTAACAGAAGAAATAAACATATTAAAGCAACAGTTACAGACTGCTATAATTAATAGAAAGAGTGAAAGTATAATATTTGATATTCTTTCGCAAGTTGATGTTAAGATTAAAGGAATTGAAAAACAGGTTTTAGTTAATGCAAAGAATTAATTTCTATCTAGATAGCTTGGATTTAAGATGATTCCGGGCTATCTTTTTTATAGAAGTCAATTATAAAATATCTATTTTAAATTTGTGAAAAAATGCTTATACTAAAATTAAGTGTTAATAAAAACAAAAAATAAGATATTCAAATAAACGGAGGAATAAAGATGAAAAAAATATCATTTATAGGTACAGGGGTCATGGGAAGGTCTATGATAAAAAATCTTATCAAAGATGGATATGATGTTACTATATATAATAGAACGAAAGATAAGGCCTTAGAGTTGATTGAAATGGGAGCATTATGGAAAGATAGTATAAAAGAGTGTGTAAAAGATACTGATATCATAATAACAATTATTGGATACCCTAAAGATGTAGAGGAAGTTTATTTTGGAAGTGAAGGAATTTTAGAAAATATAAAAGAAGGAACTGTTGTTATAGATATGACAACAACAAGTCCTACTCTTTCAATAAAAATATACGAAGAAGCTAAGAAGAGAAAAATATATGCATTGGATGCTCCAGTATCTGGTGGCGATGTTGGTGCTAAAAATGGTACATTATCAATTATGGTTGGTGGTGATAAAGAGGTATTTGAAGAAAATAAAAGTATATTTGAATCTATGGGAACAAATATAATATATGAAGGAAAAGCAGGCAGTGGGCAACATACTAAAATGGCAAACCAAATAGCAATAGCAGGTGCTGTGTCAGGTGTGTGTGAAGCAATAGCATATGGGAAAGCTCAAGGATTAGATACTAAATTAATGTTAGATAGTATTTCTGAAGGTGCTGCAGGAAGCTGGCAAATGAAGAATATGGGTCCACGTATGTTAGAAGGAGACTTTAATCCAGGGTTTTATATAAAGCATTTTATAAAAGATATGCACATTGCAAAAGAGGAATATGAATCTGCACACATAGCAAAAGAGATATGTAGTGATGTATTTGAAAATAATAAAAATAGAAGTAAGCTGGAAATGCTTGATATAGTATTGAAGATGTATGAGCAGCTAAGTGAAGATGGGATGGATGACCTTGGCACACAGGCACTTCTTAAATACTATTTATAGGAATGATAAATCATACTAATGTATGATTATAAAAATAGAAATAAGGAATAATTAAAAGAGTATGTATTTATTAATAATATGTTCAAAGGATGTGAATATATGAAAAAAATAGCTTTAGGGGGAGGATGCTTCTGGGGTGTGGAAAAGTTTTTTTCTAAAATACCTGGAGTTGTAGAAACTGAAGTAGGATATGTAAATGGAAATATAGAAAGTCCAACATATGAGATGGTATGCACAGGAAATACTGATTTCGTAGAAATATGCTTAGTAAAATTTGATGAAAAAGTAATATCACTAACAGAACTATTAGATAAATTTTGGAAAATAATAGATCCTACAATTATTAATAAACAGGGAAATGATGTTGGAACACAATATAGAAGTGGAATTTATTATTTTGATGAAGAAGATTTAAAGGATATTATAATAAGTAAAAGAAAAATGGATTCATTTTATAAAAATTTAGTGGTGACAGAAGTGAAGCCAGTAAAGAACTATTATAAAGCGGAAGAATATCATCAGAAGTATTTAAAGAAAAATCCAAATGGATATTGCCATATACCTGATTATATTAAATAGAAGAATAAAAAGTTAGCATCGCTTTTTTACTTACAGTTAAATACTATTAAGTGAAATAAATTTAATTATTAGTTAAAAATTTCATAAAATGAAAAGTATTAAATACTATGTTATTGATTTTTTCAAAGCATAGTATTTTTTTGTGGTGGGTGATTATAATAAAAAGTACTTTAAGTATAATTCTTTTTTTGCTATAATAAAAAATGCTAAAGCATAGTAAGTTTATAAGAATAATATATATATTAGCAGTTTAGGTACAATATCAATTAGAAAGAAGGATAATATGGAAGTTTATTTTGATAATAGTTCTACTACAAAAATGTATGATAATGTTATAGAAGAAGTAGTAACAGGTATGAAAGAGTATTATGGAAATCCTTCATCACTTCATAACTTAGGATTAAAGAGTGAAAGAAAATTAAAAGAGTGTAGAAGTGTAATTTCAGAGATAATAAATGCTGAAGCAAATGAGGTCCATTTTAATTCGGGTGGAAGCGAAGGAAATAATTTAATACTTAAAGGTGTATTAAAATCTGGAAGTCACCTTATAACAACTCCATTTGAGCATGCTTCTATTTTAAATACATTAAAAAAGCTAGAAGAAGATAATGTTAAAATTACATTTTTAAAAATTGACAAAGATGGAAGAGTTGATTTAGAACATCTTAAAGAATCTATAACAAAAGACACGGCACTTGTATCAATTATGCATGTAAACAATGAAATAGGAACTATTCAGGATATAGAGTCCATTGGGAATATAATAAAAAGTAACAGCAGCAGAGCAAGGTTCCATGTAGATGCTGTACAAAGCTTTGGAAAATTAAAAATTGATGTTAAAAAGATGAATATCGACTTTTTAAGTGCAAGTGCACATAAATTTCATGGTCCTAAAGGATGCGGATTTACATATATAAAAAAAACAAATAATATAAACCCTCTAATTAATGGAGGATCACAAGAATTTGGATTTAGAGCAGGAACACAAAATATTGCTGCTATAATGGGAATGGCTAAAGCAGCAGAAATAGTTAATAAAAATATGAAAAATAACTATCAAAAAGTATTTGACATTAAACAAAGATTTATAGAAAAGCTTAATGATATAGAAGATATAACTATAAATAGCTTAAATAATGATTACTTTTCACCATATATATTAAATGTTTCTTTTAAAGGTATCAAAGGAGAAGTTTTACTTCACTTTTTAGAGGAAAAAGGAATTTATATATCAACTGGATCAGCATGTTCATCAAAAGAACGTGAAAAAATAGGGGGAAGCTATGTATTAAAATCTATTAATTTAGATAGAGATGAAATACTTGGTGGAATTAGATTTTCTTTTTCAGATGATAATAATATAGAAGAAGTTGACTATGTTATTGAAGAATTAAAAAATGGTTTGGTGTTCTTAAGAATGCTTAATAAAATAAGGTAAATCATTTGGAAGTAAAATATTTATAACTAAATGAATTTAGGAGGAAAATATGAAAGAATTAATATTAGTAAAATATGCACCTGAAATATTTTTAAAAGGATTAAATAGAGGTAAATTTGAAAAGAAATTAAGAGATAATATATGCAAGAAGCTTGAAAATATAAAAGTTGAATTTATTCATGATAGTGGAAGATACTTTATCAAAACAGATGAAATTGAAGAAAGTGTAAAGAGAATATCGAAAGTATTTGGTATTTTAGAAGTATGTGTTGTTAAAGAAGTAAGCATAGATTTAGATGAGATAAAGGCAGTTTCATTAGATAAAATAAAGAAATGTGAAGGAAAAACATTTAAAGTAAAAACTAATAGAGCAAATAAAAACTTTGAAATGAATTCTATGGAAGTTTCTAGAACGGTTGGCGGATATATATTAGCAAATTATGAAAAAGATTTAAACGTTGATGTTAAAAATCCAGATATTTTAATTAATATTGAGATAAGAAACAATTATGCATATATATGGTCAAATTCAGATATAACAGAAGGTGCAGCTGGATTGCCATATGGAATGAATGGAAGTACAATGCTAATGCTTTCTGGAGGAATTGATTCACCTGTAGCTGGATATCTTATGGCAAGAAGAGGTGTTGAAGTAAGCTGCGTTTATTACCATAGTCATCCTTATACTTCAGAAAGAGCAAAAGATAAGGTTAAAGATTTAGCTAAGATATTATCTACATATACTGAAAGAATTAATTTATATATTGTGCCATTTACAGATATTCAAATGAGTATAATAAAAAATTGTAGAGAAGATGAATTAACAATTATAATGAGAAGATTCATGATGAGAGTAGCTTGTAAATTAGCTGAAAAATATAATATAGATTCAGTAACTACAGGAGAAAGTATAGGTCAAGTTGCAAGTCAAACTATGGATGGTCTTATAGTAAGTGACAATTGTGCAGATAGACCGGCATTTAGACCACTTATTGCAATGGATAAAACTGATATAATGGATATATCGAGAAAAATAGGAACATATGAAACATCTATTTTACCTTATGAGGATTGTTGTACTATATTTGTTCCAAAACATCCTAAAACTAATCCAAAACTTGAGCCGATCATAAAGCAAGAAGAAAATTTAGATATAGATGAATTAGTTAATGTTGCAATTGATAATATGGAAATTGTAACATATTAAAATGAGACTGTTTATAATGAATATTAAATCATTATAAACAGTCTTTTCTATGTATTGTAAGGTATATTAAAATATATTGTAAAGAATGTTAATTAAAAGAATAATTATAAAATTAAAGGAGAAATAAAATAAATTATATTGATACTAATATTAAGAATGTAAGATTTAAAAAACAACAAAAGAAGATGCAAAAATAATTTTAGAGTTAATTAAAGAGTTGGCTACATATGAAAAATGTGAAAGATTTGAGTGGTATGCCTAGATTGGAATAAATCTTCTCTTAATTTCTATAGTAGCTTAGGAGAAAAGATTCAAAAAAAGTGGGTTATTCATAGATTAGATAAAGAAGGAATAGAAAGACTCAATGAAGATGAAGTTAAATAATTATAAGGAGTAATGTATGAAAGTTTATATTAATCATACACCACTCCTTTTTTAAATGAATTACTTTTGAACAGATTATATATTTAGAAGTTAGAAAATGAAATAATAAGAAAATATTTTGAAGTGATTGACAATATTGCTAGAATAAGATATTATTATTATAGCATCAATTTAGCGCGCTAAATTGATAAATTAATAAATGATTATAGGTGGGGTAACAATGGGGCAAAGAAATGTTCTTCCAGAAGGAACAAGAGATTTAATATTAAATGAATGTATTGTTAAAAAACAATTAGAAAGAGATATAGATGAACTTTTTAATAAGTGGGGATATAAAGAAGTTATTACTCCTACTGTAGAATATTATGAAACTTTCAATCATAATTCTAATACCCTTAGAGAAGAAGATATGTATAAGTTCTTTGATAATAAGGGGCGTATTTTAGTTCTTAGACCTGATATGACAGTTCCAATAGCAAGAGTTGTAGAGACTAAACTTAAAGATACAGACTTACCAATAAAGCTTAGATATAATTCTAATATATTTAGAGTTCATAAAAGCCTTGGGGGAAAAAGAAATGAATATACGGATATTGGGGTAGAACTCATAGGACTTAGTGAAAAAGAATCCGACTTAGAAATACTTGTTTTAGCATTAGAGGGATTAAAGAAATTAGGATTAAAAGATTTTAAACTTGAAATTGGTAATATAGGTTTTTTTAATGGTGCATTTGTTAATACAGATATAGATGAAGAGTGCAAAAGTAAAATAGCTAAATTTATTGATGAGAAGAATTTAAAAAGTTTAGAGGAATACTTAGAAGATTTAAATATTGAAAATGAATATAAAGTATTTTTCAATAAGCTTCCATGGATGTTTGGAGATAAATCAATATTAGAAAAAGCGAAAGAATTAGCATTTAATGATTCTATAAAAGAAAATTTAGATTATTTAGAAAGAATATATTTAGATCTAGAAAAATTAGGTTATGGAGATAATGTAACTTTTGATTTAGGAATGATACCAAGGCTTAATTATTATACTGGAATTATTTTTAAAGGGTATGTTGATGGTGTTGGTACTACTGTACTAAGAGGCGGTAGATATAATAATTTAATAAAACCACATAAAGATTATTTACCAGCGGTAGGATTTTCTATTGATATAAATTCAGTTATACCAATTGTAGATGTAAATGATATTTTTAAATATGAGTATGAAGCTTATAAAATATTTTATAGTGAAAAAAATAAAATAGAAGCAATTAAAAAAAGCCAGGAACTCAGAAATCAAGGATATATAGTAGAATTAATGCCAAAAGAAGATCTAGAAGAAGTTAAGATAATTAAGGAAGGGGGCAAATAGTATTATGAGTATAAGTATAGCACTTACTAAGGGCAGATTGGAAGAGGAAAGCATTAAGTTATTAGATAAAGCACATTATGACCCATCAGAATTAAAGAATAAAGGAAGAAAGCTTGTATTTAAAGATAAGAGCGCAGATATTAACTATTTCTTGGTTAAAGCAGCTGATTCAATAACTTACGTTGAACATGGGGTTGCTGATATTGGAGTTGTAGGTAAGGATACAATATTAGAAAGTGATACTAATTGCTATGAGGTATTAGATTTGGGATTTGGAAAGTGTGGCTTTATTGTAGCATCTCTCCCAGAAAACGATATTTATAAAAAAGTTGGACATGTTAAGATTGGAAGTAAATATCCTAAAGTTGCAAAAGATTATTTTAAAGACAAAGGCATGGATGTTGAAGTTATTAAAATTGAAGGCTCAGTGGAGTTAGCACCAATACTTGGCTTGTGTGATGGAATAGTAGATATAATGGAGACTGGTACAACGCTTAGAGAAAATGGCTTAATAGTACTAGATAGAATTTGTGATATAAGTGCAAGAATGATAATTAATAAAGCAAGTTTTAAAATGAAGCAAAAAGAAATTGGGGAATTTATAGAAAAAATTAAAAAAGTTATTGATAAGTAATTGACAAAATTCGCAGAGTATTCATAATTATAATTAATATATTAATTGATTTTGCTCAAATAAGTTGATATATTAATACTAATGTGTGTATATATTTAATAATCAGTTAATATGTAAATTTATGTTAGAGGGGGCTACTACTAAATGCTAAGCTTAATGGAAATTAATGAAAGCAATAAAGAAAAATTGATTAATGAATTAAAAGAAAGAGTGGAAGACGCAGATAGCAGTGTAATTGAAAGTGTAAGAAACATTTTATCAAAAGTTAAGAGTGACGGGGATGAAGCTTTATTTGAATTAACAAAAACTTTTGACAAAGTTGAACTTACTAATTTGCAAATTTCATCAGATGAAATTGAAAGGTGCTTTGATAAGGTAGAAGATGAGTTTATTGAAGCCTTAAAAGAAGCAAAAATTAACATTGAAAATTATCATATGAAACAAAAGAAAACTGGCTATATTATGACAGAAGAAAATGGAATTTATTTAGGGCAAAGGGTTCTCCCACTTGAGAAAGTTGGGGTTTATGTACCAGGGGGAACTGCGGCTTATCCATCTTCTGTTTTAATGAACGTAATACCCGCAAAGGTTGCGGGAGTAGAAGAAATGATAATGGTTACACCACCAGATAAGGATGGAGGAATTAATCCATATATAGGTGTAGCAGCTAAAATTGCTGGTATAAATAAGATATATAAAGTCGGTGGAGCACAAGCTGTTGCAGCTTTAGCATATGGAACAGAAAGTATACCAAGAGTTGACAAGATAGTTGGACCAGGAAATATATTTGTAGCGACTGCTAAAAAATTAGTTTTTGGACAAGTAGATATAGACATGATTGCAGGACCAAGTGAAATTCTTGTTATTGCTGATGAAAAATCAAATCCAGTTCATGTTGCAGCGGATTTAATGTCACAAGCAGAACATGATAAGTTAGCATCATCTATACTTATAACAACATCTAAAAAATTGTATGAAGAAGTTGAGGCGGAACTCGATAAACAGGCTAAAACATTAGAAAGAGAAGAAATAATAAGAACATCTTTAAAAGATTTTGGAAAAGCTATAATTTGTAAAACACTAGAAGAATGTATTGAAATATCAAATTGCATTGCACCAGAGCATCTAGAGCTTATGGTTGATGAACCAATGTCGTATTTAGGATTAGTTAAACATGCTGGATCAGTATTTTTAGGAAGATATTGCCCAGAGCCAATAGGGGATTATTTTGGAGGCACAAATCATGTTTTACCTACAAGTGGTACAGCAAGATTTTTTTCACCTTTATCTGTTGACAGTTTTGTAAAAAAATCATCATTTATACATTATTCAAAAGAAGCTATTCTAGAAAATGGCAATAAGATAATAACTCTTGCAAACAAAGAAGGATTAACAGCCCATGCAAACTCAGTTAAAGTGAGGTTAAAGTGATGAGTGTTATTAATGAGTATATAAATATAGAAAAAGAATACAAGATAAATCTTGATAGCAATGAAATTTATCTTAATATTAATGAAAATATACTCATGAAAATGAAATCCTGTCTAACACAAATTGATTTGCATAGATATCCAACAAATGATATGCAGGAAATAAAAAAATTATATGCTAAGTACGCAGATACAGATCCTAAAAATATTATTGTTGGTAATGGATCAGATGAAGCTATTGATCTTGTAATAAGTTCAGTTATTAGACAAGGAAAAAAAGTATTGAGTTTAAATCCTGATTTTGTAATGTATGATTTTTATGTAACACGATTTGGTGGAGAAATTAAAACCTATAATATAGGTGAGTCTATGAAGTTTAATGTAGATGAATTTATAGAAATGGGTAAAAACGAAGATATAGATATGATTATATTTTCTAATCCTAATAATCCAACAGGAATAGGCATTAAAGTAGAAGATATATTAAAGGTTCTAGAAGTATTTAAGGATAAGCCTGTAGTTGTTGATGAAGCATACTACGAATTTTATGGAGAAACAGTAATTTCATATATAAATGAATACAAAAATTTATATATAACAAGAACTCTTTCAAAAGCATGGGGGCTTGCAGCACTTAGACTGGGATTTTTAATAACTAATGAAGAAAATGTAAAGGAGCTATTAAAATTCAAAGTACCATATACAATAAGCTCATATTCACAAAATTTAGCTTCAGTAGTTCTAAGATATCCAGATAGAGTAATTGAAAATGCAAAAAAAGTAGTAGAACAAAGGGAATTACTTTTTAGTGAACTTAATAAAATACAAAAAAATGCAGCAATGCATATTGAGTTTTATCCATCAAAGGGAAATTTCATTTATGGGAAAACTAGTCATAAAGAGGCACTTGAAAAAGGTCTGATAAAAGATGGAATCTCAATTAGGTATTTCAATGGGGATGTTTTTAGAATTACAGTTGGTTCACCTATGGAAAATAGGAAGGTTGTAGAATCTATAAAAAATATATTTGGATATTAAATAAATTAAGGGGTGAGTAGATGTCTAGATATTCTAAAATAGATAGAAATACAAAAGAAACTAATATAACATTAGAACTGGAACTGGATGGCGAGGGCAATAGCGAAATTGATACTGGAGTTGGTTTTTTTGATCATATGCTGACTCTATTTGCATTTCATGGGAAAATGGATTTAAATATAAAAGCTAAAGGTGACTTAAATGTATGTGATCACCACACTGTAGAAGATGTTGGTATTGCTTTAGGTGAAGCATTTAAAAAATCCATTGGAGATAAGAATGGGATAAATAGATATGGAACATTTTATATCCCAATGGATGAAACATTAGCTTTAGCTTCAATTGATATAAGTAATAGACCTTATTTAGTATTTGACTGTGATTTTAAAAGAGAAAAAGTTGGGGAAATGGCTACAGAAATGGTTGGAGAATTTTTTAGAGCATTTGCATTTAATGCTGGTGTAACTTTGCATTTAAAAGTGATTTATGGCGAAAATGATCATCATAAAATAGAAGCATTATTTAAAGCTTTAGGAAGAGCAATTAAAGAAGCAAAATTAATTAATCCTGAGAATGGACTACCATCAACTAAAGGAAAACTTTAAGCAATGTACAATTCATAATGCACAATTCACAATTAATGATGAAATCATTAATGAGTTTGAATAATTGTGCATTTTGAATTGTGAAATGTGAATTGTAAAATGGGGTGTATATATGATAGTTATTATAGATTATGGCATGGGAAATTTAAAAAGTGTTAGAAATGCTTTGAATTTTCTAGGACTTGAAAATAAGATTTCATCTAAAGAAGAAGACATAAACAATGCAGATGCACTTATATTGCCGGGTGTTGGAGCTTTTCCGGATGCTATGGAAACTATAGAGAAGCTTGGCTTGGATAAGATGATAAAAGCAGAAGTAAAGAAAGGAAAACCACTTCTTGGAATATGCTTAGGTATGCAGCTTTTATTTGATAAAGGATATGAAGGTGTAGAAAAAAAAGGTTTGGGGCTTATAAAAGGAAATATAGTTAGGATGAATGAAGACAAGGTTAATAATATAAAAATACCACATATAGGCTGGAATAATCTTATCTACAATAAAGAGGATGAATTATTTAAAGGTATAGACGAAGGAAAATATGTATATTATGTACATTCGTTTTATGCTCAAGATTATGATGAAGATGATTTGGTGGCATATAGTGAATATGGATCAAATAAAATTCCGGGTGTTGTTAGATGCAAAAATGTAATTGGTGCACAATTCCATCCAGAAAAGAGTGGAGATGTTGGCGTTAATATTTTAAGAAATTTTGGGGAGTTGATTAAATGATAATTTTACCAGCTATTGATATTATTGATGGAAAGCCAGTTAGATTATATCAAGGAGATTATAATAAGAAAGAAATAGTTGCAGATGATATATTTGAGACAGCTAAATCATTTGAAAGAGTAGGAGCCGACTATATACATTTAGTAGATTTAGATGGAGCAAAAAGTGGTGGCAATGAAAATCATGAATTAGTAATAAGGATTGCTAAAGAACTTAATATTCCAGTAGAATTGGGTGGCGGAATAAGATCGTTGGATACAATTAAGCACCTGCTTGAAAATGGTGTCTCTAGAGTTATTTTAGGGACAATAGCAATAGAAGATGAAAATTTACTTAAAACTGCAGTAGATACATATGGTGAAAAAATAGCTGTTGGTATAGATTGCAAGGATGGTAAAGTTTATGGTAGAGGCTGGCTTGAAGGAAGTAATTTAGATTATTTAGATTTCGCTAAAAAAATGGAGAATATAGGTGTCAAAAATATTATAGTAACAGATATAAGCAAAGATGGAACATTACAAGGGGCTAATGTTGAAATGCTTAAGAAGTTAAAATCAACTGTTGATATTGATATTACAGCGTCTGGAGGCGTTCGGGATTTAGATAATATTAAAGAGTTAATGGAAATTGATTTATATGGGGCTATAACTGGTAAAGCAATATATGCTGAAACATTATCATTAGAAGAGGCAATAAGAATATCAAAAGAAAACAGATAGTAAAGGGGGAATTTATATGCATACTAAAAGAATAATACCTTGTCTTGATGTTAAAGAAGGAAGAGTTGTTAAAGGAATAAATTTTGAAGGATTAGTTGATGTTGGAGATCCAGTGGCATTAGCTGAATACTATAATAAACAAGGTGCAGATGAGTTGGTTTTTTTAGATATAACAGCAACTCATGAGAAACGTGGGATAATGGAAAAGGTAGTTGAAAGCGTAGCAGAAAAGATATTTATTCCGTTTACTGTAGGTGGTGGATTAAAAACTATAGAAGATATAAAAGCCATATTAAGGGCTGGAGCTGATAAAGTAAGTTTAAATTCAGCAGCTGTAAGAGATAAAAATCTTATTAAAGAAGGTGCATTCTATTTTGGAAATCAATGTATAGTTTTAGCTGCTGATGCTAAGAAGAGAGCAGATAATACAGGCTGGAATGTCGTTATAAATGGAGGAAGGATAGATACAGGAATTGATTTGTTAAAGTGGATTGAAGAAGCAACAAAGCTTGGTGCAGGAGAAATTCTTTTAACATCTATGGATGCAGATGGAACTAAAAAAGGATTTGATTTAGAACTTACTAAAGCTGTAAGTGATATAACAAATGTTCCTGTTATTGCATCAGGTGGATGTGGATGTCTAGAAGATTTTTATGATGTCTTTAAAACTAATATAGCAGATGCAGCACTTGCAGCATCACTTTTCCACTATGGAGAATTGACAGTTGATGAAGTAAAAAATTATTTGAGTGAACGTAATATATCAGTAAGAAGATAAATTAATTTTATGCGGATTAAAAGGGATTCTTATAAAAAAAATTTATTACGTAAATATTTGAAGAATGAAAAAATAGCCAGAATTTAAGAATTTAAGAATTTAAGAATTTAAGAATTTAAGAATTTAAGAATATATATTCTTAAGAATTTGCTTATTTTATGCGGGTTAGAAGAAAATTTTTAATGAAACACCTACTCATATTCATTTGTAGGTGTAAGCGATTCGCACCAAATGCAAGATTTGGGCTCTCTGCTTAAGAGTATGCACATATAAAAAGTGCAGCTATGCTGCAATACGGATCTTAAATAAAAAGAGTAGTTATCTTAAAATAAGGAACTTTTCTTATTTTATTATGGTATTAGATATTTTACTAATAAATATATTCTGAATTTCTCTATTTATAAGAGAGGAGTACGCATATGGAAATTTTAGAAAGATTAGAAAACGTTAATTTCGAAAAAGGAAATGGTCTTGTTCCAACAATTGTACAAGATCATAAAACCAAAGAAGTTTTAATGCTTGCATATATGAATAAAGAAAGTTTAAAAAAAACATTAGAAGGTGATACAACGTGGTTTTATAGCAGAAGTAGAAATGAATTATGGAATAAAGGCGCTACATCAGGACATTTTCAATATGTTAAAGAAATTAAAATAGATTGTGATAATGACACAATCTTAATTTTAGTTGAACAAGTTGGAGCTGCATGTCATACCGGAAATAAAACATGTTTCTATAGAGATTTATAAGTATATTAAAGAGCAAAAAAATAATTCTTAAAATATAAGGAGAAGATTATGGAAAAGGAAGATTTAGAAGCTTTATATAAAGTTGTTTTAGATAGAAAAAATAATTGTAGTGAAGGATCATATACAAATTATTTATTTGAAAAAGGTCTAGATAAGATATTAAAAAAAGTTGGTGAAGAATGTACAGAAGTTGTTATTGCCAGTAAAAATGATAATAAGGAAGAACAGATATGTGAAATATGTGATTTAGCATATCATTTACTTGTATTAATGGCTGAACTAGGAATATCTATGGATGAAATCAAGGTGGAATTAGGCAAAAGAAGAGAAAAGATAAATAATTTTAAAGGCGAAAGAAAAGAAATAACAAATGTTTAATAATTACAGATTATTTAAAGTCTATTATTTTAATAGGCTTTATTTTATTGTATTCTTTATGTAAGAATAATATATTTGATGATATAATATAATTGATAAGAATATTAATTATATTATATAAGAAATACACTTTTTCTTAAAGTGAGAGGTGTTTTAGTATGGAAAGTATATCAAAGAATTTATTATCTATTTTGGTTACTGCAATTAATGAAAAAGATAATAAGGTTATTTTAATTAAAGATACTAAAAATTTATCATTAGGAGATATAAATAAAACCTTAATAAATCTAGGAAAAAAATGTTTTTATAGAGTTTTAGAAAAACATAATAATGGAGAATTAGAACCGTATTTTCCGTTTTTAACTTTCATAGAGGAAGAAATTAATATAGCAAATATTGAAGTAGAAAAATTTTTAGAAGATATTAATATTTATCCGCTGCATAAATCATTATTTTTAAGTTATTTAAAATGTGGAAAAGCTGAAAGAGATGAAGAATTAATATTTTTTGATTATGAGTATGAAAAAAATAAAATTTATGAATCATTGATGAATATTATAAATAAATTTGGAGACAATGTATTTATTTTATTAGAAAACATAAATTATATGTCACTCTCAACTCTCAATTGGCTAAAATATATAGTGATGAATAATGAAGAATATAATTTTAAAATTATATTAACTTTTTCAGATGACAAGTATTTTGATTGTGATTATCAAGATGAATTTGAAAATCTAATTGATTCTATAGAAGCAAAGCATTCATTATTACGACTTAGTATTAAAGAAAAAAGCAACGGAGATAATAAAAAGCCTAAAAAAGTAGAAAAAGATCTAATTATTCATGGTGAGAATTTGTATAACTTTTTTGCAATAGATGAAGCTTTAATATGCTTTTGTAGAAAATATAAGAGTATGATTGATTCAAATGATATTTATGAATTAAAACGAGTACTACTAAGATTGGGTGATATATATTTAATAAAAAAAGATTATGGAAATAGTTATAAGTATTATGATTTGTTACTAAATTTTGCAATTGATGTAAACGATAAACGATTAAAAACATTGGCACTTCAAAAATTGTCTATGTTAAATATAGTACGCTTAAAGTTTAATGAGGCAGAAACCCTTGCGAAAAATAGTTATAAATTAGCTGTTGAAATTAATAATGATTATTTTAAACTAAAATCTTATGAACTATTATTCTGGATTAATGAAAAAGGAAAGTATAGGACAACCATAGAAGAACTAAATTTTGATGAAGAATTTATTAAATTGGCAAGAAAATATAACCAAAGAAATATACTTGCATATTTTTTGACACATAATTTTAATCTTATATCTTTTGTTGGACCTAAAGATCAAAGAGAAGACTATTATATGGAAGGGCTTGAATTAGCAGAAAAATTAAAGAATATAAATTGTATTTTATCAGCTGATTTAAAAACTGCACTAGTATATGCAGTTAATGGAGATCATGATATTAGCCAGGAATACTACAAGAAAGTAGAAAAAATACTTATTGATATGCATGACAATTTTAGATTGGCACAGACATATAATGGAATGGGTTATTATTGCTTAATTGAAGGCGATTATATAAAGGCAAATGATTACTATAATAAATCATTAAGTTATTTAAGACTTGAATGGAATTTTGATGAAATCTGCATGGCTTTAATAAATAAAAGTCTTACTTCACTATTTGTATGCGATTATGAGACAGCAAACAAACAATTAGAGATACTTCTAAATGTAATTAAGACATTAAAGCTAGGAAGATTAAGACTTACTACTGTTAGTAGAATATATGGAATAGCAGCATTAAATCATTGCTATTTAGGAAATCTATATAAAAGTTATTCGTTTTTATCTAAAATTCAAACTGTAGATATTAGTAATAGATTTTATGAAGATGATGAAGAATATTTTCTTAAGAATTTTACTGAAGCTCTATTAGCCAAAAAGCGAGGAGATTTAGACGAAGCTCTAAAACTATTTAGAAAATCATATAAGAATTTAATAAAAGCTAAAGGTTCATTAAAATGTATGTATCCTAAGTTTATGTATGAATATTTTAGAATATTGGAAATATCTGAAGAAAATAATAATGCAGACTCTGTAAGGAAAGAAGCAATAAAATATTGTAAAGAACATAATATAAATTACTATATAAATCTAATTGATGGAGTTACAGTAAACAATAATTATACTTTTGAGAGTGATTTAAAAGACTTAAGTTGGATTATTGAAGCAGCTAAACAAGAAGCTACAATTAATTCTCTTAATGATAAAGTTGAAGAAATACATTTCATAAATAGCTTTCAAGAAATTTTAACATCAATAGATGATAAGAATACCATTATAAATAATTCAATGACTCTGATAGAAAATAAATTTTCTATTGACTATTCATTATTGATTTTTTATGAAGGAGAAACCACAGAAATACTTTATACGACTGATAGAGAAATTTTAAGTGATAATTATATAAAAGAATTAAATGCTATAATAACTGAATATACGTCACCATTTGTAACAAGCGATGATATTGACTTAAGTAATTGGATTGAGAGAACTATAAATGAAAAGGTTCGTTCATTAATTTATGTGCCTATTATAAAAGATGAGAATTTAAAATTAATATTTATATGTGCAACTAAGTTTGGAGATGATCCTATAAGAAATAATATAATATTAGATAGTTCTAATTTAGGAATAATAAATATATCTATAAAAGAATTTAATGAAACACTTCAAAAAATAAAATGGCAGGAAAAATTAATGGAAAGTGCATTAAAAGATGCACTTACTGGTCTAAATAATAGGTGTTATTTCTTTGATAAATTATCTACACTTGTGAAAAATAATGGTAAGAAAAATATAAATGCTTGTTTATTATATATTGATTTGGATAATTTTAAATATTATAATGATACATTTGGACACTCTATAGGTGATTATATTTTGAGTTTTTTTGCTAATTCATTAAGTTCTATATGTGAAGAATTAAAGAGTGTAGATGTTATTAGATATGGTGGAGATGAATTTATAGTATTACTGGAACAAGCAGAATTTGGAGATGGAGAAGTGTTAGCAGAAAAGTTATATGAAGAAATAAAACGATGTAGAGGATACGAGGATAATATAAAAGCACTTTTAAATAAAAATATAAATATTCCAAAAGAAAAATTATTATCATGTTCAATGGGAATATCCTACAGAAAATTAAATTCTTCTACAAATTATAATAAATTAATTGAAGAAGCTGATAAATGTTTGTACAAAGCTAAAAATTCTGGTAAAGGCAGGTATATAGTTTTTAAATAATTATTACAATTTTATAAAGTATAATGTATAAAAAGTTATATTGATGTATTATAATAATAAATCAATATAGCTTTTTTATTTGTAAGAGTAATTTTAGAATTTAAAGCAATATTTTATATAAAGTGTATTAAATGATTTGTTTTAGTTAATTAATAATAAGAAGAAAGGAATAGATTTATGATTGAAATAAAAAAAGAAGACTTACTAAAAGATTCTGTCGATTATGAAGATTATTCAGAAAATATATGTTCTTTATCAATAGAAGAATTAAGAGAGGAAGGTTTGATAAAGTGTGGGGGCTGCTCAGGATGCAGTTGCAGTAAAGTTAAATGCAGTTCTTGTGATAAAAAATAGTAGTTGTTGTAAAAAATATATATTAATGCTGTAGATTTAACAATAATAATAAGATATAATGAATTTGTTTGAGTAAAAAATATGTGATTTGGAGGGAAGTTTTTTGGGTAAGCCAAGTATTTTTAGCAGAGAATATGAAAAGAAAATGAAGAAAAGAAAACGTAACATAATTATTTTCTCTCTAGTGATGATTTTAATAGTATCTGCTATAGCTGTTAAATTTGTTTACAATCCAATTGATTTTTCAAAAGTAAAACAGGATCTTCAAGCTTGGATAGATAGTGATACATTAGATAATAAAGAACAGGCACAAGACGAGAATAAAGAAAATGAGGAAAGTGTAAATAAAGAAGAAATTGCTGAAACACCCAAGGAACCAGTAGAACAGACTATAGATATTCCACTTAGCAGTGGGAATGTTGCAAAAGCAGTATATTCTAAAGACTCAAATGAAGAAAGTACATTTACAGAAGTGAAAGATTTAGACGAAAATGTTAGTTATGATATAAGTCCATCTAAAAAACAAGTATTAATTAATGATGTAAATGGAGATATGATTGTATATAGTATTGATGGAAGCAGTTCGATTGTTTCAAAAAATGAGTATACATCAACTAGAGGAAGTGTTTTTAGAAAAGAAGACACTCTTGCTAATAATCCTAATTATTTATGGAATTATGGTGGAAAATTTATAAGTGATGAAAAAATAATCTTTATAACTAATAGACCTTATTTCGGGAATAATGTTTTAAAGCAATATCTTTGGATAACTGATATTCAATCTGGCGCAGATACAGTACTTTGGGATTTAGCAGCTAATAGTATTCAAATTTCTACAATGAACGAACTTGGTTTACAAGTTGATGTAGATGGGGTAACATATTATATAGATAAAGATGGAAATTATAATCACTAATTATATAGAGGAAAAATAAATTATTTGATAAAATTTAAAGGTTTATGGTATAATAACCTAGTTAAATTAGATGCATACTATTTTAGGAGGAAAGAATAAAATGAAAGCTAAAGTGGAAAAAATAGAAACAAATGTTGTAAAGTTAGAAATAACTGTGGAAGCAGAAAAATTTAACGCAGCATTAACAAAAGCATATAATAAGAATAAAACAAGATATAATATACCAGGGTTTAGAAAAGGTAAAGTTCCAATGGCAATGGTTAAAAAGTTCTATGGAGTAGAAGTATTCTATGATGATGCTATTAACTTTGCAATTGATGAATCATATGGAGAAGCTTTAACTACTGAGAATATAAGACCAGTAGATTATCCAAAGATAGATATAGTGGAATTAGGTGAAGGAAAAGAGTTTGTTTACACTGCAACAGTTACTGTTTATCCTGAAATCGAATTAGGTGAATATAAAGGTTTAGATATAAAGAAACCAGTTTATGAAGTTGAAGAAGCTGAAGTTGAAAAACAAATAAATGACATGAGAGAAAAGAATGCAAGAGTTGAAGAAAAAGCTGAAGGAGCTACTATAGAAAAAGGTGACATAGCAGTTATAGATTTCAAAGGATTTATAGATGATGTTGCATTTGACGGTGGAGAAGGAAATGATTATTCTTTAGAAATAGGTTCAGGTACTTTCATAGATAACTTTGAAGATCAACTTATAGGTTTAAAAGTTGGAGATAAGAAAGATGTTAATGTTAGCTTCCCAGAAAACTATGGAAGAGATGAATTAAACGGAAAGCCAGCAAAATTCGAAGTTGAAGTTAAAGGAATAAAAGTTAAAGAATTACCAGAATTAGATGATGAATTTGCTAAAGATGTATCAGCTGTTGAAAGCTTAGCTGAATTAAAAGAAAACATAAAGAAAAACTTAGAAAAGAGCAATAATGATAAAGCTGAAAGAGAATTTGAAGAAGCTGTAATAACAGCAATAATTGAAAACTCAAAGATGGATGTTCCAGAAGCTATGATTTCAAAAGAAATTGATGCTATGATGAAAGACTTAGAAGGAAGATTAAAATATCAAGGTTTAAGTTTAGATCAATACATGGAATTCACAGGTAACACTGTTGATAAAATGAGAGATTTTATGAAAGAAAATGCTGAAAGAAAAGTTAAAGCTGATTTAGTTCTTGAAGCTATAGCAAATGCTGAAGAAATAAAGGCAACAGATGAAGAAGTTAAAGAAAGAGCATTAGAACTTGGTAAAATGTATGGACCAAAAGATCCAGAAAAAATGGCAGACATTTTAGTTAAAGCTCAAAAACCTATGATAGAAAAAGATCTTGTTATTGAAAACACTTTAAAATTCATTAAAGATGCTTGTAAATAGTAAGTAGTATACATTAAAATAGAAAAATGCTTTAATAATTGCCAGAAAAATTTTTCTGGCAATTATTTCAAATAAGCATTAACAAATAAACTAAAAACCTATATAATTATAAGTAAAATGAATTTAAAATTATTGAGGTGAAAAAAGGGAGGATTTAAATGAGTTTAGTACCTATGGTAGTAGAACAAACCAGCAGAGGTGAACGTTCTTACGATATTTTTTCAAGATTATTAAAAGAAAGAATAATAATGTTAAGTGGAGAAGTAAATGATGATAGCGCTAACTTAATTGTGGCACAGCTATTATTTTTAGAAAGTGAAGATCCTGATAAAGATATATATTTATATATAAACAGTCCGGGTGGATCAATCACAGCAGGGATGGCAATATATGATACTATGCAATATATAAAGTGTGACGTATCAACTATATGTATTGGTATGGCTGCATCAATGGGATCATTCCTTCTTATGAGTGGAGCTAAAGGGAAAAGATATGCTACTCCAAATGCGGAAGTTATGATACATCAACCATTAGGTGGATTCCAAGGTCAAGCAACTGATTTTGAAATACATGCTAAGAGAATTATAAAAATGAAAGAAAAATTAAACAAAATATATAGTGAAAATACTGGTAAGCCTTTAGAAGTAATAAATGCTGATGTTGAAAGAGATAATTTCATGAGTGCTGATGAAGCAAAGGAATATGGATTAATAGATGAGATTATAACTAGTCATAAAGTAGAAAAGAAGGAAGATTAGTATTTCATTACTTAGATTAAGTGAGGTGAGTTTATGGCTAAATATGACGATAAAAAACAACTAAAATGTTCTTTTTGTGGTAAGACACAAGAACAAGTAAAAAGGTTAATAGCAGGACCAGGAGTATACATCTGTGATGAATGTATTGATTTATGTTCAGAAATAATAGCAGATGAATTCCAAGAAGCTCCGGACTTTGATCCAAAGAGTTTACCAAAACCATATGAGATTAAGGAATACTTAGATTCTTATGTAGTAGGTCAAGATAGAGCTAAAAAATCTTTAGCAGTAGCTGTTTATAATCATTATAAGAGAATAAATACTAATAAAGATGATGGTGATGTAGAATTATCAAAAAGTAATATTTTATTACTTGGTCCAACAGGTTCAGGTAAAACATTACTAGCTCAAACATTAGCTAAATTTTTAAATGTACCATTTGCAATTGCAGATGCTACAACTTTAACTGAAGCAGGTTATGTTGGAGAAGATGTTGAAAATATACTTTTAAAATTAATTCAAAGTGCAGATTATGATGTTGAAAAAGCTGAAAGAGGAATAATATATATAGATGAAATAGATAAGATTGCAAGAAAATCTGAAAATCCATCTATAACAAGAGATGTATCTGGAGAAGGTGTACAACAAGCTTTATTAAAAATACTAGAAGGTACTGTTGCATCTGTTCCACCTCAAGGCGGAAGAAAGCATCCTCATCAAGAATTCATTCAAATAAATACATCTAATATATTATTTATTTGTGGTGGTGCATTTGATGGAGTAGATAAAATAATCGAAAATAGAACAAGAAAAAGTTCTATGGGATTTGGTGCAGAAATCCAAGGTAAACATGAAAAAGATGTTGGAAGTCTTTTAAAAGAAATTATGCCAGCTGATTTATTGAAATTTGGATTGATTCCTGAATTTGTTGGAAGACTTCCAATACTTGTAACATTGGAATCATTAGATAAAGCTGCATTAATTGAAATATTAACTAAGCCTAAGAACGCTCTTGTTAAGCAATACAAAAAGTTGTTTGAACTTGATGATGTTAAGCTTGAGTTTAATGATGAATCTTTAGAAGCTATTGCAGCTGAAGCTATCAGCAGGCAAACAGGTGCCAGAGGGTTAAGAGCTATAATTGAAGATATAATGAATGAGATAATGTATGAGATACCTTCTGATAAAACGATAACTAAAGTTACAATAAATAAAGAAGCTATTAAAGATAAAAAGGAACCAGAAATAGAAAGACTAGAAGAAGGTAAAACTAGACCTTCATTAGTTAAGCCAAGATCAAAAAAAGAAGTTGAAACTGCTTAGTTTTTTAATCTCCAAAGATTTTATTAATCTTTGGAGATTTTATTATTTGGTAAATTACATTGTTGTAGAATTCTATTTAATCATTTGAAAAAATATAAAAGAAAAATTATACCTTCATAGAATTATATATAATTTAAGGAATATTTATCAATATATATACACATACTACTTTCAAGATGATTTTTGGAAGGGAGGAAAAGTATGCTTAAAAAGTATACTTAAGCAATAATGAATGAAGTAGTATTAATTTTTCAATTTGTTCTTATTATAGTAATGATATGTGTAATAAATAACTCAAGTAAACCTAAGGTGAACAAAACATCTACATATATTGATAGTAAGAATAAAGAATTAGATAATTTAAATAAAATGAGAAAAATAAAATTAACTGAACCGCTTACAGAAAAAAGCAGACCAACCAGTTTTGATGAAGTAATAGGTCAAGAAAAAGGTATTAAAGCATTAAAAGCTGCACTTTGTGGGCCAAATCCTCAGCATGTTATAATATATGGGCCTCCAGGAGTGGGGAAAACCGCTGCCGCTAGATTGGTATTAGAAGAAGCAAAAAAGAATAAAGTATCACCTTTTACAGCTACATCAAAGTTTATTGAGATAGATGCAACAACACTACGATTTGATGAAAGGGGTATAGCGGATCCGTTAATAGGATCAGTACATGATCCTATTTATCAAGGTGCAGGTTCACTTGGTGTTGCTGGGATACCTCAACCAAAGCCAGGAGCTGTGACAAAGGCACATGGAGGCGTATTATTTCTTGATGAAATAGGTGAACTACATCCAATTGAATTAAATAAGCTACTAAAAGTTCTAGAAGATAGAAAAGTCTTTTTAGACAGTGCATACTATAATGCTGATGATCCTAATATGCCCAAATACATAAAAGAAGTATTTGATAATGGATTACCAGCTGATTTTAGATTAATAGGTGCAACAACAAGATCGCCAGAAGAAATAATACCTGCTATTAGATCAAGGTGTGTAGAAATATTTTTTAGAGCATTACTTCCAGAAGAAATAGAAAAGATTGCTATAAATTCTGTAAAAAAAGTTGGATTAAATATAAGTGACGAAGGTGTAAGAGAAGTAAGTAAATACTGCACTAATGGAAGAGAAGTAATAAATTTAATTCAACTTGCATCAGGTGTGGCTATAAATGAAGATAGGCAGGAAATACAATTGGTTGATGTAAAGTGGGTATTAGAAAATGGCCAATACAATAAAATAGTATGTAATAGCATTCCAAATAACTCTAAAGTAGGTGTTGTTAATGGGTTAGCTGTATATGGGGCTAATATTGGTATTTTAATGCCTCTTGAGGTTAGTGTAAAAGAGGTTAAAAATAGAAGAGGAGAAATAAAAATAACAGGTATTGTTGAAGAAGAAGAAATAACAAATAATAATAAAAAGATAAAAATGAAAAGTACAGCATATTCATCTGTCCAAAATGTTCTTACTGTATTAGATAACTTATTTGGATTGTGTACTGAAAAGTATGATATTCATGTAAATATTTCAGGCGGAATGCCTATAGATGGACCATCAGCTGGAATAAGTATTGCAACAGCAATATATAGTGCAATAACAAGATCAAAAGTTGATAGATTTGTTGCAATGACAGGAGAAATAGGAATATTAGGATCAGTTAAAGCAATTGGAGGAGTAAAAGCTAAGATATCTGCTGCATTAAAAGCTGGTGTAAAAAGAGTAATAATTCCAAAAGAAAATTATGATGAATCATTACATGACATTGGTGATATTGAAATAATTCCAGTATCATATTTTACAGATGTTATTAGGTATTCGCTAAAAGAAGATTTAAATACTGTTAATAGAGAAATATTACTTGCAGAAGGCAATAATAATTTGGAGAATTAATAATATTGTAGTAAAATATAAATAAGAGGTTAGTTTATTTTATAAACTAACCTCTTATTAGAAATAAATGCTAAAAAACGCCATAGACACGCATATTGAAAAATCATACTAAAATAGTAAGTTTTTATTCTTTGGTATTATTGAAAAAAGTTATTAATATGTGTATACTAGATAGGTCCGAATAATTAAGGAAATAATGAATGGGGGGAAATAGTAAGATGAAAAAGTTATATACAATTCCTTTAATTCCTCTAAGAGGGTTAACTGTTTTTCCTAGTGTAGTAGTACATTTTGATGTTGGAAGAGAAAAATCAATAGCGGCTATTGAACAAGCCATGTTAGAAGAGCAGGAAGTATTTCTTGCAGCACAAAAAGATTCAGCCATTGAAGATCCAAGTAAAGATGATATATATACTATAGGAACTATATGTAAAATAAAACAAATACTCAAAATGAATGATAATTCTATAAGAGTTCTTGTAGAGGGAAAAGTAAGAGGTAAGATTACTGAATATATAGATGAAGAGAAAGATTATATTAAAGTTTCTGTAGAGGAAATAAATGTAGAAATAGTTAAAGATGAAAAATTAGAAGCTTATATAAAGTATTTAGATAAAGAATTTATAAAGCTTGTAAAGCTTACTAATGAAAGCTATTTAGAAGCATTGAAAGCAATTGAACCTTTAGAAAAGCCAGAAGAATTTGTTGATATGATAGCTTCATATGCTCTTACTGATGAAAAAGTTAAACAGGAAATTCTTGAAATTTTAGATATAAAGACTAGAATTGAAAAGATACTGGAAAGACTAAAGATAGAAATATCTATAGCAGCGCTTCAAAAGAAGCTTGAAGGAAAAGTTAAAAATAAAGTCAGTAAAGAACAAAAAGAATATTATCTAAGAGAGCAATTGAAAGCAATTCAAGAGGAACTTGGAGAAGATGAAACAGAACAAAATCAGCTAGAAAAATATAAAGAAAGAATTGATAAGAGTAAGCTTACAAAAGAAGGTAAGGAAAAGCTAAGCAATGAACTTTTAAGACTTAAAAATATGAGCTCATCTTCATCAGAAGCTAATGTTATAAGAACATACCTTGACTGGGTGCTTGATATTCCATGGGGAAAATATAGTAAAGAATCTATAGATGTTGTTAAAGCAAGAGAGGTCTTAGATAATGAACATTATGGATTAGATGATGTTAAAGATAGAGTTATAGAATACTTAGCCGTAAAGAAATTTAGTAAATCTCAAAAAGGACCTATATTATGTCTTGTTGGTCCTCCAGGAGTAGGTAAGACATCTATAGCAAGATCAATAGCAAAAGCTATTAACAGAAAATATTCAAGAATATCTCTTGGCGGAATGAGAGACGAAGCGGAAATTAGAGGGCATAGAAAAACTTATGTTGGAGCTATTCCAGGAAGAATAGCTTATGCATTAAAAGAGTCAAAAACAATGAATCCATTAATTTTATTTGATGAAATAGATAAAATAAACTCTGACTATAAAGGTGATCCTTCTGATGCATTATTAGAAATATTGGATAATGAACAAAATAAGGATTTTAGAGATTCGTACCTAGAAATACCTATGAATTTATCAAGAGCTATGTTTATAGCAACAGCTAATACATTAGATACTATACCAAGGCCGCTTTTAGATAGAATGGAAGTAATCGAAGTAACAGGATACACATATGAAGAAAAATTTAATATTGCTAAAAACCATCTAATAAATAAAATTCTAGATGATTTAGATATAGATAGAAAGTTAATTGATATTAAGGATTCTGCAATAAAAGAAGTTATTGAAGGATATACTAGAGAATCAGGTGTGCGTGGACTTGAAAGAAAGCTAAGTTCACTTATAAGAAAAGCATTAGCTGAAATATTAAAATCAAATAAAGAAAAAATATCTATAAATAAGAAAAAAGTTGAAGAGCTATTAGGAAAAAGATTGTTTGACTTTGATAAGATTGATAAGTTAGATAAAATTGGAGTTGTAAATGGAATGGCATGGACTGCTTATGGTGGAGATACATTGCCTATAGAAGCAATGGTTATGTCTGGAAATGGAAAGCTTGAACTAACTGGGAAGCTTGGAGAAGTAATGCAGGAATCAGCTAAAACAGCATATAGCTATGTGAGAGCAAATGCTAATAAATTTGGAATAAAAGATAATTTCTATAAAGATAAAGATATACACATTCATGCTCCAGAAGGAGCTGTTCCAAAAGATGGGCCATCAGCTGGGGTTACTATGGTAACTGCACTTGTATCTGCATTGTCAGGTAAGAAGGTTAGACATAATGTTGCTATGACAGGTGAAGTTACATTAACGGGAAGAGTTCTCCCTATTGGTGGATTAAAGGAAAAATCATTAGCAGCTTATAGAGCTGGCTTAGATACAATAATAATTCCTAAAGAAAATGAGAAAGATATAGATAAGATACCACATTCAATTAGAAGCAGCTTAAACATCATACCTGCAGAAGAAGTAAATGAGGTATTAAATAATGCATTAATTGGAGAGGATAATAATGAGAATTAAACAATCAGAATTTATAACCTCAGCAGTAAAAAGAAGTCAATATCCAGAAGATAATAGAAATGAAATAGCTTTTGTTGGAAGATCAAATGTAGGTAAAAGCTCAATAATAAATTCGCTAACTAATAGAAAGAAATTAGCAAAAGTTAGTCAAACTCCTGGAAAAACAAGATTAGTAAATTTCTTTTTAATCAATAATGATTTTTATTTGGTTGATTTACCTGGATATGGATATGCGAAAGTTTCAAAAAGTGAGAAAGAATCATGGGGAAAAGTTATAGAGACTTATCTAAGCGATAGAGAGCAGTTAAAAAGAATTGTATTATTGGTGGATTCAAGACATAAACCTACTGAAGATGATATAATGATGTATGATTGGATAAAGCATTTTGGATATGATTGTGTAGTTGTAGCTACAAAAAGTGATAAACTTAAAAATTCTGAATTTAAAAAGAATGAAAAAGTAATTAGAGATACATTAAAGTTAAGAGTAGAAGATAAGTTGTACTTCTTTTCTTCTTTAACAAAGAAAGGAACTGAAACTTTAATTGATAATCTTTTCTTAGAATATGCAACAAATATAGACTAAATACATTGAGGAATTAAAGGAAAAGACTGAGATTTTAAAATCTCAGTCTTTTTATTATATGAGAAAATGTCAAGCTAATTGCAACACTTAGCTCGATAATTCGTCATATAAAAATGCTGAAAATTTTTTTGCTTTTTTCATATCAGATAAGAACTAAAAAGACAGAAAATAATACTATAATATTAGGCTATGTACTAAAAACAATAAGCTATTAAAAAAATAAAAAAATGTGTCAAAAAATCAGCTGAAGAATAGTATATAGTATAAAAACAAAAATATTTCCAAGGAGGAACAAATATGGAGATGAATGATATCCTAAATGGTTTAAATTCATGCGATGATACTTCAAGTGAATCAACTTCAACTAGTGATTGTTGCTGCTTTAGCGGAAGCACTAATAATGCTAACACAGGATTTCCACCTGTAATAGGCGGTGGATGCGGATTTAATGCTTGGATTTGGATTTTATTAATATTATTCTATTGTGGATGTGGAAATGGGTTTCTAGGTGGAGGATACAACAATAATAGAAACAATAATTGCTGCTGTAACTCATGTGACTCATGCTGTAAGAAAGACTGCTGCTGCTGTAATAACAACTCAGGATATAACAATAATAATGGCTCATGGTGGGGCGGTGGATTATTAGGAAACTGTAGTGCTTATTTATTCTTATTAGTAATCTTATTCCTTTGCAATGGTAGTTTTGGCGGCTTCGGCGGCTTCGGCGGCGGATGCGGTGGATTAGGTAATTTTGCAGGTACAGGTTTAGCTTAATTAATATTCTGAATTTTTAGGAAGGAGAGATAAATATGTCTAAAAAGAAGAGAAAATGTAATGACTGCTGCTGTGAGAAAATGTGTGATAGCTGCTGCTGTGAAACACCTTGCTGTTGTAATAACAACAACTCCTATGGAGGAACTGGAGGATTATTAGGCGGCTGTGGTGGTGGCGGTTTAGCACCAATTATATTCTTATTAATAGCTTGTGGATCAGGATTATTAAATTGTGGTTCATCTTATTTAATTATCTTACTATTTATATTATTTGGTGGATGCTTCTTTAATGCAGGATGCAATGGAGCAGGAAATAGCTGTTGCTGCTAAAATAATAGGTGGAGGACCGATGGTCCTCCAAAAAAATATCCAATTTTATAACACTTTTAAGTACATATGCATATACTAGAAATAGGTAAGTTATAAATGGGAGGATTTTTAATGGCTAAACATAAACATAGGAATCGGGAACCTTCACCAGAGAATAGAAATAATATGAATAATAATAACAATATGAATAATATAAATAATATGAATAATAATCCTTTTGGAATAGATCCTTTTCAATTAATGGGATTGCTTGGCGGAAATGTTGATATGAGGAATATAGGAAATATGTTATCTTCAATGAATACTAATGGTTTTAATTTGGGAAACTTGGAACCATTAGCTAAGATGGCAGGATTAAATTTTGGAAATAATAATGGAATCGGTAATATGAATCCAGCAGGTAGTGGAAATGGTATGAATAATATTAATATGATGAATGAAGTAGGAAGTTTAGATAATATTAATGATATGGATATGGAAAACGGTGCTGAAAATGAAGAAGATATTGAGGATATGAGTGCTATGACAACTGAAAAAAAGGAATCGGGAAAGAGAAGTAGTAAGAAACATAGGGATAAAAGCAATAATAGAGATGATGAAAATTTAGAGTTTTTGCATCATCTAAGAAATTGTGTTCACCCAGAAAGAGTAAAGCTTATAGATAAAATGATAGAATTATACATGAATGGAGGATTTAACGATATTTAATATAAAATAAATTAATATATAAATAAAAATATTTTTTAATGTATATAAATAAAGAAATTGTCAATACTATTAATGTAACGGAGAAAGTACTCTCCTACATGCTGAATTTAAATAAGAAGTATAATTTACAGCTTATTTAATTAAGCAACCCCCCCATCCCCCTTTTAGGCCGCATTTTGCGGCCTTATTTATTATTAATTATTTTGATTTTTTTATGCTAGTTATCTTATACAAAGAAGAATCTTTTTTTACATCAAGAAAAATTATAATCTCATCTTTATTGCCTTCACTTCCCTTTAAAGCATTTTTTTCAAAAGATAGCCTCCATTTTATATTAGTTGGATCGCCATTGGCATCCCATTTATAATCATAAAAGAATGCATTTTGAAATGCATATGAATAATTATCTTTATCCAAGTTCCATAATAAAGATAATTCGTTACTATTAATTCCACTCGTGAATATATCGGGTAACTCATCAACAACATAATTATATTCAACTAGATTTATAAATTTAATTACACTATCAAGGCTAGGAATATTATTGTTATCTTTGGAAGTATTTAGTATATCATTATTAATAACCATGGAACTTTCTAATGAAGATATACCATTTTTAGAATCAATTGAGTAAAGTTGTGGAGTTTTACTGTTCTTAGAATCAAGTATGCCTAAAATGTTTTTTTCAGTTGATGTAACTAGAGAAAAATCTTCTCCATTCCAATGAAATAAATAAGAAATGCTTTTGTTATTTTTTGAGCCCTGAAGAAGTATTTCAGGTATTTTATCTCTTGATAAATCATGAATGAATACAGTTGGTTTCCAATGATTATTAGTGGTAAAGAGTAGTTTATCAGGAACTTTTTTTGAAAGAAAATAATCATCTCCATAAGATTTTATATTGTAATCAATTTTATTTTGTCCATTTATCATTTGAAGTGTATCTTCTTTTCCATCACCAGTTAAATCATACTTAGAATTTTCATTTATATCTAATGGATAAATGGTTTGCGTTGTTTCAAATTTTTCTGATGTAAGAGTAAATATTACTATAGATAAAATAATTAAAAATAAAGTAAAAATTATATTAATAGCAAATTTCTTTTTAATAATTAGTATTTTCATTATGTATCACCTCATTAAATTATATGATGATATATGTGATACATAGAAGTAAAAAGAAAAGAACTATAGCTTCAATAAATAAATTTTACTAAAGTTATAGTCCCTATAAAGATATTATTGGCACTCCTTGCAGTATCCATAAAAATAAACTTGATTTGACATTATTTTATAATCACTATTGGTTTCGGCTAATTCATTAAGATTATCAAGAGATAAATTTTTAAAATCTTCAACTTTACTACATCCTAAACATTGTAAATGTGGATGTGGATGTACATTTGCATCATATCTAAAGTTGCCTTCACCAACATTTATTTCTTGTATTAAACCAACATCAGCTAGTGTTTTCAAAGACTTATAGACTGTAGCTAAGCTCATAGTTGGGTATTGCTCATGCATATCTGTATATATTTTATCTGCAGATGGGTGTGAATTGGTACCAATTAGATACTTATATACAGAAAGTCTTTGTGGGGTCAATTTTAGCTTTTTTTCTTTGAAAATAGAAGCTATAGTATCCATTCTCATCACCTCACTATAATTATATTTATATAATAAATTATAATATAAATATATAAGTATAGTCAATAAAAATAATTAGTTATATTAATAAATAGTTATTATTATTTATTAAAATATTAAATAATAATAACTATTTATTAATATATTGCATTATTATTATTTATAAAATATTGTAAAATATATAAAAATGTATTAGATACTAGATAAGATTTTTCACAAATAACCTTAAAAATTTTATTTAAAAGTTGTTAATTTATTAACAAAACAGAAAAAATGAAATATAATATATATATAATAAGAAAAAGGTTCATTGTCATAATTTATTTTTTTCTTATTATATGCGGTATTATAAATTGCAATCAACTTTAGTTTATACCTAAAATTTATATTGGGAGGCGTTTTTAATGAGTAAATATAAAGTCGGAGATGAATTAATAATAGTTAATGATCCTAGTAAGGATAATAAAAGGCTAAAAGAATTAACAAAACTATCTGTTGAGGGGGATTTTGCTAAGATTTCATGGGGAATAAAGATACTTAATGTAGAGTATGATAAGCCATATATAACATTAACTTATAAGAATTTTAAAGGTGAAAAAAACAAGGTATTTTCAGAATGTAGAGATATAGAAAACTTTGATAAAGAAAAAGTCCTAGAAAAAGCATTGTTAAGAGCTTTTCAAAATGAAATAATAAATATATCAGTAGTAAAAAATAATGGTGAATCGAAAAAGTGATTATTTAAAATATTCAAGAACTCTACCTTTTATGGACATGTATATAATATTATATTTGAGTATATTTGATTAGATAAATTTTTTATAATTAGATTCTAGGTGATAAAAATTATTTTATGTAAAAAATTAAATAATTATTAAAAAATATAAAAGATTTAGTAAAATTTGATATGAAACCTTTACAAATATAAACAAATGTAATATAATGTAACCATAATTTTCACATGAATAAATGAAAAGGGTGGGGTATATGAGAAAATGTCCATTTTGGTCTACACAAAAGGAAAAAGTAGAATGCAATTCAGAATGTCCGATGATTAATAAGAATTCAAATATGGATTCTGATGAACGCTGTATTTTCTGTGAATGTTCATTTGATAATAATATTGATATAAAAGGAATAATGAAAAACGAATATGATTTCATGAACATATCCATATATGAAGATGAAAGAAATTTAAAAGTAGGATATTAAAGAACTTAATTAAAAAAACCTCTCTGTTATGTGGTTTCAGAGAGGCTTTTTTATACTAATATTTATTCTTCTTGATTTTCAAATGTACTTGTATATTTATGAAGCAATGATTGTTTTAATGTCCATAAATTTTGAGATAAATCGACATAATAAGTATGAGGATTTTCAAATCTTAAAACTTCTGACCATAATCTGTCAGTTTCTTTTTTAGAAAATTCTTTTATGTCTAATACACTAGGAGATTCATAAACACATTTGCCTTGCTCGAATATTTGTACTTGGAGATCTTTAATGTAGTAATTTTTTAATGTCTTTCTCTTCCAAGTATGAATAGGGTTAAATAGAGTTAGTGGCTTATTTTCATCAATTTTTTCATCTCTTAATGCAATTAAATCGGCAAGAGCTTTATTTGATTTTTTGTCGAAAATTCTCACAATCTTTTTAAATCCTGGATTAGTTATTTTCTCATCATTTTCACTTATTTTAATCTTTGGTACTATTTCGTTAGCTTCATCTAATGCAACTAGTTTATAAACTCCGCCGAAAACAGGTTCTGATTTAGCTGTTATTAATCTTTCACCAACACCAAATGAATCTATGCATGCGCCTTGATCTAGGACATCTTTTATTATGTGTTCATCAAGAGAGTTAGAAATTATAATTTTACAATCTTCATATCCAGCTTCATCAAGAATAGATCTACATTTTTTTGTTAAATAAGTTATATCTCCTGAATCAATCCTAATTCCCTTAGGTCTTTTTCCAAGAGGCTTTAATACTTCGTCAAATACTTTTATTGCATTAGGTAAACCAGATTTTATTACGTTATATGTATCAATAAGAAGTACACACTCATCAGGATAAATTTCTGACCATGTTTTAAATGCTTCATATTCAGTATCAAATAGCTGAACCCAGCTATGAGCCATTGTACCAACTGCAGGAATATTAAACATTCTGTCAGATAATGTACATGCAGTTGAATTACATCCACCTATTATGGCAGCTCTTGCTCCATAAATAGCACCATCATATCCTTGAGCACGTCTTGATCCAAATTCCATTACAGGACGACCTTCTGCAGCTCTGCATATTCTATGGGCTTTAGTAGCAATCAAAGTTTGATGGTTTATAGTTAAAAGAATCATTGTTTCAATAAATTGAGCTTGAATTACAGGACCTCTAACTGTTACAAGTGGTTCATTTGGAAATACAGGATATCCTTCTGGAACAGCCCAGACATCACAGCTAAATTTAAAATCTTTTAAATAATCAAGAAAGTCTTCTGAAAAAAGATTTTTATTTCTTAAATAATTTATATCCTCATCAGTAAATTCAAGGCTCTTTAAGTATTCAATTAATTGTTCAACACCAGCCATTATGCAGTATCCACCGCCATCTGGAACTCTTCTAAAGAACATATCAAAGTAAGCTATTTTATCTTTTAAACCTTTATTATAATAACCATTTCCCATTGTTAATTCATAAAAATCAACTAACATTGTTAAATTTCTTTCGTTTTTTACATCAAATTTTGAATTATTCATAAATAAGCTCCTTTTTAAATTACAAGAAATCATAAAATTAAATCTCATTATTCTAGCAATCATAATATTTATATCTGTATATAAAATACACAAAACTATTGTACAACTATAACACTTACATTACAATAGAGTTGCTAAAGGCTAGGTGAAATAAATGAATATAATGAATTTTAGTATAGCTAATTGCAATAGTGGAAATAAATTTTAATAATTTAATGTATAATAGATAAACTCAAAGAGAAAAGAGGAATGATGATGGGGTATAATCTTGATGAATATCAAGAAAGTTCTGTAAAAGCAGAAGAAAAAAATGCTTTAATAGTTGCAGCACCGGGTTCTGGAAAAACAACAGTAATAATAAATAGAGTTAATTATTTAGTTAAACAAAAAAATATATTGGATAAAAATATTATAGTAATAACTTTTACTAAAGCTGCAGCATTAAATATGAAAAAACGTTACTTTGATAAATTTAATACAACGACAGCACCATTCTTTGGAACGTTTCATGGACTGTTTTATAAGATGCTCTTAAAAACAGGAGGTAATATAGATATTATAGATGGAGGTATTGTACATAAAATAGTAAGTAATATTTTGAATAAATATTTTGATGAAGTAAGTGAGGATAAAGTAAAAGAAGCAATAAATAATATTTCCTTATATAAAACATCAAGATTACCGTTAAATGAATTTAAAGCTTCTATTTCAAAAGAAATATTTGAGGAAATTTTAGAAACATATGAAGGATATAAGAAAGAAAATAATAAGTATGATTTTGATGATTTATGCATTAAAGTCTTAGAACTTTTGAAAAGCAATAAGAATCTATGCTCAGCATACCAAAAATTATTTAAATATATACTAGTAGATGAGTTTCAAGATTGTGATGAGATGCAAATAGAATTTTTAAAAATAATAAATGAAGGCCATGAGAATTCTCTTTTTGCGGTAGGGGATGAAGATCAATGCATTTATTCATTTAGGGGATCTAAGCCAGAATATATGGTATCTTTTGATGAGATATTTGGCGATGCAAAGAAATACTATTTATCAGTTAATTATAGAAGTAAGCAAAATATAGTTGAAAGCTCTAAAAAATTAATAAAATTTAATAAAGCAAGAAATAATAAAGAAATTTATTTTAATAGAGAAGAGTTAGGAATTATAAAATGGTTTAATACGTATAATGAAAAAATGCAGGCTGAAAAGCTGGCTGATATTATAGAAGAAAATAAAAAGCTAGGAATACCATATGAGAAAAATGCAATTTTATATAGAACCAATATGGAATCTATGAATGCTATTGATGTATTGACAAGAAGAAGGATTCCATTTACTTTATTGGATCGTGAATATAATTTTTTTGAACATTTTATATGTAAAGATATAATAGCTTACTTAAAGTTAAGTGTAAACAATTTTGATAAAAAGAGTTTTATTCAAATAATAAATAAACCATTTAGATATATGAGTAAATCAAATATAGCCTATTTAAATAATTATTTTAAAGAAGAAAGTCCTTTTGATATTATAATAGATAAAGAAGATACGCCGCCATTTCAAAAGAAAAAAATAGATGAGCTTAGAAAAGATATAAATTATCTTAATAAAATTTCGTTATCATCAGCTATTTCATATATTGTTATGGATTTAGGATATATTGACCACTTAAGAGAATATTCACAAAAATTTGGACAGAGTTTGGATGATCTAGAGGATATTATTGAAGAATTTAAAGTAGCAGCGGAAGGTTATAAAACTATATTTGAATTTTTAGCACATGTAGATGAAGTTAAAGAAAGTATTGAGGAAAGTAAAAAGAAAAAAGATAGGGAAGGGGTTATATTAAGCACAATTCATGGCGTAAAAGGAATGGAATTTAAAAATGTTTATATAATAAACTGCTGTGAAGATACTATCCCACATTCATCAAGCAAGGATACAAACATAGAAGAAGAGAGAAGATTATTCTATGTTGGAATTACCCGTGCAATAGATGAGCTTTATTTATTCTCACCAAGAAATAGAAAAGGTCAGTTTAAAGATATTTCGAGATTTATAATAGAAGGTGGATTTAATGATTTGCCAGTAGATACTTATGGATATGAAATAGGAAGAAGAATAACTCATAAAACTTATGGAACTGGAATTATTGAAGAACTTGAAAAAGATAAGGCTACTATAAGATTTGATGATGGAGAAGTTAGAAGTTTTTCTTTAAAGGTACTAGTTGATAATGGATTAGTTAATAAGGTATAAAAAATTAAAAGAGTAACTTAATTTAGGGGATATAAGTTACTCTGAATACTGATTTATTATAGGGACAATAATGAAAACATAAAATTGTTCTGTAACAACTTTACAAGAACTATTTTATCTATCTAGTGTTACAGTATTATGTCAATAAAATTAAAATTTTATTAATGCAAGTATATTTAAAATTAAGAAAGCTTATATAGAATATATTGCTATTGATTTAACAATCTATATGATGATAAAATATCATATTATAAAAATGTAAAGTAAGGTGATATTTTGAAGAAGGTAGAAGATATTTCAGTTGAAGCATTAAAAAGTAATGAGTATTATGTGAAAAAACTAGATGAAGCTAAAAAATTAGTAAAACAAAAATAGGACAATCTAATATTTGTCCTATTTTTATTTATGTTAATATAGATGTTTTTTTATTGTTTCTTCAAGTGTGATATTATTCTTTCTTACATCATAACTATTCTTTATACTATTAAATAATGCAATTAGACAATCCTTATCAAGCATAGGATTATCATATAGTAGCATTTCTAAACATTCTCTTTCACGTGCAGTGTAATACTGATTGACTAAAAAATCATGAGATATTATAAGTAACTTCCAAGTTTCTGTGCTAAAAAGCTTAGTTTTTTTATTTCTAGCTAACACGTTATGAATTTGGAGATAGAGTATTTTATAAGTATTATCACTGGAGATATTATCATTTATAAATTCATATTTTCCAGGTGATGAATTGATTATTTTTTTATATGATTTTAAATTTTTCAAACCTTCTAATAACATTTTACGAGAAAATTTAAAATTAGCAGTACCTTTAATTAAGCCATCAGGAATGTCTTTTCTTAATGTAGAATAGTCAAATGATATAATATCATCTTTATTTGATTCAATATAATTAATCCATTCAATATTAGATATTTTGGTAAACATTTTCAACACCTCCTGAACAAATGCTTTATATAAATATTTTACAATAAATAAAAGCAATTTAAAATTGCTTTATGAAAAATATAATAAATTCTTAATAAATAAAAAGTAACTATATTTTTGCATTAAATATAGATAAAAAAACTAAAGTAATTTTCTAAATCATTGTATGTAAATGTCTTATAATATATAATTTATAATAAGGTTTATATATTATAGAAGTAGGGAGAGTTTTATGAATTTAAGTAATTTTAATGAAAAAGATATAATTTTCTCTTTGGATATAGGTACTCGTTCTATTATAGGAACAGTAGGGATAATTAAAGATAAAAAATTTCAAGTAGTTTGTGAAAAATATTTAGAGCATGAAGAAAGGGCTATGGTGGATGGTCAAATTCATGATGTAAATTTAGTAGCACAAGTAGCATTGAAAGTAAAAGATGCCATTGAGAAAGAAATAGGCATTAAGCTTACAGAAGTTTCAATTGCTGCAGCAGGTAGATTTTTAAGAACAATTAATAGTAATGCTGAACTTGACATAAGTGATGATGAAAATGAAGTTAATAAAGAGATAGTTAGAACTCTTGAATTAAGTGCTGTAAAAAAAGCAGAAGAAGAAATTAATAAGACATCAGAAGGAAAATTATATTGTGTTGGGTATTCAGTTAAAAATTATTATTTAAATGGCTACTTAATAGCAAACTTAATTGGCCAAAAGGGTGAAAATATTGGAACAGAAGTAATAGCAACATTTTTACCTAGATCTGTAATTGATTCACTTTATTCAGTAATGAATAAAATAAATTTAAAAGTGAGCAATTTAACATTAGAACCAATAGCTGCAATGGAAGCAGCAGTTCCTAAAAATTTGAGGCTGTTAAATATAGGATTAGTAGATATAGGGGCAGGAACTTCAGATATAGCTATAAGTTCAAAAGAAACCATTTCAGCATATGGAATGGTACCAATTGCAGGTGATGAAATAACAGAAGCAATAGTACAGGAATATTTGGTAGACTTTAATACTGCAGAAAGAATAAAAAGATCAATTAAGGATAATGAAGAAATAACATATGTGGATATAATGGGATTAGAGAATACTGTATCTAGTGAATCAGTTTTAAAATCAATATATACTGTAGTAAAAAAATTAGCAGATGAAATATGTAAAAAGATAGTAGAGTTAAATGGTGATAAATCACCTAGTGCTGTATTTTTAGTTGGAGGTGGAGCACATACTCCAGGTTTAGTTGAACAGATGTCTGAAAAACTTAATTTACCGCCTCAAAGAATAGGTATAAAAGATAGAAGTACAGTTACTGAATGTATATCTGATAATAGTTTAGGCTCAGCAGGTGTAACTGTTCTTGGAATAGCTTTAACTGCAATAAAAAGTCTTGGAAATGATTTTATAGATGTAATGTTAAATGATGAACCTATAAGTTTATTTAATTCACACAATCATACTGTTATGGATGTAGTATTGCAAGCAGGAATCAATCCAAGCTTATTTATAAGTAAAAATGGTAAAAGCGTTAGATTTACTTATAATGGATGCAAAAGAATTGCTTTTGGTGATTATGGGAAAAATGCAGTTATTAAGATTAATGGTGAAGTAGCAGCATTAGAAAGTGAAATTAGAATTAATGATAAGATTAATATTGAATATGCTCAAAATGGTAAGGATGCACAACCTAAATTAGCTGATAATATAAGAGATATCGATTCTATGAGTATATATTTAAATGGAGATATAATTAATGTAGAACCTGTAATTATGGTAAATGATTGTGAAATAGATTTAGAATATATAATTAAAAATAATGATGATGTAAAAGTATTTTTACCTTCTAGATTGAAAGAGTTTAAGAAATATGTTATCAGAGAAGATGTAGAATTGTTAAATGAAGAAGGAAATCTATTGCCAGAAGAGTATGATATTAAAGAAGGGGATAAGATATTCAAAAAAAATACTGAAGAAGTTAATAATGTGGGAGATGTGAATATAGAAATAGATGAAAAAGTAGCTGAGACTGAAATTTTACCAGAAGATTCATTAAATGACGTCAACAAAGTGATTGATAATGAATTAGCTTCTTATGACGTTGTAAAAAATGATATTAATATTGAAGAGAAAGAAGTAAAAAAGAACGAAGATCATAATGAAGATGATAAATTAAAATTAGAAGAATTAAAAAATAAAATAAGTGAAAATAGAGGAATAACTGTTATTGTCAATAATGAAGAAATCAAAATGAAAGAAAAAGCACAATATGTAGTAGTTGATATTTTTGATTATATAGATTTTGATTTAACAGTACCAAAAGGTTCAATAAATATAACTTTAAATGGAGAAAATACTCCTTATACTGCGAGTATTAAAGATGGAGATGTTATAGAAGTATTCTGGTCGTAATTCATATAATAAAGCGATTTTAAATCTAAAATTTCCACTGGAACTTAAAATGACATATCTCACCCAACGGATATTGCATTAAAAATGACTACTGAATATGGAATAGGCGAAATGACTATGAACATTAAGAATGGAAAATAATATGACATTTTTATATTGGAATATGTGAAAACGGAAGTATAAAAAGAGAGAGAGGAATATACATGATTAATTTTAATAAAGAAGCAAATGAAATCAAAGATGAACTAATAGCCATAAGAAGAGATCTACACATGCATCCAGAACTTGGGTTTGAAGAAGTAAGAACTTCAGGAGTTATAAAAGAATTCTTAAAGGAAAATAATATTCCATATATCGAAGTTGCAAAAACTGGAGTTTGTGGAATAATCACAGGAACTAAGGATGGTGAAGGTAAAGCTGTAGCATTAAGAGGCGATATTGATGCACTTCCAATTCAAGATATGAAATCTTGTGAATATAAATCTCAGATTCCTGGGAGAATGCATGCATGCGGACATGATTCACATACAACAATCCTTATGGGAGCAGCTAAAATTTTAAATAAATATAAAGATAAATTTTCTGGAACAGTTAAGTTATTATTTGAGCCCGCAGAAGAAACTACAGGTGGAGCACCACATATGATAACACAGGGGGTACTAGAAAATCCAAGGGTTGATTGTATATTTGGACTTCATGTAGATGAAGAGACAGAATGTGGAACAATAAAGATAAAAAAAGGTGTAGTTAATGCTGCATCAAATCCTTATAATATAAAAATAACTGGTCAAGGTGGTCATGGGGCATCACCACATACAACGGTAGATCCAGTTGTAATTGCAAGCCATATAGTACTTGCACTTCAAACTATAGTAAGTAGAGAAATAGCTCCAGTAAATCCAGCTGTAGTAACAGTAGGCATGCTTCATGCTGGAACAGGACAAAATATTATTCCAGGAGAAGCAAAGCTTAGTGGAATGATTAGAACTATGACAAAAGAAGATAGGAAATTTGCAGTTAGAAGATTAAATGAAATTGTAAATGGAATTGCTGAAATGTCTAGAGCCAAAGCTGAAGTCGAAGTTTTTGAAAGTTATCCTTGTCTATATAATGATGATGATTGTGTAGACTTATTAATGGAAAGTGCAAGTAGTGTTATAGGAAAAGAAAATGTATTAGAGCAAAAAGCACCTAAAATGGGTGTTGAGAGCTTTGCATATTTTGCTAATGAAAGACCATCAGCATTTTATTTCTTAGGATCAGGAAATAAAGAAAAAAATACAACACAGCCAGCACATAGTGATTTATTTAATATAGATGAAGATTGTTTACCGATCGGAGTTGCTATTCAGGTAGCGGCAGCATTTAATTTCTTAACAAAGTAAAGTAAGAATAATTAGTATAACCATCCTGTGTTAAGTCTTAAACTTTAATGTTTATATAGACATATAGGATGGTTATTTATATACTGTAATTAAACATTTTATTTATTAGTTTGTAATATAACATTTTTTATCATATAATTTATAAGTAAAAAATGTTTTACTAAAGGAAAACGGAGTGATAATATTTGAAAATAGAAATTGGACCAAACGAAGCAGGACAGAGATTAGATAAATTCCTAAGAAAGTTATTAAAAGATGTACCATTAAGCGCTATATTTAAGGCGTTAAGAAAAAAGGACATAAGAGTTAATGGGAAGAAACAAAATGAAAAATATTTTTTAGAGGAAGGCGACATAGTAGAGATTAAATACATACAAAGTAAAAAAGAAGATAAAAGCAATAAATTTATGAAAGTTGATTCAAAACGAATGAAGATTTGTTTTGAAGATGATAATTTAGTAGTAGTTGAGAAATGGCCAGGAATTTTAGTACATTCTGATAGTGCTGATGGAAAAGAAGCAACACTTACAGATTATACCCTTTCATATCTAGATGCAAAGGGAGCATATGTTCCAGAAAATGAACTTACATTTACACCAGCAGCATGTAATAGATTAGATAGAAATACATCTGGCATGGTTATTTTTGGTAAAACTTTTGAAGGACTAAAATGCATAAATGAAGCAATTAGAGAAGATGAAATCAAAAAATATTATTATGCTCTTGTAAAAGGAAAGATAAAAAATGGAAGATATGAAGGTTATATATTAAAAAATTCAGATAATAACCTTTCAAAAATTTATGAAAATGAAGTTGAAGGTTCTAAAAAGATTATTACAGAAGTAAACACTGTAGAAACTAATGGAGCGTATTCACTTCTTGAAATAAATTTGATTACAGGAAGAAGCCATCAAATAAGAGCACATCTATCATATTTAGGAAATCCAATAATTGGTGATAATAAATATGGAGATAAGAAATTAAATTCATTCTTTGAGAATAAGTACGGACTTAATTATCAATTTTTATATGCTTATAAATTAAACTTTAGAGAAATTAAAGGAAAGCTTAGCTATTTAAAGAATAAGACTGTAGCTGTAGCTCTGCCTCCTTTATTTAAAAAGATAAAACAAGATGTATTTAAGTTTTCACTTAGATAGGAGGAGTTATGGAGG
This sequence comes from Clostridium neonatale, assembly GCF_900465025.1. Lineage (NCBI taxonomy): Bacteria > Bacillati > Bacillota > Clostridia > Eubacteriales > Clostridiaceae > Clostridium > Clostridium neonatale. Next base: position 1,751,751 of record NZ_UICR01000001.1, read on the forward strand.
AGAAATCATCTAACAGAGGGTTTTTAATACTTTCAGTAGCTGGTATTCTAACAAAAATAATTTCAGTTTTCTATATTCCTATGCTTCAAAGAATAATAGGACTTTCTGGATATGGAATATATCAAAATTGCTATGAAGTTTTTTTGTTTGCATATGCAGTTACTAATCTTGGAACACAACCTGCAATTGCAAAAGTAGTTGCAGAATTGAGTGCAGTAGATAAGCCAGATGATGCAGTACGAACTCTTAAAATATCAAGAAGTATATTGGCATTAATTAGTGGAGTTATTTCACTTTTATTAATGATTGGCGCATTTGCACTTGGAAATGGAATTAAGAATCCAGATGCTTCTTATGGAATTTTAATGCTTGCACCTAGTATATTTGTAACTACAATATTATCAGCTTATAGAGGATTCTTCCAAGGGAAAAGCAGCATGACAGCTATTGCAATATCTCAGGTTATTGAGCAGGTTATAAATATAGCAGTAAGTTTATTATGTGCATATTTACTTATGAAAATAAGTATCCCATATGGAGCAGCAGGAGGAACAATAGGTACTTCAGTTGGTGCATTAATTGCTCTTGGGTATATGATGTGTGTATATAAAAAGAAAGATTTTGAAGAAGAAGCTTATATAGCACAAGGTGATGCAAAAAGAATAAAACCTAAGAGTATAATTAGGAAACTTGTAAAGTATGGATTACCAATAACATTAAGTTCCGGTCTACAAAACTTTGGTAGTCTTGTAGATATGGTTAATGTTAATGCAAGATTAGCTTTTGCTGGTTTTTCAATGGAAAAGGCTCAAGAATTATATGGAGTTCTTGGTCGATATAAAACATTATTATCTGTACCACTTATAATAATAACAGCGCTTGGAACTACAGTGCTTCCAGCAGTATCAGCGGCAATGGCGGTGAAAGATAAAAAAGAAGTTAGAAATAAAACTTCATTTGCTTTTAGAATGGTATTTTTAATTACAATACCATCAGCAGTTGGCTTGTCTTGTTTATCAAGAGAAGTTTTTACAATACTATATGGTAGTGAACAAGGGTATGAACTTATGATGGTTGGATCAGTTGTACTTATTTTTATGGCTGTAGCACAGATACAAACTGTATTACTTCAAAGTATGAATAAGCTATATTATGTCCTTGGTACATTTATAATTGGACTTACATTTAAGATAATAGCTAATTATATCTTAGTTGGAATGAAAGATATAAATATAATGGGAGTAGTGGTTGGTAATTTCTTGTGGTTTTTTATTCCATGTATATTAAATCAAAGAGCACTTAAAAAAGCTTTAAGAGTAAAAATACATATGATCAGAAATATAGTAAAACCATTGATTGCATCAGCAGTAATGGCACTTGTAATATATTGGACTAGGATTCCAATAAGTATAATGTTAGAACTTACTAATAAAAATATGATTTTATATGCTGTTTCAACATTTTTACTAATAGCTATTGGAGGTTTTGTTTACTTATATTTAATAATATTGCTCGGTGGGTTAAGGAAGAGAGATCTAGACAGTATTTCAGGAAGAATATACAAAATGCTCCCAAGGTTAATGAGAGAAAATATGCACTTATAAAAAGAGCAGCTATGCTGCAATTAGGATCTTAAATAAAAAGAGCAGCTATGCTGCAATTAGGATCTTAAATAAAAAGAGCAGCTATGCTGCAATACGGATCTTTTCGCCTCTAAAAATAATATAAAGTATCTATTAAAGAATTTAATACGCAAAGAAGTATCAATTACATTTTTTATAGTTAAAAAATCATAAGAATCACATATAAAATTATTGACAAGCAAAGCTTATGGAATAAATATAAGAAATATACATAATAAAAATATAAAATAAAAATTACGGAATGTATTTTAGCATTCCGTAATTTTTATTATATATAATTTTAAAAAGAAGAAATTGTAAAGTGAATTTATAAAAAATTGTTATGAATCACTTTCGCCAAAGCCTCCAAGATATGCAAATATAAAAAATGTCAAGCCTATGACCATAAAATTATTTATAATAAGAGAATGTGCCAAGAAATGAGTGGCTAATATTTTTATAATTAAAAATACAAGTAATGCAAGCAAGATATAAATAAATATATTATATGAATTTATATTAATATCTATATGTTTTTTTACTTCATGTATGTTAAGTAAAAAGCTAGTACCTGTAGCAATTATCATTGTTATGCTATATCCTAGAATATTTATTGAAGGAATAGCAGTAAATATATATAAACCGATTAATTCAATAATTGCTTCAATTAAAGAATTTCTTAATATAATACCTTGTTTATTAAGTCCGTTTAAAATACCAAACATTGTACTGGAAGTAAATAAAATAGGTGCCCCAAAGGAAGCAAATCTAATATAAGTACCTAAATCATCACGTCCATAAAACATTTTTCCGAGATTATCTGGTATTATATTGCATATTATTGTTGTGGAAAGTCCAAGTAAAAATGCAAGTTTTATAACTTTTCTAATTCTGCATGAAGCTTCATATTTTTTTCCCTGACTTAAAGTTTGTGAGAGATCAGGTATAAGTAATGTATTAATTGTGGATACCACAATAAGTGGAATAGTGAGCAAAGTCATTGCCATTCCAGTAAATTTACCAATAAGACTTAATGCTTCTATATGATTAAAACCTGCAACTAAAAGCCGTCTTGGAACAATAAGAGTAGCCATAGTTCCTAATATATTTGTTAAAAATCCATTCATACAAAGTGGTATAGTTATTATAATAACATCAAATAAGAGCTGGAATCTACTTTCAGGAACTTCACAAGAATGTGGTGTTTTAGCAATGCAGTATTTATAATATATATATAAGCCTATTAAACTTTGAAGTTCTCCAATACATAAAGCAATAGTAGCAAGTGTTACCATTTTTTCAATTGAATCCGCATTAAAAAATAAAATTAAAAGGCTGACGGTTATTATTCTCATAGCCTTTTCTAATATATCTAGTAAAGCAGGTATCTTTATTTTTGATGTTCCATAAAAATATCCTTTAAAGATATTCGAAATTGCAATAAACACCATAGCAGGGCAAATAACTCTTATAGCGCTTATTGTTCTTGTATCACTAACACCATATTTTCCAATTAAAGGAGCAGCTACAAAAACTAGTATACCGATAATGATTGCCCAAATTATATTAAACATTGCTACAACTCGTATTGTTTTAGTAATATTATTTTGCTCGCCTTTTTGATCATAAACTGCAACTATTTTTGACATTGAGGAAACAATACCAGCAGACATAAGGCATATAAACAAATTATAAATAGGCATAACTAAATTATAAAGCCCCATACCTTCAGGACCAAGAAGATTGGATAAATATATATTGAATATAAAGCCTAATATTCCAGTAGTAACATTTGATGCGGTAAGTAAAAAAGAATTCTTTAAAAAATTATCTTTTGCCAAAAGTTATCACTCCTTTAGATTACTCTAAATAATATTCATATATTTTACGTAATATTCCTGAAGAAAAATAAGAAAGATACATGATCAATACAAATAAAGGGCGTAGAAAGTTTAAAGTGAAATAACCGAAATAAAGCTCTTATGTGTGGCTTCCTTTTTGAATGCAAGACACCGCCGAACATAAGAGTTTTATTTCTTTGTTTCATCTAGACTCATAGTATCAACATTATTGCTCTAAATAAACACATTTTTAAATTAAGGAATAGTTATTTATACATGTTAAAGATTTAAAAAGTTAATATTTTATTATTTTTTAAAGGATATCAATTTATAAATATCAGAATATAAATTCTTAAGAATTTGCTTATTTTATGCGGGTTCTATGGAAATAAAGATGTACTTATTCATATATTTTCTCTGTTTAAGGGAATATCTACTCATATACATTCGTAGGTATAAGAGATTCACACCAAATCACAGATTTGGGTTCTCTGCTTAAGAATGTGCACTTATAAAAAGAGTAGCTATGCTGCAATTTGGATCTTTTCTTATTTATTGAGTATCAGATGGGATTTTTTTAATAAGGAAACATCTTCAGCATTGAATGAAGATGGCTATACTGCCAGGTTTGTACCTCACCAAGCATTATATTACATTGATTGAAAACTATATTTTTAGACAGGGGATATTCTAAAATCATAAATTACATTGAGAATAAGTTTAGAGAAAAACAAAGAAATTCAATATATGAATATGCATAGTATTGTATTGAAAATTTTAGTTATTAAATTCTTAGACAGAGACTGTTCCACGATTGTTTGTTCAACACTTGTTGTTGGAGCAAACATTTTTGGGCACAGCCTCTGTCTGTAAAATTTTTAACTCAAATTTTCCTACAATACGAGCATATCATATATTGAATTTCGGTTGTTATCCACTAAACTCTGATTCTACGTCCCTTATTTTATGTGACGATATATAGATCTATACAGTTACGTCAATATTTGAACCTAAATTTGGATCAACAGCTAGATTATCTAAAACTTCAGTCATTGCTGTAAGTTGATTAGCAGCAGTATCCATAGTCATATTTAAAACAGAGATAGAAACTGCATTTTGAAGAGAAGCTTGACTCATTCCCATTGAAAGATCTGCAATGCTCATTTCCATATAAATCACATCCTTAACTTTATGTATTTAATTCTTACAATAATTATCGGTTAATAAAATGATACCTTTATTATAAAATGAAGGTCTTATTTTAATATTATGGAAATATAAATTTAGTAATGAAGTATATTATTTAGTAGAAGTGTTACGAATATATGTAAGATAAGAATATAATATTAAAAAGTGGTGGAGGGAGAAAAGTGAGGCGTTTTTTTAAATTCTTGTTAATTTCAATTATAATTGTAGCAGCATCTTTGGGATTATTTGAATTATCAAGCAAGTATAAAATAAATATTCTAAAAAGTAATATAAATTGGAGTATAGAGGCTAAAAATTGTAGAAATGCTGTAAGTTTTGATAAAGACGGAAAAAATACATATGTAGCCTATGAAAATTATGTGAAGGTTTTAAAAGATGAAGGAAGAGAAGAAATACTTTTTTCAGATGAAGCTTTAAAAATAGAAGATATTCTGTTTTATGATGGAAAATTATATATTATTTCAGGTGATAAATTATATAATTATGATTTATCTACATCTGAATTAAATGTAATGGTAAGTAATATACCTTCTGTTGGGAAATATTTAGACAGAAAAATTATAATAAAGGATAACAAGTTATTAATTGCAATAGGCAGTGCTACTAATTCTGGGATTGCAGACAATGATGGAACTTATGATATAAATAACATTCCATATGATAAAAGTCCAATAAATATATCATTGAATGGAAAAAATTATGGTGAGAGTAAAACTGGCGCATTTATGCCCTATGGAAACTCTAGTGTTGAAGGACAAAAGATAGAGGGAGAGAAGCTAGGCAATGCATCTATAGTTGAAGTGAATTTATCGAATAATAAGATATCCCTTTATGCATGTGGAATAAGAAATATAACAGGATGGGATTTAGATAGTAATAATAATTTAATATGTGTTGTAGGTGGTATGGAGAATATTGGAGATAGACCTATAAATAGAGATTTTGATTATTTATATGAAATAGAAAAAGGAAAATGGTATGGATGGCCAGATTATAGTGGAGGAGATTTAATAACTTCACCTAGATTTAAAGGAGAACAAAAAGTATCTAGGATTATTTTAAATCCACCTAATAAAACAGTTGCTGCACCAATATATCAATTTTCAGATGTTGATAATATAAAATATCTAGGAATAGATAAAGAAGGAGCAATTTTAGAAAAGGACAGTTGTGTATATTATGATAAAAAGGATAATATGATATATTCCATTAACGAAAATGGAGTAAAACATAAGCTTTTAAAACTTAAAGATGAAAGTATAATTAGAGGAATACGTACTAAGAATGGATCGGCATATATATTGGATAGTGGAACTGGATGTGTTTATAAATTACAGTCTAAGAATGATGGAGTAGTATTTAATTTACCTAAAGAAGTACGTATATTTATCTTGATACTTTTATTTGTTATAGTATGTTTATTTATTCTAAAATTAAATAATAAAAAATCTTTAAAATAAAGAAAAAGATGTTTAGAAGTTAACAATTGAGCAGTTATCTGATTAATTATCAGGTAGCATATCAAAATCTAAACATCTTTTTTGATTAAATTAAATATACTAAAATATTTTATTGGATATATATTTTGTTAAGTTGTATTTTATTAATATGTAAAAAAATGTTAAAATAATAGTATGAAATATTAAGGAAGGGTGATTGGAAATGGGAAAAACATTAGTAATAAATCTAGAAGATGTAAATATACAAGGAGATATATTAGATGTTGGAGAGAATAATCTTGGTATAATATATAATATATCTAAAGAGGTCTTAGAGGAAATTAGCATTGATTATGTGAATGAAGAGACAAAGTGCAAATTACAAAGTAGAAAATATGATGCATGTACTTTCTTTTTTGATCTAAATAAGATGTGGACTAGTCTTGAGAAAGAAAGATTAATAAAAAACGTTTCTAAATATCTAAAGAATAATGGTGAAATACTAATATGGGATATAAATAAACAAAGGGGAAAAGTGTTTAATAATAAGATAAAAGTTATATTACCAAAAGAAAAACTTAGAGAATTTACATTTAAAAATTTAAATATATTATCAAATAACAGTGTAGATGAAATAAAAAAAATCCTTGAAAAATACTTTGAAATAGAAGAAACTAAAGTTTATGAGGATGTTTTTTTCATAAGAGGAAAAAAATTAACATTAAAAGAAGAAGTAGAGGAGAACACAATAAATGAAAATATTACTTACAGCTATTAACTCAAAATTTATCCACAGTAATTTGGCAGTTAGATATTTAAAAAGTTTCACTAATGATCTGCCATATGAAGGAAAAATACGAGAATTTACTATTAACGATAGGGAAGAAAGAATATTAGAAGAAATCATAAAAGAAGATCCAGATGTAGTTGCATTTTCCACCTATATATGGAATGTTGAATTAATTGAGAGATTAGCTAATCTCATCAAAAAAGTAAATTCTAATATAGAAATTTTATATGGTGGGCCTGAAGTATCTTTTGATTCAGTCCAGTTTTTAAGAAATAATATTGGAGAGTATGTAATTGAAGGTGAAGGGGAAAAAACTTATAGGGACTTTGTTTTATATAAATTGGGAGAATTAGATATTGATAAAGTAAGAGGGTTACATTATAAAAATTCAGGAGATGTATATTCAAATGAAAAAAGACCGCTCATGTCTATGGATGAGATTGTATTTCCATATGAAGAAGATGAAGATTTAAGCAATAAAATAGTATATTATGAAGCATCAAGAGGATGTCCTTTTAATTGCAAATATTGTTTATCATCAACAAGTCATGGTGTCAGATTTTTAGATATAGAAAGAGTATTGGAAGAATTAAATTATTTTATTAAAAAGAAAGTTAAACTAGTTAAATTTGTTGATAGAACATTTAATTGTAATCACAAATTTTCTATGGCAATATGGAATTTTTTAATTAATGCAAATACAGAAACATCATTCCATTTCGAAATATCGGCAGATATCTTAAAAGATGAGGAAATAAAATTATTATCAAAAGCTCCAGAAGGGAGGTTTCAATTTGAGGTAGGTGTTCAAACTACTAATGATGATGTTTTAAGAAATATAAATAGATTTGTTAACTTTAGCGATATTAAAGAGAAAGTATTAGAATTAATGTCCATAAAGAATATAAAACAGCACTTAGACTTAATAGCAGGGCTTCCAGGTGAAGATTATAATTCATTTGTAAAATCATTTAATGATGTATATTCTATACATCCAGAAGAAATACAATTAGGTTTTTTAAAGTTATTAAAGGGATCATCAATGAGAGAAGAAGCGAAAATGTATGGGATGGAATATTCACCATATCCACCATATGAAATACTAAAAACTAATTTAGTATCATATGAGGAAATGATAAAACTTAAGAAAGTAGAAGAAATAGTCGATAAGTATTATAACTCACAAAAATTTAATTATATAATTAAATTTTTTGAAAAAAAATTTAATACACCATTTGAATTTTATTATGCTTTAGGAAAGTTTTTTGAAGAGAATGGATATTTTAATCGAAATATTGGAAACATAGAATATTATAAAGTCTTTTTAGAATTTAACAAAAAAATACTAAAAAGTGATAATAAATACCTAGATAATATAGTTAAATTTAACTATTTACTATATAATAAAAGGAGAGGTTTGCCTGATTTCTTAAAAATAAATATTTCTAAGGAAGAAGAAAAGCAATATAAGGATAAGTTGAGAGAAAAATACTCATTTAAGGAATATTTTTTAGAAAAATTTGATATTAACTTAGAAAAATATGTTAAAAATGGCGAACTTATAGAAGAAGACTTCTACTGTCTATTTAACAATAATAATGAATATTTATTTATTGAAAAATTCAGTGATTTATAGTGTAGATGCATTATGAAATAATAACTTTCTGTTAATAAAATTTCAAATGTGTTGAAAATTATGCAGAGGCATTGTATAATGAGACGATGACAAAGTAATTAATACTATATAAAGTATTAATATATATTATTTTTCTTTGTATTAAGGCATAAAAGGTGGTGATATTTTGGCATTAGAAGCAATTGAAAAAATTAAAAAAGCAGAAGCAGAAGCAGAAGAACTAGTAAAAAATGCTACTTTACAAGCGAAAGAAATAGTTCAAAAAGCGAGTGCAGAAGCACAAGCAAAATATGATGATGTGCTAGCTAAAGCAAAAGAAAAAGCTAATGTTTTAATGAATGAAGCGATTAGCGCAGGAAATAAAGAAGCAGAGCCTATATTAGCTAAAGGTAAAAGTGAAGCTTCAGACATAGAAAATATATCTGAAGAAAAGAAAAATAATGCTGTAAAATTAGTGGTTGAGAGGATAGTGAAAATTCATGGCAATAGTTAAGATGAATAAGTTCACTTTGTTAGCCTTTGAATCAAAGAAAGAAGCATTGCTTGAAAAATTACAAGAATTTTCAAATGCTGAGTTCATTAATCTACAAGATGAAAATCTTTTAGAACAAAATGAAATCCTTTCAGAATTGGAAAAGGATATAATTGATTCTGATATAGCAAAGTGGGAAGAGCAATTATCAAAGGTTAAGTTTGCCCTACAATTTTTAAAAGACTATGTGCCTAAACAATCATTAGTGAAAACTTTAAGAACAGAAAAACTCTCATTAACGATGGATGAGCTTAAAGAAAAAGTTGAAAGTAGTAATTGGGAATCTGTTTATGAAAAAGTTAAGGAAAAAGAAGAAGGGATTGCAAGACTTGATAATGAGAAAACTAAGCTTCAAACTGCAGTATCAAGTTTAACACCTTATGAAGCTTTCGATGCACCTTTAAGTTTCTTAAAAGAACTTAAAGAAACTTCTTATTTCTTAGGTAGTGTAGCTAATCAATATGAAGAATCATTAATTAGTGAACTAAATGATTGTTATGTCGAGATTATATCAAAGACTAATCAAGATACTTATTTTATTGCTTTATGTAACAAAGCAAACAAAGACAGTGTTGAAGAGGCACTTAGAGGATTTGGGTTTACTCCGTTTAAAACTGATGAGGAAGAAACTCCTCTAAAATTAATTCATGAATATAATGATAGAATTGGACTGATTGAATCCGATAAATTCATTATAAAAGAAGAGTTATCAGGTTTTGAAGAAGGAATGAAGAAATTGCAGTTAGCTTATGAATACTATAGCAATCTTGTTTCAAGAAAGAGTGTAAGTACAAATTTCTTAAGAACTGAAAGCACTACATTAATTCAAGGTTGGGTTCCAACCAAGTTTAATGAAAAGCTTACTGCAATAGTAAAAGATATTTTAGGTGAGGACTATTATTTAAATTTTGAAGATGTTAAAGACGAAGAAATTGATGATGTTCCAATCAAGTTGGAAAATAATGATTTGAATGATTCGTTTATGTCAATAACAGAAATGTATGCATTACCTAAATATGACGAGATTGATCCTACACCGATAGTAACACCATTCTATTTAGTTTTCTTTGGAATGATGGTAGCGGATATGGGATATGGTCTATTAATGCTTATAGGTACAATTATAGCACTTAAGTATCTAAAGTTTGATGATGGAATGAAAAAGATGATAAAATTCTTCCATTATTTAAGTTATCCAACAATAGCATTTGGTGCTATTTACGGATCATTTTTTGGAGATTTGATTCCTTTGCCAAAACTAATTGATACTACTGCAGATGTTATGACTATATTAGTCTTATCAGTAGTTTTTGGTGCTATTCAAATATTCTTTGCATTAGGTGTTAAGGCTTATGTATTAATAAGAGCTGGAAAACCATTAGAAGCTTTTATGGATGCAGGATCATGGGCAATTACATTAATATCATTAGGGTTACTTGCAGGTGGTATGATGGGGAATATACCGATGCTTGGAACAATAGGTAAAATTGGAGCTATAGCAGGTTCTGTATTAATTGTAATTACTCAAGGAAGGTCAGCTAAGACAACAGGTGGAAAGGTAGCTTCAGGACTATATGAATTATATGGTATTACAGGTTATGTAGGAGACTTAGTTTCTTATACAAGACTTATGGCACTTGGTTTATCTGGTGGATCAATAGCAGGAGCTATTAATCTTATTATGGATATGATACCAGGACCACTTGGCGCATTTTTATTTGGACCATTAATATTTGTAATATTCCAAACAGTAAATCTAGGATTATCGTTACTAGGTGGTTACGTTCATTCATTAAGATTAACTTATGTTGAATATTTTGGTAAATTCTATGATGGTGGAGGCAGAGCCTTTAAGCCATTTAAATCAAATAGTAAATATATAAATTTAAGAAGAAATTAGGAGGATATTTAAAATGGATATGACTTGGATTAAATTTTTTACGGAAAATTACGGTGGATTCGTAATGGGAGCATTAGGAGTTGCATTAGCAGTAGGTATGTCAGGTATAGGATCATCTAAAGGTGTTGGTATAGTAGGTCAAGCGGCAGCAGGACTTTTATCAGAACAACCGGAAAAATTTGGTAAAGCGTTAGTTCTTCAATTATTACCAGGTACACAAGGCCTTTATGGATTCGTTATAGGATTATTAATATTCTTTAAATTATCACCAGAAACAACATTATCACAAGGTTTATATTTATTATTCGCAGCATTACCAATAGCTATATGTGGTTTATGGTCAGGTATTGCTCAAGGTAAAGCAGCAGCTGCTGGTATTCAAATATTAGCTAAAAACCCAGATCACACTACTAAAGGTATAGTATTAGCTGCCATGGTTGAAACATATGCATTATTAGGATTCGTTGTATCATTCTTATTAGTAAATGGCGTATTTTAATTAGTCAGAATTTAAGGATGAGGATGTGAGGAAATGTCTAACATAAGTAATTTAACTTCTAAAATTCTTGAAGATGCAGAAGATAAAAAAACTTCTATATTAAATGATGCTAATGAACAAAGAGATAAAATCATAGCTAAAAAAGAAGAAGAAGCATCTGCAGAAGAAAAGTTAATTTTAGAAAGAGCAGAAAGAGATGCAGCAGCTAGAAAAGAAAGAATAATTTCAGGTGCAGAATTGAATTCAAGAAATGAAAAACTTGCTGCTAAGCAAAAAGTTATAAATTCGGTATTTGAAAGTAGTGTAGAAGCACTTTGCAATCTTTCAAATGAAGAATTAAAGGATTTTGTTACTGATTCAATATTAAATAGTGGTATAGAAGGAAACCAAAATTTAATATTAAATGAAGAGGGTGCAAAAGTTATAACTACTGAAGTTTTAAACGAAATAAATAATAAGCTTAATTCAAAGGCTACAATAACTTTAAGTAGTGAAAAAAGAAACTTTAAGGGTGGATTTATATTAGAAAAGGATGGCATAGAAATAAATAATACATATGAGGCTTTAGTAAGCTCTATTAAAGATGACTTAAGTCTTAAAGTTGCACAAGTATTATTTAATTAAGGAGGATAAATAATGGATGTAATGAAATTTAGTCAAGTTATACCCAGACTTAGAGTATACGAGACAAAACTCCTTGATAAATCAAAGCTTGACAGAATGATAGATTCTCATTCAGCAAGTGAAGCACTTAAAGTGCTTCAAGAAACAGAGTATGCCAATGTTATGACAAATGTTAAGAGACCAGAGGATTACGAACTTATATTAAGTGAAGAATTGAAAAGATTATTTGAACTTATGTATGATATAAGTCCTGAAAAATCACTTATAGACTTAATGAGTATTAAATATGATTATCAAAATATAAAAGTGATTTTAAAAGGAATGTTTCTTAAAGAGGATTTATCATATCTTTTAGTTAACGTTGGAACAATTGATTCTTTAAAATTAAAGAACTTAATTGAAAATAATGATATAAGAGATTTATCTCCAATTATGAGAGAAGCAATTGAAGAAACTATCTTGAAATTTGAGGAAAGTAAAGATCCTCAACTACTTGATATTATTTTAGATAAATACATGTTTAAACAATTAGTACATATTAAGAGTGAAATAAATGATACTTTTGTTGATAAATATGTAAAATGTCTTATAGATTCTACTAATATAAAGACTTTATTAAGAGTTAAGAAGCAAAATAAAAGTAGAGAATTCTTTAATTCAGTTATTATTGAAGGTGGATCTTTAGATAAAGATAAATTACTTGGCATGTTAAATGATTCAGTTGAGAATATAACTTCAAAGCTTGCATTTACTGATTATGCTGAATTTATTAGAGTTGGTATTGAATACTATACTAAAACAGATTCAGTTAGTATGCTTGAAAAGTTAATTGATAACTATATTATGAACATGATGAGAGATGCTAAAATAATACCATTTGGTGTGGAACCTGTAATTGCTTATATTTATGCTAAAGAAACAGAAATAAAGATAATAAGAATTATAATGGTTGGCAAACTCAATAATATTGCTGCGGAAGTAATAAGAGAAAGGCTGCGTGATATTTATGTTTAAAAAAATAGGTGTAGTTGGTGATAAGGATTCGGTTTTAGCATTTAAAGCTCTAGGTATTGATGTTTTTCCAGTGGTTGAACATGATGAAGCTAGAAGAACTGTTGATAGATTAGCAAGAGATAATTACGCAGTTATCTTTGTAACTGAACAAGTCGCTCAAGGAATTGAAGAGACAATTGAAAGATACAATAAAGAAGTGCTTCCTGCTGTAATATTAATTCCAAGCAATCAAGGAACATTAAATATAGGTATGCAAAGAATAAGCGATAACGTTGAAAAAGCTGTAGGCGTTAATATTTTATAGAAAGGTAGGTTGATAAGGGTGAAGACCGGAAAGATAATTAAAGTTTCAGGACCTTTAGTAGTTGCTGAAGGTATGGATGAAGCTAATATATATGACGTATGTAAGGTTGGACAAAAAGGACTTGTCGGTGAAATCATCGAAATGAGAGGTGATAAGGCATCAATCCAAGTTTACGAAGAAACCTCAGGAATAGGACCTGCAGATCCAGTTGTAACTACAGGAGAACCATTAAGTGTTGAACTTGGCCCAGGACTTATTGAATCAATGTTTGATGGAATACAAAGACCGCTAGATGCATTTATGGAGGCTGCACAGTCTAACTTCTTAACAAAAGGTGTATCTGTTCCATCACTAAATAGAGAAAAGAAATGGGAATTTAAACCTACTGTTAAAATTGGAGATAAAGTAGAACCAGGATATGTTATTGGTACTGTTCAAGAAACACCCGTTGTTGAACAAAGAATTATGGTGCCAGTAGGTGTTGAAGGTACAATTAAGGATATAAAAGCTGGAGAATTTACAGTAACTGATACAGTTGCAGTAGTTGAAACTGCAACTGGTGATAAAGAAGTTATGATGATGCAAAAATGGCCAGTAAGAAAAGGAAGACCATATAAAGCTAAGATCAACCCTGTTGAACCAATGCTTACAGGTCAAAGAGTTATAGATACATTCTTCCCTGTTGCTAAAGGTGGAGCAGCTGCAATTCCAGGTCCATTCGGAGCTGGTAAAACAGTTACTCAGCACCAAATTGCTAAATGGGGAGATGCGGAAATAGTTGTTTATGTTGGATGCGGAGAACGTGGTAACGAAATGACAGACGTTCTTAACGAATTTCCAGAACTTATTGACCCTAAGACTGGTGAAAGTTTAATGAAAAGAACAGTTCTTATAGCTAATACTTCAAATATGCCGGTTGCTGCTAGAGAAGCATCAATATATACAGGTATCACAATCGCTGAATACTTTAGAGACATGGGATACTCTGTATCAATAATGGCTGATTCTACTTCAAGATGGGCAGAAGCTTTAAGAGAAATGTCTGGTAGACTTGAAGAAATGCCTGGTGACGAAGGTTATCCAGCATACCTTGGTTCAAGACTTGCAGACTATTATGAAAGAGCAGGTAAAGTTGAATGTTTAGGTAATGATGGAAGAATAGGTTCTATAACTGCAATAGGTGCAGTATCACCTCCAGGAGGAGATATTTCAGAGCCAGTATCACAATCAACACTTAGAATAGTTAAAGTATTCTGGGGACTTGATGCTCAACTTGCATATCAAAGACATTTCCCATCAATTAACTGGTTGACTTCATATTCATTGTATGCTGATACAATTGATAAGTGGATGAATGAAAATGTAGCTGAAGACTGGGGAAAACTAAGACTTGAAGCAATGACTATTCTTCAAGAAGAATCAAGCTTACAAGAAATCGTAAGACTTGTTGGTATAGATGCATTATCTGAAAAAGACAGATTAAAATTAGATGTAGCTAAATCAATAAGAGAAGACTATCTGCAACAAAACTCTTTCCATGAAGTAGATACATATACTTCACTTAAGAAGCAATACAAGATGTTAAGTCTTGTTATGGGATATAAGAGAGAAGCAGAAAGAGCTTTAGATGCAGGAGTTTATTTAAATGATATATTAGCAATGGAAGATTTAAAAGACAGAATTGCTAGAAGTAAATATATAGCTGAAAAAGACTTAGATGCAATAGATAAGATCTTTGAAGATTTAAAAGTAGCAATTGATGACCTAATAAGCAAAGGAGGGGTAGCAAATGCTTAAGGAATACAGAACAGTTACTGAAGTTGTTGGCCCTTTGATGGTTGTTGAAGGTGTTGAAGGTGTTAAGTTTGATGAATTAGTTGAAATTGAACTTCATACTGGTGAAAAGAGAAGAGGAAAGGTTCTTGAAATAAATGGATCAAAAGCAATGGTTCAAATATTTGAAGGATCTTCAGGAATAAACTTAAAAGGTACTAAAGCTAAGTTCTTAGGTAGACCACTTGAACTTGGCGTATCTGAAGATATGTTAGGTAGAGTATTTGATGGTATGGGTAGACCAAACGATAATGGTCCAGAAATAATACCAGAAAAAAGAGTAGATATCAATGGTGAAGCTATTAACCCAATGGCTAGAGATTTCCCATCAGAATTTATTCAAACTGGGGTTTCAGCTATTGATGGTCTTAACACTTTAGTTAGAGGACAAAAGTTACCAGTGTTCTCTGCATCAGGACTTCCTCATGCAGAACTAGCTGCACAAATTGCAAGACAAGCGAAGGTTTTAAATTCAGATTCTAAATTCGCCGTTGTATTTGCAGCTATAGGTATAACTTTCGAAGAGGCTCAATTCTTCGTTGATGAATTTAAATCAACAGGAGCTATTGACAGATCAGTTCTATTTATGAATTTAGCATCTGACCCAGCTATCGAAAGAATATCTACTCCAAGAATGGCCCTTACTTGTGCTGAATACTTAGCATATGAAAAAGGAATGCACGTTCTTGTTATTATGACAGATATAACAAACTATGCTGAAGCATTAAGAGAAATTTCAGCAGCTAGAAAAGAAGTTCCAGGTAGAAGAGGATACCCAGGTTACTTATATACTGACCTTTCTACATTATACGAAAGAGCAGGAAGACTTAGAGGAGTGGAGGGTTCAATCACTCAAATTCCAATACTTACAATGCCAGAAGAGGATAAGACTCACCCAATTCCAGACTTAACTGGATATATTACAGAAGGTCAAATTATCCTTTCAAGAGAATTATATAAGAGAGGTGTAATGCCACCTATCGATGTATTGCCATCACTTTCAAGACTTAAAGATAAAGGTATTGGAAAAGGAAAGACAAGAGAAGATCATGCAGATACTATGAACCAATTATTCTCAGCATATTCTCAAGGTAAGCAAGCAAAAGAATTATCAGCAATCTTAGGAGAATCAGCATTATCTGAAACTGATAAGAAGCTAGCTAAATTCGCAGAAGCTTTTGAGGAAGAATACGTATCTCAAGGCTTAACTACAAATAGAACAATTGAAGAAACTCTTAACCTAGGATGGAAATTATTAAAGATGCTTCCTAGAACAGAGCTTAAGAGAATTAGAGATGAATACCTTGAAAAATATATGCCAAGAGAGGAAGAATAGTCTATGGCAAAGTTAAATGTCAATCCTACTAGAATGGAACTCTCTAAGCTAAAAAAAAGATTAGCTACATCAACAAGAAGTCATAAGCTTTTGAAAGATAAACAAGATGAATTAATGAGACAATTCATTAACTTGGTTAAATATAACAATAAGCTAAGAAAAGAAGTTGAAGATAATCTTCAAGGCTCTTTAAAAGACTTTGTTATGGCTAGAGCCGTAATGAGTTCAGAATTTTTAGAAGAAGCTATTGTTTATCCTAAAGAACATATTTCAGTTGAAGTTGGTGAAAAGAATGTTATGAGTGTATCTGTTCCTGTAATGAACTTCAAGAGACAGCTTGAAGGAGATGAGGGAAGCATATACCCATATGGATTTGCAAATACTTCATCAGAACTCGACGATGCATTAGCTAAACTTTATGGAATACTTCCACAATTACTTGAACTTGCAGAAGTAGAAAAGTCATGTCAGCTTATGGCTAACGAAATTGAAAGTACAAGAAGAAGAGTTAATGCTCTTGAATATATGACTATACCTCAACTTCAAGAAACAATCAAATATATTAGAATGAGACTTGATGAAAATGAAAGATCTGCTACAACTAGATTAATGAAAGTTAAGAGTATGATTGAGCAAAGAGGTTAATATTATAAAAGGATGCTAGAAATAGCATCCTTTTTTTATTACATATTAAAAATACATAGATATGTTAAAAAAATTAACTATACTATAAAATAAAATTTTTAAAATTAACAAAAGAGGACTTGGTTTATTAGAAGATAATTGGATACAATATAAATACAACCTAATTAAAAGGGAGGAAGTATATTGAAAAAACAAGTAATGTTAAGTTTGATAGTATCAATAACTTTACTTTTCAGTAGTGCTACTTTTGCACTTGCAGATCAAACAGAAGATGCTAAAGAGATAACAAAAATAACAATAATACATACCAATGATACACATTCAAGAGTATTAGCAGAAGATGGAGGCCTAGGTTTTGGAAAAATAGCAACATTAATTAAGAAAACTAAATCAGAAAATCCCAATACTTTAGTAGTTGATGCTGGTGATACATTACATGGAAAACCAATTATAAATGTAAGCAAAGGTGAGAATGCAGTTAAAATATTAAATGCAGCAGGGTATGACTTTATGGTTCCAGGAAATCATGATTTTAATTATGGAATAAGTAGACTTATAGAACTAAGTAAATTAGCAAAATTTAAAATGCTAGGTGCAAATTTTACTTATGACAATGGAACTGAAATTTTTCCACCATATGAAATAGTAGAAATGGGTGGGGTTAAAATAGGAATTTTTGGATTATGTACACCAGAAACAGTATATAAAACAAGTCCATCTAATGTAGAAGTAGTAAAATTTAATGATCCAATAGAAGTTTCTAGAAGAATTGTAGATCAGTTAGATGATAAAACTGATATAATAATAGGGTTAGCGCATATAGGACTTGATGAAAGTTCCATCATTACATCTAAAGAAATAGCAGAAAAAGTTTATGGGATAGATGTAATAATAGATGGGCATAGCCATACAGAATTAGAGAATGGTCTTGTTGTTAACAATACATTAATTGCTCAAACAGGTGAATATGGTAATAATTTAGGAATAGTAGAAATTGAAGTTAAAGATAATAAAGTAAAAAACAAGAATGCTAAATTATTGAAAGCATCTGATTATGCAAGTTTAGAAGAAGATAAAGATGTTAGTTCTTTAATAAATGAAATTAAAGCAAAAAATGATATTGTATTCTCAGAAGTTGTAGCAAATTCAAATATAGATCTTGATGGTGAAAGAGAAAATGTTAGAAGAAAAGAAACTAATCTTGGAAATTTATCAGCGGATGCAATAAGAGCAGAAACTAAATCAGATATAGCATTTGTAAATGGAGGTAATATAAGAACGTCTATACCAGCAGGTCGTGTTACAAAAGGTAAAATAGCAGAATTATTTCCATTTGGAAATACAATTCAGGTTATAAAACTAAATGGAAGAGATGTAAAGAAAGCGTTAGAAGTATCTGTAAGTGGATACCCAGAAACACAAGGAGGTTTCTTACAAGTAAGTGGAATAACATTTGTCTTTGATCAATCTAAACCTGTTGGCAGCAGAGTATATGATGTGAAGGTAAATAATAACTTAATTGATGGCACTAAAGAATACACAGTAGCCATAAATGATTTCTTATCAGAAGGTGGAGATGGCTATGGCGTATTTAAAACTAAGGTAGTGGCTGAATTTGGAACATATGAAGAAATATTTGCAAACTATTTAAACAATAATGGAACAAAAGGCTGTGAAGTTAGTGGAAGAATACAGGTTAAAGGAAACTCTATAGCTTCAAATGAAAGCTTAAAAAATAGAGAAAATGAACAATATGAAGTTGTGAAAACTGAAAGTAATGTTAAAGTTATCGCTACTACTTCAAAGGAAATTGTATATGTAGTGAAATCTGGTGATAATCTAACTAAAATAGCAAGTGAAAATAATAAGACATGGCAAGAAATTGCAAAATATAATAATTTGAAGAATCCTAATTTAATTTATTCAGGAGAAAAAATTAAATTACTAACATGATATATGGTTAAATAGTATAAATAAGTTGATGAACAGAGAGTGTTTAAAAATAATATTTTAATTTTTGAATACTCATCTTGTTTTTTATAATATAATTTACCATGTAAAAGGATAAAGCTTAATAATTTTGTAATTGATAATAAGTCCCTTTAATAGTATAATCTAATAGGTAATTAAAATGGATATATAATAAGTATTTATATATAATAAGTATTTATATATAATTTTACTAAGGAGTAGATACAATGAATTACATAATAGCAATGGTGGTTGCATTTATAGTGTCATTTGCCATAATGCCACTTCTTATGAAATTATCTGAAAAGATTGGATTTACAGATAAACCTAATAAGAGAAAAAAACATAAATCACCAACTCCTTTATGTGGAGGAATAGCACTATACATAGGATTCTTTGTTTCATATTTATTATTTGTAGGAGATGAAGCAAAGCAGCAAATAATGATATTTATTGGTGCTACATTTATAGTATTAATAGGACTTGTTGATGATTATTATAAGACTAAGGGAAAAGAGTTTCCTATTTTGCCAAGATTAATAATTCAGCTTTTATCAGCTATTCTTGTGTTTAAAGCTGGTATAATTTTTAAAGGCTTTACAAATCCATTTACATCAGAATTCATACTATTAAATCCGACGTTACAGTTTATATTAACAATAACATGGATTTTTGGAGTAACTACTGTTATAAACTGGTCTGATGGTATGGATGGATTAGCTGGTGGTATATCTTTAATATCATCTATTACATTTTTTGTGGCAGCAATAATATTAGGGCGGAATGTTTCGGCTCTAATTTCTATTGGATTAGTTGGAAGTATTGCAGGATTTTTATATTATAATAAATATCCGGCAAAAGTATTTATGGGAGATTCCGGAGCTAATCTTTTAGGATTTTTATTAAGTATAACTGCATTAGATGGAGCTTTTAAATCTGCTACGGTAATGAGTCTTTTTATCCCAATATTTGCACTTGCAGTACCTATATTTGATAATTTATTTGTTATTTTTAAAAGATTTTCAGAAGGTAAACCTGTATATCAAGCAGATAGAAGTCAAATACATTTTAGACTAGAAGCGAAAGGTTTTACTCCTAAGCAGGTTGTTAAGTATATAATGATAGTAAGTATACTTTGTAGCTCAATTTCTATTTTTTTGTTATTATTTAAACAATAAACTTGTTATACAATATACTGGTAAAATGTTTAAATACTAACTTTACAAATTTAAGCAGATAGTATATAATTATTAAAAAATGAATATTAACTTATCAAGAGAGGTGGAGGGACTGGCCCAATGAAACCCAGCAACCAATATGGTTCATATACTATATGTGGTGCTAAATCCTGCAGTATTAAACTGATAGATAAGGTATTTTAATAGAAAGTTAAGTCTAGAGGAATGCCTTTAGACTTTTTTTTATATAATTATGGAATAGTATTAGGAGGAATTTGAAATGAGTAGTAAAAGCGTAGAAAGTTTTTATTAATTATTATAAAATAAAATTTAAATGTTTATGGGGAATAATATGAATGAATTTAATATTAGTATAAATAAAGAAGAAGTATTAAGATATCTCGGGTATAAAGACCAAATTATAGATGAAAAGATAATGAATACTATCGATGAATGCATAAAGGAAGTTAAAGAAATAATAACTCCAAGAGTAATATATGAATACAAAGATATTAAAATTATAGACGAAGGTGTAGAAATATTAGGTACTAATCTACAATTAACAGGAAAAGATATAAAAAATCATCTTTTTAATTCAAACAAATGTGTACTTATGGCAGTAACAATTGGAAATGATATTGAAAGAAAGACTAGATTATATGAGAAAACTAATTTAACTAAAGCTTTAATACTAGATTCTTGTGCTACAACAGCAGTTGAAGAAGTGTGCGACATAGTTGAAGAGGAAGTAAGAAAAAAAGCAGAAAATGATAATATGGATATAACTTTTAGATATAGTCCTGGATATGGTGATTTACCATTAGATGTGCAAAATAGTTTTTTAAGAACATTGGATGCTCAAAAAAGAATAGGACTTATAGCATCAGAAAACAACCTATTGTTTCCAAGAAAATCTGTAACAGCGATAATTGGCATTATTGAAAAAGGAGTTAGTAAGAAAAAAAAGAGCTGCAAAGAATGTAGTAATTATGAAAACTGTAGTTTTAGAAGAGAGGGCGAAAGTTGTGGGGCTTAAAGAATTTATAAAAAATAATATTTTAATATTTGATGGGGCTATGGGAACAATGCTTCAAAAAAAGGGATTAAAGTTAGGTGAGAATCCTGAACTTTTAAATATAACATCACCATCTATAATAGAAGATATACATAGAGAATATATAGAAAATGGTGCAAATGTAATAACTACTAATACATTTGGTGCAAATGAACTAAAACTTAAACTTTGTAATATGGAAGTAGAAGAAGCAGTAAGTGCAGCAGTTAATATTGCAAAAAAAGCTAAAGGGAATAGTGCTGCCTATATAGCTTTAGATATAGGACCAATAGGAGAATTATTGGAGCCTATGGGAACATTAAGCTTTGATAGAGCCTATGAAATATTCAAAAGGCAAATAGTTGAGGGGGTAAAATGTGGAGTAGATATAATACTTTTAGAAACTATGACAGACCTTTATGAGCTTAAAGCAGCTATACTTGCTGCAAAGGAAAATAGTGATTTACCTATATTTGCAACTATGACTTTTGAGGAAAATGGAAGAACATTTACAGGATGTTCACCCGAATCAATGGTATTGGTACTTGAAGGATTAGGGGTAGATGCTCTTGGTGTAAACTGTTCACTTGGACCTAAGCAGCTTAAACCTGTTATTGAAGAAATATGTAGCTTATCTAATATTCCAGTAATGGTTCAGCCAAATGCAGGACTTCCTACATTATCAATAGGCAATGAAACTAAATATGATGTAACCAAGGAAGAGTTTGCTGAAACTTTATGTGGTTTTGTTGATAAAGGAGTAAGAATCATTGGAGGATGTTGTGGAACTACTCCAGAATATATAAGAGAATTATGTATTAGAACTAGAAATATAGAATTAAAAAATAAAGAAATAAACTATTATTCGGCAGTTTGTACACCATCAAAAGTAGTTCGTATAGATAGAATTAGAATTGTTGGGGAAAGAATAAATCCGACAGGAAAGAAGTTATTTAAACAAGCACTCATTAATGATGATTTAGATTATATTTTAAATACAGCTGTTGCACAGGTTGAAGGTGGTGCACATATTCTAGATGTTAATGTTGGATTACCAGAGATTGATGAGCCTAATATGATGCATAAGGTTGTGAAGGAAATACAAGGAATATTAGATATTCCTCTTCAAATAGATTCATCAGACGTAAATGCAATTGAAACTGGACTTAGATATTATAATGGTAAGCCAATATTAAATTCAGTTAATGGGGAAGATAAGGTCTTAGAAAGAATATTACCACTTGTAAAAAAATATGGTGCTAATGTTGTAGGTTTAACTCTTGATGAAAAAGGAATACCGCCAAAAGCAGAAAATAGATTTAAGATCGCAGAAAAAATAGTTAATAAGGCTATAGAGTATGGAATAAGAAAAGAAGATGTATTTATCGACTGCTTAGTTTTAACGGTGTCAGCACAACAGGAAGAGGTTCAAGAAACCTTAAAAGCTGTAAGAATGGTTAAAGAAAGATTAGGCGTTAAAACACTTCTAGGAGTTTCAAATATATCTTTTGGACTCCCTAATAGACAATTTATAAATGAAACATTCTTAGCGTTGGCTTTAGGAAATGGACTAGATTTGCCTATAATGAATCCTAATGAAACTGGAATGATGAGAATAGTTGATACATACAATGTTTTATATAATTATGATAAAGGTTCAGAGAAGTATATAGATAAGTATGCTAATGTAAAAATAAGTACAACTACATCATTGAATGATTCAAAAGATAACAATAAAATAAGTGATAAGAATGAAATACGTAATTTGAAAGGGATAGTGATAAAAGGGCTAAAAGAAGAAGCTAAAAACGCGACTGTTGAACTTTTAAATACGCTTAAACCACTTGAAGTTGTTAATGAATATCTGATCCCAGCATTAGATGAAGTAGGTGAAAAATATGAAAAAGGTGAGCTATTCCTACCACAATTGATTCAAGCAGCTGAAACAGTTAAGAATTCATTTACTGTGTTGAAAGCTGAAATAGCAAAGAGCAACACAGAAAATATATCGAAAGGTAAAATAATAGTTGCAACAGTTAAAGGTGATATTCATGATATAGGAAAAAATATTGTAAAAGTTATTTTAGAAAATTATGGATATGAAATGATTGACTTAGGTAAAGATGTTCCTATTGAAACTGTTGTAGAAGAAGCAAGAAAGCATAATGTAAAACTAGTTGGATTAAGTGCTCTTATGACAACCACATTAAGGAGCATGGAAGAAACTATCAAAGCATTAAAAGACGATGGATATGATGGAAAGGTATTTGTTGGAGGAGCAGTTCTTACTCCGGATTACGCAGAGCAAATAGGGGCGGATTTTTATGCAAAGGATGCTAAAGAATCAGTTGAAATTGCGAAAAAGATATTAGGATAATAAAATAAGCGAAATCTTTGACTTTAATGTTAGAGTTTCGCTTATTTTATATATAAATATATTTGGGTATATTGACAAATACTGCTATAGGCAATATATTACCTATATGAAAGGAAAGTTATGATAGAGAAAAATAAAAATTTAAAAGAGAGTGTTATAACCGTAGAAAATAGAAAGTTCATTTTTGCTAGTTTATTTTTACTTGCTAATAAACTACAAACTGTTGGAGATAGATGGGATGAAACAATTACTTTTAAGCAATGGTTGCTCCTAATAATGATAATTCAATTTAAAGAATCATATCCAACACTTACGGAAACAGCAGAGTTAATAGGTACTTCTAGACAAAATATAAAACAGTTGGTTTTAAAATTATAACAAAAAGATTTTATAGAAATATTAAAGGATGCTGAGGATAACAGAATTATACGATTAAAAACAACTGAAAAAGCAAAAAAAATTTTAGATGAAAAAAGTCAACAGCAAGAAATTTTTTTTAAACATATGTACAATGGAATTACAAAAGAAGAAATAGAAGTTGTTTATAGATGTTTTTTAAAACTTGATTCAAATTTAGATTATATAAATAAATTAATAGAAAAGGGGTATAAGTATGAAGATAGCAGTAATATATAGCTCAAAATATGGTGCAACAGAAGTATGTGCTAAGAAAATTTCGGATAATATAAAAGGTGAAAGTGAAATAGTAAATATTAAAGAAAATAATAATATTAATTTAGGGGAATATGATAAAATAGTTATTGGAACATCAGTATATGCAGGTAATATTGATAAAAGAATAAAAGATTTTTGTTCAAAAAATGAAGAGATATTAAAATCTAAAGTATTTGGAATTTTCATAAGCTGCATGAATGGAAGCGATTTGATAAAGTATGTAACAAGTGCTTTTTAAGCAGAAGTGATGTCTAAAGCTGTTATTATAAAAGATGTTGGTGGAATGTTTAATTTTGATAAAATGAATTTTTTTGAAAAATTTATAATAAAGAAAATAACTAAATCAATTAATATGAAAGATAATTCAAGCAATAAGATTGATGGAAAGAATAATAGCAATATGATAAATGATAATAATATTAAAGAATTTTGTGATTCAATAAATGAAATGAAGGTAAAATAAATATTTAAGGTACAGGAAGCTACTTTTCCTGTACCTTAAATATTTATAGTTCTATTACATCTAAATCATCTGGAACATAGATCTTACCAGAAAATTCTTCTTGTCCTTCTTTAATATAAAGCTCTTTTCTCATATCTAAATTTTTATCTTCAGTATGATATAAGATAACATTTTTCACATGTAAATCAGACGCATTCTTACAAGCATCTTTTGCAGTTGCATGATGTTTTTCATATGGTTTAAATACATCTTTTTGAGAATAAAGACAGAAAGCTTCATGAAATAAATAATCTACATTTTCTGAATATCCTCTCAATTCTTCTCTATAGGGCTCATCGCCTAGAAAGGTTAAAGTTTTACCATTTTCTAAGATTGTTGTAAAGCCATGTTGAAGTTCTTTGGTGCTATGTATATCGAAGAATGTTGTCTTTCTTCCAAGAATATATGTTTCATAACTATCTTCTATTTCGTTAAAAATAATTTTGTCATTAAAAAGTTTTAAAAACTTTTTTTGAAGAACAAAAGAACATATAGATTGAATTGCCTCAATAGATTTTTTATGACAATAAATATTTAAGTTTCCTGTATAGTTATTATTTAAAATATGTTGAGCTACAGCTCTAATAATCCAAACACTACCTAATATATGATCATTATGATTATGTGAAATAAACATATTATGTATTTGATTTATTTTTATGTTTGATTTTTCTAAATTAGTTAGTATTGTATTTCCACCGCCTGCATCTATAAGAAAATGTTCATCATCATTAGAAATTGTAAAGCATGTATTATAACATTTTGTTACCATTGCAGAGCCGGTACCGAGTATTGTTAATGCTTCCATAAAGTCCTCCTTGTATAAATGTGTTTATAATATAAATAATTTAAAATTATTTATATTATAACAATATAAATAATAGTAAAACAAGCTAATATAAATTTATTTTTTATAGAATCGTTTACTTATATTTACTGGTGAATAATAATGTATTATACTAGTGTATATACACTATTCTTAAGGAGGATAAAAAATGAATAATAGAATTAAAGAAATGACTTATGCAGGGTTACTCACTGCACTTGCAATTATTATTCCTATTCAATTTGGATTTTTGAAAATTTATATTCCACCATTTTCAGCAACATTAACTGCGCATGTACCAATGATGCTTTCTATGTTTATTTCACCATTTGCAGCCATTGTAGTTGGAATTGGTTCAACCCTAGGTTTTCTTATATCAGGGATGCCAATGCCAGTAGTAGCTAGGGCAGCAACACATATTGTTGTGGGATATATTGGAGCAAAAATAATAATGCAAAATAAAAGCTATGTTAAAGCAGCGGCGATAACTGCACCGATACATGGAATTTTAGAAGCTGTAGTTGTAATTCCTTTTGTTGGTTTTAACTTATATCAGTTATTAATTGTTACAGCTGTAGGTGGATTTTTACATCATTGTGTTGATAGTATAATTGCTTATGGAATAGTTAAAGCAGTTGCAAAATCTAAGAAAAAAGATATATATAATGTTTTTGGACAATTTAATGTGTCTAAGACAGCATAAAATATGGAATTTTTGAGAACGAATAAGCCTTATAAAGTAGATAATAAAGAATAAGTCTATTTTATAAGGTATTCTTTTTTATAAAGATAGATAACATTAAATATAGATTTAAGTTAAAAAGTAAATTATTTAACAAATATATAGACAAAATAAATATATATCATATAATAAGTTTAGAAACAGTAAAAATATGAGGTGAAATTGATGGAAGAAAAAGAAATAATGTCTTTTAGAGATGAAGAAGGAAATAAAGTCGATTTTGAAGCTATAGCTAAAATATATTTAGATGAACAAGGATATTTATTATTATCTCCACTTGAAGAAGGTAATGACGATATGTTTGCATTTAGAATAGATATTAATGAAGATGGCAAAGAAGAATTGAATTTTGTTGAAGATAATAAAGAATTTGAAGCTGTTAAAAAGGAATATAAAAAGTTATTATATTAGATACAAAGAGGTGGAATTTTAATGGATATTACTGAAATAATAACTTATTTAGAGGAAAATGGATTAGGCGAAGTTGAAGAAATAAAAAAGGTTAAGGGTGCAGTAATAATAAAGTTTTATTATGATTTTGATAATGATGAGTTAGCGGCTGCGAGAAGTTATGCTAATGATGAAAGCGACTTTGAAGCAGAAAGTGATGAATGGTATAGTGAATACTATATTCCTTACTTGAAGGATATCGCTATTGATAATGTTGAAGGAATATGTGAAGATATGATTGATGAATATGAAGTGGGATGCAAATGTAAAAATGTAGGAATACAAAAAGGAAATGGAGAATACTTTGAATTTATTGCTATAATTTCAGAGGTTTTAGAAGACTCAGAGTTAGAAGATATATTAAATGAATACCGTGATTAATAATTAAATAATACGAATTTAATACAATTTATTATTAAATTCATATTTAGTTATAGTTGTTTATAATATGACATTAATATACACTTGAAATAATATACTAGTATGATATAATTAACTCATGGAATTCCTGAGATGTGCGTAAAACTTATCATATTCAACCTACATGACATTATCGGGATTTGCAAAATGCTTTGAAATGTCGGACTTCATTTATTCACTTAATGTGACAGAAGATGACAGGAAGAAGTTGAGCTTAACCCACCTGCGAGGAGCAGGTATTGAATATATAAGTAAACGGCATGTTGGGAATCATAGAATGTAATTAACACCTCAGTTAATGAGGTGTTTTTATTTTAGAAAATTATATTATTATAAATGTAATTTTAAGCAAATATATTATTTTTTTAAATAAGAATTTTTTAATTTTAGAAGAAGCTTAGAATAGCTAGGCAATTAAGGTTTTTTTACATGATGTTTTTTTACATGATGTTTTTTTATCCTCTTGAAAGTATTTATCAGATATCATCTTTTGACGTAGAACTATATACTTGTCTAAATTTTGAGAAAGATAAATCATAAACTTCTTTCTAGGAGAAAAAAATAAAAGTAAAAAATTTAATAGGTTTTTCCTAATAAAAATTCTGTATCCAATTAATAAATTATATATTGCTTTCATAATTACCCCCCCTTGCGAACTTTATAGGTTAATTATAATAAAAAGAGAAATATTTGTAAAAAGAATTCGTTATACAAATATTGACATTAAAAACTAAGAACATACTAAATAATATCAAAAAACATATATAAAAGCCTATTTCACGCTAACAAATTACAATATTTACATTTAATTACAATTAAAGCGTTCGACTATATGTTACAATAAAAAATCTAATTTGTCGAAAAAAATTATTTCAAAAGTAATAATTAAAATGCTAAAATTAATGATAGATAAACTGAAAGGATGAAATCATATGGATATAAATAATATGAAGATTGAAGAGGTTGTTGAAAAGATTAATTCACTGTATAGAATTAGTCAAGAAAGGGAATTAACACAAGAAGAAAAAGAAATACAAGGACAATTAAGACAAAGATATATAAATAATGTTAAAAGAAATTTCAGAGCACAATTAGAAAACATAGAATTAAAAAAGTAAAAGGGTGATGATATTTTGGCAGTTTCAGTAAAAAAACTAATTGATGACCTTGAGTTAGAAGTCTTGGCAGAGGGAAAAGAAGATATTGAAATATCGGTAAACGATATAAACAGACCAGGATTACAATTAGCAGGGTTTTATAACTATTTTGCACCAGAAAGAATTCAAGTTATAGGTAAAGCTGAGTGGAGCTTTCTAGATGATATGCAAATTGAGGTAAGAAAGAAAAGAGTAAAAAAATATTTTAGCTTTGATATAAGCTGTTTAATAATAACAAGGGGATTAGAACCGCATCCTGAATTTATTAGTGAAGCAAAGAAGCATAAAATATGGGTACTTAGAAGTAAGCTTGTAACTACTAATTTCATTAGTAAGACTACAATTTACCTTTCTGATAAGCTTGCTCCAGAGACACGTTTACATGGAGTCCTTGTAGATGTTTCAGGAATTGGGATATTAATTACTGGAGAAAGTGGAATTGGAAAGAGTGAAACGGCATTAGAACTAATAAAAAGAGGGCATAGACTTGTTACAGATGATGCTGTTGATATAAAAGAGATTGATGGTGATTTAATTGGCACATCACCTAAGATTACAGTGGGTATGTTAGAAGTAAGGGGAATAGGGATAATAGATGTGACTCAATTATATGGATTAAGCTCAGTTGTTCAAAAGAAGGAAATAAAATTAGTTATGCATTTTGAACATTGGAGAGATGATAATGATTATGACAGATTGGGTATAGATGAAAATTATATGGATATATTAGGAGTAAAGGTTAAAAAACTTATTGTTCCAGTAAGACCAGGTAGAAATATTGCAGTTATCATTGAAGCAGCAGCAGTTAACTATAGATATTCACTAATGTCTCAAATTACACCAGTAGATGTTATTGAAAATAGAATGAATACTATTAGTGATTTATAGTAGTATAATAAATATATAAGTATATAAGTTCCAATAAAGTTACTTCATATGAACATGTATCCTTTTGATTTAGGGCAGATTTTAATGAAGATCTTAATTAGAACATATATATTAAACTAATATTATAAGGAGTTGACATAAGTTATGAATAACAAATCAAAAAAGAATGCATGGGTTAAGTATGATGATGAGAAAGTGAAAGAAATATTTAGCTTTAGTGATAAATATAAATCTTTTATTTCTACATGTAAAACAGAAAGAGAATGTGTTAAGGAGTCAATAAGGCTTGCAGAAAGTGTTGGATATAGAAATTTAGAAGATATAATTAAAAATAATGAGACTTTAAAATGTGGAGATAAGGTATATGCAAATAATAAAGATAAAAATATTGCCTTATTTGTTATTGGAAGCGAACCAATAGAAAAAGGATTAAAAATATTAGGAGCACATATAGATTCTCCAAGATTAGATTTAAAACAAAATCCTTTATATGAAGAAGGAGAGTTGGCATTATTAGATACTCATTATTATGGCGGAATAAAGAAATATCAATGGGTTACACTTCCATTAGCACTTCATGGGGTTGTTGCTAAAAAGGATGGCACTTTAATAGATATATGTATAGGAGAAGATGAAAATGATCCTGTAGTTGGAATATCAGATCTTTTAGTGCATTTAGCAGGAGAGCAAATGGGAAAAAAGGCTGATAAAGTTGTTGAAGGTGAAGATTTAAATGTGCTTGTTGGAAGTATTCCATTAAAAGAAGATGAAAAAGAAGCTGTAAAAGCAAATATATTAAAAATATTAAAAGAAAAGTATGATTTTGAAGAAGAAGACTTTTTATCAGCTGAAATAGAAATAGTTCCAGCAGGTAAGGCTAGAGATTATGGATTAGATAGAAGTATGATCATGGGATATGGTCATGATGATAGAGTATGTGCTTACACATCTCTTGCTGCCATGTTAGATATTGAAAATGTTGATAAGACTTGTTGTACTCTTTTAGTTGATAAAGAAGAAGTTGGAAGTAATGGAGCAACTGGTATGCATTCAAAATTCTTTGAAAACATAGTTGCTGAATTAATAGATAGAGTAGAAGGATATAATGACTTAAAATTAAGAAGATGTCTTACAAATTCTAAAATGCTTTCATCTGATGTAAGTGCTGCCTTTGATCCAAACTATCCAAGTGTAATGGAAAAGAAGAATAGTGCATATTTTGGTCATGGAATTGTATTTAACAAGTATACTGGTGCGAGAGGAAAATCAGGATGTAATGATGCTAATGCTGAATATATGGCAGAGCTTAGAAGTATAATGGAAAAACATGATGTAAGCTTCCAAACTGCTGAATTAGGTAAAGTAGATGCTGGTGGTGGTGGAACTATTGCATATATTCTAGCAAATTATAATATGGAAGTTATAGATTCTGGTGTAGCAGTTCAAAACATGCATTCTCCATGGGAAATTGTTAGTAAAGTAGATGTTTATGAAACAATGAAGGGATATAGAGCATTCTTAAAAGAAGCATAAAATAATATGAAAAGAACCTAAAAGAATATTAAATCTTCTAGGTTCTTTTCATATTATAACTTAATTTGTAATTTTTCTAATAAGTTTGATAAATTTTCAGATGAGATCTCCATAGAACCTATATCTCCGTGTCTAGTATCATTTTGTATGCCGTGAAAATCAGAACCACAAGAGTTTAACAAATTATATTCTTTAGCTAAATTTAAATAATAATTAGTTTCTTCAGTTGTATTTTGATAATAAATTGATTCTATACCATCTATATTCATTTTAATAAATTCCTCTATAGGAGTATTTTTTATTAATTTTGGGTGTGCCAAAAAAACTAAAGCATTATATTTCTTTAAAAGATTTATTCCATACTCTGTAGATAGCTTTAATGTAGGAACATAAGCCTTAGAATCTTTTCCTATAAATTTATCAAATATTTCATCGTGACTATAATCATATCCAGCATCTATTATAGCTTTAGCAATGTGAGGTCTAGCAATTGTATCTTTTGATTCTTTTAATATTTTTTCAAAACTTATTTTTATGTTAAATTCATCATCTAATTTTTTAGTTATTTTTTGAGCTCTTATAATTCTATGATTTTTTATTTTGTCTAGCTCTTGTATGAAGTTTTGATTATTATAGCTTTTGTCTTTAAAGTAACCTAATATATGTATGCTTTCATTGTTATATTGAGTAGATAATTCTATTCCAGGAATAAATGAAATATCATATTTTTGACTTTCTACCAGGGCTTCATCTAAGCCGGAAACAGTATCATGATCAGTAATTGAAAGATATTTTACATTATTCTTGTAAGCCTTGAAGACAACTTCTTTGGGTGATAAAACTCCATCAGAAGATGAAGTATGAACATGAAAATCAGCTTTGATCATTTTTGTATTAACCTCCAAATTTACAGTGATTTTAATAATTAAAAAGAAATTCTTATTTATAATATAATATCATAATAATAGTTATTTGAAATAGTTTTATAAAAAATACTGTAAATTAAGAAGTTATTTAATTAGACGTAGGTGTATTTTGTATATGGCTGCAAAATTCAAATAAGTTATAACCTAATGGTACATTTTCCATAGATATAGAGTCTTCTTCAAAAGTGCCATCCCATGGTGATATAGAAATATTTGAAGAGCTAAAAACCTTGATTAGATATTTACTAGTATCATCGAATACTATTTTTATTCTAAAAGGCTCTTTTTCTACAATATAATTATCTAAATAATTTGTTTCAGTTAATGAACCTATAAAATTTTCGATTATATCATCTTCATCAGAAGATACTTTAATCTCCTTATAAAGATTAGTATCAAAAACGTATAAAGTAAAAGGATCATTCTCAAGAAGCTTCTTTTTAATCTCACTTGTATAATAATGATTATTAGGTTTTTTAGATAGACTTATGTATTTTGGATCTTGAATAGTACAACTACATAGCATTAGTGAAAGAAGTGTGCTAACTGCAAAAAATAAGAATTTTTTCAAACGAATTTCCTCCCATAAAAGTAATACTTATTTTAATTTATTCAAAAGAGATTTTTTTAGAACTTGTTAAAGTTCAGATATAAGTGATAATTAGGTATTTTGTTTAATAAAAATACAAGGTAAGAATAATTTGGAGGGCACCATGTATATAATAGGAACAGCAGGACCTAATATAAAAGAAAAGTCTTCAATAAAGGGAATTATTGATAATGGAGTAAATGTCTTAAGGTTTAATTTTGCACATGGAAGTGAAGACGAATTTTTAGAATTCTTAAAGTTTACAAAAGATATTGATAAAAATGTTAAAATAGTATTAGATCTTTCAGGTACAAAAATTAGGGTATCTAATAGGTTTGATTATATATACAAGATTTATGAGAGAGAAGAAGTATATTTTTGCGGAGAGGATAAATATGAAAGCATAAAAAGCAGTTTTAACAATAAGAAACTTATACCATTAAATATAAAAGATGAATTATTGCATTTGAAAAAATATAAAGAAATATCAATTAAAGATAATACAATGAATTTTAGAATAATAGGAAAAAAAGATAGCGCAATAAAAACTATAACTATAAAAGGTGGAATAATAAGAAAGGGAAAAGGTTGTAATATAAAGAATCTCGACAGAAGTAAATTTGATTTAAGTGAAAATGATAAAAAAGCAATCTTATGGGGAATAGAAAATCAGGTTGATATAATATGTCAGTCATTTGTGGAAGAAATAAATGATATAAAAAAGATAAAGGAATTTTTATCTAAAAATTCAATTACAGAATATAAGCCAACTATTTGGGGGAAAATAGAAACTTTGAAAGGAGTAAACAATATAAAAGGTATAATAAAGGAAGTTGATGGAATTGTTATTGGAAGAGGAGATTTAATACCAGAAACATCAATTGAAGATACACCTATTTATGAGCAGATTGTTATGGATGAAGTTTTAAAAGAAGGCAATAAAGATCTAATTATAGCTACACATATTTTTAATAGCATGAAAAATGGAAAACGTGCATCAATAGCTGAAGTAGAATGTGTATATAATTTTATTAAAGCAGGGGTTACAGGATTTTTATTAGCAGGAGAAACATCAATAGGAAAGACACCGTTAAAAACAGTGAAATTTTTGAAATCACTCATTGATAAATATATAAATTAAATTTATTTAATCTTATGTCATTTACATTCATATAAAGTCATGATAAAACTTCACAAAATAGAACGATAAAATTAGTCATATTATTTTTATTTTGTGAAGTTTCCATTTATAAAAGTTTATGAATTTTATTAAAATAGATAGTTATTATAAGTGTTAAAGCATAATCATAAACTAGAAACATAATTTGAGCTAAAATAAATACTATATATAATGAATATGGTAAAACAATATTTCCAATGAAAGCAGTCATTATGAAATATATAATTAAGAGTAGCACATTAAATGTAAGTAATTTTAATAATATTTCATAAGTTAGCTTATGAATCTTTTCAATATAATGCTTTATTATTCCGTAAATTCCGAAAAACAATATATATGCTAGTGAAATGTTAATAGGTATTATCATTAAGCTAAGTATACTGCTACAAGCGTATACTAGAAAAGCATTTTTTATACTAGTTCTAATAATACAGATAGGAATTAAGCATGATGATATGGTGAGAACGGATAAAGTACTTATTGGCAACAAAGAGGTAGCATAAAGAACTACTAAAGTAAGAGCTATTAAAATTCCGCTTTCAGCAATATGTTTAGATTTCATTGTATCACTTCCTATAAATTAATATAAAGAAAGAAATTAAGTCATATATTTAGACTCAATTTCTAAAACACTAACAAAATATGTAAATTAACAACAACTAATAATATCTCCACCAAAACATTCACATAAGGTGTCTAAACACCATAACTGCATACAGCAATCACATGGATCTTGGGAACCGCCTCTTGTTGTTCTATAATATGGATTAGAATAGTTTGTAGTTCTTTGATTTAGAGAATTTAAAACCTGTCTATATTCAAAATTGTTTGGATCCATACGGGTAGCAGTGCTAACATGTTCATAAGCAGAATCATACCAACCTTTGTTAAGCATAACAACTCCATATAAAAAGTGCCATTCAGCATTTCTATTTGGAATAGAATTTAAGCTTTGTTCAGCAGCAGTAAAGTTTCTGCTATTTATATATCTTCTTATTTCTTGTAGATTAAATGAGTTATTAGAAGATGTATTACTATAACTAGTTGAAGAATTGGTAGAATTAGAATAATTATTTGAACTTCCATAGTTACCATTATTTTTAGTTAATGTATCATATGCTTCATTTATTTCCCTC
This sequence comes from Clostridium neonatale, assembly GCF_900465025.1. Taxonomy (NCBI): domain Bacteria; kingdom Bacillati; phylum Bacillota; class Clostridia; order Eubacteriales; family Clostridiaceae; genus Clostridium; species Clostridium neonatale. The sequence continues at coordinate 1,786,579 of NZ_UICR01000001.1, forward strand.
ATCTTTTGTTCTGCTAAATCTTTAAGTGGGTTATCAATATATTGATCTGGATGATATTGTTTTATAAGTTTTCTATATGCACTTTTTATTTCATCTTGACTTGCTCCCTGTTTTAATCCTAATACTTCATATGGGTTCATTTATAAGTCACTCCTCTTGCTTTTGTTAATTTTATCTTCATTTTCAATTACCTTTAAATATTTATCCATTAATCCAAGTTCAATTATATTAAAAATTATATCTTTATTTCGAGTTAGATTAAGTTTGTTTAAATTTTCCATGCAAGTATAGCCGCAATTTAATATTGTGAACTGAACTCTTTGTTTTATTGATTCCATAAATCTATTATAATCTAAATTATCTTTATTATATAAATAATTCAATGGATTAAATTTATTTTTTTCTATATCAGACTTTAAATCATCTAAAGCATCTATTAAATATATCCATTTTCCAATAGAATATCCTAATTGATATAGTGTTTCTCTTAGTTCATTAGAATCATCTTTTAGATTGAAAGGATATTCTTTTAAAACTATTCCAACTAATTTGCTAAATGGCTCACAAATTTCATCTATACAAGTAAAATTTTTATTCTTTTCTAATAGAGAAAGATCATTTAAGCATTTACGTATCTTATTATTTATTTCTATAATGGAAGTAGAAAACTTTTTTTGGTAAGGTGATAATAGAGCAGCTTTAAATTTACTTTTTAAATTATCATCATCATTAACATCGTCTATAAACTTATAATATACTAATGCAATATTTATTGCAGCAGCGTAAGATAATGCCTCATTATCATCAATTATTATTTTTTTCATTGATGGATGAAGCGCACATAAATGCTTTTTTACTTTTATTTCATCAGCACTTAGACCATCTAATAACAAACCTAAAAAAGTCATATCATAGTTTAAGAATGCTCTAGGAACATTACCAAAATTGTTCTTTATATGACAACAAAGACCACAGTAATAACATTTAAATCTTTCGTAATCTTTGACTTTCATTTCAGCTTTTAATGGAGTAACATATCCAAACAAGGTCAACACTCCTTAATTTAATTCATTATAAACTTATTATATTATACAGTAATTAATATAATTCAAACAACAGTATAGAAGATTAATAAGAAAAAGTTAATATATTATTAATAATTATTTATAGGGGAATAGGATTATATAATAAAAATTAAATAAAGATCTAATTCGACAAAGTATTGAAAATGTTTTAAGAAAAAATATGATAAAAAATGATATTAAGTACTATAATTAATGAGTGATAATCTATAAAGATTTACATAACAATACTTTTTTTTACAATTAGTACACGCTTTTAATTAAAGCACAGTTGCTTTTTATCTTGGAAGAGATATAATTAACTCATAAAATAGTTTTATTGGAATATAATATTAAAATGGACAAAGTGTATTAAATATTTATTATTTATGAATAATATAGAAAATAAATAAATAATTTTTCTAAAAGCTATTTACAACGGATAATTATTATTATATAATAATATCTGAAAGAGACAAAAACAAAAGATAATAAATTAAAAATAATTATAGATATTTTAGGAGGAGTTTATTATGAAAAAATTTGTTTGTACAGTGTGTGGTTATGTTTATGAAGGAGAAACAGCTCCAGAAAAGTGCCCAGTGTGTGGTGTAGGTGCTGATAAGTTTAAAGAACAAGCTGGAGATATGACTTGGGCAGCAGAACATGTTGTAGGAGTAGCTCAAGGTTCATCAGAAGATATCATGGCTGACTTAAGAGCTAACTTTGAAGGAGAATGCTGCGAAGTAGGTATGTATTTAGCAATGGCTAGAGTTGCACATAGAGAAGGTTATCCAGAAATTGGTTTATATTATGAAAAAGCAGCTTGGGAAGAAGCTGAACATGCATCTAAATTTGCCGAATTATTAGGAGAAGTTATAACTGATTCAACTAAGAAGAACCTAGAATTAAGAGTAGCTGCTGAAAATGGAGCAACTGAAGGTAAGTTCGATTTAGCTAAGAGAGCTAAAGCTGCTAACTTAGATGCTATACATGATACAGTTCATGAAATGGCAAGAGATGAAGCTAGACACGGAAAAGCTTTCAAAGGATTATTAGAAAGATATTTCGGTTAATAAATAAAAAAAAATAAGATAAGAGTACTTTTGTACTCTTATCTTATTTTTTTATTCTCCTAATTTTAAAACTAAATCATTATAAGTAGATTCGTAAACATCAAAAGTTTTTTTATCAAAACATACCATTGCAATTTCATCTAATTTATTAGGCGTATTTTTTATGAAATTAAATATTTCTTCTAATGCAATTTTACTTGCTTCTTTAATTGGAAACCCATAAGCTCCAGTACTTATAGAAGAAAAAGCAAGTGTTTTTATTGGATAAGTACTGATATATTTGTTAAATTGATCAACAGTTGATTCTTTTTTTCTTGAGCTATTAAATAAGTAAAGATGATCATTTATAATTCTAATGCATTGCTCAGAATAATAAGAGGCATAGTTAACAGCTACATTTAGAACTGAACGATAGCAATTTCTTAAATATTTATTTTCGTGTCCATTATGTCTGTAAATAGGTCCAACAGTATGGATTATCCAGAAAATACCTTGTGTAGTTAAATTATATGATCGAGTAATCTTTGAACTTCCTGTAAGGCACCCTTGTAAAAATTTACACTCTTCTAGCAATTGTTCACCACAGGCCTTATGAATAGCACCATCAACGCCACCACCACCAAGAAGAGAGGCATTTGCAGCGTTAACAATTGCATCATATTTAACTTTTGTTATATCGTCTAATATTATCTTAACTTTTGTCATATATATCCCCTCAATAATATAAATTCTAATTAATTATAGTTTACACCAAAGAATAGAAAATAAAAAGAAATTATTGGATAATATAGAAATGAAAATATAATATAGAAATAGCATTAAAAATACTTTACTAAATTATCTGTAAACACTTAAAATAAAAAGTAATTAATAATATGTTAAGGAGAAGAAAATATGACAATAAAAAAAAGTATTGTAATATCTAATATATTAATGCTTTTAATACCGGTTGTATCAATAATAAGTATATCAACAATAATTAAAGAACCTTTCTTAAGATTAGTTGAATCAAAAATGAATGACTATGAACTAAATACGCCAGGAGCTTACTTTGTTCAAGATAGACTAAGGCTTGATTTCAAAAAATTAGAAGATGAAGAATATTTCAAACGATTGCCTTTTGAACTAGAAGAAATGTTAAAACCAGAAGGATATAATTTATTTATAAAATATGGTAATGAAATACTTTTTTCTAACATTACAGAAAATGATAAGAAATCTATTTCTACAATAGGAAGTGAGCTGTTAGAACAATCAAATTCATTAGTACTTGAAGTTAATCATATATCACTGGTTAAAACAAATTTTTTTCATAAAGGAAAGGTTGTAGAAATAGTTACTATAAACTCTTCGTATGAACCTGCAAAATTTGATATGGGAAAACATATGAGAGCATATTTTCTTACATATATTAGTTTAGTTGGCTTAATATCAATACTAGTAATAACTTTAACCAATGGAATCTTATCAAATAGAATTGCAAGAAGCATTATTAGACCTTTAGATTTATTAAGATATTGGGCAGATCAAATAAAAAAAGGGAATCTTGATTTTGAAGTTAACTATAGTAAGGATGATGAATTTAAAAAGGTTTGTAGTGACTTTGATGAGATGAGGATACGATTAAAAGAAAGTATTGATACTAGAATAAAATATGAAGAAAATAGAAAAGAGCTTATGGCGGGAATATCACATGATTTACGAACTCCATTAACAGCAATAAAAGGGTATGTAGAAGGTTTAAGAGATAATGTGGCTAATACACCAGAAAAACAAAAGAAATATTTAAATACAATTTATTATAAAGCTTGTGATATGGATAGACTAGTTGAAGAGTTATTCCTGTTTTCTAAATTAGATACTGGTAAGTTCCCATTTAAATTTGATATAATTAAAATAAATGATTATATTAATAATTTCTATTTAAAAATAAAAGAAGAATTTTTAAATAAAGGACTTGAAATTTTCTTGGCCAATGATTGCAATGAAAAAGATAAAGTAAATATAGATTGCAAACAGATGGATAGAGTTCTTTTAAATATTATAGAAAATAGTTATAAATATAAAAAAGATAGTATTGGAACCTGTAAAATAAATATGTATGAAAAAGAAAATGATATTGTTATCAAAATTAGTGATAATGGAAAAGGTGTAAGTGAAGAAGAACTTGAAAAAATATTTATAAGTTTTTATAGGTGTGATCCATCACGTACAAAAACCAATGAAGGCAGTGGACTTGGACTTGCTATTGCGAAACAAATTATAGATAATCATAAAGGGAAAATTAGAGCGTATAGCAATAATGGACTGGTAATAGAAATATTAATTCCTAAAATATTATCAGATTAAGTAAGTTTAAAATTTAGATAGGAAATATATACTAACGATGGCGGTGGAAAAGTTGAAAAAAATACTAATAATTGAAGATGATAAAAGTATTGCTGAATTAGAGCAGGATTATCTTGAAATTAATAATTTTGGAACAGAAATTGCAGCTACTGGATATCAAGGGTTAGAATTAGCATTAAATAAAGATTTTGATTTAATTTTGCTTGATGTAATGTTACCAGGAAAAGATGGTTTTGAAATATGCAGAGAGGTGCGAAAGTATAAAGAAATTCCTATAATTATGGTAACAGCTAAAGAGGATGATATATATAAGATAAAAGGACTTGGCATTGGTGCTGATGATTATATTGTTAAGCCATTTAGTCCAAGTGAGTTGGTTGCAAGGGTAACTGCTCATATAAAAAGATATGAAAGATTGACTAATATTGATAAAAGAAGCAGAGAAAAAGATAATATAATTGATCTTGGAAGATTAAAACTTATGTGTGATGCAAGACGTGTATATGTAGGAGATAATGAAATTAGATTAGCCAATAAAGAATTTGAACTTCTTCAGTTTTTAGCAATGAATCCTAACATAGTTTTTTCTAAAGATAAATTATTAGATAGAATTTGGGGAGAAGAATCATTAGGAGATACATCTACAGTTACTGTACATATTAATAGAATAAGAGAAAAAATAGAAATAGATAGCAGTGATCCTCAATATATAGAAACCATATGGGGAGCTGGATATAGATTTAATATTTAAATAAAAAGTTAAAATATAAAATATGAAAACCAGATGGATAAAGATACATTTACATCTGGTTTTTACTATGTAAAGAAAAATTTATTAAGCTACCGTTAAGAAAAGTAAATTAAAATATAAGTTAAAGTTCATGTTATTCATTTTGTTTATAAATTGTTTAGATTTGTTTTAGAGGAAAGTTATATTTTATCTCTATAATTAATCTGTAAAAAATTATTTTATTCAAAAAACACTTGTTTAACTATTTTTTAAAGAAGTAACTTATTAAAGGAGGCAATAAATTTGAAAAGAAAAATACTATGTTTTTTGATTACGTCATTATTAATCTTAAATACAGTTCCAGTATTTGCATCAAGTGATAGTGGACAAACTGCAATTTCATTAGAAAACATAAAAGAGGTAATGCTTGATAACAGCATAGAGATGAAGATTGCAGAAAATAATTATAAGCAGACGCTACAGAAGTATGAAGATATAAAAGATGCTGTTGATGATTTAGAAGATGAAATATCTTCATTAAAAGCACCTTCAGATACTGGATCTGATACGTATGATAGTGAATATGAATCATATAATACTAAATTGAGCAATTTAAAGAGCCAATTAAGTTCTAAAGAAGATGAGGAAGAAAGTTATAAATACACAGTAAAATCTGCAAAAATAAATTATAGAACTACAGTAGAAAATAAGGTGTATTCAGCTAAAAAAGAATATGTAGCTTATTTAAGTGCTGTATCAGATTTACAACTTATGGAAGATCAACTTAAATCAGATCAAAAAGATTTAGAATTATATAAGAAAAAATATGAGTATGGATTTATATCTAAAAAAGAATATGACTCTTATAGTATTACTAATACTACTTCTAATAATGATTATGAATCAAAAAAGAAGGATGTTGAATTAGCACGCAATAATTTATGTTTTACATTAGGATTAGATATTAATAGTGATGTTGTTTTCGATACAAACATAGAAGATACATTTAACGATGTACTTGATATTAATTATGATGAAGATTTACAAGAAATGCTAAGTAATAATTATGATATAAAATTACAGGAAATAGAAATAGATAAACTTGATGATAGTGAAGATTCATATGATAGTGATGAAGTTTATGATTATGATGTTGATAATGCAGATTTAAATTTAGAATCAACAAAAACAAATGCTGAATTAGAATTTAAGGAGCAATACAACACATTAATAAGTTCATATAATAAACTTAAGACAACTTATGATGAATTAAATCAAAGTCAAATTGACTATAACCTTATGAAACAAAAAAATCTATCTGGATTTGCATCTGATAAAGAACTAAGTGATAAAAAATTAGAGTTAGATAATAAAACTTCAAGTTTTGTTAGTGACAAAAATAATTTTTTATTAACATATTTGAATTATTTGCAAATGAAGGAGGGCTATTAAATTGAGCTTTAATTTTAAAGATATAGAAATAAAAAAGTTTTTAAATAAAAAAGTTATTATTTCAACAATTGCTATAGTATTAGTTGTTACTACAGCGGCAATAGGCATAACTATAAAAAAATCAAAATCTAATAAAGATTCACAAACAAAGGTGAAATATACAATATTAAATAAAACAAATGTAATGACTACTGTAAGCTCATCAGGAGCAATAAAAAGTGGAACATCTACCAATGTGTATTCAAATTTTGATGATAATTATACTTTAAAAGAAGTGAATGTTGAAGTTGGTGATGAGGTAAAAGCAGGAGATGTTTTAGCTGTAATTGATACAAGTGACTTTGAAAAGGAAATTGAACAACTAGAAGCAACTGTAACTGCTAATGAAACAAAAGCAAAATTAACATTAGAAAAAGCGAAAAAAGCATATGAAGATGAAAAAAATTTATATGATAATGATTTAAATTCTTCTGTAGTTAATGCAAATGCAACTCTTGAATCAGCTAAGCTTTCACTTGAAAATGCTCAAAGAGTTTATGAATATAATAAAATGCTTAATGAAAATGGAGATATTTCAGAAAATGATCTTAAATCAAAAGAGATAGATTTTGAAAACGCAAAAAATGATTATACTAAAGCAGAAGTAGCATTAAAATCTGCTAAGGTTTCTGCTGAGCAGAGTTTAAAAAATGCACAAACTGATTATGAAAGTGCTCTTGCAAGCTATAATGATAATAGTGACAGATTGCAGCTTGAAACTAAAAAAGCAAAGCTTGAAGATAGTAAGGTAATAGCACCTGTTGATGGGACTATTACAGCAGTTAATGTTGCTGTAGGAGATAAATGTGGTTCAGGTGCATTTTTTGTAATACAAGATTTAAAAGATTTAATAGTAGATGTTGACGTTGATGAAACTGAAATAGCAAATGTAAAAGTTGGACAAAAGGTACAAGTTACAACAGATGCATCAGAAAATCAAATATTAAATGGTGAGATTGTAAGTGTTGATCCAATTTCTAGTGCAGTAGCTAGTACTTCAAGCAGTTCTTCAAGTAGTAGTGGATCTTCTTCATCAGGAAGTGGCACATCAAATTCAACAAGCAGTGACGTAACATTTACTGCTAAGGTTCAAATAAATGATTATAATGAACTTGTTAAAGTAGGAATGAATGCAGTTGTTAATATTATTACAAATGAAGTAAATGATGTTTATGCAGTACCATATGAAGCGATTAAAAATGAAAATGGACAATCTGTTGTTTATGCAGCTAAAGAAAAAAGTGGAAAGTATGTAGTAGAGTCAATACCAATAACAACAGGATTAGAATCTGATATTTATACTGAAGTAAGTGGAACAAATTTAAGTGATGGCTTAATTATTTTAAATGACCCATCAAGTTACAAGGTAGGAGATGAGGTTGACATAAAGTTACCTCAAAAGCCTCTACAGGCAAATAAAGAAGGGAATTCACAAGATGTGACTAATATTACTGAACCTAAAAAAGATGGTGAGGAGTGATTATCGTGAATAAAAAAATAATAGAAATGAAAGATATAGTAAAAAGTTTCTATATAGGAACTCCTAATCAGTTAAACATTTTAAAAGGAATTAATATAACAGTAGAAGAAGGAGAATTTGTATCTATTGTTGGTAGTTCTGGTTCTGGTAAAAGTACACTTATGAACATAATAGGAGCGCTTGATAGGGCAACTTCTGGCTCATATATTTTAGATGGAACTAATATTCAGGATATATCAGATAACGGATTATCAGAAATAAGAAACAAAAAAATAGGTTTTGTGTTTCAAACTTATAATCTAATACCTAGAAGTTCAGCACTAAAAAACGTTGAATTACCACTTCTTTATGCTGGAATGGACAGAAAAGAAAGAAAAGAAAGAGCAGAAAGCTTTTTAGAGCTGGTAGGAATGAAAGATAGAATGAGTCACCAGCCAAATGAATTATCAGGTGGACAGAAACAAAGAGTAGCAATTGCCAGGGCCTTAGCTACAAATCCAAGCATAATACTTGCCGATGAACCTACAGGAGCACTCGATTCAGCAACAGGAAGATTAGTAATGGACTTGTTTCATAAAGTGCATGAAGAACAGGGAAAAACCATAGTGTTTATAACACATAATAATGAACTAGCAGATGAGACAGAGAGAATAATAACATTAAAAGATGGTAACATCATATCAGAAGAAGATAATAAAAGATATTTTAAAAGATTTGGAAATGGTGAAGTATCATGTTTATAAAAGAAAATATAGCATTAGCTTTAGCAGGACTTAAATCTAATAAAATGCGTGCAATACTTACTATGCTTGGTATAATTATAGGTATAGCATCGGTAATAAGTATTGTTTCAGTAGGAAATGCAATGACTTCTTCTGTAACTAGTTCAATGGCAGATATGGGAACAAGTAATATTATGGTAAATGTAACTGAAAAGAGCACCACAACTACCACAGATACACCACAATCTCAAGATGGTAATAATGGTGGAGATGGTAAAGATAGCGAAATGGCAGATGGTGATCCACAAGGTGGTAATATGCCGGGCGGTGGTGGCCCACAAGCCGGTGGAGGCGGAATGCCAGGCGGCGGAGGCGGTGCTCCATCTGGTGGAGGCGGAATGCCAGGTGGCGGAGGTGGTGCTCCATCTGGTGGTGGTGGAATGCCAGGTGGCGGAGGCGGCGGAGGTCGTCCAGGAATGTTTGGCTCAGATGCTTCTACACCAGATGATAAAGACCTTATAACAATGGATACTATTAAGGATCTAGAAGAAACTTTCAGTGATAAAATTAAAGCTGTTAGTGTTTCAGAAACTAAAGATTCAGGAAAAGCTAAAGATGGGACAGCATATGCCAATGTAAGCATAAAAGGTACTAATCCTGGTTATGCAGATGTTGAGAACATAGAGCTTATTGATGGAAGATATATTTCTGACAAAGATATGGATAGTGCAAAAAAGGTTGCTGTTGTGTCAGATAAGTTAGTTACTAAAATTTTTGGAGAAGGAGCAGATCCAATAGGAGAGCAGGTTAAAATATATACATCAGATGCAATTTACTCATATACAATAATAGGCATTTATGAATATAAGTCTACAGGAACAGTTACAACAGCCTCAGAAGAAAAATTAACTACAGATTTATATATACCTGTAACTGCTGTTAAAACATCTTCAACAGATAAAAATTATCAATCACTTACAATAAGAGCAAATGATGATGTTGATATACAGGATTTTACTGACGAAGTTCAATCATACTTTGATCAAATATATGCTAGAAATACTGAATGGGAAGCTAGTGTAAGCAATATGGAAAGTATGCTTGAATCAATGACATCAATGATGAGTACAATAGCTCTTGCTATATCAGCCATAGCAGGAATATCACTTGTAGTTGGTGGGATTGGTGTAATGAATATAATGCTTGTATCAGTTACTGAAAGAACAAGAGAAATTGGTACAAGAAAGGCATTAGGTGCTAAAGGTAGTCATATTAAGATGCAATTTATTATAGAATCTATGATTATATGTGCAATGGGAGGAATTATAGGAATAATTCTAGGCATTGTATGCGGTGCAGTTGCTTCTAACTTAATGGGATATGCAGTTGTTATATCTCCTGTAGTAATATTAGGAAGCTTCACATTTTCTATGGCTATTGGAGTTTTCTTTGGCTATTATCCAGCTAAAAAAGCAGCATCTCTTGATCCTATTGAGGCATTAAGATACGAATAGAATATATTGATTTTATTGCATATAATGATATAATTTAGTAGTAGAATAACAAAGGAGCTTTGTCGAGTACAAGCTCCTTTGTTAATAAAAATATAGATATATGTGAATTAAATTGTAAAAATCACATAATATATTAAAAATTGGAGGAAAGAGTTAATGTACAGTTTTGTAAACGACTATAGTGAAGGAGCTCATCCAAGAATAATGGAAGCTATGGTGAAAACAAATTTGGAACAAACAAGTGGATATAGCACAGATTATCATACTGAAAATGCTAAGAGACTTATAAAAAAGGCAATTGATTGTGACGATGTTAACATACATATACTTGTTGGTGGAACTCAGACAAATGCAATTGCAATTTCGTCTTTTTTAAGACCACATCAGGCTGCAATTGGAGTAGATACTGCACATATTAATGTTCATGAAACTGGAGCAATTGAAGCTACAGGACATAAAGTTTTGACTGCACAAAGTGAGGATGGTAAATTAAAGCCAGAGATGATTCAAAAAATAGTCAATGAACATACTGATGAACATATGGTGCAACCAAAATTGGTATACATATCAAACTCAACAGAGATTGGGACAATATACAAATTAGATGAAATAAAGGCCATAAAGGAATGCTGCAATAAGAATAATTTACTTTTATTTCTAGATGGAGCACGTTTAGGTGTAGGTCTTACATCAAAAGAAAGTGATGTTAAATTAAGTGATTTGCCAAAGCTTTGTGATGCTTTTTATATAGGAGGTACAAAAAATGGAGCATTATTTGGAGAAGCACTTGTGATATGTAATAATTCTTTAAATGAAGATTTTAGATTTTTAATAAAGCAGAAGGGTGCAATGTTAGCTAAAGGAAGACTTCTGGGAATTCAATTTGAGGAACTATTTAAAGATGATTTATATTTTGAACTGGCTAGACATGCCAATAAGATGGCTATATTAATTAAAAATGCAATCTCTGAGAAAGGATATAAGTTTAAATCAGATTCATCAACTAATCAACAGTTTCCTATTTTACCTAATGATTTAATAAGTGAACTCGAAGAAAAATTTTCTCTTGGAGATATAATTCGTGTAGATGATAAAAATAGTTCTATAAGAATTGTAACCTCTTGGGCTACAGATGAAAATATTGTATATGAATTTATTAAAATAATAAAAAAATTTGATAAATAGTAATAATTTTGAAGAGTGTTGATTTGAAAAAAATATGTAATTATGTTATATTTGTTATAGCATTTTTATAAAATACAATTTCTGAAAAGTAAGAGAGGGGAATAAAAAATGATATTAGTAAATTGTGCATTAAGACAAGATGATATTGTTGCAATAGTTGAAGCTGTAGAATTTGAAGGAAAAAAGCCATTTAAATTAAATAAAAAACAAGGTATTCAATTATATTTTGATGCAGATGTTGCAGATAGTCAAGCAGCAGCAAAAGAAATAAAAGCAGCTATAAAAGCTACTGAAGTGGGAAGGGCATTATTTTTTAATGTTACAGCTCAATAATTATATAATTAATAAGAGAAGGTTGTCTAATTATTAGGACAACCTTTTTCCATATATCAGATTTCTATTATATGAACTTTATTTCCACATTTTTCAATGACCTTTTCTAAATCTTTAAAGGATATCCAGACGGTTGCAGTATTCACATTTGGATGAAAGCCAAGGTAGTTTTCATTTATAATATTTTTATCAAAAACAAGCTCAACCTCATGATTAATATCATTCAAAATTCCAAAAGGAGTTACTGATCCTTTGGTTAACTTGAGGTAATGATAAAGTTTTTCTTCAGAAGCAAAACTTAAAGGAGAAGAAGATAGTTTTTTTTGAAGATCTTTTAAATTAACACGTTTGTTTTGTGAAAGGACAACTAAAAAGAATTTAGAACCTTTTCTATCTTTTAAAAATAAATTTTTACATCCATATCCTATATTGAGTTCATCAATAGCAATTGCTTCTTCTACAGTAAAAACGGCAGGATGTTTTGTTATATCATATTTTATGTTCAAATCAGCTAATGTTTTGTAAACAAGGCTTTCAGTACGCATATAAATAACTCCTTTTAGACTAAATTATGTATATTTTATGAAACAATTATATTATAACACATACAAGATATATCTTTAGGATATGAGTCACATGTATTAAAAAGATTTAATATAATAAATGAAAGCTCTTTTTAGGAGAAAATATGGATAGCAATGGATTCGGTAATTTTGAAGATATTTTTAGAGCTTGTGGACTTGGAAACATAAATATGGATGATTTAAAAAATAGTAAAGATAATAAATCCAATGAAGAAAAGTTTAGAGATAAAACTACAAGTGATGGTAATGCACAAGATACAGGAGGTGGATTTAATTTTGGATGCAATGATATTCCGGGAGGTTTCCAAAATGTAAATCCAGAACTTTTTATAGTAGTTGCAGAAATACTCGGAAATGTAATGGCTGGAAATATGCCATTTAATGTTCAAAATGCAGTAGGAAATTGGCTTGAACTCGTAGGGCAAGTTATATTGACTTATAATTCACAACAACAGTATTTTCAAGGTGGACCAGGAAGATATTTTAATCCCATGTATTATAATGTAAGTAATCCTTTCTGTAATCAGACCTCAACGAGCTCTGCAGAAGAGAATATGACCTCTTATGGTGTATCAAAATCAGAAGGGGAATCAAGTGAAGAGAAAGGCAGTGGATCATCTAAAAAATATTCAAAAAAGAATAAGAAAAATGATGATATTAGAGTACTTAAAAATAAAATGGAAGATTTATTATCTCAAATCCAAGATATAAAAGAAGAAATAAATAATATTAAGAATAATCAAGCATAAGGTCTCTTTTGAAATGTAACTTATGCTTAATTATTTTGTAAAAAATCTTAATTAAAGATTATATAGGGTTAAAATATCAAAACATTTAATGTATAATGTAATTAAGAATTATATTATAATGTATTAAAAACTGTATTAATATTAAAGTAAGGTGACATATAATAAAAATGAGTAAAATTAATAATGCATTAGGACACTTTATAACAATAACAAATCACAAATTGCTAGTAATGAAATCTTGCTTTAAAGTCGGTTTATATAAACAGGGACTATTACATGATTTATCGAAATATAATCCAGTGGAATTTTTTGCTGGAATTAAGTACTATAACGGTAGTATTAGTCCAAATGGCATTCAAAAGAAACAAGAAGGACTTTCAGAGGCATGGCTGCATCATAAAGGAAGAAATAAACATCATTTTGAGTATTGGATTGATTATGGTATTAAAGAAAGTGAAGGACTAAAAGGGATGAATATGCCGACTAAATATGTTGTGGAAATGTTTATAGATAGGATGAGTGCTTCAAAAAATTATTTAAAGGAAAAATATACTCAAAGAAGTGCACTGGAGTATTATGAAGCAAGAAAGCATTATTATATACTGCATCCTGAAAGTAGAGAACTTTTGGAATTTTTACTTAATAAATTATGTGATGAAGGTGAAGAGAATACTTTAAAGTATATAAAAAATAATATTATTAAATAAGTAATTACATATTATTTAATTTATGATCATAAGTAGATTATAAATTAAATAAGACATGCTATGAAAAGGTTTAATATGGTAGCGTGTTAATTAATATATTAATTTTAATAGAGTTTATGGGGGGGGAAGAGATGAACGTAGTATCTACAATGGTATTAAGAGGTGAGAATTTAGACGACTTAAGTAACAAGCTGAATAAAGAGCTACTTAGGTATAGTGGAAAGGATATTCTGGATGTAAAAATTTTAAGTGCTACTGAAGCTGTTATTGTATTTAAAAATTAATTGATTTTGTTACTTAAAAAGCATTTGTATTGATTATGATGAAACTAATCAATACAAATGCTTTTTAATTCTTTAGAAAATTATATTGACGATTTTTTATTTATAATAATATTTTGTCGAACGAAAAATATAAAAAATTTATAAAAAACATATAGATTTTTAGTACTAAACCATATATCTATTATATAAGAGAATTTTTTATAAAAAATAAGATCAAAAAAACTAAAAATTATATGTGTTTTTTTAATCTCGCGCGTATATCTTTTATGAAGGAAAAAATTATTTATAGGAGTGATAAATTATGAAAAAGAGAACTCATGTTAGGTTTAGAGTGGATATGTATGATGATATCAAGTGTAAGATAATTGATACAATGGCTAGAAGGGATCTTATACATTACGTTTTAGCTAGATTAATAGTATTAGCTGGAAAAGTAGATTTAGATGGAGAGTTATATATTACAAAAAATATGCCTTATACAATAGAAACTTTAGGAATAGAATTTAACAGAAGTTATGAAGAAGTTGAATATGCTATAGGTGTTTTAAATGAATTAGAAATTATTCATATATCAGAAGAAAATACTTTTAAGGTGAAAAATTGGGCCAAGCACCAAAATAATTGCAGAAGAAAAGAAATAATAAAAGATGATCACAAGGAAGATGAAAAGTTCCAGAATAATATATTAGTAAAAGATAGAGATAATAAAAATAATATTATAGAAGTTGAAGTTAGGAATGATGTCATAGATGAAATCACAAAAAATAATGAAACGACACATTATGAGAAAGAATCTGAGCCAATTAATATTATTAATAAGACTAATGATCAAAAAGATAATAATAACGCAACATATTTTATGAAAAGTAATTTAAGTAATAATGAGAATATAGAGAATTCAAATAAAATGACTATAAATTGTAATCCTAAAATAAAAAACACAGATAGAAGTAATAAAAAAGCAAAAGATAAAATAGGTACAGAGGAAAAAGGAGTATCTTTAAAAAAAGATGATAAAAATATTAATAAAAAAATGACTGCAGAGCAAATTAAGGAGGTATTCGGAACGGAAGAAGTGATTTCTATATTTGCAGAAGATCAGGATGAGCTTTTTATTGGTGAAAGCAGGGTTGTAAAAGTTTTTGATCTTACGTAATATCGTATGGGTACAATTGCTATAAATTTTTTGCAGTGATATAATGACCATAATATTTTTATATACAATTAAAAGTTATAAGGGGGCTATATTATATGGAAAATAAAAATATTAGAACTAAAAAATTAATTCAGACTGCATTACTTGCTGCATTGTGTTTTGTATCATTTACATTTCTTCAAATTAAAATTCCATTACCAGGAGGAGATGCATCATCACTGCATATAGGAAATGCGTTTTGTGTGTTAGCATCACTTTTACTCGGAGGCTTGTATGGTGGACTAGCTGGTGCAATAGGAATGACTATAGCAGATATATTAGATCCAGTATATATTATTGTTGCACCAAAAACATTTTTATTAAAGCTATGTATTGGATTAATTACAGGACTTATAGCACATAATTATGCTAAAATAAGTGAAAGCAATGATAAAAAGTATATATTTAAATGGAGTATAATTGCAGCAGTTGGTGGCTTAGCATTTAATGTAGTTGCAGATCCAGTTGTAGGATACTTTTATAAACAATATATTTTAGGACAGCCGCAGGAAGCAGCTTCTATATTAGCAAAGCTTAGTACTGTAACTACTTTTGTTAATTCAGTAGTGTCTGTAATATTGGTGACATTTATATATAATGTTTTAAGACCCATATTAAAAAATTCGGGATTATTATTACCAGTTGGAAAAACGAATGAATAAGATTTTAGTATAAATCAAAGAGAGTATTCTAATACTATTGGAATACTCTCTATTTAGAAATATATTTTCAATGATTAGTTATACGTTTACATTTAATTCGTGTTATATTAGATATGAAGTTTTTGTATACTAGTTTAAATTTTTTAATAACTATACATAGAAATATTATTATAGAAAAATCAATTAATATAAATTCAGATTCTTTAATAATATTTATAGAATGAGAATTGAAATTTAAAAATAATTCATCTATTGATATGACTAATGAAATAACTACCGTTGGTACAATTAATCCTGTGATTTTTAAAAACTTATATAATTTCTTAAGCAAGAAGCAACAAAATTCTGAGAGCGCATACATATGAAATCCCCCTTAATTTTTCATTAAATGCTTTACATTCTTAATTGTATTTGAGTTATTTATTCTTAGATAAACATTTTACTAACCCCTTTCAAGATAATAGGATTTATATAATACATATCTCTACTGTAATTATATTCCATAAACTTGCTTAATACAATAATATTTTAAAATAATTATATTTTTTTTATAATTTAAAGTTGTCGAAAAAAAATATATATGATAAACTTCTTAAAGTATAAATTATGATAGAAAAATAAGTAGGGTGAGGAAATGCAAGAAAACATAAGTGATGAACTCTTAGAAGAATATAAGGAAAGAATAAGAGAAATTAATAGGCAATTAAGATTAGGAAAAATATATACTGATAATTATTTAATTGATGTACTGAATAATGAGAAAAAAGAATTAAAAGATAAAATAAAGGCCTAAATATAAGGTATATTAAAATAATAATTAATTATTTTAATATACCTTTTTTATATAAGTGCATAGATTATTTTTAAAAATTAGTTAGTTTGGGACTTGATATTGTAATTTATATATTAAAGAAGTTTAAGCATAGAGATTATAAATAATTTATAGATTTTTTATTGTATTTATTAAAATAAATTATTTATAGACCATGGAATAATTAGTTGATTTGTTGGAAAATAAATATTAATTCTAGTTATTGCAAACAAAATAAAAAAGCCGTACTACAAGGGGCTACACCCAAGCAATACAGCGATTTGATAAAAATAATGGTGCCGGTGACCGGGGTCGAACCGGTACGGTATCGCTACCACTGGATTTTGAGTCCAGCACGTCTGCCAATTCCATCACACCGGCATGCACCAACAAAAAATATTCTAGCATGAATAAAAAAATAATTCAAGCATAAAATTATTTTTTTTATAATTTATTTATAAATAGAAAAATTTAGAGATAAATTATTGAATAAATTTACATGTAATAACCCATCTTATGCATTAAAAGAAATAAAAAATCTAACTAGGTTTATATATTTTACTAATTAATCAGAAAATATTATGCGAGAATTTAAAGAAAATCTCAAATTGGATTAAAAATTTATATTAATTTCACTTTTTGAGTACATTTTTAAAATTAAAGGTTGTGACAAGCAAAATGATTTGCTATTATAGAAATAGGGGGAACGACCCTAGCGGGTCGGATTATGCCCAATAGTATATAACTATTAAACAGGTTGTGCAGTTCAATAGTTATTATCATCTATTAATTAGGGAGGAGCAAATTATATGATGTATTCAAAAGAAGTTGAAGAAATGTGCGTAGTTGCTAAAGGTCCTAATCATGGACCAGCACCAATTCCTGCAGAAGGAAAATGGGTACAATCAAAAGAAGTAACTGATATATCAGGTTTAACACATGGTATAGGTTGGTGTGCACCACAACAAGGAGCTTGTAAATTAACATTAAACGTTAAAGAAGGTATAATCCAAGAAGCATTAGTTGAAACAATTGGATGTTCAGGAATGACTCATTCAGCTGCTATGGCTTCAGAAATATTACCAGGAAAGACTATCTTAGAAGCATTAAACACAGACTTAGTTTGTGATGCTATAAACACTGCTATGAGAGAATTATTCTTACAAATAGTTTATGGAAGAACTCAAACAGCGTTCTCTGAAGGTGGATTACCAATAGGAGCAGGTCTTGAAGATTTAGGAAAAGGATTAAGATCTCAAGTTGGTACTATGTACGGAACTTTAGCTAAAGGACCTAGATACTTAGAAATGGCTGAAGGTTATGTTACAGATGTAGCTTTAGATGAAGATAAAGAAATAATAGGTTACAAATTCGTTAACTTAGGAAAAATGATGGAAAGCATTGCTAAAGGTGTAGATGCTAACGAAGCATTAGAAGCTGCTAGAGGTCAATACGGAAGAGTTGCTGACGCTGCTGAATTAATCGATCCAAGACATAAATAATTATTTGTAAAGGAGGAATTTTAAAATGGCATTATTTGAAAGTTATGAAAGAAGAATTAATCAAATCACTCCTGTATTAGAAAAATACGGGATGAAGACTCTAGAAGATGCAAAGGCAGTTTGTGCTGAAAAAGGTGTTGATCCTTACACAATCGCTAAAGAAACTCAACCAATCGCATTTGAAAATGCTGGATGGGCTTACACTTTAGGTGCTGCTATAGCTATAAAGAAAGGTTGCACAAAGGCTGCAGATGCTGCTGAAGCAATCGGAGAAGGATTACAAGCATTCTGTATCCCAGGATCAGTTGCTGATGATAGAAAAGTTGGTTTAGGACACGGAAACTTAGGAGCTATGCTTTTAAGAGAAGAAACTAAATGTTTCGCATTCTTAGCAGGACACGAATCTTTCGCTGCTGCTGAAGGTGCTATTAAAATAGCTGAAAAAGCTAACAGAGTCAGAAAAGAACCATTAAGAGTTATATTAAATGGTTTAGGTAAAGATGCTGCATTCATAATCTCAAGAATCAACGGATTTACTTACGTTCAAACTCAATTTGACTACTACACTGGAGAAGTTAAAGTAGTTAAAGAAAAAGCATACTCAAACGGAGAAAGAGCTAAAGTAAGATGTTACGGTGCTGACGACGTTAGAGAAGGTGTTGCTATCATGCATATGGAAGGTGTTGATGTATCAATCACTGGTAACTCAACTAACCCAACAAGATTCCAACATCCAGTTGCAGGAACATACAAGAAAGAATGTGTTGAACAAGGTAAGAAATACTTCTCAGTAGCATCTGGTGGTGGTACAGGAAGAACTCTTCACCCAGATAACATGGCAGCAGGTCCAGCTTCTTACGGTATGACAGATACTATGGGAAGAATGCACTCAGATGCACAATTCGCAGGTTCTTCATCAGTTCCAGCTCACGTTGAAATGATGGGGCTTATTGGAATGGGTAACAACCCAATGGTAGGAGCTACTGTTGCTGTTGCTGTTGCTGTAGAAGAAGCAATGTCTAAATAGGCTAAACTTCTAGCTTTACAGATTTTTAATAAATAAATAATTAAATTTTCACATAGCACACATCATATTTTAAGATAAATTTTATTTTATATATGACGTGTGCTATTTTTTATTTATTATTAGCATTTTTAGTTTTTGTAGCATAAATTAAGAATATGATTTAAAAAACAAATTATACACTGTTTAAATATAACTGTTAAATTAGTAATATTTGAATTGTTTTTTATGTTAATTTCAGTTATAGATTATTCGATAGAACGTATAGAAGAAATAATATTAGACGTAGTTTTATACTGTAGTTAGAATAAAGAATAAAAGTTTGGAATTATATTAATTGGATTAAGGGAGACAACTATTAATTTAGTTATCTCCCTTTTAGGTGGTATTTATTATGATATCACAATTATAGACTATTATCTTGAAATTTATTCATATATAAAATAGGATAAAAATAAAGAAATTATATATTATTTTATAGACTTTTTTTGTAACAAAATTATTTTTCTATACTCTAATTTAATAGGAAGGGGGATATGGAATGAGGAGGCATGATGAAGTAGAAGAGATTTATTATACATATTCAGATGATGTTTATTATTATCTACTTTCAATGACACGTAATGAAGTTATTGCAGAAGATATGCTTCAAGCTACTTTTTTACAAGTTATGAATGGCATAGCTACATTCAGAGGAAGATGCTCACTGAAGACATGGATTTTTACAATTGCCAGACATGAATATTTTCATTGGACTAAAAAGAATCCACCGATGTTACAGTTAGATGAAGAAGTTCCACTTCATGATAAAATGATAGATAGCTATGAAAAGCGTGAACAGGTAAGCAAGATTCTTAAATATATAGATAATTTAGAAGAGCCGCATAGATCTTTGATGGTTTTTAGATTAATAAATGATCTTACATTTAGAGAAATTGCAATTATACTTGGTAAGACAGAGAGCTGGGCAAGAGTTACTTTTATGAGGGATAAACATAAACTTCTAGAAGATTTGAAGGAGGAATTAGAATGAAAGAATTAGAATGCTATGTAATACGTGACTTGCTTCCTAACTATATAGAAGGTCTTACATGTGAAGAAACCAATGATTTAATAGTAGACCACTTAAAATCATGTGGTGAATGTAGAAAATTGTGTGAAAGTTATAAAACTGAACTTAAGATACCGGTAGAGAAACCAAATACAGATGATAAAAAGATAATTAAGGGAATGAGATTTAAATTTTTATGGTATTTATTTTGGCCAATGTTTTATGGTGCAACATTACAGTTTAGAGAAGAAGGTTCATTAGAATTTCTAATAACGGCATTATTAATAACAGGTTTTGCACTGTGGCAGGCACCAGTATTAGATTTTGACTTTGATATAGATGATACAAAGAAAAGCTTTTATGAAAGAGAAGAAAGAAATATTAATTCTGGAAATGGATCTTTTTTTACTCAAGGGCTTTTCTGGTTAATTCCAATAATAATACCTATCTTATTTAAAGCTATACCTATTTTAATTTCATATTTTAATTCGTAAGGAAGTTATTTCTATAGGAACAATGCATTTCTTTATAGGAACATTGTTTCTTTTTTGATAGAATTAAAAGAGTGAGTTAAAAATATAAGTTTAAAAAGGAAGAGAAATATGAAAAAAATAATTAAGCTGTTACATCCAAGTTATCTTGATGAATTTAAATGTATAGGTGGAGAATGTGAAGATAACTGCTGTGTTGGATGGGATGTGGACATAGATAAAATTACTTTTAAGCAATATAGTGAAATTGATGATAATGAAATAAAAGTAGTTATTAAAGATAATGTTTTTGAAAATAGAAATTGTACAAACGAGAATGCTGATTATGGTAAAGTTAAATTAAATAAGGAAAAGAGATGCCCCTTCCTAAATGATAAAAATTATTGTAATATACAATGTAAATTAGGAGAAAATTACCTTTCTAAAGTGTGTACATCTTTTCCAAGAATAATTAATAAAATAGATGATCAATATGAAATGTCTCTTGATGTAGCGTGTCCAGAAGCAGCTAGACTTATTCTTTCAAAGGAGGAAGGATTAGAGCTTGCTGAAAGTGAAAAAATATTTAATAAATATATTATAAATGATGAAATAGAAACAAATTTAGACGAAGAATCATGGCTAAATTACTTCAAAGAAATTAGAGGATTCAGTATTAAAATAATAAAAGATAGAAATTTTACTTTAAGTGAAAGGCTTTATATATTAGGTGATTTTATAGAAAATTTAGAGTATGTTGATTATGAAACTGATGATGTGAATGAATTTATAAAGGAATATGATGTGGCTTTAGCAAGGAATTCATATAAAAAAGATAATCTTAATTATATTTTCCAAGTATCATTTCTAAATAATATGATTAAATCTCTAGATATTGTTAATGAAATTGATAGTGAAACATTTAAAAGATATACAAGACAAGTTTTGAATGGAATAAATGCTAAGGATAATTATGATATAGAAAAAAATGCAGATAAATATATATATGAATTTGAGTATTATATTGAAAAGTATGTAAATGAAAATGACTATATTTTTGAAAATTACTTAGTTAATTTTATGTATAATAATTTATTTCCTTTTTCAGAAGGTGAATATATGTTTGACGCGTATATTATGCTATTAATAAGATATTCTCTAATGAGATTTTATTTAATAGGTATGCATTTAGATAACCAAATAGATTCAAGAGAAAATATAATCAAATTTATTCAGGTATTTGCTAAAGCAATAGAACATGATAAAAATTATTTAGAGGAAATATTAGAATATATAAAGGAAAATGAGTTTGATAATATGGAATTTGCAAGTATGATTTTATAATATAAAGGATATAAAAGCATGGAAGAAATATTTGACTTAAATCCTAGTTTTATCATTGTTATAAAGTAATTAATAAGTTAGACATATTATTTCATTAATTGTATAATATTAATGATTTATGTATTAATTTGTTAAAATGTGATGTATTAAATGTAGAATGAGGTGTAGCAATGGTTAAAATTATTA
The DNA here is from genome assembly GCF_900465025.1 of Clostridium neonatale. Taxonomy (NCBI): domain Bacteria; kingdom Bacillati; phylum Bacillota; class Clostridia; order Eubacteriales; family Clostridiaceae; genus Clostridium; species Clostridium neonatale. The sequence goes on from NZ_UICR01000001.1 coordinate 1,809,089, forward strand.
TGGATAGCGGAAAAGAGTATAATGTTGAAGAGGAAAATATAGAAAGAATTTTATATGAGAATTCATCTGGATTAGGGTTCTCTGAGATGAAGCTTAGAACAGGATTAGTTAAGATACCAAACCAATCAATAACAATAAGCCCGCAACATATATCATCGATTGAAAAAGTGGACAGATAAAGTATTTATTGTAATTCCTTATTACATAAGTATATAATTTAATAAACCAATATATTATTAGCAAAATATTAATGTAAGAAGGAAGAAGACAATATGGATAAGATTAATTTTGAAAACTTAAGTGGAGAAGAGATTTGGGAAAAACTTTATAATAAAGAGCTTACTTGTAAGAAGAATATTCTAGAATATATAGAGATGACTAGAATTCTTATAAAAGAACAGGTGGAAGTATACCAAATAGAATCTACATATAATTTTATTTATAGAAGTATAGATAAGATGTCTGATAAAGTGAAACCTAATACTATTATGTTTCTTCAAAATAAGTTAAAAGCACAACTTGGAAAATACGTTTCAGTAAAGGATCCTAAGATACAAAGTACATTCTTGGAATTTTTCAAAGAAGCATATCCAAAGGGTGAAAGAAGAAAAGATTTTACTTGGGTTCTTATAGATATAAATAACATATCAGAAGAACAAATATGGCATACTTTAACTTATATAAATAGGGAATGTTTAGAAGGCTTTATTTTAGATGATGACGAAATAAATGATATAATAGAAATGATTGAAAAATTAATAAGTAAAAATGATATAAAATATATTAATGATGTCAGAAGTTTAGAAATATTAAATAACATTTTAAACATAAAAATAGTTAAAGAAAAAGATAAATATAAAGTGAAAAGAATGCAAGAACAATAGATATTTTTATGAGATTTAAAACTCAGAGTAAAATATATTTTATTGGTGATATATCATATGCAATAGTTATAATATTAATAAATACAAAATCCAACTTTAAGCTGATTTCAGAAAAAGTTGGATTTTATTTATGTAAAAAAGGTTTATTAATAATAAAGAGAATCCTAACTACATAATATTATAATATACAATTTAAATTTACAGCTTTTAATATGTATTTAAATGTTATGGGGGAGGAATTGTTATTTTAGATATAAATAAACAAGAAATTAAGAAAATAATTGTAGCTACTGCTATTATTACTACTTATATATGTATTTCATTATTTTTTAAGAGTCATTTTTATTTTGGAACAATCGTTAATGGAATAAATATTTCAGGAAAGACAGTTGAACAAGCAGAAAAAAAGATAAATAGAAAGATAGAAACCTATACTATTTCTTTGGAAGAACGAAATAGCATAGTAGAAGATATTAAAGGAAAAGAAATTGATTTAAAATATAATAAAAATGAAATTTTGGATAACATTATTAATAAACAAAAAAGTTCAATATGGATATATGAAATTTTTAAAAGGAAGAATTATGTTCATGATAAATTTTTCAATTATGATATTGATTTATTAAAAGAAAGCTTTGAAAAATTAAATTGCTTAAATGATGAAAAAACAATAGAACCTAAAAGTGCAAGTTTAAAATTTAATGGTATTAAATATGAGATTATAGATGAAGTATATGGAGATAAGGTAAAAAAAGATGAATTATTTAATAAAATTGAAGAAGCTATTCAATATGGAAAAGTAAAAGTAAACATTGGAGAAGTTAATTGTTATGAAAAACCTATATATACTTCAAATTCATTAGAGCTTATTGAAGCAAAAAAAATATGTGATAAATATGTATCATCTAAGATTGTATATACTTTTGATGAAGCAACAGAAACAGTTGATAGAGGAGTTATTAGTAGTTGGATTACTATAGATGAAAATCTAAATGCTAGAATTGATAAAGAAAAGATAAAAGAATATGTACAAGAGTTATCGCGAAAATATGATACTTATGGAAAAACTAGAATATTTGCTACTTCAGTGGGTAAAGAGGTTGAAGTTAAAGGTGGAAACTATGGATTTAGAATTGATAAAGATAAAGAGTATACAGAGTTAATAAATGCGATAGAAAGTGGTCAAAGTATAGTTAAAGAGCCGGTATATATTCAGAAGGCAAAAAATAGAGGGGATAATGATATTGGAAAAACTTATGTTGAAGTAAATATTACAAGACAGCAATTATGGTTTTATAAAGATGGAGAACTTGTAACTCGAGGAAGTGTTGTAACGGGTAATGTGGAAAGAGGATGGAAAACTCCCAATGGGACTTATGTATTAAATTATAAGCAAAAAGATGCAGTACTTAGAGGTGATAACTATGCATCTAAAGTTAAATATTGGATGCCGTTTAATGGAAATATAGGACTTCATGATGCAAGCTGGAGAGGTGCTTTTGGAGGAAACGTTTATAAAAATGATGGGACTCATGGCTGTGTAAATTTACCTAGTTATTTGGCGAAAAAAATATTTGATAATATAGAAGAAGGAACACCCATAATATGTTATACAGAGTAAATTGAAAATATAGCCAAACTCTATTAAGAAAGAGTTTGGCTATATTTTATACAAGTTCATTTACGTTGTTACCTTTTAGATTTGATTTATCAAAATTAAAAGGTAAAGTAGTTTCGGATTTTGTTGTAGTTTTTGTAGTACCACCTGAAACATATGTCCTGCCGCATTCAGGACAGACAGAAGTTTGTAAAGATACACTTTGAGATATAACGTCCTTATCTTTAGACTTAGTACTAGCTTGTTCATTTGCTACATGTTCCATTTCGTGGCTTTTAACTACAGCGGCGGAATTTTCAGGATCAATATGTCCAGCAGCTTTGAAAGATACACTAGGATCGTCTGAACCATCTTGATATTTTCTCTCTTTACAGGTTTGACAGATTTCACCTGATTGAATTTCTTTAGATGAAAGGTTTGCTTCTGTAGAGATTTCAGATGACTTTGAGGTAGATGCTTCAGCTGCTGGAGTTGATTGAAAATTATAAGGCTGATATTGATAAGGACTAGATACAGAAAGAGCACTTAAAATCATATATACCTCCACTCTTATTTTAAGTTTTACATTTATAATAATATTATAGCATATTATAAGTATTTTACATAATAGTGGCTAATTTGATTGTATAAGTAAATTATATATGGTAAAGTGCATATATTTATATTAATTAATAAATACAAAATGATAGAGGAAACGTTATGAATGTACCAGATTCAATCCATGCTTTTACTATTGTATTAATTGTTATTGGTATAATTCTTTTGATAGTGCATTTAATATATTATGTTTTAGTTTTTTTTGATTCAAGAGAAAAAAGAGATGAAGAAAAAAAGTTGATTGAAGTCAAAAGCAAAGAAAAAAATAAAAAAGATTAAGAGTAATGCAGAGATTATTTTAAAAGTGTTTATTATTTTGAATACTATAAATAATATGTACTTAATAAAGTAATGTCTTTGCATTTTTAAAATTTATTGTGTATAGTTGTAAATGAAATATCAAAAACTATTTGGAATTGGAGAAAAACAGTGAAGAAGTTTAAAAAAATTTATATAGAAACAACAAATATATGTAATTTAAAATGTAATTTTTGTCCCCAAATATCAAGAAAATTAGAATTTATGAGTGTAGATTCTTTTTCAAAAATCATAAATAAAATTGCACCTTATACAAATCATGTATATCTGCATCTTATGGGAGAACCATTTTTAAATAGTAATTTTAGTGATTTTTTAAATATATGTGAAGAGAACTTAATAAAAGTTAATATAACTACAAATGGAACATTAATAAATAATGTAAAAGAAATTTTATTAAATTCAAAATCAGTTAGGCAGGTGAATTTTTCACTACATAGTTTTGAAGCAAATGAACATAAAGTGACATTTGAAGAGTATGTTGATGGAATTCTTAATTTTATAAAAATATCTAGTAAAGAAACCGATATAATTTCTGTTTTAAGATTATGGAATTTAGATGCGAAATATAAAGCAAGCAATAATATGAATAAAAATATATTAAATTTATTAGAAGAGAAATTTGATTTAGATTGTGATTTGAAAGAAAAATTAAAGGAAAAAAACAGTTTTAAGTTAAGAAATAATGTTTATATAAATATGGGAGAAAAATTTAAATGGCCATCCTTAAAAGAGGAGGAAATGGATGAAAGAGTTTTTTGTTATGGATTAAGAGACCATATTGGAATATTAGTTGATGGAACCGTAGTGCCATGCTGTTTAGATAGTGAGGGGAGTATACCTCTTGGAAACATATTTGAAAATGATTTAGAAGAAATCATAAATTGTGATAGGGCTAAAAAAATATATGATGGATTTTCAAATAAAACAGCAGTAGAAGAATTATGTAGAAAATGTGGATTTATAAGCAGAGTAAGATAAAAAACTAAAACTATAAAAGTTATAATATAAGTTGTATATAAATTTTACTATATGTCAATAATCCCTAGTAAGGAGGGATTATTAATGGTAAATAATAAAATAAAATTATTTTTAAGCATGAGTATAGCTTTAGCAATTATATTTTCACTTACTTATATATGTATGGATAATTATTATAGCAAAGAGCCAAACATTGCAACTCAAAACGCAGTAAAAGAAAAAGAAGGATTGGATGATAAGACAAAAATAATCTTATTTGCTGGAGATAAAAAAGAACAGGAGTATTCACTTGCTGATCTAAAAAGCAAACTAAATATAACAGAGAATTTGACAGAAAGTGAACTCATTAAATTGTTAGAAAAACAAGGCTATGTACTTGATGTTAATGCTAATAACGAATTTATGTTCAAAAAGGATGCAACAAAAACATTAGAAGCTAATAAATATTATATTGGTGATAAAGACGGATATTTAGCAATATATAAAACTGATAAAGATGGAAATTTAAAAATTGAAAATTCAGCCGATGTGTATTCAGACTTTAAGACAGTTGATAGTTTGGGTCAAATAGATAAAGAAAAAATAAGAAATTTTGAATTTATGTATAATAGTAAAGAAGAAGCTGAAGAAGGATTGTCAGAATTTTTGTCTTAAAATAATAGTGAAGATGTATTTAAAACAATTCAAATATAGTTTTAAAAGCAAATTATAAATTTGTTAAAAAATAATATATGAATTTGGGTTAAGTACATCTTTGTTTTAAGTTTAATATTTTTCAGAAGATGATAATAGATAAACTGAATTTGGACAAATTGTTAATAAAAATAAAGGATAAATTATGAAGCCTTAATAAGAAATTTATATTAACAATATTAAGATAAGAGTTTATGAGTTGAAAGATTTATTGTAAAATGATAAAGTATAATTTAGATTAAATCTAAATTATACTTTATCATTTTAGTGTAAGAGTATTTATTATGAGGAGAAACAATTATGTATGAATACATAAAAGGAATATATATAGGAATAAATAAGGACTATATAATAGTAGAGAATAATGGGATAGGATATAAAATCTTTACCTCAGGGGCTACTATGTCTTCTATGCCTAAAAATGGAGAAGAAGTTCAGCTTTATTTAGAGCAAATAGTAAGAGAAGATTTTATAGGATTATATGGCTTTGATTCAAGTGAAGAACTTGAAATGTTCAAATTATTATTAACAATAAATGGTGTTGGTGCAAAGGCAGCATTATCATTATTATCAATAAGCAGAGTAAACAATTTAAAATATGCTATTATGACAGGTGATGAAAAACATCTATGTAGAGGTGTTGGAATTGGTAAAAAGACAGCAGCAAGAATTATACTTGAACTTAAAGATAAGCTAAAGCCAGATGAATTACTTGATTCTTCAGTAGGTGGTGTTTCAGGAGATGAGAGTAATATAATGGCCTCATCAGAAGCATTAAGTGCTTTAATAGCATTAGGATATAGTGAAAAAGAAGCAGAAAATGCATTAAAGAATGTGGATAAAAATGATACTGTTGAAAATATAATTAAAAATTCATTAAAACAATTAATGATGTAATTAAGAAAGTTAACAGTTGAGAGCTGACAAGTAACAGTTAAAAAAGAGATTCTTTATTAGAATTTGTAAAATAATATTAAAATATAGAAAAGAATTCTCTTGAGTTAAATGATAAAATTAATAGAAAGTAGCATGAATTTTATTAGGTTTTATATTCAACTGTACACTGTTAACTCTTAACTGAAAAAGTGGGGTGGAATAAGAAATGGAACGAATAGTTACTCCAAATGAAATGCTTGAAGATAATAATTCGGAATTAAGTTTAAGGCCACAAAAGATAAGTGAGTACATAGGTCAAGAAAAAGTTAAAGAAAGGCTTGAGATATTTATAAAAGCAGCTCAAAATAGAAAAGAAGCCTTAGATCATGTTTTATTATATGGACCTCCAGGACTTGGAAAAACAACTTTAGCTAATATTATAGCTAAGGAAATGAATGGAGATTTAAAAATAACATCAGGACCTGCAATTGAGAGAGCAGGAGATTTAGCTGCAATATTAACATCATTAAAAGATTATGATGTTTTATTTATAGATGAAATTCATAGATTAAATAGAAGTGTTGAAGAAATATTATATCCGGCCATGGAAGATTACTCACTGGATATCGTCATAGGAAAAGGTGCAGCAGCAAAGTCTATAAGAATTGATCTCCCTAAGTTTACACTTATAGGAGCAACAACGAGAATTGGAATGCTTACAGCACCACTTAGAGATAGATTTGGTGTATTATGTGCAATGGAATATTATACAAATGAAGAACTTAGAGAAATTGTAGTAAGAAGTGCTGCTGTATTTGGATGTGATATTACTGAAGAAGGTGCACTTGAAATTGCAAGAAGATCACGAGGAACTCCGAGGATTGCTAATAGACTATTAAAAAGAGTTAGGGATTATTCAGAAGTAAAAGCTAACAAATTAATTTCATTAAAAGAGGCTAGAAATGCACTAGAATTATTAGAAGTTGATAATCAAGGCTTTGATAAAGTTGATAATAAGATATTGGAAGCAATTGTAGATAACTTTAATGGAGGACCAGTTGGTATAGAAACTCTATCATACTTTATTGGAGAAGAACTTGGAACTATAGAAGATGTATATGAACCATATTTGCTTCAGCAAGGTTTTATAATTAGAACGCCAAGAGGAAGAATTGCAAGTGACAAAGCGTATGAACATTTAGGACGTGTTAATCCGTCTAAGAAAAAAAATAATATACAAGTTAATTTGTTTGATGAGGAATGATTACAGGTGACAGTTGACAGTTGACAGGTGACAATTATAGTATAAGCAATAACTTTGTGTTATTGAAGTATTAACGAATGTTAAATGTAGATTGTTTATTGCCCATTAAAAAAGGAGATAATATATTATGGACGTAAAAGATTTTTATTTTTATTTACCAGAGGAACTAATAGCCCAGCACCCATTAGAAAAAAGAGATACTTCAAGACTTATGGTGCTAGACAAAGAAAGTGGAGAAATTACTCATAGAACTTTTCATGATATCATAGAGTATTTAAATAAAGGTGATACTCTAGTGTTAAATAATACTAGAGTAATGCCTGCAAGACTTATTGGTGAAAAGGAAAAGACTGGAGGAAAAATAGAATTCCTTTTACTTAAGAGAATAGAAGGAGATAAGTGGGAATGCTTAGCTAAGCCAGGAAAGTCAGCTAGAGAAGGCAGAAGGTTTTCATTTGGTGAAGGTAAGCTTAAGGCAGAAGTAGTAGAAGTTTTGGAAAATGGAAATAGAATTGTAGAATTTTATTATAAGGGAATATTTGAAGAAGTATTAGATTCATTGGGGGAAATGCCGCTTCCACCATATATTCATGAAAAACTTGAAGATAAAGAAAGATATCAAACTGTTTATTCAAAAGAAAATGGATCAGCAGCAGCACCAACAGCAGGACTGCACTTTACAAAAGAATTATTAGAGCAAATAAAAGAAAAAGGTGTAAAGATTGTTTATTTGACTTTACATGTAGGTCTTGGAACATTTAGACCAGTAAAAGTTGAAAAGATAGAAGAACATGAAATGCATTCAGAGTTTTATATTCTATCTAAAGAAAGTGCAGATATAATAAATGAAACTAAAAAAAGAGGAAATAAAGTAATTTCTGTTGGTACAACATCTACAAGAACACTTGAAACTATTGGAGATGAAAATGGCTTTGTAAAAGAACAAAGTGGATGGACTAATATATTTATCTATCCTGGATATAAGTTTAAGGTAGTAGATAGACTAATAACAAATTTCCATTTGCCAGAATCAACTTTAATTATGCTTGTTTCTACACTTGCAGGTAAAGAGCATACAATGAAAGCGTATGAAGAAGCAGTAAAAGAAAAATATAGATTCTTCTCATTTGGAGATGCTATGTTTATAAAATAATTCAACAATTCACAGTTCACAATTCAAAATTCACAATTCAGGATGAAATTCCTTAGAGGAATTTTTAAAAAAATATAGGTTCATCACAGAATTTTGTGAAAGGTGATTTTTCAACATCAATTCTTTATTCAAAACCAAGTAAATAGGCATATAAGTGATGTAGAGTATTATTTATGGCAAAATTTCAGGATGAACCAAAATATATTTAAAGAAAGGCAATGCGTTTCATCATTAATTGTGAATCGTGCATTGTGCATTGTGAATTGAAAAAAATCGGTGAGGTGACATTAACCGTTTATATAAAATACTAAGAATAAGAGGTGTCGCTTATGAGCAAAAGATATACACTGTTAAAAAAAGATGGAAAGGCAAGAAGAGGGCAGTTTGAAACTCCTCATGGTACAATACAAACCCCTGTATTTATGAATGTTGGTACATTGGCAGCTATAAAAGGTGCTGTATCAAGTATGGATTTAAAAGAAATTGGATGTCAAGTTGAACTATCTAATACATACCATCTTCACTTAAGGCCTACTGATAAAGTTGTTAGGGAATTAGGTGGATTGCATGAATTTATGAATTGGGATAGACCAATTCTTACAGATTCAGGTGGATTCCAAGTGTTTTCACTTTCAGCAATGAGAAAGATAAAAGAAGAAGGTGTTTACTTTAATTCTCACATAGATGGTAAGAAAATATTTATGGGACCAGAGGAATCTATGCAAATTCAAAGTAATCTTGCTTCTACTATTGCAATGGCATTTGACGAATGCATTCCAAATCCATCAACTAGAGAATATGTAGAAAATTCTGTAGCAAGAACAACAAGATGGCTTGAAAGATGTAAAAAAGAGATGGATAGATTAAATTCAATGCCGGATACTATAAATAAAGAGCAAATGTTATTTGGTATAAACCAAGGTGGGACTTATGAAGATATTAGAATAGCACATGCTAAGGAAATAACAAAATTGGACTTGGATGGATATGCTATTGGAGGCCTTGCAGTTGGAGAAAGTCATGAGGATATGTATAGAATAATAGATGCAGTTGTACCACATCTTCCAGAAGATAAACCGATATATTTAATGGGAGTTGGAACACCTGAGAATATTTTAGAGGCTGTGTCTCGAGGCGTAGATTTCTTTGATTGTGTACTTCCAGCCAGAAATGGAAGGCATGGTAATGTGTATACAAAAGAAGGAAAGCTTAATTTAATGAATGCAAAATATGAACTTGATAAAAAACCTATAGAAGAAGGCTGCGAATGTCCTGCTTGTAAGCATTATACAAGAGCATATATAAGACATTTATTTAAAGCAAAAGAAATGCTTGCAATGAGACTTTGTGTATTACATAATTTATACTTCTATAATAAATTAATGGCTGAAATAAGAGATGCTATTGATGATGGATGCTTTGAAGAATTTAAAGAAGAAAAATTAAAATCATGGGGAAATAAATAATATTTTTTGCTAATGATATAATAAAAAGATGTATTAGAATTAAATTGTTCCAATACATCTTTTGTATAAAATATATATTAATGGCTAATATATTATAAATGTAATGATAATTTATTTGTGATTAATTACAATGGAATTTAAAAACTATTTTTGGTAGTATATAATAAATATATGAACAAATAGTTAACAGTGGTTAAATAATGTTGATATTAGTTCATAATACCTATAAACTATTTATCATGGAAACTAAGAATCCAATAAGAATAACCTTGGAGGTGCAAAATGAATAATTTTATGACATTACTTATAAACATTGGACCTATCATATTAATGTTTATAATTTTCTATTTCTTATTAATTGTTCCAGAAAAGAAAAGAAAGAAAAAATATCAATCTATGGTTGATGAATTAAAAGTAAATGATGAAATTGTAACTAGAGGTGGAATTATAGGTAAGATATCTCATATAGATGATAAAAGTGTTACAATTGAAACAAGTTCTGCTAAAACAAAGATTAAGTTAGATAAAAGTGGAATAGCTTATAAAGCAACAAACGAATAATAAAATTATCATAATACCTCTCTATATTTCATAAAATGATATACTAGGAGGTGTTATTTTTATGGAAAAAAATAAATATTTAAAATCAGTGTGTAAAGGAACTGTTGGATCAATATTACTTAGTCTTGTAGGTGTAGTAATTCTTTCGGCCATAATGACGAAGTTTGTGTTCAGTGAAAGTATATTTAATATGTTATATGTAATCATTTCATTAATTGCTTTAAGCATAGGCGCTATAATTGGAGCAAAGAAAAATGAATCAAAAGGATGGCTTGTAGGATTTGGAGTAGCAATAGGCTATTATTTAGTGTTATTCATTTTGTCATGTTTATTAAGTGGAGAATTATCATTTAAATTATTTGAATTAGCAAAATTAGCAATTGCAATGACTATTGGAACATTAGCAGGAATGCTAGGTATAAATTTATAAAAGTGATAAGATAACATTTGAAATTTATAACATATTTACATAAGCTTAATATCAAAGAAAAACGATTTGGTAAGAATTTATAATTATATATTATAAGGATAATAAATACTTTATTAAGAAATTATAGTGTGCTATAATGAACAATGTATTGATTGTATGATAAAAAAAGTTTAAAATTAAGAATTATAAAAGTTGCAATATATTTTTATATTTCTTAATTTTAAATATTGTTTTGGTTACATAACAATATAAAATGTTAATAAATGAACGAAAGCTTCAAAACAAATAGTATTAAGTTTACTAGTGAAGCAAAGACATAATACGTGGAGGGGATCAACATGAAGAAAAAAAGCAAAAGTTCAGTACTATTTGTTTTGATAGTAGCTGTAATTGGATTTTTAGCTTTTGCAGGATTTAAAGGTTTTATTCTAGGTGGATATGAATTTAAATCTTTTGATAAAGTGATAACAAAAGGTCTTGACTTACAAGGTGGTGTTTCTGTATTAATGGAAATACAACAAGATAATGTAACTAGAGAGCAGCTGGAAAATACTAAGCAGCATCTTGAACTTAGAGTCAATTCTCTTGGAGTTGCTGAAACAGTAGTTACTACAGAAGGGGATAAGAGAATAAGAGTTGACATCCCTGGATATAGTGATTCAAATGGTCTTGTAGAAAGCTTGGGAAAATCAGGTAATTTAGTATTTAAAGGACCTGATGGAGAAGAAATATTAACAGGTAAAGACATAAAAAATGCAACAGCACAATTAAATCAAAATAATGGTGGTTCAGAAGTCGGACTGGAACTAAATGCCGAAGGGCAAAAGAAATTTGCAGAAGCAACTAAAAAATATATAGGCCAAGCGATTTCAATTTATATGGATGATGAACTTTTAATATCTCCAACAGTACAAACTCAAATTACAGATGGCAGAGCTAGTATAACAGGAACAAAGACATTAGAAGAAAATAAAAAACTTGCAGGAATAATCAACTCAGGAGCTCTTCCAGTTACAGTGAAAGCTGTTTCTGTTAAGAATGTTGGAGCACAACTTGGACAAGAAGCTCTTCCTAATGCTATGAAAGCTGCTGTTGTTGGTGTTGGACTAATTTTTGTTTTAATGATAGCAATTTATAGAGTTCAAGGTATTATAGCAGACATAGCATTAACATTATATATATTGTTAATATTATTCATTTTTGCAGAAATAGGAGTGACATTAACCCTTCCGGGAATAGCCGCATTGCTGCTAACCATTGGTATGGCAGTTGATGCTAATATATTAATCTATGAAAGAACTAAAGATGAATTGAGAAAGGGATTATCAGTAAGATCAGCTGTTAAGGCAGGATCAGAACATGCACTTTCTTCAATAGTAGATTCGAATGTAACAACTATTCTTTCTGCTTTGATCTTATATTTTATAGGGTCAGGATCAGTAAAAGGGTTTGCTATTACTCTTATGATAGGTATTTTAGTAAGTTTATTTACTGCATTAGTAGTAACAAAAGTGCTTACTAATTTAGCTGTTGAAATGGGAATATTGAAAAAATTATCACATTTTGGAGTAAGCCAAAAAGAAAAGAAGAGAGTAGTCTTTGATATAATTGGAAAATCAAAAATATGGATTTGCATGTCAGCAATTATAATAGTTATTGGGCTTGGAACTATGTGTTTTAAAGGATTAAACTATGGTTTAGATTTTCTTGGTGGAACTGAGGTAACAATACAAGTTAATGACAATGCAAACAAGGAAGAGTTGGATTCAATAGTTAAATCATATGCTAAAGATGCAGTAACAAGTATATCCGATAAAAATGAATACGAAATAAAATCAAAGGATTTAGATAGTTCTAAAGTATCTAAAATAATGAATGATTTAAAAGAAAAGTATAATTTAGAGGATAGTGCTTTAGTATCTCAAGACGAAATAGGTGCATCTATAGGAAAAGAATTAACAAGAAGTTCTGTATTGGCAGTACTCGCAGCATTTTTAATGATACTTATATATGTTGGAATAAGATTTGAGTTTAAATTTGGTAGTGCAGCTGTAATTGCTGTAATACATGATGTTTTACTTACAATTAGTTTTTATGCTATTTTTAGGGTGCCTGTTAATACTCCGTTTATTGCAGCTATCTTAACAGTTATTGGCTACTCAATTAATGACACAATAGTAATATTTGATAGAATAAGAGAAGATTCTAGGAAGATGAGAAGAGCTGTTCCAACTGAAATAGCGAATAAAGGAATAAATGATACATTAAAGAGATCAATATATACATCTGCGTCAACGCTTATAACAATAACTGCAGTTAATATATTTGTGCCAACAGTTAGAGAATTCTCTACACCTCTTATAGTAGGTATAGCAGCAGGGGCATATTCTTCAATATTCATAGCTTCACCAATATGGGTATTATTGAAAGAAAAATTTAATAAATCCCCTAAGAAAAAGTTGCAAGGTATATAATTACTGGTAGAATATTAAAAACCTCTAGCATTATTATTGGAGGTTTTTAATTTTTTAATAAAGTAATTGTAAAAATGGTTAGAATCATATATAATATATTTGTTTTCTAATTTTATGGAGGAAGAAGCCGTGCGTAAATTCTGGGAAAGTATATATTGTCCAAATTATATTACTGGATATGACCCGTTTGAACTTAAAGGTATGAAGAGAGCAATTAATAGATTAGCTTTAGCTATTAATAATAGACAAAAAATTGTCATTTATGGTACATATAATGTTGATGGAATTTGTGCAGTATCATCACTGATTCTTTTGCTGAGATATTTAAATGCAGATGTTGAGTATTTAATATATGATAGACAAGATAATGATGCTAGAATAAATTCAAAAGATATTAAAGAAAATGTAGATTTTTTAGGTGCTGAGCTCCTTATTACTTTGGGTGTAGGATTAAAATCAAAAGATGAAGTTGAACTATGTAAAAAGCTTGGTATAGATTTAATTATTCTTGAAAATGAAGTAAGTGATCTCGTAGATGACTACATATATATTAATCCTAATCAAAAAGGGTGTCAGTACAAATATAAAAATTTATCAACAAGTGGATTGGCATTTAAATTAATGCAAGCTATTTCTATATATTATAATATGAAAAGTATTAATAAATATTTAGATCTAATACTTATAGGGGTAAAATGGTCTAATGTAACATCTAAAGGTGAAAATGAAGTGTTTATTAAAGAGGGAAATAAGTTTTTAGTAAATACTAATAATAATGGGTTAAGATCAATAATAGAATTTAACAAAATAGAGGAATTTGATAATGATGGCGTTGATACGATAATAGATTTTCTAGTGCCACCAATAGGAGCTGTTGGAGTGACTGATAATGCTAGAATAGTATTAGAACTTTTAACAACAAATGATAAAGATAGATCAAATCAAATTGTTAAATACTTATACAGATTGAAAAAGAACAAAGTTTTAAGCAATTAGCAAAAGTTTGCTAATATTATTATATTAATCTTGTTAAAATGCAGGTTGTGGAGGAATTAACATGGATTTTAAAGAAAAAATAAGAGTGATTGAAAATTTCCCTAAAGAAGGTATAAGTTTTAAAGATATAACTACATTAATTGGGGATGGAGATGGATTAAAGGCTTCAATTGATGAAATAGTTACTTATTTAAAAGATAAGGAAATAGACCTTGTGGTTGGACCAGAAGCTAGAGGTTTTATTTTTGGAGTTCCAGTTGCTTATGCATTAGGTGTAGGTTTTGTTCCAGTAAGAAAACCAGGGAAATTACCTTATGAAACTATATCAATGAAATATGATTTGGAATATGGTCAAGATGAATTACAAATACATAAGGATGCAATAAAGCCAGGACAAAGAGTTGCAATAGTTGATGACTTATTAGCTACTGGTGGAACTATAAAAGCGGTTGCTGATCTTGTTGAAAGTGCAGGGGGAGTAGTAGTTTCATTAGATTTTGTTATAGAGCTTACAGGATTAGAAGGTAAAAAGAAATTAGAAGGATATGATGTATATTCATTAACTAAATATGAATTTTAATAAAATAAGTTATTTAAAAGTAGAATACCAATTTCTATTTTTAAGTAACTTATTTTATTTATAAATCTATATAATGATAAAATAATATATCAATATACTATTTTATAAAATGATAAAATATAAAAGAAAAATAAGTTGAATAAATTTAAATACCTATGATTGATTACATTATTGAAAATAATTCGAAAATAATATATAATTATTAATTATTAGAATGGTAGGGCTGGTTTTACATACCAGCCTTTGATTTACTTATATATTTATAATTTGTAGAAGGAGAGCAAATCCTTATGATTGATGAATTATTAGAAAAAATCCAGAAGAATTGTCATAATGTTGACATTGAAATGGTTAAAAAAGCATACTATTTTGCAGAAAATGCTCATAAAGAACAAAAAAGAGAATCAGGTGAACCTTATATAATACATCCATTAGCAGTAGCTGAAATTTTAGCTGATATGGGCATGGATACAAATACGATTGTAGCAGGATTGTTACATGATGTTATAGAGGATACTGAATGTTCTTATGAAGATACAGTAAAACTTTTTAATGAAGAAATTGCCAATCTTGTTGAAGGTGTAACTAAGCTTACCAAATTAGGTGAAATGGAATATAAAACAAAAGAAGAGCAACAAGCTGATAATGTAAGAAAGATGCTTCTTGCTATGGCTAAAGATATAAGAGTTATCATAATAAAGCTTGCAGATAGATTACATAATATGAGAACTCTTAAATATATGCCTGTCAATAAGCAGAAAAATAAGGCAAAGGAAACATTAGATATATATGCTCCGCTTGCACATAGATTAGGCATGTCTAAGATAAAATGGGAACTTGAAGATTTATGCTTTAGATATTTGCATGAAAAAGAATATTATGATTTAGTAAGAGACATAGCAGAAAAAAGAGTTGAAAGAGAAACGTACATAAAAGATATAATAAAAGACCTCTATGAAAAACTTGAATCTTCAGGAATTGATGCAGATATAGATGGTAGACCAAAACATTTCTATAGTATATATAGAAAAATGGTTACAAAAAATAAGAGCTTAGAGCAGATATTTGACTTAACAGCTATAAGAATACTTGTTAATTCAGTTAAAGATTGTTATGCAGTTCTTGGAATAGTTCATACAATTTATAAACCAATACCAGGAAGATTTAAAGATTACATTGCTATGCCGAAACCTAACATGTATCAATCTTTACATACAACTGTAATAGGACCCCAAGGTAAAACATTTGAAATACAAATAAGAACTTTTGAAATGCACAAAACAGCAGAATATGGTATAGCTGCTCACTGGAAGTATAAAGAAGGTGATACTGGTACTTCAGAACAGGAAAAAGAAAAAGATTTTGAAAAGAAGCTTGTATGGCTTAGAGATATGCTTGAATGGCAGAAAGAAACTTCTGATGCAGAAGAATTTATTGAAGGATTTAAAATAGATTTATTTTCAGATGAAGTTTTTGTATTTACACCAAAAGGTACTGTAATTAATTTATGTAGGGCAGCGACACCTATTGACTTTGCGTATAGAATACATACAGATGTAGGGAATAAATGTGTAGGTGCTAAAGTAAATGGGAAAATAGTTCCTTTAGATTATACTCTAAAAACAGGAGAAATCGTTGAGATATTAACATCACCTAATTCAAAAGGTCCTAATATGGATTGGCTTAATATTGCAAAAAGTAATCAATCAAAAAGTAAAATTAAATTATGGTTTAAAAAAGCTAAAAAGGAAGAAAATATTTTAAAAGGTAAGGAATTACTTGATAAAGAACTTAAAAAGCAAGGTGTAAGTTATGCAGATATAGCTAAAGGTGATATTTATGAAAAAATGGTTAAAAGGTATAATATTCATAATATTGAAGACTTTCATGCATTATTTGGTATAGGTGGCTTAGCAGTATCTACTTTTGTTTCAAGGCTTAAAGAAGATAATGGAATTGGTGTAGATAAAACTTCGAAAGAAAAGGAAAATACAGAAATTTTAAATAAATCAATAGAAGAACAGATTGCAAAATCTTTGAGACAACAGCCAAGTAGTCAAGGAATTACAGTAAAAGGTGAAAGTAATCTTATGATTAGATTTGCAAAATGCTGTAGTCCGGTTCCAGGTGATGATATCTTAGGATATATAACCAAAGGTAGAGGGGTATCTGTTCATAGAAAAGATTGTATTAATTTGCAAAATCTAATTAATACAGATAAAGATAGAGTTGTTGAGGTAAACTGGGGAGAACCTAAGGGCACTGCTTATTTTGCCGAAATTCAAGTAAAAGCAGAAGATAGAGAAGGACTTCTTGCTGATATAATGAGCGTAATTACAGATCTTAAGCTTCAATTAAGTGCTGTAAATGCAAATTTAGCAAAAGAAGGCTATGCATATATAAATGTTAAGGTAAAAATAACATCAATAGATAGTTTACAAGATTTAATGAAAAAAATAAAAAGATTAAAAGGCGTATTAGATGTATACAGAATGAATAGTTAGATTTTAATCTTAATCAGAATAATGAGGAGTAGAATTATGCGTGCAGTTATTCAAAGGGTAACATCTTCAAGCGTTACTGTGGATAATAAGATCATAGGAGAAATAAAGAATGGCCTTAATGTTCTCATTGGAATATGTAATGATGATACTATTGAAGATTTACAGTATGTAGCAGATAAAATAATCAACTTAAGAATTTTTCATGATGAAAATGATAAAATGAACTTATGTATTCAAGATGTTAAAGGAGAGCTTTTGATAATATCACAATTCACATTATACGGAGACTGTAGAAAAGGAAGAAGACCTAATTTTATGCAGGCCAAAGGCGGAGAAGAAGCAAAAGTTCTTTATGAAAAATTTGTTGATATTATAAAAAGATCTGGCCTTAAAGTGGAAACAGGAGAATTTGGTGCAGATATGAAAGTTCAAATAAATAATGATGGACCAGTAACTATATTACTTGATAGTAAAAGACAGTTTTAAATAATATTATTAAAGAAAAGGGTGAAAGTTTTGATAATTGAGGCAATTCCAGCAGGAATATATGATGCAAACTGTTATATATTAGTAGAAGAAAATACAAAAGAATGTGGGATTATAGATCCAGGTGGAGATTCAGAAAGACTAATATCACAAATAGATAAGTTAAATGCAAAGCCTAAGTTTATTTTACTTACTCATGGACATATGGATCATGTTGGTGGTGTTATAGATTTAGTAAAGAAATATAATATTCCATTTTATATTAGTAAGGCTGATGAAGAATATATGGAAAAGGATGATTTTGTATTTGGAACATTACCTAAAGCTTCTGGATATTTAAAAGAAAATGATATCTTAAAATTAGGTGATGAAATCATTAAAGTTTTGGAAACTCCAGGACATACAAAAGGCGGACTTTGTTTCTTATTAAATAATGATAAAGTATTTACAGGAGATACTCTTTTTAATGGATCTATAGGTAGAACTGATTTTATAGGAGGAAGTATGAGTGAAATTATTAATAGTATAAAAGAAAAATTACTTCCATTAGGTGACAGAGTTGATGTCTATCCAGGACATGGAGATATGACAACAATAGAACATGAAAAGAAATACAATCCGTTTTTATAAAAATATAAATTGAGAAGTCTGTCTAAATAAAGTGATTTTTATACTCTAGGCAGACTTCCTTTGCGTGAGGAGAAATAATGGAAGTAAAAATTTATTTAAATGACTTAAAATATAGATATGAAGTATATCAGTTGTTTAATGTTTATTTTTCAATGAGCAATATTGATTTTGTTGAAGAAGATAAAAGTGATTATAAAGTATATATTGATGATGAAACATTAAAATTTATATATAAAGATTATCAAAGGAAAGAAAAAATATCAGAGGAAAAGAAACATTCAATTAGAAGATTTATATTTATTTGCCTTAGAGAATTAACAAATGATATATATCCATGGGGGATACTCATAGGAATACGACCTTCTAAAATAGCATTAAAATTATTAAAAGAAGGAAATACTGAAGAAGAAGTAATAAATATATTTAAAGAAAGATATTTAGCACATGAAGATAAGGCTAAGCTTTGTATAGATGTGGCAAGGGCGGAAGAAAGAATTGTAAATAAAGATAAGAACAATATAGCAGTATATATTGGAATGGCGTTCTGTCCAACACGATGCGTATATTGTTCATTTACTGCAAATCCAATAGCAGCTCATAAAAAAATGGTTATGCCATATATTGAAGCTCTTATAAAAGAAATTAATGGAATGAGCAGTTATATAAAAGAAAAGAACCTAAATATTGAGTCAGTATATTTTGGTGGAGGAACGCCTACGTCAGTTAATGATGAAGAATTTGCTATGGTTATGAAAGAAATATATGATAATTTCATTAAAGATAATAATGTTAAAGAGTTTACGGTTGAATGTGGAAGACCAGATAGTATAAATAAAAATAAGCTTCAAACTATGAAGGATTATAAAGTAAACAGAATAAGTATAAATCCTCAAACCATGAACGATAAAACATTAAAACTTATAGGGAGAAATCATACATCAGAAGACATAATAGAAAAGTTTAATATGGCAAGGAATCTTGGATTTGAACATATAAATATGGATTTGATTATAGGTCTTCCAGGTGAAGGATATGAGGAATTCCTTAATACTAAAAACGAAATAATAAAATTAAAACCAGATAGCATAACCATTCATGGTCTAGCATTAAAAAGAGGATCAGCCATGTATGAAAACTTTGTTCTTAAAAAAGGGATAGAGGTAACATTGCAGGATGAAATAATAAAAATGTATGCAGAAACTAAGAATTTAGGTGATAGTTTAGGGCTTTCACCATATTATATGTATAGACAAAAGAATATGGTTGGTAATATGGAAAACTTAGGTTATGCTAAAAAAGGAAAAGAGTGCATTTATAATATTCAAATGATAGAAGAAAAGCAAACAATAATCGCACTTGGTGCAGCAGCTGTAAGCAAGGTTGTATTTTTAGAAGAAGATAGACTTGAAAGATTTCCTAATTTGAAGGATTTACATGAATATATCAGAAGAATTGATGAAATGATTAAGCGTAAAAAAGGACTTCTTGATACTTTATATAATTGATAAGGTACTTTAAAAATTATGATTAATAATTAATATAGAAAAGTAAATTCTTATTAAATAAATATGATTTTTAAAAGTTGTATAAGAATTTTAATTTAAGGCTATACACTTTTAATAATCAATTGTGAATTGAAATAATTTTTTGTTTATATTAATATTATCATGTAGTAAGAAATAGATTTGGAGGAATTTAGATATGGCAATGGAATTGCAAGCACCAAAAGGTACTAAGGATATGTTACCAGAAGATGCATATAAATGGCAGTATGTAGAAAGTACATTTAGAGAAGTAGCAAAAACTTATGGAATAAGAGAAATCAGAACTCCAGTGTTTGAATATACAGAATTATTTTTGCGAGGTGTTGGAGACACAACAGATATAGTACAAAAAGAAATGTATACTTTTAATGATAAAGGGAATAGAAGTGTAACATTAAAACCAGAAGGTACTGCACCTGCTGTTAGAGCATTTATAGAAAATAGATTATTTAATGAAGCTCAGCCAACAAAGTTATATTATATAACACCAGCTTTTAGATATGAAAATGTTCAAAAGGGAAGGCTTAGACAATTCCACCAATGTGGTCTTGAAATGTTTGGATCTAAAGAACCTTCAATGGACGTTGAAGTAATTAAAGTTGCAATGGACACCTTGAATAAATTAGGCTTAAAAAGCTTAAGCCTTCATATAAATAACTTAGGATGTCCTACGTGTAGAGCAAAATACAATGATGCATTAAAAGCATTCTTAAAAGAAAACTATGATACTCTTTGTGAAACGTGTAAGACTCGTTTTGAAAAGAATCCAATGAGAATATTAGACTGTAAAGAAAAAAAATGTAAAGAAATCACAAAGAATGCACCTATAATATTAGATTATGTTTGTGAAGAATGTGAAACTCACTTTAATAAAGTAAAGGAATATTTAGATGTATTAGAAATACCATATGAAATAGACCCAGGTATAGTAAGAGGATTAGATTATTATACAAAAACTATATTTGAAATTATAAATGCAGATTTTACTGTATGCGGTGGAGGCAGATACGATAAACTCATAGAAGAATTAGGTGGACCTGATATGCCGGCAGTTGGTTTTGGTATGGGTGAAGAAAGACTTATAATGACATTAGACAATGAAAATATAGAAATACCAAAGGAAAACTTATTTGACTTGTACATTGGTGCAAGAGGTGATGAGGAAAGAAAAGTTGCATTTAAGCTTGCAAGTGATTTAAGAGTGCTTGGAGTTAAGTGTGAAATTAATCATATGGGTAGAAGCGTAAAAGCTGAAATGAAATATGCTAATAAATTAGGTGCATCATTTACTACTATTTTAGGTGAAGATGAACTTAATAATAAGAAAATAAATCTTAAGAGAATGAGTGATGGAGAAATTTTTGAAGTTTCTTTGGATAACTGTGAAGAAATTGCAAAAACAGTTAAATAGATAGAATATTATATGTTATAATTATATGTATTGTATTTATACTTTTAAGAACAAATGTTGTTTTAAGTTTATATATTCATAATGTATAGAAAATGAAGTATAAACTTTAAACTGCTATAAGGAGGAAATTATAATGGGTGAAGCTTTAAATGGATTAAAGCGTACAATGATGTGTGGCGAACCTAGAGAAGCTCATGTTGGGCAAAAGATTACTTTAATGGGATGGGTTCAAAGAAATAGGAAACTTGGAGGACTAGATTTTATTGATTTAAGAGATAGAACTGGTATAATGCAAGTTGTATTTGGTGAAGAAATTAATGCTGAAGCTTTTGAAAAAGCTAAAAGTGTTAAGCCAGAATACTGCATAGCAGTAACTGGAGAAGTTGTTAAGAGAGAAAGTGTTAATGAAAACATGCCAACTGGTTTTGTTGAATTAAAATGTGAATCTATAAAGATACTTTCAGAATCAGAAACGCCACCAATAATAATAAAAGAAAATTTAGATACAGCTGAAGATATAAGATTAAAATATAGATATTTAGATTTAAGAAGACCAGATATGTTCAAGATTTTTGAAACTAGAAGTAAAACAACAGCAGCTATTCGTTCTTACTTAGATAATCATGGTTTCTTGGATGTAGAAACACCGGTACTTGGAAAAAGTACACCAGAAGGAGCAAGAGATTACTTAGTGCCTTCAAGAAATTATAATGGTATGTTTTATGCTTTACCACAGTCACCACAATTATTTAAACAATTGTTAATGATGTCTGGATTTGATAAATACTATCAAATTGCTAAATGTTTTAGAGATGAAGATTTAAGAGCTAACAGACAACCTGAATTTACTCAAGTTGATATGGAATTAAGCTTCGTTGAAGAAGATGATGTTATGGAATTTAATGAAGGGTTAATTGCACATGTATTTAAAGAAGTTGCAGGCGTTGATGTTAAGCTTCCAATAAAGAGAATGACATATAAAGATGCAATGGAAAAATACGGATCAGACAAACCGGATTTAAGATTTGGTATGGAAATAACAGATATTACTGCAGATGTTAAAGATATGGATTTTGTAGTATTTAAGTCAGCAATTGAAGCAGGTGGATCTGTTAGGGGGTTATGCTTAAAAGGTGGAGCAGATTTAGGTAGAAAGCCACTTGATAAGTTAGGTGAATTTGTTAAGACATATAAAGCAAAAGGTCTTGCATGGATTCAATTTAAGGAAGATGGAATTAAATCTTCAATTTCAAAATTTTTAACTGATGAAGTAACAGAATCTATAAAAGAAACTATGAATGCTGAAAATGGAGATGCCGTACTTATTGTTGCAGATAAAAATTCAGTAGTATTCCAAAGCCTTGGAGCATTAAGATTGCACTTAGCTAAAGAATTTGATTTAATTAAAGATAAAAATGAGTTTAACTTTACATGGATTACTGAATTCCCATTATTTGAATATAGTGAAGAAGAAGGAAGATATATGGCATGTCATCACCCATTCACAGCTCCAATGGATGAAGACTTAGAGTACGTTGAATCTGATCCAGGAAGAGTAAGATCTAAAGCTTATGATTTAGTATTAAATGGTGAAGAACTTGGTGGAGGTTCAATAAGAATTCATGATACAGCTGTTCAGGAAAGAATGCTTAAGGCATTAGGATTTACGCATGAAAGAGCATGGGAGAGTTTTGGATTCTTATTACAAGCACTTAAATTTGGAGCACCACCACACGGTGGTTTGGCATATGGGTTAGATAGAATGGTAATGTTCCTTGCAGGAACTGAAAACATAAAAGATGTTATTGCATTCCCTAAAAATCAAAATGCATATTGTTATTTAAGTGAAGCTCCAAACATAGCTGATGAAAAGCAATTAGCTGAACTTGGAATAGCAATACTTCCAAAAGAAAATAAAAAAGACGAAGAATAAGAAATTAGTAGACTTTAACAAAGTGATTATCTTAAATCATTTTGTTAAAGTCATTTTTATTCTAGAAGATATAATAAAATCTTTAATGATAAAATAATCTAATATTATTAATTTGACTTTATTATAAATAAGATTCATAAGATAAATTACTCATTTTCAGATACTCACTAAAAGAAACATTAAAATCTTTTCCGTATTTAGTGCAATATTCATAAAACAAATTATAAAGTGTAATACGTCTTTTACTAGTTATATCTTTAATATCTTTTTCTGTATAATCACTGACTAGTTCAATTTGTCTATTTATAATATCTTCAGAACCAACTTTATCATAATTATTCATCATATCATAAAAAATCATGAATGTACTTGTTCTACCAATCCCTTCTTTGCAGTGAAAGTGTAGCCACTTATCTTTAGGAAGCTTATTAACTGAATTTATAAAAAAGTCTATATTTTCAGGAGATGGAGGAATTTCGTCAGTTGCAGTTATTCTTAAATATCCTAAAGAATTATCAAGACACGTTTTGCTTTCGTTTCCTACATATTTTGGAATTATTGAATCTTTATGATTATAAAAATTTAATTCAGAATTTAATTTTATTTTACTTAAATCATCCTTTTCTTTAAGTAGCACTTTATTCCTTGATAAGCCCATATTTGCATTATTATGATTATTTTCATAACTTACAGGAATGTCATTAACAAATCCATGAGATTCTTCTCTTAAATCAATAACTATAAAAGGAAAATTTGTATTTATATTATTTATAATTAATCTTATATTGTTTCTTGAGAATTGCTGGCTGCCGGATATGTTTAAGGTATCTAAGCTATATGTATTGATATTTTTTTCATCAAGTATGGATAGATCTGAAGTTTTTCTAAAATGAGATGGTAGCTCATTTATTCTTAAGTTATCGATTACAAGATTCACTGTATTGGAATTATTAGAAATTTCTTTATTAGAGTAAGAATAGGCACATTTTGGCAGTAAAGCTAATGAAAAAAGAAAAAGTAAGCAGGCAGATATAAAAAATTTACTAAGTTTGTTCATATTAATAATCACCCTCTTAAAAAATATTTGTATTACTAGCTTTCTATAATAAAAGAGTGTTTATACAATAAAGTAGAAAAAGCAAGATAAATTTATTTAACTATAAATTATCTTGCTTTTTTAAATTAAAATAATATAGGTGTGTTAATGTTTAATAGGTTTATGAACCTTTTATTAATAAGAGGTTCAGTAAGAACACTGCTACATGTATTATGCAATGTTTCAAGGTTCATTGAGATTTCTTCTTCAACAAATTCATCAAAGTCCCATCCTATAGTTGCCGTTATAAAATGGTAGATTTCCATTGGAGAATCAAAAATCTTTATGAATAATTTTTTTTCTGGATCATTATCCCACTTATTGTTGAAATTATCTGTAAAATTTATCAATTTTTTTGTTAAAGTAGCTTCGTCTGAATTCCATAAAGAATTAATATATTCATATGAATTTACCATAAAGTTAGCAGAATTTATATCAATATTTTTTTCGCGTTTAAGAACTTCTTCAATGACTGTATCAAAGGTTGCCATAGGGATAGAAAATTCATTTGAAAATGAATCAAACCATGTAAAAAAGCAAGTAGATAAAAATATATTTTGAATAAATCCTAGCGCTGAGTAAATCGATGGATACGAAACAAATCCACACTCAATAATATTTTTTTCAGCATTTAATATGCCTGTATATATAATCTTAGAATGAGTTGTTATAGTTTTATTTTCGAAGTATCCACTTAGTACTGAATCATTACTTATTATTTTATTTTCCCAATAATGATAATCTTTATAATAATTTTTAAGCAGCGTTTTATTATTAAAGTTCATATAAACATACAGCCTTTCTCTAGAAATACATAAAAACTAAAATACAAATTGTTGTTAAAACCCTAATTATAATTTAGAATAGAATTCTACAACTAAAGAATCGTTGATTTGTATTGGAACTTCTTCTCTAAGTGGCATTCTAGTAAGACTACCTGAGAAAGAGTTCTCATCTTTTTCTAAGTATGGATAAGTATTAAGGATAGAAGATAAGAAATTATCCTTAAACATTTCATTCTTTTGAGATTTTTCACTTAAAGAAATTCTTTCTCCAATACTTACATTATAAGAAGGTCTATCTACTTTTTGGCCATTTACTAAAATATGACCATGAACTACCATTTGGCGAGCTTGAGCAATTGAATTTGCAAATCCTAGCCTATATACTAAATTATCAAGTCTACATTCTAATTTTTTTATTAATGTATAGCCAGTCAGTTCTTTGTCAGCAAGTGCTTTTTTCACGTAATTAGAAAATTGTCTTTCTCTTATTCCATAATAAGATCTGAGTCTTTGTTTTTCTAAAAGTTGAATTCCATATGATGAAAGTTTTTTAGCATCTCTAGCTGAACCATTATTTGCTCTTTTCATTGCCTTAGGATGTCCTATTACATTAAGTCCTAACCTTCTACATAATTTGAATCTTGGTTGTTTTGCCATAATAATTATCATCTCCGTATAATAAAGATTTGCCGCGATAAAATTAAGCCCATAGATAATATAGCATAAATTTTGGAGTAAGTAAATGAAAATCATTATCATTTATAAAATTTATTTTTAATATTAATGATTTCATAATGTGGGGTTAAGTACTTTTGAATTTGGGAATATGGTATAATATAAAAATATTCATAAAAATGGGGGGATTAAAAATGTTAGGTACTATAGTTAATGCGTTAGCAGTAGCAGGTGGATGTATAATTGGATTAATAGTAAAGGGAAAATTAAATGAAAAAATCAGTAATACTATAATGAATGGGCTAGCATTATGTGTTATATATATAGGGATAAGTGGTACGCTTAAAGGTGAGGATACTCTGCAGATGATTATATGTATAGCAATTGGAGCTTTAATTGGAGAAATAATAGATATCGATGATAAACTCAATAAATTAGGACAACTTATTGAAAATAAGGTAAATAATAACAAAGATGCTACAAGTGAAACCGTTTCTATAGCAGAAGGATTTGTTACATCTAGTTTATTATTTTGCGTTGGGGCTATGGCTGTTGTAGGATCATTAGAAAGTGGATTGAAGGGAAATCATACAACACTTTTTGCAAAATCTATTTTAGATGGGGTTTCATCAATAATATTTACTTCATCTCTCGGTATTGGAGTTATATTTTCAGCAGCAGCTATTCTGATTTATCAAGGAAGCATAACAGTACTTGCTGGAGTTCTTTCTGGAATTCTCACAGAAATTGTAATAAACAATATGTCTGCTGTTGGAAGTCTTTTAATATTAGGATTGGGATTGAATATGTTGGGTGCAAGTAAAATAAAAGTGGCTAATTTGCTGCCTTCAATATTTATTCCAATTATATTTGGTTTATTTTAAAATACAAATATTACATAAAAATTAGTAATAGATGCAGGTAAATATAAAATATTCAGTAAAAAATATAGCCAAAGTTTAATAGAACAATTATAATTAAATAAGTATACTATATTTATTATAGTAAGTAGAAACTTAAGGGGGCACACAAAATGAAGAAAGTAAAAATAGCACTACTAGGATTGGGGAATGTTGGTCGTGGTGTTTGGATGATTTTGAATTCTAATAAAGAAGAAATAATGAAAAGATCTGGATATGAGGTAGAAATCGCAAAAATCCTTGTAAGAGATAAAAATAAAAAAAGGTCAGTAGAAGTACCAGATGAAATTATTACTACAGATTTTGATGAAATACTAGAAGATGATAGCATCAAAATAGTAGTGGAAGTAATGGGTGGCATGGAGCCATCAAAAGGCTATATGCTAAGATGTATGGATAAGAAAAAACATATTGTAACTGCAAATAAAATGCTCATAGCAAATGCAGGAGATGAACTTTTTGAAAAAGCAGATGAAATGGGCGTAATGTTCCAATATGAAGCTAGTGTAGCAGGAGGAATTCCTATTATTAAAGGTATAAATGAAAGTCTTACTGCTAATAAAATAGAAAAACTTTATGGAATAGTAAATGGTACTACAAATTATATTTTAAGTAAAATGGAACTTGAAGGTGCAGATTTTGACGATGTGTTAAAGGAAGCACAAGAAAAAGGGTACGCAGAAGCAGATCCAACATCTGATATAGAAGCGTTTGATGCTCAATATAAACTTGCAATACTTGCATCTTTAGCATTTGGTAGCAAGATAGATGTTGATAATATATATAGAGAAGGAATTACTAAAATTGAAGCTGTAGACATGAAGTATGCTAAAGAATTTAAAATGGGAATAAAACTTCTTGCTATTGCTAAAGAAAATAATGGTAAGATAGAATTAAGAGTTCATCCAACTATGATTTCAAAAAAACACCCATTATCAAATATTTATGATTCATTCAATGCTGTATTTATAAAAGGTAATGCTGTTGGTGACTTAATGTTCTATGGAAGAGGAGCAGGTGATTTACCTACAGGAAGTGCTGTGGTTGGAGATATAGTTACTATAGTAAGAAATGGTGTAGATGCAGAAAATTCCAATCCTGTTGTTAAGAATAACTTATGGAAAAGAGAAATTTTATCAATGGAGGATATAGAGAGTAAATATTATGTGCGTGCTACAGTAGTAGATGAGCCTGGTGTTTTAAGTAAAATAACATCTATACTTGGAAAGAACAATGTAAGTTTACGTTCTGTAATCCAGAAAGGCGATGAAGAGAATGGAAATGTTACAATAGTTCTTGTTACACATAAGACTAATGAAAAAGAGTTAAATAATTCAATCAAAGAAATAGCTGAATTAAAATCAGTTTATAAGATTAATAATATAATTAGAATTGAAGACTTAGAATAGCAATAGGGTAAGATTAGTTATATTCAAATAAGGTGCTATCAGTAAGTTCTTTTTATGCATTCACAATATTATTATACTTAAAAAAATAAACAAAAATTTAAAATAAAATGATAAAATCAATATATTTTATTATTTTATTGAAAAGTTGGAATCTTTATGATAATATAATAATATAAAAAGAAGCAATGATGTTTCAAAAACTCATTGCTTCTTTTTATATTATAAATTTTAATATAGATTCTAAATAAGCCCCCAAAAAGGAGTATTTCTGATGTGTAATGATTGCTTTGCCATTATTTATCATGCATTATAATACAACTTCCACATGCTATATGTTGTATTTTTTAGAGATATTGCCTTTGAATAATATATGAATCCCCTGTATTTTACAGCTTAAATACAGGGGAAATTTAATATTGATTTACAAAATATAAATCAATATAGATGTGGAAGCTACTTTTTTATATCTAATTAATATTCATAATTAACTTATTAATATGTATTATGGATTGTAGAAGAACAAAAGAAAGAATAAGAAGAGAGTAAGAACATTAGAAAATTAGGTTAAATAATGAATAAAATGAAGATCAAGATATTATATAGAAGAAAAATTCAAATTAAACATTGCAATTACTAATAATAGGTGATATACTAATAGTGTTCGATAAGAACAGAAATTTTTTTTTTTAAAGATTTATTATATGAACATTTCTCCTATGAGAAACTATCAGTAACTAAGTCTTTGAATATGGAGGAATGTAAAATGGAAGATAAGAAAATAATATGTAAAGATTGTGGAAACGAATTTGTATTTACAGTTGGAGAACAAGAATTCTACAAAGAAAAAGGATTCGATAATGATCCAGTAAGATGTGCTGATTGTAGAAGAGCTAGAAAGCAACAAAATAATAGAAGATAGTTATTTTAGCCATAAGGAATATTCCTTATGGCTTTTTGATTTTATTGAAACAATGTTAATTAAAGTGCGTAAAAATAAAAAAGTTAATTTCTATTTTCAAAAATTTAAGCATAAATAAAAAGTTTTATATTTACCTAATTGATATGGTCACTTTTGAAACCCTCACGCTTTACAGAGTGCCTTTTTCTATTTTTGTTGTGATTATGATTTTCTTCTGTTAGTGGAGTTTGATAATTACATTTTTCCATTCTGGCTATCTTATTATCTGGCTGACTATCTTTTGGCATAAATATTCCACCTCTCTTTTAATGTTTCACAAATAGTTTAAGCTAAGCGCTTTATTATTATTCATAATGAAATTTAATTGATAAATAGACTTAATGTTACAAAAACTGATACAAGAAAATGATGAATATAATAATAAAAAATAAAAATAAGTTATAAATGAAATGTATTTAAAGAATATATTTTCTTGAAAACAATTAACAAAAGTTGTAATATTAAGTAAATAATTACCAATTAGGAGGAGAGGAGCATGGGGACACAATCAGCAAAAATTAATTTTATAAAGAAGATTAGAATCAAAAAAAATGATATATTTACATTAATAAAAAATAGAAAATTAATGATAGATAAGATATTATCGTATAGTTCAACTTTATCAGAGGGCATTAAAAAATATAATAATGCAAATATTAAATTTATTATATTGATAACGATAGGAATTCTACTTAATAACTACATGTTAATTTCAATACCATGTTGCTTATTATCAATTTATTTTATTGTTTTAATGCTTAAATATATAAAATATGGTAGTGTAATTCACATAGTAAAAAAACTATCAAAAGATCTAGCTTTTAAAGGTATTTATGATAAGGAAAAAATAAGTTTTATGTTACAAGAATTTAAAGATAGATATGGTGATGAAAACGTAGAATTTAGAGAATTGGTCATTACTATAAATAGCTATGAATCATTCGTTATGAAATTAGAGTATATTATAAGAGGATTAGAAATAGAAAGCAAACGAGCATATAAAGAAAAAGAATTATTAAAGAAATACAAGATTCCATCATTTTCTTATATAGAAAAACATTCTACTTATAGAAAAGCGGAAGAAGAAAATCAAAAAAATAGTTATGAAGTTAAAACTGTTGGTGATTACTATAGAGATTCAGAGGATAGTATTTCAATGATTTATAAGGATGAAAGTGGTGAAACAAAGAAAGTAAATAGAGCTATTGAGTTTTTTGAAGATGAAAATAGCGAAGAATATAAAAATACTTTAATATTAAAAAGTAATTCAAAAAATAATAAAAATTTAACTGTTTATCTATATAAAAAGGAATCAAATTTTCAAAAAAATGCACTTTGATTATTAATTTATAAAGATATATTTTTTTCTTTAACTCTTATTTATTTTTTAAATATTATAAGAGTTGTTTTTTTTATTTTTTTGTAATAAAATTTAATAGTTAATTATAAATAAGAATAATAATCTACCATTAATAGATTTACTTTTAGATTATATAATAAAATTAAATATACTTTATTGCATTGGAGGAACATATGAGAAATACAATGATTATAGGCATAGCTGGTGGAAGTGGTTCTGGAAAGACTACAATAGCACAAAAAATAAAAGATTATTTTGAAGAAGAAGTTGTTATTCTTTGCCATGACTATTATTATAAATCAAATGATAATATTTCATTAGAAGAAAGAAAAAAATTAAATTATGATCATCCTAATTCATTTGAAACTGAATTATTAATTGATCATCTTAAAACTTTAAAGAATGGGGATATTATAAGACATCCAGTGTATTCTTTTGTAGAACACACAAGACTAAAAGAGACTGTTGAAGTTAAGCCTAAAAAAGTAATAGTAGTTGAAGGAATATTAATCTTTGAAAATAAAGAACTTTGTGATTTAATGGATATAAAAGTTTTTGTGGATACAGATGCAGATGTTAGAATAATAAGAAGACTATTAAGAGACGTTAAAGAAAGAGGCAGAGATATAGATTCAGTTGTGAATCAATATTTAGGAACAGTAAAGCCTATGCATGAAGAATTTGTTGATCCAAGCAAGAAAAGAGCTGATATTATAATACCAGAAGGTGGAGATAATATGGTGGCTTTAAGTATGTTACTTGAAAGAATTAAAAATTTCATAAACGAAGAATAATAAAATATGAATTGTATCAGAATTTCTATTAAAGTTCTGATACAATTTTTTGATTTTGAAATATTTTTTATAAAGGAATATTAAGAGGGAGAAATCTATAAGTTAATAAAATATTAATATAAGTTTATTATATATTGGTGTATAATCTATATAGACTATGCAAAAATTCAATGCACTAAAGGAGAAAAATATGAAAATAGATTGGAATACTAAATATACAACAATAGCAACATATGTATTTATAGTTGCATGTTCTATAATTATTTTTTATCTAGGCATATCCCAATTAGGAGCTGTGTTAAGTAAAATTCATGGAGCTATAGGCATATTACAACCTTTTATAATAGGTTTTTCTATGGCATATTTATTAAATTTCATATTAAAGTTTTATGAAAAAAAAATATTTGAAAATAGCAATATAAAAAAGCTTAAGTTGAAGCAGAAAACAAAAAGAAGTTTTGGGATATTATTTACATACGCTACTGCATTAGTAGTTGTGTTCTTGTTTATTAAATTTGTATTGCCTCAAGTTGTTGATAGTATATCAGGACTAATAAATGATATTCCATCATATATAAATGAAACTAATAAATTTATTGATGGTACATTAGCAAAGCTAAATATTGATCAACAATATTTAAGGATAATAAATGAAAATTTTAATGACTTAGTAAATTATATAATAAAAGTTGCAACAAACTTTTTACCTTTATTAGGTGGGATGCTAACAACGGTGGCATCTAGTATATGGAATATAATACTCGGAATAATAGTATCAATCTATTTACTAATAGATAAAGAAAAATTTTGTGCTTTAATAAAAAAGATAACATATGCAATATTTCCTAAATCGGCTTCAGAAAAAATATTAGAAGTATCTTATATGAGTAATTCTATTTTTGGAAAGTTTTTAATCGGGAAGATAGTAGATTCTGCTATTATAGGGGTATTGACGTTTTTTATCTTAGCTTTATGTAAAATGCCATATGCGATTCTAGTATCTGTAATTGTTGGAATAACTAATATAATTCCTTTTTTTGGACCTTTTATAGGAGCTGTTCCGTCATTTATAATAATTTTATTTATTTCGCCTGTTAAGGCACTTTGGTTCTTGGTTATAATATTTATTATTCAACAATTAGATGGTAATATAATCGGTCCTAAAATATTAGGAGATTCCATAGGAATTTCAGCGTTTTGGATTTTATTCTCAATACTTGTGGCAGGAAAATTTTTAGGACTTATAGGTATGGTTATTGGGGTGCCATTATTTGCTGTTATTTATGCAATTGTTAAAGAGATTATAGAAGGAAAATTAAAAAAGAAAAATATGAATTATAAGACTGAAGATTATTTGAAATAACAAATTAATGGGATCAATATATAATTAATATTCATTATATATTGGCCCTATTTTTTATTTTATATGATAAAATTAATATTATGTACTAAAAGTGATGAGGAGAATAAAAATGAAGAAAATTGAAGCGGTAATTTTTGATATGGATGGTGTTCTTGTGGACACAGAAAGAGTATCTTTTGAGTCCTATAAAAAAGTACTTAAAGAATATAACTATGATATTAGTCATGAATTTTATTTGACTTTATTAGGAAGAAATATTCCGAGCATTAAATCTATTTTTATTGAAATATATGGGGATGATTTCCCTTTCGATGAAATATATCCAAAGAAATCTAAATTGGCAACTGAGACTGTTGATAAAAATGGAGTTATTGTAAAGGGCGGGGTTCATGAGCTTATAGATTACCTAAAGGATAATAAATATAAGATAGCTGTAGCTACTTCTACTAGAAAAGAAAGAGCACATAAATTATTAAGTGAGATAGATGTATTAGATAAAGTAGATTATATAATCTGTGGAGATCAAGTACAAAACTCTAAGCCGAATCCAGAGATATTTCTAAAAGCAGCTAAAGTATTAGATGTGGAACCAGAAGTATGCGCTGTTATAGAAGATTCGGAAGCAGGAATATTAGCAGCAAATGCAGCTAATATGAAAGGATTTAATGTGCCTGATATGAAAATGCCAGATGATAATATGAAAAGATTAGCTTTTAAGATATGTGATGATTTAATTGAGGTAAAGAACTACTTTGAGGCCCTATAACATATACTTGTATATAAAAAGTGATATGTTAGTATTTACGAGACTTACAATTAAAAAGTATGATAAAGAAAATATACATATATTATAAAATAAAGCTTCTAAAATAAATACATAATGTAATTATTTTAGAAGCTTTTTGCTTTAGTTATAAACACATTTTGGATTAATTAACTTTGGAGAATATCCGTTAGCCTTAAGTGCTTTTATGATTTTTTGTTTATGTTCATGACCGAACGTTTCCATTGTTATATCAAGCTCAACAGCACTATTTCTGTTTATACTTACAAATTGATTATGATCAAGTTTAATTATATTACCTTGCGCTTCAGCAATTACTTTTGATACATTTGTAAGCTCGCCAGGCTTGTCTGGTAATAAAACTGAAACTGCAAAGATACGTTCTCTTTCAATTAAACCGTGTTGAACAAGTGAAGCAAATGTAATAACATCCATATTACCACCGCTTATTATCGATACAACTTTTTTGTTTTTACAGTCTAGATGCTTCAAAGCAGCAACTGTTAATAAACCAGAATTTTCAGCCAGCATTTTATGATTTTCAAGCATGTCTAAAAACGCACCAATTAATTCATGATCTTCTATTGTGATTATATCGTCTATATTTTCTTGAATATAAAGGAATATTTTGGAACCAGGAGTTTTTACTGCTGTGCCATCAGCTATGGTATCAACAAAAGGTAAAGTCACAACTTCACCTTTTCTCAAAGATTCCTGCATACAATTAGCGCCAGCAGGTTCTACTCCTATAACTTTGATATTGGGATTAAGTAATTTTGCTAATGTAGAGACTCCTGTAGCAAGTCCACCTCCACCGATTGGAACTAATATAACATCAACAGTTGGAAGTTCTTTAACAATTTCCATAGCTATTGAGCCTTGTCCAGTGGCAACATCTAAATCATCAAATGGATGAATAAAAGTATATCCGTTTTCTTCAGCTAATTTTAATGCGTAGTCACATGCTTCATCATATACATCTCCATGTAAAATTACATCAGCCCCGTAAGCTTTGGTACGATTAACTTTCATAAGAGGTGTAGTAGTAGGCATAACAATAGTTGCTTTAATGCCATATAGTTTTGCAGCATATGCAACTCCTTGAGCATGATTACCAGCAGAAGCAGTAATTAATCCTCTATTTCTCTCTTCATCAGTAAGAGTACTTATTTTATAGTAAGCACCTCTAATTTTATAAGCACCTGTTTTTTGCATATTCTCAGGTTTTAAATAAACCTTATTGCCAGTTGATTCTGAATAAAAATCACTATACACAAGCTTTGTTTTTATAATTACTTTTTGAACGGCATCATAGGCTTGTTCAAATTTTTCTAATGTCATCATAATATGTCACCCCTTTATTTAATTATTGCTTTTTAAACTTAACAATCTAATGATATCATTTTAGGTTTTTCTGTCAAGATATATGTTATTGAAGTGAAAGAATATAAAATTAAATATATTTTTGATATTATTTAGAAAAAAGAAAAGTAGGTCAAATAGTTGAAGTGAGTGTTGATGTAAGGTAAGGTATTGTATTGTGAATGTGTATAAATAAATCAGATAATATAATAAAAAACTAAGTGATCCATTTATAAGTATATAATATGGAAACACTTAGTCTTTTTAATTTCGTATTATTATATAGATCATATATCCTATATACAGAGTTACTAAAATTAATCCTTCAAATCGAGTAAGTTTTTTTTCTTTTCCTTTTCCTATGAATATTAATGCAAATAAAAAAAATGTTATTGCTAATAAGTATAGGAAATCAATCATTAAATTAGCAGCAACTGTAATAGGGCTTATTGTTGAGGAAAAACCTATTATAAGTAATATATTGAAAATATTCGATCCTAGAACATTACCAAGAGCAATATCATTTTCACCTTTTAAGGCTGCAACAATTGAAGTTACAAGTTCAGGAAGAGAAGTTCCCATGGCTACTATTGTAAGACCAACAAGTTTTTCGCTCATGCCAAATCTATAAGCTATATTAGTAGCACTATCTACAACAAAATCACCACCTAATATTATTGCACAGGCACCTAATATTATAAGTAATATCTTAATGAATATATTTATATTTTTATCTTCTTCACTCGGTAGTTCAACATTTGTTTTAATAGACTTAAATACGAGGTATGTAATATAAGCAATACAAACTATAACTAAAATTATTCCATCGAATCTAGAAATTAAATTTCTGTCTTTCCCTAAAATACTGTCAAAAGTTAAAAATAATAATAATATTGTAACTGCAATATTAACAAGAAAATCAATTTTAATCTTTTCTTTTTGAATCATTAATGGAAGAACTATAGAAGTTACACCTAATACCATAAGAGTATTAAATAAATTTGAACCAAGAACATTCCCAATGGCAATCTCATTACTGCCGTTTATTGCAGAAATTAAGCTTACAGCAAGTTCTGGTGCACTTGTTCCAAGAGATACTATAGTAAGACCAACTATTACTGATGGGATTCCAATTTTTTTAGCTATAGAAGAAGCACCATCTACAAATATGTCAGCACCTTTTATAAGTAATACAAATCCTATAATTAATAATATGTAATTCAAAAATTTTCACCTACTTTCAATATTTTATATAAAAACAAATCTTCAAATTATATATAGATTTATCTCCAAGATTCAATATATTATACCAAAGCCGATATATTTTATGGAAGAAATAACGAACTAATATATAATTAAAGCATACAAGGATATAAAATTCTTTTGACATAAATGGTTTACATGTTTTAAACTATTTACTGTATATAAATTTTGGACATTAAATTGTAACATAAGAACTAAAAACTAAAATAACTATATAAATTGGGAGGAAATAAATGAGCGTATTACTAGTTAAGGATATGAACCATGGATTTGGTGATAGGG
Source organism: Clostridium neonatale (assembly GCF_900465025.1). NCBI lineage: Bacteria > Bacillati > Bacillota > Clostridia > Eubacteriales > Clostridiaceae > Clostridium > Clostridium neonatale. The sequence goes on from NZ_UICR01000001.1 coordinate 1,845,539, forward strand.
CTATTTTTGAAGATGTATCATTTAGACTATTAAAGGGTGAACATGTTGGGCTTATTGGAGCTAATGGCGAGGGTAAATCAACATTTATGAATATAGTTACTGGAAAACTTCAACCAGATGAAGGGAAAGTTGAATGGTCAAATAACGTGAGAGTTGGCTATATGGATCAGCATGTAGCACTTACAAAAGGTCAAAGTATAAGAGATGCATTAAGAGGTGCGTTTCAGTATTTATTTGATATGGAAACTGAAATGAATTTGTTATATGAAAAAATGGGAGACTGCAGTGAGGATGAATTAAATAAAATGCTTGATAGAACTGCAGTAATTCAAGATTTACTTGATAATAATGGATTTTATGTAATTGATGCTAAAGTTGAAGAAGTTGCTAAGGGGCTTGGACTTTTAGATTTAGGGCTTGATAGAGATGTTGATGATTTATCGGGAGGCCAAAGAACAAAGATTCTTTTAGGTAAGCTATTACTTGAAAATCCGGATATATTACTTTTAGATGAGCCTACAAACTATCTTGATGAGGAACATATAGAATGGCTTAAGAGATATTTACAAGCATATGAAAATGCTTTTATCCTAATATCACATGATATTCCATTTTTAAATTCAGTAGTTAATTTAATATATCATGTAGAAGATAAAAAGCTTACAAGATATGTTGGAGATTACGATGAATTCCAAAGAATATATGCTGAAAACAAAAAGAAATTAGAAGCAGCATATGAAAAACAACAAAAAGAAATTGCGAGACTTGAGGATTTTGTGGCTAGAAATAAAGCTAATGTTGCAACAGCTAATATGGCAAAATCAAGACAAAAGAAATTAGATAAAATGGAAAAGATTGAACTTTCAGCAGAAAAGCCAAAGCCAGAATTTAACTTTAAACCTTCAAGAGCGTCAGGTAAAGTGATTTTTGAAACTAAGGATTTGGTTATCGGATATGATTCTCCACTTACAAAACCATTAAATATTTCAATGGAAAGAGGTCAAAAAGTAGCTTTAGTTGGAGCAAATGGCCTTGGTAAGTCAACACTACTAAAAAGTTTACTTGGAAAAATTAAGCCAATAAGTGGAGAAGTTCATTTAGGTGATTATCAATACATAGGATATTTCGAACAAGAAGATAGAGCTGATAATAGCAATACTTGTATTGAAGAAGTGTGGCAAGAGTTCCCAGGGTATACTCAATATCAAATAAGAGCAGCACTTGCTAAATGTGGACTTACAACAAAGCAACTTGAATCTCAAATCAGAGTGTTATCTGGAGGAGAAGCTGCTAAAGTAAGACTTTGCAAGATAATAAATAATGAAACAAATATATTAATCCTTGATGAGCCTACGAATCATTTGGATGTAGATGCTAAAGATGAATTAAAAAGAGCATTAAAAGAATATAAAGGAACAATTCTTTTGGTATCACATGAACCAGAATTCTATAGAGACATTGTTACTGAAATTTGGAACTGTGAAGATTGGACTACTAAAATAGTATAACCTTAGAAAATTCAATGGATATGAGTGTTTAAAATGATAGAAATAAAACTGATTAACACATTAATTATATCCATTGATTTTTCTTTTTTTAACACATGAGTATAAATATCAGCAGTAATACTTATGATTGAATGAGCTAATAAAATAGATATTGTTTTTTAGGTAACAGAACATCATTTAAAATTTTAATGTTGAATAAGTGTGGCGGAGTAGATGAAAATTTTGTGCTTAACACCACACTTTTTTAAAAAGGTATTCTAGGCATTCATTTAATTGTGGCTTAGGATCGTTAAGCACCAGTACATTATGGCAATTAATTAAAGTCAGAAATAGAAATGCTGTTAAAATAACTAATGCTTTTCTTATGCATGTTAAGGATGGATGACGACGCAACCAGTATTGGTTAAAAGAAGAAATACAGAAGCTAAGCTATTTCTTACTGGTAAATATACATTAAATAATTAAAAGCTTATTAAATAATATAAAAAACTATTTTATTATGTAAAAAATATGGTATAATATGATTATAAATAGTAATACCATACATAAATCTAATATATCTATAAATAATTAGAAAACAATAGAAGCCGGTTAAAGATTAATTTCTTTAGCTGGCTTTTATTCTGTTTAGAAAATGTTAAGAAATAGATTATATTAGAAATAAGGATGCTATTAAATTCTTATGTTTTGAATGTATAATAGCATTGAGGTGAATTCTGAGTACAAAGGGATTACGTGAAACAATAAAGAACATGGCAATTTAAATCTAGATTAGCAGGAACTATAATAAATACGGTTTGTAATTGGATAAGAAATTTTATAAGGAGATAGCAGTAATAATATATATGAAAGCTATCTCCTTTTTATATGAATATTAATAATTTTATCATGTATATTATTGACATATATTACCAATAGTATACAATGTTAATATATTTATGATAAAGGAGATTAGATAATGGATTTGGCTGAATTAGTAGTAGGGATAATACCAATCCTAATAATAGGTTATTTAATAAGATTAATTAAATATAAATTTAAAGATCTAGAAAAAACTCCATTAGTAAAAATTCAAATTATAATACATATAGTATTACTAGTACTTTGCATATTGTCATGTATACCACTTATAATATTTCCTCTTATTGCATTTTTCAGTTAATAAAAAGGAGACAACTATTAATTTAGTTATCTCCTTTTCTGAGGGCTAGATATATTATGTATGTATAGATTATAGACATAATATGTTAATTATATACAAAAATTTATTATCACATAGTAACATATTTTTAACAAACAAGTTCCGAAGACTTAAGTTGATATTTGAGTGTTTAACGTAGGACTGTGGAGTATTTTTTGTTTTAATATTTTTCTTAGTAAAAAATTATAATTATTATTAAATTATATGGGCATAATAGATACGAAGCAAATTATGTTTATAAGGAGGAATATTAAATGGAAGAGAAAAGAAAAACTTCAAACAATAATATTTTGGGTTGGATAACTAGACTAGTATTAGTTGCAATTATTTTAGGAATAACATCATTTTTAACACCAGGATTTACTATTAATGGATTATGGTCATTTTTATTGGCCGCAGTTGTAATAACTGCATTAGATTATATAGTAGAAAGATTTATGGGACTTGATGCATCACCTATTGGAAAAGGTATAAAGGGGTTTATAATAGCAGCAGTAATAATATATTTAACACAATTTTTTGTTCCTAATATGGGAGTATCTATAGTCGGAGCATTATTAGCAGCTTTGGTTATTGGAATTTTAGATATGGTAATACCACAAAAAATAATGTAAAAACTTATTTTAATAAGAGCTCTAGAAATAGGGCTCTTTTATTTTAGGTAAATTATAGAAACTGTAATGTTTTTATGAATAAAATATAAAATTCATTGCAAACTAAATCATAAAGTCTACAATTATGAAAGGAATATTGTTATGAAAAGTTTTAGAGAAATAGCTGAAGAAATATGTAAATGCAGAAGAGAATTAGAAAAAATATCTCATGAACAATCAAATTTAATAGATCCTAAAGTAATAGAGGAAACTAATAAACTAAATGAAGCAATAAAAAAATTTGAGTATTTTATGATGGAACATGAATGATAAAGTAAAAACACTTTTACTTAATTACAATATCTGCAACATTAGCATAATAAATGTTTGCGTAAAAATAACTATTAATGGGGAAAATCATTGTATAAAAATAGCTTGAGTACTATGCTTAATCTATTTTTATTTTGTTTTGTATGTAGAATAAAACTTCTTGGAACTATTAAAGTCCAAGAAGAATATAATATTAAAAAATTATATGGGAGAAAACTATGCTAAGCAGAGAAAAATATATTACATTATCTTTAGAATTACATCTATTTTTTGGGCGAATTATGAAGGAACATTCCTTTTTTCTAGAAGCTGGATTCACGCCTAAAAACACAAAGCTTTCTAAGGAAGCAGATAATTATAAAGTAAATTTTGAAAAACTTTTATTAGATACAGTTAAACTTAGCAACGGGAGAATTAGGCAAGCTGTTATAGATTCAGGAGAAGTTTTTACCGAGTATACTTTAAATGCAGAAACAAAAACAAAATACTATACAGGTATAGATATTAATTCTAAAATAACACTAATGGAGAACGACTTAGAATGCAGACCTACAAAAGGTACTGATACCAAGATTATGAATTGTGTGAAAGGTCTTAATAACAGAGCTATAAAATTATTGGATGGACTAATAGAGTTTAAGACAAAAATTTTAAATGATATGTTGTGTTGTAAACTTTTTACAGTGAATTATCCTTTACTTATTGAACATATAATACGAGAGGCGAAATTGTATCGTTTATATGTAGAACAAATTGAAAACAATAATGATATAGATAAGGACGACATTAGGAAAAACGAGTTATTTTGGAATCAAATTATGATGGAACATTCTCTATTTATCAGGGGATTGCTTGATCCTAGTGAGGCTGAATTAATAAGTACTTCAAATAAATTTGCAAATGAGTTTTCTGAACTAATTAAAAAGGCAGATGAGATTACTGAAATGACTATGTCTAGTATTACAAATGATACTTTAACAGAGGTAATTAAATTAAGAGATTTTAAGAAGGCAGGCACAAAGGGAATAGTTGATTGTGAGATAAAATCTATAATATTACCACTTCTTGCTGATCATGTACTAAGAGAAGCAAATCATTATATAAGATTACTAAAAAGTTATGAGGCATAATATATAGTACTAGCTACCCAAAATAGAAATTAAATTTCTATTTTGAGTAGCTTTTTAAGAATGTTTAGATAATTTATATTTAAAATAATTATGTAATGATTTTAACATATAAGGAAAAGTGGTATGAAAGCTGTATTTTGTAAATTAAAGAAAAGCGAAACATTTAAAGCATATGTATTTTTATTGCCAAGCCTTAAATGTAGTGTTACTGGTTGGGCTATATTTCGTAAAAAGTTTGATTAAAACTAATTTATGGAAAATGATATCTTAAATTAATGAATGGTATTGATTAATATGAACTAAATTTAAATATGATAGCAAAATATTGGAGAATATTCATATCATATATAATAATATAGTGTATAATATAAAATATGGAATATTTATGGCGATAAATATAATAACTATTGGTATTGAAGGAGAGAAAATATGAATATAAAGATGTTGTCGTATTTTAAAGTAAATTTAGATTGTAATTTAATAGAGAATTATAGTGATACATTAGTGGTTTTATTACCAGGAATAGGATATACAGGGGATAGACCACTGATGGATTACTCTAAGAGATTAGCTTCAGAAATGAGATATGATGTCCTTTCGATGGAATATGGATTTCAAGTTGCAAGAACATCACTTAATCACTCTGATGAATTCAGCATAGTTATAAGAGAAACTAGGGAGATTATATTGAAGGCTTTAAATGATAAATACAGAAAAATAGTATTTATAGGTAAAAGTATTGGAACTTTGGTACAAACATCCATAGAAGAAAAATTAGCTAAATATGAGACGTTTAACATATATTTAACTCCAGTAAGTGAAACAATAAAGGTGGGGATAAAGGAAAATTCGTTAATTATTGCAGGAAATAATGATCCTATGATAAATAATGATGCTTTACATAAATTAAGAGAGATGAGTAATGTGAAATTTTTAGAAATAGAAGGTGCTGATCATTCTCTAAATATTAAAAATGATACAATGAAGAGTATAGATGTATTAAAAAAAGTTATTGAAGCTGAAAGAAATTATCTTAATTCTATTAAATAAGAATTTAGGGGTAAAAAGTGATGAAATTTCTTAGTAACAAAATTAGTTTAATAATAATTTGCTTTATTATATGTATGATTTCAGGGTTATGTATATATAAAATAAGTACTAAAGATGGATTTAGTAATATAGAAATAGTTGAAGTAAATGGTGATGTATCCATAGAAAGCCTTGAAGGAGATATAACCAAAGCTGATAATAATATGTATATATATGTTGGAGATACATTAAAAGTGGAGAATGGTGGATATGCTAGGTTGAAAATATCACAAAAAGAGTATGTAAAGCTTCGAGGAAATACAAAAATAATAGTAAATAAAATGAGTGGCAATGATACAAAAGCTGAGCTTACTTTAGTTAAAGGATCAGTAGAATCAGAATTGGGAGAAGATGTATATAACAATACATCATATAAAATTTTATCACCAGATTTTTCTGTTGTAGATAATAAAAATATAGATAAGACTCAAATGGAATATTAGAAATAATTTTTTAATATTAAAAATGCGTTGATGTTAGTATTATAGCAGGATGCATTTTTTTATTTAACTATTGATGTATATAAAAAATAAATATATTTAAACTCATTGCCTATAAATGATTCTGGTAAAATAGATAAGAATAAATTACAAGAACTTTATTTATTATATTAATATTTTGGATTATAATAAACATTAATATAAGTAAAAAAATAGAGGTTGGTAAATGTATGTTTTTTATAGGAATATTTGGGATAGAAAATAAAAGTGCAGAAATAAAAATATTAAATAATTTAATCTGTGAAAGATGCAAACAGATAGTAAATGCAAAATTAATTAAAAAATTTGATTTTTTTCATTTTTTCTTTATACCAATATTTAAATGGAATGTTGAATACTATGTTCAATGCGAAAGATGTAATGCGATATATACTATTTCAAAAGAAAAAGGAAGAGCTATTGAAAATAATGAAGAAGTTCAAATGACATATTGGGATTTAAAAGACGCCTTTAATGATATTTATTATAATAGTAAATGCTTAAATTGCGGAAGAGAAGTGGATAGGCAATATAGTTATTGTCCATATTGTGGCGAGAAAATTAAATAGAAACATAAAATAAATCTTATTACGACATACTAATATTAAAAGAACTATATTGATAAATAAGGTTGTGATAAGTATGTCTGAAAAATATAAAAATAAATTTCATGAAATGAAATTTACAATTGATCATGAAGAAAATTTTGATGCAGATTTAATTAGTTCTATGCCAAAAGATTTAGAGCATGAAAGAATTAATGATGATTTTTCAAATGAATTAGAAGTTGAGCTTAAACATCCATCAGAAAGTGAAAATAGAAAAAATGAGTTGAAAAAATAATATAGATCGAGATTTATACCATAATAATTATTGATATAAATCTTGATTTTTTTATTGTCTATAACTTCAGATGTGTTGGAATTTTTATTCTGCATTTTATTTGTAGAATTGTAAAAAATGGAGTAGCAGTAATTTTATTTAGGAATGAGAACTTAGATATAAATATAATTACTTTGGAGATTTTTAGTAATTATAAGTATCAAAATAATGTTTAATATTATAAATTAAATATTATAGCATTATAAATACAATGCTATTAATGAAAGAAGGTTTTTTATGATAAAAGACATGACAAATGGAAGTCCTTCGAAGATTCTTTTTTACTTTGCATTACCTATGGTAGTTGGAAATATATTTCAGCAGCTTTACAATATTGTTGATTCAATTATTGTAGGAAACTTTGTTGGAATTAACGCATTAGCAGCAGTTGGAGCATCATATCCAATAACATTTGTATTGATTACAGTTGCTAATGGTGCAAGTATAGGATGCTCGGTAGTTATTTCGCAATTATTTGGAGCAAAAGATATTAATAAGATGAAATCTTCAATATATACAGCATTATTATCAGTAGGAATATTAGGTCTTATATTGATGCTTTTGGGATTAGTATTTAATGAAAATATTTTAAGATTACTACAGATAAAAGATAATATTCTTAATGATGCTAGTGCTTATATGAATATTTATTTTTTAGGAACTATTTTTTTATTTATATATAACATATCAACATCATCTTTTAATGCATTAGGTGATTCCAAGACACCACTTGCATTTTTGATTTTTTCTTCAATAATAAATGTATTTTTAGACTTACTATTAGTAGGAAAATTTAATATGGGTGTTAAGGGGGCAGCAATAGCAACATTTATAGTACAAAGCATATCAGCGTTGCTGTCATTAACATTTATATTAAAAAGAGTAAAAAGCATACAAGTAATAGATATGCATGAACGTAAGATAAAAATATTTGATTTAGAAATTTTCAAATGCATGTGCAAAATATCAATACCTTCAACATTGCAGCAGTCAATAGTATCAATTGGAAATTTACTTGTACAGGCATTAGTAAATAGTTATGGTGTAGTAACTATTGCTGGATATACTGCAGCAACAAAGATTGACTCAATAACAATACTTCCTATGTCAAATTTAAGTAATGCCGTTTCAAATTTTACAGCACAAAATATAGGAGGTAAGAAAATAGAGCGTGTTAAATCTGGATATAGATCAGCATTAATTATGATAGCTATTTTCAGTATTAGCGTAACAATATTATTATTTGTCTTTGGGCAAAATCTAATTGAGCTATTTATAAATTCTGATTCTAATCAGGATGTAATAAAAATAGGTACTCAGTATTTGCGTATTGTATCAGTATTCTATTTCTTTATGGGATTAATGGTAACAACAAATGGAGTGTTGAGAGGTAGCGGCGATATAAAAATGTTTATAATAAGTACTATATCTAATTTAGGTTCAAGAGTAATGTTCGCATACTTTTTTGCATATAGCATAGGAGAAAAGGGAATATGGTATGCGGTTCCTTTAGGGTGGATTATAGCATCAACGATATCAGTAGTACGCTATAAAAGTGGTAAATGGAAAAATAAATCAATAGTTTCATAAAAAATGGATTGTATCAAAATTAAAGAATTTTTTTGGTACAATCTATTTTTTAATATTATTTAGATAATGGTGCAAACTAAATAAGAAAAATAAATTAATAAAATAAAGAAAGGGTGGAAATTATGAATGATTTAAAAAATTCAATGAAGAATATGACAAGCGATATAAAGAATAATGCAAGAGAGATTGGCGATGAAATAAAAGAAAGTGCATATAATATGAGGAAAGATATGAAAGCAGTAACTAGCGAAATGACTTCTGAGGTAAAAGAAAAGACTCAAGAATTTACAGGGATAATTAAAGAAAAAGCTAAAGAAATGAAAAGTCGCATAAATGACATGAAGTAAATAATTTCTTATGTAAAGAGAATATTAAATAAAACTATTTTTAAAAGAAATATACTTACAAGTAGACAATTAACCATGTAAAATATATACAAAATATGGTATAATTAAGCGGTTGACAATTTTATAGATTGTAAACTGCTTTTTTAACGTATAGGAAAGTATAAAATTTTTATCATAACAAAAGCCTTAAGAATAGAGCTATTCTGTAACTTAGATACTCCAATACGTTAAAAAAATTATAGTCCCGTAAAAGAACCAAAAAGCAACTTTTGTAACCTTTTGCATGGGTAAAAAAGTGGCTTCTTATTTAAAAAAGTGTTTGTAATTGCTTATTTTATAGTGTTAAGGTTTATATTTTACGTATAAAGCATGGCAAAGCCACTTTTTTATTAATTTTAGTATAGTATTGTGTATTAATATATAAATATGGCATTCTTTAAGGCTAGATTAGTGAGGTGTTGAAAGTGAGAGATGAATATTTAATTTTAGTAGTTATTCTTGGGATGATAGCATTTGGACAATACTTAAAACGACAAATAAAATCAGAATTAAAAGATGGTGAAATAGAATTAATAAATAAAGAAATAGAATGTTCAGATGATGAAGATAGCATACAGAATATAGAAAAAAATATAGAACCTGATAAAAACGATTTAGATTTAGATAAAAATAGAGTTGTAAGTAAAAATCAAACAATGATGCAGATGTTTGAATGGTATTCACCTAATGATGGTACAATGTATAAAAAAATAAAAGAAGACATTAAGGATTTAAGTGAAAATGGAATTACAACAATATGGATGCCTCCAGCATGTAAATCAGTAGGTGGAATTTATGATGTTGGATATGGAATATATGATTTGTATGATTTGGGTGAATTTGATCAAAAAGGAAGTATAAGAACAAAATATGGCACAAAAGAAGAGTATATCCAGGTTATAGAAGAAGTGCATAAATATAACATGGAGGTTTATGCAGATGTTGTTTTTAATCATAAGGCAGGTGCAGATGACTCCGAAATAGTTAAAGCAATTCAAGTAAAAAAATATGATAGAAATATTGAAATTGGAGAAGTAAAGGAAATTGAAAGTCATACAATATTTACTTTCCTAAGTAGAAATAATAAATATTCAGATTATAAGTGGAATCATAAAGATTTTACTGGCGTTGATTATGATAATCTTACTAAAGAAAATGGAATATATAAATTTTTCAATAAGGAATGGGCAACTGATGTAGATACTGAAAACGGAAATTATGATTATTTAATGTTTGCTGATGTTGATATTAATAATATAAATGTACAAAATGAACTTATAAAATGGGGAAAGTGGTTTATTGATGAGACAAATATAGATGGTTTTAGATTAGATGCAGTAAAACATATACAATTTGATTTTTTTAAAATTTGGTTAGATGAAATGAGAAAATATAAAAAGAAAGATATGTTTGCTGTAGGAGAATATTGGAGCTATGATCCTCAAAAATTGAAATATTATATGAAGAAAAGCGGAAATTCTATGAATTTATTTGATGTACCACTTCATTTTGCTTTTTATGAAGCAAGTAAATCATTTGGATATTTTGATATGAGGACACTACTTGAGAAAAGCTATTTAAAAGATAATCCAGATAGAACATGCACATTTGTTGATAACCATGATACTCAATTAGGACAATCGCTTCAATCCTGGGTAGAACCTTGGTTTAAACCAATTGCATATACATTTATTTTAACAAGAAAAGAAGGATATCCTTGTATATTTTATGGAGATTATTATGGAATACCTCATAATAATTATAAAGGGATTAAAGATGAACTCGACATAATATTAAAAGTAAGAAAAAATTACGCTTATGGAATCCAACATGATTATTTTGATGATTATCATATAGTAGGATGGACTCGCGAAGGGGATTTGGAACATAAAAATTCAGGGTTAGCAGCTATTATAACTGATGAATGTGGTGGAGAAAAAAATATGTATGTTGGAACTAAATTTGTAGGTGAAGTATTTGTAGATATCACAAAAAATTTTGAAGAAGAAATAAAAATAAATAGTGAAGGTATTGGAAAATTTAAAGTTAAAGATGGTAGTTGCTCAATATGGATTAAAAAATAGTTGATGATTAATATTTAATAAAGGAATAAAGGATGGTATATGTAATTTATAAATTATAAGCACAAATATATAGGAATTTTATAATTTTTTATAATATTAAAAGCATTTAAATAATTATTTATTGAATTTAAGTGCTTTTTTTAGTATAACAATTAAGTAACAAAATTTTATAGAGGCTGTGTAGGAGAATAGAACATATGAGAATCAATAAGCTCTTTAGTAATATGGGAATATGTTCACGAAAAGATACCAATAAGTTAATTGAAGAAAAAAGAATAAAAGTTAATGGTAAATATTGTGCTCAAGGTCAGTGGATTAGAGAAGAAGATGAAATTCTACTAGATAATGCTCCTATTTTAGAAAAGAAGAAGATTTATCTTGCATTTAATAAACCAAAAGGAATAATATGCACAACATGTAAAGATACAAAAAATAATATAGTAGATTTTATAAATTATCCTCAATATATATTTCCTATTGGAAGACTAGATAAAGATTCAGAAGGACTTATAATTATGACTAATGATGGGGATATTGCAAATAAAATTTTGGATTCTGAAAATAATCATGAGAAAGAATATATAGTAACGTTAAATGAAAATTTTACAGATGACTTTATTGAAAAGATGAAAGAAGGAGTTGAGATTCCTTGTAAGGAAGGCACAGGAATTAAAAGAATATCAGATACAAGTGGTGTTAGAAGGATAAATGACAACGGTGAAATAATTGAAAAAGAAGAATTACTTAGCTCCATTAATAAAGTAGAAAGAAAAAATATAGTAAAAACGAGGCCGTGTAAAATAGAAGGAATAGATGAGAAGACTTTTAAAATAATACTAACTCAAGGTTTAAATAGACAAATTAGAAAAATGTGCGCATCTTTTGGATTTAAAGTAGTTAAGCTAAAAAGAGTAAGGATTATGAATATTAAATTAGGTGATCTAAAAGAAGGATCTCTAAGAGAAATAACAAATGATGAAATAATATATCTAAAAAGTATTTTATGATATATGTACTGAGGAGGAGATAGTATTCATGGAGAGATTACAAGATAAAATAGAATATGTTTTTATTGATAACAAATCACATTTATATGAGCAGAGTATAGATCTAAGATATGATGAATTTTATAAAAATTTTAATCGTACAAGAGAAAGTATCTTTGATGAGTTTGAAGATAAAAGTATTCGTATTGTTGCATGTATAGATAATAAAGTGATTGGTAATGCACGCTTGTTTATAGATGAAGAAAAAAATGCAGAAATAACACAAGTAGTTGTGCATAAAGAGTATAGAGGAATGAATATAGGTGCTGAAATTATGAAAAAACTTTTATTATATGCAAAAGATAATAATGTTAAGAAAGTAGAGCTTGATGCAAGGATATATGCTGTTAATTTCTATAATAATCTTGGCTTTAAATCTAAAGGAGAGATTTTCGCATCTAAAAAAACAGGATTACCACATATAAGAATGGAAATGTTTTTATAATATATAAAGTATAACTAATAATCTATGTTATAATTAATTTGAATTTATTTATTTAGGAGATATGGGTGTGGGAAAAATTGAAAAAGATAGGCATTATTATGATAATAGTTATAAATTAAACGGTAAAATTTTATTTATAGATAGAGTATATATGGTTGATGAATATAGATTTACGGATGATACGTATGAGGAACTTGCTAAAATATATAGATTATTACCTGAATTTATTTTTGATCCAACTAACATATGCTGTTGGTATGGAGATAAAGATAAAGGAGATGAAATTTATCTTTATGTTTCATTTGAGCCAGCAGGATTGCAGATAGTGGGAAATTTGCCATTGTATAATTTTAAAACATGGGAAGAAGAATTTCATAAACAAATAATTAAGGTACCATTTAAAGTAAGATAATTTTAATTATTGAGTATTGAGGAGATATTATGAAAAATATATTTACTGTTAATGATATAATAACTATAGTAATGGAAGAAGTTACTTCATTAAAAGAAAAACAGATATATTCTATTGAAAATGATGAATATAATCTTCCAAAACCTATTTTAGATAAATTAAGTTCACTAAATAAATATGAATTTGATGAATTTACCAAAAGAGTTTCTATTATTGCAGAAGAAATTTTAGAAATGCAAAGTGGAGAGCTAAATGAATTAAATATTTTTCACGCAGAAATAACCTTTTTAATAGAAGATATTTTGGGGAAAGAATGGATAAATTAAATTTAGAATATAAATGATAATATAAAATATAGATAGTTGAAAAATAATATTTCTTTCCTTGTAATATTAATGTTTGCTTTTTTAAATATGAATTTTAGAATTATATAATAAATCATTTAAAGAATAGATAAGTATTTTGAAATTGAAATAAATACTTATCTTTTTTTCTATAGTTAATAAATTTCTATTTTTACAAATTATGCGTAATTATAGATTGTACAGTAATGTTAAATTGTAAAAAATACGAACTATAATAATAATATAAAGAATATAGTTCGAAAATATACATATAATTAAATGATTTATTAAAAAAATGCAATTATTTTTGTAAAATGATAAATTATATATTTTATCTAGAATTAATAAAAAAATATGCTATAATTTGTATTATGTGGTTGCAAAAATAAAAAAAGATAGTGAATATTTATAAGGAAAGTGTTATAATTAACACTATTAATGCATTTAGTTTTGCAGTATTTAGATTTGTAAATTGCATTATTTAAAAATTTAAAAAATATATTATAGAAATTAAACACAAAGGAGTGCATTTAATTGGGGAGAAAATTTAAAAGAGTACTTGTTGCAAATAGAGGAGAAATAGCAATAAGAATTTTTAGAGCATGTCATGAACTTGGAATAAGAACAGTGGCTATATATTCAGAAGAGGACAAGACTTCTTTATTTAGAACTAAAGCTCACGAAGCATACTTGATAGGAAAAGGCAAAGGTCCTGTTGAGGCATATTTAAATATAGATGAAATAATCAATTTAGCATTAAAAAAGCATGTTGATGCAATTCATCCAGGATATGGTTTCTTATCAGAAAATCCTGAGTTTGCAAGAAGATGTGAAGAAGCAGGAATTGAATTTATAGGTCCTAAAGCTGAAATGATGGAGCAATTAGGTGATAAGATACAATCTAAAATTGTTGCAGAAAAAGCAAATGTTCCAGTTATTCCGGGTGTAGAAAGACCAATAGGAACAGAAGAAGAAGCTAAACAAATTGCAGCAGAGTGTGGTTATCCAGTTATGGTTAAAGCAGCTGCTGGTGGTGGCGGAAGAGGTATGAGAATCGTTCATTCTGAAAAAGAGATTTGTGAGGCTTATAGAAATGCAAAGAATGAAGCTAAAAAAGCTTTTGGTATAGATGATATATTTATAGAAAAATATATCGAAGGACCAAAACATATTGAAATCCAAGTTCTTGGGGATAAATACGGAAATTTAGTTCATCTTTTTGAAAGAGATTGTTCAATTCAAAGAAGACATCAAAAAGTAATTGAATTTAGTCCAGCCTTAACATTAACTGAAGAAAAAAGAAACGAAATATGTGAAGATGCATTAAAGATAGCTAAACATGTTGGATACAGAAGTGCAGGTACATTAGAATTCTTGGTTGATAAAGATAACAATCATTACTTTATAGAAATGAATCCAAGAATCCAAGTAGAACATACTGTTACAGAATTAGTAACTGGAATTGATTTAGTACAAAGCCAAATATTAATAGCAGAAGGATATAGTTTAGATTCTAAGGAAATAGGAATTCCGTCTCAAGATTCAATTAAACCAAGAGGTGCGGCAATTCAATGTAGAATTACAACTGAAGACCCTACAAACAATTTCATGCCAGATACAGGTAAGATTGATGTTTATAGAAATGGTGCTGGTTTTGGTATAAGACATGATGGTGGTAACGGATTTGCTGGTGCAGTTATAAGTCCTTATTATGATAGTTTGCTTGTAAAAACTACCGCTTATTCTAGAACATTTGAAGATGCAAGAAGAAAAGCAATACGTTCAATTAAGGAATTAACTATAACAGGTGTAAAAACAAATGTAGATTTCTTAATCAATGTATTAAATGATGAAACATTTAAAAGAGGAGAATGTGATACTAACTTTATAGCTAGTAATCCTCAATTATTTGATATTACACCAGCAACTGATGAAGAATACAGAGTATTAAAATTTATTGGAGAGAAAATTGTAAATGGAACTAAAGGAAATAAAACAGAATATGATGTTCCAAACATCCCTAAGATAGATACAATAGAGGGACTTGTTGGTACTAAACAAATTTTAGATGAAAAAGGTCCAGAAGGTGTAGTTGAATGGATAAAGAGCCAAAATAAGCTTTTACTTACTGATACAACTATGAGAGATGCTCAACAATCTCTTATGGCAACAAGAGTAAGAACTCAAGATATGAAAAATATTGCGAAAGCTACAGCAACTTATGCAAATGATTTATTCTCTCTTGAAATGTGGGGTGGAGCTACATTTGATACAGCTTATAGATTCTTAAAGGAATCTCCATGGAAGAGACTTGACTCATTAAGAAAGAGAATTCCAAACATAATGTTCCAAATGCTTATAAGAGGAGCCAATGGTGTTGGATATAAGAACTATCCAGATAATGTTATACAAGAATTTATTAAAGAGAGTGCAGAAAGTGGAATAGATATATTTAGAATATTTGATTCACTAAATTGGACAGAAGGTATAAAGGTTGCACTTGAGCAAGTTCTTGAATGTAATAAGGTGGCAGAAGTAGCTTTATGCTATACTGGTGATATTTTAGATGAAAGCAGAGATAAATATACATTAAAATATTATGTAGATAAAGCTAAGGAAATAGAAAAAATGGGGGCTCATATTTTAGCTATCAAGGATATGTCGGCTTTATTAAAACCTTATGCAGCTAAAAAGCTTATAACTGCACTTAAAAATGAAATTTCAATTCCTGTACATCTTCATACACATGATACTACAGGAAATGGTGTCGCAACAGTTCTTATGGCAGCTGATGCAGGTGTAGACATAGTTGATACAGCATTTAACAGTATGTCAGGACTTACAAGCCAACCAGCACTTAATTCGGTAGTTGCTGCACTTTCAAATACAGATAGAGATACTGGAATTGATTTAAGTAAGGTTCAAAAGATTTCAGATTATTGGGGAGCTGTAAGACCAGTATATTCACAATTTGAATCAGATTTAAAATCAGGAAGTGCTGAAATTTATAAGTTCGAAATACCTGGTGGACAATATTCAAACTTAAAACCACAAGTTGAAAGTTTTGGAATTGGACACAAATTTAATAGTGTTAAAAAAATGTATAAGAAAGTTAATGATATGCTTGGAGATATTATAAAGGTTACTCCATCATCTAAAATGGTTGGAGATATGGCAATCTTTATGGTGCAAAATGATTTGACTCCAGAGAACATATATGATAAAGCAGCAAATATGGCATTTCCAGATTCAGTGGTTGCTTATTTTAAAGGAATGATGGGTCAACCAGAAGGCGGATTCCCAGAAAGATTACAAAAACTTGTATTAAAAGGTGAAGAGCCAATTACAGTAAGACCAGGTGAACTTTTAGAACCAGAGGATTTTGATAAAATATCTAAATATTTAGAAGAAAAATATAAATTTAAAGCATCAAGGAAAGATATGTTAAGTTATGCTTTATATCCAGATGTATTTGAAGATTATATTAAGTTTGTTTTAGAATATGGTGACGTAAGCAGAATGGGTAGCGATGTTTACTTCCATGGTTTAAATGAAGGCGAAACAAGTGAAATTGAAGTTGCTGAAGGTAGAACTTTAATTGTTCAATTAATTGAAATTGGTAAATTAGATGAAGAAGGCAATAGAACTCTGATTTATGAAATTAATGGAAATAGAAGAGAAATAAAAATTAAAGATAACAAAGCAGTAGAAAGAAATGTATCTGCAGGAGGAAGTTTATCTGCAATGGCAGATCCATCTAATAAACTAGAAATTGGATCAAGTATACCAGGTACAGTAATAAAAGTGCTTGTTGAGCCAGGACAAAAAGTTAAAGAAGGCGAAAGCTTAATAGTAATAGAAGCTATGAAGATGGAAACAAATATTGTTGCATCTTGTGATGGTGAAGTTGAAGAAGTTTTAGCTGAAGAAGGAAAACAAGTTAAGAGTGGCCAATTAGTAGTTAAATTGAAATAAGATTTTTCAGAACATAAATAAAGGACGTAGAATCATGGTTTAGTGGATAACAACCGAAATTCAATATATGATAGGCTCGATTGTAGGGAAATTTCAGCTAAAAATTCTAATGGCAGAGGCTGTACCCAAAAATGTTTGCTCCAAAAAGCAAGTGTTCGGACAAACAATTTTGGAACAGCCTCTGCCAAAGAATTTAAAAGCTGAAATTTCCAATACAATACTACGCCTAAGCAGAGAACCCAAATCTGTGATTTGGTGTGAATCGCTTACCCAGCGAATGAATATGAGTCGGGTATTCATATATTGAATTTCTTTGTTTTTCTCTAAAATCATAGATAACTAATTTATGTTTTTAGGATTATTCAATGCCTAAAAATATAGTTTTCAATCACTTGTAATAATTTAGGGGACTACTTATCCCCTTGTATCCCCCAATAAATAAGCAAATTTTTAAGAATATATATCCTTATACTTATAAATTGATACCTTTTAAAAAATGATAAAATATTAACTTTTTAAATCTTTAACATCTATAAATAACTATTCCTTAATTTAAAAATGTATTTATGTATAGCAGCAATAATACGGATACTCTGAGTTTAGATGAAACAAAGAAATAAAGCTCTCATATTGGGCGGAGACTTGCATTCAAAAATTGAGCTTTAGAATTCTTCATGTAGACTTGTTCCACAATTGTTTGTCCAATTTTACATTGGAGCAAACATTTGTGGAACAAGTCTGCATGTTTGAATTCTTAGCTTCATTTTTGTAGAAAGCGAGCCAAATTTGAGAGCTTTATTTCGGCTATTTCACTATAAACTTACTACGTCCCTTATTTATTTTATATGTAATCACTTTTTTCACGTTTTATAGATAAGAGAATAGAATATACAATGAAGCAATTAGATAAATTGATGAAATAATGGTGAATAATTATAACTGTAAAAATATTTTTTCTGGATTTCAAGCATTACATCCGAGATTATTTACTTTGACAAGTGAAGTTCTTGGAGATATATTATGTCAAAAGCTGCCCTTTAATGTTCAATGTGCATTAGGAAATTGGCTTGAATGTATTGGGGATGCTATAATAGCATATAATTCTAAACAGATGTATTTTCAGAGTGGACCAGGAAGATACTACAATATAATATATAAGAATGTAACTAATCCATTTTGCACAAGTAATGGAAATACTCCAGAAGAAAGTAATAATTCAGATTTATTTTTTAATGCATCAGGAAGTCGATGTTATAATGAAAATATTACAGTTACATCTGATAACGAAGATATAGAGGATAGTTCAATAGATGAATTATATAACATACTTAAGTGTTTAGAGTTTGAATTACAGAAATTAAAAAAAGAAATAGATATATTATAGATAGAATTATCTTTTAATAGAGACTGACTTTAATTTTATAAGTCAGTCTCTATTAAATAATTGCTTTTTAATTTTCTTAAAATTAGTTACTTGTTTTGTTATTGTAGAAACAAATATTATACCAAGAGCTAAAGTGCCAGCATTTGCAATAGTGTTTAAACCAAGTTCAAGTGCCTTCGAAGAATTACCACTTATTATTTCATACATGGTGTAATACATACCAGCACCAGGAACAAGGGGAATAAGAGCACAAATAATTATTGTAGTGACAGGAGTTTTTAAAATTCTAGCACAAATTTCAGAATAAACACTAAAAGCAATAGAAGAAATGAAGAGTGAGGATATCTCGCTATTGTTATTAGTTTTAAAGAATAAATATACAAACCAACTTATGCATCCTCCTAAAGCAGCAAAAAAAAGATTCTTTCCTCTTATATTAAATAAAACGCCAAAACCCAATGATGCTAAAAATGCAAAAAAAGATTGATAAATCATATTAGCCATATTATTCCCTCCATAAGATTATTATAGAATAGGCAATAGTAAACTTAAGACAGCACCAGTACCAACAGCTATTGATACAGCAATTAGGAAAGCTTCAGCACCTTTTGTTATCCCGGATAAAAAGTCTCCGGCTATGGTATCACGTATTGCATTAGTAATTGTGAGCCCTGGAACAAGAAGCATTATTGAACCTATTATTATCTTATCTAGGTTTTCACCAAGATTAATTTTTATAAGCAGCATTGCAATTAATGCAGTAATACCACCACAAAGGGAGTTTATGAAAAATTCATTTATATTTAATTTCTGACATGATAAAGCTATTATTTTTATTATTGCACCTATTATAAAAGCACCACAGAAATCTAAAAAATCTCCGCCAAATAATAAAGCAAATGAACCAGCAGTTATTGATGACCAAATTAAATTTGTAATAAGTTTATATTTGTAATTCATATTTATAATACATAATTCTCTGTTAAAATCGTCAATTGACATTGAAGAATTTTGAATTTTTCTTGAGAGGTTGTTAATCTTATCTATTTTATTTAAATCAACGCCTCTAGAAGTTATTCTTCTAACTAATGTAGAGACTTCATCGTTATGAGTTATTGTTACAATAATTCCAGTTGGGATAACAAAGCTTTCAGCATTTTCAGCACCAAAGGCCAAACATATTCTAACTATTGTTTCTTCTACTCTATATGTTTCAGCGCCACTTTCCAATAGAATTTTACCAGCTAAAGTAGAAACTTTAAGTAATTTATTTAAATTCATATTGCATTTCCTTTCTAAAATTATCATCTAACAACTAGCATTATATCACAAAATTTTGATTTATAAATAAGGGAAGAGACTATATCAAATAGTTATTTATACATTTATTATGCTTCAAATTAATAAATATAATTTAATAAAAAATTAATATGGAAAAAAATATATTTTATGGTAGAATAATTTATGGGAGGAGAGAGGCAAATGTTAAAAAAGAAAGTTATTAAATTTATTGCGGTATTGGGAATGACACTAACTTTTGGTACTGCCTACAATGTAAAAGCAGATACAAGCTATGGAACAACATCTACATCAGTACAAGCTGAAAATATGGACCATAATATAGTATCTATAAGTGAAGCTACTGTAGAGCAAGCTAAACAATGGGCTAAAAATAAAGGCGCATCTCAAACTTTTATTAGTTTAGCTGATTTATATTTTAAATATTCAAATGAGTGTGGACAAGTTAATCCGGCAATTGCATATGTACAAGCTGCTAAGGAAACTAATTTTGGAAAATTTGGTGGAGTTATAGATGAAAGTTATAAGAATCCATGTGGATTAAAAATATCATCTGGAGGAGATAATTATGATCCAAAAGCACATCAAAAATTTTCAACTTGGGATGATGGCGTAAAAGCTCATTTGGATCATTTAGCATTATATGCAGGTGCTGTTGGATATCCAAAATCAAATACTACAGATCCTAGGCATTTTAGCAAGATTAAAGGAAAGGCAGTTACTGTAAAAGCTCTTGGTGGAAACTGGGCACCAAGCAAAACATATGGAGATGAAGTTAACAAATATTATAATGAGTTAATAAGTACAAGTGATAATAAGAGTAAGAATATGGCTACTTCTCCTATAGCAAAGAAAACTATAGTTATAGATCCAGGTCATAATTATGGTGGAGATAAGGGCGCTACTTCTACCGTAGATGGACATGTATATTCAGAAGTGGAATTAAATATGCAAGTAAGCTCATGCTTAAAAGATGAACTTGAGCAAAAGGGATATAACGTTATTTTAACAAGGAAGGCTGATGAGAAACCAGAGGTAGAATTGACAGAAAGTCTTAAAGATAGAGTTATTATGGCAAATAATGCAAATGCAAGTTTATTTATAAGCATACATCATAATTCAGCAGAGGCTGAAGAGGCCAATGGAATAGAAACATACTATAGTTCTGCTGAGCAGGGTGAAGATTTTAAAGGTGGAGCAGTTTCAAATAAACTTGAAATCAGTAAAAAGATAGCTTTAGCTGTAAATAATAAAGTAGCAGAAGGATTAGCTTTAAATAATAGAGGAATAAAGGATTCAGCATTATTTATTAAGAGTACTAATATGCCTTCAATATTAATTGAAGTAGGTTTTATCACAAATGAGGAAGAAGCAGAAAGATGTAGTGATGCAGATAAACAAAAGGAAGTTGCTAAATTAATAGCTGATGCTGTAGCAGAAAATTTGAAATAATATAAATGTTTTATGGGGCTGTCACATTAAATGATTTGTGTCAGTTCCTTTTTTGATGTCACAAATTATAACTTAAGTGACACAACAAAACTTGTTTTTGGTAGATGGAATTTACACATATGAATGAATATGAGAAGTATGTTGCTTTTAAGTGAAGAGAGAATAAAGAAATATGAATAGATAAAAATGGTGAATGCATCAAAGCTGTAGAGCTCACATTTTTTCTTAACTCTTATCCGTTTATTCTTACTTTTTCTATTTCAAATTAAAATTTGTAAGTGAGGCATCCCTTGAGTGATATTACTATAAATAGTAATGTCTTGTGGTGATTGTTACTTTAAAAGTATTTGCTATTTTTTTAAAACTGACATATAATTTGAATATAATTAATGAATTTGGGGTGAAAAAGATGAATTTTGAAAATATCAAAAAAGAAGATAAAGAAATATATGACTTAATTGAAAAAGAGCTACATAGACAACAAAAAGGAATAGAATTAATAGCGTCTGAAAACATAGTAAGTAAAGCTGTTATGGAAGCTATGGGTTCATACTTAACTAATAAATATGCAGAAGGATATCCAGGAAAAAGATATTATGGTGGATGTTATGTAGTTGACGAAATAGAACAAATTGCCATTGACAGAGCTAAAGAATTATTTGGTGCAGAACATGCTAATGTTCAACCACATTCAGGTTCACAAGCAAATATGGCAGTATATTTTACAGTCCTTAAACCAGGAGATACAGTTCTTGGAATGGATTTAAGTCATGGAGGTCATTTAACTCATGGTTCTCCAGTAAATTTCTCAGGAAGATTATATAATTTCGTTTCTTATGGTGTTGATAAAGAAACAGAAATGATTGATTATGAAAATGTAAGAAAAATTGCATTAGAATGTAAGCCAAAGCTAATTGTTGCAGGTGCAAGTGCATATGCTAGAATTATAGATTTTGCTAAATTTAGAGAAATAGCTGATGAAGTAGGAGCAATTCTTATGACAGATATGGCTCATATAGCAGGACTTGTTGCAGCAGGAGTTCATCCATCACCAGTTCCATATTGTGATTTTGTAACAACAACAACTCATAAGACATTAAGAGGACCAAGAGGTGGATTAATTCTTTGTAAAGAAAAATATGCTAAAGATTTAAATAAGAATATATTCCCGGGAATACAGGGAGGACCACTTGAACATATAATAGCAGCAAAAGCTGTGTGCTTTAAAGAAGCATTAGATCCAAGTTTTAAGGAATATGCTAAAAATGTAGTTGAAAACTGTAAGGAATTAGCTGATCAATTAATTTCTAAAGGATTTAAAATAGTATCAGGTGGAACTGACAATCATGTATTCTTAGTAGATTTAAATAATAAGGATATAACAGGTAAGGAAGCAGAAGCACTTTTAGACTCAGTTGGAATAACAGCTAATAAAAATACAGTTCCTAATGAAACAAGAAGTCCATTTGTTACTTCAGGAATCAGAATAGGTACTGCTGCAATTACAACTAGAGGATTTAAGAAAGAAGATATGGCAGAAATTGCTGATATAATAAATCAAGCAATAGAAAATAGAGAAGGTGATTTATCACCATTAAAAGCAAGAGTTGAAGCTTTATGTGATAAATATCCTTTATATGAATAATAAGTGATAAAAGTTTAGGAAGCTATTAATTATAATAGCTTCCTTTAATTTTAGATTGTTTTATATTAACTAGAAAGACTTTTATATTATATAAAAAAAGAATTCATATAATAATAAAAAGAATTAATAAAGAGATGATATATATTAAAATGAGAAATAATTGCTCAAGAAGTAAAAACTTTATAAAGCGAATAGAACAATTTGGTGCGGATATAGAATTTGATGAAAAATCCAAAATAGTATTTATAAGTGATGTTCATAGGGGGGATGGTGGGTACTCTGATTCATTAAGGCAAAACAGAAATATATATAAGGCGGCAATAAATTATTATTTGAGAAATGATTATAAATTAATTGAACTTGGTGACGGAGATGAATTATGGAAGAATAAAAACCTTGTTGATATAGCATACAATTACAGAGATATATTTAAAATACTTAATGAATTTAATAAGAAAAAAAATTTATATATGGTATTTGGAAATCATGATATGGCAAAAGCTGATAAAGATTTTATTTTGAAGCAGGAAAAAATTTTTAAACAAATAGGAAGAAGATTTGGGAAAGATTTATTAAATTTATATAAAAATATAGATTTTTATGAAGGAATAGTATTAAAATATATTCCAGCAGGGAAAAAGATACTTGCCTTTCATGGACATCAAGTTGATTTTATGAATTGCGACTTATGGAGAATTAGCAGGTTTTTAGTACGATATATATGGCGCCCAATGGAAGGTATTGCTGGTTTCAAAGAGCCTGTAAGTCCATCAAGTAATTATGATAAAGGAACAAAGATTGATATGATGTTAGAAAAGGTAGCTAAAAAAGAAAGAAAGATTATTATTTGTGGACATACACATAACGATATTTTTCCAAAGGTTTCTGAAGGGTTATATTTTAATGATGGATGTTGCGTTTTTCCATCCTCAATTACTACAATAGAAATAAAAAATGGATTAATATCATTAGTTAAATGGAGAATAGAGGTTGATAATAATAATATTCTATTTGTAAAAAAGAATATTATTGGTGGTCCTGAGAAAATAGAAAAATATTTTGAATACGCAAGAAACTTATAATTGCTATAATGAGTAAGGAGAGCGTTTTATGAAATTTATTGATTTGCATTGTGATACTGCAATGAGAATGTATGAAGAAAAAGGAAAGCTAAAGAAAAATGATTTTAGTATTGATATTGAAAAATTAAAAAAAGGGGAATGCATGGCACAAGTATTTGCTTTTTTTATAGAGCTATCAGAAGTTTCAGATCCATACAAATATTTTTTGAATATGTATGATAATTTTATAAAAGAAATACAAGAAAATTCAAAAGAAATAGAGATAGTGAGAAATGTAGATGAATTAGAAAAAGCGAATTTAAATAATAAATTAGGCGCATTTCTTTCGATTGAAGAAGGTGAAGTTTTAAAAGGAAGCATAGATAATCTAAGAGATGTATATGATAAAGGAATAAGACTCATAACACTTACATGGAATTTTGAAAATTCAATAGGATATCCTAATATTAATTTTAAATATAAAGAGAAAGGATTAAAACCTAGAGGTAAAGAAATAGTTGAAAAGTGCGAAGAGCTTGGAATAATTCCAGATGCATCACATTTATCAGATGGAGGCTTTTATGACCTAGTTGATATATGTAAAAAGCCATTTATAGCTACACATTCTAATGCACGAGAAATCACATATCATCCAAGAAACTTAACAGATGATATGATAAAAAAATTAGCTGATAAAGGTGGAGTTATGGGAATAAATTTTTCAAGTGATTTTTTAGGTGAAAGTTTTGTATCAACTATAGAAGAAATGATTACACATATTAAGCATATAAAAAATATAGGAGGAATTGATGTAATAGGACTTGGAAGTGATTTTGATGGAATAGAAAATCAAGTTGAGATAAAAGATTCATCAGAATTTCCAAAGTTATATGAGGCATTAAAGAAGGCTGGATTTAGTGAAAATGAAATGGAAAAAATATTTTATAAAAATGTTTTAAGAGTTTTTAAAGAAACTTTATAAAATAATTGTTTTAGTTTATAATTTTAAAAGGATAAATTACAATCTTCGATATAACAATTATATTAAAATGCATTGTATTAAAAATTTATTTTAAATTTAGAAAGAGGTAATTAAAATACGTAAGTTAGAAGGAAAAGTTGCACTAGTTACTGGTGCTTCAAGAGGTATTGGCAGAAATATAGCAATTGAGATTGCTAAGGAAGGCGCAATTGTAGCAATAAATTATTCAAAAGATGATAATGGAGCAAAAAAAACTTTAGAAGAAATTAATAAGGTAAATGGATATGGATTTTTAATAAAAAAAAGTGTTAATTCATTTGAAAACTGCAAGTATATAATTAATGAAGTCATAAGTAAAAGTGGAAAAATTGATATACTTATAAATAATGCAGGAATAAGCCTTATGGGTCTATTTATGGATTCTTCAGAAGAAGAAATTAATGAAATAATAAATACAAATTTAATGGGTGCTATTTATCTAAGCAAGGAGGCTCTTCCACATATGATTTCAAGAAATGTAGGAAATATAATAAATATTTCTTCTATGTGGGGAGAAGTAGGTGCGTCATGTGAAGTGTTATATTCAGCAACAAAAGGAGGAATTAATTTATTTACAAAAGCACTTGCAAAAGAAATGGCTATGTCAAATATTAGAGTAAATGCAATAGCGCCAGGGGTGATTGATACTAAAATGAATTCAATGCTGGATGAAGAAAGTAGAGAAAGTTTAAAAGAAGAGATACCTATGGGGAGATTTGGATTGCCATCTGAAATAGGAAAAGTTGCAGTATTTTTATGTAGTAAAGAATCATCATATATAACAGGACAAGTGATACGAGTAGATGGTGGATTTATCTAGATAATAAACTTAGTTAGTAATGATTAGGAGGAAATTTTATGTTCACTAAGGATGAACTTTTGGTAATTGAAGAAGCTTTGAAAATAGCAGATGAAACATATATGGATAAAATGAATGCAAATAAAAATAATAAGAACATAATGGTTTCATATAACAGAAAACAAAAGAAATTATGGCTTGTTCAAAATAAACTAAAAAAATTATTACAGGAAAACTAAATATTAGTATATAAAAAGACAATTAATTTCGTAGCTTTCTAAAGTAATTTGAATATTAATTGTCTTTTTTATATTATTCTATTTCGTCATTATCTTCAGGGGAAACTATTTTCTCTAAATAGAAATAGAATTCCACACCTTCATCAATATTATGAAATTTAAATTCACTTTTATGAAGTTCTAAGATGTTTTTTACAATAGCTAAACCAAGTCCAGTACTATTTTTTTGGGTTCTTTCTCTTGATTTATCTAAACGATAAAATTTATCAAATAATTTATCAATTTCATCTTCTGGAATATAAGTTCCAAGATTTTGAACTATTATTTTATATCTATGTAATTCTTCTTCAATTGCTATATTAATTGTATTATGTGGCGGCGTATATTTTATTGCATTGGTAACAAGATTAGTCATTACCTGTTCCATTTTAAAGGGGTCAGCATAAACATAGCTATATGGATTAGTTGAAGTAAAATTAACTTTAAAATCATGTTCCTCAAAATTAGGTGTATGTTTAGCTAATATTTTTTTTATTAATCTGTTTATATTGAAGGCTTCGGGTGAGAGTTTTATTACTCCAGATTCTAATTTGGATAATTCAAGCATATTTGAAACTAAAATACCCATTTTTTGAGCTTCATCAATAATTGTTTCTAAGTAAAGCTTAGCATCTTCTCCCGTAACGATACCATCTTTAAGACCTTCGGCATATCCTTCAATGATTCCGATTGGTGTTTTTAATTCATGACTTACATTATCTACAAATCCTTTTCTCATATTTTCAAGTTCACGTTCTTTTTCAATATCTTCCTCAAGCTTCTTATTCTTCTTTTGAAGATCTAAAAGAGCCGTTTGAAGATTATTAGAAAGAAAATTTAATGATTTAGCAAGACTTCCAATTTCATCTTCTCTATTAGTTGAGCAGGTGACTGAAAAGTCCATATTAGACATTTTATTTGCTACATATGTTAATGTTACTAATGGTTTAGATATTAAATTAGAATATATTGAAGAAAGTATTACTGAAATAGCAACTAATCCTAAAAATAAATAAATTAAAAATTCATCAATAACTTCCGATGCTTCTTTTATAGATTGTATTGAAGAAACGCAAAATATTAAACTATCATTTTTATAATTTAATGACATGGGTGCGATAACACCGATTTTTTGTAAGTCACTGCTGGCATTATAGAATGTTGTATAACGGGTATTCGAATTTCGTGTCACATCATTAATAAGTGATTTATTATTAATAAGCTCAGAACAAAAAGAAGTCAATTCATTAAATGATTCCTTATCAGTATATAGCTGGTTAGGTGAATAAATTATTGAGCCATCTAATGATAATATAAGAATTTTTGCATTATTATCATTTTCAAATTTTTTTAAAACAGGATATATTTCTGCAGGCTCAGAAATATGCATTGAATATAAAGTACTAAATTTATTAACTTCATGAACCAAACTCATGGTTCTCTTATAAGAATAAAATTTTTCAAATAAAAAGGCTTGAGCAAAATAGGTTAAAAACATTAAAACAAGCATTAAGGAAAGTGTTATTCCAAATAATCTTTTAGATAAACGATATCTCATTATTTACCTTCGAATTTATATCCGCTTCCGCGAACAGTAACAATACAGTTAGATTTAGAAAGTAATTTTTCTCTTAGCCTTTTAATGTTTGTATCTACAGTACGTATATCACCATAGTAATCTAATCCCCATACATTATCTAAAATGTTATCACGGCTTAGGGCAATGCCTTCGTTAGTTATTAGATAAACTAGGAGTTCATATTCTTTTGGGGATAATAGTATCTCAGTTCCATCAACTTTTACTTCGTGCGAAAGTTTATTAATTGTAAGACCATTAAATTCTTGATAACTAGAATCTAAATTATCTCGTGTTCTTTTTAATAGAGCTTTAACTTTGGCAATTAAGACTTTTGGACTAAATGGTTTAGTTATATAGTCGTCAGCTCCATAGTCATATCCTTGAAGTTTATCTTCTTCTTCGCCTTTTGCAGTAAGAAGTATAACAGGGACTGTAGAAACTTCTCTTAACTTTTCCAGCATAGTGATGCCATCCATTTTTGGCATCATGATATCTAAAATTACTAAATCAATTTTTTGATTACTAAAAGCAATAAGCCCTTCTTCACCATCTGAAGCTTCAAAAACATTAAAGTTTTCTTTCATCAAATAATCTCTAAGTAAAAATCTTATTCTTAATTCATCTTCTACAATTAAAATAGATTTATTCATTTTAATTCCTCCATTTTAAAATATTAATTATACATTATACTATATTAATTTAATAATACAATAAAAATAAGTCAACTATATTACAATTATATTTTATCATGTATTTTAGCATAAGTATAAAAAGATAGTGAATATTATTGTGTTTTAAAGTATTATTAGTAGTATAGAAAAGTAATTTAAATGTAAGGTGGAAAAATATGATACAATTGAATTTTGATATAAAGAGACATAAATTAAAGAATGGATTAGAAGTATTAACTATACATAAAGACACACAAATTGCAGCTATAAATGTAGGAATAAAAATTGGAGCATTATATGAGAAAATGAATGAAAAGGGAATAAGTCATTTTATTGAACATTTATTATTTAAGGGAACAGATACACGCAATGACGAAAAACTTAATAGTGATTTGGAATCTTTAGGTGGAGAATATAATGCATATACTGATTATGATGTTACTGTATATACGATAAGCTGTTTAGCTGAGGAGATACATAATGCAGTTGAAATATTAGGTGATATGATAATAAATTCTTCATTTGATGATGAAGAAATTGAGAAAGAAAGAGGCGTGATTTTATCAGAAATAAAAACAAGTAAAGATGATATAGAAGATTTAAGTTTTAAGTGTGTAAATAAAACAGCGTTTGAAAAAAGTGCTCTTAAATATGAAGTTACTGGTATTGAAAAAAATGTAAAAAATTTTAAAAGAGAAGAATTATTTAATTATTATAAAGAAAATTATACTCCTAAGAATTCCATAGTGAGTTTTGTGTCTCCATTAAGTCACGATGATGCTATTAAATTAATTGAAAAGTATTTTGGAATATGGTCAGGAGATGAAAAAGAAAAGTGTGAAATTATCCTAGAGGATAATAAAGAAATTATAGAAATTGGGTATAAAAAAGATATTGAGCAAAGTACAATTGTTTATTTATTTACTTTTAATGGGTTAAAAAAAGAATATGAGCTGCCACTAAGAATATTAAACCATAGACTTGGAGAAAGTTCTAATTCTTTATTATTTAGAGAAATAAGAGAAAATAGAGGATTAGCATATGATATATACACACATTTAGAGATTACTAAAAACATTAAAACATTATATATTTACACTGCTGTGAGTGGAGAGAATGTTGAAGAAGCAAAAGAATCTATTGATGAAACAATAAAAAATATAGTTGATGGAAAAATAGAATTTGGCGATAGAGATTTAGAGATAATGAAAAAAGTTCATAAAACAGCTGTTATTTCTACATTAGAGGACTCTTCAGAATTATGTAATTATATATTACACCAAGCTCTTGAAGATGAAGACATATTTGAGTTTATAGAAGATATGCATAGATTAAATGAACTAGATAAAAGAAAAATTAAAGAAGTAAGTAAGTTGGTTTTGAAAAGCCCTACGGTTCATATATTAAAATCAGAAGATAATTAATTCATATTTAATATTTAGAAAGGTGAAAATATGCCAAAGATAACAAAAATAGAAATTCAAAAAAATAATAAAGATAGAGTAAATATCTACTTGGATGGAGAATATGCATTAGCTATAAATGCTGAGCTTATTTACAAAGAAAATCTTAAAGTAAAAGATGATGTAGATATATCAAAACTTCAAGAGATAGCAGAAAAGGAATCATATATAAGATGTAAAGAAAGTGCTATCAAAATAATAGAAA
Source organism: Clostridium neonatale (assembly GCF_900465025.1). Lineage (NCBI taxonomy): Bacteria > Bacillati > Bacillota > Clostridia > Eubacteriales > Clostridiaceae > Clostridium > Clostridium neonatale. The sequence goes on from NZ_UICR01000001.1 coordinate 1,875,890, forward strand.
GAAGTTATAAAACAGAAAAAGAAATAAGAGATAAGTTAAAACAAAAAGGATATGAAGAAAAACAAATTAATAATAGTATAGATTTTTTAAAAGAATATAATTTTATAAATGATAATACATATGCAAAAGCATTTATAAAAGATAAGCTTTCGTCTAAAGGTAGCCAAAAGATAAAATATGACTTAATGAAAAAAGGAATAGCTAAGGATATTATTGAAGAAAATCTAATTAAAGTTGACAAAAATGAAGAAAAAGAAGTAGCATTAAATGTAGGAAGGAAAAAGTATGAGTCTATAAGAAGAAAAGAAAGTGACAATTATAAATTATCTGGAAAGCTATATAGGTTTCTAATTTCTAGAGGATATGCATATGACATTGTAAAAGATGTTGTAAAAGAAATAATGTCATTAGATGAATTTGAATAAAATAAGCTTAAAAATTTTCAGCATATTTGATATAATGGAATATATATATAATAATTTGTTAAGTACATGCATAAATTATAAAATAAGAATTATATACCTATAAACAGATTAATATCTAAATAATAATATAAAATATACAATGATATACTGGAGGAAGTTTCATGAACAAGAAAAATATATTGTTGAAATTTATTGCTCTAGTGGTTATATTATTAATTCCAGCTATTGTGAAAATCTTTTTTCATGAAAAGAATACAGTAACGTTACTGTTAAATAATTTTTCAAGAGATAATGAGAAAGTTTCCTATGTAGAGGATAAAAGATTAGATACTCCAAATGTAATTTATAATGGAACGACTGTAGAAGATGGAATTAGATCAAATAGTATAATAGAAAAAAAAGCAAAGAAGGTCACTGAAAGTGCTACAAATGATAGAGAAAAAGCACGAGATTTATATGTATGGATTGGTTCAAATATAGAATACGATAATAATAAAGCAGAAAAAGTATTAAATTCTAATGATGAAACAGTGGAAAGTGGAGCAATATACGCTTTTAGAGATAGAAGTGGTATTTGTTTTGATTATGCATGTTTATATGTTGCAATGGCTAGAAGTGTGGATCTTAAGGTGAGATTAGTGATTGGAGAAGCTTATGATGGAAGCAAATATGTATCACATGCATGGAACCAGGTATATTTAAGTGACGAAAAGAAATGGATTAATGTTGATACTACGTTTTATAATGGTGGTAATTATTTTGATTCGGAAAATTTTGATAAGCATATAAATAAAGAAATTATTGGGGAATGGTAAACTAATAAGTAAGATATGTTAGTCATTAGTTTTAGTTGAAAACTTAATAGTATATATACTTAGTTAGAGATTAAAGCTATAACAGCTTTAATCTCTAACTAAGTATAAGGAAGTTGTAATTTATACTATTTTTGATAGTAATAGATTAACTGCTTTTTCACATTCTTTATCGCTAGGATCTATTGACCATGCTAAATTGAATAGATAAAGAGCTTTTGGTGTTATTTCTTGCATTGCGTAACAGTATCCAAGGTTAAATATGTATTTACTTTCCGGGGTTATGGAAATAGCTTTTTTTAGTACATCTATTGCACTATTATATTCTCTTAATTTAATTAAACAAACACCGATATTATAATATGAACATGCTTCATTTAGATTTTCGCTAGCAGCTTTTTTATAACATTCAATTGCACGACGATAGTCTTGTGTATTATAAAATTTATTACCTTCATTAAAGTGATTCATTTTAACCTCCTAAAAGTACTTTGCAATAAATAATTTATGTGTTAACAAGTATATCCACATATAAAGAAATATATACATAGTTGTGATTTTCAAAAAAGATAAAACGATAGAAAATGTGAATTTAATGTTACAAAGTAGGTGAAATAATAAGGATGAATATTTATAAAATAGGATTAGATATAGGTTCAACAACAGTAAAATTAGTAGTATTAAATGAAGAAAACATAGTAGAATATAGTCAATATAAAAGACATAATTCTGATATACGCAGTACAATTATAGAATTAGTTAATGAATGTTATGACAAAATTGGAAATGTTGAATGTAAAATAAGTATAACAGGTTCAGGAGGGTTATCTGTATCAAAGTGGACTAATATTGATTTTGTACAAGAAGTAATAGCATGTTCTAAAACAGTAGAAACATTTATACCAGAAACAGATGTTGTAATAGAACTTGGTGGTGAAGATGCAAAAATAACATATTTTAAAAATGGAATAGAGCAGAGAATGAATGGAAGCTGCGCAGGTGGTACAGGAGCTTTTATTGATCAAATGGCATCACTTCTTAATACAGATGCAGCAGGTCTTAATGAATATGCAAAAAGTTATAATGTTATATATCCAATAGCATCTAGATGTGGAGTTTTTGCAAAGACAGATGTACAACCTCTAATAAATGAAGGCGCAAATAAGGAAGATATAGCGGTGTCAATACTTCAAGCGGTTGTAAATCAAACAATAGGAGGATTAGCTTGTGGTAAGCCTATAAGAGGAAAAGTCGCTTTTCTTGGTGGCCCATTATTTTTCTTATCAGAATTAAGAGAAAGGTTTATTGAGACTCTTAAACTTAAAGATGATGAAATAATAATACCAGATGACTCACAGTTATTTGTAGCTATGGGAGCAGCACTTTTGGCTGTTGATAATATGAAAACAACATTAAAAAATGTAGTTAATAAAGTAAATAATATAACTAATCTCAAGGAAGATAATGAAAATAAACTAGAAGCACTTTTTGAAAGTGAAAAAGATTATGAAGATTTTAAAAATAGACACAATAAATCTGTAGTAAAAAGATGTCCTATGGAAAGCTATAAAGGACAAGCTTATTTAGGAATAGATGCAGGATCTACTACAACAAAGGTTACTTTAATAAATGAAGCCGGAGAATTATTATATTCATACTATGGAAGTAATGAAGGAAATCCATTAAAGAAAGTAGTAGAAATACTTCAAGATTTATATTCAAAACTTCCTTCTTCCATAAAAATAGTTAATAGTGCTGTTACAGGATATGGAGAATCATTAATTAAAGCAGCGCTTCATGTTGATATAGGGGAAATTGAAACAATTGCTCATTATAAGGCAGCAGATTATTTCTTGCCAGGGGTAGATTTTATTTTAGATATTGGTGGACAAGATATGAAATGCTTAAAGATAAAGAATGGAGCTATAGACAGTATAATGCTTAATGAAGCATGTTCATCTGGATGTGGATCATTTATAGAAAGCTTTTCAAAATCATTAGGTATGCCAATTGATAAATTTGCAAAAGAAGCATTATTATCTAAAGCACCTGTAGACTTAGGCTCTAGATGTACAGTATTTATGAATTCAAGAGTGAAGCAAGTACAAAAGGAAGGTGCACAAATTTGTGATATTTCTGCTGGACTTTCTTATTCTGTAATCAAAAATGCATTATTTAAAGTAATAAAATTAAGAGATGAAAATGATATTGGTGAAAAGGTAATTGTTCAAGGTGGTACTTTTTATAATGATGCTGTTTTGAGAGCTTTTGAGATTATATCTGGAAGAGAGGCTGTAAGACCTGATATAGCAGGTCTCATGGGGGCATTTGGATGCTCACTTATTGCAAAAGAAAGATATTTAGAAGGCAGAACAACATCACTATTGCCAAAAGAAAAAATAGACCAATTTAAAATGACTAGCTCATTTAGAAGATGTGGAATGTGTGGAAATAACTGCCTTCTTACTGTAAATAAATTTTCTACAGATGAGGAATTTATTTCTGGTAATAGATGTGAACGTGGACTTGGAATTGAAAAGAAAAAAGAAGAAAAAGAAATTAATTTATATGATTATAAATATAAAAGAACATTTGGGTACAAGCCGCTAAAAGAGGAAGAGGCTAAAAGAGGAACTATAGGAATACCAAGAGTTTTAAATATGTATGAAAATTATCCTTTTTGGTTTACTATTTTAACTAAACTTGGTTTTAGAGTTATATTATCAAATCCATCAAGCAAAAAAATATATGAACTTGGAATTGAGACTATTCCGTCAGAATCAGCATGTTATCCAGCAAAGCTTGCACATGGACACATAATGAATTTAATACAAAAAAATATTAAAACAATATTTTATCCATGTATTTCTTATGAAAAGAAAGAATTTGAAGACAGTCAGAACAACTATAACTGTCCAATGGTAACTTCATATCCAGAAGTAATAAAGAATAATATGGATGAATTAAAAATTAATGAAATTAAGTATATAGCTCCATTCTTTTCATTGGATAATGAAAATGTGCTTGCTAAAAGGATAGTTGAAGAATTTAAGGAATTTGATGTTACTTTAAGTGAAGCAAAAGAAGCTGTAAAAAGTGCAGTTTTAGAAAGAGAAGCTTATAAGAGAGATATACAAAAAAAAGGTGAAGAAACTTTAGAGTATTTAAGGAAGAATAATAAAAAAGGAATAGTATTATGTGGTAGACCATATCATATAGATCCAGAAATAAATCACGGTATTCCAGATATTATCAATTCTTTTGGTATGGCAGTACTTACAGAAGATAGCATAAGCCATATTGAATGTTTAAATGAAAAGCTTAGAGTGGTAGATCAATGGGTTTATCATTCACGACTTTATAGGGCAGCTACATTAATAGCAGGAGAACCTTGTCTTGAAATAATTCAGTTAAATTCTTTTGGATGTGGCTTAGATGCAGTAACTACTGAGCAAGTTTCAGAAATTATATCATCAAAAGGGAAAATATATACTGTCTTAAAAATAGATGAAGGTAATAATTTAGGTGCCGCTAGAATAAGGATAAGATCTTTAAAAGCTGCAATAGAAGAAAGAGAAAGAAAAAATTATAAACCTATAGAAGAGAAAATAAGTTATAAAAATCCAGTATTTACAAAAGAAATGAGAAAAGATTATACTATTTTAGCACCTCAAATGTCTCCAATTCATTTTAATTTAATTGAAGTAGCTGGAAAGGCAGCTGGATATAATATAGAAGTACTTCCATCAAATGATGCTGAAGCGATAGAAGAAGGTCTTAAATATGTTAATAATGATGCGTGTTATCCTTCAATAATTGTTGTAGGACAAATGATAAGTGCATTAAAATCTGGTAAATATGATTTAAATAAAACAGCTCTTATAATGAGTCAAACAGGTGGTGGATGTAGAGCTACTAATTATATAGGATTTTTAAAGGCAGCATTAAGGCATGCTGGATTTGAAAATGTCCCTATAATTTCACTAAATGTGGCTGGTCTTGAAACACAGCCAGGCTTTAATATTACACCAAAACTTATAAAAAAGGCACTTATGGCTTTAGTATATGGTGATTTATTTATGACAGTTTTATACAGGACAAGACCTTATGAAAAAGTAAAAGATTCTGCAAATGAACTTTATAACAAATGGAATGAAAGAGCAAAAGCAAATATAGTTAATGGAAGTAAAACAGAATTTAATAAAAATATAAAAGAAATTATTAAAGAATTTGATGAATTACCTTTATTTAATATAAATAAGCCGAGAGTTGGAATTGTTGGTGAAATACTCGTTAAATTTCATCCAACAGCCAATAATGATATTGTAAAGATATTAGAAGATGAAGGTGCGGAAGCAGTAGTTCCAGATTTATTAGACTTTTTCTTTTATTCAGCATATGATAATAAATTTAAGGCTGAATATTTAGGAAAGAGTAAAGTGGCAAAAACTGTAAGCGAGTTGGCTATTTTCTATATGGAAACATATAGAAAAGTAATGAAAAAAGAGTTAGAGAATAGCAACAGATTTAGCAGACCTAAACATATCAAGGAATTAGCCAATATGGCGTCACCAATTTTATCACTTGGTCACCAGACTGGTGAGGGATGGTTTTTAACAGCAGAAATGATAGAACTAATAAAAAGCGGAACAAAGAATATAGTGTGTTTACAGCCGTTCGCATGTTTACCTAATCATGTTACAGGAAAAGGTATGATGAAAGTACTTAAAGAGAAATATCCAGAATCTAATATAGTGGCAATAGATTATGATCCAGGAGCATCTCATGTAAATCAATTAAATAGAATAAAATTAATGCTTTCTGTAGCAGTTAAAAATCTTCAAAATAATGAAATAAACTTTAAAGAAAGTGAAGAATCACAAGAAGAAATACAATATCATAACAAAATTAGTTTGACTTAATGAAGGAGATACTAATGCCTGAGAAATCTGAAAAAAAGCATTTTAATTTAATTACATGTTTATTAGGAACAATATATATTTTTCTCTTTTTAATTATAACTACACCATTAGTATTATTTTTAGGACCTTATCAAAATACTAGAAAAGCATTTGTATCAACATTACTTGCTACCAGACATGAGTACCTTTTGACAGATTTTTTTTCTAAAGAAACATTAAATAAAATGATGGGAATAGAAGCAGAACCTAAAAAGGAAAAAGAAGTTGCACAGAAAATAGAAAATATTGAAATAAAACATTCTACAAGCACAGAAATTGAAAGATATGATATAAATACGGATAGATATGATGCATATCTATTAGAAATAAAAAATCCTCTTAAAATAAAAGTAGCAATGACAAAGTACTTAGGAAAAACAGGGCAAAAAACTAGTGAAATGGCAAAAGATAATAATGCAATAGCAGCTATTAATGGTGGCGCTTTTATAGATAAATCTGATGATGGTACTTTATATGCAGGTACAGGAGCAATCCCTGGAGGATTTGTAATAAGTGGAGGAAAGCTTCTATATCCTCAGATGACAGATTTAAATTCAAAAGATAAAGAAAATGTTATCGCATTTACTAAAGAAGGACAATTAGTAGTTGGAAGTCATTCTTATGATGAATTAATTGATATGAATGTTCAGGAAGGAATGTGCTTTAGACCACCTAATATAATAATAAATGGTGTGAAGCAGATTAAAGATAAAATGGCAGAAGGACTAAATCCAAGAACTGCTATAGGACAAAAAGAAGATGGAACAGTAATATTTTTAGTTATTGATGGAAGAAAAATTTCAAATCCTGGAGCAAGTCTTTATGATGTACAAGAAATTATGGCTAGTAGAGGAGCAGTAAATGCAGCAGCATTAGACGGTGGATATTCTTCAACAATGTATTATAAAGATGAAGTAATTAATTCACCAAATGCTTGGGATGGAGAACGATCTGTAGCTACAGCATTTTACGTTGAAGAATAGGAGAACTAAAATTGAAAAGTATAGCTAAAATATTAATTTGGACATTTATAGCATTGTTAATACAGCATGGAATATTTTTATATATTGAAAATATATATTTAGATACAGATTTAGAGATAACAGCCAAAAAAGTTGAAGAAGAGCCAGTTGAGGAAGTAAAGGAAGAAAAGCCAAATGAAATAATATTACCAGAAAGTGTAGAAAATATTTCAGTTTCATCAGATGGAAATTATGTAGCCTATACAAAAAATAATGAACTTAAAGTTTTTGATAATACTAATAAGGAAGAGAATAAATTCAAGTGTGAGACAAGTGGTATAATTGAAAACTATAAGTGGTTAAATGATGAAGATTTAATGCTAGTTATACAGCGAGTGGAAGAAGATGATGGAGTTTATTTCGAACCTGTTTCTTATGATATTAAAAAGAATGAAGCAAGAGAACTTGTTGATTTTAATTATAATAAAATGAGAATACCAGTTAATAATGAAGATGATAGAGTTGAAAATATAGCATTTTCAACTTCAACGCATAGTCTTTATATAAAGATTCGAAAAGCTAATGGCTTGTGTGATTTATATTATTCAAATGTAATGAATCAAATAAATAGAGTAAGACATAATAAAGAAATTGGTAATATAGTTGTTCCAAGAACTAATACAAACGCAGTTATGGAAATGGGGAATAATTCAACAATATTAAATGAATCTGGCTATATAAATATTCCTGATGTAAATGTATCTAGGCTCCTAGGAATTGATAAGGATGATAACATTTATTTTGGAAAAGAAGAGGATGGATTAATTACTTCTATATATAATACTAATTTAAATAATGAAGAAAATAAATGGAATTCATTTGCCTTAAAAAATTCAGTAAATAAAGATAATATATTTGTAGATTATAGTGGTAAAATTTACATTAATAATGAAAGTGACAAGACTATTTCAGAGATTACAAAAGGCAGGCTTATAAATTATGAAGGTGAATTTCTTCAAACCTATAAAGATGGTTTTATAACTAAAAAAGGAAATAACATTATTAAGAATAATATAAATGAAATAAAGCTATCAATTAATTAATAATGAATAAAAAGAATTTTAGTGTACATCATAATTACTGAGGTGATGTACTATGGACAATAATAAAAATAGATTAAATGATAGATCAAAATCTAATGCCGAGCTAGGAAAAATACATCCAAAAGGAAATTCGGATTTAGGAATTATTGATGGTAAAAAAATCGGAGCACCTCCGCATAAAGAAAAAGATCATTTTTAAAATTAAAATTAATAATGAGGTGGAACAATGACTAATAAGATGAAGGAAAATAATAAACGAAAGAATAAAAATGTAAATCATAATCCACAAGCGGAAAGCGTTAAAGCAGTATTTGGTGAACCCAAAGCTAAGACATATGATAGGTCAGATTTTAAAATTTAAAATAATAGAATAAGAAAAAGAAAGAATAAATCAGGATATACATAGTAAAAGATCCAATAAATTAATACTTTAAATTTATTGGATCTTTTAACTATGCAGTATTGATATAAAAAGTAATTGATTAAAACTTCCTAAGTAGAAGAAATATTCAAATTTTTAATATAACATAATGTTGTTTAATTATAGATTATAAAATAAATATATTGGAAAAGTATAGTTGAATTTCTTCTATTAGACATATAAATAAGCTAATAGAATAGTAATGTTAATATATGATAAACTATATTAAGAATCAATCAAAACAAGTGAAGAAGAGGTGTAACTATGAATTTAGAAGTTGACGTTTGTGAATTGGGAAAAATATTAAAAGAAATAGAAAAAAATTATGAGTTAAACATATTAGTCAAGTCAAATTTGAGCGGTGGATGGATGACTATTACAGGAAAAGCATCCATTGAAAAGCATCCATATGAAAGTGAAAGTGGATGCAGTAGTAAAAAAGATAATATTATTCACATAAGAATTAAGGAAGATAAAGAAGATGGAGTATTAATAAAAATAACGGGTGCGAAAGATAAAAAATTTAATGTTGATATATCATCAGGTAAATATAAAGAAATTTCAAAAGTAGGTTTAAATATAGATATGATAAAAACAAATGAAAATGAAACGAAATTAAGAATTGATGAAAATATTATTTTTACAATAAAAACAAATGCAGAAAAAATAAATGAACTTATAAATCAATAAATTATTTTAGTTTGTGTAAATAAACAACTCAGGTTATGCATAAAATATATCTAATTAACTTAACTAAACTAAAGGTGTGATAAATATGTTAATTAGATTAGGGTATGTTTCTATCTCAATGAAGCTTGGTAAAAAAGTTACAGCTTCAAGTAATGTTACTTTTACAAATTATAATAAACAAGAAAGCAAGGAGAAGAAGTTAGAAAAATTAAAAACAGTTGCTTTATCTAATCTAAATGATTTAGAGAAAATCCTAAAATATAACATTAATAATAATATACATTTTTATAGAATAACTTCAGCATTAGTTCCTCTAGTTACTCATCCTGAAGTTGGATATTGGGGACATAGAGAGATATTTAAAAAGGACTTTGAATATTTAGGAAATTTAATACGAAAATCGAACATGAGAGTAGATACACATCCAGATGAATTTAATGTATTAAATAGTATTAACCCATCAGTTGTTGAAAACACTAAAAGAAATTTAATGTGTCAAGTGGAATGGTTTGAGGATCTTAATTATCCTGAAGGGAAAATGGTGCTACATGTAGGAGGAGCTACATATGGAAAAGAAAATGGAATAATAAGATTTATAGATAATTTTAAAAAGATGCCTATAGAAATAGCTTCACGTTTAATAATAGAAAATGATGATAAAACATATACAGCAAAAGAAGTTTTAGAGTTGTGTAATAAACTAAAAATACCTATGGTTTTGGACGTTCATCACCATAATTGTAACAATTCAGGAGAAGATTTAGAATATATGTTAGAGAATATTTTTAATACTTGGAATAAAGAAGTTCTCCCGCCTAAAGTTCACTTTTCGTCGCCAAAGGATTTTGAGAAAGATAGAAGACATGCTGATTATATTAATCCAAAAGAATTTATTGAATTTATTGAAAAAGCTAAAAAAATAGATAGAAGTTTTGATGTAATGTTAGAATGCAAACAAAAGGATGAAGCATTATATAAATTAGTAGAAGATATAAAAAAGCTTAAGCCAGAATATAGATGGGTTGATGCAAGTAGTTTTTATTTATAAAATATATTAATATCATATAAAGTAAAATACAAAAAATAACGATAATAAATTAAAAGATTTTAAATACAACAATATAAGTAAAGCTGGGAGATGGTCTTTGTGAATAGGAATAAAATTATTATAGGAGCATTAGTAGCGATGATGTTACCATGTAACATTGTTTTTGCAGCTAGCTCAAAAGATGATTATGATAAAGAAGAATTAGAAAATATGACTCCAGGATACAGCTATTCTGATATAAATAAGAGTAAATATAAGGTTGAATCAGATAAAAATAGATTTTCAACAACACAAATCGAGGATGAAGATGAAGACGACGATGATAAAGAAGAAAAAGAAGTAGCATTTGATCAGATATTAGCAACTTCAGGTCCGGAAGTTGTTAGTATTAGTCCTAGCACAGGAAGTAGATATGATTATTGGGCAATGACAACAGATGGAAATTGGATGCTTATTGAAAAAGGTACCCCAGTTATTGGTTGGAAGAATGTACGTGGATCTTGGTATTACCTTGATGAAAGTGGAATAATGAAAACTGGATGGGTTAATGTAAATGGCTATTGGTATTACTTATACAGCAGTGGTAAAATGGCAAGTAACACATATGTAGATGGATATTATCTTGGATCAGATGGAGTAATGAGATAGTAGGGAAAAACATAGCACATAAGCTTATAGCATTATGCTATGTTTTTTTATTCTTTAGGAAATTATATTCATGGATAATCTGTGGATAAGTTATTTTTAAAAATATTGCAATAAACTAAATGCATAGTTCCTAAAGAATAAAAAATAAATTATATGCGCCTGGTCTTTTCTTCGGCAAGCTCAGAAAATCCAGAGTGCGCTGAAAAAAATCGACGGCTTAAAGGATTACGTTTTATAAAAGCTATTGTATTCTATTGGATTTGTATTTTTATAGAAGACTATATCATAGTCGCCTTGGCGATTTTTTTATTCTTTAAGAAATTATTACGTTGAAAAAAATTTGTGGAGTTAAGTTTAATTAGATATTTTGAACTATTAATATGAAACTTAAGTAAAATTTATATAAATATCAATGAAAACAATTAGTAATAAAATACGTTTATGTTATAATTAAATATATAATTAATAAAAGTATTGTCTATAATAATAAATACAATAATAATCTAATAAAGGTAGATTTAGTATGAAAAATAAAAAGATAGAAGAAATAAATTTAAAAAAATTCAATATAAAGGGGCTGGATTATGAAAGCCGGCAAAATATATTAGGTGATTTTGTTAAAAATAATATAAATCAGGTGGAAATACTAAATAAAGAAATACATACTTTATTAGAAAATGATTGGATTTATATTAAAAATAAAAAAGTATATTATAATAGTAATCTAAATGCACTATTTCCAGATTTACTTACATTTATTATAGGTTTTTGTCCAATACGTGAAGAATTTAATGATGACAGTTTAAGATTGGAATTTGGAGGATTTCATGGGAGAATAATGACGGATATAGAGCTTTTAAGTATTTTAGATAAGAGTGGTAATGTACAAGGAATATCATTTTATAATTATACTGTATTTGTAAATGGAATAAGATATATAGATAAAAATAATATTAGCAATATTAACAAATTTAAAAATAATAATAATCCATATCTATCATATCATATTCCGATATATGAATTAGATGATAATACAAGTATAATTGATGAAAATGGATATGATTTAAAGTATATAGATAATAGAAATTATATAAATGATGTATTAGATATTGTTAATTTATGGTATAAATTTGATCTTATACCAGATGGATTATCAAAAGAAAGTGAAGATTTATATATAAAGATGATGGAGCTTTCGAAGATAGGAATAAGTAAATATTTAATTTCACATAAAAGAATATAATTTTAGTAATTAAGAGGAGTATATATCAAATGAATAAACCAGAGCTTTTAGCACCAGCAGGAAATCTAGAGAAGCTTAAAACAGCTATAGAATTTGGAGCTGATGCTGTATATCTTGGAGGAAGTAAGTTAAATTTAAGAGCATATGCAGATAATTTTACGACTGAACAATTAAAAGAGGGAATTGAATTTGCACACTCAAGAGGTAAAAAAGTTCATGTAACATTGAACATAATTCCACATGATTCAGATTTAGAAGGAATAGAAGAGTACCTTAAGGAATTATACGAGCTTGGAATTGATGCAGCTATTATTGCAGATCCAGGAATTATGACAATTGCCAAGAAAGTTGTTCCGAATCTAGAGATACACTTAAGTACTCAAGCTAGTTGCTTGAATTATGAAATGGCAAAATTTTGGCATAATTTTGGTGTGAAAAGAGTTGTTACAGCAAGAGAAATGACATTGAAAGAATTAAAAGAAATGAGAGAAAAATTACCAGACACATGTGAAATTGAATCATTCATACATGGGTCTATGTGTATGGCATATTCAGGTAAATGTATGTTATCAAATTATTTAACAGGAAGAGATCCTAATAGAGGAGCTTGTGCTCAACCATGTAGATATAAATATCATTTATATGAAGAAGATGGAAATGAGCTAATTGAAAAAACAGATGAAGGCTCTGGAACATATATAATGAATTCAAGAGATTTATGTATGATAGAATACTTACCAAGTCTTATTGAAGCAGGGATAAATTCTTTTAAAATTGAAGGGAGAATGAAAAGTGTATACTATGTAGCCTCTGTGGTAAAGGCATACAGACAAGCTATTGATACATATTTTGAAAATCCAAAAGAATATAAATTTAATCCAAAATGGATGGAATACCTAGTTAAACCAAGTCATAGAGAATTTACAACAGGTTTCTATTTTGATGAGGAAGTTAAACAAAGTTATGGAAGTTCATCATACATTAGAGCATACGAAATAGTTGGAATAGTTAAAGATTATGATTCTAATACCAAAGTTGCAACTATACAGGAAAAAAATAAGGTTTATAATGGTGAAACAGTTGAATTATTGGCATTAGAAGGCGATGATAAACTTATAGAACTCAAAAATATGAAAAATGCAGACGGTGATGAGATTGAAACTGCCAATGTTCCTGAAATGATTTTTACTATAGAGTGCGAATTAGAACTCAAAAAAGATGATATATTAATTAAGAATTTACCATAATAAATTTTGGATAAAGAATATAATTAATATAAAATGATCAGAATTTAAACAGGGATTACTTAATGTTAAAGTTTAAGCACAAATAGAAAAAACTGTCTCAAATTTTTTGAGACAGTCTTTTTTATTTGTGCAATTAGGAGATACAGAGAACCATGCAATTAATATTGTTACCAAATTTCCAATTTATATACAAGTAATTACTAAATCATAGTCATACTATAATAGAATTTATCATATATATTAAAGGAAATTTATAAAAATCAACAATATTTAAAATAGGTGGGATACGATATGGATATTAAGAAGTTTTTTAGAAATATAAAAAAGGCAGTGCTAATGAAGATAAAATATGAAGTTTTCAATGATGAATTTATTTGTATAAGATTAACAACGGAAGAAAAAAATATTGTTAGAAAATTAGCAAACTGTCAAAAAAGCAATGTTCAGGACTTTGTTAAATATGTTATATTTTCGAAATATATTGATGATTTTATAAGGTAATATATAAGTTTTAAAAAAATATATGTACGAAAACAATATCATATGTAGAAATGTTAGAAGTTATATGTTATAAATTTATTATGAGGGTTAACAAAGTAAAATAAAAAATATTTATTTACATAATAATGAATACTGGGGGATGAGAATTTGGGTGGAGTATTATTATCTATTAATGAATTTATTGAGGAATATAAGAATGCAGATATAAATTTTGAAGACTGTAATCTTAGGATTCTTATGAAATATGCAGAAAGGGGAAATAAAAAAGCTCAAAATAGTCTTGGAGACAGATATTACAACGGTGAACTAGGAGAACAAAATTATGAGAAGGCAATAAAATGGTATAAAAGATCAGCAAGCCAAGGATATAGTATTGCAGAATACAATCTAGGGTATATGTATTATTATGGACTTGGTACAAAAATAGACTATGAAAATGCTTTAAAATATTTTAAAAGAGCTGCATTTAAAGGTCATGTTGATGCTCAATGTAATTTAGGATGCATGTTTGAAGACGGTGAAGGTACTGAGCAAAATTATAAAGAGGCAGAAAAGTGGTACTTGGAAGCTGAAAAGCAAGGAGACTGTTTTGCACAATATAATTTGGGAAATTTATATATGCACGGTAAAGGTGTTAATACAAATTATAGTAAAGCATTTATGCTTTATGAAAAATCTGCCATGCAAGGATATTCTAAAGCACAAAATATTTTGGGATATATGTATGAAGAAGGAATTGGAGTAGAACAAGATTTTAGGATCGCAGCTAAATGGTATGAAAAAGCTGCATATCAAGGCTATTCTTATGCACAATATAATTTGGCTGGGATGCACTATTTAGGAAAAGGGATAAAACGAAATTACAGTTTGTCTTATTCGTGGTATAAAAAAGCAGCTCAGCAAGGTCTTGAGAAGGCTCAGATTGCATTAAAAAAAATGTTTAGTTAAAAATGGAGGACTTATAAAAATCAATATATTTTTATAAGTCCATTTTTATTTTACATTTTAAAACTTGGAGAGGTGAAAATAACTATTTTGTTATTATTGATGATATTATTAAGAATATAATTGATAATATTATTTAAATATTATAGGAATAAAAGTGGCCATAATCCAAGGCCGCCAAAGCCACCAAAGCCACCAAGGCCACAGCAACCAAAACCATTGTTAAATCTACCAAAACGATTATTAAAATTATTGTTAGATCTACGATTAGAATTATTGCAACAACAACATCTTCTACATCTTCTTCTACATCTTCTTCTTCTTCTGTTTGAAGTATCTCTATCTGAATTGCAACGTGACATATACATAATCTCCTTTTTGATTATTTTTTATATTAATAATATATTCGACATAATAGATATGTGTTACAATATTATGTTAAAAAAATGCTTCAAATAATCAATTTGATAAAGTATTAATAATTAGTTTTATTCTAACAAATTTATAGTATAATATATAATATGTTAGGGGGAAGTTTTGGATGAGTAGAAAAAAAAAGAATAAGGCTGATTTATGGAAAAAAACAATAATTTTTCTTTCACCTTTAGCTATAATATATTTAAGTATATCAATTTATTTTAGTAATCATTTTTATTATAATTCTGTAGTCAACTGCATTAATGTGTCAGGACAGACCGTAAAAGAAGCTAATAATACAATATCATCAGAAATAAATGAATATACACTGCAATTACATGGTAGAGAAAACGTTAATGATGAAATTAAAGGAAATGATATTGAATTATCTTATAAATCAAATGATGATCTAAAAAAAATAAAAAAGAGCCAAAATCCGTTTACATGGTTTTTAGGATTTTTTAATAAAAATAGCAATTTGACAATAGACATGGTTTCTTATAATGAAAGCTTATTAGATGATTATATTGATAATCTTACATATTTTGACGTTGGAAACATAGTTGAACCTAAAGATGCGAATTTTGAATTTAAGAATAATAAATTTGAGATTACAAACGAAGTTGTAGGAACAAAAGTAAATAAGGAAGTTCTTCGTGAAAAGATCATAAATGCTATAAAAAACGGCGAACATATATTAGATTTGGAAGAAGAGAATTGTTATGAAAATCCTAATTATACAAAAGACTCTAAAGAAGTAATTGATGCTAAAGATAAGTTGAATTCAATGATAGATCTTACAATTACATATGATGTTGGAGACGAAAAAGAAATTGTTGATGGTAGTATAATTAGTAATTGGCTTAATGTAGGAGAAGATTTTGAAATAAATTTTGATAAAGAGAAAATTAAAGAATATGTTTATAAATTAGCAAGTAAATACAATACATTTGGTGGAAATAGAGATTTTCTCACAACAGATGGGGATAAGATTAAAGTTAGTGGGGGGAATTATGGATGGATTATTGATCAACCTAAAGAGGTTGATGAATTAGTTAAGGATCTTAAAGAAAATAAATCAATAGAAAGGGAGCCTATATATTCACAAACAGCAGTATCAAGAGCAAAAAATGATATTGGAGATACATATGTTGAGATAAATATGACTAAACAACACATGTGGTTCTATAAAAATGGAAATCTTATAACAGAGGGTGATGTTGTAACAGGAAATGCAAGTAATAATTGGTCAACACCTGTTGGAACATATAGATTAAACTATAGAGAAAGAAATGCTACCTTAGTTGGAGAAAATTATAGTTCGCCAGTGAATTTTTGGATGCCATTTAACAATAATATAGGAATACATGATGCAACATGGAGAAATGAATTTGGTGGACAAATATATTTAACAAATGGTTCACATGGATGTGTTAATGCTCCATATGCAGTTGCAGAAACAATATTTAATAATATTGAACCAGGAACTCCAATTATTTGCTATTATTAAACCAAGTTTTTATCATATCTTATAAATAGTGTTTAAATATAGTGTTTAAATATAGTGTTTGATAATGTATAATATAATCATATTAAATATAGAAAAAATGATACTTAGAAAACTACTTGAATAAAAAGGGGGATATTTAAATGAAGTTTATAGGATGTATACAATTAATAAAGGATGATTTTAATAATGTATTGATAATGAAAAGGAAGGCTAAAAGAGGTACTATTTCTAAATGGACTTTATTAGAACAAAAGATTAGAGGAAAAGAAAGTGATGAAAAGTGTCTTGCAAGAGCTGCTAAGGATGTTTTGAAAACAATAGTGTTTGACAATAAAGAATTTAAAGAATATAAAATAAATGAAGATGAAGCTATAAAGGTTTATATAGGAACATTAAAGGAAAAATTCATTCTAGATAAATCATATGATGAAGCAAAATGGATCAATAAAAGTAGAATAGATGACTGTGATATTGAAGAATTAGATAAAAAAATATTACTAGATTATTTTAATTAGAATGTTGAAAAGATGTTGTATCAGAAATAGTGAATTTGATACAACATCTTTTTATTTTATGGTAAATTACCAAATTATTTATTCGATAAAAAAATATAGGGTAAATTCACAAATGTGAGAAAGGGGTGATTCAGATGGGAATGTCAATAAGAAATAATTTAAATGCTATGTTTGCTCTTAGATATATTGGTATAAATAATGATCTTTTGGGTAAAAGCATAGAAAAACTATCTTCTGGTCTTAGAATAAACAGAGCTGGTGATGATGCAGCAGGGCTTGCTATATCAGAAAAAATGAGAGGTCAGATTAATGGTTTGACTCAAGCAAGCAGGAATGCACAAGATGGAATATCGTTAATGCAAACAGCCGAAGGCTCTGTAAATGAGACTCATAGTATGCTTCAAAGAATGAAGACACTAGCAGTTCAAGCTGCTAATGGAACTTATACAAATAGTGATAGAAAACTTATAGATAAGGAACTACAAGAGCTGAAAAAAGAAATAAACAGAATTGTAAAAGATACAGAATTTAATGGAATGACACTTCTTGATGGATCATTTGATAAAAAGAAGGGGTCAGATGGTCTTAATTTACAAGTTGGAAATAAAGCGAATCAAATAATATCTGTTGATATTGAAGGAGCTACATTAAATGATCTTGGCATTCAACATATCAGTATAGAGACAGAAGATGATGCTAAAAGTGCCCTATCTAAAATAGAAAATGCCATATATTATACATCTGGCATAAGAGCTACTCTAGGCGCAGTTCAAAATAGATTAGAGCATACTATTTCTTCATTAGATAATACAGCAGAAAATTTACAATCTGCTGAAAGCAGAATTAGAGATACAGATATAGCAAAAGAAATGATGGAATATGTAAAGTCTAAGTTATTAATGGATGTGGGAATTAGTATGTTGACACAAGCAAATCAAGAATCCAATTTTATTTTAAAATTGTTAGATTCAATGTAAAATAATTTGAAATTATTGAAAAGGATTGACGTAAAAATGAAAAAAATAATATATATTTTTTGTATTTTAGTGCTTACTTTAAATTTGATTTCTTGTGGAAATAAAGAAACTGTAGATTCAGATGAACAGGCTACAGAACAAAAAGAAAGCACAAATACTATTAAAGCTAAATCAGAAGAATTAAAAGTAGATACATTTACAACAAATGATAATTATGTTAAAGCAAAATGGGTATATGGTCCAGAAAAAGAGAGTGAGTGACAATATAATATGATTATCAGAGTTAATAAAAATGGCTACATCAGAATGAGTATGTAATTTGGTGCAGTCTATTTTTTATTCTACATAAATATGAATAAAATAAAATTAAAAAGTAATAATAAAAAAGTAATGTTATATATTGAATAATATTTTAAATAATATTTTTAAAGTACAAGCATACTTGCATGTATATAAAGTAAAATGTATAATTAAGAAAAATATAGTAGAGAAAATGGAATTTTAAGGAGTACAAAATTGGAAAATAATAATATTGAAAAAAAACAAGTAAAGAAGAAGCGAAAATATATACCTAATAGAAAGAAAGTAAAAATAATCCCATTAGGTGGGCTTGGAGAAATAGGAAAGAATATTACTGCATTTGAATATGAAAATGAAATAGTGGTAATAGACTGTGGATTATCATTCCCAGATGAAGAATTATATGGTATAGATATTGTTATACCTGATGTAACATATCTTATTAATAATAGTCATAAAGTTAAAGGTTTTTTTATAACACATGGACACGAAGATCATATTGGAGGTTTGCCTTACGTTCTTAAGCAAATTAATGTACCTATTTATGGCACAAAGCTAACAATAGGTTTGATAGAAAGTAAACTTACTGAACATAATATTTTAAGTGATTGTACATTAAATGTTGTAGAGCCAGGCGAAATAGTTGAACTTGATAATTTTAAGGTGGAATTTATAAGAAATAATCATAGTATAGCGGATAGCTGTTCAATAGCGTTACACACACCATTAGGTGTAATTGTTCATAGTGGAGATTTTAAAGTTGACTTTACACCAATAGATAATAAAGTTATGGATTTGGCTAGGTATGCACAGCTTGGGAAAAAAGGAGTGCTATTATTAATGGCAGATAGTACTAACGCTATTAAGCCAGGATATACCATGTCGGAAAAAACAGTTGGTGAAACATTAGAAAGACTATTTTTACAAGCAACAGGAAGAATTATAGTTGCTACATTTGCATCTAATATTCATAGATTACAGCAAATAGTCAATGCATGTGAAAAGCACAATAGAAAAATAGCGTTTAGTGGAAGAAGTATGGAGAAAATATCAGAAGTCTCAATGGAACTTGGATATTTAAATGTTCCAGATGGAATGATAATTAGTCTTGATGAAATAAATAATTATTCAGATGAAAGAATAACTATTGTAACTACAGGAAGTCAAGGAGAACCAATGTCGGCTTTAACAAGGATTGCCTCAGCTACTCATAGAAATATACAGATACAAAAAGGTGATATGGTTATAATATCTGCTACTCCGATTCCAGGAAATGAAAAATCAGTTTCTAATGTTATAAATTCATTAACAGAGAAAGGTGCTAATGTAATTTATAAGGCGATTGAAGATATTCATGTATCAGGTCATGCTTGTGAGCAAGAATTAAGACTTATTCAAGCCCTTCTTAAACCCAAATTCTTTTTACCTGTTCATGGAGAATATAAGCAGTTAAGAGCTCATAGCAAAATAGCACAAGATATGGGAGTAGATGAAAATAAGATTTTTATATTAGAAATTGGTGATGTTTTTGAACTTTATAAAAATAGAGGTAAAATAGCAGGAAAGGTTCCATCAGGTAGAGTTCTTATTGATGGAATGGGAATAGGTGATGTTGGTAATATAGTTCTTAGAGATAGGAAAAATCTATCGCAAGATGGCATAATAACTATAGTTACTGTTATAGATAAAAAGAATAAATTTATAATATCTGGCCCAGATGTAATAACAAGAGGATTTGTTTACGTGAGAGATAGTGAAGAACTAATAAATGAATTAAGAAATGAAGCTTTGAGAATAGTGGGAAATTGTCTTGAAAAAAATATAACTCAGTGGTCAGAAATGAAAAATACAATAAGAAAAGATGTTGGATCATATATTTATTCAAAGATTAAAAGAAAACCTATGATTTTACCGGTTATTGTTGAAGTATAAAAATGAAAAGAGACCAACAAGAAGATTTATTTAATATATCTTCTTGTTGGTCTCTTTATTTTTAAAGTAAAGAATTTTTTCTTCATATTCTTTTATTTTGGCTTATATCATATATAGCTTTTGCATAAAGCTGATGATCAACATCAATAAAACCTATTTTATTGCTTCTACTGTCTAAACTATCGTTTCTATTATCACCCATTACAAATATTTTACCTTTAGGAATATAAAAGGTCATGTTTTCGCATTCCATAGGTTCTTTTATGTATGACTCAGAGACCAATTTATTATTTCTATATAATTTATTATTTAATATATCAATTTTATCATTAGGCAAGCCGATAACTCTTTTAATTAGAAATTTATTTTTATATGAATAATCAATATTAGAATAATTTCTTTTTACTATAACAACATCTTCATAATTAGGAAGATTATCTTGATACGTATACATATCTAGAAGTACCACATCTTCATTATCAATAGTGTTATTCATAGAAAATCCTTTAACTACTGTTATACCAAAGGTTTTAAAAAATAATACGAATAATATTAAAGAGGCAACAAAAAGTTTAATAAGAGAAGAGAGTATAGTTTTAATATTCATTATTAGTACATCCTTTCTGTGAACAATTTAAAAGATATTACTATGGATATTATTAACATTATTTTGTGTAATTAAACAAAACTTATAAAAAATATACGAGGAGAATCAGAGTTTGTTTTATTCAAAAAAGGTATTGTGTAGTTTATGTATTATTTTTTCAATGTTTATAGGTGGATTTTTAGCATATATAACGTTTGCTAACGAGCAAAAAACTATTAATAAAAGAAAAGAAATACAAAACGAAGTGATAAAAGAAGTGAAAGATGATATGAATACTATTGTTGATGATGAAAAATTTATAAAAATAGATGCGGAATTAACAGCTTATTGTAATTGTAAAGAGTGTTCAGAAGAGTGGGGAGATATTACTGCAATGCAGACTAGGACAAGGGTAGGGGTTGTTGCAGCACCAAAAGAAATAGAATTAGGAAGTAAAATATATATTCCTATTCTCAAAGATTATGCCGCTAATGGAATGTTTTCTGTAGAAGATAGGGGGAGTGCAGTAAAAATTAAAGATGATGGAACATATATAATAGATGTATGGATTTCAAATCATGATGAAGTTGAAAAGTTTGGAAGAAAGAAATGCACAGTATATTTACAGGAATAATATTAAATAGAGCATAAAATAATATATTTAGATAAAAAAATAGAATAAATATTTTGCCTACATTAGAAAAAATTATGCATAAAAAAGGCTAGAAATCAAGAATAAATTGGATTTAAAATACATAAAAAATATAAAAGACCAATTAAGGAATGTTATTGCTTTGCATAAATAACAATTATATACTATAATAATTCATGCCATGTCGATGTCACTGCAATTTTTTATTTTAAAGATTAATTTCTAGAAAAATTGCAAAAAAGAAACAAGGAGTGGTTATTTGTCGAACTTAAAGAAATATATGTTTAGGGGATGTGCATTTGGTGCAATCTCACTAGTTATAGGAATGTCTTTATATTCTGCTAAAGGAGTTAAAGGTGAATCTATAAATAGAAACATAGAATATTCTAAAAGCGAAACGCCTAAAGTAAATACTAATCAAAATAATAATTATACGGTTAGTATGATGAATCAACTTACAGTAAAGGAAGAAAAACAAAAATTACTACCTTATGGTCAAGTAGTAGATGTTGAATCAAATTTATGTGTAAGAGAAACGCCTGACATAAACAGTGGAGCAAGTACTGTTTTAATGAATGGTATGACATTTGAGATATTGAGTAAAACTAATGAATGGTATGAGATTAAATATAATGATATACAAGGTTTTGTTCATGAAGACTATGTAGAAGAGTATGAAAATACTCCGCCTAATGAGGTTTATGAAGAAAACACGACATTTAAAAGAGCGATTAAGGCGGAATTAACAGCTTATTGCGATGATCCAAGATGTTCAGATGGATGGGGTTCTAAAACAGCTATGGAAACTCATACAAGAATTGGTGTTATCGCAGCTCCAAAAGACATCCCTCTAGGTAGTAAAATATATATACCAGAGCTTACAAATTTAAAATCAGATGGTATTTTCGATGTGGAAGATAGAGGTGGAGCAATTAAAGTTAAAGAAGATGGTACATACGTTATTGACGTATGGGTACCATCATATGAAGAGGCAATCGCATTTGGAAGAAAAGAAGCTACTATTTATTTAATGGAATAGTAAAAAATAAGAAGACTAGAAATTTAAGATTCAGGATTTCTAGTCTTCTTATTTTATGAAATTTTTTAATCTAAAAATTCAACTTGTCTTTGTATTTGCTGCATTTTAAGATCTGTAGAAGATATAACATCTGCACATTCCTTTAAATCATGTTTAATATCTAAAGAAGCATTTTTTTCTGTTTTATAATATAACTTATGTTCAAGACTTGCCCAAAAATCCATAGCAATGGTTCTGATTTGAACTTCAACTCTTACTAGTTCTACATGTTCAGAAAAAAATACAGGAACTTGTACAACTAAGTGTAGGCTTCTATAACCATTAGGTTTTGGATTTTTTATGTAGTCTTTTTCTTCTATTAATATAATATCATCTTGTTTAATAAGTGTATTTGCAACTTCATAAATATCATCAACAAATGAGCATATGACACGGACACCTGCAATATCATGCAAGTTATTCTTAGCAGATGCTATACTTATTTCAAATCCTTTTCTCTCAAGTTTGGACATTATACTTTTTGGAGTTTTAATTCTAGATTTCATATATTCAATAGGATTACGTTTCCTTTTTATTTTAAATTCTTCATCTAAAATTTCAAGTTTTGTTTTTACCTCTTTTACTGCTGAATGATAAAGCAATAAAAAACCAGCCATTTCATCAAATTTTTCTTCTACATCATTATTACCATCTTTGCTAGATAAAAAAATTTTTTGCTCAACTGTTACATCATCCATAAATAATTCTCCTTTCAATCTAGCTCTAATTACTATGTAAACATTTCATTATATAATAATTATATAATATTTTCTTTAATATCTAAATAGATAATTTAAAAGATAATAAAATATTAACAATATATTCTAGTATATAACATAAAAAAATACTAAATAATAAAATGAGGATTTATTACTACTTAAGGAGGTGAATACTACATATTATATTGTAGTAAGCATATGAAAAAAATCGTAAGGAATTTAATGATATTTGTTTTAGGGGTTATTGTAAGTTTATCTTCTAGTATTAGTATATTTGCTGAAAGTAAAGAAAAAAAACAAGAGTATATGGATTCACATAAAGAAATAATTAAAAGCTTAAAAGAATGTGAAAAAGTATGTGATATACATACAGAAGATATTACTGTTGATTTTTTAAATCAATTTATTTATGCAAATAAGATAAAGATTGGGTTAAGTGAAAACTTAATTAAGTATGGTGACAGTAAAGAAGTAAGAAATGAAGCTAAAAAATGTATACGTAATTCTCTTGAAAACATTAGTAATGCTGAACCAATATTAGATTGCATAAAAAATAATTTAACAAAAGATAAGCTCAAAGAAGAAAAATATTTAAAAGAATACCTTGAGATATATAATGAAATGATTGAAGAGATGGAAAATGATTGTAAAGAAGATATTGTTGATAGGGTGTTCTTAAAGAATATTATTTGTCATGGTAAATTTACTGTAAAGATGTTAGATAATATAGAAAAATATAATGAAGATAAGGGAATAGTTAAACTTTATAAAGATTCTAAAAAGAATCAAATAAAAGAAATAAAAAAAATGGAAAAACTATTAGATGAACTTGAATAAAGAAGGGAGAAATAAAAATGAAAAAAGAACATTATAATGTTAATGGCCTAGCAAATGAAGAAATGAAAACTCAAGTCAAAAATGCACTTGATAAAATTGAAGGGGTTAATAATGTTTGCGTTGATTTAGCTCGAGGAACCGTAGAGGTTGCTTACAATAATCCTGCAACTAGTCAAGAAATAAAAAAATGCATTGAAAATACCGGGCATGAGGTGGAATAATTCGCGGGGATAAGTGAAAAACTCTCAATCTGTATTAAGTAACAAGGAAATAGAGACTCCTAAAAACATCATTAATGTTTTTAGGAGTTTTTATTATGGACTTTACTCTGTTGAGCGAATGCGAAACATAAAACCACTTGCTATGCGGTGATTATTATTTATTCACGAAATTATAGAATAAATTTAGAACAATAAAATTTATAATCTATATCATATATAGGAACAATAAAATACTGCTAATAAAGAAAGATTATCCTTCTAATATTTTTACATAAAAGGTTCTATTTCGTGGACCGTCAAATTCACAAAAATAAACATCTTGCCATGTTCCAAGTATTAAACTGCCATTATGTAGAATTAGAATCTGAGAAACACCTACTGTAGATGATTTTAAATGTGCATGTGAATTTCCCTCGAAATGTTTATAATTTTTATCAAATGTTGGATAAACTTTTTCAAATCCATAAATGCAATCATGTACTACATCAGGATCTACATTTTCATTTATTGTAATGCCAGCAGTAGTATGCGGACAGTATAATATAACAATTCCATTAAGTATTTTACTTTGCTTTATATCATCTTTTATATAAGAAGTAATATTTATAAAATCCTGCCTATTAGATATTGTTAGTGAATGTTTAAATAAATTTGACATACAAACAACCTCCATAAATTAATTATCTATACATAGTATAAAGTATAGAGCATATTTTTTCTAAGAAACAACTTTTTTATTTAATTTTTAAGTATAAATGAATTTATACTTTATTTATATATTTTAAATTATGTTAATAAATTTATATATAACGAAATATACATAATTAATATAAAGGAAGGTGTTGAAGGATGAAAAGTAATAAACTAAAAAAAATATCACAAATATTATGTATTGGCGTTATTTTAACTACTGTATCTGAATGCAGTGTGCAGGCATCACCATCTACTGGATGGGTAAAGAAGAATAATGACTGGTATTATTATAATGGTGGACATAAATCTACTGGATGGATAAAAAGTGATGGTTTATGGTATTATTTATCGCCAAATTCAGGGCAAATGCAGACAGGATGGATACAAGATAATGGAGCATGGTATTATTTGAATAATTCTGGGGTAATGGTAACAAATGTGTACATTGGACAATTCTATATAGGACCTAATGGAAAGTGGATTCAAGACGGGTGGGATAGTGGAAGTGGCAAGGATAATAAAAAAGATAAAGAAATTACCCTAGAAGAAGCCCAAAAAATAATGTATAAGGAAGATAAAGATTATCTAGCATGGATGATTAATAAAGGTTATACTGTTATTGCTGGAAGTAAGGGAAAAAATGAAACACTAATCGAAAATTATGGTATTAATGAAACTGTATATTCATTTTATATAGAGAATTCTGAATATGTAGAATCTGTGATCTTTGTAGGAGCAAAAAGCAAGAAAGTATATAGAACTAGTGGAAATGTCGGAAATTCAGTTTATGTTATAAGCAACAATAAAAAAGTACAAGAATATAAATATTATTCATAATTATAATATTTATAAATAATTAAATTACTATTTTTTAATAATCGATTATCAATGAAATATAAAGTAATTTAGGTGATTTTATATGTTAAAATAAAGTTACAGGCAGTTCTTTATCTTCATTGGTAATTGAATTGATACTTATTTATTAGTAATTATTTTTTTTGAGAGACATTATTATAATAATTTAAATCATTAAATTTTTTATAAATAATTTTATTACAGGAGTCATTATCTACCTCATTTGATTTAAAACAAACAAGTGCAACTTCTTCTAAGGTTTAAATTCTCATGCCTGGAATTTGCACCTATATAATTGTATATGTAATCATAATAATCAATTTTACGTAAGTTGTAATTAATATTTATTCGCCTTTATTTAAAATATTACAAATATCCTATAATAAGATGTACAAATATACAAAAATATTAATAAAAAATCATAAAAACTATGTAGAAGAAATTAATTTTAGTAAGAACTATGAAAATGAGATATAATAATATATATTTAGTGTTGAGAGGAGAATTATATTGAGTTTGCTAAAATGTGGAGATGCAGTTGGAATTATTGCATGTTCAAATGGATTAAGTTTAGAATCAAAGGTATATTTAAATAATCTTAAAAAAATACTAAATGGGTTAGGATTAAAAGTAGTCTTTAGTGAAAAATTATTTAAAGAGAAAGATATATTTAATGGAACAAATATTGAAAAAGCACAAGTACTTATGAGATTTTTTAAAGATAAGGATATAAAAGTTATATTTGATGTTTCAGGTGGGGATTTAGCCAATGGTATTTTAGAATATTTAAATTTTGAAGATATCAAAAACAACCCTAAACCGTTTTTTGGATACAGTGATCTTTCGGTAGTGTTAAATTCATTATATTCAAAATCTAATGTATGTTCTTATTTATATCAAATAAGAAACTTAATAGGTAATGATTCAGAAAATCAAATAAAAAATTTTAAAAATACATTTATTGAGAAGAAAGATAATTCTTTATTAACATTTAATTATAGATGGATCCAAGGAGAAGAAATGGAGGGTATTGTGATTGGTGGAAATATAAGATGCTTTTTAAAGTTGGTAGGCACGGAGTATATGCCAGATTTCAATAATAAAATATTGTTTTTAGAAAGTTTAAGTGGTAATGTAGCTAAAATGAGTACATATATAAATCAATACAAGCAGATTGGTGCTTTTGATAATATAAAAGGAATAATACTTGGAAATTTTACTGAGATGGAAGATAATAATTATTCACCCAATATTGCTGAGCTAATAAAAGGTACTATAAATAATGCAAATATTCCTATAATTAAAACTGAGGAAATAGGTCATAAAGGAAATTCTAAATGCATTATTATAGGTGAAAAGGTAAGGTTTAAAAATAAAAGAAATTAAAAAGATGATGAAAAAATAATTTTTAAATAAATTTTTATTACATGTGTTTAATACGATAGGCATTAAAAAAGCGCAATCGTGTAGTTGTAATCATAATTTTTGAAAGGAGAGATTTATATGGAATATGATTTTCAAACATTGGTATCAAGAAAAGGTCTTGGATCAGCTAAATGGAATATAATAGAGGGATTGAAAGAGGATGGCGAGGAGGAAGTAATACCATTTTCAGTTGCAGATATGGAATTTAAAAATGCACCAGAAATAATTGAAGGCTTAAAAGAATATGTGGATTCTGCTATATACGGATATACTGAGGCTACTAAAAAATATTATGATTCAGTATGCAGTTGGATGGAAAAAAGACACGACTACAAAATCGAACCAGAATGGATAGTTGAATTTCCAGGGGGAGTTCCAGCACTACATATAATAGTACAAGCTCTTACAAATATAAATGATGGTGTTATAGTAATGACTCCAGTATATTACCCTTTCTACAAAGTAATAAATATACATGGTAGAAAGATCATAAAAAATCAACTTATATATGATAAAGGTAAGTATGCTATAGATTTTAAGGATCTTGAAGAAAAAGCAAGTAGGGAAGATACTAAGCTTATTATATTATGTAATCCTCATAATCCTGTAGGTAGAGTATGGACAATAGATGAACTAAAAAAAGTAGGAGAAATATGTATAAGAAATAATGTATTGGTTATATCTGATGAAATACATTTTGATCTTATTATGGAAGAATATAAACATACTGTATTTAGTACAATTTCTAAGGAATTTGAGGAAAACTCAATTATCTGTACAGCGCCAAGTAAAACTTTCAATTTGGCAGGACTTCAAGTATCTAATATAATAATCGCAAATAAAAACATAAGAGAAATAGTTAAAAAAGAGCGTGAAAAATCTGGATTCCCTAGATTAAATACATTTGGATTTAAAGCATGTGAATTAGCGTATACAAAGTGTGAAAATTGGCTAGATGAGCTTCTAAAAGTATTAAATGAAAATAGGAAATTTGTAAAAGAATTTTTGAATAAAAACATTCCAGAAGTTCAAGTAATACCACTTGAGGGAACATATCTTCAATGGCTTGATTTTAGAAAATTAGAAAGTGATTATGTTAAATTGCAAGATTTTATGGAAAATGAAGCAAAACTCTTTTTAGATGAAGGTTATATTTTCGGAAAAGAAGGTCAAGGATTTGAAAGAATAAACATAGCATGTCCAAAACATATTTTAGAAAAGGCATTAAATAGGCTTTTGGAAGCTGTAAATAGAGTATATAAAAAATAAAGATATTTTATATTAAGGATCAATTTATTGAATAATTATAATAAATTATATAAAATATGTAAGGGAGATGGTGAGTATAAAAAGCATCTCCTTTTAAATTGTGTATTTATAGTAAAGGGGATAGTACAATGGGAATTGATTTTAGGATATCATCATTATATATTTGTGTAGATGATATGACGCGTGCAATTAATTTTTATGAAGAATTATTTGATCAAAAGGTTACAGTAAGAGATGAAATTTATAGTGTATTTGATATAAATGGGTTTAGATACGGCTTATTTAATTATAAAAAGATGAATGAAAGGCATACTTTTGGCAATAATTGTTTACCAAGTATTGAAGTAAGTGATTTAAATGAATTTACTGAAAAACTTAAAATTTTAAAAGTGAAATAGTATTTCCAATAACTAAGATAGGTTCTAATTATGTTTTGGAGTTTGTTGATAGTGAAGGAAATAATATAGAAGCAACATTTCCTATTAATACATACAATAATATAGAAGCTGAAAAAATAGATATATAATAAAAGTACATATTGACAAAATAAAGTCATTAATATATTATAAAGATAATTTAAAAATTATATAAAAGCATTGAAAAAGAGGAGTAAAAATTGGAAACATGGTAGGAATCTTGCAGATAATAATGTGAGTAGTACTGTTTTTTATGAGTTATATAATTCATAAAATATTCAGAGAGAGGGATTAGGTGAAAGCCCTTATGTGGAAGATTTTGAAGGTAGCTTTTGAGCTTCTTTAGTGAAAATAACAGTAGCTAAAGACGGTTTTTCTAAATCGTTATTTAAATTAAGAGTCCATTAGAGCATGATTTTATCTGCTTACGTGGAAATAAAGGTGGTACCGCGAGTTTTCGTCCTTTTATAGGATTGAAAGCTTTTTTTATTTATAGCTAATATTTTTAGAAATTTAACAATCAACAAGAGACTTTTATTAAAAAAATAATTTATAACTGTCAATTGTCAGATGTTAACTGTCAACTAAAATAAATGGAGGAATAAAAATGTCAGAGATCAAGAACATATCAACTACATATGATCCAAAAGAATTTGAAGAAAGAATTTATAAGAATTGGGAGGATAAAGGATATTTTACACCTGTAATAGATAAAAGCAAAAAGCCATTTACTATTGTAATGCCGCCTCCAAATATAACAGGTCAGCTTCATTTAGGCCACGCATTTGATGATACTCTTCAAGATATGCTTATAAGATTTAAGAGAATGCAAGGGTATTGTACATTATGGCTTCCAGGTGAAGACCATGCATCTATTGCAACAGAAGTTAAGGTTGCAAATAAGTTAGCTGAAGAAGGCTATGATAAAAAAGAAATGGGAAGAGAAGCGTTCCTTGAAAAAGTTTGGGAGTGGAGCGATAA
The DNA here is from genome assembly GCF_900465025.1 of Clostridium neonatale. Classification (NCBI taxonomy): domain Bacteria; kingdom Bacillati; phylum Bacillota; class Clostridia; order Eubacteriales; family Clostridiaceae; genus Clostridium; species Clostridium neonatale. The sequence continues at coordinate 1,906,279 of NZ_UICR01000001.1, forward strand.
GTATAGAGCTACAATAAGAAATCAAGTTAAAAAGCTTGGAGTATCTGCCGACTTTACAAGAGAAGCATTTACAATGGATGAAAATTTAAGTGCAGCTGTAAAGCATGTATTCGTTAAGCTTTATAATGAAGGACTTATTTATCAAGGAAATAGAATAACTAATTGGTGTACTCATTGTCAAACTGCACTTTCAGATGCAGAAATTGAATATGAAGAACAAGCGGGACATTTCTGGCATATAAATTATCCACTTGCTGATGGTTCTGGATTCTTAGAAATTGCAACAACTAGACCAGAAACATTACTTGGAGATAGTGGCGTAGCTGTTAATCCTAATGATGAAAGATATAAACATCTTATAGGAAAGACTGTAATATTACCACTTGTAAATAGAGAAATTCCTATAGTTGGTGATGACTATGTTGATTTAGAATTTGGTACTGGTGCAGTTAAGATGACTCCAGCTCATGATCCTAACGATTTTGAAGTAGGCAAGAGACATAATCTTGAAATCATAAGAGTTATGGATGATAAGGGAATTATCAATGAAAAAGGTGGAAAATACAAAGGCTTAGACAGATATGAAGCTAGAAAAGCAATTGTTAAAGATTTAGAAGAAGCAGGACTTTTAGTTAAAGTTAAAGATCATACACATAATGTTGGAACACATGATAGATGTGGAACTACAGTAGAGCCTATAATATCAAAACAATGGTATGTTAAGATGGCAGATCTTGCAAAGCCAGCAATTGATGTAGTTAAAGAAGGAAAAACAAAATTTGTTCCAGAAAGATTTGATAAAACTTATTTTAATTGGATGGAAAATATTCAAGACTGGTGTATTTCAAGACAATTATGGTGGGGCCACAGAATACCTGTTTACTATTGTCAGGACTGTGGTGAAATGATGGTTGTTGAAGAAACACCAACTAAATGTTCTAAATGTGGAAGTACTAATATAAAACAGGATGAAGATGTGCTTGATACTTGGTTCTCATCTGCATTATGGCCATTTTCAACACTTGGCTGGCCAAATAAAACAGAAGATCTAGAATATTTCTATCCAAATAGCGTATTAGTTACAGGCCATGATATTATATTTTTCTGGGTAGCAAGAATGATATTTTCAGGACTTCACTGTATGGGTGAAACTCCATTTAACACAGTTCTTATACATGGACTTATAAGAGATTCTCAAGGTAGAAAGATGAGTAAGTCTTTAGGTAATGGTGTAGATCCACTTGAAGTTATTGAAGAATATGGTGCTGATGCATTAAGATTTATGATTGCAACTGGTAATGCTCCAGGAAATGATATGAGATACTATCCAGAAAGAGTTGAAGCATCAAGAAACTTTGCTAATAAGATCTGGAATGCATCAAGATTTGTTATGATGAATCTTGATAAGGATATAATGAATAAATATAAAGACTGCAAGGATTATTCATTAGCAGATAAATATATACTTTCAAAGATGAATACAGTAGTTAAAGAAGTTACTGAAAACATGGAAAAATTCGAACTTGGAATTGCTATGCAAAAGGTTAACGACTTTATGTGGACTGAATTCTGTGACTGGTATATAGAACTTGTTAAATCAGTATTTTATGGTGAGGACGAAAAAGCTAAGGGCGTAGTTTACAATGTTTTAAGCACTGTTTTAGTTACAGGACTTAAATTATTACATCCAGCAATGCCATTTATAACAGAAGAAATATTCACTCACTTAACTGATGAAGAAACAATAACAACATCGAGCTGGCCTGAATATGATGAAGCTTTATTAGATGAAAAAGCTGAAAGTGATATGGGATATATAATTGAAGCAATTAAAGGATTAAGAAATGTAAGAGCTGAAATGAATGTACCACCATCAAGAAAGGCTAAAGTTATATGCTATATTTCAGATGAAGCTAAAGAAGCCTTTAATGTAGGTACATCTTATATTGAAAAATTAGCTTCAGCATCAGAAGTTGAATTTATAGCTGATAAATCTAATGTACCAGCTAATGCTGTATCACTTGTTGTTAAGGGTGGAGAATTATTTATGCCGCTTCTTGACCTTGTAGATAAAGAAAAAGAACTTGAAAGATTAAATAAAGAAGTTAAAAAGCTTGAAGGCGAAATAGAAAGAATAGATAAGAAATTGGGAAATGCTGGCTTTGTGGCTAAAGCACCTGAAGCTGTTGTTAATGCAGAAAAAGAAAAGAGAAGTAAGTATGTAGAAATGCTTGAAGCTGTTAAAGTGAGAATAGATGCTTTAAATTAATAATTAAATGACAAATATAAAAATCTTATGTAGTTTAACTGCATAAGATTTTTATATTTTAAGCCTATTATGTGATTAACTAATGGTAATAAAGGTTAAGTATAAATAATATATTAAATTATAATATATTAATCAGGTTTATTACTGAGGGGGAAATCATGGGACGAAGTAAAACAAAGAAAAATCTATTTAATTTAATTTTTTGGATAACTTTATCTATACTATTTAATATTTATATATTTTATAGCAGGGGAGAAATAGCAGCAGTTGAGTATTTTGGAGGGTATATAGTTGAAATGTCATTAAGTTTGGATAATTTATTTTTATTTTTAATGATATTTTCTAGCTTTGGAATACAAAAAGATTATCAGGAACGTGTTCTGCTTTATGGAGTTATTGGTGCAATGATACTTAGACTTATTTTTATTTTAGTGGGTGTAACAATAATAAGCAAATTTCATTTTGTTCTTTCAATATTTGGTTTTATATTGCTTTATAGCGGTTTTAATATGTTTTTTAATAATAATAAACATATAGATTTTCATGATAATTTTTCAGTGAAAATCCTTAGAAAGATAATGCCTGTTACAAATGTTCTATATGATAATAATTTTTTTGTAAAAAAGAATAAGATATTATATGCAACACCATTGTTTGTAGTACTTTTAATAATAGAATTTTCTGATATTATCTTTGCAATAGATTCAATACCAGCTATATTTTCAATAACTACAGATACATTTATAGTTTATACATCTAATATTTTTGCAATACTTGGACTTAGAAGTATGTACTATATATTAGAAGAAATGAATGATATGTTTAGATTTATGAAGTATGGAGTTGGATGCATACTAATTTTTACTGGAATTAAACTTGTAATATTGCTCTTTGGAATAGAAATTTCAGTTACTAATTCAGTACTTTTTATAATAATAATTTTATTATCTAGTATATTAATTTCATTAATATTTGATAAAAGTTATATTCCAAAGCACAAATAGTTATATATGGTTTGCTTGAAGAATAGCAATAAGTAGGATAAAATTTAGTAAATGATAAAAATAAATTTTTATGAGGATGAGGTTTACAAAATGAGTATGACATATGAAGAAGCAATGGAGTATATAGAAAGCGTAGGAAGATTTGGATCTAATTATGGACTTAGAAGGACTTTTAGATTACTAGAGATACTAGGCAACCCACAAGAAAAGCTTAAGCTTATACATGTAGCAGGAACAAATGGTAAAGGGTCTACTACAGCTATGATTACTAAGATGCTTAGGGGGCTTGGATATAAGATAGGAATGTATACTTCACCATATTTAGAAGAGTTTGAAGAAAGAATACAGATAAATGGAGTTAATATTAGAAAAGATACTTTTGTAGAATTATTAGAAGAGGTTAAAAAGGCTGTTGATAAGGTTATAGAAGAAAACTATGATCATCCAACAGAGTTTGAAATATTAACTGCACTTATGTTTTTATATTTCTATAATGAAAGGGTTGATTATGGGGTTATAGAAGTTGGTATTGGAGGAACAATGGATTCAACTAATGTGTTAACACCAGTTATTAGCGTTATTACATCAATAAGTATGGATCATATGAATATATTAGGTGATACAATAGAAGAGATTGCTAAGCAGAAGGGTGGAATAATTAAGCAGAATATACCAGTTGTATTATATCCACAAGAAAAAAAAGTGGAAGAAGTTATTTCTAAGATAGCTAAAGAAAAAAATTCTGAGCTTCATTTAGTAAAAAATGATTCTGGAAAGCTTATAAAGATTAACAGAGAAAAAGTATATCAAGAAGTACAGGTAAGAGGAATTAATGATATATATAATATAAATCTTCCATTACTTGGAGAACATCAAATATTAAATTTAACTGTAGCGATGAATACAGTAGAAATATTACTTAATAATGAAAATAAGTATGCTTCTAAAAATTTAATAGAAAAATCACTGGAAGATGTTGAGTGGAAAGGTAGATTAGAAGTATTACATAAGGAACCATTTGTAGTTATTGATGGAGCACATAATATAGATGGCATAAAATCTCTTAGAAGAAATATTGAAAAATACTTTAAATATAATAATATGTATTTGCTTCTTGGCATATTAGCAGATAAACAGGTTGGAGAAATGATAAAAGAAATAACACCTATGGCAAAGAAGATATATGCACTTACACCACATAGTGAAAGAGCAGAATTAAGTGAAGATTTAAGAAAAGAAATTTTAAAATATAATAAAAATGTTGTTGCAACTGAAAATTATGAGGATGCATTGGAAGAAGTCATAACAGAGGCGAAAAAAGATGATTTAATTTTAGTAAGTGGTTCACTTTATATGATAGGTGACATGAGAAAAATAATAAGAAATAAATGGTAATAATTTTATTGGAGTGGTAATATAAAAGGGAATTAGATAATTTATTACTAGAGGAAGGAAATAATAGCTATATGAATATTAACAAAGAAAAATACATCTATGATGACTTAAAAGAATTTTATAATAAAAATAAAAGTCAATTATATACTTATCAAGATTTAGAATTGTCGGGTAAAAATGAATATGAAATAAGTATAAAAAAGTCATATCAACTAAAAGAATATGAAAAGAATAGATTATCTAATGAACTTATAGAAATTATTATTAATGTATCAAAAGAATATAAGCAAATTAAGAAATTAATCAATTATATAAATGCTAATCCAGTCATTCTTTATTATGATAATTATATAAAACTTTTAAAAAACTATTTAAAGTATAATGATGAATTAAAGAAAAATTTCGATAAGTTTATTATAAATCTTGTAATAAAAAGTTCATGTGAAGAAATAGTGAAGCTTGGAATAATAAGCTCATGTCTTTGTAGTACTGATAATTTAAAAGAAATATTAGAAGTTTTTACTATTCACAATGAGTATATATTTTATGTTATTAAGTGCTTAACTTACCTAGGAGAGAATGATAAAATATTTGAAATATGCAAGAATTCTTATGGATATGGGAAAATATTTTCAGTAATGAATTTAAGCTGCGTAAATAAAGAAATGAGAAATTGGCTTCTTGAAAAAGGCTCAACAAATAATGTTGAAATATCCGAACTTGTTGAGTACTGTTTGTTAGGAGGTAACTTATTAAAATATTTTAAAGAAAATGAATATGACAAAGAAAGATTTGAAAATGTAATTATGCATTTTACTGAGCTTATTTATAACTATGATATAGATGAGATTGAAGATGGAATTGATATATGCTTAAATATAATAAATTTCATTGAAGATAAATTTGGTGGAATCTATTCACTATATTCAATAGTTCTAATAAGTGATTCAATAGAAAATTCTATTTTTTTTAGATTCTAATATAAATGATAAAACGATTAAACAAAGATATAATAACATGCTTTCTAGATGCAAAGATATTTACATTAAGAAAGAATGGCATGAAGTTATTAAAAAAGAATTTGATAATGTTGATATTGAAGGTTCAATATTAATAAGTTGTGCTCAGAAAACAAAATATAAGATTAAAAAAATGGAATTTAAGCGATTATTTAATAGAAACTATAAATCACCAATTATATATAGATATGCTGTTACTTATGGAAGTCCATCCATAAAGAAATTTTTATTTTATGAAGGCATAAATAAATTAAATATTTATGACCTGCTTACAGGACCAGATAATATTAAGTTAGAGAATGTACCTTATGATAAAATAGAACAAGTTTGTTTCTTTATAATTATAAATTATTTAAAATATGAAGAGTTTACTGATATATATAAAGATATAAATTTACATGCATTAAGATCTCCAATAGTAGAAACAAGATACGAAGCTATAAGTAATCTAAATATAATTAAAGAACTTTTAGATGAAAATGATATTAATTTTATAAAAGAATTAATTGATGATGAGGTAGTTAAAGAAATAAAAAGATCATTAATAGTTTTATTGCCTAAAAACAAGGAAAAGATCATTAGGTATATAGATATTACTAGTCAATTAAGGATAAAACCACATGTGAAAGATATCTATTTGAACACAATACAAATATCAGAAACAAACTATGTTGATATGAGTGAAGTTAGTAATAAATTATTTGAAGAAGAATTAGTTTACTTAAAAAGAGAGTCAACCAATGTTTATGATGAAAATGCTATTTTAGTCACTACAAATGAAGGGTATGTCTTAGGATATATACCTAAGAGTGATAATTTTATATTAAGAAATCTAATGGACAATAATAAATATATATATGGATATATAAAAAGTATAAACGATGATTATACCAATATAAGAATTGATTTATACTTAAGTTATGAAGATGTATTAGAAGAAATAACAGATACACTAACTCTGTTATCAAACAACTATAATAGCTATTTGCAATAAAAATTATAAAAAATAAACTCTGGTATCATACTGGAGTTTATTTTTGTAGACTATAATTATAAATTTTCTTTTTTCCAAGCTGCTAAAGCTTTAGATAGCTGGTCAGGGCAAGAAGTACTTTTATTTCCACAAAGAACACCGTTTAATCTATCAATTACATCATCAACTTTCATACCTTTAACAAGCTGACCTATGCCGGAAAGATTACCATTGCATCCGCCAGTAAATTTAACAGACTGTATAATATCATTAGATATTTCAATATCAATTTTAGATGAACAAACACCTGAAGTCTTATAAGTAAACATAAACAAGCTCCCTTCATATTCTAATCAATCATTATTATTATAGTAGCAATTTGTCAATAAATAAAGATATTTGAGAAAATAAGTTGTACCAATAATATAAAATAGGAATATATTGATATTATCAAGCATGATTATTTTATAGGAGGGTATAAAATGAGTTATATTATAGTGTGTAATACAGGTTCTGATAGTATAATCAAATTCGATTGTGAAACTATGAAAACTAAAGAAATGAAACTTACTAATGGAGAAAAACCATTTGGCCCTCATGAATCATGTGTATACAATAATAAATTATTAGTTTCTAATAGCTATAACAATACAATTTCAATAATTAATTTAAAAGAATTTAAAGAAGAAGGTAATATATATATAGGATCTCATCCTAATGATTTGATTTGTTATGAGAACAGAATGTATGTTGCATGTGGTGACTTAAATTCACTAATAACATATGACATAGAAAAAAATCAATTGGATTTTGAAATTCCAACTGGCATTTTCCCTCATAATATTCAAATTATAGATGAAAAAAAGCTAGCATTTGTCTGTAATATGGGTGAGGATAATATATCCGTTATAGACTGCACTGATAATAGAGAATTAACCAGAATACAAGTGGGACATATCCCTATTAAATCTATAATATCTAAAAATAAAAAATACTTATATGTAGCAGTAAGCAAGCTGGGACATAATACAAAAGGTGAAATAGTTATGTTATCGTTAGATAATCTAGAAATATTAGAGAGAATAGATGTGGGATTTGCTCCTGTTGATCTTTATGAAGATGATGATTATCTATATGTATCAAATTTTTGTGATGAATATATAAGTATAATAAATCTAAAAACTTTCACTGAAGAGAATAAATGTAAAATAAATGGAATGCCAAGAGGAATAGTGAAATATAATGACACACTATATATTGGTGATTATCTAAATGGAACATTGAATATTGTAGATCTAAAAATGGATAAGAAAAAAGTCATAACAATAGGGAAAGAACCTAATGCTATGACCATATTTAAAAACTAGTTAATAAATAAATTAATAATATTATTATATATTTCCGAAGGATTTTTTTTCCATTTAGAACAAATTGATGTGGCTTGTTCTTTGGAAGGAACAGTTAATTTCAATTCCATTAATAGACTTTCACTTTCAACTGCTTTTAAGTCAACAATAAAGCTGTCATTACTTGCAATTGTGTAATCTGCTTGTATTGTTAATTCTCTTTTTATGGATTCCCATTTTTCTTTTACGTACTCATTAATGATTGTAATTTTTGAAGGAGATAATCTGTCTTTAAATAAAGATAGGACACTATCTCCTTTTTCTGTTATTACTAATAGTTTTTTATTATTGTTTTCATGATATTCTACAAATTTAGATTCTTCAAGTTCAGATAAATATTGCTGAAAAATAAAGTAATTCATAAAATTGTTTTCAAGAATAATTTCTGTAAATTGAGCATTAGATATGGGATCTTTTATAGATTTTAATATATATAACATTAATAATTTATTTTCAGCCAATTCTAATGAATTTTCGTACATATTTACCTCCATGACTAATGAAACTCTTATCTTATTATAGCATAATTTATTATTTAGGGAATACATGATTGACTATGAATTTTTAAATGTGGATTTTGTAAGTAGATACATCTTATTTAACTACTATATAATTACCTTATAATGAAATTAATTATTAAAAAGCAGTATAAATGTAAGAGTTGACTTTATATTATCTGCTTAAATAAAGGGTTATTAATTTTATTATGTAGTTATCATAAATGTTGTTTTTATGAATATATTTTAATAAAGAATTAATGTGACATATGGGAGGAAAAGTTGAATTGGAGAAAATTAAAGATATCAATAAACATATTGTTAGTGGTTTTTATAATTTTAATATCCATATTAGTAGGTAGGAGTGTTCAAGTGTCAGGAACTGCGGAAGAAAAGCAGCCAATTTACCGTGTTGATACAGAGGAAAAAGTAGTTAGTTTAACTTTTGATGTAAATTGGGCTGAAAAAGAAAATTTGCAAAGCATATTAGATATCCTAGATAAATATAATGTAAAGGGAACATTCTTCATAATGGGAGGATGGGTAAATTATAGTGAAGAAAATGTAAGTAAACTAAAAGAAATATCCGAAAGGGGGCATGAAATAGGAAATCATAGTTATAAACATCCAAGCTTTAGTAAAATTACTGGTGATGCTATTGAAGAAGAGATAATAAAAACAGATGATATAATAGAAAGATATACAGGAAAAAGACCAGTATTATTTAGATTTCCAAGTGGAGATTACAATAAAAATGCATTAATGAAGGTAAGAAGCTTAAATCATATTGCAATTCAGTGGGATGCTGATTCAGTAGATTGGAAGGAAATGGGGTCGGATATTGAGTATAATAAAGTAATGAAGAATACAAAAAGTGGATCTATATTACTATTTCATAATAATGCAAAGTACACACCGGAAAATCTAGATAGAATAATAGAAGAATTGAAAAGCCAAGGATATGAATTTAAGCCTGTTGGTGAAATGATATATACAGAAGATTATTATATTGATGAAAATGGTATACAGCATAAAAATTAGCAGTGTTTTTATAATTTAAATTCGATATTTATTGAAAAGAAACTAGTTTTTGTATTATAATGGTAATATATGCTAGTCATGAATATATTACACTAAAAAATAATTGCCGATAGAGAGAGGGATTACAATGGATAATTTAATGCTAAATAACAAGATTTATCTAGAAGGTAAAGTAGCGTCTGGATTAGAATTTAGCCATGAAATGTATGGCGAAGGGTTTTATACTTTTGATTTGGAAGTTATGAGATTAAGTGATTCAGTTGATCATCTAAATATAACTGTTTCAGAAAGATTACTAAATGAGATTAATTTAGAAATAGGAGTAGATATAATTGTTGAAGGTCAATTAAGATCATATAACAAGTTTGTAGATGGATCTAACAAACTTATACTTACAGTATTTGCTAGAAACATTGAACCGTGTATCGAGAGAAGTAAAAATCCAAATGAAATTTTCTTGGATGGATATATATGCAAAGAACCTGTTTATAGGACAACTCCTTTTGGAAGAGAAATAGCTGATGTATTATTAGCAGTAAATAGAGCATATAATAAATCTGATTACATTCCAACAATTGCATGGGGGAGAAATTCTAGATTTTGTCAAACATTAAATGTTGGAGATAATATTAGAGTTTGGGGAAGACTACAAAGCAGAGAATATCAAAAAAAGGTGTCAGAAACTGATGTTATAAAGAAAGTTGCATATGAAGTTTCTATATCTAAAATGGAAAAGGTTGTAAAGGAAGAAGGCTCAGGAGAAGAAGGCGCAGTTTAAAGTATATAAAGTTAAAAACTATGGTCAATAACCTGAATAAACTTCAATTTACTTTTATTATAAGTTGAATAAAAAAGAAAGTATCGATAACGATACTTTCTTTTTTATGTATTAAATTATTTTCTTAAATCATCTAATAGTTGAGTTTTATCCTTAGTCTTGTCATCTACATTTTTAATGATTTTTGCAGGTGAACCAGCAACAACAACACCAGCAGGAACATCTTCAGTAACAACAGAGCCTGCAGCAACAACAGAGCCTGCACCTATTTTAATACCTTCAAGAATTACTGAGTTAGCACCTATTAATACATTGTCGCCTATTTGACATGGTTCTTTACTTGGCGGTTCTAAAACACCAGCAACAACAGCACCAGCACCTAAGTGGACATTCTTTCCAAGTTGCCCTCTAGCACCAACTACAGCGTTCATATCAACCATAGTTCCATCACCTATTTCAGCACCTATGTTTATAACGGCTCCCATCATTACTACTGCATTTTTACCTATAGTGACTTTATCTCTTATGATAGCACCTGGTTCAATTCTTGCATCTACTTCTAATAAATCTAACATAGGAATAGCAGAATTTCTTCTATCATTTTCTATTCTAAAGTGTTTTATAAGATGTTTGTTATCTAAAACTATTTTTGTTATAGAATCAGATTCACCCATTAGTATGTAAAATTCATTTGAGCCATACCATTCTACATCGCTCATATCAGCATCTTTTAAATCTCCATTAACATAAACTTTTACTGGAGTTGATTTTTTAGATTCCTTTATAAATCTAGCGATTTCATAAGGATCTGTTAAGTTATATGACATTAGATCACTCCTTCAAATTATTTAATAATCACTATCATTATAATAAAAAAATTATTTAAATGAAAGTAAAATACGAAAAAATGACATAAATATTTGAATAAATATACGCAATGTTGTAAAATTGATTTAAACAAAACTGAGATTAGGGGGGCAAAAGCACTAATGAACGAAAATTTAAATGAGATTCAGATTTCAGGTATAAGAAGGTTTGCAAGTAAAGTTAAAATGGTAGAAGGGGCATTATCATTAACTATAGGGCAACCAGACTTCGATATGCCAGTTGCAGTATCAGAGGCTATGATAAGAGCAATTAAAGAGCACAAGACAGTATATACATCAAATGAAGGAATTGTAGAACTTAGAGATGAAATATGTAGGTATTTAAAAAATACTTTTGATATAGAATATGATAAAGATGAAGTATGTTTAACTGTGGGGGGAAGTGAAGGATTATTCTCAGTCCTTAATGCACTTTTAAACCCTAAAGATAAGATTCTTATTTCATCACCAGCTTATCCAGCATATGAAAATATAGCTAAGATGATAGGCGCAGAAGTTGTGAATTATGGCTTGAATGATGATTTTACAATAAATATAGATGAAATCAGAGAAAAAATTGAAAAAGATAATATAAAATATTTAATGCTATCATTTCCAAGCAACCCAACAGGTGCAATCTTAATTAAGAAACAAAGAGATGAACTTGCAGATCTTATAAAGAAAAAAAATATTGTTGTTATAACGGATGAAATGTACTCTGGAATAATCTTTGATGATTACTATTCAGTTGCTCAAATCAAAGAAATTAAAGATAAAATCATATATGTAAGTGGATTTTCAAAGCTTCTTTCAATGACAGGAATAAGAGTAGGATATGTAGCATGTACTGAAAAATACATGAAGGAAATAATGAAAGTACATCAATATAACGTATCTTGTACTTCCTCAATTGGTCAATATGGTGCATTAGAAGGATTAAGAAGTTCACTTGATGATGCAGAAATTATGAGGAAATCATTTGAGAGAAGAAAAAATTACTGCATGAAAAGATTGAGAGATATTAGAATAGAGGTAAATGAACCTATGGGCGCATTTTATATATTTCCATCAATCAAAAAGTTTAATATGACAAGTGAAGAGTTTTGCGAAAAATTATTGAATGAAGAAAAACTTGGATGTGTTCCAGGAAATGCATTTGGTAAACTTGGCGAAGGATATATGAGAATATCATATTGTTATTCAGATGAAGAACTAAAAGAAGCATTTGATAGATTAGAAAGATTTATTAAGAAGAATTTTCCTAATTGTTAATTAAGAAAATTTTACTGTATAACTATTAAATTTAAATTATATAAAATACTCAATATTAAATTAAAGTTAGCAATATAAGCAAGTTAAAAATTATATTAATAAATAGATTGGGGAGTTAATAAATGAGTGAGTTTAAAAATGTAACAGCAGTAAAGAAAGCAAATATATATTTTGATGGGAAGGTGACAAGTAGAACAGTTATATTAAAAGACGGTGAAAGAAAGACATTAGGAATAATGCTTCCAGGAGATTATGAATTTGGAACAGGTGATAAAGAAGTGATGGAAGTACTTCAAGGATCAATGGATGTAAAACTTCCAGGAGAAGAGAGGTTTACCACTTTTAAAGAAGGTGAAACTTTTACAGTACCTGCAAATTCTAAATTTAATTTAATTATAAAGGAAGTAGTAGATTATTGTTGTTCTTATATTAAGGAATAAAAAAATTATATAGTATAGATAAGTTTTTTAAGTAATATAAAAGCAGAAGTGGCTATTAACAAATGTAATCACTTCTGCTTTTTGTGTATTAATTATAAGATTAAAGATAATATCCAATATTTTGTAGTAATTTTTTATCATATTCGATATTAGTTCCAGTTGTAGTAAGCATATCTCCAGTAATGGTTGCATTAGCACCAGACAAAAATGCCGATTTTCCAAAATCATTCATAGAGATACGTCCGGCGGCAAGACGAATTTCAGCAGAAGGATTTATATATCTGAATAAAGCTATTGTCCTTAATATCTCTTCATGACTTAAAGAAGTTTGATTTTCCATTTTTGTCCCTTTGATAGGAATTAGAACGTTTATTGGAATAGAATTAACTTCTAGATTAGATAAAGTAAAGCCCATATCTATTCGGTCTTCCATGGTTTCACCCATTCCGATAATTCCACCAGAACAGATTTCAAGTCCAGCTTTTTTTGCAGATTTTATTGTATTTATTTTATCTTCATAAGTATGAGTACTACAAATATCTTTAAAATATCTTTCTGATGTTTCAAGATTGCAGTGATATCTTGTCACACCAGCTTCTTTTAGTCTCATGAAATGATCATAATCAAGTAATCCATGAGATGCACAAAGATTAATATTACAATATTTTTTAATAGCGTCATATGCTTTAATGGCTTTTTCAAAGTCATCATCTGAAAGTGCTTTACCAACAGTAACAATAGAATATCTATGTATACCTCTTTCAAAATGATATTTAGCATCTTCTAATATTTTTTTAAGCGGTACAAAATCAGTTTTCTTTATACATGAACTATTATGTGCAGATTGAGCACAGAATTTACAGTCTTCGCTACAATGACCTGTTTTACCACTTATAATTGAACAAAGTGATGCTTTATTATCACAAAAATGTTCTCTTAAAGTATTAGCACCATCACATAATGTTTCTGTATCCAAATCATAAAGAGTGGACATGACAATAGATTTCGTTATTTTATATCCATTAATAATATCATTTACTATTTTATCAGCCATATTAATACCTCTAACTATAAATTAATTTTAATGATTTGAGTTTGTTTCTTATTTTAAATCCAATTAAAGTACCACACATTATTTTTAATGAATCACCAATTAAGTAAGGTATGACCCCCATAAATAGTGCCTGCATAAAAGTTAGACTTAGTTGTTTCGCAAGCCAGATTGTACCAAAAGCATAACATATAAGTGTTCCTAGTATCATACCGATGGCATACATATAGATTTTATCTTCGAATTTTTCAACAAATAAACCAGTGATTATGGCACAAAAAATATATCCAATTAAATATCCTCCAGTAGGGCCAGCAATCTTAGAAAGTCCAGAGGTAAATCCTGAAAATACAGGAAGGCCAACTAGCCCAATTAGAAGATATATAATAACACTTAATGTACCTTTCTTTGTTCCTAATATACTGCAGCTTATATAAATCATAAGATTACTTAATACAATTGGAACTGGACTAAATGGCAATGGAATAGAAAATGGTCCAATTATACAAAGTAATGCGCTCATTAAGCCTATTGTTGTCATGTTTCTAGTATTAATTTTATTCATTTTTATTTTCCCCCTTTTGTTAATTAATAACTTTTACTAGATTAAGTATAAACCGGAAGAAATAGATTGTCAACTTTTGAAATAGGGATTTGGTTGACAATATAAAATGTATAGTGCACTTTATTAAAAATATAAAGTTAACTATACTTTTAAAGGCAATATTTATTGAATAATATAGAATAAATGAATTAAGAAAGCTAAGAAAAATAACTCAAGAAGAATTGGCAGAAGGTGTGAAAATTACGCGTCAGACAATAATTTCGATTGAAAATGGAAATTATAATGCATCACTTATACTATTACATAAAATTACAAAATTTTTTGAATTATCAATAGAAGAGGTATTCATTTTTGAGTAGGAGTAAAAAATGTTTTCATCAGTATTTAATAATTAAAAAACATCATATAAAAATAATGTAAGTAAGTTTCAAGATTATAAATTTAGGACTGAATTTAAATACAGTAATTTTAATTCAGTCCTTTTAGAAATTAAAATATCAAATTTAAATTTGATTAAGATTTAATTAGATTATTAATCAAGTCCAATAACATCATTCATGTCATAAAGTCCTGGCTGTGTTATAGAACCCATGTATTCACATGCTTTTAAGGCACCAATTGCAAATACTTCTCTTGATATTGCCTTATGAGTAAGCTCAATAACTTCACCAGTGCCAGCAAAAATAACATCATGATCACCAACAATAGATCCGCCTCTTATTGCATGAATACCAATTTCGTTTTGTTCTCTTTTGCAGTTACCAACTCTTCCATATACATATTTAGTTTCATCTTTTAAAGAATTTTTTATTGTATCTGCAAGAAGAACAGCAGTACCACTTGGAGCATCAACTTTTTGATTATGGTGCTTTTCTATGATTTCTATATCATAATTGCCATAAAGCATAGGAGCAACTTTCTTTAAAAGAGAGTTTATTAAGTTTATTCCAAGAGACATGTTTGCTGATTTAAATAGTGGAAGAGATTTACTTTTTTCATTTATTAAATCTAATTGTTGCTCTGAAAAACCAGTTGAGCAGATAACAAATGGTTTTTTTGTTTTTTCTGTTAAGTTTAATAAACCTTCAAGTGCATCAGCTCTTGAAAAATCTAATAATACATCATATTCCACATTCATTTCGTCTGCACTTTTAAATACAGGATAACCTATTTCTGTTGGAAATTTATCTATTCCTGCAACAATTTCAAGATTGTTAAATTGTTTACTGCATTCAGTAATCATTTTTCCCATTTTACCACAGCAGCCGCTTAATACTATTTTTATCATATTCATCACCTTACATTAATTTATTTTCTTCTAAAACAGCTTTTAATTTTTCTTCATTTTCTTTGTTCATTTCACAAAGTGGAAGCCTTAATGGACCAACTTCAAGATTCATTAAATTCATTGCTGTTTTAATTGGTATTGGATTTGTTTCTATAAATAGAGTATTTGTTAAAGCTAACGTATCTAGTTGGATATCTAAAGCTTCTTTAAATTTGTTGTCTAGGCAGTTTTTTGCCATGTTATGAACAGTTTTTGGAATTATATTAGCTAAAACTGAAATAACTCCAATTCCTCCAAGTGACATTATAGAAACGATTTGATCATCATTTCCTGAATATATATCTATTTTATCTCTACAGAAAGCCTTTATTTGAACAACTTGACTTATATTACCACTAGCTTCTTTTATAGCTACGATATTATTAAGTTTACAAAGCTCAAGGAGAGTAGTTGGCATAATATTTACACCTGTACGTGAAGGTACATTATAAAGAATTATAGGAGTTTTTACTTCATCGTTTATAGCCTTAAAATGCTTTATAAGACCTGTTTGAGTAGTTTTATTATAATAAGGTGTAATAACAAGTAATCCATCAACACCTACACTTTCAGCATATTTACTCATAGAAATTGCAGAAGATGTACAGTTTGAACCAGTACCTGCAATTACAGGGATCCTTTTATTTATTACATCAACCGTAAATTTAATAGTTTTCTTTTTTTCTTCTTCTGTCATTGTGGTTGCTTCACCAGTTGTACCACATATGATTATGGCATCAGTTCCTTGGGAAATGTGCCATTCAAGTAAAGTTCGTAGTTTTTCATAATTTACACCTGTTTCAGTAAAAGGTGTAACTATAGCAACACCAGAACCTTTGAATAATGACATTTTAATTCCTCCATTATACATTGATTAGTTAGATTAAGGAAGTGATATTAGGCATCACTTCCTTATAATAAAAATTATTTATCTTGTGCAATCATTTTTTCCGCGATTTGTATAGCATTAAGAGCTGCACCTTTTCTTATGTTATCACCAACAACCCATAGGTTTACTCCATTATCAACACTAAAATCTCTTCTTATTCTTCCAACATATACATCATCTTTACCAGAAACTTCAAGTGCGGTTGGATATTTTAATTCCTTAGTATCATCATATACAGTTACACCTTCAGTGTTTCTTAATAATTCAAATATATCTTCAATTTCAAATTTACTATTTAATTCAACATTTATGCTTTCGCTATGTGAGTTTAAAACTGGAACTCTAGCGGTAGTAGCTGTTACCCTTAAATCAGGTTCATGAAGAATTTTTCTTGTTTCTTTAATCATTTTTTCTTCTTCCTTAGTATAGCCATCTTCAAGGAAAACATCTATATGAGGTAATACATTACCAGCTATAGGATATGGAAATTTTTTTGGCTGAGCACCCTTAATTCCATCTTCTAAATCTTTAATACCTTGCATTCCTGCACCAGATACTGCTTGATAAGTAGAATATACAATTCTCTTAATACCATATTTGTCATTTAATGCTTTCATTATTGGCATAGCTTGAATTGTTGAGCAGTTTGGATTAGCAATAATACCTTTTTTAGTATGAAGTTTAATATCTTCTGGATTAACTTCTGGCACTACAAGGGGTACATCTGGATCCATTCTCCAAGCACTACTATTATCAATTACTACAGCGCCATATTGTGCAAAAATAGGTGCAAATTCTTTACTTGCATCGCCACCTGCAGAGAAAAGTGCATAGTCTATTTTTTTATCTTTTATATTTGCTTCACAAGTTTCTTCAATAAGATAATCCTTTCCTTTAAATGATAAAGTTTTTCCTGCTGATCTTTTTGAAGCAAAAAGATATAAATTTTTTACTGGAAAGTCTCTTTGTTGTAATATTTCTAAAAATTTTCTGCCTACATTTCCAGTAGCCCCAACTATTGCGACATTATACACAATAATCCCTCCTATTAAATAATAATTCATATGTATGTATATAGAAATAATAATGCTGAAATTTATTATTTCTATATATACATATAAATACTATAGTTAAATATTGCGCAAATATCAAGTCAATAGAGGAAATAAGTTGAAAAAAATTATAATATATAAATTTGGCTTTTCTATAAATAAAAATTGTGAATAATTTGCAGATTAAAACAAATACTAAATTGTAAAAGAGTGGGTCGATAAAACTTAAAATATCTATTAGTTATATGGAATAGTAAAGATATTACAAGGTAATAATAAAAATATATATTATAAATTTTTAGTGCGGAGGAATTAAAATTGAGCAGTACACCATTAAAAAAAATAATAAAGTCAAAATTAAAAGGAAATAAAGAGCTTACTGAAATAGAAAAAATGAGAGAAAAAATAAAATATGAAATAGCAGAAGAATTAGGACTTGGAGAAAAAGTTGAAAAAGAAGGCTGGGGTGGACTTTCAGCAGAAGAGACAGGACGTATTGGAGGGCTTATGACTAAAAGAAAAAAAGAACTTAAAATTCCATCTAATGATGAAATTCTAGGTAGAAAAAAGAATAAGATATAATCTACTAAATGAATCGAGTACCTTAAATAATTGACTATGTACAAATTTAAGATATAATATACTAGATGAAATAGTGTATTAATAGAATTTAAGGGCGTGATTTATAGATGGCTTATAAAGAATTTGCCAATATATATGATGAATTAATATATGAAGATATTGATTATGATGAAATTTCTGAAAAGATAATAAGTTTAAGTAATGAGAATAATATAGAATTTGAAGATTATCTAGATTTAGCATGTGGGACAGGTAATGTAGGCGTAAGAGTAGGAAAGTATTTCAAAAATATGTATGCTGTGGATCTATCTAATGATATGCTAAATATAGCATTTGAAAAATTTAAACAAAATAAAATAAAAGCTAAAGTCATATGCCAAGATATGAGTGAGCTTAGTTTAAATCATAAATTTAATCTTATAACATCTGTTTTGGATTCAACAAATTATATAACAGAAGAAGAAGATTTATTTAATTATTTTAAGAGTGTATATGATCATCTAAAGGATGATGGATTATTTATATTCGATATTAATTCGTATTATAAACTATCAGAAATTATGGGGAATAATATTTATACATATAGCAGTGAAGATGTTTTTTATACATGGGAAAACACTTTTGAAGATAATATATTAAACATGTTCTTAACTTTTTTTGTTAAAAACGAAAATAATCTTTATGAAAGATTTGAAGAAGAACATTTTGAAAAAGCATATCAGGAAAAAGATATTGAAGATATATTAAATGAAATAGGATTTAATATATTAGGAAAGTTTTGTGGTTATTCAGATTTAAAGCCAGATAACAATAGTGAAAGAATACTTTATGTTTTAAGAAAATAAATTGTATTTAGGAGATGGAAAACATTATGGAAGATAAGATTATAAAAGCTACAGCAAAAGATGGTATGGTAAGAATAATTGGAGGAATAACAAGCAATTTAGTTAATGAAGGTACAAAAATACATGAATGTACTCCAGTTGCAAGTGCAGCTTTTGGAAGAATGATGACAGCAGCTGCATTAATGGGAAGTACGTTAAAAGGTGAGAAAGAAATAATTACAGTAAAGATTAATGGCGGTGGAGAAATTAATGGAATTACTGTTACAGCTCATAATGATTGTACTATAAAAGGTTTTATTGGTAATCCATATGTAGACAGACCGCTAAATGAAAAAGGAAAGCTCGATGTTGGAGGAGCAATAGGAACTAATGGATTACTATATGTTATAAAAGACTTAGGATTAAAGGATCCATATGTTGGTCAAGTGCCAATACAAACAGGTGAAATAGGTGATGATTTTGCATTTTATTTCACAGTTTCAGAACAAACTCCATCAGCTGTATCACTTGGAGTATTAGTTGATAAAGATTTATCAATAAAATGTGCAGGTGGTTTTATTGTTCAAATGATGCCTGGTGCAGATGAACTTCTTGCAGATGTTATAACATACAGACTTCAAGAAATTCCACCGATAACAACTATGATAAATGAAGGAAAAACTATTGAAGAAATATTAGAATATATTTTTGAAGGTATGGATTTAAAAATATTAGAATCTATTAAGCCTGAATATAAATGTGACTGTTCTAGAGAAAGAGTTGAAAAAGCATTAATTTCAATAGGAAAATCTGAACTTCAAAATCTATATGATGAAGGAAAAGAGGAAGAAATAGTTTGTAATTTCTGTAATAAAAAATATAAGTTTACTAAAGAAGATATAGGAAAGTTAATGGATAGATAATATAAGATACGTAAGAGGCTGCTTATATAAAAGTTTTTATATAAGCAGTCTTTTTATATAAGTATAAAAATTTAGAAAATAAGAAAGTAAGTATTATAACAAAACCATTATAAATTATATTAATCACCATTAAATAAATCCTATTGTAGAGATTTTTCATTAACAATGAATGATATATAAAATAAATTTATATAATAAAGCTATTATTTATAATTCTATATATTGACATAATTTAATACCTATATTATATTAATAATATACTAAGTAGTTTTTAAAACTATATTCTAAATTTTTGACAACCATAAGGATGGAGGATTTTATATGAATTTAAATTCATTAACAATAGGGGACTTAGTTGCTAAAGTTCCAATAATACAAGGTGGTATGGGAGTAGGTGTAAGTTTATCATCACTTGCTGGAGCAGTAGCAAATGAAGGCGCAATAGGTGTAATATCAGCAGCGCAACCAGGATATTTAGAAGAGGACTTTGGAAAAGATTCATTAAGTGCTAATGTAAGAGCGCTCGGAAAACATATAAAAAAAGCAAAAGAAATTTCAGATGGTGGTATTATAGGCGTAAACATCATGTGGGCAACAAGAAATTATGAAGAGTATGTAAAATGTTGTATAGATAATGGTGCAGATTTAATTATATCTGGAGCAGGACTTCCTTTAGATTTACCTAAATTTGTAGAAGGATCAAATATAAAGATTGCTCCAATAGTATCACCACCAAAGTCAGCACGGGTTATATTAAAAATGTGGGATAGACGATATAAAACAACAGCAGATATGGTTGTTATTGAGGGACCAAAAGCTGGAGGCCATTTAGGTTTTTCTAATGAAAGTTTAGAGGAATATGAAGGTAAAGAGTATTATGATAAAGAAGTAATTGAAATTTTAGAAATAGTCAAAGAATATGAGATAAAATATAATAAAAAAATTCCTGTAGTATTTGCAGGAGGAGTGTATGATAGAAAAGATATAGACCACTATATTGGTTTAGGATGTGCAGGAGTACAAATGGCAACAAGATTTGTTGCAACTGAAGAATGCGATGCAGATATAAACTTTAAAATGGCATATATAAATTCAAAAAAAGAAGATATAATGATAGTAAAGAGTCCAGTTGGAATGCCAGGACGTGCTATAAGAAATAAATTCATGGAAGAAAGAAAATTAACCAATGAAAAAATAAGTAAATGTTATAAGTGTCTTAAGAAATGTGATATGGCTACTATACCATATTGTATAACAGGAGCATTAGTACGTGCAGTAAAAGGTGATGTAGATAATTCATTAGTTTTTTGTGGTGAAAATGCTTATAGATTAGATAAGATTACTACTGTGAAAGAATTAATTAAAGAGTTAACTGAATAGAACATATAAATAAGGGACATAGAACTAAAGTTTAGTGAATGACACCGAAATAAAGCTCTCAAATTTGGCTCGCTTACTAACTACCAAAATGAAGCTAAAAATTTAAACATCAATGATTGTGCCCAAAACCGTTTGCTCCAATGTAAAATTAGACAAACAATTTTGGAACAATCATTGATGTAAAAATTTTAAAGCTCCATTTTGGAATGCAAGTCTCCGCCCAATATGAGAGCTTTATTTCTTTGTTTCATCTAAACTCAAAGTTTCACTATTATTGGTGTTACACATAAATACATTTTTAAATTAAGGAATAGTTATTTATAGATGTTAAAGATTTAAAAAGTTAACATTTTACCATTTTTTAAAAGATATAGATTTATAAATATCAGAATATAAATTCTTACGAATTTGCTTATTCTATGCTGATTAAGGTGATTTTTATAGGTAACTTTATAAGTTACATCCATTGAATTAGAAGATATATCTTAAGGCATAGAATATAAAAAACATTAATCATAATTAAAATAAATTGGGTATATATGATTTTAGAGAAAAACAAAGAAATTCAATATATGAATACCCGACTCATATTCATTCGCTGGGTAAGCGATTCACACCAAATCACAGATTTGGGTTCTCTGCTTAGGCTTAGTATTGTATTGGAAATTTCAGCTTTTAAATTCTTTGGCAGAGGCTGTTCCAAAATTGTTTGTCCAAACACTTGCTTTTTGGAGCAAACATTTTTTGGTGCAGCCTCTGCCATTAGAATTTTTAGATGAAATTTCTCTACAATCGAGCCTATCATATATTGAATTTCGGTTGTTATCCACTAAACTTTGATTCTACGTCATTTATTTATTTCGTCTATAAATTGAATGTGAGAATAGCTATTCTAAATATATTTCTTTTAAAGTGCTCAGTCTTTCTGATGTTAAATTCATTTGACTTTCTAGAAAATTTTTCATAGAACCAAAATTTATATCAATTGTATAAAAAACAGAATTGATATAGCTTTCCTTAACAGTAAATAAAGCTTGTATATGTGAGATATCTGTGACATTTTTAACTTTTGATGAAATTATATTAACTAGAGAATCTATTTGTTTTTTTGTAAATTCATTAACCATCAAATAATCTGCGATTATAAGTTCTCTAGGGATATCTAATGCACTTAAAAGTAATGCAGTTCCAACACCAACACGATCTTTTCCAGCACTGCAATGCCATAATATAGCCCCTTCATTTGAATTAAGTAGTATATTAAAAAAATTTCTATACTGCTGAAGTGAAAATTCGTCACAAATTATGCTTTTATATATATTCATCATGTATTTTTCACCATCAAAATCGGGTCTATCTATATATTCTAGAAGCTTTGAATTTGAATCTGTTTGAGAGTCGTTTTCCTTTGTTATGCCTAAAGTTTTTTCTTCCAATATTGGATTTATAACTACATTAACTTTTTCTAAAACTGGGTCAGGTTTCTCATCTCTTTCAGTCTTTGTACGAAAATCTATAATTGTTTTTAAGTTATATTCATCTAATAATATTTTCTTATCATTATCTGATAAATTATATAATTCTCCACTTCTTATCAATTTATGTGAACGTATTTTTCTTCCGTCTAAGCTTTTAAAATAACCTAAATCACGAGTGTTATATAATCCTTCAAGTTGAATCTTGGTAATATTGTGCATATGCATATCTCCTTAATTGTGAATTTTATATTACTATAAGGCTTCAAAAGAAAATTATAATCAGAGTATATATCCATATAGTCTATATAAATATTGTATAGTAAATTAAAAGAAGTTGTAAAGAAAATGAGAGAATTAATTTGTAGATAATGTTATAATGACTATATTAAGGGGATAAATAATGTTTATAATAAGCAATTAATATGTACAAGGAGAAGAGGAATATGTTTAATTCGGAATTTTGTGAAGTAAATTATTTAGAAAAAGAAAATGTAGTGTTTCTAACATGGAAAAAGTTCTGCAACAGTGATGATTATAGAAATCCAATTATGTATGCTTTAAAATTATTAAATGAGCATAAAGGAAGTAATTTTATATGTGATGCAAGAAATGGATTTGAAGATGAAAAAGAAGATGTAGAATGGGCAGTAAATGAATTCTTACCTGCAATGGGTAAAATAGACTGTACAAAAGTTATATTTATAGTAGACGAAATAAACCCTATTGAAGGGGAAATAGATATGTTTACGAAAGAATTTATGAAATATTTTATAGTTGAAAAAGCAGCATCTTTAGAAGAAGCACTTTTAAAAGTGCCATATGAAATTATTTTAAATGTTACATATACACTTAAAGATGGGACAAGGCAGGACTTTTATAATGAGATAGTTAAAGAAAAGATTGATCAATTATCTAGAGCTGAAGAAGGTAACCTTAAATATGAATATTATTTTCCAGTAGAAGATGAAAATAAAATACTTCTTATTGAGGTGTGGAAAGATGCTGAAGCTCAGAAACTTCATAATAAAAGTGAACATTTTGAAAAGCTTCAAAAAATTAAAGAAAAATATGTTATAAATGTTCAACTTGAAAGGTTTTATCTTGTATAACATATATTTTGTAAAGTTTTCTATTTATGACAATATATAATAAAAAATGAGATGGGTGATGTGAGTTTTGGAGTTAATAATGATTATAATAGCATTATTAGTATATTCAATATTAAACTTTTATGTTGGAAAAAGAGCTGTACTATTGCTGACTGCTGTTTTTCCTAAAATAAATAATCATATATTTTGGATTTTATATATTATGTGTGCATTATGCATATTTATTGGATATGCCGTTCCAAGGTTTAAATTTACTAAGATAGCTAAAATAATAAGCGGATATTATATGAGCACCTTTTTATATCTTTTAATAATTTTTATAGTACTTGATATTATAAGAATAATATTTGGACATACAAAATTTTTTGAAGAAAGCATTTTAAATAATCCTAAAGCTTCGATTATAATTGGTTCCATAATCTTTGTATTGGTAGCAGGGATTATTTTATATGGAAATTATAATGCTAAAAATATTCAAATAGTAAATTATGATGTTAATATAAGTAGAATCTCCAATAATCATAAAGAGTTAAACGTAGCTATGATTTCTGATATTCATATTGGAGATATAATTGGATACAGGGAAATTGAAGAAATATCTCAGAAAATAAATGGTTTAAAACCGGATATAGTTTTAATTTCTGGAGATGTATTTGATGGAGATTACTATGCTGTAGAAGATATTGAAAAAATAGAAGATGCATTTAAGAATTTAAATAGTAAATATGGAACTTATGCAGTACTTGGAAATCATGACTCAGGAAGTTCATATGATAAAATGGTTGAGTTTTTTAAGCAGGCAGATATCAAACTTCTTCAGGATGAGTTCCTAGAAATAGATGATGAATTTACAGTTGTAGGAAGAAAGGATATTTCACCAATAGGTGAACAAGGGATTAAAAGAGAAGACATAAATGCTGTGCTTGAAGATGTAAATTCAAATAAGCCTATAATAATGCTTGACCATCAGCCATCTAAAATCAATGAAGAAGCAGAAAAAAATATTGATATGATTCTTTGTGGGCATACTCATAAGGGGCAACTATTTCCAGGTAACTTAATTACTAAAAATCTTTTCTTAATAGATTATGGGTATTTAAAGGTTAAAAATACTAATATTATTGTTTCAAGCGGTGTAGGCACATGGGGGCCAAGAATGAGAATTGGCAGTAAGGCAGAAATTGTTAATATTAAGCTTAATTATTAAGAAAAATATTTGATAAGGGATGAGTAGAATATCATTTGTTTAAGTCTTACCATCTTTCAAATTACTGTGTTAATTACATTGCAATTTGAAAGGTGGTAATTTTATTGTACAAATTTGCCATATTAACTATAAATTAAAATGAATCACTAAAACTGTTAAGATATTCATTAGGATTTTTACATTTCATAAGTGAAGACATAAGACAAATTCCATAAGCGCCTGCATTTAAAACGCTTTGTGCATTTGAAGGAGATATTCCACCAATTGCATATACTGGGATGTTGACTGAACTACATACAGATGATAAAAAGCTAAGTCCTCTTGGAGGTAAATCTTTTTTGCAATCTGTAGGAAAGATATGCCCAGCTATAATATAACCTGCTCCTAGTTCTTCTGCTTCTATCGCTTCATCTATAGAATGTATTGAAACACCTACACATTTAAATTTATTAGAAATGTTAGGATGATTCTTAAAAATATTAAATGGTAAATGAATATTGTCACAGTTAAGTTCTTTTGCTGCATTATAATAGGTATGAAGTATACAATCAGTATTATGTATCTTACATATTTTAAAAACTTTTTCAGCAATCTTTTTATAATTAGTTTCACATAAATCTTTTTCTCTAAGAACTATTTTTAGAGAAGACAACATTGAAGATGATTTTTTTAAAGATGAAATTTTTAGATTTGCTGAACAAATTTTTTCTAGTTGTGTAAAAAAGTCATCAGTACATATATGACGATTAGTAATGGCTAATATGTTAAACATAAATATAATCACTCATAACTGGCTGAAGATCATGATTTATAATTGCATCATATACTTCTTGTACATCACGTGAATCTGAAATCTCAAATTGCTCGTCACCTCTTGCTTCCTCACTATGTCCGCCAATAGCAACAGATACACCAGCAGAAATTTTAGTTGCAGCAATACCAATTACATTATCACGGAATCTTGCACATTCACGTGTTGATATTGTAATATTTGAAAATGGCATAAATATTCTATAGGCACAAATTATCTGAAGAAGCTGAGGCTCATGTACATCTTTAGGATTTATTTTATCATTATTTATTATTGGACGAAGACGTGGACATGAGAATGCTATTTCTGCATGTGGATATTTACGTTGAAGAAGGTATGCATGAAGTCCAGTTGCAAAAGCATCTTTTCTAAAATCATCAAGTCCTAGAAGTGCAGCAAAACCAACACCTCTCATTCCACCTTTTAATGCACGTTCCTGAGCATTAAATCTATATGGGAAAATACGCTTATGACCAGAAAGATGAAGTGTTTCATATTTATCAGAATTATAAGTTTCTTGAAATACAGTAACATAATCAGCACCACACTCGTGAAGATATGCATATTCATCACTATTAACAGGATAAATTTCAAGTCCAACAACCTTAAAATATTTCCTTGCAAGTTTACAAGCTTCACCTATATATGAAACGTCAGACATGCTTCTGCTTTCTCCAGTAAGGAGAAGTATTTCTTGAAGTCCTGTTTTTGCAATTGTCTCCATTTCTTTTTCAATTTCTTCGCTTGTAAGTTTAGCTCGATTTATTTTATTATGGCAGTTAAAGCCACAATAAATACAATAATTTTCACAATAATTGGCTATGTAAAGTGGAGTAAACATTTGGATTGAATTACCAAAATGTCTGCGAGTTTCTAGTTTTGCGCGCTTTGCTATATCTTCAAGAAGAGGAAGGGCAGCAGGTGACAGTAAAGCTCCAAAATCTTCAACAGAAATAGTCTCTTTTTGAAGGGATGCACGTACGTCATTAGCAGTATATTTGTTGCTATTATAAAAATTCATTTTAGAAATAACTTCATCTAATATATCTGACTCGATAACTTCCATGCCAGACATGTATTTCATATGATCAACACGTTGTTCCATTTATAATTACCTCCTTAATTTTTAAGAAATCCAGTTAGGGGTGATGAGGCACTGGCACCAGCGTCTAGAACACGTCCAAGACCAGAGAGATAAGCACTACGTCCAGCAATTATGGCATTTTTAAATGCTTTCGCCATAAGAGGTATGTTTCCGCTAGTTGCAATTGCAGTATTAGCCATAACAGCAGCAGCACCAATTTCCATTGCTTCACATGCTTGAGAAGGTCGCCCTATGCCTGCATCAACTATAATTGGAAGATCAATTTCATCAATTAATATTTTTATAAAATCACGAGTTGATAAACCTTTGTTTGAACCAATAGGTGCACCAAGCGGCATAATTGCTGAAGCACCAGCGTTGACCATATCTCTTGCAGAGTTAAGATCAGGATACATATAAGGCATGACAATAAATCCTTCTTTAGCAAGAATTTCAGTTGCTTTTAAAGTTTCATAATTATCAGGTAAAAGATATTTTGAATCACGTATAACTTCGATTTTAACAAATTCCCCGCATCCAATTTCACGAGAAAGGCGTGCTATTCTTACAGCCTCTTCAGAAGTTCTAGCTCCAGATGTATTTGGTAATAATGTCACGTTTTTAGGTATATAATCAAGAATATTTGCAGTACCATCTATATTAGCACGTCTTAATGCAAGAGTTATTATTTCAGTGCCTGCATTTTTTACAGCAGCATTAATTAAATCTAATGAATATTTTCCAGATCCCAATATGAATCTTGAATTAAATTCGTGCCCACCAATAATAAGCTTGTCTGTATTATTTTCCATATTTTTATCTCCTATCTTTCATACATAATATTGCACTTTAGGGTTATTTACTTAAACTTTAATTAGATTAAAGTTTAAACTTATGAGATTTTAGTTTAATGTTTTTAAACTTCATAAATTTCGAGTATAAGTCTTAAAATCATATTAGATTCATGGCCTGCGCATATACTTACACGTGGTGCCATAAGTCCACGACCTATCTTTGCACCAGTTTTGTTATCTCCGCATAAATAGAAATTATCTGTTATCTTTTTTGTTTCTATTGTATTGCTGCTTTCATATCCTGCCATTCCAGATGCTGCTACTATTTTTTTTGAAGGAAATTTTTCAAGTAGTGTATTTACAAGCATAGCTTTATTCTTTGGATTATCAAAAGCTTCGCAGATAATATCTTCATCCGAAAATAGTGAAGGTATGTTTTCTTCAGTTACTCGAATAGTATCTAGGGTTACTTTAATAAATGGATTTATTTCTTCAATTTCATTTTTTAAGGCTTCTGTTTTGTACATTCCAAGATGTTTAATTTTATATTGCTGACGATTTAAATTGCTTGGTTCAACAATGTCAAAATCAATCAAATGAAGATGGCCAACTCCAGTTCTAGCTAGATTTATAGCTATATTTGAACCAAGACCACCAAGTCCTGCAATTGCAACTTTAGCAGATTTGACTTTTTCAAATACATGAGGAGTATTCCTAGCACACATTAAGCGTTCAAATTCATCTTTAGAAGGCATTTTGCCTTTTTTAATAAAAAATATTTCATCATTTTCATTAATTGTTACATCATCAGAAGTTTGAAATCCATTTATTATAGTAACTAAATTTTCATTATTTGAATAATGTTTATTACGTAAATTATCAAGAGTTAAAACATCAGTTTCTATAGACTTACCATTGATATAAATTTTCATATCAGCCACCTCCTACAAAACTTACAACTTCTAAATGGTCATCTTCTTTTAAAATTTTTTCTTTATACATGGATTTTGGAATTATTTGACCATTACATTCAACTGCAATAAAAGCAAAAGAATAACCTTCACGACTTAAATAATCATGTAAAGTTAAACTATCTGCATCAGTAACTAAATTTCCATTGACATAAATCATAATCACACCTCCTACCGAAAAATGGAAACAAACAAAAAAGTCACATGAAGACCTACACCAATGGTGGTGTACCCCTTCATGTGACCTTTTTGTCAACACTCTAATACATATTATAGCAATTTGATTAGTTAATGTCAAAAAGAACTTGATATAAAAGTAATAAAGTGAGAAAATTAATTATCTGCAAATGCATTATTTAACAATTGTTGAAATAGAATATATTTATTAAATAATAATTTATTTAAAAGATTATAAAACAAAAAGATGTATTTGCATTAATTTTTATTACATTAAATAAGAGGCAAATATATGAAATAGAGTACTTTAGTAAATATATAGTATAATTTATCTTCTGTAAATTAATAAATAGTATATACTAATTGCTATGTTGATAGTATATGGGAGGGGAAAACTATGGAGTTCAAACCAATGTTAAATATAGAAAAAAATGAATTTAAAGATAGAAATCTAATAAAATATTTAGAGCTATTATCTCAAAAATATCCTAATATAGGATCAGCAGCAACAGAAATAATTAATTTAGAGGCAATTTTAAATTTACCTAAAGGAACAGAACATTTTTTAAGTGACATTCATGGAGAGTACGAGCCTTTTATCCATGTATTAAAGAATGGATCAGGAGTTATAAAAAGAAAGATAGAAGATATATTTGGAAAATCCTTAATGGATAGCGAAAAGAAAAGTTTGGCTACATTAGTATATTATCCTGAACAAAAATTGGAGCTAGTAATAAAAGAGGAAAAAAATATATCAAATTGGTATAGAATAACATTGTATAGGCTAATCAAACTATGTAGAAATGTATCTTCTAAATATACAAGATCAAAGGTGAGAAAAGCTTTACCAAGTGAGTTTGCATACGTTATAGAAGAATTACTGCATGAAAATTCTGATGAATATGATAAGAAGAAATATTATGATAGAATAATAACAACAATAATAGATATAGGCAGAGCACGTGATTTTATAATTGCTTTATCAAAAGTTATACAAAGGCTTGTTATTGATAGGCTACACATAATAGGTGATATATATGATAGAGGTCCTAGACCAGATATAATATTAGATACTCTTATGGATTATCATTCAGTTGATATACAATGGGGAAATCATGATATTGTATGGATGGGAGCTGCAGCTGGGCAAAAAGTGTGTATAGCAAATGTCTTAAGAATATCGGCTAGATATTCAAATTTAGATATTATTGAAGATATATATGGAATTAATTTAATTCCATTAGCAACATTTGCAATGAAAAATTATGAAAATGATTCATGCGCTTTTTTCATGTCTAAAAGTAATGATGCAAATTTAAATAGCAAACATGAAAACGAATTAATTGCTAAGATGCATAAGGCAATAACTATTATACAGTTTAAATTAGAATATGAAGTAATAAAGAGAAGACCAGAATTTCAAATGGAACATAGATTATTATTGAATAAGATAGATTACGATAAAGGAGTAATTGTACTTGATGGGATAGAGTATGAACTAACTGATAAAAATTTCCCAACAATAAAAAAAGAACATCCGTTTAAGCTTACAGAAGAAGAGGAGATTATTATTGAAAAACTTAAATCGTCATTTGTTAACAGCAATAAGTTACAAAGTCATATTTTATTTCTCTTATCTAAAGGAAGCATATACTTAAAGTATAATTCTAATTTGTTATTTCATGGCTGTATACCATTGAATGAAGATAAGTCATTTAAGACTATGAACATAAATGGAAAGGAATATAGTGGAAGAGAACTTTTAGATAAATTTGAGATTTTAGTTAGAGAAGGCTATTTTAATAAAGAGGATATAGAAAAGAAAGAGTATGGTATGGATATAATGTGGTATTTATGGAATGGATCTAACTCCTCATTATTTGGAAAGGAGAATATGGCAACATTTGAAAGATATTTTATCAAAGATAAATCAATGCATGTTGAAAAAATGAATCCATATTACGATTTTAGAGATGATGAAGAGGTTTGCAATATGATATTAAATGAATTTGGTATATGCTCTAAAGACTCCATAATAATAAATGGACATGTACCAGTAAAAAATATTAAAGGTGAAAGTCCAGTAAAAGCAAATGGGAAGCTAATAGTAATAGATGGAGGATTTGCAAAGGCATATAGAGGTTATACTGGAATAGCAGGATATACGCTAATTTATAATTCATATGGGCTTCAACTTGTAGAGCATGAACCGTTTGATTCAATAGAAAATGCCATATTATATGAGAGAGATATACTTTCTACAACTTTGCTTGTTAAAAAAAGATTAGAAAGAAAAAGGGTTGGAGATACTGATATAGGAATTGGACTTAAAAATCAAATTACAGATCTCAAACTTCTACTTTTAGCATATAGATCAGGAATAATAAATGAAAAGACCACAATATGAACGAAGTTTTACAGGATAAAAATGGATAATTTGGGGGAGAAAACGATACTGAATATGTGATTGTGCTATTTATTTAATATTGAGGGGCGATTTTAGTGATGAAAAAATATTTACTTTTAGTATGTTTAATTATAGTATTGGGATTTGCTATTTTAAGTGGTGGGACTAAATATGCTTATTGGGGATGTGGAATAATAGTTTTGACTTTTTCAGCAATTTTAATAAAAAATATATACACATATAATATAAGCAGAAAGCAGATTTCAGACAATTATATTAATTTAAAAAGGAATAACTTAGCAAATGCAATTTCGGCACTATTATTAATTTTATTAAATGCCAATAATGATGTATTGAGTATAAAAAATACGAAAGAACTTGTTTTAATAGTAACATTATATATGACAGTAGGAATGCAACTGCTTATTTCTATATTTTGTATTCCTAAAATATCTACAGAAGGTTTTATTTGTTCTAGCGGAAAGTTTATTGGTTTTAATCAAATAAAGAATATAAAAAGTGAAAGTGGCATGTTTATGAGCTATAAACAGTTAACTGTTCAGTATGAGGAAAGTTCCGAAATATTTAAGGTTCATTCCTTAGATTATGAAAATGTTAAAAAGTGTATATATACATATGGAAATATAGTCATTAAAGAAATTGACAAAAAAGAAAACTAGGTTGAATTACAAAAATATAAGATATATAATAACAATAGATATAAAATGAGGAGGATTATTATGAATATACTTATTATTAACTCAAATTTAATGCATCATCATTACTAGAGACTTGGTTTGCGTAAAGCAGATACAAGTCTATCAGCGTGGGCTTGTATCTCTAGGAATGATAAATTAAGTATAGTCATAATTTATTAAACCATGTGGGTATTTGCCTGCATGGTTTTTTGTTATATAAAAATAATATTAATTTAGGAGTGAAGATTATTATGAATAAAAATTTAATTAAGCCAAGTATATTACCAGGATTCATGGAGCTATTACCAAAAGAACAGCAAAAATTTAATGATATTGTAAATAAGATTTTAGATGTATATGAGAAAAATGGATGTTTGCCAATGGATACACCGATAATAGAAAAAGCAGAAGTACTTCTTGCAAAATCAGGAGGAGAAACAGAAAAACAGGTATATAGATTTCAAAAAGGAAAAAACGATTTAACTTTAAGATTTGATTTGACTGTTCCGTTTGCAAGGTTTACAGCACAATATTACGATAGATTGCAATTTCCTTTTAAAAGGTATCAACTAGGTAAGGTATATAGAGGTGAAAGAAATCAAAAAGGAAGGTATAGAGAATTTTATCAATGTGATGTTGATATAATAGGTAACGGAAAGTTAAGTATATATAATGATGCATATGTCATAAGTTTAGTTTATAAAGCATTTAAAGCAATAAAATTAGAACAATTTAAATTCCAAATAAGCAATAGAAAAATACTGAAGGGAATTTTTAATGAGCTAAAAATAGATAACCAATTAGAAGTTATGATACTAATTGATAAATACGACAAAATAGGAAAATCAAAATTTGAAGAAGAATTAATAGAATTAATTGGTGATAAGAAAAGTGAATTCTTGAATAATATATTGGATACTGATGGAGACAATAATGAAAAAATAGAAAAGCTTTCAAATCTAAATATAAAAGATACTTATTTTATAGATGGAATTTCTGAATTAAAAAAAGTAAAAGAAATGCTGAATACTTTAGATGTAGAAGATGATAAATTTACAATTAATTTAAAAATTATTAGAGGTTTAGATTATTACACTGGAACTGTTTTTGAAACATTATTAACTGACAATGAAAAATATGGATCTATATGCTCTGGAGGAAGATATGATAACTTGGCAGGAAATTATACAGATAAGATATTGCCTGGAGTTGGTATTTCTATAGGCATGACAAGATTATTTTTTATTCTTAAGGAAATAGGATTTATTGATAATTATAATTTAGAAAGCAGCCTTGATTATTTAATTATGCCAATAGGAGATACAATAAATTACTGTGCTAAAATAATGAAAAAGCTAGAGAAAAAAGGATATGGAGCATCTATATATTTTGAAGATGATACATTAAAGAAAAAAATGAATTATGCAGATAAAATAGGTGTTAAATATGTAATACTTGTTGGAGAAGATGAAGTAAAAAGAAATGAAGTAAAAATTAAAAATATGGAATCTGGGAATAATGTTGTAATCGCATATGATGAACTATAGATATATAGAAAATATGTATATTAGCTGATTTAAAATTTATAATTAATAGATTCGATTTTATAGATTTAACTAAGTATATAGTGGAGATAGATTAAAGATAATAAAAGAATTTGGATCTTATATAAATAATTACTGAAAAATTAAAGAAATCGTATTGATGAAAACAAATATGATTTCTTCTACAATAAATAAAAAAATTCCATAAAAATATGAAAAAATGTTAAAATAGATATAGTAAAAAATTGTATTAGATTTTTCAGCAGAAAAAGTGATGAATTCTATTATGGATTTATTAAATGATAAAACAATTATTGTTATAGCGCATAATTTAGATTCGATTAAAAACTTCGATAGAATTATAGCATTAAAAAACGGGGAAATAATTGGACAAGGTACTTTTTATGATTTATTAGAAAATAATTTATATTTTAAAGATCTATATTATTCAAATGTGAAAAGTGAATAGTAAGCAGGTAAAGGGGAGTATTATAAAAATGTATTTTGATGAAGAAGCAGCTAAATGGGATACAGAGACAAGAATAAAACGAGCTAAAATTTTATCAGATGTAATTTCTGAAAAGATTGATTATACAAAGGGATTAACTGCTTTAGAAATAGGATGTGGAACAGGCCTGATTTCATGTAATTTAATTGAGAAATTTAATAAAATATATTGCATGGATATATCTAAAGAAATGCAGCAGATTTTATTAAATAAAATTAAAAAATTTAATATATCTAATATAGAGGTATCTGAAAAAGACTTAATATATTCTGGCAGATTTTATGAAAAGTTTGATGTTGTTTATAGTTCAATGGTTTTTCATCATATTGATGATATTGAATATGAATTAAAGAAAATATATAAATTATTAAAAACTAATGGAGTTGTAATTATTATTGATTTAGATAAAGATGATGG
Organism: Clostridium neonatale; assembly: GCF_900465025.1. Classification (NCBI taxonomy): domain Bacteria; kingdom Bacillati; phylum Bacillota; class Clostridia; order Eubacteriales; family Clostridiaceae; genus Clostridium; species Clostridium neonatale. Next base: position 1,941,037 of record NZ_UICR01000001.1, read on the forward strand.
AAGATTTCATGCAGAAGAAAAAGACTTTCATGGACATAATGGATTTGACCGTGATGAATTAAAAGCTTTGATGGAAAAGTATAATTTTAAAAATGTATTCTTTGAAACTGCATATGAAGGAAAGAAAGATATGAAAGATGGAGTATTGGATTATTCATTGTTTTTAGTGATAGGAATGAAGAGATAACTGTTTTGATTCCTATTGCAGGTGAGTTTAAATTATTTGGCCGGGAAGATAAAAATAATAAGCCCAAAAGTTATGTTTTATTTTGAACCGTAACTTTTGGATTTAATATAGAATTAATGAGCTGCATTTTTGAGAAAATAATAATTGAATTCATGTATAATAGCATATTTGAAAAGTACGATAAATTAGAAAGATAATACTTTGGAGGAATTATTAATGGAAATGTTTGATATTGTTGATGAAAATGGAGAACCTACAGGGACTGTAAAGGAAAGGACAAAGGTGCATGAAGATGGGGATTTACATAGAACCTCACATGTATGGATTGTTAGGGATAATAATAAAGGTGGATTAGATGTGTTGCTGCAAAAACGCAGTGAGAGTAAGGATTCTAATCCAGGATGTTATGACATATCATCAGCAGGTCACATTCCAGCAGGATGTGGATATTTGGATTCGGCACTTAGAGAACTTAAAGAAGAGTTGGGAATAGATGCATCTTCAGAAGAATTAGAATTACGCTTGATAAGAAGAATATCATATAGTGATATTTTTCATGGAAAATTATTTAAAGATAATCAGGTAACAAGAGTTTATAAGATGAAGAGAAACGATATTGATATAGAAAAGTTAAATCTTCAGAAGGAAGAAGTTGAAGAGGTAATTTGGATGGATTATGAAGAGTGCATAAAGGCGGTGAAAAATAATACGATAAAACATTGCATTTATTTAGAAGAGTTAGAAAAATTGCTTGATTAAGAAAAGTTCGCTTAAAAGCAAATATTTATATAAAAGAATACTTATATTATAATATTAAGACAGAAGGAGACTAATTTATGATATATAGGCAAACACAATTATATAAGTTTTTAGAATACTGCAATAAAAGTAATATGGAAAAGAAAATATTGGATTGTGGAGCAGGAGGAAATATGCCGCCACTAGGGTTATTTTATAGTGAAGGCTATGAGACTTATGGAATTGAATTAAGTGAAAAACAAATAGAACTTTCAAAAGCTTTTGAAAAAGAACATAATATGAATTTAAATATTAGACAAGGAGATATTAAAAATCTTCCATTTAAAAATAATGAAATACCTTTTATTTATTCTTATGGGACAATATTTCATATGTCAAAAGAGGATGTAAAAAATACTATAAATGAATTTAAGAGAGTACTGAAGAGTGAAGGTTTATGTTTTGTAAGCTTTCTATCTAAAGAAGATGAAAGGTATGGACAAGGTGTTAAGCTAAATGATGATGAATATATTCAAAGAGAATATGGGGAGGATGTAATGCATTCATATTTTGGTATAAATGAGTGTGATACATACTTTGAAGATATGGAGATCATTTATAAGGAAGTTAGATTATTTGAGAGAATATATGAAGGTAAAAAAATAAGACAAGGCTATATTGATTATATTGCACAAAAGAAGTAATAAAAATAATTACTGCTAGAGTATTTATGGAAAGTATTGAAAGGAAATTGGTATGATATCTATAAAAGAAGAACGTATTAATTTGCAAGACGGTATAAAGCTCATAGAGGAGCTATCATGTACTTTAGAAAAAATTACAGGCAATAGTGGAAAAGGCAGCTTTGATTATAATGATATGTTAAACACGAGATCAATATTTGTTATTGCAAGAGATGATAATAAAGCAGTTGGATGTGGTGCATTTAGAGAAATAACAGATGATGTTGCAGAAATTAAAAGAATGTATGCATCAGAAAAAAAATCGTGGAATAGGAAAGATGATTTTATTACAGTTAGAAAATAGGGCAAAAGAGTTTGGGTACTTAAAGGTGATTTTAGAAACAAGAAAATGCAATAACAATGCCATAAGATTTTATTTAAGCAATAGATATAAAATTATAGATAATTATGGAAAATATAAAGAAATGTTACAGGCAGTTTGTTTTGAGAAAGTTTTAAATGAAATGCAATAATATATAAATCTAAGTATAATTCTAAAATACTTGCGGTTATACCCCATTTTATACGGATTAAAAAGGAAGTGAATGTTTAGTTATTATTAAGAATTTAACTAAAATATGTGTATGAAAATAAAGAAGATTAAAGGAAACACATTTTGTATAGATACAGGAATGACATATATACCTTTTTATAAAATTAATGATGAAGAAATAATTTTATTAGACTCTGGATGGATAAAGGAAAGAGAGGGCATTGATAAGCTTTTAAAAGAAAATAATTTTAAAGTTGTCGGTATATTATGCAGCCATGCTCACATAGATCATATAGGAAACAATACATATTTAAAGGGAAAATATAATTCAATTATTGCTATGTCATCATATGAAGCTCTTGTTTGTAGCTCAACTGTAAATTTAAAAGTTTATTATAGCAGCCAGACCTTAAGTGAAGTGACCAAGCATTTTGGACATATGGCTTGTGAGACTGACATTATGATTTCAGATGATACAAGCAAAATATATGTATGTGGAATTAAATTTAAAATTATACATACTCCGGGACATAGTCCAGCACATATATGTATTGTTACTCCAGATGATGTTGCTTATTTAGGGGATGCTCTTATAAGTTATGAAGTTATGAAAGGTGCTAAAATGCCATATGCATTTATTCTTAGGGAAGATTTGAAAAGTAAGGTAAAACTTTATGATTTAAAATGCGCTAACTATGTTGTTGCCCATAAGGGAATCTATAAAGATAATGAAATTACCAAACTTATAGATGATAATATAGAATTTTATAAGAAAAGAGCATACAAAATATATGAAATTATTAATGGGAAAATGACCATGGAAGAAATACTAAAAGAAGTAATAAAAGAATTTAATATTCCAGTAAAAACACAATATAAATATTCAACTTTGGAACGAATGCTTAGATCATATGTTGAATATTTAAATGAAACTGGAAGAATAGCGGTTAGCATGGAAGATGGCTTTCTTAAATATTCTAAGTGTGATGAAATTTAAATAAAAAGTAATTAAGCTAATTAGAAATGTATATGAAAAGAGATAAATAAGGTGAGAGGTATGAAACTTATAGAAAGAATACTCCAATTAGAAAAAGATTTGTTGAAATCAGAGGTAAGAAAATCATCACAGAAAATAAATGAAATACTATCAGATGATTTTATTGAATTTTGTAGCAGTGGAAGCATATATCACTATAAGAATGGTGACATATTTCAAGAAAAAGATGATGAGATAGAAAATAATTGGGAGATATTAGACTTTGAAATTAAAGAGTTAAGTGGTAATTATGTATTGGCATTATACAAAGTTATAAAACTTAATGAAAAAGACGAAAACAAAAGATCTTCGATTAGAAGTTCTATATGGAAATTATATGATGGAAAATGGAAAATGATTTTTCATCAAGGAACAAATACTAGAAAATAAGGGAGAGTTTCAATGGATAATGGAAAAGTTACTGTAGTAAATAAAAGTGACATTAAAGTAAAACACAAATCTGAACATGATCCTTATGAATATTATAAATATGAAATAACACAGCAGAATAGTGATAACAGATGCCTTGTAAACATATATGAGATACCACCTCAAAAAGCAAATTATCCATATCATTATCATGTAAATAATGAAGAAATTTTTTATATAATAAGTGGAGAGGGGATTTTAGATACTCCAGAAGGCAAGAAAAAAGTTTCAACAGGAGATACTATAATATGTCCTGCATCAGAAAATACATCACATAGATTATTTAATTCGTCATATACAGATATGCTTGTTTACTTTGAATGTGATACAAATAATTCACCAGATATTATAGGTTATCCAAATTCTAATAAGATTGGAGTAGCTATAAAAGGTAAGGAAAATAGAATTTATAAAAATAATGAAATTGCAGATTACTATGATGGTGAATATAAATAAGGGACGTACAAAGTTTAGTGGATAACAACCGAAATAAAGCATTTATGTGGGCTCGCTTGCTGCAAAAATGAAGCTAAAAATTTAAGCATCAACGATTGTATCCAAAAACGTTTGCTCCGATGCAAGATCGGACAAACAATTTTGGAACAATCATTGATGAAAAATTTTAAAGCTTCATTTTTTGATGCAAGACACCGCCCACACAAATGCTTTATTTCTTTGTTTAATCTAAATTCAGAGTAGTGGTATTATTGTTGCTATACATAAATACATTTTTAAATTAAGGATTAGTTATTTATAGATATTAAAGATTTAAAAAGTTAATATTTTACCATTTTTTAAAAGATATAGATTTATAAATATCAGAATATAAATCCTTACGAATGTGTACTTATAAGGAAACCTATTCATCATTATATGCCAAAGAGCAGCTATGCTGTAATTCGGAACTTTTCTTATATATTGGGGAATACTTGGATTTTATAAGTAGCCACATAAATTATAACTAAAATAAATTAGATGTCTATGATTTTAGAGAAAAACAAAGAAATTCAATATATGAATATGCGTAGTATTGCATTAAATATTTTAGCCTTTAAATTCTTTGAAAGAGGCTGTTCCAAAATTGTTTGTCCAACACTTGTTGTTGGAGCAAACTATTTTGGACGCAACCTCTTTCATTAGAATTTTTGGCTGAAATATTTACGCAATCGAGCATATCATATATTGAATTTCGGTTGTTATCCACTAAACCATGATTCTACATCCTTTATTTATGTTACGTTCAAATCTAACATTTCTTCTATGTAAAATGCCAGCATATAATTGAACTTATCTTTTGGATTATTTAGATCGGTGTTTAATATTTCTTTGATCTTTTTTATTCTATAGTTAATTGTATTTCTATGAGTAAAAGTTTTTTCTGAAACAGCCTGTATGCTGGAATTATTATTTATGTACAGCTTTAATATGTTCAAATAATCAGTTTTATGAATTAAATCATATTCTTTAAGTTTTCCAAGATACTCATTATATAAATCAACTAATATTTCCTTATTATTAATATTAAAAAGAAGTTTATATAATCCAATATCATTATAGTAAACGATGCATTTATTATCTTTGATTGCAATATATCTAGCACATTTAGCTTCTTTAAAACTTTTGGGTAATGTGTCTATACCTTTAGAGGATAAGCTAACACCCATATTATTAAAAGATTTTTGATTTTTTAAGTATTCATTAAATAAAACATTAAGGCATTGTGGAATGTCTGTAGCAGATGAGTTGTTAATTATAATAGTTAAATCTTGGTCATTTAATAAAATACTATATTTAAAAGAAAATGAATTAAGTATTTTTTCAATGTTTATTATAAAATATTTAAGTGATATCTCAGAAGTTTTTGAATAAATTGAACTTTCTAATTCTAATGATATTATTGTAAATAATCCATTAAGATCATAACCCTCCTGTTTAAGAGGTGGTTTGAACAAGTTTATATTGTCAGGATAATAAATAGCATTAAAAAATGCACTAGATATGTTGGAGGCAGTTTGCTTTGCATTGATGATTTTATTGCAGTAATCCTGCATTATATCCACTAAATGAATTTCCCAAGGCATTATAAAAAGAGGAAAATTATTTTCATTACAATAGGATATTGTATGATCAGGAATTGTCTTTATATACTGCCCTATATTTATTATTAATCCACATACATGATTCTTTATCAAACCTTTAATTAAATTATCAAGCCAGTCATTATTTTTTGAGCCAAGTCCAGTAGTTACAATCAGTTCATTTCCGCGTATGAAATTTATTGTAGATTCATCTTCCATAAAATGAAACCAGCTGACTACATTGTCAATTCCACTTTCTCCAGCAATCAATTTTAATTTATATTTATTTTTTGTTTCATAATATAAACTTTTTAATGTAATTGACATAATGCATTCTCCTAAAAAATAATAATAAGTATATTTGTGCTTATAGCACTAAAAATATAAAAATATTTATGCTATATAACATAGAGAGTTGATAATGTTAGTGCTAAGATTATTATAACAATAAATACTATATTGTGGTAATAAAAATAAAATAATTTTGGACAAAGGCGTTCTAGAGTGGATATAAGAATGCCTTTATTTTTATACCATTATTTAAGAAATAATTTAATAATTAATGAAATTATGAACAAGGGGATGTTATAAATGTTAAAAAATGATTTACCAAAAATAATAAGTGAAAGTTTACCTGGACCAAAAGCTAAGAAAATTATAGAACGACGTAAAGAAGCTGTACCAAGTGCCATAAAATGCGTGTATCCTGTTGTCATTGAACGTGGAGAAGGGGCTGTGATTGAAGATGTAGATGGAAATAAATTTTTAGATTGGATCGGTGGAGTTGGGGTACTAAATGTGGGATTCGGCCATCCTGAAATTATTGAGGAAGTAAAAAAACAATCAGAAAAATATTTTCATGGGATGTTTAATATAGTTACTCATGAAGGATATGTGAAATTAGCTGAAAAGTTAAATGAAATTGTTCCTGTTAAAGGTGATAAAAAGAAAACATATTTTGCAAATAGTGGTGCAGAAGCAGATGAAAATGCAATAAAGGTGGCAAAAGCATTTACTAAAAGACCTAATATAATTTGTTTTTCAGGAGCATTTCATGGAAGAACTAATTTAACTATGGCAATGACATCTAAAAAAGCATATGCAAAAGGACTTGGACCATTTCCAGAAGGAGTATATAGGGCGGAATTTCCCTATCTTTATAGAAAGCCAAAGGGAATGAGTGATAATGAAGCTATAGAGTATTATATAAATTCTATATATAAAGTATTTGAAGAATGTTCATCTGCTGAGTATATAGCAGCAATTGTTGTTGAGCCTGTACAAGGTGAAGGAGGATTTATTCCTGCACCAATAGAATGGGTTAAAGCTGTACGTAAAATATGTGATGATAATGGAATATTGTTGATTGCAGATGAAGTACAAAGCGGATTTTGCCGTACAGGAAGAATGTTTGCAAGTGAATATTGGAAAGAAGAAGGAGTTATGCCAGATATTTTAGCTACTGCAAAATCTATTGGTGCAGGACTTCCACTTAGTGCAATTGTAGCAAGAGAAGAAATAATGGAAAGTGTTCTTGGAGGAACCATTGGAGGAACTTATTGTGGTAATCCATTAGCATGTGCAGCAGCAATTAAAACTATAGAAATAATGGAAAGAGATAATTTTGCAAAACGTTCTTTAGAAATAGGTGAGAAGGTTCAAAAGAGATATAGAGAATGGATGGAAAAATATGATGTAATAGGTGATGTAAGAGGTCTTGGAGGAATGATTGGAATGGAATTTGTTACAGATAAAGAATCTAAAAATCCAAATACAGCAATTGTTTCAGAAATAATAGAAGAGGCAGTTCAAAATGGACTTATGTTAGAAAACTCAGGAACTTGTGGACAAGTAATACGATTTTTAGCGCCTCTTGTAATGACGGATGAACAATTAGAAGAAGGCCTTAAGATTTTTGAAAGAGCTATAGAAAAGTTCAGTAGCAAAAATTAAGATCAAAAATAAATATGGAGATGAATTTTGATGAGATTTAATTACAATTTACCAGTAAATATTATATTTGGAAGAGGACGAGTTGAAGAATTAGGAGTTGAGACTGCTAAGTATGGTAAGAAAGCATTAATTGTTACAGGAAAAAGCAGCACAAAGAAAACTGGTCTGTTAGATAAAGCTGTATCTTTACTTGAAAAAAATAAAATTAAAGCTGTGATTTTTGATAAAGTAGAGCAAAACCCGTTAACGACTACTGTCTACAAAGGAGCAGATATTGCAAAAGAAGAGAGGTGTGATGTTATTGTTGGCCTTGGTGGTGGAAGCATAATGGATGCTGCAAAGACAATTGCTTTTGTTACATTAAATGAAGGAGATGTTTCAGATTATATATATGGAAAAAAATTAAGTGACAAAGCACTTCCTATAATATTAGTTCCTACAACTTGTGGAACAGGAAGTGAAGGAAATGGATTTGCAGTATTAACAAATCCTGAGAATAATGATAAAAAATCTTTAAGATGTAATGCTATAATCGCAAAGGCATCCATAGTAGATCCAGAGCTTATGACTACAATGCCAAAGCATATTTTAGCATCAGTTGGGTTTGATGCACTTTCTTTGTCACAATATGGAGGCATATATATCTAAAAATGCCCAGCCAATTACTACAATGATGGCACTACAGGGAATTGAATTAATAGGAAAAAATTTAGTTAGAGCTTATAAAAATCCAGAAGATATGGAAGCATTTGATGCGATAACATGGGCAAGCACATTAGGTGGAATGGTAATCAATACTGCTGGGGTAACAGCATCACATGGCATGGAACATCCTGCAAGTGGATTAAGAGATATTGTACATGGAAGAGGCCTCGCAGCATTGACACCTGTTATCTATGAGGAATCAATATGTGTAGCGCCTGAAAAATTTGCTGTAATATCAAAATTATTGGGTGGAGCTGATGAAAATGACTGTGTAAAGTCAATAAGAAAATTATTAAAAGATATAGATTTAGAGACAACACTTAAAGAGCAGGGGATAAAAGAAGAAGATATAGATTGGATGTCAGAAAATTGCTTAAAGGTATCTCAAGGAAGTATGAATATTCATCCTGTGAAATTTGAATTAGAAGATATTAAAAGAATATATAGAAAAGCACTTTAATAAAGTAGTATCAGAATTTAATTTGAATTAAATAAATTACGAGTAAGGTGAATTTATCATGAAATTAAAAGATGTAAAACTATCAAAAGAAGAATTAAAAGGATTAGTAAGCAAATATATGATTGATACTTACGAAAGATTTGATTTTGTAGCAGAAACTGCAAAAGATATGTACTTGTATGATGAAGGAGGTGATGGATATTTAGATTTTTATGGTGGTATTGCAGTTAATAGTGCAGGGAATTGTAATGAAAAAGTAGTAGCCGCTATTAAGGATCAGGTAGAAGATATAATCCATACATTTAATTATCCATATACAATTCCTCAAGCATTACTTGCAAAATTAATTTGTGAGACAATAGGGATGGATAAAATTTTTTATCAAAGTACAGGGACAGAAGCAAATGAAGCAATGATAAAAATGGCAAGAAAATATGGAGTGGATGAATATGGACCAAACAAATATAATATTGTAACAGCTAAAAATGGTTTCCACGGAAGAACATATGGATCTATGTCAGCAACAGGACAACCTGATAATGGATGTCAAATTGGATTTAAGCCAATGGTACCTGGATTTACTTATGCTGAATATAATAATTTGCAAGCATTTAAAGATGCATGTACGGAAAATACAATAGCTATAATGATTGAACCAATACAGGGAGAAGGTGGAGTACATCCAGCAACACAAGAATTTATGCAAGGGCTTAGAAAACTCTGCGATGAAAAAGGAATGCTACTATTATTGGATGAAGTTCAAACAGGATGGTGCAGAACCGGTAAAACTATGGCGTACATGCATTACAATGTAAAACCGGATATTGTGTCAATGGCGAAAGCTATGGGAGGCGGAATGCCAATAGCAGCAATATGTGCAACTGAAAAAGTGTCTAAAGCATTTACACTTGGATCTCATGGAACAACTTATGGAGGAAATCCAGTATGTTGTGCTGCTTCATATGCACAAATTAATGAATTAATTGATAAAGACTTAGCAGGAAATGCTGAAAAGATGGGAGAATATCTTAAAGCTAAGTTAAAAGAGTTACCACATATAGTAGAAGTGCGTGGAAAAGGATTATTAGTTGGGGTTGAATTTGACCAAAATATTGCTGTAGATGTTAAGCATGCATGTTTTGATAGAAAGCTTTTAATTACAGCTATTGGAGGAAATACAATTCGTATGGTTCCACCGCTAATATTAAATGAAGAGGATTGTGATAAAGCTTTTGAAATAATAAAGGAATCAGTAGATGACGTTGTTAAATAATCTGCATTAATTAAAAGCCTGTTGAGTATCTCAATAGGCTTTTTGAATATTAATATTTGAAGATGAGTAGTAGTTAAGCTTATGTTTATAATCGAAGAAATAATGTGATGTTTTTAATAATGAATTAAAAACATGAGAAATATTGGACGAAAACGTGAATTTATGTGAAAATTTTGAAGAAATGAAAATTAATGATTGAAAATTAAAGCCTTTAATGATAATATAAGTATAGAATTTAGTACAAGCTAAAAGTATAAAAAATAATTTAATAGGGCAAAGCAGTTGAAAAGCTGTGACGCAAAGCTAAAGGGCCTTTTCCTAATGGATGGCAGCCAGTTGCATTTTACATAAGGGGCTATTTCATTTAAAAAATGCAATAAAGCTCTTTTTTAATGCCTTTGTCTATTTATAAATAGGAGGAAAAAATGAGTAAAAAAATTTTGATATGTGATGATACTATATTTATGAGAAAGATGCTTAGAGAAATTTTGACAGAAAACGGTTATGAGGTAGTTGGAGAAGCTGAAAATGGAAAAGTGGCCATAGAAAAATATAATCAGTTAAGTCCAGATTTAACTTTGATGGATATAACTATGCCGGAAATGGATGGAGTTAATGCACTTATTGGGATTCTTGAAAGTGATGTTGATGCCAATGTAATCATGTGTTCTGCAATGGGACAGGAAAACGTTGTAGTTAGTGCAATAAAAGCAGGAGCCAAAGACTTTATAGTTAAACCTTTTAAAAATGAAAGAGTAGTAGAAGCGGTAAGAAGAACAATCGGAGATTAATGATGTATTAACCTAAAAAATCTAAAATAAATATGTTTTAAAACCAAAAGGAAAAAGCTCGTAGGCGAGAGAATTCTCAAGTCTACGGGCTTTTTATGGAGGCACCACCCAGATTTGAACTGAGGAATAAAGGTTTTGCAGACCTCTGCCTTACCACTTGGCTATAGTGCCTTAATCTTAATTAAATATCTTATATTAATAATATAGCTAAATTGAGAAAAAATGTTACTAAAAAATCTCATTTAAAAATAAAATCTGCATAAGCCTAGAAAAATAGGACTTATGCAGATTTTATTTTTAAAAGTAACATACAGAAACACAAATCATATTATATATGGACATGACTAAAGAGTAAGCAGACTGCCCCTGTCTATTAATTTACCTTTTCTAAGATAAATTGGCTCAATGTCATATTTAAAAAGAAACTCTTTTATTTTATTTCCGTACTTGTAATATGATAAATCACCAAAGAAAGCCATCTTGTTATTTGAAATCATTCCACCAACGCCACCTATAAATCCATAATTTAAAGATGGAAGTAGTATATCACCAGGAGGTACCAATAATATATCAAAATCATAATTTTTTAATACGTTAAAAATTCCTTTATCACTAGTTATCAATGAATTTTCTCTCACCGGCAGTATAGAACACTTGGTATAACCTTGAGGCACAGAAATAACAATTTTATAAGTTTGAGAACCAAGTAGATTTTCATCAGTATATTTTGTATTGTGTATGAAATATTTATCGGTTATAAATGCATTTAAAAAAATATCTCCAGGATATGTATTAGACAAAGTATTTTTTGAAACAATATATTTTATGTTGTTATCAAGTAGAAAATTTTTAAAATTATTATGGATTTTATTATGGATTATTACTTTATGTTCACTATCATTTTTTAAAATATTCATTTGAATATCTGGATGACCATTAATTGCTTTATATACAAGATCACATTGTGGTACCGATATAACATTAAGGTTTAAAGCAGAAAGATTCAATAATTCTTCTTTACTAATTCTATAATCAACAAAACAATACATTGAAAAACTCCTTAAGATTTATTTTATTAGAATGTTGCTACAATTATATTTTTATTCTATATATAACATGGTGTCAATAAATTTAATTTATATCTAAACATTATAGGAAAATATTCAACTTACAATTATTTAGGGAAAAAACAAATAAAATTATACATACAAATATTAAGAAGGGAGTGAAATCCATGCTTATTTTAAAATTAGCTTATGATGATGATTTGTCTTTTTCGAAAGATTTGCAAGAGCTAAGAGAACGACTTAAGAAGAAAGATATTTTAATAGGGCTTGTAGAAAGCATAGAAGGCAAGACTCATATAATTAAAATAATCTGTGAAGAAAATTGCTATAATGAAAAGATAAAAGAAATTATTAATATGTATGTTAGCAATATTTTATATAGAATTGTTATTGAGAATTATAGAAAAAAAGAAATGTTCGAGTTTTTAACTGATAATTATTTTTTCTTAAAGCAAAATGAAATATTAGAAATAGAAAATGAAATAATGAAAGTATTAAAATGTGAAGATTTAAATGATAAAGAAGGTAGCGTATATTGTTTAAATAGAATAAATTCTATAATAAACAAAATACAAGAATGCATAAGTGAAAATCAGGAGATAAATGTTGATGGTTTTTTAACATTTAGAATGAGAAAGTTACGAAAAGAAATAGAAGAAGTAATAGAGAAAGTAATTGAGATGTACATGGTAGAAAAAGAATATAATGAGTTTGTAAAACTGTTAAAATATTTTGTTAATATTCAAGAATGCAAGATAGAGGAAGTAAACATTATTATTAATGAAGATAATAAATATAAAGTAGAAGATAAAGAAGGAAGAGATTTATATAAAGATTTTTTAAAGGAATTAACTGGAGATGAAAAAGATTTAGAAGTGAATATCGAAGATATATTGATCAGTGGTCTTATAACAAGTTCTCCAGAGAATATAGTCATTCATGGAAAGGAAAATTGCAATAATAAAGAGTTCCTTGAAACTATTGAAAATGTATTTGGAAACAAAGTGAGATATTGTGATAAAATAGATGAGTGTATAGAAATAAAAAATATGAGTAAAAATGTTGACATATATAAATAATGATGATATACTCATATTCGTTAAGAAGAAACAGCCGTTTCTCACCCTGCAGTGTCTAATGATTACTAGTAGAGGTTATATGTCTATGCATTATTTTGATTGAGATGACGGCTATTATGGCCGTCTTTTTTATTGTGTATAGATATTTTTCGGAGGTGAAAAAAATTAGTAAAGATTATTCTATTAATGACCAAATTAGAGAAAAAGAACTAAGAGTAATTGGAAGCGATGGAGAACAATTAGGTGTTATTTCATCAGCAGAAGCAAGAAGAATTGCTGAAGAAAAAGATTTAGACTTAGTAATGATTTCTCCTAATGCAAAACCACCAGTTTGTAAGATTATGGACTTTGGTAAATACGTATATGAGCAATCAAAAAAAGAAAAAGAAGCTAAGAAAAAGCAAAAAGTAGTAAATATTAAAGAAATTAGAGTAAGTCTTAATATTGAGGAACATGATATTGACATAAAAGCAAAAAATGCAAGAAAGTTCCTATTAGATGGAGATAAAGTTAAAATTACTGTTAGATTTAGAGGGAGAGAAATGGAATTAGGTCACATGGGTGAAAAAATTCTTGAAACTTTTATATCTAAATTAGAAGATGTCTGCCTAGTAGAGAAAAGACCAAAAAGAGAGGGCAGAAACATGACATTAGTTTTAGGGCCTAAAAAGGCATAACTTGAGAGGAGGATTTTAATCATGCCAAAAATGAAAAGCCATAGAGGTGCAGCAAAAAGATTCAAAAAGACAGGTACAGGAAAGCTTAAGAGAGCTAAAGCATTCAAGAGCCACATCTTAACAAAGAAGAGCTCAAAGACTAAGAGAAATCTTAGAAAAACTGGATATGTTTCAAAATCAGAAGCTAAAGTAATTAAGAAATTATTACCATACCTATAAGATAGAGTTGGTACAGGAGGTTTAAGTAATGGCAAGAGTAAAGAGAGCAAAGAACGCTCGTAAAAATCATAAAAAAGTTTTAAAACTTGCAAAAGGATATTACGGTGGAAAAAGTAAGTTATATAAAACTGCTAATGAATCAGTAATAAGAGCATTAAGAAATGCATACGTTGGAAGAAAGAACAAGAAGAGAGATTACAGATCATTATGGATCGCTAGAATCAATGCAGCAGCTAGAATGAACGATATGTCTTATTCTAAGTTCATGAACGGATTAAAAGTTGCTGAAGTTAACATCAACAGAAAAATGTTATCTGAAATAGCTATCAATGATCCTAAAGCATTTGCTGAATTAGTAGCAGTAGCTAAAAAAGCTTTAAATGCTTAATTAAAATGCGGCTTTAAGTCGCATTTTCTTTATATATATTTAAAATAATATATAATATAAGTAAGTTTATTTAGGTATAATAGTAATAGAACTATTATATCTATTTTTATTAGGATTTATTAACCTAGAGGTGATTTAAATATGGAAAAGAATATAAAGAAATTCAAGCTACATCCAGTTCAGATATTGTCTTTAGGCTTTGCGATAGTAATATTAATTGGTGCAATTTTATTGAGTTTACCAATATCATCAGTAGATAACAATTATACAAACTTTTTAGATGCTTTATTTACATCAACATCTGCAGTTTGCGTTACTGGGCTTATAACAATAGATACTGGTACGTATTGGAATGCTTTTGGGCAGTGTGTTATTTTGATGTTAATTGAAATTGGTGGACTTGGATTCATGTCATTAACCACCTTTATAGCTGTTCTTTTAGGTAAAAAAATAACTCTTAGAGACAGACTGATAATGCAGGAAGCTATGAATACCTTTAAGATAGAAGGATTAATAAAAATGTTACAATACGTTCTTGGATTTACAATAATAATACAGCTTGCTGGAGCAGTTCTGTTATCGACTCAATTCATACCTCAATTGGGATTAAGTAAGGGGATTTTTTTCAGTATTTTTCATTCAGTTTCTGCTTTTTGTAATGCTGGATTTGATTTAAATGGAAATTTTAACAGTTTAACAGGATATGCAAATAATTCTATTATTTTGTTAACACTTAGTTTTCTAATAATAATAGGTGGGTTGGGTTTTACAGTGATAATAGAATTGTACAATTTTCAAAAGAAAAAGAAATTATCAATAAATTCCAAAATAGTTTTGTTAGTAACTGGAACTTTAATTATCATTGGAACAATATTGATGTTATGTTTTGAATATAAAAATCCAGAAACATTAGGAATGATGAATGCAAAAGACAAGTTGCTTAATGCATATTTTGCAGCAGTTACTCCAAGAACAGCTGGGTTTAATAGTATATCTACAGATAGCATGAGTATGGCGGGTAAATTTATTACAATAATACTTATGTTTATTGGTGGATCGCCAGGATCAACTGCTGGAGGTCTTAAAACAACAACTGTTGGAATTTTAGTTCTTACAGTAATATGTGTACTAAAAGGAAGAGAAGAAACGGAAGCATTTGGAAGAAGATTTTCAAAAGAAACAGTTTATAAATCATTTACAATAGTAGCTGTTGGTGTTATGTGGGTTGTTATTGTTACTTTGATGTTAACTATACTAGAGCCTCAACATTCATTTATTAATTTGTTTTATGAAGCAGCATCAGCATTTGGAACAGCTGGACTTAGTACTGGTGTAACTCAAAGTATAGGAGGATTAAGTAAAATTTTATTAATAATGAGCATGTATATTGGAAGAGTTGGACCTTTGACAGTTTTATTTGCTATTATTAATAGAAATAAGAAAAAAGGATATAAATATCCGGAAGGAAAAATACTAATTGGATAGGGGAATGATTAAAATGTCAAAAAAGCAATTTCTTATTATAGGATTAGGTAGATTTGGATCCTCTATAGCAAAAACAATATATGAACTAGGCCATGATGTGCTGGCAATTGATAAAGATGAGGAAAAAGTACAAGAAATTTCAGATTATGTAACTCATGCAGTGCAAATGGATTCAACGGATGAAAGCATACTGAAAACTTTAGGTGTAACAAACTTTGATGTGGCAGTAGTTACTATAGGATCTAACTTACAAGATAGTGTAATGGCTACTCTTATTTTAAAGGAATTAGGAGTAAAATATATAATAGCAAAAGCTAATAATGAACTACATGCAAAAGTATTAACGAAAATAGGGGCGGATAAGGTTGTTCTTCCTGAAAGAGATATGGGTACAAGAGTTGCTCACAATCTTGTTTCTTCAAATATATTGGATTATATAGAATTATCCGAGGAATACAGCATATTAGAGATAGAAGCAATTAAAGAATGGTTTAATAAGTCACTAAAAGAGATTGAAATTAGAAAAAAACATGGGATAAATGTTGTTGCTATAAAGAGAGGAGAAAAGGTTAATATATCACCTTCAGCAGAAGATATTATAAAAGAAAATGATGTTTTAGTTGCTCTTGGAAGTGCTAAAGATCTTAATAAATTTGAAAGTATGATTTCAAGAAAAAATAAGTAGAGGTGTAAATTTGATTTTTATAGAAAGTAAAGAAAATAATTTATTTAAAGAAACTAAGAAGCTTAAAGAAAGAAAACATAGAAATAGAAATAATAAATATATAATTGAGGGCTTTAGATTGATAGAAGAAGCATTTAAAGCTGATTTGCCTATTGAATATTTAATTATAACTAAAGAAGAAAATGAAAAAATGACTACATATATTGAAAAATATTTAAAGGATGATATAAAGATTTATTTGATGAGCGATAGTTTGTTTAAAGAATTAATTTCAACAGAGCAACCTCAAGGTATACTTGCTGTAGCTAATATGCAAAATAATTATTTAAAAGAAAATGGAAGCTTCTATTTATTATGTGATAAAGTTCAGGATCCGGGGAATCTTGGTACAATAATTAGAACGGCACATGCTGCAGGTGTAGATGGAATTATACTTACTAAAGGTACTGTTGACATATATAATGAGAAAACTATAAGATCAACAATGGGATCTTTATTTTATATACCAGTTGTTTATGATGATGAGAATTTATCTTTAGTAAAAAAGCTAAAGGAAGAAAGTTTTAAAATACTAGTAACATCATTAGAGACGGATAAGGATTTTTATGAAGAAGATTTGAAAGGAAGAATATTATTAACTGTTGGTAATGAAGGAAACGGAGTTAGTGATGAAATTTACGAAATTGCTGATACAAAGGTAAAAATACCTATGCCTGGTAATGCTGAATCCTTAAATGTTGCAATAGCTACTTCAGTAATAATATATGAAAAAATTAGACAGGAAAGATGTAAAAATTAAAAAATAATATTGATATTTTTAAATTTTATTTGTATAATGAATTATATTAATTGCATATAAAAAACGTTGAATGAGAAAAGTAGATATTATGAAGTTTTAAGGGAGAGAAGGTCATAGACTGTAAGCCTTCTTAAATGAATTGATATTGAAGTTCACTCAGGAGTTCCAGTTGTGAAATTATAGTAGTGACTGGCGGCAAAAAAAGTCGTTAATTAAATTAAGTTGGGTTAATCTTGAGTAAGAAAACCAATTAGGGTGGTAACGCGATAATTCGTCCCTTTCTGTATGAAGGGGCGATTTTTTTATGCAAATTTATAAATTATCAATTTTATATGAAATTGAACTTGTTTGAAAGGAGAAAAATAATGAAAGAAAAACTTAAAGAATTACAAGAACTTGCATTAAAGAAAATTGAAGATGCTAAAAGCAGTAGCGATTTAGAAGAAATAAGAGTAAAGTTCTTAGGTAAAAAAGGAGAACTTACTACAATATTAAGAGGTATGGGTCAAGTGTCTCCAGAAGAAAGACCTATAGTTGGTAAATTGGTTAATGAAGCTAAAGCAGCAATAGAAACAAAACTTGAAGAAATAGTTAATTCTATTAAAGAAAAAGAAAAAGCTAATAAACTTGCTAATGAAACTATTGATATTTCACTTCCAGGAAAGAAAAAAGTTATAGGAAAAAGACATCCTCTTGATTTAACACTTCAAAAAATGGAAGAAATCTTTATTTCAATGGGATTTACAATTGAAGAAGGTCCAGAAGTAGAACTTGATCACTATAATTTTGAGGCTTTAAATATTCCAAAGAATCATCCAGCCAGAAGTGAACAAGATACTTTCTATATTAATGACAATATAGTTTTAAGAACTCAAACTTCACCAATTCAAATTAGAACAATGGAAAAACAAACTCCACCAATAAAGATGATATCTCCAGGAAAAGTTTATAGATCAGATTCAGTAGATGCTACTCACTCACCTATATTCTATCAAATGGAAGGCCTTGTAATTGATAAAGGTGTTACTTTTGCAGATTTAAAAGGGACTTTAGAGCTATTTGCGAAGAAGATGTTTGGAGATAAGGTTCAAACTAAATTTAGACCTCATCATTTCCCATTTACAGAACCATCAGCTGAAATGGATGCAACTTGCTTTGTATGTGGCGGAGAAGGATGTAGAGTATGTAAAAACAGTGGTTGGATAGAACTTTTAGGTTGTGGTATGGTTCATCCAAATGTTCTAAGAAATTGTGGGATTGATCCAGAAGTTTATAGTGGATTTGCTTTTGGATTTGGTGTAGATAGAATGGTTATGCTTAAGTATGGTATAGATGATATAAGATTATTATATGAAAGTGATATGAGATTTTTAAATCAATTTTAGATAATATTTTATTTTAGAGGAAATTTGAATTCTTGGGAAATCATTAATAAAAGTGTGAAGTATAAATATTATAAAAAATTTTCTTTAATAGCTAAAGTTTTGCAATAAAAAAATATATATTCCTAAGAATATAAGAATATAAGAATATAAGAATATAAGAATATAAGAATATAAGAATATAAGAATATGCTTATTTTATGGGGGCAGAAGGGATTCTTTTAGTGGAAACACATACTCATATACGTTTAAATAGGAACGTATCACATTGTTGTGATGCGGGCTTTACCACTAAGCCGTATCTAGCTAAGTGGTAAATGCCACCGATTCGCACCAAATACAAGATTTTGGATCTCTGCTTAAGGAAACATCTTCATCAGTAGATGAAGATGGGCCATACTGCTAGACTCGTACATCACCAAGCATTATATGCCAAAGAGTAGATATTGTTAACTTGGGGAATTTTGTTATTTGATGTGCTTTGAGGTAAGTAATAAAATAAAAAAATGGAATTTTAATAAAGATTTCAAAAACTCAATGTACTTTGACTATAAATGCAAGTATATATGAAAATTAGTTATTTGTACATTGAAAAAAAGGAGGATATAAAAATGAAAGTACCATTTACTTGGTTACAAGATTACGTTGATATAAATGTAAGTCCTAAGGAGTTAGGAGATAAATTAACATTAACAGGTTCTCAGCTTGAAGAAGTAATAATTCAAGGAGATACTATTGATAAAGTAGTTACAGGAAAAATTACAAAGATTGAAAAGCATCCAGATGCAGAAAAATTAAGTATCTGTCAAGTTAATATTGGAAGTGAAGAAATTCAAATAGTAACAGCTGCTACTAATATGAAAGAACAAGATGTTGTTCCAGTTGCACTTCATGGTTCAACGTTAGCAGACGGAACTAAAATAAAGAAGGGGAAGCTTAGAGGAGAAGTATCGAATGGTATGTTCTGCTCAGAAGAAGAACTTGGAATTGCTGGAGATGAGCCTGTACATGGATTGATGATATTACCACAAGATACTGCTCTTGGAGTTGATATTAAAGAAATCTTGGGATTAAATAAAGCTATATTGGATTTTGATATAACTTCAAACAGACCAGACTGCTTAAGTATGGTTGGTATGGCAAGAGAAACTGCAGCCGCACTTAGAACTTCGTATAAAATGCCAAACTTGGACTATAAAGCTGAGTGTAGTATAAATATAAATGATGAATTAAAGGTAGAAATTAAAGATGATCTTTGCTACAGATATATGGCGAGAGGAGTAAAAAATGTTAAAATTGCTCCGTCACCAAGCTGGATGCAAGAAAGACTTCTTGAAGCTGGAGTAAGACCAATAAATAATATTGTTGATATAACTAACTTTGTAATGCTTGAAATTGGTGAGCCGATGCATGCATTTGATAAAAGAGAGCTTACAAATAATAAGATAGTTGTTGAAAGAGCTAAAGAAGGTGAAAAGTTCACTACTCTAGATGAAGTTGAAAGAACTTTAGATAGTAGTGTTCTTTGTATAAAGGATAATAAGAGAACAATAGGATTAGCTGGAATAATGGGGGGATTAAACTCAGAAATCAAAGATGATACAACAGAAGTTGTATTTGAATGTGCAAACTTTGATGGAACTAATATAAGAGTCAATTCTAAAAAGCTAAACTTGAGAACAGAAGCTTCATCAAGATTTGAAAAGGAAATAGATCCAAATCTTGCACAATTAGCAATAGATAGAGCATGTGCTTTAGTATGTGAATTAGATGCTGGAGAAGTAATGGAAGGCACAATAGATGTATATAACAATAAAAAGGAAGCAGGAAAAGTTATTGTTAATTCTAAATGGGTTAATACGTTCCTTGGAACAGACATATCTATAGAAGAAATGAAAAGATGCTTAGACAGCGTTGATTTATTTACAGAAATTGATGGTGATAATTTAGTAGTAACAGCTTCAACTTTTAGAGTTGATATTGCAATTAAAGAAGATATAGCTGAAGAAATAGCAAGGATTTATGGATATGATATCATACCAACTACAATATTTAAGATTTCAACTGAAAGAGAACCACGATACAAAAAAGGTCTTTTAGATGAAAAAGTTGTATTATTTGCAACAGGTAGTGGCTTAAATCAAGCTATAAGTTATTCTTTTGTATCACCTAAGGTATTTGATAAAATAAATCTTCCAAAGGATAGTGAACTTAGAAATGTTGTTAAGATTAAAAATCCATTAGGTGAAGACTATAGCGTTATGAGAACTACAACATTACCATCAATGATGGAATGCTTGGGAAGAAACTACTCAAGAAATAATTCATATGCAAGATTATTTGAAATGGGTAAAATATATATTCCAAGTGGTGAAGAAGATAAACTTCCAACTGAAAAGAATATTTTAACAATTGGTATGTATGGAGATTGTGATTATTTAGATCTTAAGGGTACTGTTGAAAATATTACAGAAGGTCTTGGAGTGAAAAGTGCTAAGTATATTCGTGAAAGCGAAGATCCAAGTTATCATCCTGGCAAGACAGCAAAATTGGTTGTTAGAGGGAAGGAAATTGGAGTTTTAGGAGAAATTCATCCAGATGTTTCTGAAAATTATGGTGTTGATACTGAATGTTATGTGGCACAAATCAACTTAGATAATTTATATGAAGCAGCAGATATGGATAGAAAGTATAAACCATTACCTAAATTCCCAGCTGTGACAAGAGATATTGCACTTCTTGTTGAAGACAGTGTATTAGTTCAAGAAATTGAAGACTGTATAAGAAAAGCTGGTGGCAATATAGTTGAAAAGGTAGAATTGTTTGATATTTATAAAGGAAAGCAAATTCCAGATGGTAAAAAGAGTATAGCATATGCAATTGCTTATAGAGATGAAAATAAAACATTGACTGATAAAGATGTTAATAAAGTTCACGAGAAAATACTGAGATCTTTAGAATATAAATTAGGAGCAACACTTAGAGATTAATAATTAAGAAATTAATAAAGCCGAAATAAATTATAGCATGAATTTATTTCGGCTTTTTTGGTGAAAATCCTATAAATTTGTAATATAAATATTACTTAAAATGTGGAGATCTGCAATTTGGAAAGATTCAATTAAGATAAATTTATTTTTTATATTAAATTTATCTTAATTTTTTAAAGTTTTAGAAGGAAAAATAGATTATATATAGAATATAACTTAAGAAAGTGGTTTAAAGTGGTGTAAAGTGGATAGAAATAGAGCAAATAACCATATTAGTATTAAAAGTGGAGCTGATAAATATGTTTTTTGGTGAATATCAACATGCATTAGATACTAAAAACAGAATAATTGTGCCAGCGAAGCTTAGAGAAGAACTTGGAAATAAGTTTGTTATTACCAAGGGACTAGATGGGTGTTTATATGTTTATCCACTGGCTGAATGGAAAATTCTAGAAGAGAAATTAAAAACTTTACCTTTGACCAACAAAGATGCTAGAGCTTTTGTTAGATTCTTTTTTTCTGGCGCTTGTGAAATAGAGTTAGATAAGCAGTATAGAGGAGTAATTCCACAAAACTTAAAAGAATATGCAGGCATAGAAAAGGACATAGTAAGTATAGGAGTATTATCTAGAGTAGAAATTTGGAGCAAAGAAAAGTGGGATGAATATAATGAGTCAAATATAGATTTTGATTCTATTTCAGAGAAGATGAATGATTTAGGAATATAAGGAGTTTTTATTATGGAATTTAAGCATGTATCAGTCTTATTAAATGAATGTATAGAAGGACTAAATATAAAGCCAAATGGGACGTATGTTGATTGTACTTTAGGCGGTGCTGGGCATTCTTCACACATATTAAAGAATCTATCAAAAGATGGAGTTCTTGTTGGAATAGATCAAGATAGAGATGCCTTAACAGCAGCTAAGGAAAGGCTTAAAGATTATGATAATGTTAGATATGTTCACAGCAACTTTTATAATATAGATAATATTTTAAGTGACTTGGATATTGAAAAAGTAGATGGAATTTTAATGGATTTAGGAGTTTCTTCATATCAGCTAGATGAGGCATCAAGAGGTTTTAGCTATATGCAGGATGCACCTTTAGATATGAGAATGAATAGAGATAATGATTTTTCAGCATATGATATTGTAAATAATTATAGTGAAGAACAATTATATAAAATAATTAAAGATTATGGAGAAGAAAGGTTTGCTAAAAGAATTGCTAATTTTATAGTAAATGCAAGAGAAATAAATCCTATACAAACTACTTTAGAATTAGTGGAAATAATAAAAAATGCTATTCCTGCTAAAGCAAGGAGAGAGGGGCCTCATCCTGCTAAGAGAACTTTCCAAGCTATAAGAATAGAAGTGAATTCAGAACTTAAAATATTAAATAAGACAATAGAAGATGGAGTGGAAAGACTAAATAAAGGCGGAAGAATGGTTATAATAACATTCCATTCTTTGGAGGATAGAATAGTTAAATTAAAATATAGAGAATTGGAAAATCCATGCACCTGCCCTAAAGAATTTCCTATGTGCGTGTGTGGCAAGAAGCCAACAATAAAGGTACTTACTAGAAAGGGATTAGCTCCATCAAAAGAAGAAATTGAAGAAAATCCAAGAAGTAGAAGTGCAAAAGTTAGAATATTAGAAAAAATTTAGTAATTATTTGTTTGTATAATTTATTATGTTTATTTGAGTAGGGATGTGAATAAAATGAGAAAAGGAGAATATGATTATATAAAAGGTAGTACAGCAACAAAACCAGCTAGAAGAAGTAATGTACAAAATCCAAACAGAGAATATAAAGAAACACATAAGGTAAAACAAGACAGAAAAGCAAAATTAAAGACTAAAAAGAAAAATGATAGGCGATATGTCCTTAGTGTAGCAGGAATAATTTTATGTTTTGGATGTGCTACTATTTTAGGAGATAGTAAAGTTTATAACATGCAAAAGCAAGTCCGCCAGTTAAATACTGAAATTAATCAAATGCAAGAAGAAAACGAAGCATTAAAGGTTAAAATATTGAAATTTTCTTCATTAAGTAATATACAAGAAAGTGCAGAAGCGAAACTTGCAATGGTTATGCCACAAAAGGAAGATACCATAAAAGTAAACTTTTCAGAGAACTATTTTAAAAATGTAAAAGATAAAACTGAAAATGAAGAAAATCATAAAGAAAGTAAAGGCGGAATAATTTCAAAATTATTTGGCTTTACAAAATAGTGATTTTGTATATTTAACTGCTTCACATAAAAGGAATTAAGCTATCTATAAAAATAGATGGGGGAAGAAAGTTGAAAAGAAATAATTATAAAGATAGAGCAAAAATGAGGCAAAGAATGAGCATCGTAATCTTAGGATTAACAGTTGTTTTTGCTATCTTAACTACTCGATTAACTTATATAATGACTGTTAAAAGACAGGAATATGCTGCAAGAGCGGAAGAACAATGGACTAGTGAAGTAAAAATAGATGCTATAAGAGGAAAAATATTGGATAGAAATGGAAAAGAACTTGCTGTATCTGCCAATGTATATAGAGTTGACTTTGATTTAAATTCAATAAGATCATATTTAAAACGTGATCTTACAGAAGATAGAATTAGAGAACTTAACAGTATAGGTATAACTGTCTCTAAAGGGAAGACAGAACTTACAATGGATGATATTGCACCAGCTATTGCCACTGCTCTAGACTTAGATGTTAATAAGGTAAAAGAAAAATTAGAAACTAAGCTTCCAAGTGGTGCTCAAGCAGGATCTGCAACTCTTATAAGAAGAATTGAAAAAGAACAGGCTGATAAAGTTAAAGCGCTTAACATTAGTGGCGTATTGGTATCTCCAGATACAAAAAGATATTATCCTAATAATAATTTCTTAGCGCATGTACTTGGAAGTACTAATATTGATGGTACGGGTCTTACAGGTGTAGAACTAGAGTATAACTCGTATTTATCAGGTGTTCCAGGAATGAAAATTACCGAGCTTGATAAAAACAATAATGATTTACCATATACAATATCTCAATTTACTTCTCCGGTAAATGGTAAGGATGTAACTCTAACAATAGATGAAAATATACAGTATTTCGCTGAGAAAGCAGCCAAACAAGCTTATGAAGATAATATGGCAAAAGCAGTTTCAGTATTAGTAATGGATCCTCATACTGGTGAGATTCTTGCAATGGTTAATAAACCTGATTTTGATCCTAATGAACCATATGAAGGATATGAGAATTTTGATGGAGCTAATAAAAGTGAGCAAATACAAAAAATGTGGAGAAATAGACTTGTAAATGATACATTTGAACCTGGTTCTATTTTCAAGGTAATTACTGCAATCACTGCTCTTGAAGAGGGGCTTGTTAATGAAAATAGTACATTTTTCTGTGGAGGTTCTTATTCAGTAGGAGGTATACATCCGAAATGTTGGAGGACTCAGGGACATGGGACTCAAACTTTTCCAGAGATTATACAGAACTCATGTAATGTAGCATTTATTCAATTAGGACAGCTTATTGGAAAAGAAAAATTAAGTGAATATATAAATAAATTTGGATTTGGAAAAACTAGTGGAGTAGATTTGCCGGGAGAAGCCTCTGGTATTGTAAAGAAAGTTGATAATATTTCAGAAGCTGATTTAGCTACCATATCTTTTGGACAGACTAATACGGTAAATTCAGTACAGTATATGGCTGCATTAAATGCTATTGCAAATGGTGGAACATTAATACAACCCCATGTAATGAAAGAAGTAACTCATGAGGATGACAATGGAGTGAAAATAGTAGATGAAGCATTTAGCCCTAAAAAAACTACAGTTGCGAGTGAAGAAACTACTAAAGCTCTTAGAACATATCTTGAAAGAGTTGTTATGTATGGATCTGGTAATAGTACATTCATAGAAGGATATCATATTGGAGGCAAGACTGGTACTGCACAAAAAGTTGAAAATGGAAGATATCAAGATGGAAAATATATATCATCTTTTGTTGGGATGGCACCAGTAGATGATCCAAAGGTAACTATAATGATTACAGTAGATGAACCAAGTAATGGTGCTTATTACGCAGGTCAAGTTGCTGCACCATATGCAAAAAATCTATTTATGGATATATTTAATTATTTAGATAATAAATTCTCAGATGAAAATACGAGTCAAATATCTAGAGATGTGGTAATCCCAGATGTTAGAAATCTTAAGGTTGACGAAGCTAAAAAAGTCTTAAAAGAAGCTAAATTAGATTTTACTATTGATGGCAGTGGTGAAAAAGTTGTAGACATGAGTCCATACCCAGGATATTCTGTAAAAGAAGGATCAAAAATAAATCTTTACACAGGAAGTGACGCGACTTATAATAATAATGTTGCAATGCCTGATGTTAGAGGATACAGTAAAGAAAATGCAGAAGCTCTACTAAGTGGCTTAGGTATAACTTCTTCTTTTGAAGGAGAAGGAACTATAGCTGATCAAAGTATTTCGCCAGGAGAAATAGTAAGTAAGGGCACAAGTGTTAAATTTACATTGAACTCAGATTATGAAGATTAATCAAAAGATAAGATATAGCATGTGGGATGCTCACATGCTATATTTTTTTAGATATATAAAATAAGAGAGTGAGGTTGTTTTATGGAATTAAAAAATATTTTAACAAATATAGATTATGAACTTGTATGTGGAAATGTTACTAGTACAATAAATAAAATTAATTATGATAGTAGAAAAGTTGAAGAGAACGATATATTTGTATGCATAAAAGGTTTTGCTACAGATGGTCATAAGTATATTAATAAGGCTATAGAAAATGGAGCAAAAGTAATAATAATTCAAGATGATGTAAAAATACAGAACGAAAATATTATTGTAATAAAAGTAAGTGATACAAGAAAAACATTGGCATGTATAGGGGCAAATTACTATAATAATCCAAGCAAGAAGATGAAGGTCATAGGAGTCACAGGAACTAATGGTAAAACAACAACTACTTTTATGATAAAGGATATATTAGAAGCAGCAGGGAAAAAAGTAGGCTTAGTAGGGACAATAGCAAATTATATTGGAAAGGAAAAAATTCATACTGAGAGAACAACACCTGAATCTCTAGAACTTCAAGAATTATTTAGTGAAATGGTAGAAAAGGGTGTGGAATATTGCATAATGGAAGTATCTTCACATTCTTTAGAGTTAGATAGAGTCTATGGAATACAGTTTGAAGGTGGAATATTTACTAATTTAACAAGGGATCATTTAGATTTTCATAAAACATTTGAAAATTATTATAAAGCAAAATTTAAGTTGTTTGAAAGATCACGTATAAAATTAGTTAATATTGACGATAATTACGGAAAACAAGTAATTGAAGACTTAAACTTATTAAATGCCAAGGATATATATTCATTTTCTCTTAAAAATAAATCAGATTTTAAAGCATTTGATGAAAATATGGGAAGTAAAAATATTAACTTTAAAGTCAAATTAGATAAGGAAGAGGAATTTGTTTTAAATATTCCGGGCGATTATAATGTTTATAATTCTTTAGGTGCAATAGCCATGTGCTATAAGCTTGGAATAGATATAAATGCTATTAAAAAAGGAATAGAAGAAACTTTAGTACCTGGAAGATGTGAAAGAGTTTGCAAAGAATACAACCTTCCTTATGAAATAATAGTAGA
The DNA here is from genome assembly GCF_900465025.1 of Clostridium neonatale. Taxonomy (NCBI): domain Bacteria; kingdom Bacillati; phylum Bacillota; class Clostridia; order Eubacteriales; family Clostridiaceae; genus Clostridium; species Clostridium neonatale. Next base: position 1,968,382 of record NZ_UICR01000001.1, read on the forward strand.
TTATGCTCATACTCCGGATGGTCTTTTAAATATACTTGAAACGGCCAAGGCATTTACAAAAGGAAAATTAATTTCTGTATTTGGATGTGGTGGGGATAGAGATAAAGTAAAAAGACCTCAAATGGGAAAAATAGGAGTAGATATATCTGATGTAGCAATAATAACTTCAGATAATCCAAGAAGTGAAGATCCAATGTCTATAATAGAAGATATAAAGGCTGGATTAGATAAAAATAACTATATAATAATAGAAAATAGAAAAGAAGCTATAAGAAAAGCTATTTCAATTGCTAAGAAGGATGATGTTATTGTAATTGCTGGAAAAGGCCATGAAACATATCAGATTTTAAAAGATAAAACTATACATTTTGATGAAAGAGAAGTAGTAAAAGAAATACTTGATTCAATGAATTAAGTATTAATAATTAATTATAAATTTGAATTAATTGTGAATCATGAATTGAATTAAGGGGTGGATGTTTTGGAATTAAGTTTAGATGAAATTGTGAAAGCAATTGATGGGAAAATAGTAATAAACAAAGAAAATTTAATTTTTAATGAAGTCTGTACTGATACAAGAAAAATAGAAAAAGACAATTTATTTATTGCTTTAAAAGGTGCAAATTTTAATGGAAATGATTATGCAAATATGGCTATAGAAAAAGGTGCATCACTTGTAATAATTGATGAAATAAAATTTGATATTAATGAATTTGAAAATAAAGCGGTTGTAATTAAGGTAGCTGATACCAAAAAAGCCCTTGGAAATTTAGCTAAGTATTATAGAAAAAAATTAGGAATCAAGGTTGTTGGAATAACAGGATCAACTGGGAAAACATCTACCAAAGATTTGGTTGCAGCATTTCTTAGTGGGAAATATAGAGTTTTTAAAACACAAGGAAATTTTAATAATGATATAGGATTGCCACTTATGATATTAAAATTAGATAAAAATTATGATATAGCAGTTCTTGAAATGGGAATGAATAACTTTGGAGAAATAAGAACACTGGCTGATATTGCAAGACCAGATATTGCTGCAATAACTAATGTAGGTGTAGCTCATATAGAATATTTAAAGACTAGAGAAAATATACTTAAAGAGAAGATGAGTATATCACATTATTTTGGTGAAAAGAATGAGCTTATAATAAACTGTGAAAATGATATGTTAAGAACTGTAGATATAAACCAAGGCTTTGTATTGCAAAGAACTGGTTATAGTAAAGATTGTGATCTTTATGCAGAAAATTTGGAATTAAATAGTGAAAGTACAATTTTCGATGTAGTTACTAGAGAAAATAAGAGATATAGATTTGCTTTAAATATGGTTGGAGAGCACAATATACTAAATGCATTACTTGGAATACAGGTTTCACTAGATTTAGGTGTTACATTTGATGAAATGAAGAAAGGCCTAGAAAACTTTAAAGCTACGTCTATGAGATTAGAAATTATAAATAAAAAGAATTTTACAATAATAAATGACTCATATAATGCAAATCCAGATTCAATGAAAGCTGCACTTGATGTACTCTATAATTATTCAGGAAAAAGAAAAATAGCAGTACTTGGTGATATGGGAGAGCTTGGAGAGTATGCTAGTAAGGGACATACTGAAGTTGGAGAATATGCAACAACAAAAGCTGATGTATTACTTACAACTGGTGAATTTAAAAAATGTTACGAAGAAGGATTTAAGGGAACATGTATGATTTTCGCCAATAAAAAGGATATTATAAATAAATTAAAAGAATTTATTAAAGACGAAGATATAATTTTAGTTAAAGCATCAAGAAGTGCTAAATTTGAAGAAATAGTTAGTGAAATAGACGAAATATTTGAATAGACAGAGGAGGAAGAAAAATGGGGGAATCAATTAAAGGAGCTTTAAATTTGAATATATTAATACCTTTATTAATGGGACTTATATTTTCAATCATACTCGGACCTATTTTTATACCATTGTTGCATAAGCTGAAATTTGGGCAAAATATAAGAACTGATGGTCCTAAGAGTCATTTAAAGAAATCAGGAACACCAACAATGGGAGGAATAATATTTTTTCTTGCGACAGCACTTACTATTATTATAATGGGATACAAAGTCAATTCAAAAGAAATGATAATATTATATTCATTATTAGCATTTGGATTTATCGGATTCTTAGATGATATACTAAAGATAATTCATAAAGATAATTTAGGACTAAAAGCTATGCAAAAAATGATATTACTACTATTATTTTCAATTGCATTTGCGTGGTATGGATATAAATATGTAGGAACATCAATATTAGTTCCTTTTGCTAATTTTAGTATTGATTTAAAGATATTATATATACCATTTATAATAGTTTACTATGCTGCTGTAACAAATGCAGTAAATTTAACAGATGGTTTAGATGGGTTAGCTACATCTGTAACGATAATTGTATTAACATTTTTTGCTATAGTTGGATATAAAACGGGCAACGTATATATAACTACATTTTCATTAGCACTTATCGGTGCACTAATTGGGTTTTTAAAATTTAATGCTTTTCCAGCTAAGATATTTATGGGAGACACAGGTTCACTAGCACTCGGAGGAGCTATAGGGACTATGGCGTTGATGCTTAAAATGGAATTATTAGTGATAATAGTTGGTGGTATATATGTATTTGAAACATTATCAGTAATAATTCAAGTTACATCGTTCAAATTAACAGGAAAAAGGGTGTTTAAAATGGCACCAGTACATCATCATTTTGAGCAACTTGGATGGAGTGAAGTAAAAATAGTAACAGTTTTTTCAATTATCACTGCAATTCTATGTGTTATCGGGTTTATAGCAATTTAAAATTAAGTGGAGGATTTATGCATGAAAAAAAAGAAATCCAAAAATAAAATGGGAGAAATAGACTATGGTATATTTTATGCTGTGATATTACTTTTAGCAGTTGGTATTGTAATGGTATATTCAGCTAGTTCATATTATGCAATGTTTAAAAATAATGATAGTATGTTTTACTTAAAAAGACAGCTTATTTTTGCGCCTTTAGGTATAGGAACAATGTGTTTTATGATGTCATATGATTATCATAAAATTAAGAAATATACATTTGCTTTAATGATAGCTACTATTCCTTTATTATTAGCAGTATATTTATTTGCACCTATAAATGGTGCACAAAGATGGATACAACTAGGACCTTTTAGTTTCCAGCCATCAGAACTTACCAAGTATACAGTTGTTTTGTTTCTTGCTATGAGCCTTGAAGTTAAAGGTGAAGGAATTAAGGATTTTATAAAAGGAATCATACCATATTTAGGAATAGCAGGATTATATGCAGCATTAGTACTTGCACAAAAAAGTTTAAGTATAGCCTCAGTAATTATGATAGTTACATTTATTATGCTTTTTTCGGCAGGAGGAAGAATTAAACATCTTTTTGGGTATGTAGCTCCAACTATGGTAGCTGCCGCATTGTTCTTCACATTTTCAAGTGATTATAGAAGAGCAAGGATGCTTAATTTCATAAATCCATGGCAGGATCCAGCAGGGGATGGCTATCAGTTAATTCAATCATTTTATGCTTTAGGAGCTGGTGGACTTACTGGACTTGGCTTGGGTCAATCAAGGCAGAAAACATTGTATATGCCAGAACCGCATAATGATTTTATATTTTCTATAATAGGAGAAGAACTAGGACTTATAGGATGTGTGCTCATAATCGCATTATTTGTATTTTTTGTTTGGAGAGGAATAATGGTTGCAATGAAGGCAAAAGATGTATATGGAAGTCTACTTGCTGTAGGAATAACATCAGTAATTGCAGTTCAATCTCTTATAAACATCGCGGTTGTTACAGGATCAATGCCTGTTACAGGAGTGCCACTGCCGTTTATAAGTTATGGTGGAAGTGCACTTGTTATAAATATGGCTGCTATGGGAATACTTTTAAACATATCACGTCAGACAGAGGGCTAAAGTGAGTTTTAAAAATAAATAATAAAGATTTTTGAAATGCAGAGTAGATTATAAATGCAGTCTATTCTGCATTTATTATTGAAATTTTAATGAAAATATATAATTAAAGTGGTATGATATAATATATGAAAAATATAGAAACAGATTAAATAGAAATAGGGATGGGTATGATAAAGAAAAATAATAAATATATTAAAAAAAGACGAAATAAAATAATGATAATAAAATTATTATTTTTAATATCTTTTATAGTAATTGGTTTTAGTATATTTGCATGCAAGTCTGATTTTTTCACTATTAAGAAAGTTGCTATTTTAGGAAATCCAGCTATGAGTGGAGAAGATGTAAAAGAAAAAACCGAATATCTAATAGGCCAGAATATATTGTTTATAGATAAAGAACATATAAATTCTCAGGCTAAAAGCAATGCATATGTGGAAGCTGTAAAGATAAAAAAAATTTATCCTAGACAGGTTAATATAACATTATCAGAAAAGAAAGCTATATATTACGTGGAAATAGATGATAAAATATATGTGCTGAGTGATAAATTAGTAGTATTAGAAGACAGTGCAAATATAGAAAATAGAAGTTTAATTAAACTTAATGGAATCACCATTGATAATCCAGTGCTTGGACAAATTGGAATAAAAGATGAAAGAATCTTGAATATTTTAACTATATTTTCTAAGATAGCAGAAGTTAATCCAACGAATTTTAATATAGATTCTATTGATTTAGCGGATCTTATGAATATAAAAGTATATATCGGAGAAGTTGAAGGAAGACTAGGTAATGATGAGAATTTACCAGATAAAATGAATAAACTAATGCATATAATTGAAGATCCATCTATAGAACTAAAAAAAGGATATGTAGATGTTGGATTTGAAGGTTCTCCTATATATTATAGTGAATAAGAAGAAAAATGGATATTAAATTGCAATTTTTTTTATTACAATAATCTCATTACTAATGTTTATTAAAAATAATTACGATTTTGAAAGGTAAGATAGAATGAAGGTATCTAAATCACAAATATTTATAGGAATTGTTTGCTGTTTTTTAGGGTTTTTATTAACATATCAGTTTAAAATTTTATTATCTAAAAATAGTCAAACTAATGTAACAAGTTACGATTCAGCAGACATAATAGCAGAAATAGAAGCACTTAAAAAGGAAAAAGAAGAATTACTTACAACAAATACACAATTATCAGATGAGCTTAAACAAATGGAAGAATCTGCTGCAGAAGAAAGTGGATCGGCTACTGAAATTAAAAATCAATTAGATACTGCAAGAATGCACTTAGGTATAGTCGATGTGAAAGGGCCAGGTATTAGCTTGACAATAACACCAAAGACATCAATATTTTCATCTAATGCTGGTGGAAATAGTAGGGACTTAAGTGAATCAGAAATTGTTCATATTATTAATCTTCTTTGGTATTCTGGAGCAGAGGCAATATCAATAAATGATATAAGAATAACACCTCAGACTGGAATAAAAACTGCTGGAAATGGTATTGCAATAGGATCTACTGGAAGAGTATACCCAAGAGAAAAAATAGAAATAAAAGCAATTGGAGATAAAAATAGAATGGAAGTTGGAATAGGATTTCCGGGTTCTTTGGAATATGGTGCACTTTCTAACTACAATACAGAACTAAAACTTGAAGATGACCTTAATATAGGAAAAACAACAGTAGCATTAAAAAGCGAATTCATTAAATCTGTAAAGGAATAGGAGAGAATTAAATTGATAGCAGTAGTAGGACTATTTATAGGAATTATATTAGGTTTTGTATTTGATGTTAATATTCCAGAAGGATTTTCATCATATATGTCAATTGCTATACTTGCATGCTTAGACTCAGTATTTGGGGCAATTAGAGCAAATTTATCAAAAAATTTTCGAGCTGATATTTTCGTATCGGGTTTTTTTGGTAATGCACTTTTAGCAGCTTCACTTACATATTTGGGAGATAAACTTGGAATACCAATATATATTGCAGCTGTAATTGTATTTGGAGGAAGAATATTCGAAAATTTTGCAATTATAAGAAGGCTTATTATAGAAAATTGGAGAAGTAAAAAAGAACAACATAAAGCTCAAGTTGAGGTGAAAGAAGAGTGATAAAAAAAAATAGTTCATTCTTTGTTTTTATTGCAGCAATTATTGTTGGAATTTTGATATCTGTAAATTTTGATTTTGAAAGAATAAAATCTTCTTATACTCAAATCAGCTCAGCTGAATATCAAAAGGCAATTGAAGAAAGAAATAATTTATATAAAGATATTGGGAATATAAAAGAAGACAATATAGAAATGAAGCTAACAATAAATAGGTATATGCGAGAAGATGAACAAAATGAGAAAATACTAGAAGATATGAAGAATCAAATAGGGGATTATCAATTATTCACAGGAATGAGTGCTGTAGAAGGACCAGGAATAATATTAAAAATCAATGATGGTTATACAAACTATAATGAAGATATGGAGGAAGATATAAATAGCAAATTGTTGCATGACAGTGATATGGCATTAGTTTTAAATGAACTTAGGAATGCAGGAGCAGAAGCAATAAGTGTAAACAATCATAGAGTTATTCCATGGTCAGGAGTAATATGTAATTGGGCATTTATAGGCTTTGAAGATGGAAGTATGGAGTATGCACCTTTCAATATTTATGCAATTGGTGATCCTGAAAAATTAAAAGCAGCCCTAATGGAAGATGGAAGCCATATAAAACAACTTATGATTAGAAAGTTAAATATTGAAATTGAAACTAGAAACAAAATTACAATGCCTGCTACGAGTTCTAACGGTATAATACAATTTATGGAAAGAAATGAAAATATAAAAGAAAATTAAATTTTATTTATTAAATTTGAAGGAAAATTCATATCTGTAGAGAATATAAACATATTAAGGACAAAAGAAAGGAATAGCAGAAAAGGTGTTGACAAATGGGGATTAAAGAAAATATTGAAGAAATAAAATCTAAAATTCCATCAGAAGTACAATTGCTAGCTGTCTCAAAAACAAAACCAATAGAAGCGTTAGAAGAGGCTTATGCAGCTGGAATGCGAGAATTTGGTGAGAATAAAGTTCAAGAACTTCTAGCAAAAGAGGAAATTTTTCATAAAGATGTTAAATGGCATTTAATTGGACATTTACAAACAAATAAAGTTAAATACTTAGTGGATAAGGTGCATTTGATACATTCATTAGATAGTATTAAGCTATTAGAAGAAATAGAAAAAGTATATGAAAAAAATGAAAAAACAGCAAATACTTTAATTCAAATTAATATTGGAAGAGAAGAAAGTAAGAGTGGTATTTTAGAGGAAAACTTAAATGAACTTATTGAAGCAATAGAAGAATGTAATCATATTCTTGTTAAAGGAATTATGGTTATTATTCCAAAAGGAAATGAAGAAAGTAATAGGTATTATTTTAAGAAAACTAAAGGAATATTTGATGAATTAAAATGTAAGAAATTTAAAAATATTTCTATGGATATATTATCAATGGGTATGACAAATGATTATATGACTGCCATTGAAGAAGGTTCTACTCTTGTAAGAGTTGGAACAGGAATTTTTGGGGAAAGAAATTATAATGTTTAAGTGTAGGAGGAGAAAAAATGAGTAATGTATTATCAAAAGTTAAATCTATACTAGGATTCGAAGATTACGAGGATTATGATGACTTCGAAGATGAAGAATATGAAAATGAAGAAATGGAAGAAGAAAATTCTGCTGAGCCAGTTATAACAAATAAGAAGAATAATAAGGTGGTAAATATCCATACATCATCAGCAGTAAAGGTAACAATAACTAAGCCATCTGATTATGAGGAAGCAATGGAAATATGTGATGCATTAAAAAATAGGAGAATAGTTTTAGTTAATACTACCATACTTGAATTTAAAATAGCACAAAGATTATTAGATTTTATAAGTGGATCTTGTTATGCTTTAGGAGGAGAAGTTCAACAAATAGAAAAAGGAGTTTATCTTCTTTCACCTTCTAATGTTGAAGTAACAAATGAATTAAAAAATGAATTAAGTACAAAAGCATTATTTAATTGGTCTAAATAGGAGGTATAATGGCAAGCATAATAATTAGATTAATGAATACAGTATTTGGTATAATTGAGCTTGCTATATTAATAGAATGTATAGCATCTTGGATACCACAACTTAGATATAATAAATTTATGGATATAGTTTATGCAATAACTAATCCTATTTTAACTCCTTTTAGGGCATTACAAGATAGATTTTTTCCAGACTCACCAATAGATTTTTCACCAATCATAGCATTATTTGTAATTGACTTTGTTTTAAGACAGGTAATTAATAGAATTTTATATATGTTATTATGGTAAAAGAACTTATAAATAGAAGCTTTGGTGAAGAGAAAGAAGAAGTTATAAATTTATATGAAAAATACTTACTTGCTAAAGAAAAAGATATAGTAGTTTTTGGAAAAGAGTTTTATACACCTAATGTTTGGAAGTGGTTTGAAAAAAATCTTCAAAGTAAAAGTGTAAAAATAGAAAGTTATGGAGTTTTTGAAGAAGCTGAAAGAAGGATGATTTCTTTCAATAATTTATACAATACAAGTTTCCCAATTAATTTAATTAAGATAACTAATAAATCAAAATTCTCAGAATTAACTCATAAAGATTATTTAGGCGGAATATTAGGTTTAGGTATTGAAAGAAATAAAATAGGTGATTTGTTTGTAGAAGATAATAGCTGTTATGTTGCTGTACATGAAGAAATTCAAGATTTTATATTATATAATATAGACAAAATAGGAAAAGTAACATGTAAAGTTGAACTAATAGAAGATATGTCGTTTCTTCCACATGTAAATTTTACAGAAGAAATCATTATGGTTTCTTCTTTAAGAATTGATGGGATAGTTTCAAAACTATGTAATATATCTAGAGCTAAAGCGCAAATTTTAATAGATCAAGGCCAAATTTTAATAGATTATGCTAAGATAAGAGATAAGAGTTATGAATTAAAAGGTGAAGAAAGAATAACAATAAGAAAACACGGAAAATTCATAGTTGGAAATATTATTGGTACAAGTAAAAGTGGAAAATTAAAGGTAGTTATAAAAAAATATACATAGTAGAGGTGATAACATGAAACTGACACCAATGGATATAAATAATAAGGAATTTAAGAGAGGTCTAAGAGGATATAATGCAGAAGAAGTTGATGAATTCTTAGATGAAGTAGTTGAAAATTATGAAGAAATGTATAAAGAAAATTCTAATTTAAAAGAAAAATTAGCAAATTTAAATGAAAAGATAGAGTATTATTCAAAAATTGAAACTACTATTCAAAACACTTTATTATTAGCACAAAATGCAGCAGAACAAGCAAAGAGCTCGGCTAAAAAGGAAGCAGAGCTTATGGTGAAAAATGCAAATGAAACAGCACAAAAGATTTTAGATAAGGCACATAATGATGTTATTCAAATAAATGATGAATATGAAAAGGTAAAACAAGAATTTATTAAATTTAGAGCTAAATATAGAAACTTTATGAATACACAAATGGAAACTTTTGATGCTTTAGAAAAGGACTTTATTAAAAATTATAATCTTGGTGAAAGTGGTGAAGAATCACCTAAAGATATAATAGAAGAAAACGAATCTCAATATTCAAGTGATACTTTTGAAGAAGTTGCAGCTGATGTGATTAAAGATGAAGCTTTAGAAGAAGGAAATGCTAAAAAGCTTGAAAATACAATGTCTTTAGAAGAAATTAATCAGGAATTGAATGAAATAAAGAGTTTCTTTGCAGATAATAAAAATGAGTAATTGTATTAATGTGTTTTTCAGAATAAATACATTCCATGTTTATAAGGATTAAAATTTATAAGAGGGGTATAACCCTCTTTTTTTGATTATTATTTCTTATGTACGCTTACGAATAAAATAAGGTAGATTGTAAATTATATAGTATTATATTATAATGGTTAAGAATATATGTAGGATGAGGATGCATTATGGAAAAAACTTTATTTAAAGTAGATGAAAAAAGTGAAGGAACAAGAATAGATAAATATTTAAGTGATATGCTTGAAGAAAAATCTAGATCATTTATTCAAGAATTGATTAAAAAAGAAAAAGTAGTAGTTAATAATAAAATACCTAAAAGTAATTATAAAGTAAAAGCTTTTGATAATATAGAATTAGAAGTACCAGAGCCAGAAATACTTAAAGTTGACGCAGAAGATATACCTTTAAATATTTTATATGAAGATAATGATGTTATTGTTGTAAATAAGGAACAAGGGATGGTGGTTCATCCAGCGCCGGGAAACTATAATGGAACTTTAGTTAATGCATTATTATTTCATTGTAAAGATTTGTCTGGAATAAATGGTATAATAAGGCCTGGAATCGTTCATAGAATTGATAAAGATACTTCAGGAATACTAGTTGTAGCAAAAAATGATGAGGCACATAATAAACTTTCAGAGCAATTAAAGAATCACTCAATGAAAAGAGAATATTATGCATTAATTGAAGGCAGATTAAAAAATGATAGTGGTACTATAAATAAGCCTATTGGACGTAATAAAAAAGATAGATTAAAAATGGGAATAGTTGAAGATGGAAAACTTGCAGTAACTCACTATGAAGTATTAGAAAGATATAACGGATATACTTTAATTAAATGTATATTAGAGACAGGAAGAACTCACCAAATCAGAGTACATATGTCATCAATAGGATTCCCGTTAGTAGGTGATCCGCTATATGGATTTAAAAGACAGAAATTTAAGTTAGATGGACAGATGCTTCATGCAAAGACTCTTGGTTTTATTCATCCAGAGACTAATGAGTATATGGAATTTAATAGTGAATTACCTAAATACTTTATAAATATAATTGATAAATTAAGAAATGAATAGAACAATTAGTGGAGGAAAAGTAATGAAATTAAAAGCTACTTTATTAGATGAAAAAGCTATTAATAGAACTCTTATAAGAATATCCCATGAAATAATTGAAAGAAATAAAGGAATAGATGATGTTGTATTACTTGGAATAAAAACAAGAGGATATCCTATAGCTAAAAGATTGTCAGAATATATAAAGAGTATAGAAGGCAAAGAAGTTCCAGTAGGTCATGTTGATATAACATTATATAGGGATGACTTAACTGAACATGGGGATATTCCCAAAGTGAAAAATTCAGAACTTGGAGTAGAAATAAAAAATAAAAAAGTAATTATAGTTGATGATGTTCTATATACTTGCAGAACTGCAAGAGCAGCAATTGATGCAATAATGGATGTTGATAGACCAAAGGTTATACAGCTTGCAGTTCTTATTGATAGAGGACATAAGGAACTTCCTATAAGAGCAGATTATGTTGGAAAGAATATTCCTACTTCAAAAAGTGAACTTATAGCAGTTAAACTAAAAGAAACTGATGCTGATGAATCAGTGAACATTTATATGAACGACTAGCCCAATATAATCATAAGGAGAAATAAGAATGATATATGATTTAATTGCAACAAGTACTTTTGGAATAGAAAGCATAACAGCAAAAGAATTAAGAGCACTTGGATATGAAGATTTAAAAATAGAGAATGGAAAAGTAACATTTGAGGGGGATGAAATGGACATTGCTATTGCCAATGTACATTTAAGAACAGCAGAAAGAGTACTAATAAAAATGGCTGAATTTGAAGCAAGATCTTTTGAAGAATTATTTCAAGGAACTAAGAGTGTTGATTGGAGTGAAATAATACCTAAAGATGGAGTAATGCATGTTGTAGGAAAAAGTATAAAATCTACTTTGCATAGTGTGCCTGATTGTCAATCAATAGTTAAAAAAGCTATTATAAAAAGCATGAGTGAAAGTTATGGAATTGAAAATTTTAGTGAAGATGGGCCAGTATATAAAATAGAAGTTGCTATTTTAAAGGATGTTGTTACATTAACAATAGATACTAGTGGAGTTGGACTACATAAAAGAGGGTATAGGGAACAGGCAGGACTCGCACCACTTAAAGAAACATTAGCTGCATCAATGCTTTTACTTTCAAGATACAATCATGATTTTGAACTTGTAGATCCATTTTGTGGTTCAGGAACTATTTTAATTGAAGCAGCTCTTATTGCATTAAATATTGCGCCAGGAGTAAATAGAGAATTTGTATGTGAAACATGGCCAACTATGCCGTCTAATACTTTTGATATGGTTAGAGAAGGTGCAAGAAATGCAGAAAAGCATAAAGATATAAAGCTTATTGGTTATGACATAGATTATAGAACTTTAAAAGTTGCTATGGAAAATGCCAAAAAAGCTGGAGTAGATAAGTATATACAATTTCAAAAAAGAGACTTTATGGAATTTTCAACTTCTAAAAAATATGGATTTGTAGTATCTAATCCACCGTATGGCGAAAGAATAGGAGAGAAGGAATCTTTAGACAGACTGTATAAACATATGGGATATATAAAAGAAAAATTGGATGGATGGGATTTTAATATTTTAACATCATTTGAACCTTTTGAGAAAATATTTGGACGAAAATCTACTAAAAATAGAAAATTATATAATGGGAAAATAAAATGCTATTATTATCAATATTTTGATAATGAAAAAATAAAAAATCATGGAGATGCACTTATTAATATATTACTTAAGTAAATTAATTTAAAGAAATTTTATGAAAACATATTTACACATTATATTTTTTATGGTAATATTTGAATGTAAGAATATTTTATATTAGCGAAGATGCTAACAGCAAAGCTGTGGCATCTTTTTTTGTTTTTAAAATAATAGTACAAGTAAATACAAGGTTTAGTTCATAATGTTTAAAAATTATATTTTACTATATTTATATAAAGGAGAGTGAAAGTATGTCAGAAGTATATCAAAAGATAGCAGAAAAAATACCAAATATGAGTAAGGCTCAAGAAAAAATAGCGAAATATATATTGTCTAACCCAAATACAACACCTTTTTTAACAGTGGAAAAGCTAGCAAAGCTGTCTGGAGTAAGTATTGCAACAATAACTAGATTTGTCACATTTTTAGGATATAAAGGATATCCGGAATTTTTAAAGGATACTCAAGAATCTATGCAAGCACAAGTGACAAACTCTGAAAGAATAAAACTTAATGCTGAAGTTAAAGAAGAATGTGAAAAAAATATATATGAAGTTTTTGAAAGTGATTTAAATAATATAAAGTCAACTATGGAAGATATGAATTTATATGAAATTAAAAGAGCAGTTAATGAAATTATGAATTCAAAGAGAATTTATATAGTAGCAAGAAGAAATGTTTATTCTCTAGGAATACTTCTAAAGTACTATCTTGATTTTGTATTTAATAATGTATATATAATTGAGAATACAGAAGATATACCTAAATATGTTGATAAATATGATCTTGTCATAGGAATAAATTTTGAAAATTATTCAAGAAGTACTGTTGAAGTGTTTTCATACTTAAAAAGTAAGGGATCAAGAACTATAGCTATTACTGATAATATGCTGTCACCCATAGTACCATATGCAGATGTAAGCTTAACTGCAATAAGTAAAGGTGTGACTTCATTAGATTCTTTTGCTGCACCAATTAGTTTAATAAATGCTTTAGTAGTATCAATTAAAGAACAAAAGAAGGAATGCTTTATCAATAACGTAGAGCTTTTAGAAGAAACATATAAAAAATTTGATATATTTATTTAAAAATTAATGGATATAGTATAAGTTTATAAATATAAATTTTACCATATCCATTAATTGTATTATATTAAATTTTAATTATTAAACAGCGTATTAAAGTCATTTGGATTTATTACTATAGTATTATTTTTATGATAAATTACCATTCCGGGTTTTGAACCATTAGGTTTCTTTAATTCTTTTACTTTTGTATAATCTACAGATAACTTATTATTATTTTTTCCTTTACTATAAAATCCAGCTATTATTGCAGCTTCTTCGAGAGTCTTATCGGGAACATCAAAAGCGCAGACTATAACATGAGAGCCTGGGATATCTTTTGCATGTAACCAAAGAAAATTTTTGTTAGCAAACTTTAGACTTAAGTAATCATTTTGAATATTGTTTTTTCCAACATAAATATCGATGTTATCACTTGAAGTAAAGTGATGAGGTTTTGATATTTTTGCTTTTTTTTGCTTATCTTTTTTCTTATAACGTATATATCCTGTTTCTATTAACTCGTTCTTAATTTCATCAATTTCATCATAGCTTTCAACATTTAGAATATTAGTAAGAACTGAATTTAAATATTCAACTTCATTATTGTTTTTTTCCAGTTCCAATATAGCATGTTCTTCAGAGGCTTTTAATTTGTTGTATTTCTTATAATAACGTTGAATATTTTCTGATGGAGTTTTAGTTTTATCTAAAGAAATTTTAATATATTCTTCTTCATTCTCATTGTAAAAATTTAACAAAGCACATTCGTTGTCACCTTTTTTTATGCTGTATATATAAGAAGTAAGCAAATCACCTTTTATTTTGTAATCATCCTTTTTTTCACATTCTTTAAGCGTTTCTTTTAATATATTAGATTTTTTATTACATCTATCGATGTTTGTATTAATTAATCTTTGAAGATCAGTTGATTTATTTTGTAACCTATCTTGTTTATCCTTCTTACTATAAAAAGTATCCATTAATATATTAGGATCATCATAATTAGTTGTTTTATAATTGGCATATGAATATGACAAATGAGTACAATAATAATCTTTTAAATAGCCTTCATTATCAGAGAAGATTGTAAATGATGGATTTTCAGAAATATTATTCGTGAAATTCTTAAGATTTTCATAAATTTCATTTCTAGTAGGTGAACTATGCTCTTTTGTAATGCTATAATATAATTCATTAGATAACAATTTGCTTATACCAGTAAAACAATTAAAATAAAAATCTTTATCTAATGCAATTGAATTATTTGTTATGAAAGAATTTAAATTTTCATATGTACATGAAAACGGATCTAATTTGTTAGAAATAGGTGGATAAACATATTCTACTCCAGGATATAAAACTCTATAACTGTTTATATTAGGGGTAATATGCTTAATAGATTCCATAATTTTATTATCTCTATCTCTAACTAAGGTAATATTAGAATGTCTGCCCATAATTTCGATGATTAATGAGTAGGTACTATCAAAGCCTAATTCATCCCTGTTTTCAATTTTCATTATTAAAATTCTATCATTATCTTTTTGGATTAAATCAATAATCCTTCCGCCTAAAATGTACTTTCTTAAAACCATAAGATACATAGGTGCAACTATTGGATTTTGCTTAACATTATTAGTTAAGTGAATTCTAGCAAATTTAGGTGATGAAGAAATTAAAAGTTTTATATTTTTACGATCTTTTCTAATGGTTAAAATAATTTCATCCTTCTCAGGCTGATTAATTTTATCTATTTTTGAATCTATTATTGAATTTTTTAAATTGTTAACTAAACTATATAAGTATATACCATCTAATGCCATTATATGTCATCCTTTCTTAATACGTTAAGAATAGTATAACATTAAGAAGAATGCATTATCAATTGTTCTGTTTCAATAGTTTATATATTTAATGTATAATTTGATTTTAATTAATTTTTTAGCAAATAAATTTTGAAAATAATGTGGTTAATAATTGTAAATAGTAGTATTATTAATCATGGACTTATTATATTAAATGTTTATGTAAGTGTTTCTAGGGGGGGATTAAAGATGAAGTTTTATAAAATGCAAGGGGCAGGAAATGATTTTATATTTGTAGAAGATTTTAATTTTGAAATAAAAGATGAATGTAATTTAGCAAAACAGCTTTGTAATAGACATTTTGGAATAGGAGCGGATGGACTAGTTATAGTTAGAAAATCAGATGTTTCTGAAGCTAAAATGATAATAATAAATAGTGACGGCTCAAGAGCAAATATGTGTGGCAATGCAATAAGATGCTTTGGAAAGTATGTTTATGAAAAAAACATAGTAGATAAAACAAAATTTTCAGTTGAAACTGGAGATGGAGTAAAGGAAATAGAAATTATATTAGAAGATAATAAAACAAAATATGTAAGAGTTTATATGGGCGAAGGGTCTTATAATGGTGCAGATATTCCATTAAATAATTTAGAAAACTTAATAGATAAAGAAGTTGAAGTGGATGGTAAAGTATATAAGATGACAACTGTACTTGTTGGAGTACCTCATACAATAATATTTGAAGAAAATGAAAATTATGATGTAGAAGTAGATGGTTCTAAAATTGAAAAATATAAGTTATTTAAAGAAGGTACAAATGTTAATTTTGTGAAAGTTATAGATGATACTCATATTAGAGTAAACACATGGGAGAGAGGTGCTGGAGCAACCTTAGCCTGTGGAACAGGATGCTCTGCATCTGTACTTGTTTCTAAAAAATTAGGTTTAGTAGATAAGAATAAAGAAGTTTTTGTTAAAGCGCCAGGTGGAGAGCTTATAATAGAGGTCTTAGATGAAGGGCTATTCATGAAAGGACCTGCTGAATTTGTTTTTTCTGGAGAGACATCAAAATAGAATAATATAATATGGATTTATAATGCATAGAAAAATATTGAGAAGGGGAAAATAATGAGATATACAAAAAAAAGGATATTTATATGTGTGTTTATTTTCATTGTATTTCCTCTGCTCGTTTTAGGATGCCAAGAAGAGAAGATAAGTTCTAATAATGCAGCAGAGGTAATACAGCTAGGAAAAGGGGCAGTACTTAAAAGTGAAGAAGGTCAATATAATATTTATAATTATAGAGATTATAAATATTATAAAGTAGATACACAAAGTACAATATTAGCTTATGATAAAAGTAGCAATAGTTACATATGCATAGAGCATGGTAAGCACTTTATAGTATATAACCATAATAAATACATAATAAAAGATGAAAAATATGAAGGACTTAAGCTTTCTCCTCATGGAAAATATATTTCATATTTTGTAGATGACAATGGATTAAAATTAAAAGTATTTAAAAACGATGAGAAAAATAGTGAAATAGACATCAATTCAGATGTATCAATATCAGGTACTTTGTATGATTGGTATGATGATAATACAATTGTTTATTATGGTGTTAAAAGCGATAAAACAAATGGATTATTTACTTATAATCTTATTACAAACAAAGAAGAATTAATTTATGCATTAGAAGAAGGATATTTAGCTTATTTAAAAGGAACAGGTGATAATTTATTATTTTTGCAGATAAATTTAGAAAATGATAAAGAATTGGTGGCAATTGATAAAAAAAACAAGAATTGCAATATTTTAAGTAATGAGATAGAAGAATTAAATGATGTAATAAGTCTTAATGGAAATTTTTATTTTACAGGAAAAATGAAAGATGATTCAAAATCTCTTTATAAAATAGAAGATAATGATATAAAAAGATTAGTTTTTGACTTTCCAGCTGTGATAAATGCAGAAAAGGGATTAAAAGCTGATAGTGAAGGTAATATATTATTCGTAGGTAAGAATGATATATACAGTGAATATGAAAAAATATATTCATATAATAAGGATAAATCTGTTTCGGTAGTGTCAGATGAAGCGATTGATTACGTATTTATTGATTATAGAGAATAATGAAAAGCCATTGAAATTAGGTTGTTAGTTTTAATGGCTTTTTATTTTTGGCAAATTTACATTTCGGGACAATCTGTGGACGAGGTGCCCCTGATGGTATAACTTAAATTAAGCTATTATGCAAATTAAAATAAAAACCTAGAGAATAAAAAATAAATCATATGCACCTAGCCTTTCGCAGGCTTGCTCGAAAAATCCAGAATGCGCTAAAAAATCCACGGCTATAGATTGCTTTTTATTAAGAGAAAGTTATTTATTATTGAGATAATATTAAAAGTTCGTAATTACACAGTCGCCTTGATGATTTTTTATTCTTTAGGAAATTATATTCACGGACAATCTGTGGATAAGTTATTTAAAAAATATTGCAATAGACTAATGCATAGTTCCTAAATAATAAAAAATAAATTATATGCGCCTGGCCTTTTCTTCGGCAAGCTCAGAAAATCCAGAGTGCGCTGAAAAAAATCGACGGCTTAAAGGATTACGTTTTATAAAAGCTATTGTATTCTATTGGATTTGCATTTTTATAGAAGACTATATCATAGTCGCCTTGGCGATTTTTTTATTTTTATTAAATTGATGAATAAAAAGGAATTTTATGGACATTAATTAGGTAATTAAGAATCTGAGAGGTGTGTGAATATTAATAATTTCATTGAAAAAGTAGATTTTACAACAGCTAAAAAAATTACAAAGGAAATATGCACGAAATATAAATTAATTCCAATAAATGAAGAAGTAAATAAGATAAAGGCCATAACTTATGAAGATGAAAAAGATTCTTTAGATAACTGTGTGAAATTTTATTATGATAAAGAGATAGAGATAATTGTTGTAAGTAAAGATGAATTTAATATTTGGGAAAGCATAATTTATGGGTGTGATAACAATAAATTAGATGAACTTCTCATATATAAGGCAATTGATAAAAATGCCAGTGATATTCATTTTGAGCCATGTGACAATTATGTGAATATTAGATATAGAATAAATGGAATATTGAGTTTAGCATATAGAATGGAGTTAGAAAAGTATGCTTCATTAGTTTCAAAGATAAAGTTAGAAGCAAACATGGATATCACCGAAAAAAGAAGACCCCAGGATGGGAAGATAATAAAAAGATATAATAATAAAAAATATGATTTCAGAATATCATCAATACCAGTAATTAATGGAGAAAAAATTGTTATAAGAATACTGTATTGCAGCAGTTTCAACTACAAACTAGAAGAATTAAATTTTCCAAGTAATCAAGTAGATCTTATAAAGAAGATTATTGCACTTGAAAATGGATTATTTTTAGTTAATGGGCCAACTGGCTCAGGAAAATCTACAACTTTGTATACTATTTTAAAGGAAATAAGTAATGAAAATATAAATATCACAACCCTAGAAGATCCAATTGAAGTGACGCTTAAAAATGTTAATCAAATGAATTTAAATAAAAAGCTTGGAATAGATTTTTCAAGTGGACTAAGAAACATACTTCGTCAAGATCCAGATGTAATTATGATTGGTGAAATAAGAGATAAAGAGACTGCTGATATGTGTATTAGAGCATCTATAACTGGACATAAAGTATATAGCACACTTCATTGTAAGTCACCAAGAGAAGTTTATTTGAGATTAATAAATATGGGGGTTGATTCAAATCTTTTAGTTGAAGCCCTTGGTGGAATAATATCTCAAAAACTTATAAAAATTTTATGTGATGATTGCAAAGAAATAGATAATGTAAACAAGTATAAGAATTTTATGTTATTTAAAAAACGTGGCTGTAAAAATTGTAATTATACTGGATATATAACAAGAAAATTAATTAGTTCTGTTTATTATTTAAAGAATTCAAATAAAAAGAATATAGAAGAAATTTATGCAGATAAAAATTATTTATGTAATACACATATGAAATCTCAAATGGAAGAGCTCATAGCTAAAGGTAAGATACCATATGCTGATTATTTTAACTTTCTAGAAGGAGAGGACTTAAATGAATTGTAGTGTTAATGTTATGAAACAATTAAAAAATGCTTCTTCTATGATATTTAGAAATAAGGTAAATGAGGAATTATTAATAATAATATGTGATAATCTTGCTGAAATCTATAAGGATGGAATAAATATAGATTATGGAATTGAAATTATCTCTGATGCTATTTTTGACAAATCATATAAGGAGAGCTTAAATGTAGTATTAAAGTATATAAAAGAAGGCAGAACTTTAAGTGAAAGTTTTAATGAAGTAGATGAATTATATCCTCCATTTTTTATTGGAATGCTTGCTGTTGGTGAAAGTAGTGGTAGTCTATATAAAATACTTATAGCTCTTAAAATATTTTATGAAAAATCAGTTTTTATAAAAAAGGAAATAAAGAAAGCATTATCATATCCAAAACTTGTATTAATAAGTTTTTTCATCTTTATTATGATATTTTTCGTATTTGTAATTCCTAATTTTTATAATATATATGAATCTATTGGAATTTCTCCGTCTCAAAATTATTTAACTATGCATAAAATCAGTATGGTTATTTGTGATAATAGCATAAAGTTTTATTTATATTTTGCAATATATGTTGTTATTATTCCAATAATATTCATAAAGTATTTAGTAAATAAAATAAAAATAGATAAATTTCTAAAAGTTAGTATAATAAAAAAATATTTTGAGTATAGAATGCTATTGATTTTATATATAATAACAAATTCTAAGATGAATATATCATATGGCTTGACTATTTGTGAAAATTCATGTGAATCAGATTATATAAAAAATAAATTGAGGCAGATGAATAAAAGTATAATAAATGGAAGTACATTATATGATGCATCAATAAGAATAAATATATTTTCTAAATATACTTTAGCTATTATTAAGATTAGGGAAGAGTCTGGAGGCCTTGAAGAGGCATTAAAAGATTTATGCAATAAACTTCAAGAAAATATAATGAAAAATATTAATAAATGCTTATCTCTTATTCAGCCTGTAATAATAGCAATTTTAAGTGTAATAATAACAATATTTTTAGTGCTAGTTGTATTACCTATTTTTGAAGGAGTTCAAAGTATACTGCCATGATAAGAAAAACAGGGTTTACTTTAATCGAAACAATTGCAAGTATAAGCATATTATTAATATTTATGAGTATCTCAATATCTATGTATAAATTAAAGGCTTCATTGGAAAGTGATATCAATGTAACCGACTATATATATGAAATTCAAAATTTGATTACATATGGTAAAAGCGTTTGTAAAGAAAAAGAAAACTATGGAAAAATTATTGTTAGTACAAAAGATAATAATATTAGATTTGTTGAGAATTGGGATAATATCGAAAAAAGTGTTAATTTACCATATGATTTAAAAGTAATATCACAATTTACAGTTTATATAACACCACAAGGTAAATTAGAAAAAGGTAATACAATTAGTTTGTTTGATAAAGATAAAAAACGATATGACATTACTATAGGGGTTGGAGTTGACATAATAACTATTAAAGGGGAATCATAAAGTGAAAAAAGATGGCAGTGTTTTGATTGAAGTAATAGCATCAGTCTGCATAATAACAATAGTTATTACTGCATTTATGCAAGCTTATGTATCAAGTATTAATAATTTGAAAAGCCGCATGTTAGAAGAAGAACTAAATATGTGTATTTATAATCTATCAAATGAAATAAAATATAATTTATCATATGATGAGATAGAAGAAATGTTAAATGATAAAAATGAAGTAAGTTTTAAGTATGATGAAGATTTTTCAAGGAGATTAATGCAATACAATATTGATGATTTAGAGATAGGCGATGATATAAAGATAGTAATGCGAAATTGTAGTAATGATAAAGCAGAATTTCAAATAGAAGCATGCATTAGTGCGGATGAGCATAAAATTGAAAAAAAATATGCATTTAATAAAAGTTGGTGGATGAATGAAATATAAATTCAGGAAAAAGCATGCTTTTACTCTTATAGAATCAATAGTATATATTTTTTTGACATCTATAGTTTTTCTTGAGCTTATAACTTGCTTGTTTTCTTTTTATGCTTCATATATAGAAATAAGAAATAGGAGCATAAATGAAAATAATATGAGAAATTTTTATACTAGCTTAGATTACATTTTACATGAGAATCATAATGAGGTTATTAAAAAAGAAAGCAACTCAATAGTAATTTATAAGGATTCAGAAGATGATTATATTGTAAAAAGTATAAAATTTTATGATAATACTGTAGTTGCAAAATATACAAAAGGAAAATCTACCTTAGCCATTAATAATATGCTTTATAATATAAAAGATTTTGAGGTTGTAGAAAAGGATAAATTAATATATTTGATAATTACAGATATGTATGGAAAGGAATATATAAGATGTCTATAAAACAAACTGGAAACATACTAACAAGCACCATGTTGTTTTTAGCATTCACAAGCATAATCATAAGCTTCTTGTTTAAAATTGCTATAAATAATAATGAGATTTCTTCATTTGAAGTTAATAAATATGACTTATATAATATCAAAGAAGTAGAAGAAAATTTAATTTATAAGTATATGAAAGAACTAAATAAAATGAGAGATAAAGAAAAAGAAGATGATGATGATGAAAAAACTAATGATATGTTTGATAATGATTTTTCAGTCACTATTAAAGAAAGTAAATTAGAATATCATAAAGATGAAGATGTATTTATTTTAGATATGAATTTAGATAAAGATAAATCAATTGGGAGAAATATTGATTACAAAATAGAAAATGAGTCAATAATTTTAATACCAACATATAATTGTAAAAATTATGATTAAAGTGTTTTATTGGAGAGAGTTTTTAATGAAAGATAACATTTTATTAAATAAAAACTTTTTTACATATGATGAAGAAAAATATCTTGATGAAGAATTTTATAGAATTCAGGAAAAATTAAAACCTAAGCAAAGAGTGATAATTTTAGAAGAAAATCTAAATATTATAAAGTTTGATATAAAAATAAGAAAAAATAAAATCAGTAATTTTGTTGATGAAAATATAAAAAAGAATATTCCTCAAAATGGAGATGTTTTATATCATTATATATACGATTCTAAAAGTAATTTATTATATATTTACTATATTAAAGGTGGAAAAAGAATTGATAATTTAATTGATTATGTAAAAGAGCTGGAAGTAACACCAATACAATTTTTAATTATGTCAGTATTAAGAAATAAATTTAAAATAAAAGATAAGGAAATTCGGGTTTTGGTGAAAATAAATAATTATTACTATTATTTAAATATTGAAAATAATATAATAAAGCAATCTTTTATAGTAACAAATGAAGAAGAAATATTAAAAAACATTGAAATTAATGAGGAGTACTCGAAATTATATATTGATAATAATATTTTACATGAGATAGCAGAAATTAAAAATCATATTAATATTATAAGTTTTGATATAGTAAAGGGGATATATGAGAAAATTAACAAGAAATAAAAATTTCATACCTGAAAATTTTTATAAGAAAAAAGAAAAACAAAATTTGGAAGAATTTAGACGATTAATATGTCTGGTTTTTATTTTAAATTTAATGTTAATACCAAATACTATAGAATATATTCAAGAAAAGCAAGATAAAACTTTAGAGAATTATAGCCCAATAGATTATAGTTATACTCAAAGTTATAGTATAGATGAAATAGAAACATGGATAAATAATATATTTATAAATTGTATATTAAAGGCAAAAATTAATCAAAATGAAGGTGAGATAACCCTTAATAATTTAGATGATTTTTATAATTTAAAATTGCAAGAAAAAATCGATATAACTTATATAATGTCTGAAGAAGAAAATTATAAAGTTGGAGTAAAGTTAAATGAATAGAATGTTAAAAAGCTTTTGGTTAACAATTTTTTGTATATTGTTAATGTTACAAATGATAATATTATATATTAATAATTTTAATACTAATGGGAAGAATATTATTAAAGAAGAATATAAAGAAGAAAAATCATTGTATGATATATATGAAGAGTTAAATGTATTAACTGAAAAACAAATTATAAATGCAGAACATATAGATGAAAAATGGAAAATACAATTACGAATAAATGGAGATAAAGATCAACTAATAAAAGAATTAAATAAATTGAAAGCATATAAAATAACAAATTATGATATATATAATGATAATAATGAAAGTTATATTGTTTTAGAAATGATATATACTTAATATATTAAAATAATTTAAGTAATAGGAGCAACAAATATTGCAATTATTTGAGGAGTTTGATAAAATAATTTTGTTATGTCAGTTATTAAGTAAATTATTAACATATAGTTGTTAATTTTAGTATGTAACGATTTTATAAATTTGGAGGTATATATTAATGATATCAGCAAGTGACTTAAGAAAAGGGACTACTTTTGAATTCGATGGACAAGTGTTTACAGTTCAAGATTTCTTACACGTAAAACCAGGTAAAGGGGCAGCATTTGTAAGAACTAAACTTAGAAACGTAATTTCAGGAGGAGTAGTAGATAGAACTTTCAACCCAACTGAAAAATTACAAGACGTTGTAATTGAAAGAAAAGAAATGCAATATCTTTATTCAGATGGTGAATTATATTACTTCATGGATCAAGAAACTTATGAACAAATTCCTTTAAATTTTGAAAAAGTTGAAGATGCAATAAAATTCTTAAAAGAAAATATGTTTGCAACAATTAAATTCTACAAAGGTGAAGCTTTCTCAGTAGAAGCACCAAACTTTGTTGAATTACAAATTACTCATTCAGAACCAGGAGTTAAAGGAAACACTACAACTAATGCATTAAAACCAGCTACTGTTGAAACAGGTGCAATAGTAAATGTTCCTATGTTTGTTAACGAAGGTGATACAATAAGAATAGATACTAGAACTGGTGAATACATGGAAAGAGTTTAGTTATTACAAAAGTTGTTAAGCATAAGCTTAACAACTTTAATTTTATAAGAATAGAAATTTCTATAAAAAGGAAGTGGGATGCATGGAAAAGATAAAGAAAGAACTAGAAGAATTAAAAGATTCTTTAAATACTTTGGTAAATAATCAATACAAAGAATATTTTACAAGAATTACTTCTATATTAGATAATATGAATGAAAAAATTGAAGAGTTAACTGTAAATCAAGAGTCACTTGATGAAAATATAAGATTTATGGATTCAGATTTAAGTAACATTCAAGAGGAGCTTTTTGAAGAAGTTTCAATTGATGAACTAAATGATATAGAAGATCAATATACAGAGATAAATTGTATTCATTGTAATAACCCAATCTTTATTGAACAATCTGCATTAGAAAATAATAGTGAGATTCCATGTCCTTATTGTAATAAAAATATAAAATAAATTTTTGTAGGAAGCCGTTATAAGTACTTAAGGTATTTATAACGGCTTTTTATATTTTAAAAATAATATAAATATATATGGTGACTGACATGTTAAAAATTAAGTGATTTTAATTTACATATTTTTTTTATATTTAAGTAATATTTTTATGCTTTCATAAATATTAATTAAGTATGAGAACAGGAGAGGAGGCAGTAAGTAAATTTGAATAATGTTGAAGAAGTATTAGCTGTATTGCCAAATAAATTATGTGATAGATTAAAAGATAGAATTTTATATGAAGAAATTTATGAAATAAGAATTAAAATAAATAAACCAATATTAATTTATTCAAAATTTGGAGAAAGTAATACAGGCTATATAGTAACTAAGGAAGAAATGAAAAATTTAGTTCAGAAAATAGTTGGGTTTTCATTATATGCATATGAGGAAGATATACGGCAAGGTTTTATAACAATAAGAGGAGGACATAGAATAGGATTAGCTGGTGAATGTGTTATGGAAAATGGCTATGTAAAAACCATACGCAATATTTCATCAGTAAATATAAGAATATCAAGGCAGATTATAGGAGCTTCAGATAAAATAATGAAATTTATAACTTCTAATAATAGAGTCTACAATACAATTATTATTTCTCCACCCAAATGCGGTAAAACAACTATCTTAAGAGATATAGCCAGAAACATATCAGATGGAATAAATAATCTTAGAATAGTTAAAGAAAAATTTGATGGGAAAAAAGTAGTTGTTATAGATGAAAGAAGTGAGATAGCAGCATGTTTTATGGGGATACCTCAAAATGATCTGGGAGTTAGGACTGATGTCTTGGATAATTGTTTAAAGAGGGAAGGGCTTCTTATGGCAATAAGAAGTTTATCACCAGATGTATTAATTTGCGATGAGATTGGAACAACGGGGGATGTTGAGGCGCTTACTGCAGCTTTTAATTCAGGCGTAAATATAATAACTACAATACATGGATTTACAATAGAAGATTTATATAAAAGACGTGTACTCTCGGGCTTATTAAATAATAATGTTATTGAAAGGGTAATTGTTCTTAGTAATAGAGAGGGAGTAGGAACCATCGAAAATATATATTCCTTAAATGGAGGTGAGAAAGAATGTTTAAATTAGCACTTTCAATTGGAATATTTGTTATAACTTCCTATATAGGATTCATGTATGGTGAGACATTTAGAAAAAGGCAAAATCAGCTTAAGGAAATATTGAAGACCTTGGTGCTTTTAAAGAATGATGTATTGCAATGTGCTACACCACTTACAGAGGCATTAGGAAATTTAGATAGAAAAACTGATGAGCCAATATGCAGTTTAATAAATGATACTAAAAATAGACTTGCAGAAGGAGATATTGATAGCATATATGATGCAACTAGTGAATCATATAAAAATGTAAGAAATGAATTTAATTTAGAAGAATATGACTTGAAGCTAATGAGAGATTTTTTACGGTCGCTTGGAAATTCAGGAGTATATGGGCAGGAAGCATTATTTAATATGACAATAGAAGAATTAAAGATACATTTAGAAGATGCAAATGAGGCTGCTAAGAAAAACATAAAATTATATAGGTATATAGGTATGTGTTTAGGGGCTATGATAGTTATATTTTTAATATAAAATAAGAATTTCTATGGAGGGGAGAGTTTAAATGCAGGATTTTAGTATACTTTTTAAAATTGGTGGAGCAGGAATACTACTTGTAGTATTAGATAAAGTACTCACAAGTAGTGGAAAGGGCGAAATAGCAGCGATAACAAATATTGCTGGGATTGTTATTATATTACTTATGATAGTTTCAATAATAGGAGATTTATTTAATACAGTTAAAACTATGTTTGTTATGTAGGTGATTATTATGCTGATAATAAAAGTAATTTGTCTGGCGTTTGTAGCTTTATTTATAACTATTTTATTAAAACATAGTAAAAGTGAATTAAATCCAATTATATTTCTTACAGCTGGAGCTTTGATTTTAGTTGTTATGATAGAGCCGCTTAAGGAAATTATAAATTTTGTTAGAACTGTTGCAGAAAAGGCTAATATTGATAGTGTGTATATAGGTATTGTACTAAAAATTTTAGGGATAGCATATTTGGCGTCATTTTCCAGTGCGTTATGTAAAGATGCAAATGCTGATTCTTTAGCAGCACAAATTGATTTTTCAGGAAAAATCATGATTTTGCTTTTAGCTGTTCCAATACTTATGGCTGTATTAAATTCAATATTACAAATAATGTAGGTGTTTGCTATGGAGATGATAAAAAGAGTAACAGTATTTTTACTAATTATAATTACAGTTGGTTTATTTCCGCCATTTGGCGGAGGTTATATACGCGAGGTATATGGAGAGGTAACAGAAGATAATAACAAAGATAAGCAGGCAGAAACACAAATAGAAGATATAGGCGGAAAGGCACAAAGTGAAATAGAGTCTTTATATGAATATATAAATAAGATGAAAACAGATGTTGAAATAATGCAGGATTTAGATCCAATTGATTATATTCAAACCTATATAAAAGAAGGACATGGAACTATTTCATTTGAAGTTCTTGCAAAAGCATTTTTAAGTGTTTTGTTTAAAGAAGTAAGAACAGTATTAAAATTATGTTTTTCAATAGTTATTATTGCAGTATTATGTTCGCTTATTAAAAATTTACAAGAGTCATTTGCAAGTGAAAGTATTTCAGAAGTAGCTTTTTATGCATGTTATGCGATTATAATAATGATTTTATCTAAAAGTTTTATAGTGTCAATTTCAGTTGCAAAAGATGTAATTCATAATATTTCAGATTTTATGTCAGCACTGCTTCCCATATTAGTTACAATGATTGGTCTTACAGGTGGAGCGATGCAGGTAGCAACTTTAGATCCAATTATTCTTGTATGTGTAGTATTCATACCAAAGCTTTATGCAGATGTTATAATTCCAATGATTCTTATGCAATTTGTGTTAGAATTTGCAAACAATTTATCTAAAGAACATAAAATAGGGAATCTATGTAGCTTATTAAAACAATGCATAGTGTGGTTTCAAGGTGCCATAGTAACAATATTCATAGGTATTTTAACCATAAGGGGAATAACATCAAGCACATTAGATGCGGTTACATTAAAAACTGCAAAATTTGCTGTAGATAATTTTATTCCAATTGTTGGAAAAGCTTTTTCTGATGCAATATCATCAGTTGCTGGATATTCCTTAATTATAAAAAATGCAATAAGTTCAATTGGACTGTTAATAATAATTCTAATAATGTTATATCCTATAACAAAATTGGTTTTAATGACTTTTATATATAAGCTTTGTGGAGCTTTAATTGAGCCTATAAGCGATTCAAGAATAACAAAGTCCTTAGAAGCAGCTGGAAAATCAATGACGCTTATAACATCATGTGTTCTTACAGTAAGTTTAATGTTTTTTGTTCTTATTGCTATTATGGCATCCTCAGGAAAATATATTATTGGAGGATAGATAAAGTGACATTTATAGAAAGTTTAAAAGGTTTAGTTACAACACTTACAAGCATGCTTGTATTTATAGGTGCAATAGAAATAATAGCTCCGGATAATAAAATGAAAAAATATATTAAATTTATTTTAGGATTAATATTAATAACTGTTATATTAAATCCAATATTAAATTTTATATCCAATGGAGAAGAAAACATTTTAAGTACGCTTTCTAAATACGAAAGGTCTATTTCAAATGAAGAAGTATATAAAGAGGATATAAATGTGTTTAATAATAAAAAAAATGATAATGAAGTAATAAAAAATACTTTTATAGAAAATTTTAATAAAAACTGTGATAAATTACTTAAAGATAAGTTTAATGATATGAGCTTTAAAAGCGAAGTTGAATGTGATGTTGATTTTGATTCTATGTCATATGATATTAAAAAATTAAAAATAGGAATAAAAGATAATAAAGTAAAAAAGATTGAAATTGGAATTGAAAGAGATAATAAAAGAGAGGACAGTGATGCGCATGAAGAGGTAGTAAATTTTATCTCTGATGAACTTAAAATATCAAAAGAGAAGATAGAAATATATGAATTAGAAGGGTAAGGAGGGTGGCATATGGATAAATTTAAGAAAGAACTAAAAAAATTATTAGAACAAAAGGGCTTTAATACATTAATAGTAATATGCCTTATTATGGGCTTTATGTTAGTTGCTTTAAATGTATTATTACCATCTAAGGATAACTCTATTACTAATATGTATTCTGGAAACTATAAAAACAACCAAAATGAAGTAGAGCAAGTTAAAAACACTGAAGAAGATTATGAAGAAAATCAAAAAAATAATTTGAAAAATATACTTAAGAAGATTGAAGGCGTTGGAGATGTAGATGTTATGATAACATTTGAAAGTGGTGAACAAAAGGTGCCAGCGTATGATAAAAGCACTCAAATATCTAAGACTGAAGAAAGCGATACATCTGGCGGAACACGAGTAAATAATCAAAATACAGATGGAAGTAAAGTAGTTATGACAACTAAAGATGGGGATAATGAGCCATTTATATTGACAACGTATAAACCTAAAGTAATAGGTGTAATAGCGGTTGCAGAAGGAGCTGAAAATAGTAAAACAAAGTATGATATTGAGCAAGCTATTTCTAAATTATATGACTTAAGTTTAGATAAGGTTAACGTATATAGTATGAAGAAATAGCATATAATGATAAAGGAAAAAGGATGGGAGGAATTTATTATGACAAAAAAACAATGTGGGATTATCTTTACTTTGCTAACATTAATATTATGTGTAGGTATGTTAGCTGCAAAGCTTAATAATGGAGGGTTAAATGATCCAACAGATTTAAGTCAGGTACTATCATCAGAAAATATTCAAAATGTGGAAAACAGTGAGGATGCAGAAGCTCTAAATCAAACAAATTATTTTTATGAATCAAGAAGTTTAAGAGAACAGCAAGATTCATCAACAATACAAAGTTTAAAGGCAATAATTTCTGATGAAAACACATCACAAGAGAATAAAGATGATGCAACTAAAAAATTAACTAAAAAGACTATGGTCAGAGAGAATGAAGGTAGAATAGAACTAGGAATTAAAAATAAAGGATATGAAGATGCTTTATGTATGCTTGAAGATAGCAAGGCAACAGTAATAATAAAAAGTTCTAAACCAATAGAACAAAAAGACAGTGTAGATATTCAAGAAATTGTACAAAATGTATCAAATATTAAGGATGTTATAATAGAAGTTCAAAAATAATATGTTTGTAATGTTAATTCATATTTGATATAATAAACACAAGATTAGCATGTTTTGTTATTACAAAACTAAGGAGGCCAAATTGCATGGAAGATTTCAATAAAAATGAAAATATTGGAGTTGTTAAGATTTCTGACGAGGTAGTAAGTGTTATTGCAGGAATAGCAGCCCAGGAAATTGAAGGAGTTATAGATGCTCAAAATGGAGTAGCAGGAAACATAACAAACATATTTAAAGGTAAAAAAGGTACTGCAAAAGCAACTAAAGTAACATTAGTTGAGGATAAAGCAATTATTGATATGAATGTTGCTGTTGAGTATGGGAAAAAGATTATGGATTTAGTTTCTCAAGTTCAAGAAAATGTTAAAAAGACAGTAGAAGCTATGACTGGATTACAGGTGGAATCTGTAAATATTTTTGTTCAAAACATTTACTTACCTAAAAAAGAAGAAAGTGAAACAGTCTAAAATTTATTTTCACCCTCTGAAACTTTCAGAGGGTGTTTCCATGCTTAATGGTTTAAAAGAACATAAAAGTGTGTATAATTATAATGTGCAAACAGTATGATACATATTTAGGAGGATTACATGAATAGAAAATTATCAAGAGAAAAATCAATGGAAATATTATTTAGCATGACTTTAACTAAGGATAATGCGGGTGATGCAATAGAAAATTTCACTGAAAATTATGAAGGTAATATAAAAGATATAGATTTAGATTATCTTAGAAAGATAATATATGGTGTTGAAGGGAAGAAAGAAGACATTGACAAAGCTATAGAAGAAAATTTACATAATTGGAAAATGAATAGAATATCAAAAGTTAATTTAAGTATTTTAAGATTAGCTGCATATGAATTATTATTTGATGAGGAGATACCAACAAATGTGGCTATAAATGAAGCATTAGAAATAACAAGAAAATATTCTGATGAAAAAAGTGTATCATTTGTTAATGGGGTTTTAGATAAAATTAAAAATAAAAACTAAGTTAAAGAAGAGGGAGAGTTAAAGATGGGGCAAATTATAAATGGAAAAGAAGTTGCATTTAAGCTAAAAGAAAGCATAAAGGAATTTGTGAATGAAAGAAGAGAAAAAAATTTAAAAATACCTAAAATTGCTTCAATATTAGTTGGTAACGATGGTGGATCCATTTATTATATGGAAGCGCAAGAAAAGGTGGCAACATCTCTAGGTGTAGAATTTTTAAAAATAAAGATAAATGAAGATGCTTCTGATGAAGAAGTAATCAAAGAAATACATAAACTAAACATGGATAATAATATTCAAGGGATTATTCTACAGTTACCTCTTCCAAGTAACTTTGATGAGAAGAAAATAATAAAAGAAATAAGTGTAGAAAAGGATATAGACTGTTTGACTTTTGAAAGTCAGGGAAAACTATACATGGGAGAACCAAATTTTTTACCGTGTACTCCTAATAGTATAGTTACATTAATAAAGAGCTTAAATGTGGATATAACAGGGAAAAATGTTGTTGTTCTTGGAAGAAGTAATATAGTAGGTAAGCCAGTGGCTCAATTATTACTTAATGAAAATGCAACAGTTACTATATGTCATTCAAAAACTAAAAATTTAAAAGAAGTATGTAAGGCAGCAGATATATTAGTGGTTGCTATAGGTAAACCTAAATTTATAGATGAAAGCTATGTAAATAGTAATGCAATAGTAATAGATGTTGGAACTTCAAGGTTTGAAGGAAAAATAACTGGTGATGTTGATTTTGATAAAGTAATAGATAAGTGTAGTCTTTTAACACCAGTTCCAGGTGGAGTTGGGGCGTTAACTACTACACTTTTAATAAATAATGCATGTGAGGCGTTAAAAAAACATGAATATTAAAACTTTAACTGTAACAGAAGTAAGCAATTATATTAAACGAGTTATAGATAATGATTTTATTTTAGGCAATCTCTCTGTAAAAGGGGAGATTTCTAATTTAAAATTTCATAGCAGCGGTCATATTTATTTTTCGCTTAAAGACGAAAGCAGTAAAATAAATTGTGTTATGTTTAAAAGCAAGGCAATGTATTTAGATGTTGATTTAGAAGAAGGCATGCAAATTGTAGTTAAAGGAAAAGCTTCTATTTATCCTGCTACAGGAAGCATGCAGATTTATTGCGAAGAAATAAATAAGGAAGGCATTGGCGATCTCTTTATTAAATTTGAAAAGCTTAAAAAGAAGCTTGAATCAAAAGGATACTTTGAATTTTATAATAAAAAAGAACTTCCTAAATATCCAAGACGTATAGGTGTTGTAACTTCACCTACAGGAGCTGCCATAAGAGATATAATTAATGTTATTAAGAGAAGAAATGGTATGGTGGATATAGTTTTATATCCAGCAAAGGTTCAAGGGATAGGAGCTTATAAAGAAATAATTGAAGGAATACAATATTTTAATGAAAAGAATAATGTTGACTTACTAATAGTAGGCCGTGGTGGCGGCTCAATAGAAGAACTTTGGAATTTCAACGAAGAAGCTTTAGCAGAAGCAGTCTATAATTCTAACCTTCCAATAATTTCAGCTGTGGGACATGAAGTGGATTTTACTATATGTGATTTCGTAAGTGATGTTAGGGCGGCAACACCATCTCAAGGTGCAGAGATTGCTGTGCCACTTGAAAATGATATAAAACAGGAAATCGAGAGAATATCATTATATTTAGATGATACAATTTATAATAAAATTAAAAATTGCAAAAACGAGATTATTTCTATGGAAAGGATTTTAAAAATACATTCTCCTTTATCAAAGATAGAAAATTGCTATTTAGAAGTTGATAAACTTAAAGATAGACTGGATTTTGCATTGAAAACAAAGTTAAATACAGAGAAACAAAGGTTAGAAAGTTTAAATAGTTTATTAATAGCTCATAATCCTGTAAATGTACTTTCTAGAGGATATGCTATAATAGAAGATGATGATACCTTAATAAAAAGTAAAGAACAATTAAAAGAAGAAAAAAAATTAAAGATTACTTTTAAGGATGGAAAGATAGAAGGTAAATTTATGCCATCAGATAAGGAGTTTTAATTATGGCTAAAAAGGAAAGCTATGAAGAAATGATGAATAAACTTCAAGTTATACTTGAAAACTTAGAAAGGGATACATATAATCTTGAAGATGCTATGAAATCATATGAAGAAGGCGTTAAACTTGTAAATAAAATTTACAAGACACTAGATTCATATGAAGGCAAAATTTCTGTAATAAAAGAAGAAAAAGAAATGGAGTTTAAAGATAGTGATAGAGATTAATGCTTTAATAGATGAAATTAATATATATTTAGAAAATTATTTCAAAGAAAAGGGCACCTATAATAAAATTATATATGATGCTTCAAGCTATAGTCTAAATATCGGAGGAAAAAGGATAAGACCTCTTTTACTTATGTTGTCTTATTACATATATAAAGAAGAATATAAGAGTGTAATTGAAATGGCAGCAGCTATAGAAATGATACATACATACTCATTAATACATGATGATCTTCCTTGCATGGATAATGATGATTTAAGACGTGGAAAACCAACAAATCACAAGGTTTTTGGAGAAAATATCGCAGTTCTTGCTGGAGATAGCTTGTTAAATGAAGCTATGATTATTATGATGAAATATTCATTAGAGCATTCTAAGAATGCGTTAAAAGCATCTTATGAAATTGCAAAAGCAGCAGGTGCAGAAGGTATGATTGGTGGGCAGGTTGTTGATGTTATTTCTGAAGGAAAAAAGATTTCTAAAGATGAACTTGAATATATGCATTTAAATAAGACCGGGGCTTTAATAAAATCTTCAATATTAGGAGGTGCAACACTTGCAGATGCGCCTGAAAATGATTTGAAATTATTAAATAAATATGGAGAAAAATTAGGATTAGTTTTTCAAATAAAAGATGATATTTTAGACGTTGTGGGAAACACTAATATACTAGGGAAAAATGTTCATGCTGATGAAGAAAATAATAAAACTAATTTTATTACAGTATATGGACTTGAAAAATGTGAAGAATTATGCAAAGATTTAACAGAGGAGTGTATAAGTATACTTAAAGATTTAAGTGTTGATACAAGTTGCCTCATTAACTTAACAAAAAAATTGTTAGATAGAGAAAAATAATAAAGGAAATGGTATTATGAAGTTATTAGATAAGTTAAGTTTCCCAGAAGATCTGAAAAAACTTAATGATAAAGAATACGTGACTCTAAGTGAGGAAATTAGGGAATTCTTAATAGACAGTGTTTCAAAAACAGGTGGACACTTGGCATCTAATTTAGGCGTTGTAGAACTTACATTAAGTATGTTTAAGGCATTTGATTTTAAAAAGGATAAAGTAATTTTTGATGTTGGGCATCAAAGTTATGTATATAAAATTCTAACAGGTAGAAAAGAAGGATTTAAAAAGTTAAGGCAATATGATGGGATGAGTGGTTTCCCAAAAAGAAATGAAAGTAAGTATGATTTTTTTAATACTGGACATAGTAGCACTTCAATTTCAGCAGCCCTTGGAATTGCACGTGCAAGAGATTTAAATAATGAAGATTACAATGTTATAGCTGTTATTGGAGATGGCGCACTGACTGGTGGTATGGCTCTTGAGGCACTCAATGATGTCGGATTTAATAAAACTAAACTCATAATAATATTAAATGATAATCAAATGTCTATTTCTAAAAATGTAGGAGGGCTTTCAAAATATCTGAATAATATAAGGATGGCACCTAAGTACAATAAATTAAAGACAGACATAAATGCTTCTCTTGAACATAGTGAAATAGGAAAGAATATTGCTGGAAAAATATCTAAAGTTAAAGATAGCATAAAACAGCTAGTTGTACCATCAATGTTGTTTGAAAATATGGGAGTAAAGTATATAGGCCCAATTGATGGTCATGATATAAGTACTATGGCTGATGTTTTATGTAAAGCAAAAGAGGTTGAAGGACCAGTAATAATACATACAATAACCCAAAAAGGAAAAGGGTATGCTTTAGCTGAAGAAAGTCCAATAAAATATCATGGAGTAGGTCCATTTAATCTAGATAGTGGAGAAATGATAGCTTCTCAGAAAAATAGTTATTCGAAAGCATTTGGAACTGCACTTATAAAGTTAAGTGAAGAAAATAAAAAAATCGTAGCTATTACTGCAGCTATGCCAGAAGGAACAGGACTTAGTTGTTATGCAAAAAAATTTAAAAATAGAATATTTGATGTTGGAATAGCAGAAGAACATGCAGTAACTATGGCTGCTGGAATGGCTAGCAATGGTTTAAAACCTATTGTTGCTATTTATTCTACATTTTTGCAAAGAGCATATGATCAAATAATACATGATGTATGTCTTCAAAATCTACCGGTAGTTTTTGCAATAGACAGAGCAGGAATAGTTGGAGAAGATGGTGAAACTCATCAGGGAATAATGGATGTTTCATTTCTTTCTACAATACCTAATATGACAATAATTCAACCAAAGTGTTTAGGCGAAGTCCATATGTTATTAAAATACGCATTAAGTTTGAATAAACCTGTTGCTATAAGATATCCAAGAGGTGGAGATCTTATAAATACTTTAGAACCACTAAAAGATATTAAAGAAGGTAGGTGGGAGTTAATTTCTAAGGGAAATAAGGTTTGTGTTATTGCAGGTGGAAGAATGCTTCAACATGCTAAAAAAGCTTCAGATATGCTATATGAAAAAGGTGTAAATGTAGATCTAATAAATGCTACATTTATTAAACCCATAGATGAAGAAATGCTAGATAGAATTGCTCAAAAGGAATATAATATATTAATAATAGAAGACAACATGCTTCAAGGTGGATTAGGTAGTGCAATAACTGATTATTTAAGCAAGACTAATTTTAATAAAAAGGTAAAATGTCTTGGATATGAAGATTTTGTACATCAGGGTAATTTAGATATATTATACAAAATGCATAAATTAGATTTTGAGAATATAAGCAAAGAGATTTTAGCACTTTATGATTAAAGGAGATAAATATGGCTGGAAAAAAAGAAAGACTTGATGTACTTTTAGTAGAAAAAAATATAATTTCTTCCAGGGAAAAAGCAAAAGCTTGTATAATGGAAGGAAAAGTATATGTAGATGGACAAAAAGTAGATAAAGCAGGTGAAAAGGTAAATAGTGATGCTAACATAGAATATAGAGGAGATACTTTAAAATATGTTAGCAGGGGTGGCCTTAAACTTGAAAAAGCAATGAATGAATATGATATATCTTTAGAGAATAAAGTCTGTATGGATATAGGAGCATCAACAGGTGGTTTTACGGATTGTATGCTTCAAAATGGTGCATGTAAGGTTTTTTCAGTTGATGTAGGATATGGACAGTTCGCATGGAAACTTAGAACTGATGAGAGAGTTGTTTGCATGGAAAGAACTAATATAAGATATGTTACTCCTGATGATATTGGGGAACTTTTAGATTTTGCATCTATTGATGTATCATTTATATCACTTAAAAAAATAATGCCTGCAACATTGAATTTATTAAAGGAAAGCGGAGAAGGTGTGGCACTTATAAAACCACAATTTGAAGCAGGGCGTGAAAAGGTCGGGAAAAAAGGTGTTGTACGTGAAAAAGAAACACATAAAGAAGTTGTATATGGAATAGTTGATTATTTACTAGAACAAGATTTAAATGTTTTAGGTGTAAATTATTCACCAATTAAAGGACCGGAAGGAAATAGAGAATACCTTGTTTATTTTACAAAAGATAAAGCGAAGATAAGTGAGTTTAAAAGAGAAGATGTAGAAAGTGTGGTAGAAGCATCACATATAGAAATCTAATTTCTGTGGAGGGGCTATGAAAAATATAGGAATTGCAATAAATCCTTCAAAAGATAAGGATAGTACAATACTCAATATGGTAGTTGATAAGCTTAGAGAGAAGTTTAATTTAGATAACATACATATTTTTAATTGTTTTGATATAGATAAGCAGGAAATAAGCAACATTGATTTACTTGTAGTTCTTGGAGGCGATGGAACACTCCTTGGAATTGCAAGAAATTTAAAAGAAGATTTTAAAGGTGCAATTCTTGGAATAAATATTGGAAATTTGGGGTTTTTATCAAGTGTGGATATATCAGATATAGATAAAGCACTTACAAAACTTGAAGAAGGAAGCTATAGGATAGTAGACAGGATGCTTTTAAGTGCACATATAATGTGTGATTCCAAAGTAGAAAAATTTAAAGCTTTAAATGATATAGTTTTAGCAAGAGGAACATTATCAAGAATGGTTAAATTTAAGATATATGTTGATGGCAATTTGTATTCAACATTTAAAGGTGATGGACTTATAATTGCAACGCCTACAGGCTCTACAGCATACTCATTTTCTGCAGGAGGTCCTTTTATTTATCCAGATTTAGAACTAATAACCATAACTCCTATATGTCCTCATACAAAAAGTATGCAGACAATTGTATTAAAAGGTGATAGTATAATTGAAATATATGCAGAAAATGGAGAAGAAAAAATATTTTTAACAGTAGATGGTCAAAAAGCTATTGAGGTGAATCAAAAAAATTCGGTTAAAATAAGTAAATATGAAAAGAAAGTTAAATTACTTTTATTTGACGACTATGATTACTTTAAAGTTTTGAGAAGCAAGATTTTAAATAACTCTAAAGAATGTGATGGTGATGAAATTTGAAATCAAAAAGACATGCGAAAATATTAGAAATAATAGGAACTAGAGAAATTGAAACTCAAGAAGAATTAGCAGAGGCACTAAAAGAAGAAGGATTTGATATAACACAAGCAACAGTTTCTAGAGATATTAAAAATTTAAAACTTATAA
Source organism: Clostridium neonatale (assembly GCF_900465025.1). Classification (NCBI taxonomy): domain Bacteria; kingdom Bacillati; phylum Bacillota; class Clostridia; order Eubacteriales; family Clostridiaceae; genus Clostridium; species Clostridium neonatale. The sequence goes on from NZ_UICR01000001.1 coordinate 2,006,558, forward strand.
AAATGCAATCAGCTAGTGGAAAATCTAAGTATGTTGTTTCTTCAGGAGAGCAAAAAAATATTATAGATAGATTAAGTAATATTTTATCAAACACTGTTCTTTCTGTAGAGAATATAGATAAAATGATTATTGTAAAAACAATAACAGGATCAGGTCCAATAACAGCAGAAGCAATAGATCAGCTTGAAAATGCGGATATTGCTGGAACTGTTGCAGGAGATAATACTATTTTTATCATGGTAAGAACTCTTGAAGGTGCTGAACAATTAGCATCTAGAATAAGAAGTAGAATATCATTGTAAATCTAAAGGTGGGGTTAAATGCTAATTCAGTTAAACATTAAAAATTTTGCATTGATAGAAGAAATGACAATTGATTTTAGCGAAGGTTTTAATATTCTTTCAGGTGAAACTGGCGCAGGTAAGTCTATTATGATAGATGCTATAGATTTTGTTCTTGGAGGAAAATTTTCTAAGAGTCTAATTAGAACTGGCAAAGAAAGAACCTATGTTGAAGCTTTGTTTACGATAGAAAATGATAGTATAAAAAAGATATTAGAAGAACTGGATATAGAATATGATGATATTGTTATTGTAAGTCGCGAAAGTCATCAAAATGGTAAAAATCTTATAAAAATAAATGGAAAAAGCTTTATTACATCACAACTTAGAAAGCTTGGATGTAAACTATTAGATATACATGGACAACATCAAAATGCAGATTTGCTTCAAAGAGCAACACATATAGTTCAATTAGATGATTTTATTGGTGAATCAATATATGATATAATTAAAAAATTTACATTTGAAAAAGAAAAGCTCTTAGAAGTTCAAGATAAAATAAAAAGAATTGAAGGTAATGAAGACAGGGAAAAATTATTAGACTATTTAAAATTTCAAATTGAAGATATAGAAAAAGCAAAATTAAAAGAAAATGAAGAGGAAAATTTAAAAGAAGAATATAATATATTAGCAAACGCAGAAAAGATAAATAATGCTTTGCTTTCGGCTCATAATTTGCTTAATAATAATGAAGAATTTACAGTTATAAATTCTCTTTCAAAAGTTTTACATGAACTTTCAAGTATAGAAAATCATTTTGAGAAAATTAAAAGTAATAAGGAATCAATTGAAGGTGCGTTTTATACACTAGAAGAATGTTCTCGTGAGATACGTGATATGGCTGAAGAGATTGTATTTGATAATGATGCGTTAGAAAAAGTTAATAGCAGAATATATGAAATTAATCAATATAAGAAAAAATATGCGCCGAGTATTCCAGAGATTCTTGAATATCATGAAAAGATAAAAAGGGAATATGATGAAATAATTAATTCAGAGAAGATAATAAAAGAATTAAAGGAAAAAGAACTTATAATAATAAATAAGATGAAGGAGATTTCATTAAAACTTCATGAAATAAGAAGTAAAAAGGCTAAAGAATTGCAAGAAAATATATTAAGTGAATTGAAATTTGTAGGCTTGGAAAAATCTAGGATGGAAATAAGGGTTGAAATAAAAGATAATTTTAATGAACGCGGTTTTGATGAAGTTACATTTTTTATCTCAACAAACCCTGGAGAACCGCTTATGCCACTTGAAAAAGTCCTTTCAGGTGGAGAACTTTCAAGGATAATGCTGGCTCTTAAATGTGTTTTTGCGGAAAAGGATAAAATTCCAACATTAATTTTCGATGAAATTGATACTGGAATAAGTGGAGCAGTTGCACAAAGAGTTGGTGAAAAAATGTATCAATTATCTAATACACATCAAATAATATGTATAACTCATCTTCCACAAATTGCTGTATTATCAGATTATCATTACTTTGTAATGAAAAAAGTAAATAATAATAAAACATTTACTGAAATTAAAGTGCTATTAAAGGAAGAAAAAGAAATAGAAATAAGTAAGATGCTTTCAGGAGATGAGGTCACAGAAGCTACATTGAATAATGTAAGAGAAATGATTAAGCTTAGTGATTTAAAAAAAATTGAAATAAAAAATAAATAAATAAATTAATACATATAGTGATGTATTTTGGTAAAAATAAAACCATATGACGATGTGGTTTTATTTTTTTGGCTAAAAATTCATAAACATTATTATTAAATTTTAGTATGACGTAAATTTTTTGTATCTAATAACATACTTCTTATAGGATAAGAGACATGTCTAGTGGGAAAATTAAAATCAAGAAGCAAAGGAGGAGAGAAAAAATGAAGAAAAATTTAAATAGAATAATAGGTTTTATAATAACTCTAATCCTAATTCTAATTTTAGTACCCACTGTAACAGTTATAAATCTACCAGACAAAATATATACTAATAATATTTCTGTATCTTCACTTGCACCACTTGGAAATACAATAGCTAAAGATGAAAATGGTGATAATAAATATGAAATAAAGTTACTAGGAATGATTCCTTTAAAATCAATTGAGGTTCAAAAGGTAGATAATCTTAAAGTTAGCCTCGGAGGTATTCCAATTGGTGTAAGAGTCAGTAGCGATGGTGTTATAGTTGTTGGATATAGTGAAATAGAAATAAATAATAATAGAGAAGAAAGTCCAGGAAAATTAGGAGGCTTAGAAATTGGGGATATAATTCTAAAGATAAATGACATAGAAGTATATAATGCTACAGATTTATTAAAAATAATTAAAGAATCTGATAATGGATTATTAAAGATGGATATTTTAAGACACAATCAAAATTTAATTAAAACAATACAATGTAAAAAAGAAGATGATGAAGATTATAAAATAGGTTTATGGGTGCGTGATTCAACAGCTGGTGTAGGAACAATGACATTTTATGATCCTTTAAGTAGTAAATTTGGAGCATTAGGTCATCCTATTACAGATTGCGATACTAATGAACCATTTTTAATAAAAAAAGGTGATATATTAGATTCGTCTATAATAAGCGTAAGAAAAGGAGAAAAAGGTTCTCCAGGAGAGTTACGAGGAGTATTTGTAAATGAAGATAATCCTTGTGGAAATATAGAAAAAAACACTCAAAGTGGGATATATGGGAAGATAGAAAATAATAATACATTAAATCAAAAGTGTACATTGATACCTGTGGGATTTAAAAATGAAATAACTATAGGAAAAGCTAAAATTGTTACAACAATAGATGAAAATGGACCTCAAGAATATGATATTGAGATAGAAAAATTAATGGACCAAAATGCGCCTGACTCAAAAAGTATGGTAATAAAAATTACAGATGAAAAATTACTAGGAAAAACAGGTGGAATAGTTCAAGGAATGAGTGGCAGTCCAATAATTCAAAATGGAAAATTGATTGGAGCAGTAACACATGTATTGGTTAATAAACCTGATACTGGATATGGGATATATATAGAATGGATGTTACAAGATGCAGGTATAATAAAATAATATAAATAATAAAAACTATATCATATTATGAGAATGATATAGTTTTTATTATTAAGTTATGTTTTTCTACAGAAAAATATTATATAATATAAAAATGAGGATATTTATACATAAATAAGAATATATTGATTAATATAATAAAAAAATCTAAATTATATGAGAAAATTTAAAATAAGTATTTACTTCTTGCGAAAAAAAGTGTATAATTTACAAATAGTGGAAGATAACGAGAATATAATAGAAAAAACATTTCCGATTAAAAAAATTAAATATATTTTTTAAACAATAAAATATATACGGATACATACCCTCATAAAAAGAATTCACTAACAATGTGTAGAAATGATTTATAAAATAAGATTATTTCAATATGATTTGAGGGAAATATACATTATTCATAAAGGAGAGCGAAAAATGGAAAATTCAAAAATATCAGTATTAATAGCCGATGACAACAAAGAATTTTGTAGTATTTTAAATGACTACTTATTAAATCAAAAGGATATTGTAGTTATTGGAATAGCAAAGGATGGTAGAGAAGCATTAGAATTAATTGAAGAAAAAAAGCCAGATTTAGTTATTCTAGATATTATAATGCCTCATTTAGATGGATTAGGTGTTTTAGAAAGAATAAATACTATGAGACTTGAAAAAGTCCCAAGAATAATAATCTTATCTGCTGTAGGTCAAGATAAAATTACACAACAAGCAATAACTTTAGGCGCAGATTATTATACAGTAAAGCCATTTGACATGGAAGTGTTCACTAAGAGAATAAGAGAAATGTTTAATAATTCTCCAGAATCAGAAAATAATACAAGAATGAATACACAACAATATACATCATCTTCATCAATTTTATCAAATGAGACAAAATCAACAACACCAATTGATTTAGAAACAGAAATTACAAACATAATCCATGAAATCGGTGTACCAGCTCATATTAAAGGATACATGTATTTAAGAGAAGCTATTACAATGGTGGTAAACGATATGGAGCTATTAAGTGCTGTAACAAAAGAACTTTATCCTTCAATAGCTAAAAAGTACAACACAACAGCTTCAAGAGTTGAAAGAGCAATAAGACATGCTATAGAAGTAGCTTGGGGCAGAGGTCAAGTTGATGCTATAAATAAATTATTTGGTTATACTATTCATACTGAAAAAGGTAAACCAACAAATAGTGAATTTATAGCAATCATTGCTGATAAATTAAGATTAAAAAATAAAGTATCATAGGGCTATTTTACTGGGCTAAGGGCATGTAACCTTTACAAAGTATAGCCAACAAACATTATTTTATACCAACAAATATATGAAGATTCAATAAGATATCGAATAATCGGTTGAGATGACTGATTAGGAGGTGTCTTATTTTTTTATGCCCAGATTGAAGAAAAGAATTTATGATTTTGACGAAAGCATTAATGACTTTATGATTTTTTGTACTAATAAGGATTTGACCAAAAAGACTTTGAAATCATATGAGGGAACATTAAAGCTATTTGCTAAATATTTGGCTGATGAAGTTAAAGTTTTTACTCCAAAGGATGTAACAACAAAGCACATAAAGGATTATCTTGAATTTACAAAAACAAAGGGAAAGTATTCGTATGTTGCAGATGTTAATTCTTTAAAGTCCAATAATCCCTCTGCAAGAGGAGATTTTGGAAAGCAAGTATCAATGTATACCGTCAATAATTATTTAAGGAACATCAAAGTGTATTTTACATGGTTATATGACAGCGAAGTCATTAAAAAGAATCCAACAGTGCAGATAAGACCATATAAGCATAGCAGAAAGCCTAAGAATGAGATAAAGGATGTTGACTTTAATAAGCTTATTAAATCCCTAGATTTGACCTCATTTTCTGAATATAGAGATTATGTGATATTGCAGCTTCTTATGGACACAGGAATGAGAATAGGCGAAACGCTTAATTTAAAGATGGAGGATGTAATAATTGATAAGAAAGCAATATTCATTCCAGCAGAAATAGCAAAAGGAGGAAAGGACAGATATGTATTTTTCAGCACAATAATGCAAGGTATCTTAAGAAAATGGATTGATTACAAAGAAAGATACTTTGATACTGAATATGTATTTATAAGTACAAGAGGGTCAAATTTTAATGTTATGAATTTTGAAAAAAATCTTAAAAAATATTGCATTAGAGCAAGGATTGCTGAAAGTATAACATGCCATCAGATAAGAAATAACTTTGCAAGGCGTTTCTTGCTCTCAGGAGGAGATATATTCATTCTTTCAAAGATATTAGGTCATTCTAGCGTAACAGTGACAGAACAGGCGTATTTGGATGTTACAGCAGAGGACATAAGAAAGAGCTATCAGCGTTTTTCGCCTCTTGAAAATATGAAAAAATAAAAAAATAGTTACCACGCCAATGGTAACTACCAAAACTGAATATCGTTTTATAAATCTCTGCAACTCCTACAAAGGAGATTACAAATAGTCTAGCAAGTTAATTGTAATTGAAAAAAATGGAGAATGCAAGGGCTTTATTTCTTGTACAATTTTTTAGGGTATGGGTCAGTTGCTATGCACTATTGCAACTATAAAAATAATAGTGGTGAGCTATAGCCAATGCAGAAAATATAGCAGGAGTAGGTGAACTGACTGTGCCTATTGCTTTAAACGGGTTCGCATGACCGTTAAACAAATTATACGGGGAGGAAGTCTGAACACGGGAGTGTTAGGGGCTACTGTGTTGCTTATGGGCAGACTGTAAGTGGATAAAGCAGTAGTTAACAAGTCAGAAAGTCAAACAAGAGATACAATAGCGATATACAGAAGAAATGTTTTACCTTGTAGAAATACAGGGTAAAACTATGTCTATTAGAAACGTGTCCAAGCTCTGCCAGAAGTAATGGATAGTGATGTTTCTATAAAAATTAAATATTTCAGCTTAAATCTTTTACTGAAAGAAGTTTGTTAAACATGTTCCTTCTTGCGGTATTACCACTTGAAGAAAACTCCACATGATTATACCAATCAATAATATGTTGTTTTTGCACTGAGGTAACGGAACTATTACCTAAGTGAGTAAATAATCCAGTTAGATAAGTTATATAGTCAATTCTAGTAGGGATAGCTAGCTTCTCAGAAGATATGAATTCAATTGTAGTTTTTAATGAAGTTAGCACTAGATTGAACATATTTCTTAATAAGCCTTCATCAAGTCTTGACATAAATATTCCTTTAGCATCAGATGGAATAGGGCTAAAATTACCACTGTGCTCTTGCTTTGTTATGGACTCATATGCTGCATTTAAACATGCTAAAGGTATAGATATTTCAGTTGTTTTGTGTATAAATAATTCAGATAAATTTGATTGTTCAAGAAGCTCAAAAAATTTATCTGAGAATTCTTTGTAAAAGTCAATACCACGAACAAGCATATCAGTTAGGAAAACTTGATTTTTAGGAACTCTGCTACCAGCTAGGTTTAATACTTCAAACCAATTTGATTGGTCTGATTCTGTCAAATCTTTAGCATAATTGACGGTGTAATAATATTTTAGAAATTTATTTCTTATTTTTCCTAAAAGGTTTTGAAGTTTAAATTCTTGTAAATTTTTATGAGATTCAAGATAGGAAGTTAAAACATTATCATCTTTATTGTATAAAATTCCAACGGGGATTTGATTGTCTTTTACTTGACCTGAGTTGACTATAAATTTTCCAAGTGTAATATCAAGAACGATACATTTGAAATCTTCATGATTTGTATAGGCTTTATAATTACAAGAAAGCCTTTGTTGACCATCTATTACGGAATATGTTGACTGTATACAATTTTTCTTTATGAGTTGTCTTTCGATAAAAGTTACTTGCATAATAGCAACATCTAGATTTTCAATTGTGTTCACAGAAATAGGGGCAACTGGAGCTTTATTTTGTAATTGGAAGTTCAACAAATCAACAGATTTTTCTATTGTCCATCTAATGTAGGTTTGAAATACAGGTAATGTTATTTTGCCAGACTCTATTTCTTTGCATAAAGTTTCTATAGCAACAGACTTTGTGTCTTTGGTTGGGTCAAGAATAGCAAAATAGCCTAAATTTTTATTGATTTTTATACTCATGTTAATCACCTCTAATTTATTATAGAGCAAAGAAAATACAAAATCAAGAATATAAGTAAAATAATAGCAGCAAAGTTAAAAATGGTTAAAAGTGCTTATTTATTTATAAAAAAATTTTGCTGCTAAATTAGAAAATGATAAGAAAAATTAACTTTTAACAAATGATAAGAATGTATTTTCGGTAGGAATGAGGGATTTCATAACATTTTACACTATTCTTATCTTGTAAGGTGTTATAATGTATATGGTAATATATTCAAATACATAATATAACTATAGCTTAAAGGAGGAATTATATATGGATGCAAATAATATTCTCAATTTCATAACTGCTGTTGGTTCGCTAGGTACAGTTATAGGTACAGCCATAAACATACATCTTACAAAAAAAAATATTGATATGTTAAATCAACCTAATATTGATGTGGGTATAGATGCAAAAAATGGACTTGTCAAATTGATTATAAAGAATAATGGAAAAGGAATGGCTAGAGATTTTAATATTAGTTTTAATAGCGAATTTTTAGATAACTTGAAAAATATAGATAGAACAGGGTTTGAGCAAATGGAAAAATATCAAAATGGTAAAAATAAAGTTTTTTCAAGTGGACAGTATGATATTATTTTTTTATGCTCACATTTATCTATTCATAAATTTGAAGAAAATTTAAAAATTAATATTAATTATAAATACAATAATAAAACTTTATACGATAATCTTTCCTTTGATATAAAGTCAATGCTGCAAGGTACATTATTGGAGAATAATTACATTGAGGAAATATCGAAAACATTAAAAGATATGTCGAAGATAAATTCAAAAATAGAAAATTGCTTAATTGAGAACAATTACTTTGAAGATATTGCAAAAAGCTTGAAGGAGATATCTGACAAATCAGATTTTAAATAGCATCCATCTACTTATTTAAAGTTATTAGGGTTCAAAACTTAAAAGTATTGACACCGCAAAAACCATAATGTAAAATCAAGGTATAAGATGGTGTCTAAACTTAGTGTCAAAAGTTTGGGCTAAGAAATGAGGTTTTAATTATGATTTATGGATATTGTCGTGTGAGTACTAAAGGACAAGCTAATGATGGAAATAGTTTAGAAAGTCAACGTGAATTATTAAGGCAAAATGGTGCTGAAGTGATTTTTGAAGATAGCTTCACTGGAACAAAAACTGACAGACCTGAATTCAATAAATTAATTGAAAAGCTTCAAAGTGGAGATACGTTGATAGTATCAAAATTAGACCGATTTGCGAGGAGCATGACTCAAGGAAGCGAACTTGTTAATAAGTTAATTGAAAAGGGAATAAAAGTGAATATACTAAATATAGGGGTTATGGATAACACACCCGCTTCAAAGTTGATAAGAAACATATTCTTTAGCTTTGCAGAATTTGAACGAGATATGATAGTTGAAAGAACTCAAGAGGGAAAAGCGATAGCAAGAACTAAGGAAGGATTTAAAGAAGGCAGACCTAAGTCATATACAGATAAACAATTACAACATGCTTTGAGCTTATTATCAATAAATGGTGGAGATAAAAGCTATAATGAGGTTGTTGAAATTACAGGAATATCAAAAAGCACTCTCATAAGGGAAAATAATAAAAGAAAAATATATAATCAATGAAGATGAATAAAGGGATTTGGACAAAGATTAAAAATTTGTTCAAATCTTTTTTTGTTGGAGTTTACTCTGTGACGAAGATTTATACAATACAAACATAAGGCAATTATGAAAAATTGAATTAATCATGGTTGCAGAATTAAAAGAAATAAAATGATAATTTTAATTCGGAGGAGAGTATAGGATATGAAAGATGAAAATACAAAGGAGAAGAAAAGAGATATGAAAGAACTTATGATATTTGAAGGAAGCAATGTGGAAATAATTACAGATGAAAAAGGTGAACCATTATTTGAATTATATTCAACGGGAATGGCTTTAGGGTATACAAATAAAAATAGCGTAGGAATGATTTACCCGAGAAAAGAAAGAATAGAGAAAATTCTTATAAATGCAGAAATTAATGCTTGTGTCCACAATGGACACATTTATTTAACTGAAAGTCAGTTATATGATTTTATGCTAGAAACTAAAACAGATAAATGTAAATCATTTAGAAAGTGGGTAAGTGCTGAAGTGCTTCCACAGATAAGAAAAACAGGAGGTTACATTCCAAGAAGCGAAGAAGATTCTGATGAAGATTTTCTTAGAAAAGCGGTGTTTATTGCTCAGAAAACCATTGATAAAAAGAATGAGATTATTGAATGCCAAAAGAAGGCACTGGAAGAACAAAAACCAATAGTTGACTATGCAAATACAATAATAGCTTCACCTGATGATGGAATAGATGTAGGAACTTTTGCCAAACTTATAAATGATGAAAAAGTATTTAAAGGTGGCAGAAATAAGCTTTTTGCTTATCTGAAAGAGAACGGTTACTTAACGAAAAATAATACACCATATCAGAAATTTATTGATAATGGGATATTTAAGGTTAAATATATTCATGATAAAACTTATGGCGATAGAGTAGGATATAAGACTTTAATTACAGGCAAAGGTCAAGCTTATTTAATTGGAAAAATGAGAAGGAAGGTTTAGGAGGAACTACAAATGAAGAAATTAACAGTTAACGAAATTATAAAAAATGAAGGGATAATGCTACATAAGGACAAGATAAACTTAATTGTTGCACCAGCTGGTTCGGGAAAAACATATTACATTTTTAATACTTTACTGAATTCAAAAGAAAAGAGCATCTATTTATGTGATACATCAAATTTAAGAGAAATGATTTTGAAAGATGATGAAATACGCCATATGGTTATGAGCGTTGAGCCTGACTTTGAAAAGATAGCAGAACGTGGCTTCAAATTTGATAAGTTCAATTGTACTGTAATGACTTATGCTAAATGGTTTTATGAAAAAGATAAACTTGAATATGCAAATATCAAGACTATTGTATGTGATGAAATTCATAATCTTTATAAATTTAAAGATAGATTTGATAATAAAGATAAGGAAATAGAAAACTATACTCAAGTAATTCAGGATATTCATTCAAGAGCTAAAAGTGGAGTTCAGGTTGTGGGATTCACTGCAACACATGAAAGGATAAAAAGAGAAATGAATTGGCTGTTGCCTAAAGATGATTCAAAAATATCCTGTATTTCTAATGATAATTGGAATGTCATTAATTTATCCAATAGAGATGATATAAGAAGGCTTCATTCGGATTTTACATTTTTCTTTAATAACTACAGAAATTTAAACCATTATTTAAAAGCTTATAATGGCTTCAAGTATGGTAAAAAGGCGCTAATATACACAAATAGGATTACTGAATGTCAAGACATGATTAAAATTTGTGAATCAGTTGGATTGAGTTCAATAGCATTATGGAGTATGAGTAATGGAAATCATCCAATGAATGATGAACAAAAAAGTGTAAGAAAAAGCATTTTAACTACTGGACTTATTCCATCACCTTATCAAGTTTTGATTATTAATGGAGCATATGAAACAGGAATTAATATTAAAGATGAAGATATAGAAATAATGATTTGTAATGATACCCAAACTGATACACAAATACAGTCACGCTCAAGAATTAGAAAGGATATCAAAGCTGAAATATTTAAGGCTAAAAATTGTATTGATGATATTAAAATATCAGTTCCTAAAGAATATTTGGAAAGACCATTGACTGCAAAAGATAAAAGAGAATTATGTAAAATAGTTAATGTATATGGTGAGATGAAAAGCATTTTAAAGTGGACTAGTATTAAGCAAATTGTAATTAATAGTGGATATGAAGTAAAGGATGGAACTATTAGAATTAACAAGAAAAGAACTAGAATAGATACTATAACAGATTCAGATTCGAGTAAAAGAATTTTTGAATAATTAGAAGTGTACACAAAATACAGCACTAGCTATATAATTCTATAAGTAGTGGGTATATTTGTGTACATTTTAATTGAAAAAGGGATTTGACATAATCTTTGCTTACTGCGTGCGCTCAATGTCGTCAACTTAAGAAAATATAGAAAATTTAATAAAAAACACTTGACAATAGGTAAAAAAATGCAGCCTCGCTATAGATATTAAATTTATAGCGAGGTTTGATTTTATGAAAAATATTAAATTACTATCACAAATTTTAAAACGAACAAATAAATTAATTGTTTCAGATGAATATAAGCAGTCATATAGTTTAGGAAATTCTTTTTCAAGGAAAAGAAAACTATCGTTTTCTAATGTAGTTTATTTAATTTGTTCTGTATTACGAAAGTCTATACCTTTAGAAATAGATAATTTTATTGAAAATCATACATGTTTAAACTTTCCTAATATATCAAAGCAAGCATTTTCTAAAGCAAGACAAAATATTTCACCTGAAGCCTTTAAAGAACTATGTAGATTATTTGTTGATTCTTTTTATAATTCAAAAAAGAAATTGAATAAATGGCATGGATTTAATATTCTTGCAGTTGATGGAACATCTATACAAGTTCCTGATACTATTGAATGTGGTAAATACTTTGGAGTAAGTAAAAATCAAAATAAAACTCAAACAGCAGTTGCGACGGCATCAGCCTTATATGATATATTAAATGATATTATAATTGATGCTTCAATAACTAAATTTAAAACTAGTGAAAGAGAATTAGCAAAACAACATCTAGATCAAATCAACAATGAAAAATTATCAAAAAACAGTATTGTAATATTTGATAGAGGATACCCTTCTTATGAGATGTTTGACTATTTAGATACTAAAAATATGCTTTTCTTAATGAGAGTACCATCATCATTTAAAACAGTACAAAATATTGATTCCAATGATTGTATTTTGGAATATAAAATAAAGAGAAAATACAGAAAATTGCGTGTTATAAAAATAGAGCTTTCAAACAACATTACAGAAATATTAGTCACTAATATTTTTGATGAAAACATTAAATATGATGAATTTAAAGAGTTGTATTTCCTTAGATGGGGAGTCGAAAGTAAATACAAAGAGTTAAAAAGTAGTATTCAGATAGAAGAATTTTCGGGAACAAAACCAATTTCTATAGAACAAGACTTTTTTGTTTCTATTTATTTATCAATGGTTGTAGCTCTTATAAAAGATGAGGCCGATGCTGCGATAGCAGATGAAATTAAAGATAAGAATTTAAAATCAATGTATCAAGCAAATCGAAATTTTATACTTGGGCAAGTTTTTAATAGAATTATTAATTTATTAGTTAATGCTAAATTAACAAGAAAAATTTTAGAAATAATATTAGAAAAATCTAAAAAAATTCGCTCACAAATACGTCCCAATCGTTCTCGTGAGCGAAAAAACAAACATCCAAGGAAAAAGCATCATCACAATAAAAAATCATGCATTTAAATTACAAATAATTGCATATTTCAAAATTCACTTTAACCAGTGGATTTATTTAGTGTACCATTTTTTAGAAGAAATTTAAATATATCATCTAAAAATAATCGTGATTTATATTTACAAATTACTTAAGTTGACGACATTGTGCGTGCGCTTCAGATACTCACTGCGCTACGCTTGTTCGTTAGGGTCATATTTATATCCCTCCTGTTTTTTATAGAAAAATGATGGTTATTTTTTATATGGACAGCACCATATTTGTAAACACACAACATCCCAAATGACTTTTATGGTGAAAACCAAAAAGTGGATATTGTTTTATTAACATTATATATCTCAAGTATTAGCATATTTATTTTAAAATAAAGCATAATATCAAAATATAGCTATTATATACAATATATGTGATATACTAAAATAAAAAGCGGAGGATATGATGATGTTTTCGAATGTTAAAGAGAAATTGAGGGAATTGGCAATATCACCAATATTTTTTGTCGGTTCTGGTTTGTCTAGAAGATATATTAATAGTCCAGATTGGATTGGATTATTAGATGAAAGTGTAAAAGATATAGATTGTAATTTCAAGAAAGTTAAACAGAAATATACTCATATAAATCCAAGTACGAATGAAAAAGAAATAAATTTTGAAGGATTAGCTGAATACTTAGAAAGCTATTATTTTGAGCATATGAAAGATGAAATTGAAGATGATAAAACGCAAGCATATTATTATAGAAAAAGAATTTCACAAATAATATCTGGATATTTAGAAGATAACAAAAACACACTGTTATCAAACAAGGAAGTAGTAGAATTAAAAAGGACTAGTCCAGCAGCAATAATAACAACAAATTATGATGAAATGTTAGAAACAATTTATGGAGAAGAATATTCAGTTCATATCGGTCAAAATTCGCTCTTAACTAATGTATTGGATGGTATTGGGGAAATATATAAAATTCATGGGTGTGTTACAGTGCCTGAAAGTATTGTAATAACGAAAGATGATTATGATAATTTCTTTAAAAAAAGCGTTTATTTAAATTCCAAATTGCTAACATTATTTTTAGAATATCCTATAGTTTTTTTGGGATATAGTATTAATGATAGGAATGTAATTAGTATATTGTCGACAATTTATGAAACATTGCCAAATACAAAAGTTAAAGAGTTGGAAAGTAGAATGTGGTTTATTACAAGACCAGATGATGGAAAAGATAAAGTAGTTCACAATAAAAGAATAAACTTAAATAATGGTTCATATATGGAGATAGATGCATTTGAATTAAATGATTTTGGAGATTTTTATAGGGCAATAAATGATATAAGCATAAAAAGATTGCCTATAAGATTTTTAAAGTATTTGAAACATAATACTTATGAATTAATTGCAACCCAAAAATATAATCCTAAATTATTAAATGTAAATGTTGAACAAATAGAAAAAATAAAGGATTTTAATGAAGGAAATAATTTTGTGGGGTTATCATTTTCAACACAAGAGAAAAAAGTCTTTAGTAGTAGTTCTGAAATAATAAATGCATTTATAGAAGGGGATAGTAGTTTTGACCCATTAAGTGTGCTAGGAGTTGTACATGAACACTATTCGAATAATCTGCCACTTTATAAATTTATAAAAGCTTTAAATGGACAAGATGTTTTAGAAGAAGTAGAGAAAAGATTTGGTCTGAAATCACGTTTATATAAAAGAATAGTTAATGATGATATTGATTATAAGGTTAATATTGGAGTTGAGAAAGTAGGAATTTGCTATGATAATGAAATTAATAATAAAAATATACAAAAATATTTAGAGAAATATAGAAATGAAAATGGGTTATATAGAAATCATGACAATGTAATTAGAAGATATATAATTTTATATTTATTAAATAATAGGATAGATGATTTATTAGAAAGCACTGATTTTATTAAAAGATATAAAAAAGAAATAACTAAAGTTGCTACAAATTTATCAGAACAGTATATAAGAGAAAATCATTTGAAAATATGTAAATTGATAGAAGAACTATATCATGATAATAATACTGGTGAATTTAAAAAATTACTTTGTCTAGTGGATAGAGCAGTGTATAGAGAGAAAATCGAAGGATTAGAAAATATAGAACAAGATTATGAATTATTAGGGGAGTAATAAAATTAATATTTTATTGAATTACCAATACTTTTTTATCTTAGGTTATTATTTTGAAAAACGAAAACTAGAAACAAATTAAGTTAAATCATTCTTTATTTAAAAGATAAGTAGCAATTTACTGAGAACTTAAGAAGAAAGTTTACTTATAGGATAATAATGTAAATCTTTGATGAATAATTATATATAAATAATATAATTTGAGGAAGATTTATGAGCGAATCAATTGATAAGTTAGAGTTGATTAAAGAGTGTATAAACAAAAGATTGAAAATTGCTAATGTTGAATTCACAGGGGTAAAATCTGAAAATATAGATATCAATATTCAGCCAGTACTACAAAATTTAAGCAAAGAAATATCTATCCCGATATCAGAAAAATTTTATTTGTTTAATTTTGATAATGTTAAGCAAAATATAAAGACGCAAACTCAAGAACCATATAGGAGCATTGAGTTGCAAAGGATAGATGATTTGGAAGGGGAATATAAAAAATATCTGAATTTAATTTATTTTATGAGGAAGAAAGAAAATATTATACAAACAAATTATATTTGTGGAACATACAAGGGACATAAAATTATTTATTCAAGGGATATAAAGATAATAAAAAAATTTAATGAAGAAGTTCAAATTGAAAAGAAAAAAATTAATAAGGAAAAATTTGGTGAAGGAGTAACTGCATGTTGTGAAAGTTTTAGATATGAAATTAGAGGTGAACTAAAAAGACATAACATTAAGGAAGAAGAAAAGGGACTTAGTGAGAATATAGAAAAATGTTTGAAGGGTGTTAAAAATTCAAATGTATTTTTAGAAAAATTTAAGATAATATGTGAACCGATAATGGATATATCTAAAGAATTACTTACAGATATAAAGTTTATTAATAGCATTAATAGAATGAAAATTGACAATGAAGATAAAAAATTAATCAGAGATTATTATAATATAATCAAGAGTTAAGTGAGAATTTGAATGGAAAAGGATGTTGTATAAATAGGGAAAACATAGTATACTATTAAAAAAGTATATCCAACAAACTGATATACTATAATCCAACTGATTATTTTGAAATTTATTGAAATATATCAGGTATAAAATAATAGAGAATTAAGTCTTAAAGTTGAAACTTTATGGTAGTAAATGATATGGAACTTCTTTCAGCTGTAACAAAGGAATTATATCCTTCAATAGCTAAGAAGTACAACACAACAGCTTCCAGAGTAGAAAGAGCAATCAGACATGCTATCGAAGTTGCTTGGGGCAGAGGACAAATAGAAGCAATCAACAAGCTATTTGGATACACTGTTCATAATGATAAGGGCAAGCCAACAAACTCAGAATTTATAGCAATCATTGCTGATAAATTAAGATTAAAAAATAAAGTATCATAATAATATCAATTTATTGTTTAAGTGATTTTAGAAATGATAAAAATAAGAAATCAATAAAAGATTTTTTTAAAGAACAAATTTCATACTAGTAAATATAGTTAAAAAGCATCTTTAATATATGAATTTATTTAAATATATTAAGGATGCTTTTTATTGACTATAATTTTAAAAAAATTAGAATTATTTGGATACTATATTTCAAGACAGGTAATTTTAAAAAGATAAAATATGTATTATAATAAAAATTTATTTATTTTCTTATAATGAAAATTAGTGATATAATGAAAATACGAAGAAAATAATATAAAAATCAAAAAATAAGTTATAATATCAATAAAAAATGGGTTTAGTAGGGAAGATAGTCGATATATGAAAAAAACAAAAGAATCAATCAAAGAGAAGAAATCTATTAATAAACATTTTATAATAATTTTTTTATTACATACTATTATTTTGGGATTATTATATGAAATTAGTGTTGTTGCTGCAAATAATTTAAATTTATCAAATAGTATTATTTTAAGAGATATAAATGGAATAATCTATGTGGTAGGATCTATATCTATTTTTTGTTCTGTATTGTACTATTATATACATAAAGATGAATATTTCTATATATTTTCATTAAATTACATTTCAATATATGTTGAATTCTTAATGACAAATCATTTAAGTTTTATTGAAAATATAAATTTTTTTGCTGGAGTTAATTTAAATTTTGCTTCAATTGGATTTGGATCAATTATAAGAACAATTTTAATGTATCTTATGGTATACGATAAGAATAAGATAAATAGATACTTATATAAACATACATTACTTGGAATATTGTTCATAATAATTATAACTATAGGTGGTGTAAAGCTAGATTTATTTATTTTTAAGGAACATATTCAGATAGTAAGGGGAGAAAGCATATATATTATAAAAAATTTAATAAATCTTTTAACATATTTATTGTTAGTTGAGATGTGCCGCAAATATTTTAGAAAAAAGAATTTCAATTATTTTGTAACGTTTATAAGTATAGATATTATGTTTTTAAGTAGAATTCTTTTAAATGCAGATTTATATAAAAATCTTGATAGAATGTATATTTTAAATAGGGTTGTATTATCATTAGGTTTCTTAGGAATAATATTAACTTTATTTTTTGAAATAATAATTCAATTTAAAGAAAATGAGGAATTAAATTCAGAAGTTGTGATTCAAAAGAATGCAGTAGACAAGCTCAAAGCAGAAGAAGAAATGAGAACACAGTTTTTTGCCAATATATCACATGAACTAAAAACTCCTTTAAATATAATAATGTGCACAACTAAATTATTAAAAGCATGCAGTTCCGATAAGGATGAATTTTTGAAATATTATAATAAATATGAAAATACAATAACACAAAATTCTTCGAGAATGCTAAGACTTATTGATAATATAATAGATATAACCAAATTCGATGTGGGATGTTTTAAAATGAATTTTAAAAATTGTGAAATTGTGAGTTTAATTGAAGATATAACTTTATCAATAGCACAATATGAAAAGATAAATGGTAGAAATATAATTTTTGATACAAATTGTGAAGTAATTGAAATATGTTGCGATGCAGATAGTATAGAAAGAGTAATTTTAAATCTGCTTTCTAATGCTGTAAAATTTACAAAAGAAAATGGAAATATACTTGTAAAACTTGAAAAGCAAATAGATTATATAATTATAACTGTAAAAGATGATGGGATAGGAATTCCAAAAGAATTTAGAAAAAGTGTATTTGAAAGATTTGTTCAAGTAGATAAGTCATTTAGGAGAAATGTAGAAGGAAGTGGAATAGGTTTATCTTTGGTCAAATCTATAGTGGATTTACACGATGGTGAAATTTATCTAAAAGATAGCGATGAAATTGGAGCAGAATTTGTAATAAAATTACCTAATATTTTATTAGAAGATGAAGAAAGCCAAAATAGTTCTTATCAAATTGAAGATAGAAGTGCAGAAATTAAAGATAAAATATTAAAGGAGTTTTCTGACATATAAATAAGGATAAAAGAAAATATTATTATGATAAACATATTGTATGTTTTTAATATGTTTATTCTATAAAAGCTTTATTGATTATGGTAACCAATAAAGCTTTTTATATAAATTTTAATATGAAAATAGTATATGATTAATATACGAGCAATTCATAATTTATATCATATATGTATAGGTGTTTATAATAAAGATATTAATATTACATAGTTATATATTAGGATATGAATAAAGTATAAATATTAAACATAGTATAGATTAGAGTAACTTGACGGAGGAATAAGAGATGAATTATGTAGTGGATAAAGTAAACACAATTTTTAGAGATAAGAAAGCCTATTTCTTCATTGTATTAATGATGTTTTGCCTAGGAATATCTTTTGGTCTTTATACAGTTAAATATATGGGAGAATCTGATAAAAATGATTTGATGAGTTACCTTAATAGTTTTACGACATCTATACAAGGACAACCAATTAACTATACACAATTATTATTCGAGGTGATAAAAAAAAGTTTAATATTATTTATACCAATAATTTTTTTAGGTATGACTTTCTTTGGATTCCCATTTATATTAATTTTGGACTTAATTAAGGGATTTACATTAGGATATACTTTTTCATTTATTTCATCAGCTTTTAATGGAAAAGGATTGTTATTTGGAATTATATCAATTTTACCTCAAAATATTATATATATTCCATGTTTTATAGCTTTAAGTGTTATTTGTTTGAATATGTCAGCTGAAAAATTTAAAGAAAAAGTGTTTAAAAGTTCCAAGGCGAAAGACGTTTTTTTACGCGATACATTAAGTCGATTAATTATAATTATGATATTATTTCTTTTGGGAATTCTAATAGAAACTTATGTATCACCAAGTATTATTAAATTTGTGGCTAATAAATTTTTGATTTAAATCGTATAAACTTAAGATAGTAAAATAAAAAGGAAAAAAGGCAATTTTGTCGAATACTAATATAATTAATGGTATAGGAGAGAGTCATGTTAGATAATATAAATAATTATAGAAATTATTTGCTCGAAAGTGGTAAAAGTGAAAACACGATATACGCATATGTAACAGATGTAAGCTTATATCTTAAGTTTTTAAATAGAAAAAAAATAGATTTGTATAAAAGTGATAACTTAACAATTATGTCATATATACAGAATCTTTTAAATCAAGGAAAATCAGAACGATCAATAAATAGAATAGTTATTAGCCTTAGAAATTTTTACAACTATCTTAAAAGGGAAGGCTTAATTAAAGAAGTTCCTAAAATTGAGTATAAAAGCTCAAAGAATATAAGAAAGTTACCACAAATTTTAACCATTGAAGAAGTAGACAGGATAATACGAATAGTGGAAAAGGATTCTCCAAAAGGATTAAGAGATAATGCACTTTTAGAGCTTATGTATGCAACTGGCATGAAAGTGTCAGAACTTATTTCTATAAATGTAGAGGATGTAAACTTAGATTTAACTTTTGTTAAATGTAGGGATAATAAAAACTACGAAAGATTGATTCCAATAGGACGTAGTGCATGTAAAGCTCTTACAGAATATTTAGGAATTAGATATAAGATAGCTGATTGTGGCGTACCAAATCTATTTGTGAATTTAAATGGTCAAAAATTGACTAGACAAGGAATATGGAGAATTGTAAAAGAATATTCAAGAAGAGCGGGTATAGATAAAGATGTTAATTTGAATACATTTAGGCACTCATTTGCAGTTCATTTACTTCAAAATGGTGCGAATGTTAGAGCAGTTCAGAAACTACTAGGAAATCAAGTCTTAACATATATGGATACTTATTATGAGATAATAAATAATGATAAAATTAACTATATCTATATGCATACACATCCTAGAGCTTGATTTTATTGGGATTAATAAAAATAGATATTAGAGGTGCACATTTGCCACCTGTTTTCCACCCAGTATTTTATATGGGTGGATTTTTTATTCTTTAGGAAATTATATTCATGGACAATCTGTTTCGAAAAATACTGTAATAAATTAATGTCATTGAACCTAAAGAATAAAAAATAAAATATATGCGCCTAGCCTTTTCACAGGCTCGCTCAGAAAATCCAAAATGCGCTGAAAGAAATCGATGGATAAAGGATTTTCTTGAATTTAAGTTAGTGTATTCTATTGGATTTATATTTTCTATTGGATTATATAATAGTCGCTTTGCGATTTTTTTATTGTAATGAATTATTATTTTCGCAGATTATATTATAAATAATATGGTTATTATTAGAATAATAAGAATAAAATAATTGTCTTTCCTATAAAATCTTTAAGTAAAGTTATATCTTAGTGTGATATTATTTCTTGTTATGGTAACACTAATTTTGAAAGGAGGAGATATAATGTTTAAAAATTTTAAAAGAATGATCTCTTTTATACTATTATTTCTATGTACTTTATTGCTTGCTTCTTCTAATCACGTTAGTGCTACAACATTAGAGGATTCAGTTAAAAGTGAAGGGACTAATATTGAAGCAAGATCAGCTTTACTTATGGAGCCAATAAGCGGAAAAATAGTATATGAAAAAAATATAGATGAACAATATGCTCCAGCATCTGTAACTAAAATTATGACAATGCTATTAACTATGGAAAGTGTAGACAATGGCAAAATAAGCTTAGATGATAAAGTAACATGTAGCGAAAATGCAAAAAAAATGGGTGGAAGCACAATGCTTCTTGATACAGGTGAAATAAGAACTGTTGAGGAACTTATAAAAGGTGTTGCTATTGCTTCAGGAAATGATGCAGCAGTTGCTTTAGCTGAATATCTTGGTGGAACAGAAGAAGATTTTGTTGTCATGATGAATAATCGTGCAAAAGAGCTTGGTATGTCTAAGACAACATTTAAAAACTGTAATGGTCTTCCAGCAGATGGTCATGTATCAACTGCAAGAGATATAGCATTAATGTCAAGAGAATTATTAAAGCATTCTAAAATATTAAAATATACTGGTACATATATGGAAACAATAGCAGAAGGTAGAAAATCACCTATAGAATTAGTAAATCATAATAAATTAGTTAGATTTTTTGAAGGCTGTGACGGATTAAAAACAGGCTTTACAAATGAGGCTAAGTATTGTATTTCTGCAACTGCAACAAGAAATAATGTAAGAATGTTATCTGTTATCATGGGTGCACCAACTTATAAAATAAGAAATCGTGATGCAGGTGTCTTACTTAATTATGGATTTTCTAAGTATGAAGGAAAAAATGTTGTAGCAAAAGATGAAGAAGTAGACAAAGTATATATGGATGAACAGGGTAACAGATTCTTTATTGCAATGGCAAAAGATGATTTAACAGCAATAATTCCAAAAGGAAGCAGTGAAGAAATAGAAAAGAAAATTGTAATTGATGAGTTGAAAAAGGAATATAAACAAGGTGATATTGTAGGTAAATGTGAAGTTTATTTGGGAAAAGAAAAAGTTGGAGAAGTTGAAATATATAGTGATAGAGATATAAAGAAAGGCAATTTCCTTACTAATATAAAATTTAATATAAAAAATTTATTTGACAAAGGTGTATAAATATAATTTTTTTAATTTTAAATGCAGTATATTTATTAAAATAATAAGTATACTGCATTTTTATTGTTATACATAAGAATATATATTCTTGTCTTAAACTTAAGAAATTGTTATTATATAATAATAGGGCATTCTATTAAATTATTTAAAATAGTATTAAAGAGAAGAGGTATTTATGGAACTTCCAAAAATAAAAATAAATGATTTTGAAGGTCCATTTGATTTATTATTACACTTAATTAAGAAAAATCAAATGAATATATATAATGTAAAAATATTTGAAATAACTAATCAGTACCTTAATTATTTAAACAACATGAAGGAAATGGATTTAGAAATAACTTCAGAATTTATAGTAGTAGCTGCAACTTTAATAGAAATAAAATCTAAATATCTATTACCTAAGGTTAAGCAGGAAGAGGAAGAAGAGGATGATGAAAAAATCCTTATAGAAAAACTTATTTTATATAAAAAAATTAAGGGAGTATCTGGTTATTTTAAGGATAAGTATTTGAATACAGGAGAAGTATATAGTAAAAAAGCAGAAATAATTGAAGAAAAAAAAGAGAAGATTAATAATGATGATTTATTAAAAAATATTACTTTACTAGACTTGTATAATATATATAATAATCTTTTAGAAATATATAATAACAAGCAAAATAAAGCAAATGTTATCCAAAGAAAAATATATGTAGATAAATATAAAATTGAAGATAAGCTTGAGTATATAAGAAAAAGAATACAAGATGAAAATATAAATGATTTTAGTGAGCTAATAAAAGAAAGTGAATGTAAAATGGAGACTGTTGTAACTTTTTTAGCTTTATTAGAAATGATAAAACAAAGAATGATTAAAGTTTATCAATCTGATAATTTTGGCAGGATAATAATAGAGAGGCGAGAAGAACATGCAGAAAAGGAAAGCAATACAAATTCCATTTATGGATGATAAAAAGAAGGATTTTTTAAAATCAACTATAGAAGCATTGTTATTTGCTAGTGGGGATCCATTAAGCTTAAATGACATATCTAATTTTCTTGAAGAAAAAAGTAAGTTTATTGAAATAACAATTCAGGAAATGATTGAAGAATATGAAAAATCTAATAGAGGAATAAAGTTGATAATTATAAAAGGAAGTTATCAATTGGTAACTAAGCCAGAAAAATCTGACTATATTCAAAAATTATTAAGAAAAAATAAAAGACAATCTTTATCACAAGCATCAATAGAAAGTTTAGCTATTATTGCATATAAACAGCCTATAACAAGAATAGATATAGACGAAATAAGAGGGGTAAAATCAGAAAGTGCGATACAAAGACTAATAGAAAGAGAATTGATAAAAGAAGTTGGGAGACTTGAAGTACCAGGAAGACCTATACTTTATGGTACAACAGAAGAATTTTTAAGACAATTTGAATTAAAAGATCTAAATGATTTACCTTCACTTGATTTATTTGGCCAAGAAGAAAAAAATATAGATGATGACATGGAATTAGAAGAGATTGAAGATAAAGAATAACTATACTGCTGCATAATATAAATTAATGTATTTTGCAGCAGTATAATTTTTAGATGTCTGAATCAGCATTTTGATTTTCATTGATATTAATATTTATATCATCAGGAGTTTTCTTTTTGGAATCTTTAACTAATCCATTGATTATATCTAAAACTTGAGGAACTGTATCTACTATTTTATCATAGGTGGTATCATGATCTATTGTAATCATTCTAACATTGCCATTTCTTATAATTAAAAAAGCTACTGGCTTAACAGAAACACCGGCACTTGAACCACCACCAAATGGAAAGTTATCACGTTCAAATGATTTATTTGAGGTTGGATATTCACTTCCACCTGAAACGAATCCAAAACATAGTCTTGAAACAGGAATAATAAAGGTACCGTCTTTTGTTTCTATTGGATCACCTATAACTGTATTAACATCTATCATATCTTTAAGATTTTCCATGGTATTTTTCATAAGGTTTGATACATTTGCATCATTTAACATAAGCTATCCCAATTAAGGGGTTCCCTCCTTTGAAGTTTTTATAAAAATAATTGATATATATATAATTTGGGCAAAAGAAATGAAAATTATACTTGATGTTTCAAATTTTACTAAAATTTCATCTTTAAAAATAGGATCTACATTTAAGTTATATTTTTTTATATTGAAAGGAATATTTACTAACTGATATAAAAATGAAAATAATGTGCATAATAAAACGTATATAAGAGCAGTATTATAAGAGTCATTTAGGGAATATGAAAAGCTTAGATTTATTTTTAATGATGGTTTAAATTTAGAATAAAAAAGCTTTGAACAAAATTTCTTGTATTTTGACATATGAAATTTCGATTTATTTTTTTTATTGTACTCAATTAGTCTATTTAAAGTTTTAGGATTATTACTTTTATATTTTGATATAAGAATAAATTTATAAAATTTAATATAATAATTTTCTGATGAGTAATATGATGTAAACTTTAGTGGGATAGGAAAAAATAATATAAAAAGAAATATAAAAAAAATAATAAATAAGATTTTCATAATTTTCCTCCAAAGTTTATATATTTTTAAGTATTGCCTTAATACACATTAAATAAACTTAAAAATTAATATAAATATGTTTAAAAATTATGTTTAATGACAAACTAGATGTAAATAGTAAATTTAGAAGGTGATAAAATATGAGAAATGTTATTAGAAACTCTATTATAATATTAATCCTTATTATTTCTCAAATATCATGTATAAGTGTTAGTGCATTAGAAAATGTTCAAGATAAATTCAGAGTGAATGCAAGATGCGCAATTGCATTAGATAAAGAAACTAAAAATGTATTATTCGAGCAAAATGCTTATGAGATAGTACCAATGGCAAGTACTACAAAGATTCTTACAGCACTTATTGCAATTGAACAAGGAGATTTAGATAAAGAGGTTACAATAAGTAAGAATGCAAACAGTATAAGAGGATCAAAAGTAGGGTATAAAACAGGTGAGAATATAACACTCCGAGAATTAGTTTTTGGATTAATGTTTAAATCGGGAAATGATGCAGCTATAGCAATTGCAGAAGAACTAGGTGGGTCTATGGAAGGTTTTTCAGAAATAATGAACCATTATGCAAGAAGCATAGGAATTTTAGATTCACATTTTGAATCTCCACATGGCTTAGATAGTAATAAACATTATTCATCTGCATATGATTTGGCTATTTTGGCAGCTAAGGGAATGGATTATGATTTATTTAGAGAGGTAGTTGGTTCTAAATCTATAGATAAAGTTAAATATAATTTTACAAGAGATTATAATAATATAAATAAAATATTATGGATGCTTCCAGGTGCAAACGGGATAAAAACAGGCTATACTGGTGGTGCAGGAAAATGCCTTGTTTCATCTGTTGAAAGTAATGGAAAAGATATAATTATAGTTGTATTAAATTGTCCAGATAGATGGAATGTAACAAAGCAAATTTATGAACATTTAGTTGAAACAATTGCATTTGAAAGTCAAAATATTAAAGAGTTAATTTAAAATAAGAAACCAATTAAGAAGACTATATCAAAATTATTGTTTAATTTTGATATAGTTCTTTAATCTAAAACTTTCTAATTATTCTAATATTAATTAATCTAGCATAGCTTAGTGTTAAATATATTATCTAAATTTAATTTTTTAATTCTAGTTTGAATTTCATCAATATCAGTTGTGTAAAGTCCAAGTTCCTTCATTCTCTTGAAATATCCAGAGCCAGCAAATGTATAACGATCCTTTCTGCCTTCTCTGGATTTAGCTTTTTCATTTGCATAGCTTATTATATCTCCTATACATGTTGAATCAGGAAGAATTAAAAGTGGTATTCCTAAGGAATAACGAACAGTATTGTGACCGGCTAATGCTCCGGTGCATATAGCTTCGGTATGGCCAACGAATAAGCCACTCTTTTCGCCTGCACAGAATAAATTATCTATTCCTATAACTTTTAAATCATTTGTCCTAGGTGCAACTGATAAATATCTAATTGAATTTCCTTTGCTTCCTGCATATGGATCAACATATTTAGCATTTTCAAGACCAGGAATTTTTCTGAGTTTATGAAGTGGATAATATGTGGTCATCAGCTTAGCATGTCCAGTATCAAGAAGTACTACATTCTCAGCAAATTCTTTTAGCGCATATTGCTGGCATACTTTAGTAGCAAGCTTTCCATAGTTAACATCCTCAGCTGGGACTTTTAGTACAACAACGCCTTTGGTATCAAGCTCATTTCTTATTTCATCAGAAAGACTTTCCTTTGCGAGTTTGCATGAGCCTGAGAATGCACCTAAAGAATCATCATTTCTTTCACCTTGAATATCTTGAACTCCACAACGGCCGCTTATACTTATTCTTGGACCAAATGAAGGGCAGCGCAATACACACATTGAGCAGCCATTACCATATCTTAAACAGTTTCCCATAGGGCCAGTGGTACCAGTTGTTTCAATAAAAGCATCACCTTCAATAAAAGTATCATCACTTAAATAAACACCTTTAATTTTTTTGCCATCAAATTCAACATCATTAACTCTGCTTTCCATCATAAGATTGATTCCGCATGATACAAGATATTTTCTCACCTCACCTTCAATCATATTTACATTATATAATGTAGCATGTTTATGACCTGGAAAATCTATATTAGTGTGAGTAGATACTATATCTGTAATCTTAATTAGATCACCACATCCAAGGGCAATTAACTCTTCAGAGGCAGTAAAACGGCCATTATTTCTCATTATTCCGCCTACATTTCCAAGTCCGAGTAATAAATCGGTTTTTTCAATTAAAGTTACATCTGAACCAGCTTTTTTTGCGGCTAATGCTGCGCTACATCCAGACCAACCTCCTCCAATAATAACAATCTTCATATGAATCTTCTCCCTTCAAATATATTCCTTGGATCAGTTTGTTCTTTACAAAATCTTCGTATCTTATGCCCTGCAAATCTTACGGTACAGGCACCGCAAATACCTTCTCCGCAGCACATTTTAAAGTTATTACAACATGATAATTTTACATCTTTTCTATCAAGAGCATCCAAATATTTAATTACTTCATAAGTTAGAATATCAGCTCCTGCTATATGAATATAGTTAGTTCCTTCTAAGAGGGAATCTTTTATAATAACTTTTCCATGATCAGATAGTGTGCCCTTTTCAAGTAATATGCTTTTATTAAAATCTATGTGAAAATCTGCCAAAAGATCATGTGATATTGAATTGTCAAATGGAGTTTCATCAACTATTATTTTTAGTTCATTATTTTGTGACAATAATTTTCTTATTACAGGCATCATTGGAGCCATACCAATTCCGCGAGACAAAATAAGAGCTTTGCCTGAAGTTTGGCTGTATATATTTTTTAAACCAAAAACACCATTCCAGTATGGACCTCTAATTATTATGTTTTCGCTAATTTTTGTATTAAGCAACTTATCTGTTTTTATACCTTTTATTTCAACTACTATAGTAATAATATCATTCTCTAGGTTTGAATTCATAATAGAAATTGGAATATCAAAATAATTATTTTGATCAGTTCTTATGAAAATATAACTACCGGGTTTTACTAAATCTAATACTAGTTTATGAGGCGCTTTAAATTTTATCATGATTAATTTATCACTAAACTTTACGATATCTTTAATTAAGCAATCATAAGTTTTTCTTCCATCTTTTGCTTTGTAATCATTATTATCAAGTTCTTGATAGACGCAGACACCTTTCCAATTTAAACAGTCACAAAAGCATTTCCCTTGACATTGAGAGCAAATAAGGCATTCTCCACTTTCTGCCAATTTGCATGGACAATACTCAGTTCCGCAATCTATACAATCAACAGCTTCTTTTCTCATGATTTCTCCTTTAAGAAAAAATTACTTCTTATACTAGGTTATTTTTAAAAGTCTAAATTGCTACACAAAATATTTCTAATATTATAAATTTAAAAAATCCATTAAAGAGTATTTAATTTATAATATAAAATTAGCAATCTTAAGAATCAAATAAGTTTCAAAGAAGAATTAGGATAATATGAAACATAAATTAATACTATATCGGTGGTTAGATAGAAAAAGTTATATTTTAAATGAAAAATAGAAGAATAGTAATATAGTATAGTATAAGTTTACAACATAAGTAAAATAATATTATTAAGAACTTATCCATACTAAGATAACCTTATAAGCAAAAAGATACAATTATAAAAAGAAGGAGAAAAAAATGAGTAATAATGAAAAACAAAAGAAATTAACTTTAATTACATTAATACTTATGGTATTCACATCAGTTTTTGGTTTTGCAAATATGCCAAGATCATTTTATTTAATGGGATATGGTGCCATACCATGGTTTATATTAGGAGCAATAACATTCTTCGTTCCATATGCATTTATGATGGCTGAATATGGTGCTGCTTTTAAAGATGAAAAGGGTGGTATTTATTCATGGATGGAAAAAAGTGTAGGACCTAGATTTGCTTTTGTAGGGATATTTATGTGGTATGCATCATATGTAATTTGGATGGTAAATATCTGTTCAACAATATGGATACCATTATCAAATACATTTATGGGAGTAGATACAACGTCTAAATGGAGTATTTTTGGTCTAAGCCCAACTGTGACTTTAGGAATATTAGGTGTAATATGGATATGCCTTGTATTCTTCATATCAAGATATGGTATGAGCAAGATTACAAAAGTTACATCAGTAGGTGGCATAGCAGTTGCTTTATTAAATGTAGTTCTTATAGTGTTTGGAATTATTGTTCTGATATTAAACAAAGGACAATTAGCAGAACCAATAAGTTCAATGGTTTCTTTTATAAATTCTCCAAATCCAGCATATAAAACCGTGAGTTCAATGTTGTCATTCTTAGTGTTTGCTATATTTGCTTATGGTGGTATTGAAGCGGTAAGCGGGCTAGTTGATCAAACTGAGAATCCAGAAAGAACTCTTCCAAAAGGAATAGCAATAGCAGCAATAATAATATCAATTGGTTATTCGGTTGGAATATTTATGATTGGTATATTTACAAACTGGAGTGATTCACTATCTGCTCCAGATGTTAACATGGCAAATGTCGCATATGTTGTTATGAACAATTTAGGTTATTCTATTGGAGAAGCATTAGGTCTTGCTGCATCAACTTGTGTAGAGATAGGAAAATGGGTTGCAAGATTTGTAGGATTATCTATGTTTTTAGCATTAAGTGGAGCATTCTTTACATTATCATATTCACCATTAAAACAATTAATAGAAGGAACACCTAAAAAGCTATGGCCTGGTAAAATGGCTGAAATAGATAAAAAAGGGATACCTATAAATGCAATGAAAGTACAAACAATTATAGTTGCTGTAATGGTACTTGGAATATCATTAGGTGGGAAAAGTGCTAAAGCATTTTTTGAAATGCTTGTTTTAATGACTAATGTTGCAATGACACTTCCATATTTATTTCTTACAATAGCATATATTTCTTTTAAAAAGAAAGAAAAAATTAAGAAACCATTTGAGATATTTAAAAATAAAAATTTAGCTGTAATAATAGCTATTATAGTTACTATAACTGTGGCTTTTGCTAATATATTCACTATAATTGAACCATCATTAAAAGGTGATTATGTTTCAACATTTGCTATGATAGCTGGACCAATAATATTCACCATAGTAGCTCTGATAATTTATTATTTAGGTGAGAAAAAAAGTTAAGGATAATATTTCCTGAATATCAGATAAAATAGAAAGAGTTTCATAATATTTTAGCAAAAAATAGAATCATATATTTGACTTGATAAATGAGCAATTATGGAATCTGATTGGAAGTATGGATTTTAAAATTTTAAAAGTAATTAAATAGTATTTTAAAAAATGGCTGTTGCACATTTAATAAATAAGTTGTGAAAAAACACTTATTTATGTTGTGCAGCAGTTTTTTTATGTGCTTAATAATTTTACACATAATATATTGACAATAAAATATTAGGGCTGTATAGTATTAAGTGTACTAATTAATATAGTACACTTAATACACGTTTGGAGGATATATATGAAAAAAGGAAAAATAGCAATAGGAGTTGTGGGATTATTATTAATTACAATTTTGCTTGGAACAAGCTCAGGGAATATTTATTTAAAAAAGAAACATTTTAATACTACAAATGAACTTCTTTACAATCTAGGAACAAACAAATTACAAAGTTATAATAAGCAAGGAGTGAAATATGAGACGGACAGCTCTAAAGAATGTATGTCTAAAAGAAAGAGACTAACATACTCAGATTTCTATCCTTCTAAGATAGAAATAAAGGATATTATTGATCTTGATGAAAAATCAAAGAAAGCTATATTAGATGATTACTATAGATTTACAGAAAACTATTTAGTTAGCAATAGAAAAATTAATTTAATTGAGCCAATAAGATTAAAGGCGAAAGTTTATTATGATAGTGGAGCTTCATATGAAGATGGCAAATATATAGAATCATATTCGGAAGAAAATAGTGTAATAACATTAGTAGCCATTGATGAAGGTGAAGGTTTCGTAATCGACTATATTGTTTCTGAAGAAGAAATACAATAAGAAGAGGATGAATATATGATAAAAGTAGATCCTAGGAGTAGCACTCCAATTTATGAACAAATAGAGCTTGGCATTAAAGAGCTTATAATGAAAGGCGCATTAAAGCAGGGAGAAAAGCTTCCATCAGTAAGAGAACTTGCTTCAATGTTAACAATTAATCCTAATACTATAAGCAAAGCTTATGGTGAATTAGAAAGAGAAGGCATAATAGAAACATTGAGAGGTAAAGGAACTTTTGTAAGTGAAAATATAGAGGGAAAGGTTGATGAAAGAAGAATGGAAGAAATTTCAGGAAGCTTAAAAAAAATTATTCTTGAAGCAAGTTATAGTGGAATTACTAAAGAGGATTTTATTGATTTGACCTTAAAAATATTTTCACAATTAGGAGTTGATAATAATGATAAAAGTAAATAACTTGTCATTTGAAATAGATGAAAATAAAATTTTAAATGATATAAATTTAAACATAAAAGAAGGAAAAATATTTGGAATTATTGGTCCAAATGGAGTTGGAAAAACAACCTTACTTAGATGTTTAAGTGGAATATATAGTACTACAAATGGTGAAGTGCTATATGATAATGAATCTGTATATGATAATCCAAAAGTAAAAAGTAAAATTGGATATGTAGCAGATGAAAATATAATGCCTTCAGGATTTAAAGTAGAAGAAATAATTAAATATAATAAATTAGCATACGAAAGTTTTGATGAAAAAAGGTTCAATGAATTAAACGAGATATTTAAAATTCCAAGAAAACAATACATCTTTCAATTATCTAAAGGTATGAAAATGAGACTCTCACTTATGATAGCACTTTCTATTAAAGCAAAATATTTAATTTTAGATGAACCAACATCTGGGTTAGATGCAATACTTAAAAAGAAATTAATAAATATCTTGTTAGATGAAGTATTTGAAAATAATACTACTGTAATCATAAGTTCTCATCATTTAAATGAACTAGAACAAATATGTGATGAAGTAGCTATTTTAGAAAATGGAATTATATCGTATGAAAATTCAATAGAAAATATGAAAAATAAAATAAAAAAGATACAGGTAGCATTTAAAGAAGATATTGATGAAAAAGAATTAAATTTAAAAGGAACATTTAAGATAGACAGAATAGGACGAGTATTTACAATCATAACAGATGAATATGATGAAGAATTTATAAATAACCTAAATAAGTTGAATCCATTATTTGTAGAGCAAATTGATTTGGGTTTAGAAGATGTATTTATTTATAAGTTAGATAAGGAGGAGACAGATGAAAAAGTACTTTAATAAAGCTTTGATGTATCAGTGGTTTAATTCTACCAAGATAGCTATATTAATTGGAATATTAGCGTGGGGATTTCTTTCAAATGAATTAATAAACTCTGGGATTTCTGATGTAAAGAGCATGATAGCATATAATGCTACAAATAGTTTTTACACATTTAGGATAGAACAGTATTTCCCACTGGGAGTAATATTTATAGCAATATATTTTATTGGACATGGTATAAATAAAAGAAATAATGATATGTTTTTATATAATGGACCATATACTAAAAAGCAATTAAGGATTAATCATCTTATATGTTTACTAATAACATTAATTTTATTTACAATGACATATGTCTATATAGCAATAATGGCTTATATAAGAAATATAGAATTAATGAGTATAGTTGATGGTTATTTTAATGTTATGGCATTTGAATTTCTAAAAGTTATTATATTAGGGACTATAGGAATATTATTTTTAATTATATGTGATTTATTATTTTCTAATATTGCAGCTTCAATTATAGGAATAGTATTTGTGTTGCCTATATCATGTATTGCTATAATAAATAAAATAAGCTTTATTATTAGTTATTTTGGGGTAAGAAAGGAGATTAGCATTATGGGAATAATAGATAGAAGTATTTATGGTAATGGATCATATATTTTGGCAAATCCTATTCTTAGAAGCATCTCTATTAGGAATATAAATTTAAAATATTTGTGTGTGGAAATTTTAACAATGTTAATTGTAATAGGGATAATGTTAATTATATTTAATATAAGCAGCAAAAATTATAAGCTAGAAAATAGTACAAAATTATTTACATCAAAAAAAGCAGAAAAATTTATTCTTATAATGCTATCAATTAGTGTGGGAATAGTTTTAGAGAGCTTAATAGCTAATTCAATTTTAAACAATATTTTATATATAAGAAATAATGGAATCTTATTTGGAAAAGATCTGATTTTTACTATGGGTGCAGAAATTATAACTATAGGAATATTAACGTTTATAATACTTCACATATGTAAAAGAGTTGTTAAGAAAATTTCTTAGAATTTTAATATAGAAAATTTAGTCAGTATATAGATTAATAGACATACAAAGAAATATATTGTATAATTTGTGATATGAGAAATGAATGGACTTTCTTTTTTAAGATGTCTGTTCATTTTTTATATTAAAGTTGTATAGGCAGTTACTGTACTTGGTGGACAACTACAGTATTTATTGTAAGTTACTCCAATTGACTCATATATACTATGAAGATATATAATGAAAATGAACAATAATTTGGGGATGGAGGAAAGGATTTTAATGAAAGAGATACCGGCTGAAAGAATAATATTTAATATAGTACTTATAGTTTTTGGCATTGTATTGTCAATGATGATCAATGTGTTTAAAGGATTATATGGTATTATATTACCGATACATATACCAGTAATAATAGCAGGATTATTATTAGGACCAATCAGTGGAATTAGTGTTGCAGTTTTTACACCTATTTTAAGTAATATATTTTGTGGGTTTCCACATATTGAGGAATTATTTTTCATTATTTTTGAATTATTTTGTTATGGATGTATTGCTGGCTTTTTGAAAAATAAAAATATAAATACATATATTATTTTAATAATTTTATTCATATTAGCGAGAGTAATTTATTTTGGTGGGATGTGGTTTTTAGGGAATATTATAAATGTAGGTGATATTTCAATAAAAAGTATAATTAAAATAATAATAGAACAGATTCCAGGAATGATTCTACAAATTATAGTAATTCCTCCATTGCTAAAAAAGGTGAAGAGTGGTTTAGAAGAACTATATGGAGTTATCAGTTAATTTTTAAATAATATTATCCTATTCTATTTTATTTAAAATCACAATGAACAATTATCATTAGATTTGAATAAAATATATTAAACTAAAGAATAGGAGATGGTGAACAATGTCAAAGAGATCTAAAGATTGTTGTTGCTGCTGTAATAAATGTACTAGCTGTTGTTGTCAGCCTTCATGTTGCTGCAGTAATAATTGTTGCAGTAATAATTGCGGCTGTGGTAATAATGGTGGATTTGGTAACAATTTTGGCTGTGGAAATGGATTCGGCGGCGGACTTGGCTTCGGCGGAGGATGGTGGATTTGGATTTTATTAATCTTCTTCCTTGGCTTCGGTGGAGGCTGTGGCGGATTTGGTGGATTTGGAGGCTGTCCTGGAGGATTCTTCTAGTAAAACCAATAAATCTTACTGTAAAACAATAATTTAGACTAATTTTGTTTAAAGATGATAGAGGCGCTTAATAGAGCGTCTCTATTAATTTATGTCGAATATTATTTAAAGATATGTCATTGATTAATATTGATTGTTTAAGTATAATCAAAAATGGCTATATTAGAGTGTAATAACACAAATGTGTTTTAAATGGAGTGATAAAGTAATGGAAGAAAGACTACAGAAATATATGGCAAGTTGTGGAGTAGCATCAAGAAGAAAGTGTGAAGAATTAATACTTGCTGGAAAAGTAAAAGTTAATGGAATTTTAGTAAATGAATTAGGAACAAAAGTTAATCCAGAAAAAGATGTTATTGAATATGATGGAAAAATAATAAGCAAAGAAGAAAAGAAAGTATATATAATGCTAAATAAACCAGAAGGATATATATGTTCTGTTAAGGATGAAAAGGATAGAAAAACAGTGCTAGATTTAGTTAAAGTTAAAGAAAGAGTATATCCAATAGGAAGACTTGACTATGATAGTTCTGGATTGATTCTCTTAACTAATGATGGGGAAGTGTATAATAAGATAATACACCCAAGAAAAGAAATAATAAAAAAATATATTGTTATAGTCAAGAACAAAATTAATGAAAAAGATGTAAGAGCATTTAAAGAAGGAATTGATATTGGTGGATATATAACAGCACCAGCAACCCTTAAAACTATAAGCTATGACGAAGAAAAGAATATATCTACTATTGAGGTAAGTATACATGAAGGTAAGAATAGGCAAATAAGAAGAATGTGTTCAGCATTAAATCATGATGTATTATCTCTAAAAAGAGTATCTATTGGAGAAATAAAGCTTGCTTATTTAAAAAGAGGAGAATATAGGGAATTAACTGATGAAGAAATTGAATATATAAATTCCTTATAACCATATAAATTATTTCTTAATTTAAAAAGTTAGTAAGTTTTTATTAAAATTTCTTAAAGATGAATGGATTAAGTTATAATCCTGCAAAGTTTTAATATTATATTTAAAAAATAAGTTATTAGATTGAATATTTTAATAAATGATGATAGAATTAAGATAATATAATTCAATTTAAAAAAACAGGAAGGCTAAAAATGGACGAATTAAATAATGAAAATAGCAAAGATTTAATGAGATTAATTCAGGGGAAATTTATACGCTTAAGTAAAGGGCAGAAGCTTATAGCAGAATACATATTAAAAAACTATGATAAAGCAGCTTTTATGACAGCAGCAAAACTTGGAGTGTCAGTTGGAGTGTCAGAATCTACTGTTGTAAGATTTGCTAATGAGCTTGGATTTTCAGGGTATCCAAAGCTTCAAAAAGCGCTTCAGGAGTTAATAAAAAACAAACTTACTACAGTTCAGAGATTAGAGCTTAGAAATGATTATTTTTCTGATGGTGATGCTTTAAAGGGAGTTCTTAAAGCTGATATGGAAAATATAAGAGCAACATTAGAAAAAATAAATGAGAATGTTTTTGAGGATGTTGTAAAGAGTATATTTGAGGCAAAAAGAATATATATAATAGGTCTTAGAAGTTCAACTGCATTATCAGAATTTTTAGGATTTTACTTAAATATAATTCTTCAAAATGTAAAAGTAGTAAGCTATGGAATTTCAGATGTATTTGAACAAATGATAAATGTTTCAGAAGGAGATTTGGTAATAGGAATAGGCTTCCCAAGATATGCAGCAAAAACTATAGATGCATTAGCATTTTCTCAAGACAGAGGTGCTAAAGTAGTGGCTCTTACTGATAGTTTACTATCACCACTTGCAACTAAAGCAGATTATACATTGATAGCTCAAAGTAATATGGCATCATTTGTTGATTCACTAGTGGCTCCTTTATCAGTTATAAATGCTTTAATAATTGCTGTTGGAATGAGAGAAAAAGAGAATATATCTAATGTATTTGCTGGATTAGAAGAAATATGGCAAAATTATAATGTATATTCGTATAACAATAGAAATGTTGCAGACGACTAATGTAGAAGCAGTGCTTAATGCACTGCTATTTTAATATATTAGGTTGATATTAAAGGTAGGTGGAACGTTTGGATATAAAAATACAAAAGGATGTTAAATATATATTAAACCGATTAATAAAAAATAATTTTGAGGCCTATATTGTAGGTGGCTGTGTAAGAGATATTATTTTAAATAAAGAGCCAAAAGATTATGATATAACAACAAGTGCAAAGCCGGAAGAAGTTATTAAGTTGTTTGATAAGGTTATTTTAACAGGTATTAAACATGGGACAGTGACAGTAGTTTTAAATAATGAAAATTATGAAGTAACAACTTTTAGAATAGACGGTGAATATAAAGATCAAAGGCATCCAAAGGAAGTGAAATTTGTAACGAGCTTAAGAGAAGATTTGAGCAGAAGAGATTTCACAGTAAATGCTATGGCATACAATGATATAGATGGATTCAAAGATTATTTTAATGGTTTAAATGATCTAAAAAATAAAATAATAAAAACAGTTGGTAATCCAGAAAAACGGTTTTTAGAAGATGCATTAAGAATGCTAAGAGCAATACGTTTTTCTGCACAACTAAATTTTGAAATTGAAGAAGAGACTTTAAATGCTATAAAAAAGCTAAAATACAATATTATAAAGATATCAAAAGAGAGAATTAGAGAAGAATTCAATAAAATAATTATTTATAATCCAAGAAAAATTGATCTTTTAAGAGAATGTGGACTTTTGGAATTTATAATCAAAGAAATGAGAAAGGCATATGGCTTTAATCAAAATAATATGTATCATGTTTATGATTTATATATGCATACAATTATTTGTATGGAAAATATCGATGCTAAATTACATTTAAGACTTGCTATGTTGTTGCATGATTTGGGAAAATTAGAAACAAAAACTACAGATGAAAATGGAATTTCACATTTTTATGGGCATGTGGAATGTTCGATAGAAATTGCAAAGAAAGTACTTAAAGGATTGAAGTATGATAATGTGACTATAGAAAATGTTCTGATTTTAATAAAATATCACGATTATCCTTTAGATGATAAGATAACAGTAAAACGTCTTCTTAATAAAATCGGAGAAGAACTTTTATATGATCTGCTAAAAGTTAAAAAAGCAGATATTTTAGGTAAAAATTCATTATATAAAGAAGCTCAATTAAAAAATTTATTAGACGTAGAAAAATGCTTAAATAATATAATTGAAAATAAAGAATGCTTTAATATTAAACAATTAAAAATAAGTGGGAATGAATTAATAAAAGTTGGTTTAAAAGGAAAAGAAATTGGAGAAATGCTCAATTATCTTCTTGATATGGTTATGGAAGATAAAGCAATTAATAATACAGAAGAACTCATAAAATTTGCAAAAGAGAAAATTAATTAGTTCATAATATAGAAATACCCAAGGTGCTTTTTGTATATAAAAGTACCTTGGTCTATTTTTTTTAGATTTATTATATGTATAATTCTAAAAATGAGGATCTATTTCGTTTCTTTGAATTCTTTTTAAATCTTTTAGTCTTAAATGTGTTTTTTCAATTATAGTATCAAAAGATTCACCATCTATAATCATTTGTTTTGCTTGCTCATGAAGATTTTTCTCATCTTTCATAATTTGAACCTCCTTATAAATAATAATCATTATTTAGTTTATGAGACTGGCAATATTATATTCATAAAATATTATATTGTTTAATAAAAAAATAAAATGTATAATTAATGTAAATATATGGAAAAGAAGAGGACGATTGATGAGAAAATCTAAAAAATTAATAACAATAATAGCTACAGGTATTATTTTATTTATATGGATAGTTTTAATAAGTAGATATGTTTATACTGAAAACAACCAACCAAAGGAAACATTATTAAATTATATAGAATGTTTAAATAATAAAGAATATGAGAATATGTACAATATGATATCAGTTCAAAGTAAAGCTGAATTTGATAAAGAGACATTCATTTCAAGAAATAAAAATATTTATGAAGGCATTCATGCAAAAGATATTAAGATAAATATTGAAGAGATAATTAAAAAAAATGATATGGTAACTATAAAGTATGAAAATATAATGGATACAATATGTGGAAAAATGAAGTTTGAAAATAGTGTAGAGTTAAATAAAGAATATGATAAAGGCTATGTGATAAATTGGAATTCTAATTGCATTTTCCCAGAATTGAATGATTCCGATAAATTAATGGTGGATACTCTTAGAGCAAAAAGAGGAGATATTTTAGATAGAAATAATGAAAAATTAGCTACAGATGGATATATACTTAATGTAGGAATTGTGCCTGGAGAAATTAAAAAAAATAATAAAAATTCAATAAATGAAATTGCAAGTATATTAGAAATGGATCATGATTATATACAAAATAAACTTAATCACTCATATGTAAAGGATGATATGTTTATACCAGTTAAACTAATCAGTAAAGATGATAAAAGAGCTCAATTATTATCAAAAATAAAAGGAGTTATGATCAAAGAAGAAGAGGGAAGAATATATCCATATGGAATGAAATGTGCTCATTTAACAGGATATGTTCAAAACATAAGCAGTGAAGAATTAGAAAATAACAACGATAATGGGTATGATTCAAATTCGGAGATAGGAAAAAGTGGACTTGAAAAAATATATGAAGAAAAACTTCATGGGATTAATGGATATGATATATATATAGAAACAAAGGATCATATAAAGAAGAAATCTCTATCATATACGCCACAAATTAATGGAAAAGATTTAAAACTAACTATTGATATTAAATTACAAGAAACTATGTACGAAGAACTTAGACAAGATAATGGAGCATCAGTTATATTAAATCCAGCTAATGGAGAGGTTTTAGCACTGGTAAGTACTCCAAGTTATGATCCAAATGATTTTATATTAGGTTTATCTAAGGAAAAATGGGATACTATAAATTCGGACAAAAATAAACCATTATTTAATAGATTTCAAGCTACATTTGCGCCAGGATCATGCTTTAAACCATTTACTGCGCTTATAGGTTTAGATACTAAAAAACTAGATTCAAATAAAGATAGAAGTATCAAAGGAATATCATGGCAAAAAGATAGTAGTTGGGGAAATTATTATATAACAAGAGTAAAGGAATATGAGGGAAAAAATAATCTTTTAAATGCACTTATATATTCTGATAATATATATTTTGGACAAATTGCGTTAGAAATAGGAAAAGATGATTTTAAGAAAAGATTAAATGAATTTGGAATAGGAGAAAAAATAAAATTTGAATATCCATTATTTAATTCACAAATATCATCAAATAATGAATTTAATACAGAAGTCCAATTAGCTGATAGTGGATATGGTCAGGGAGAAATATTAATGAATCCTGTACAACTTGCTTCAATGTATACCTTATTCTACAATGATGGAAATATATTAAATCCATGTTTAATTTATAATGACAATAATAAAGGAGCAATATGGAAAAAGAATGTTACTTCAAAAGAAAATGCACATATGGTATTAAATGATTTAGTTCAAGTTGTTGAAAATATAAATGGGACAGGACATGAAGTATACACAAAAGGTAAAAAAATAGCAGGCAAGACAGGAACAGCAGAAATAAAAAATTCTCAAAAGGATAATATGGGAACAGAATTAGGGTGGTTTATAGGTATGACAGTTAATGACGATAAAAATAACAATATAATAGTATTAACTATGATTGAAGATGTTAAAGAAAAGGGATCAAGTCATTATGTTGTCCCGAAGGCTCGAAAAGTTCTTAATATGGTAGAAAATAATTAAAAATAAAAAGTGTTTTGCATAAAGTAATTTATATTGTATAATATTTATAGGATAATAGAAAATGAAGGGGAAATAGATAAAAAATGGAAGAAGTCACTAATTATATGGAAAACTGGGTAAGAGATTGTATGGAAGAACTTTTGAAAAAAGATAACGGCTGTAGATGTGAAAAGTGCAAAAGAGATATTTTTGCATTATCTTTAAATAATTTAAAGCCATATTATGTAGCTACTGAAAAAGGAAGAGTTATGGCGAAGCTAGCTAATTCTGAAAATCAGTTTGAAACTGATATAATAATTCAGGTAACAAAGGCGATCAATAAAGTTCGTGAAAACCCTAGTCATAATTTTTAGTAATCGAAAGCTAAACAATAAAATATCATTTGATTTTGATAATTTTAAAGGTAAAGAGATAGGAAAGATGTATGGTATTTTAAGAAATTAATTATTCTTTAATAAAGTAATTAAAGAATAAATAAGGGTATCGATAAGGATAAACGATATCCTTATTTATTTTGATTAAAAGAACTTAAGTTTTTCATTAAATTTGCAATAAAGCTTTACCATATCAGGCTCGTTAGAATACTCATGTATTTTATCTATTGGAATCCATTTAACACCGCTATTTTCATCAGCTTTTATGAATAATTCATCACGTTCATCAGCCTCAAGTAAATACGCTACAGATAAATGTAAATGAGCAGAAACATATTTATTATTTTTTATATGACCAATTACTGGCAATACATCTAGAGAAAATATATTTTTAGAAAGTGGTTTTATATTTTGAATTCCTGTTTCCTCTTTTGCTTCTTTAATGGAAACATAAAGTAGATCAGAATCATTATCAGCGTGTCCACCAGTCCAAGACCATGTTTTATAAATATTATGATGCACCATAAGAACTTTATTTTTAGATTCATTTATTATATATCCAGAGCTTGTTATATGTGCAAGTACATTTTCTCTGCTAAGCAAATTATCATAAATATCTAAACACTGCAATATAAGTCTTTTATCTGTTTCTTCTTGTTCGTTATATGGGGTGTAATTTTTTATATCATTTATCCATTGCATATTGTTTCCTCCAATTTTCATACTGTTAAGTAATGAAATATATTTTATCATATTTACAAGAAGAAGTATATTTTCTTATATGGATTAAAATAGTATGTTTTTTTATTTAATTTATCAATAATGTATAGATTTAACGAAAGTAATTAAATTATAAGGTATTATTTTTGATTATATAAAATTTTTTCCATTTAGTATAATATATTCATATAGAAAAAATACAATGATAACCTTAAGCAAATGAAAGAGAAAAGAAATAGGAGGAGCTTTATGAACAATAAATTAACAAATGAACAAATAGTATTAGAATCATTACAAAAAGTGGTTAATAACGGTGAAATTCTTGATAATAAATTATTTATAAAAGAAATTGATTTAATAGTAACAACTGAAATTGTAAGTATTAAGACTGAAAAGGATTTTGTGATGGCAGAGTTGATTTTTTCAATTAATAATGGAGAATTTAATGATGTGTTTATAGAGTCTACAGCAGGAATTGGTAAAAGTGAAGAAGAGGCATTAAAACAATGTTCAGTTAATTTTGCATTAAGCTGTCTTTTAACATTTATTGATAGTATGAATAACAGATATTCTGAAACTTTTGAAACACATTTTTTTGAAAGTAAGAAGTGGAATTTAACTAAAAGTGATCTACAGTGTATGGGGGATAGCATAAAAACAAACATAACAGATTTCTGGGAAATATTTGGAGGGAAATTAAAAAAGAGATTAGGAAATAAGAAATATAATTGGGTGAAGATATTTATTTGTAAAACATCCGATAATAATTATATATGTGAATGTAGAATTAAAGGAACTTTAAATTTAGAAATCACAAATGACCTAAGAAATCTTGCAGAATCTATTGATTTTTCTGGAAATTTTATATCATTAAAACAGTTCTTTATAATAAAACAAAGTGATGAAACTTATAAAAAGGTGCCTTATAGTAAAGATGATATAATTAATTTTTCTAATAAAGCAATAGAGATAATTGCAAATTGTGATAGCAAAGAAAAATTTGATAATATGCTAAAAGACATAAGTAAAATAACAAATGATGAAAATCTTGCTTTTGAATTGAAAATTTTTATTCCAGAAATACTATGTGAATTGATTTTTTCAGAAGGAAAATATATTGATAAAATTATGTTCATAAATAATGATAGAAATATAGAGGTATATAAAAATCAATTTACAAGTTACTATAATATTTATGAAAGCGTATCTGAAAATTTATATAATAGAAAAATAACAAAAGAAAGTATAAAAAAAATAATATGTTTAAGTGCTACTTATGATGCTATAGAAAAAGTGTTAAAAGAAAATAAGCAATTAAGCAATTTTAGAGCAATAGGAGTAGGTATGAGAATTAGTGATAAGTATAGGCCTTTTTAAATAATACTATATAATCACATAACATAATCTATAATTTTAAAAGTCATATAGGAGGAGCAATGAATATTTGGGGTATATTAAACATTAACCCAACAAAGAACAAAGATGAAATAAAAAAAGCATATTTAAATAAACTTTCTGTTGTGCATCCAGAAGATGATGAAGAAGGATTTAAACTTTTAAGAAGATCTTATGAGGAAGCTTTGAAAGAAGCAGATAAAGATGAAGTAATAGATGAAGATAATACACCGATTGGAATCTGGATTAAAAAAGTAAATGAAGTTTATGATAAATTTTCTCTAAGAATAAATGAAGAAGCATGGAAAAATCTTTTAAACGAAGATGTATGTTATGGGATTGATACTAAAGAAGATGCAAGTGAAAAGCTTCTAGAATTTTTAATGGATAATTTCAGATTTCCACAAAAGATATGGATTTTATTAAATAATTATTTTGAATGGACAGAGCAAAAGGAAGAATTATATGAAAAGTTTCCATATGAATTTAT
The DNA here is from genome assembly GCF_900465025.1 of Clostridium neonatale. NCBI lineage: Bacteria > Bacillati > Bacillota > Clostridia > Eubacteriales > Clostridiaceae > Clostridium > Clostridium neonatale. The sequence continues at coordinate 2,049,596 of NZ_UICR01000001.1, forward strand.
AGATTATGTGGATAATAGAATAAAATATATTGATGTATTAAATTATGAATTATTTGAAAATATTGATGACAATAAAAATTATGATCAATGGATAGAATCTTATTATAAAATAAGAAGGGAATTAAATGAAAGAAACTTAGATGAAGCTAAAAAATCTTTAGATAATATTGAACAATTAAATATATTTCATCCATCACTAGAGGTTTTAAAAATAAGATATTTTATCAGTAACAATGATATTGAAAATGCACGAAGCATAAGTGAAAGATTAATTGAAGAATACGCAAATGAACCAGATGTTATGTATTCTATGGCAGAAGTTGAATGGATCGAAAAGAATGTGAATGAAGCAAAATTATTGTATGAAAAAGTGCTTGAAATTTTACCAGAGGACTATAATTCAATTTGTGGACTAGCTGACTGCTACTTAGAACTAGATGAATTAGATAAAGCTAAAGATCTATACTTAAATCTTATGAGAAGAAATTCATATGATGATTATGTTAGAAGAAAGATAGCTGAAACTAACGACAAACTTATAGATCAGTATAAAGAGAGTCATGAAGAAAAATCTCTATCTGAAAAATTTAATATAGCATGGTGTCTTTATGAAAACTATAGATATGATGAAATATTGGAATTATCAAAAGAGATAGATTGTGATGAAGAAAATCAAAGCCAATATTTTGATTTAATGGGAAGAACATATTCTTCTTTAGAAGAGTACTCAAAAGCATTGAATTATTTTAATATGTGGTGTGAAAAAATAGATACAAGAAATTCGGAAGAGAGAGATAATAATAGACAACTTGAATATATCTATTGCGAAAAAGCTAGAATTCTTATGAAGTTGGAAAAATATGAAGAAGCAATTAAAATTTGCAGTAATTGTTTAGAAATCAATAATAAGAATATAGGAAGCTTATATATAAAATCATATTCATTAAATAAGCTAAAAAAGTTTGAAGAAGCTTTAAAAATTAGTGAAGAAGCATTAGAACTAGATAATTCCAATGTTAAATTCCATATGAACAAAGCAGAATCACTGTATGAACTTGGCTATCATAGAGATGCTTTAGATTCTTTAGAAGAAGCAATAAATATATATCCATATAATTCAGAAGCGTATGCTTTAGAAATGGAAATTTATTATGAGCATTCAGAATATGAAAGAATACTGGAAATATATGAAGAAGTAGAAAAACAAGGCGTTGTAGACGATAAAATAAATTTATATAAATTGAAGACAATAAACAGCATGAAAAAATTAGATGAATCAGAAGAAATAGCTATAAATATTTTAAATTCAATTAAGGAAAATGATGATGTATGTAATATTGCTGATGAAGTATATTATGAATTATCATTGATTTATTGTGATAGACGTGATTATAAAACAGCTTTATCATATATAAATAAGTCTTTTGATATAGATAAAAGAAAATTAAAGTTTTATTATTGCAGGGGATATATTTATAAAGAATTAAAGGAATATGATAAAGCAATTAAAGATTATGATTATGCAATAGATAGAGCTCCAGAAGACATATTCTCTTATTTAAGAAAAGCTGAAATTTATAGAATTCAGAATGACAAAGAAAAAAGTATAACTGAATATAAGAAGGTTCTAGAAATAGATTCTAAACATGAGTATGTTAATAATGAAATTGGAGAAATCTATGAAGAATTACATGAATATGATAAGGCTTTAGAATATTATAATAAACAAATAGAAGTAAAAAAGGAACCATATTATTTAATTAATCGTGGACTTCTTTATAAAAAAATAGATAGAGAAGATGAAGCAGTTAAAGACTATGAAGAGACAATAAAAATAGATCCTAAAAATCCACATGCTTACAATAACATTGGAGTTATTTATAAGGATAGAGGCGAATTTGAAAAGGCAATTCAATATTTTATAAAAGCAATTGAAGTAATGGATGATGATGTTTATGTTCAATTTTATAATAATATTGGAAAATCATATAAGAACATAAAAGAATTTGATAATGCAATAAAATATTACGATGAAGGAATATGCAAATTAGAAAATGAGCCAAGTCTGTATTATAATAAAGCAAAAACTCTTATGGCTATGAGAAAATATGAAGAAGCAATAGAAGTATATATTGAAGGAGCTAAGCTAAATGATGCAGATAAAGAAGATTTTTATGATGAAATAGGTGATGCATATAAAGCACTTCAAGAATATGATAATGCTATTATATGGTATGAAAAGGTAATAAAATTAAATCCTAATCATAGTTTTGAATATAGACAGATTGGAAATGCTTATGAAAGAAAAAATCATTATGATACTGCAATTGCATATTATTTAAAGCAGATAAAAATAAATGATAATAATCCATTAAATTATATATGTTTAGCAGGAGCATATAAATATAAAAAGCAGAAAATAAAAGCACGTATTTATTATAAAAAAGCTTTAAAGCTGTACATGGATAGGAATAGAGATTCATCATTTGATGTTTGTGAAATAGGAAGATGCTATATGGAGCTGAATAAGCATAAAGAAGCCGTTTTTTATTTGAATAAAGCTATTGAAAAGCCATGTAATAATTGCGATTTTGATGGATGCTATGAAGCGTATTATATATTAGGTGAAATGTATGAGAATGAAAAAGATTATGAAACGGCCTATAAGTATTATAAAAAAGCATATGATATACGAGATAATTTGGAAGAACATGTTGAAGCTTTAGAAAGAATAAAAAAAATTTTAAATATTGACTAAAACTTTTATTTAGTATTTGGAGGGTTATATGATTATAGGAATTGATCTTGGTACTACAAATAGTTTAGTATCATACTTTACAGAAGGTGGCCCAGTTATTATACCTAATAGGCTTGGAGATAATCTCACTCCTTCTGTAGTCAGCATAAATGAAGAAAATGGAGAAATATATGTAGGAAAAATAGCAAAGGAAAGAAAAATTACTCATCCGAATTTAACTGCAGATATATTTAAAAGAAGTATGGGAACAGACAAGAAATTCCATCTTGGAGAAGAAGAATTCTCAGCAGAAGAGCTATCTTCATTTGTTCTCCGTTCTTTAAAAGAAGATGCAGAAGAATATTTAGGACAAACAATAAATGAAGCTGTTATAAGTGTACCAGCATATTTTAATGATGCACAAAGAAAAGCAACTCAAAGAGCTGGAAAACTTGCAGGTTTAAAAGTCGAAAGGATGATAAATGAACCAACAGCAGCTTCCATTGCTTATGGACTTCATAATGAAAATTTAAATACTAGGTTTTTAGTATTTGATCTTGGTGGAGGTACATTTGATATATCTATTTTAGAACTGTATAAAAATATTATGGAAGTAAGAGCAGTTGCAGGAGATAATTTCTTAGGTGGAGAAGATTTTACTGAAATTTTAGTTAATATGTTTTTCAATTCTAAAAAAATAAAATGTAATTCATTTGATACTAAAATTATTGAGCATGTAAGAAAGCAGGCTGAACTCTGTAAGCAGGAATTCTCGAATAGTAAAAATGTTATTATGAAATGTAAGATTAATGGAGAATTAATTGAACAAGAATTTTTCATTGAAGAGTATGAAAAGAATTGTCAGCTTCTTTTGGCAAAAATAAGAAAACCTATTGAAAGAGTACTAAAAGATGCTGCAATAAAGGTTAGAGAAATAGATGAAATAATATTAGTTGGTGGTGCTACGAAGTCATCAATTGTTAGAAACTTTGTAGGCAAGCTATTTGGAAGATTGCCAAATACTAATATAAATCCAGATGAAGCTGTGGCACTTGGCGTTGCTATTCATGGAGCAATGAAGGAAAGAAATGAAGCAATAAAGGAAATTGTACTTACTGATGTGTGTTCATATACACTTGGAACTAATGTTTCATTAAGAAGGGAGGATGATTCTTATGAATCAGGTCACTTTTATCCAATAATAGAAAGAAACACAGTTATTCCAGTAAGTAAAACTGAGAGGTTATATACAACATATGATAATCAGCCATCTATTAACATAGAAATACTTCAAGGTGAAAGTCGTTTCGCTAAAAATAATCTTTTCCTTGGTGAATTAAATATAGATGTTCCAAAAGGTCCAGCAGGAAGAGAAGCAGTTGATGTTACTTATACTTATGATATTAATTCAATACTTGAAGTAGAAGTAACAGTAGTTTCAACAAAGTTAAAAAAACGAATTGTAATACAAAAAAATGAAGGCGCCATGAGTGAAGAAGAAATTGAAGAAAGACTTAAAGAGTTAAGTTATCTCAAAATACATCCAAGAGATAAAGAAGAAAATAAACTTTTACTTGCAAAAGGTGAAAGACTCTATGAAGAAAGCTTTGGAGAGGCAAGACGTACTATTGATATGTATTTAAGAGACTTTGAGGAAACATTAGATAAACAGAATAAGCATGATATAGAGGTATCAGCAGAGGAATTAAAAAAATTTTTTGATATAGTTGAAAATGATGGACTTGATTAAAAAAATAAAAGAATAAGATTATTTTTCTTGGAGAAACTCTTATTATTATATTTAGTAATAAAGGAGAGTTTAGTATGAGTAATAAAAGTGATAAAGTTATTTCAACTAAATATGGAAAAGGAACTAATTATAATGATGAGATTGATGGATATGAGCTTGTAGATTATGATGAAGGATATAATTATTTGTCAAACAATGATGGAAATAAAGAGGTTTTGATGAGGATATTTCCAAATCCGGATTGGTAAAGGATATGAGTTTTTTAAAACTTTAAAGAAAATATAAGAAATTACCTTAGGAAGAACTCTAAGGTAATTTTTTTAGCTGTAATTTATTCAGTTTTTTCTATTAGCATTCTTTTAATTAAAATTCTATACTTGATTGCCATTGGAATGGTTGCACCAATCCATGCAAAAGGGCTAGCAAGACATATACCAATATAGCCTATAAATGCAGGCAAAGTAAATGCTACAATAACCCTTGCAACAAGTTCTGCAACACCAGCCATCATTGGTATAAATGCATCACCAATTCCTTGAAGTGAGTTTCTATATATAAATAACATTCCAAGAATAGGAAGAAAGGCAGCGACAGTATTAAGATACTGCTTACTGTAATTAAGTGCTTCAATTTGGTCACTGCTTATAAATAATGTGCTTAATGATTTACCGAATACAAATAATACTACAGCAGCAATTATACTAACCATTATAGTTATGATAGAACCTTTTTTTACGCCTTCTTTAATACGATCATATTTACCGGCTCCAAGATTTTGACCACAATATGTAGCCATGGTAGTTCCAAATGATATACCGGGCTGAGTAACTATTTGCTCAACTTTAGATGCAGCTGTGTATGCTGCGATAACAGTAGATCCAAAGGCATTCAATGCAGTTTGAAGAACCATTACTCCAGTTGCTGTAATTGAAAATTGAAGAGCCATAGGAATACCCACATTAAGGTGTTTTAAAGCAAAATTTTTATCCCATATCCAATCTTCTTTTTTAATCTTAAAATCGGATATTTTTTTAATGCATATATTAGGCATAAGATATCAGAAATTCCTTGAGCAATTACAGTTGCATAAGCAGCTCCTCTTACCCCCATATTAAAATTTAATATGAAAAATAAGTCCAATATAATATTTAAAATTGAAGATAGAATAAGAAAATATAAAGGTGTCTTAGAATCACCAAGAGATCTTAATATTCCGGCAATCATATTATAAAATACAGTCGCACAAGTACCAGCATAAATTATAATTATGTATATTGTAGCATCATTTATAATATCGTCTGGTGTATTCATAAGTGAAAGTACAGGTTTTGCAGATAACATACTAGCAAGTGTAATTATAATAGTTGATATAATGCTTAGAATAGTTGATGTAGCAACAGACTTTCTAAGTCCATCCTCATCATTAGCACCAAAACGTTGTGCAATAATGACTGAAAATCCACCTGTTAGTCCAAAAGTAAATCCAAGAATAAGAAATGAAAGAGAACCAGTAACACCTACAGCAGCAAGTGCTTGTACTTCTACATATCTGCCAACTATTATGGTGTCAACCATACTATAAAATTGTTGAAAAACATTTCCTATAAGCAGAGGAATTGAGAAGAATAAAATTAGTTTAACTGGATTGCCAGTAGTCATATCTTTTGTCATATGTTTATCATTTCTAAATATATATTAATCTACTTTAGAATATCATCGTTTATTTTAAAATTGCAAGAAAAAATTAATTGAATTTATTTTTTTATGACGTTGGGAATTTTGAGATATATAGAATATAAAATGACAAAAAAGTTTCCATAATTATATGGAATATTAAATTAGATAAAAGTGTCATAATAATAAAAGTATATAATGAGCAGGATATTTGCATAAATATATGTTATTAAGTATTTAAAAGAATTTATATGGGTACTATTCTATGAGATAGCTTTTAATAAATAATTTTTTATGAAGGATTTTATAAAAAAATATAGAATAAGTAACATAAATAGTGTATAATTATGTTAATGTATGAAAACGATTTGAAGGTAAGGAGAGATTTTTTTGCTTTTATATGTAATAAATGTTTTATATGATGGACTAGTAAATTTAAATAAAGTTAAAAATGATATTAAAATAATGGAAGATGCAGAATACATATCTAGATTGGGAGAAGTAGACAAGACACATAACACTTTAGAGATTCATCAAAAACTTTTAAATGTAGTAGAAAGATTTAATAAATACTATATTTCTTATAATGATATAATGGATGTATTAAAGAAGTTATTGTTAAATGTTCATAACCAGTGGATAATTGATAGATATCACGAAACTTTTTATAAATATATATTTAAGGATAGAATAGAAATAGCATGTTTAATAAGTAGGAATTTATTAGCAGCAAATGAATTAGCTATAAGTGGATAAATTTTCATACTTTATTTAAAGGTTTACATTAATTTTGAATAACAAAGTTACAAATCATTTATTGAGGTAGCTTTGTTATTTTTTGATTATATATATGAATAATTTAAGTAAAAATAAACACAATAATATTTAAAATTGTGTTTATAGAAAGGAGTATTTAAATATGAATTTTCCAACTTCGTTTCCAAAGCAAAAGCAAAATATTCAGCCGGGACTTGAATACGAAATGAACCCAATGCCTATATTTGATGATCCAAAATACAATAGTTGTTGTGAAGTACTAAAAGATAAAGTAGCCATAATAACAGGTGGAGATAGTGGGATAGGTAAAGCAGTTGCAATTGCTTATGCAAAGCAAGGGGCCGATATAGTTATAGTTTATTATAATGAAAAGAAAGATGCAGAAGATACAAAAAAAATAGTAGATTCTATAGGAAGAAAATGTACCTTAATAGAAGGTGATATTTCAAATAAAGATTTTTGTAATTCAGTAATTGATTTAACAATAAAAGAATATAAAAAACTAGATATATTGATTAATAATAGTGCAGTACAATATGAGTGTAAAGATATAAAACAATTACCTGATGAGCAATTTGATAAGACATTTAAGACTAATGTATATGGGACTTTTTATATGACAAAAGCAGCAATGAATGTTTTAAAAAGTGGTGGATGTATAATAAATACAACATCAGTTGTGGCATATAAAGGAAATGATATATTAATAGATTATTCAATGACAAAAGGAGCCCTTGTAGCTTTTACTAGAAGTTTGGCTTTAGCTCTAGCAAAGGGAAAGACTGGGATAAGAGTCAATGCTGTTGCACCAGGACCAATATGGACACCTCTTATACCATCAAGCTTTGATGAGATAAAAACATCTAAGCATGGAAGTACAACGCCAATGGGAAGAGCAGGGCAGCCAGTGGAATGTGCAGGTGCATATGTATTTTTAGCATCAGATTCAGCATCGTATATTACAGGCCAAACGATACATATAGATGGTGGAGATTTTTTAAATAGTTAGATGAAAAATATTATAAATTAAAAGCGGGATGGGAAAAGATATAAAAGTATATTAGATAATGAATTTTTTATTTATAAGGAGTATTCAATGGAATTAAAAATGGGTTTTAATCAATTTAACAATATTGTAGAGAAAGAAGGTCTGGATTCCGCAATAAAATATAAGAATGAGTATATACCAAAAAGATTATTCCAATACAATGCTTTATTAGATAAAAGATATAACAATTATATAGAAAAGAATGAAAAAAGATTAGAGTCATTAAAAGAAAACAAAATTTATGTTACTAATTATAGATGCTTTAATGATCCATTTGAATTTGAAATGCTTTCAGTAGACATGGATAAATTACAAAAAGAAAATTATGATATTAAAGAAATAGATAAATTCTTAAATGCATTTAAAAATAAAATTCTTGTAGCATGTTTTACAACAATAAATGATAATATGCCTATGTGGGCACATTATGCTAACAATCATAAAGGATATTGTGTAGAATATGAGATAAATAACACAGAAAAAATATATCCTGTATTTTATGAGCAATTCAGAAATAATAATTCTAAGGAGTTAACAAATATGGTTAGAGAACTTTATGATTATTACAGTAATTTAAATAATCATAAAGAAGAATTCTATAAAATATTTTCTTATTTTTATTTATCTTTATGTTGTAAAAATAAGTTTTGGGAATATGAAAATGAGTATAGGATGTTATATAAAACAGATGAAATTGAAGTAAATACAGAAAAGGTAATTAAAATAGAAGATGAAGATATGAATGTAAAATCTATATATATTGGATATAAGTGTGAAGATGATTATGTGAATGAATTGATTAATATATCAAAGAAGATAAAATGTAATGTATATAAGATGGATTTCAATAAATATGGTGTAGACTATAAATTAATAAGTAAGCAGATTTAAGAAGAGCATTAGTTACATATAAAAAAGAAAATAACTATAATTAAAATAAAAATGTGAGAGACAAGCTGAACTAATGTTTCTCACATTTAATTTTTATATTAGTAACTATAAAATATAAGCGGAATATTATATTTTATAGTAATAATTGTTAATATTATAATTTGAATAGATAAAAAAATGGATGCCACATTTATTAAACATAACAGGTATGCAGTGAGATCGATAGTTATAGGAGGAAGATATGATATCTTTAAGGAAATTAAAAGAAGATGATTTGTATCTATTGGGAAAGTGGCGAATTAATAATAAATTTTTAAACAAACATAGCTCAGAAATTCAATTTAATCTAGAAAAAGAAAGAATATGGTTTAATAAAATTATGACTGATGAAATGTGCAAATATTGGATTATAGATATTAATAATATAAAAATAGGTGTGATAAATATAAATAATATAGATATAAAAAATAAGGAATGTTGTTTAGAATATAGCATACAAGATATACATTTTAAAGAAAGAGATATAATTTCTACTATAATATTTTATATTTGTGATTATATTTTTAATGTGATTAACCTGGATAAAATATATTGTAATGTTCATAGGTTTGATAAATTTAATATTAAACTTTTAAAAAGGATTGGTAATGAGATAAAAGATAGTATAATGTGTTGTGATAAGGATTTAATTAATATATGTATAGATAGAAAAGACTGTCAAACTTTAAAAGATAAAGATTTTTTAGAAAAGATATTTATAGAATAAAACAATGAAAATTGACTAAAAAAAATAACTATGGTAATATATGCATGTTAATAAAATTTCTTTTGATGGCTGAGAATTAGGTTATATCTAATTTTCAGCTTTTATTAAAATCAAAAAATATCATGAAAGGATAATTAATATGAAATTTGATAGTTTAAGTGACAGAAGCAAGGGGATATTCTTTATTATAATGTCAGCTTTTGGATTTGCTATGATGTCTGCATTTGTTAAATTATCAGGAGATTTACCATCACTTCAAAAAACTTTTTTTAGGAATATAGTTTCGGTAGCAGTTGCAGCATCGATAATTATTAAAAATAAAGGGACATTTTTTGGGAAGAAAGAAAATCAAAAGCTCTTAATACTTAGGTCAACACTTGGAACATTAGGAATATTATTTAATTTTTATTCTATTGATAAATTAGTGTTGTCAGACGCAAATATGCTAAATAAATTAAGTCCATTCTTTTCAATAATCTTTTCAACCATATTCTTAAAAGAAAAGATGAAGCCTAAACAAGGAATTGTTGTAAGCATGGCATGTACAGTGGCATTTATAGGTTCATTATTTATTATAAAACCATCTTTTAATCTTGAAACTATACCGGCATTAATTGGACTTTTAGGCGGAATAAGTGCAGCAGGTGCATATACTTGTGTAAGAGGTTTGGGAAATAAAGAGAAACCGAACACTATAGTATTTTATTTTTCGTTCTTTTCAAGCATGGTTACGCTTCCGCTTATGTTAGGAGTATATAAACCAATGAGTATTCAACAACTAGCTTATTTATTATTAGCGGGTGTATTTGCAAGTTTAGGGCAATTTGGAATTACACTAGCGTATAAATTTGCTCCGGCAAAAGAGATATCAATATTTGATTATACAAATATTATCTTCTCAGCTTTAATTAGTTTAATACTTTTTGGCGTATTACCAGATTGGGTAAGTGTAGTAGGATATGTTATTATATTTCTTGCATCATTTGCAATATTTGCATTTAATAAAAAACTTGATAAGGAAAAATAAGATTAATGGCAACAGGAAAGCAAATCCTGTTGCCATTGATTTTATAAGAATATTTTAGTGATTTTAATTATATAAAAATTTTTTATATAAGACTTGACAACATTATCAATATAATTTAATATACTAATTGAGAATGATTTTCAAAAATAATTGATAAGGGGATGGAAATATGAAAATAGTCTATTGGTCAGGAACAGGTAACACAGAAAAGATGGCTGAACTTATAAAAAGAGGAATTGAAGAAGCTGGCAAAGAAGCTGAAATGATTTCGGTTTCAGAAGCTAATGTGGAAGAGGTATTGAAAGAAGAAATTTTAATATTGGGATGTTCAGCTATGGGAGATGAGGTGTTAGAGGAAGGAGAATTTGAACCATTCATAGAGGAAATTTCAAGTAAAATCTCTGGTAAAAAGGTAGCTCTATTTGGCTCTTACGGATGGGGTGATGGCCAATGGATGAGAGATTGGCAAGAAAGAATGGAAGGTAATGGCTGCATAATAAATGAAGAACCGTTAATAATACAAAATGAGCCAGATGACAGAGAAGAAGAATGTATAGAGTTTGGTAAAAAAGTAGCTAATTTATAATTTGAAAGTGATGTGGCATAATGAAATATCTAGATTTTTATAATAAGTTAAATTCAATGGAAGATGATGAATATATAGAAAATTATCTCTTATATAATACTTCCTTAATTATTGCAGGTATCAAGCCAGCAGTTACAATAACTGTAAAGAAAAGTAATCATAGATTATATAATAGTTGGGTTAAATTTGGAACAAATTTCATTAATGAAATTAATTTGGAATATACTGAATTAAGGGAAAATATGGACTATATAATATTAATGATTTACGATAGACATGTTCTTGACAAAAATCTAAATATAAAAGAAAATAAGGAATTCTTAATAAACTTAGGATATAAAGAGAATTTTATTATAGATGATTGCATAAAGAATTTAAAAAATAGATATAATAAATATCATTGTCCACATGAATTAGGATTATTTTTAGGGATACCATTTGAAGATGTTAAAGATTTTATGGAATGCAAAGAAAAAAAGTGTCTTTTATGTGGATATTGGAAGGTATACAACAATACGATTGAAGCAAAAAAGATATTTGATAAATATGATGAAATAAAAGAATATACTATAAAAAATATACTAAAAGGCAATAACTCATCGCATAGCCTTATAGTAAGTATAAAAGACTCCTTTTATAATAATGTTAAATATATATAATGCTCCAAGATTTATAATTTTTAGATGATAATTAATTTTGCATACAATTAATATATTATAAAAAAAATATATCTTAAAATAATAATATATTTAAATATCCACACTATTCAAATATGTTATTAAAATTATTATTTAGTTCCGCACACAGCTAAATAATAGAAGATAGATTAATATAAAATTGACTATGTATAGTAAACACAGTACAAACAATTTAAAATATATTATATTTAATCAAATGCATTTCATAAAATTACCATAAGGTTTATAAGATAGATTTATCTTATAAACCTATCTTATTGTATATAAAGTATAAATTGAAGTATAATTAATATTATAAGATAATATTAAAACTTGATATTTTATTTAAGGGAGCATAGTTTATGGTATTTGATAAAATAATTGAAATAGAAAAAGTAAATGAATCCATAGGTAAAGTTAATTTTAGAGAAGCAGTAAGAGCGGTAATAATTAAAAATAATAAAATATTAATGGTAAATTCTAAAAATAAAGATTATAAATTTCCAGGAGGTGGAGTGAAAAAATATGAAGAAAAATTAGATGCATTAAAAAGAGAAGTAGAAGAAGAAACAGGGTATGTTTGTTCGGATGTAAAAGATATTATAGGAATAGTAACAGAAAAAAGTAAAGACAGGTTTCATCATAATAAATTATTTAAAATGATATCTTATTATTATATTGTGGAAGTTTCTGATGTACAAAAGGAACAGAAACTTGATGATTATGAAAAAGAATTAGAATTTAAACCGGTTTGGATAAATATAGAGGAAGCAATTTTGCAAAATAAATTAATTATAGAAGATAATATATCAAATATTCCTAACTGGATATATAGAGAAACATATGTTTTGAAAGAAATTGAAAATGCTATAAATAAAAATATTTTAAACTTCTAAATCACCTATATTTTTTTAGGTGATTTATTTTAATAAAAAATTAAAATTTAAAAGCATACATATATAATTAAATATTGGTTTAGTCACACACATATTAAAAGGGGGATATGTATGTCATTTAAAACATATTCATTGAAATTAGATAATAAAAGCTCAATTGATTATTATAAAGATAGTAAAGCTGCAAAGGATTTATTTATGAATAAAGTTTTGCAGAAATGTAGTAAACTTATAAATGAATTTATGATGTTTATAGAAAGCAATGAGATTGAAAAACTACGATCTAGAGAAGAATATTTAATAGAAATTGTTTTAATAGGAGTTCTTGTTAATGAATACATAGATAATGCTAGAGCCTTTAAATATAAGCTCAATTATATTTTTACTATTTTAAATAGTATGCGAAAAAATGAAATATTAAAAATAAAAGTAGACAAGATAAGAGGAATATTGAATACGAAAATACTTTTAAAGTCTAAGAAAATAAATAAAGAAGTATCTATAAAAGATATGGAATATCTAATTAAGTGGCTTGAAGCTTCTGGAGACTTTAAAGAAGAAGGTATTAGAATAAAAAGATGGCATTTATTTTTTGTTGAATTAAAAGATAAAGATATATCAGAATTTATGATATTAAGCAATTTTTGTATAGATAATTTATATAGTATTTCTGAAGATATACTAAGCAAATATGTGGCTAATGTAGACTTGTATTTAAAAAAATATAAAAGAGATCATAAATACAAAGAGAATATTATATATTGTGGTAAAAGCAAATTACAGTATTATTTTAATATGGTCTGTAGTCAAATAATGAATGATATTTATAAAAATAGGTTTTTAAAAACCAGAGAAAAGATAGTTTTTTTACCATCTTGTATGAGGCAAAATAAATCAAAATGCTTAGGTATAAAAAGTGAAAAGGGGTTTGTATGCAAGTGTTGTTCAAAAGATTGTAATGTAAATATTATAAATGACCTAGGGAAAGCACTTCATTATTCTACATATGTAGTATCTCATGAAAGCTCATTTCTTAAATTGAAAGATAATAATAATGGTGAAATTGGAATTATTGGAGTTGCATGTGTCTTAAATTTAATTTCTGGAGGGTGGAAAGCTATTAGAATGGGTTTTATACCACAATGTGTAATTTTAGATGAATGTGGATGCTCAAAGCATTGGCTGGAAAGTTCTAAAATGAGTTATGCGAATACAGATTATATAAAAAAAATAATTAATGGATAGAAATATAAATATAAAAGAACTTTAATAGTATTAAAGTTCTTTTATATTCTACTTATATTAATTATTTTTTATAATATTTATATGAAATAAAATAGGATATTATTTTTTACAAACATGATCTTGAACATCCATTAAAGCTTCGCCAAATCTTTGATAATGGACAACCTCACGTTCCCTTAAGAATTTTAACACATCTTTTATATCTTGTTCATCAGTTAAATTGATTAAATTTTCATAAGTAGCTCTGGCTTTCTGTTCAGCAGCCATATCTTCATGTAAATCTGCAATTACATCACCTTTAGCTTGAATATAAGTTGCGGTCCATGGATTGCCGGTAGCATCAGTATAAAATAATGCTTTTCTATGATCTGCATATTGACCGCCAAGGCCAGCTTTTTTTAGTTCTTCTACAGTTGCATTTTCCATTAGCTGATATACCATAGTTGCTATCATCTCAACATGGGCCATTTCTTCAGTGCCTATATCGGTTAATAATCCTTTGGATTTATTTGTTGGCATTGTATATCTTTGATCTAAATATCTAAGTGCAGCACCTAATTCACCATCAGGACCACCATATTGAGTAATTAAATACTTTGCCATATTAAGATCTTTACATTTTAAATTTATTGGATGCTCTAATGTTTTCACGTAATACCACATAACCTACTTATCCTCCTTATACATATTCTCCCAAGGCCAAGGCGTATTAATCCATTTTTCCGGATTTTCAATATAGCTTGATCCAAAGTTAGTTAATGGTCCATATTCTTTTTCATATTGACTAATTAACTCTTTTAATTTTGCTGATACTCTGCAATAATCTTCCTTGGCATTTGTATTATCAGGGTAATTGTCTAAGAATAAGTTAAGGTCAATAGCACAAAATTGATAAACTTGTATACTATTTAATAAGTCATTCATTTTACACATACATATCACCTCTCAAATTAACATTCACTAAGTTTACTTTTTACATAAGGGTCATAGAGAACTTTAAAAATTGTTCCTTTAGTAAATCCCTCTTTGCAAGAAAATAAATCTTCATATTTTTGTGGTAATATATATGCACGAGCATATTCATCAAATTTATGCATGCATTCTTCGTGTCTGTACATAAAATTTTTCCTCTCATATTTGTTGCTTATTCAATAGTTATATTATGCATGAAACTTATTTATGTGAGGGAAAATGACAATATTTTTATAAATTTAAAGTTTAAATATACTTATTAATATAGAATTTTATAATTTATAGAAAAATAATATGTCCTAAAACAAAATGTTTTAGGACATATCTAATTATTTATTTTCAATTATTCTAGGAAATCCTCTTTTGTATTGGCTAGGAATAAGAATTTCCTTATTTAATTTAATAGAGGCTTCCAATGCCCAATATGGATTTCTAAGCATATCCCTTCCAATTGCTACAAGATCAGCATCATCATTTCCTATAATTGAATTAGCAAGCTCAGGATCACCTAATTTTCCAACTGCAATAACAGGAACATTTAAAGCTTCTTTAATTTTTCGAGCTAGCGGAACTTGATATGCAGCATGTGTTCCAGGTTTTCCAGAAGATCCAATTGGACCTTCTCCACCTGAACTTACATGAAATATATCAACACCAGCATTTTTATATTCTTTAGAAAATAGAATACTTTCGTTAATTCCATAACCACCATCAACATATTCTTTTGCTGATATACGCATAATTAATGGCATATCATTAGGCATTTCACTTTTAGATACTTCAACGACCTCTTTACCGAATTTATACAAATCTTGTCCATATTCATCAGTTCTCTTATTAGTTAATGGAGATTGAAATTCATGTATTAAATATCCATGAGCTCCATGAATTTCAATAGCGTCTACTCCAGCTTTTACAGCACGTCTTACTGATAGACGAAATTTTTCTATGATTTTTTTAATTTCATCAGTTGTAAGTTCATGTGGAGTCTTTGATTTATTATCAAAAGGAATTGGAGATGGAGCAACAGGAACTTTAGCATCTTCAGCTTTACGCCCGGCATGGGCTATCTGTATAGCAACTTTAGCTCCATATTTGTGGCATTCATCTACAATTCTCTTAATGCCAGGTATTTGATCATCTGACCATAGTCCTAAATCATAATCGGTAATACGGCCATCAGGTTCTACATCAGTCATTTCAATGATTATTAAACCAGTTCCGCCTATAGCTCGGCTTACATAATGTATGTAATGCCAATCAGTAGCAATTCCATCTTTATTTTCTACTGAATATTGACACATAGGTGGCATAACTATTCTGTTTTTTAATTTGAGGCTCTTTAGTTCATAAGGTGTAAATAAATCACTCATATTAAATTCTCCTTTCAGAAATTGGCTGATTGGTAAATTCTTTTTTATGAATTATACAATCAACCAACTGTTATAAATTAATATTATTTATTAGTAAACCCTTGCCTTTCCATAATAGCTTTAACTTTTGGGTAATAATTCAATTTGTAATATCCAGATGTTTGAGAACTCCAATTTTTTTCTTTATCATATCTTCCGATATCTTTTAAGTATGAAGCCATTTGATCATCATAAGAATCAATTGAAGATTCAACAATTTTTTTATCGTATTTATCAATATGTCTATAACTATTAAAAGGAATTCTTGGTTTTTTGTGCGATTTGTCAGCTGGATAACCAACTACTAATCCAACTACTGGAAAAGTATATTTTGGAAGTTCTAAAAGCTCAATAACTTTTTCCGGATTCTTTCTAATACCTCCTATTGGAACTACACCAAGTCCAAGTGATTCAGCAGCAATTGTAGCTGCACCTAAAGCTATTCCAGCATCGACTGATCCAACTTCAGTGCCTTCAACATATTCATGAACTACTTGTTCAACATGATTTTTTTTGGCAGCAAGGTATGTCCTATAGAAATCAATTAGAAAAACAAGAAAAACTGGGGCTTCTGCAACATGTGGTTGATTTCCAGTAAGCTCTGCTAATTTTTCTCGTTTAGCTTTGTCCTTAACTATGATTATAGTTGTTTGCTGACCATTTATTGAGTTTGGCATAGCTTGAGCTGACATTATTATTTCATCAATAATTTCATCTGGTATATCTTTATCTAAGTATTGTCTTATTGATCTATGATTTTTAATTATTTCTATTGTATTATTCATCTATATTTCACCTTCATTTATTTTTATATTATATTGTTATTAGAAATTATAGTCTTACTAAGAATAAAAATCAATAGATGTATATTAAATTTAATACAATTTAATTTTGTAATATACATTTAAGGTTTATAATATATATTATAGAATTAATTATATGATATAATTTTTATAAATTATGGAGGTATTTAATAAGCATGTTAGATTTATTATTCGAGTTTTTAGGTAGAATTACGCTTCTTTTAATATGTATATTTTTGTTGACTAGAGTGTATATTTTAAAAAATATTTTTGCGAAGAAAAGCCATAGCAAAAAAGATAAAATAATAATTTCAATTATTTTTTCATTACTTGCCATATTTGCAACATATACTGGAATAAAAATTGATGGTTCTTTAATAAACGCTCGAATAATCACAATAGTAGCAGGTGGAGTACTTTTTGGACCAATTGTGGGAATTACAACAGGAATTATTTCAGGTATTCATAGATATCTAATAGATATGAATGGGATAAGTTCTATTCCATGTTTAATTAGCAGTATTTTAGCAGGTTTTATATCAGGATATGTATATAAAAAAGCAGATAGAAGTTTACAATGGATTGCAGCAATAGCCACTGGAATGCTATCTGAAACAGTAACTATGATATTAATAATTCTTATTAGTAAGCCTCACTCTATAGGATTTAGTATAGTATCAAAGATAGGTATTCCGATGATAATTGGTAATATTAGTGTTGGATTCATTATACAAATAATTCAAAGTATTGAAGATGAAAAAGAAAAATTAGCAGCAAGACATGCTAAGTTATCATTAGATATTGCTAATGAAGCTCTTCCTTATTTTAGAAACATAAATACTGATTCTCTAAATAAAGTATGTTCAATTATTAAAGAAAATATAGAAGCAGATGCAGTTGCAATAACTGATAAGAAGAATATTTTGGCTTATGTTGGAGTTGGAAAAGAATATTATAAAATAGGACATGAAATAATAACTCAAGTTGCAAAGGATGCAATAGAAAACAATGAAATAATAATAAAAAATCATGGATTTCCAAGTAGAACAAGAATATTAAAATCTGCAATCATATTACCACTTCATGACAAAAAAGATGTTATTGGATGTTTAAAAATATATTATATAAAAGAAAATAAAATAACTGAACCATTAATAAATCTTTCAACAGGTCTTGCAGAAATTATTTCAACATTAATGGAAATTGCTAAATTAGAAGATATTAAAAAGATGGCTGATAAATCAGAATTAAAAGCCCTTCAAACTCAAATAAATCCACATTTTCTATTCAATGCATTAAATGCTATAGCATCATCTATAAGAATAAATCCACAAAAAGCTAGAGAACTTATTATTAATCTTTCTAGCTATCTAAGATATAATTTAGAATTAAACGATGAATTTATAGATATAAATGATGAATTACAGCAAGTTAGAAATTATATAGAAATTGAAAAAGCTAGATTTGGAGATAAAATAAATGTAGTATGTGATGTAGATGATGTAAATGTAAAAATCCCAAGTTTAATAATACAACCGTTAGTAGAAAATGCTATAGTTCATGGTATTTTAAAGAACAAGGGAAAAGGAACTATAAAAGTAATTGTAAAAAAGCATCAAGAAGATGTTCAAATAATCATAATGGATGACGGGATAGGAATAAATGAAGAGATAATACAAAACATGTATAATGATGGGGTTCCAAAGGAAAATATAGGGCTTTATAATGTGAATTCAAGATTAAAACTTATTTATGGGCAGGGCCTTACAATAACAAGGCTTAATAAAGGAACTAAAATAGAGTTTTTTGTAAGGGAGGTAAAACAATGAAAGGAATAATCGTTGAAGATGAGTATTTATCTAGAGAGGAACTTAAATATTTTATTAAAAATTATAGCGGTATAGAAATAGTGGGTGAATTTGATGATGGTTTAGACGTACTTAAATTTCTTCAAGAAAATGAAGTAGATGCTATATTTTTAGATATAAATATAGCCTCTTTGGATGGAGTATTTCTTGCAAAAAATATAAGTAAATTTGCTGTAAAGCCATATATTATTTTTATTACAGCGTATAAAGAACATGCAGCTGAAGCTTTTGAAATAGAAGCCTTTGACTATATACTAAAGCCTTATTCTGAAGATAGAATAATATCGATGCTTAGGAAACTTGAAATGAATTACAATCTTGAAAAAAATAAAAATAATGAAAATCATACTTTAGGAAAAATAAATCTATGGAAGAATGAAAAAATTATAGTTTTAGATATGGATGAGATATATTATTGTACTGCAAAAGATGGTATAACTTCTGTTTATACAAAAGATGAAGAATATTTAGTACATTCAAGTATATCTGAATTCTATAATAGTTTACCAAAAGATAAATTTTATAAATGTCATAGATCTTACATAGTAAATATAACTAAGATAAGAGAAATAATACCTTGGTTTAATAATACATATAATTTAAAACTTAATGGTATAGAAAAAGAAATACCAGTGAGTAGAAGTAAAATAAAAAAATTTAAGCAGCTTATGAATATATAAGTGTATTTTAAATACACATTTAAGCATTTCAATCATTTATTAATAGAATTGTCTATATTAGATGTATAATTAGCTAAACAATAAAGGTAATGTTTATTGAGATTATTTAAATACAGAAGATTTTATTATATAAATGAAGGGAGTGCAATAAAATGAAGAAGAAATTAGATAGTCGTTTGTTAATTATAATAGGTACTGTTATTGCACAGATAGGACTAGGAACAATATATACTTGGAGTTTATTTAATCAGCCGATTGCTGATGAATTTGGCTGGGATTTTAATAAGATATCAGTAACTTTTTCAATAACAAGTATTTCATTAGCATTTTCCACACTATTTGCGGGTAAAATTCAAGAAAAGATAGGAATTAAAAAACTTACAATAGTATCAGGAATTGTTTTAGGGATTAGCTTGCTTTTAGCATCAAAAATCGATTCAGTAGTTATGTTATATGTTACAGCAGGAATTATACTTGGTGCAGCGGATGGGATTGCATATTTATCCATATTGTCAAATTGCATAAAATGGTTTCCGGAAAAGAAAGGATTAATATCAGGAATTTCAGTTGGTGCATATGGAACAGGCAGTTTGATTTTTAAATATATTAATGGATATATGATAAATTCAAAAGGGGTATCTTCAGCATTTTTCTATTGGGGGATACTTGCCATGATATTAATAGTTGTAGGCGGTAAATTTTTAAAAGATGCCCCAGAGATTCAAGAAGAAACAAGTGGTACTTCAGGTGACAAAGAGTTTACGGTTTTAGAAATGTTAAAGACTAAGGAAGCTTACTTGTTATTCTTAGTATTTATTACAGCATGTATGAGTGGCCTTTATGTAATAGGAATAGTAAAAGATATAGGAGTTGATTTGGTGGGATTAACACCTTTAGTTGCAGCTAATGCAGTAGCTATGGTAGCTATATTTAATACTATGGGCAGAATTGTTTTGGGTTCATTATCAGATAAAATAGGACAACTAAAAGTTGTTATGTATGCATTGGTAATAACAGCAGTATCAGTAATAGTTTTAAGTTTTGTACAGTTGAATTTAATAACATTTTTCGTATGTATTGCAGCTATTGCATTTTGTTTTGGCGGATGTATCACAGTATTCCCAGGAATAGTAGGAGATTTCTTTGGGATAAATAATGAGACTAACAATTATGGCATCATATATCAAGGCTTTGGAGTTGGATCATTATTAGGAACATTTATTGCTACATTAACAGGTGGATTTAAACCGACATTTATAGCAATTGCAATACTATGTCTAGTTTCAATAATAATAATAGCTACAATAAATGCTCCACATAAGCACTTAGCAAAAAGTGCATTTAACAATAGGATAATATTAGAAAAATAATTGTGGCTATTGTTCATAGAATAAATAAAGGACGTAGAACTAAAGTTTAGTGAATGACACCGAAATAAAGCTCTCAAATTGGGCTCGCTTGCTACCAAAATGAAGCTAAAAATTTAAACATCAATGATCGTGCCCAAAACCGTTTGCTCCAATGTAAAATTAGACAAACAATTTTGGAACAATCATTGATGTAAAAATTTTAAAGCTCCATTTTGGAATGCAAGTCTCCGCCCAATATGAGAGCTTTATTTCTTTGTTTCATCTAAGCTCAAAGTTTCAGTATTATTGGTGTTACACATAAATATATTTTTAAATTAAGGAATAGTTATTTAAGCAAGCTAATATTTTATAATTTTTAAGAAGGCAACAATATATTCAGATATAGAATTTCGACTGTTATCCACTAAACTCTGATTCTACGTCCTTTATTCATTCTGTGTGACATCATAATTTTTATTTTTATATAAATTGAAATTCAGAATGAATCAAAATAAATCCTATTGATTAAAATATATGATATAATATTACATAGATAATATCAATTTTAAAGTATCTGATTAATACAATATATTAATTTAGAATAGTAAAATCTATATTTGATTTTAAAATCATAGAGGTGATCATAATGAAAGAGAAACAAATTTATAGTAGTGAAGAAGAGTTTTTAAAAGACTATGACTCTAATAAGTTTGATAAGCCTAGTGTTACAAATGATTTAATAATTTTTACAACAGAGAATATGGAAGAAGAGAATATAAGAAAAGTTCCCAGAAAAGGAATGCAGGTTCTTTTAGTTAAAAGAGATGAGTATCCTGAAAAAGGAAAGTGGGCAATTCCTGGTGGCTTTGTGCATATTAATGAAAGTTTAGAAGATGGCGCAACAAGAAAATTAAAAGAAGAAACAGGAATGGATAATGTTTATATGGAACAATTATATACTTTTGGTGAAACTAATAGAGATTCTAGAACAAGAGTAATAAGTATTGGAAATATAGCGTTAATATCTAAAGAGAATATTAATTATAATAAATCTAATAAAAATATGGAATCAATGTGGTTTTGGATAAATAAAAAAATATTAAATAAAGTAAATAGTGAAGATTATATTATAAATATATATGAATTAAGTTTGATAAGTGAAGATGGAAATATTGAAATTAAATATGAAATTACAGAGAAAGTTGAAAAAAATATATTAAAAAGAAAAAATGAAATATATAACAATATTTTGGGAAAAGATGAATTGGCCTTTGATCATTATAAAATATTAGATTATGCTATTGATAGAATAAGAAATAAAGTTGAATATACTCCAATTGCTTTAAATTTACTTCCTAGATTATTTACTGTAAAAGAACTACAAAATGTGTATGAGGCAATTATGGGAAGAGAAATATTGAATTTTAGACGCAAAATGGGAGATATGATAATAGAAACTGATGAAATAATTGAAGGAAAACCATTTAGACCAGCTAAGATGTTTAAATATAATGAGGAATATGAACATAATTTTTAAGTAAGTAATATTAAGATATAAATAAAGGAGGAAATTATGAAAAAGATATTAGCAGTTATTGATTATCAAAAAGATTTTGTAGATGGTGCATTAGGGTTTAAAAAAGCTGAAACATTAGAGGCAGGTATATACAATAAAGTAAAAGAATATTTAGATAATAATAATAAAGTTGTATTCACATATGATACACATTTTGAAAATTATTTAGATACAAAAGAGGGAAAGCATCTTCCAGTTCCACATTGTTATTTAGGCAGTGAAGGTCATAATTTATATGGAAATTTAAAAGATTTTATAAATGAAGAAAATACAATACACGTAAAGAAAGAAGCTTTTGGAATAGCTCCTAAAGATATGATTAAACTTGCAGAAGAACTTGGAGATATTGATGAAATAGAGTTAGTAGGAGTTGTATCAAATATTTGCGTTATAAGTAATGTATGTACTTTTCAGGCACAATATCCTAATGCGCAAATAACTGTAGATAGTAATCTTTGTGCAAGTTTTGATGAATCTTTACATGAAAAAGTATTAGATGTTATGGAAGGGTTGCAAGTTCAAGTGATAAAATAAATTATAATTTTTAGATGGAGAGGGGCAATAAAATGAAAGAAAAAATAATTAGAGATGGGCATATACATTCGCCATTTTGTCCACATGGAACAAATGATTCTTTTGAAAAGTATATAGAAAAAGCAATAGAGCAAGGGCTTCAAGAAATAAGCTTTACAGAACATATGCCGCTTCCAGGATATTTTATGGATGATAAGAAATTTTTAGATGAATGTTCACCAAATGAAGAGCAAATAGAAAAATATTTTGAAGAACTAAAACTTATTAAAGAAAAATATAAAAATAAAATAAAAATAAATATTGGACTTGAAGTAGATTTTATAGAAGGATATGAAGATAAAACAACAAGGCTTTTAAATAAGTATGGAGAAAATTTAGAAGATGCACTGTTGTCACTACACTTTATAAAACTAAATAATGGTGAATATACAGATATTGATGGAATAAAAGGATTTGAAAGAGCTTTAGAAAACTTAGGATCAGTAGAAAATGTTTATGATAAGTATTATGAAACTTTACTCTTGGCAATACAAAGTGATTTGGGAACTTATAAACCTAAAAGAGTAGGACATCCTAATTTAATACGTATATTTAATGAGTTATATCCAATTGAATATAAGAATAGATTTATATTGGAGGAAATAGTAAAAGCCATTAAATATAAAAATTATGAAGTGGATGTGAATACAGCTGGGATTAGAAAGCCATATTGCAAAGAACTTTATGTGAGCGGTATATTTAAAGAATTAGTTGAAGAATATAATGTAAAGAAAGTATATGGCTCAGATTCACACACAAGTAAAGATGTAGGGCGGGATTTTGACAAGGAATAATGGAACTAATAAGCAAATTTTTCATATATATTTCGAATTATTAATATTTAAGAAGAATTTCAAGTGGTAATGAGGAGGGATATAATATGAATAAGTGCTTAGAAGGTCTGATTGTATATTTTATTTGAGAGTTTGGAGATAAAGTAATATGAAAAATAAAATAAGAATACCTGCATATAATATAATTTTGGTTATTTATAAAGCTATTAATTCTATCGATGAAAAACTTTTAGATCATGGTAAAAGAGTTGCGTATATAATGATGAATCTTTTAAAATTCGAAAAGAATTATACAGAGGAAGAAATATTTGAAATATGTACTATTTCTATATTTCATGATTTGGGAGCATATAAAGTGGCAGAAAGAGAAAAATTAGCAGATGTAGAAGAAAATTCACCATTTAATCATGCCATCTATGGTTCATTATTTATAAAATATTTTTCACCTCTTTCAGATAAATATAAGATGGTACTAACACATCACTTTACTGAAAGATATTATAGAGAGAGAAATATAGATATTATATCAAAAGAGGGATTGTTGCTTAGTTTTGCAGATTATGTAGATAGAATAACAGTTAAAAATGGATATGTTGATATTGAGAAAAATAAATATATAATAGCAAATTATTCAAATAAATTTTTAGATTTATTAAACAAAGCAGATAAAGAATATAGATTTATCTCAAAACTTAAAGATGGAACATATATAGATGAATTTATGGAATTCTTTAAGAAGAAGACATTTTTAAGAGAAGATGTTTTAGCGTATAGTAAAATGCTTGCATATTCAATAGATTTTAGAAGTGAAGCTACAGTAAAGCATACAATAGCTGTTGAAGCTATTTCTTATGAAATAGCAAAGTTATGCGAATTAGATGAAGAAACAGTTAATAAAATAGCGCTTTCAGCAACATTACATGATATTGGGAAAATAAGCATTCCAACTGAGATCCTAGAGAAGCCAGGTAAACTAACTAATGAAGAATTTGAGATAATGAAAAGTCATGCAAAGATAGGATATGATATATTAAGTGGACTTAATATCGATGATATAAGAGATATAGCAACGCTTCATCATGAAAAATTAGATGGAACTGGGTATCCATTTGGATTGAAAGAAGATAAATTAACTTTAGAGATGAGAATAGTAGCAGTCGCTGATATTATCAGTGCATTAATAGGAAGACGTAGTTATAAAGAAGAATTTAAGAAAGAAGAAATAATAAAAATATTGAATGATATGGTGAGCAATAAAAAAATAGATAAGAAAGTAGTAAATTTATTTGTAGAAAAATATGATTATGTAATTGGTCAAGCTAACATTAGATCTCAAGAGTTAATGCAGTCATATATAAATATAAAAAAAGAATATAATGAAATGTTACATAGATTTAGTTAGAATTTGAATTTTAAAGATAACACTTAAGGTATTGCAATTACTTTAAGTGTTATTTTATTTTTCTTTAGAAATTCTTTAGCTTTTTTAGATGTATATCTTAAATTTTTAGAATTACAATTTGTTTAGATCAAAAGAAAGGGGGAATTTGAGATTGAAAAAATTAATTATTATCTATATTGCTAGTCTATTACTTTTAATAAGTGAATGTGTAAATACATCATTTTTTTATATTTTTATATTGAATATAAAAGATAGTATTTTGCAGTTAAACTTTAATTTTGCAATTAAATTTATTTTAGTAGCTTTAGGGGGGATTATAATTACATTTTTAATTATAAATGAATGTGTAAAAAGAAATTCAACTATTAAATTAATAAAAAGACAAAGTTAAAATAAGTTATGATAATATATTATATGATTCTATAAATACTAATCATACAATTATATAAAGGTGGGAAAATAATGAAAGCATATAATATTTTAATAGTTGAAGATGAAAAAGAAATCTGTGATGGAGTTGCAATATATTTAAGAAATCAGGGATACAATGTATTTAAAGCTAATAATGGAATAGAAGGTCTTGAAATTATAGAAAAAGAAGATATACATTTGGCAATAGTAGATATAATGATGCCAAGGATGGATGGAACAACAATGGTTATGAAGCTTAGAGAAGAACATGAATTTCCAGTAATAATGCTTACAGCTAAATCCGAAGAAATGGATAAGATTATGGGACTAAATATTGGCGCAGATGACTATGTAACAAAACCATTTAATCCTATGGAATTAATTGCAAGAGTTAATTCACAGCTTAGAAGATATTCAAAATATTTAAATATAATAAATAATTTAGAGAAGAAAAATAATAATGTGGTAGTAGGTGGACTTGAAATAAATGTTGAAACAAAAGAGATATATGTTGATGGAGAAAATATAAAAGTTACACCTATTGAATTTAAGATTCTTCATTTATTAATGAAAAATCCAGGAAGAGTATTTTCAGCAGAAGAAATATACGAAAGTGTGTGGAAGGAGCAGGCAGTGAATACTGATACAGTTATGGTACATGTAAGAAACATAAGAGAAAAGATTGAAATTGATTCAAAGAATCCTAGATATTTAAAGGTGGTGTGGGGAGTTGGCTATAAAATTGAAAAACAGAAATAATACTGAAATAATAAAAAATAATTCTAATAAAAAAA
Source organism: Clostridium neonatale (assembly GCF_900465025.1). Classification (NCBI taxonomy): domain Bacteria; kingdom Bacillati; phylum Bacillota; class Clostridia; order Eubacteriales; family Clostridiaceae; genus Clostridium; species Clostridium neonatale. The sequence continues at coordinate 2,076,304 of NZ_UICR01000001.1, forward strand.
ATATTAATATCAATATAATTGCAATAATTCTTTTAGTTATAATTTCTGGTGGAATAATGCTTTTTTATCCAAAGTTAAAAGAATGTGCAAAAATGGATAAAACACAAATTTATGAAGATAACTATTTTTTAGATAAAATATATGATTCAAGTTATATGTTATATAAGGATGTTTTAGAACATAAAAAGGGCTCAGAAATATCAATTGAAGAAGCCTATATAAAAGAGTACTTAGTAGATGATTATTACCAAGATAATTATTATGGTACTGGGTCTTTTTCAGATGAATCTAATTATGAAGATGGGAATAGAGAAATAACAAAATCAGAGGTTAATATCAGTTTAGATAAAGAAATTGAAGCAGATAAGAAAAACATAGTAAGAAATTTAGATGAAAACTATCTGCAGAATAAAAGAACATTACAAAATGATTTAAGAAATGTACAATATGCAGTATTTGATAATGATAATAATTTAATAGCAAGTAATGTAGAGCAAGATCTTTTAAATATTGATAATATTAAAGAAAAATATGATTTTTATGTTGAATTAGCATTTAATAAAAATGGATTGGCAGATATATTAAAAAGTCATGGAATAGATGAAGATTTACTTAGTAATAGAATGTCAAATTATAATTATAACAAAAACGAAACCTATCAGTATAATTACACTAAGGCATCTTTAAATTCAATAAGCGATTGTAAATTTATATATGCAATTCCAAAAGAACTGAAATATGTAGATTATATAACTGAATTAAGAACTTCATATAATGAAGGCGTTGATCAAAATGTAATTATGGCATTTGTTGGTTCTGTATTTGTTGTCATTCTTATAGTATCCTTTTTTCTTCCATATAATAAAGGAAAAAATATAGTTGGTATAAGATTTATAAATAAGATTCCAACAGAAATAAATATAGTTATTTATATATGCTTGGCTTTGAGTATAGCAGCACTTTGTTTACTCGGACTTCAAAGCACTTTAGATGGAAATGCTATTAAAGCACTTAATAATTTGCGCTTAGGTACAGGTTATTCAAATACAATACTATTTATAGCAAATATCTTTATGTGGAGTATATCTATATATTCAATTTTTTCTGGAGTTATGTTATTAAAATATATATTTACAACAGGGCTTAAAACATATTTAAAAGAAAACATGCTTCTATGTAAGCTTTATAGATTTTTTGTTAGAAAAATAAATAATATTAGAAATGAACTATATCATTTAGATTTAAAGGATAAATCTAATAAAATGATAATAAAGATTATTCTAATTAACTTTTTAATACTATCATTAATTTCAGCAATTTGGATCTTTGGAATTGGCGCAGCGGCTATTTATTCTATTGTATTATTCTTTATAGTAACTAAATATGTTGACGATATAAAGATAAAGTTTTCAAAACTTTTAGAGTCAACAAATAAAATTGCAGAAGGAAATTTAGGTATAGAAATAGATGAAGATTTAGGAATATTTAATCCAGTCAAAGAAGCAATTCTTAATATTAAGAAGGGATTTAAAAATGCTGTAGATGAAGAAGTAAAAAGTCAAAGAATGAAAACTGAATTGATTTCAAACGTATCACATGATTTAAAAACCCCATTAACATCAATAATAACTTATGTTGATTTATTAAAGAATCCTGAGATTACAGAAGAAGAAAGAAAATCATATATAGATACATTAGATAAAAAATCTCAAAGATTAAAATTTTTAATTGAAGATTTATTTGAAGTAAGCAAGGCTACAAGCGGAAATATTAAATTGAACTTAGTAAAAGTTGATATAGTAGAGCTTATGAGACAAACACAGATAGAGCTTCAAGATAAATTAAAAAATTCAAAACTTGTAGTTAGAAATGACTATCCGGAAAATAAAATAATACTTAATTTAGATAGTCAAAAAACTTATAGGGTATTTGAAAATCTTTTAAATAATGTAGCTAAGTATGCTATGGAAAATTCAAGGGTATATATAAATATAGTGGATAATATTGATACAGCAGAAATTACAATTAGAAATATGTCTGCAAACGAAATTAATTTTACACCTGATGAAATCGTAGAAAGATTTCAAAGAGGAGATAAATCAAGAAATACTGAAGGATCAGGACTTGGTCTTGCAATTGCTAAAAGTTTTGTGGAAGCACAAGGAGGCAATTTTAATATTGAAATTGATGGAGACTTATTTAAAGTAATAATTACATTTAAAAAATAATTTGACTTAAAAAACACTAAATTAATGAAATTTAATTATTTTGTTAATTTAGTGTTTTTTCAATTTTTTATGTTTTTTATAAAAAAAGTTAAAAACTATAAAAATGCAATTTATAATGGCTTTTATTATTTTTGTTTACTTTATGATAGTTGCACATATATAATTTAAAATATAGAATTAAATTAATATAAGATTGGAGAAATGTATGAATAAATTATTTCAAATTAAAGATTTAGAATTTTATGAAGAAGATTTCGTTGAAGATATACATGACTATGAAGACATAATTGATATAGTACAAGAGTTAAGTGAAGAATTAGATTATGAAATCATAGAAATTGCAGGATCCAATGGATGCTGCAATGATACTAAAAAAAATTATCTAGTTGAAATCATTGGATATGTAGATGAAAATGATGAATTTGTTACTAAAAATGAGCGTGATAAAATGGGCTTTATGGCTGATAAGAAACAATTTGATTTATTTGTGATAACAATACATAAGTGTACAGCATGTAATAAATGGGTTATTTCTATTTTAGAATAGTTTTAAATTTAGTAGTATAAAAAAATAAAATGCAAAAGATATATGCGTATAGATTTAAACTTAAAATTATGATTTTAAGTTTACGAAGGGATGCGTGAATATCATATGAAATTTTTAAAAAATAAAAAATATTATATTTATTCAAGAATTTTAATTTTTTTGATATTTACAATATTTTTGATAAATTGCATTTTTGTATCAGTTGCACAAAATATCAGTTATGCTATAAATACAGAAAATTTAATAAATGCAATTCATATTAATGAAAATCAATATGAAAATTTAATGGTTAATGAAGTAGAGCCATATTTAAATAAATTAATAGATCAAGGATCCTTCAAAGGTATAGAAGATAAAGATATATATTATGAAAATTATATTTTAGACAAAAATAAAGGAAACATTGTAATATCACATGGATATACAGAAAGCCTGGATAAATATCATGAAATAATATACTATTTTTTAAGAGCTGGATTTAATGTCTTTGGAATAGAGCATAGAGGGCATGGAAGATCAGAAAATCTTGGAGTAGATGATATTAGTCAGATGTATGTGGAAAATTATGAAGATTATATATATGATTTTAAAACATTTATGGATATAGTAGTGATGCCATATAAAAATTCAAAAAAAATATTTCTTTTTTCACATTCTATGGGTGGAGGAATAGGTGCAAGGTTCATACAGTTATATCCAGAATATTTTGATGCTGCTATTTTAAGTGCTCCAATGCTTAGCCTTAACACAGGCTCAATACCAGATTTTTTTACTCATTTATTATCAAAAGCTGCTATCGCACTTAATAAGGGGCATGTTTATGTTATTGGTTTTAGAAGATATTTACCAGAAGAAGATATGGATAAATGGGCTACATCAAGTAAGGTACGGCATAAATATTATGATGATTATGTTGAAAAAAAAGTAGAATTTCAAAAAGGTGGAGCAAGTTATAAATGGTTAAATGAAGCATTAGAGTTATGCAGAGAAACAACTAAAAAGAAAAATATAAAAAAATTAAAAATACCAATACTTTTATGTGAAGCAGGTAATGATATTTATGTTACACCTAAAGGTGAAAGAAAGTTTGAAAGATATGCAGAAAATTGTAAATTAATAAAATTTGAAACTTCTAGGCATGAAATATATAGAGAAGTTGATAAAATTCAAATTTCCTATTTAATATATGTTTTAAATTTTTATGAAGAAAATTTAAAATAGAACGTAATATAAATTAAGCTCTGCTTTATAGTGAAAATATTAAATTTCAACATTTGGTATAATAAATATAGGAGAGTATAAGCAATGAATGCAGAACTTATATTAAAGAGAAGAGATGGAGAAAAAGTAAAAGCTACAATCAAATTATTAGATATTTCATATTTAGATAAGATTTTAGAACTCCAGAAATATATATATGATTTATTAGAGGAAAAAGAATTTTATTCGTGTTGCAGTGAAGAAGATTTAAAAAAAGATTTAACTGAGAGGGGTAAAATTTTAGGCTGCATTGTGGAGTCAACTGACGAATTAGTTGCTATTGGAGTATATGCAAAGTTTGGATATGATGAAGAAAATTATGGATATGACATTGGTGTTAAAGGGGAAGAGTTGCTATACATTGCAAATTTTGAATCTACAATTGTACATCCAGATTATAGAGGAAATAAGCTTCAAAAAATACTTATTGAAAAGCTTGAAGAATTAGCAAAAGCTGATAATATAAAGTATATTTGTGCTACAGCAGCACCAGATAATAAATACAGTTCTGATAATATTAAGGAGTTAGGGTTTGAAATTGTATGTGAAAAAGAAAAATATGGAGGTTTGAGAAGGTACGTTTTTATGAAGAGAATATAAATATATATTGGAGGGATGTAAATGGACTTATCATATAATGAATTTGGATATGGTTTTATGTTTAGTTTTGGGCAGGTATTTATTTTTATTATTTTTTGTATTGTTATAGGAACTTTTATATATAGAGCCATAAAGGGGCTTTCACAATGGAACAAAAATAATAATTCACCAGTTCTTGAGGTTAAAGCAACCGTAGTTAGTAAAAGAGCAGATGTTTCGCATAATGTTACAAATACAGGTGAAAATAATATGATGCATTCATCCACGACTTATTATTATATTACATTTGAAGTAAATAGTGGAGACAGAATGGAATTTTCAGTAACGGGAGAGCAATACGGTATGTTAGCTGAAGGTGATTATGGAACTCTAACTTTTCAAGGGACAAGATATAAATGCTTTTTAAGAGAGAAAAATTAAGTTTGCTTCCTTAATTAAATAAAGTTTTTGGGTATAATATATTAAAATATGAAATTATTAGAGAGACTAGTAAAATTGGAAGATTAAATTGAATTCTGATAATATTATATAACTTAAGAAAGTAAAGAGATAAAAAAAATTTAAAAAAAGTGTTGATTTATAAAAAAAAGTGCAATATAATGAATACAACATTAGGAAATGAATAAATGCAACGATAAAGAAAAGTAATTCTATGATGATTTTTAGAGAGCAGATGATGGTGGAATATCTGTATGAGTCTTGAATGAAAGAACACTTTGGAGCAGTTAACCGAAATTACAAGTACGTAATAGTAGACTTAGCCGGAATCACACCGTTAAAAGTGAAGGATATAGAGTAGTAGTGTGTTTACGAAAGTATCTCAAAATTTTTACATTATGCACTCTGTATTTATTAAGTGAACTTGTTATCAGGTTAAACAGGGTGGTACCGCGGAATATGATTATTATATCTCGTCCCTATGCGAAAGCATAGGAACGAGATTTTTTTATTGTTTAAATTTTAAACTTAGTAATAAAGGTTAAACACAAGAGATTTCTAAACATTCGTTTCAATAAAATTCAAAATAAGTAAAAAGGAGTAAGAGATATGAAAAGAACATTTATAAAAGATTTAAAAGTATGTGAAGAAGAAAAAGTATTATTAAGAGGATGGGTTCACAAAATCAGAGATTTAGCAAGTGTAACATTTGTAATGCTTAGAGATAAAAGTGGAATAATTCAACTCGTTTGTACTAAGGAACAAATTAAAGGTTTAAGACTTGAAAATTCAATAGAAGTTACTGGAATGGTTCGCGAAAATGAAAAAGCACTCGGAGGAATTGAAATAGAAGCTGAAAAAATAGATATGGTTGGAAAAGTTTATTACGATAAGCTTCCATTTGAGATTCAAGGATATAAAACCAAGGTTTCCTTAGAAACTCAATTGGATTATAGAACAATGAGTCTTAGAATACCTAAAAAGAAAGCAATATTTAAGATTCAAAATGAAATTGAAGAAAGTTTTAGAAGATTTTTTAAAGAAAATGATTTTGAAGAAATTCATACTCCAAAGATTATAAACTCAGGAACTGAAGGTGGATCTGAAATGTTCACTGTAGACTACTTTGGTAGAAGAGCATTTTTAGCACAAAGTCCACAATTTTATAAGCAGATGATGGTTGGAGCAGGATTTGAAAGAGTATTTGAAGTAGGATATGCATACAGAGCAGAGCTTCACAACACTTATAGACATTTAAATGAATATATAAGCTTAGACGTTGAAATTGGCTTTATAAAAGATGAAAAAGATTTAATGGATATTGAAGAAAACTTCTTAAGATATATGTTTAAGCACTTAAAAGAAACTTGCAAGGAAGAATTAAAATTATATGATACAGAGCTTCCAGATGAACTTAATATTCCAAGAATTCCATTAAGTGAAGCACAAGAAATATTACTAGCTGAGTATGGAAAGAAATCACCAGTTGGAAATATTGATAATGAAGGTGAATTGTTATTTGCACAATATGTAAAAGAAAAATATAACTGTGATTTTGTATTCTTAACTGAGTATCCAACAGCAAAACGCCCTATGTACGCAATGGAATGTGAAGATAATCCTGAAATTACTAAGAGTTTTGATTTAATTTACAAAGGACTTGAAATTACAACTGGTGGTCAAAGAATTCATGATTATGAAATGCTTAAAGGTAAGATGGAAAGACTTGGATTAGATTTAGAAGCATTTAAATTCTATTTAGATACATTTAAATATGGAATGCCACCACATGGAGGGTTTGCAATAGGTCTTGAAAGAATTACAAAGCAAGTTCTTGATCTTTCAAATATAAGAGAAGCAGCATTATTCCCAAGAGATATGAAGAGAATTGAACCATAAGTGACAGCCCAAATCTATGATTTGGTTGCTGGAACTTACTCGAACGAAGGAATATGAGTCCGAGTTTCATAAGCAGAGAACCAAAATCTATGATTTTGTGTGAATCGCTTACTCGAACGAACGAATGTGAGTCCGAGTTTCATTAAAAAATAAAAAAATGAGGTGTTAAAAATGAACGTAACAATTGATGAAGTTAAATATATAGCTAAGCTTTCTAAGCTTAGATTTACAGATGAAGAAGCAGCAAAGTTTGCAAGCGAATTTGAAGGTATTTTAGAAAATTTCAAATATTTAAGTGAATTGGATTTAGAAATAAATGATGATGAAATAAAAAAGGAATTAAAACCTATAGTTAGAAAAGATGAAGTAAAGAAATTTGAATGCAACGATTTATTTAGAAATGCTAAAGAAAAACAAGATACGTACATCAAAGTACCAAAGATTATTGAATAGGTGGTGAAATAAATGAAAATGACATTAAAAGAAATGGTAGAAAAAATAAAGTCTAAAGAAATGACCAGTGAAGAATTAGTTAAATCTTATATTGAAAATATTTTAGAGAAAGAACCTAAAGTTAATGCTTTTTTAAGTCTTTCATGTGATGAGGCTTTAGAAAAAGCCAAAGAAATAGATGCTAAAATAGCAAAAGGAGAAGCACTAGGAAAACTTGCTGGAATTCCTATAGCTATTAAGGATAATATTTGTACAGAAGGTGTAAATACAAGTTGTGCATCAAAAATGCTTGAAGATTTTATTCCTCCATATGATGCAACAGTTGTAAAAAAATTACTTGAGGAAGATGCAATAATAATTGGAAAAACAAATATGGATGAATTTGCAATGGGATCTTCAACAGAAAACTCAGCATTTAAAAAGACTCACAATCCAAGAAATTTAGACAGAGTTCCAGGTGGATCATCAGGTGGATCAGCAGCAGCAGTTGGAGCGGATATGTGTCCGATATCTTTGGGATCAGATACTGGTGGATCAATAAGACAACCAGCTGCATTCTGTGGAGTTGTAGGTCTTAAGCCAACCTATGGATTAGTTTCTAGATTTGGTCTTGTAGCTTTCGGATCATCTTTAGATCAAATTGGTCCATTTTCACAAAATGTTGAAGATAGTGCTTATATGCTTAATGTAATAGCTGGAACTGACTTTTATGATTCAACAAGTATAAGAGATCTAGAAGTAAAAGATTATACAAAGAATTTAAAAGATGGTGTTAAAGGTATGAAAATTGGGATTCCAGAAGAATTCTTTGGTGAGGGATTAGATGAAGAAATAAGAGAGACTGTAGTAAAAGCTATTGAAGTATTAAAAGAAAATGGTGCTGAAGTTTCTAAATTCTCACTTCCAATAATGAAAGATGGCCTTGCAGCGTACTATATAATGTCATCTGCTGAAGCATCAACAAATCTTTCAAGATATGATGGTATAAGATATGGATATAGACCAGAGGAATTTGTAGATGTTGAAGATTTAGTGGAAAGAAGTAGAACAGAAGGATTTGGACCAGAAGTTAAGAGAAGAATCATGATAGGAACATATGCACTTTGTTCAGGATATTATGATGCATATTATAATAAAGCAGATAAGTTTAGAACTAAGCTTAAATATGATTTATCAAAAACATTTGAAAAGTATGATTTAATACTTGGACCAGTATCACCAGTATTACCATTTAAGATAGGTGAAAAAAATGCAGATCCACTTGCCATGTATTTAGCTGATATTTATACAATAAACGTAAACTTAGCTGGAATTCCTGCAATATCAATTCCGGGAGGCATATCAAAAGAAGGTCTTCCTATTGGTATTCAGCTTATGGGAGATATGCTATGTGAAGAAAAAATCTTTAAAGCTGCATATAGCTTAGAACAAAGCTTAAATGTTGAGTTATAGGAGGTAAGAAAAATGAACTTTGAAACAGTAATTGGTCTTGAAATACATGCTGAATTAAAATCTAAAACAAAAATATTCTGTTCATGCTCAACAGCATTTGGAGCAGAGCCTAATACAAATACATGTCCTATATGTACAGGGGTTCCAGGAACACTTCCAGTGCTTAATGAAGAAGTTGTAAATTTAGCAATAAAAGCTGGTACAGCTCTTGGGTGCAAAATAAATAAGTTTAACAAAATGGATAGAAAAAACTACTTTTATCCTGATCTTCCTAAAAACTATCAAACTTCACAATTTGATATGCCAATATGTTCAGGTGGTGTTATTGAATACGAATATGAAGGAAAAACAGTTAAGGTAAGATTAAATAGAATTCATATAGAAGAAGATGCTGGTAAGCTTATTCACGTAGAAGATGAACCAATTTCATTAATTGATTATAACAGAGTTGGCGTACCTCTTGCTGAGATAGTTACAGAACCAGATATGAGAAGTGTTGGTGAAGCTGTAGAATTTTTAAGAAAGTTAAAGTCTATTTTAGAATATGCCGGCGTTTCAGATTGCCGTATGGAGCAAGGATCATTAAGATGTGATGCTAATATATCTTTAAGACCTGTAGGACAAGAAGAATTTGGCACAAAAGTTGAGCTTAAAAATATAAACTCATTTAGAGAGCTTGAAAAAGCTCTTAAAAAAGAAGAAAAAAGACAAAGAGAATTATATAGCTTTAATGAAGGATATAAAGTTGTTCAAGAAACTAGAAGATGGGATGCTGCAAAAGGAAAGACTATATCTATGCGTTCAAAAGAACAAGCACATGATTATAGATATGTAGTTGAACCAGATTTACCACCAATAATACTATATGATGAGCAAATAGATGTAATTAAAAAATCACTTCCAGAAATGCCAGAGGTTAAAAGGGAAAGATTCTTAAATGAATACGAGTTAACTGAAAAAGAAGTAGATATATTAATTTCAGATATGGGTCTTGCTATGTTCTTTGAAGCTGTCGCTAAAGAAGGAATAGCACCTAAGATGGCAGCGAACTGGATCCTTGGAGATATTTTAAGAATATTAAAGGACAGAAAGACAGAATCATTAGAAATGACATTAGATTCAGTAAACTTTGCAAAGCTTCTTAATGTTGTTAGTGAAGGAAAAATAAGCAATAATATAGGACGTGAGGTTCTTGAAGACATATTTGATGAAAATAAAGATCCAATAAAAGTAATTGAAGAAAAAGGACTTATGCAAATAAGTTCAAGCGATGAACTAGAAAAAATAGTTGATGAAGTAATAGTAGCTAATCCTCAATCAGTAGAAGATTTTAAGGCAGGAAAAACCAAAGCATCAGGATTCTTAATGGGGCAAGTAATGAAGAAGAGTCAAGGAAAAGCTAATCCTAAAGTTTGTAAACAACTTATTGATGATAAGTTAAGTAAACTATAATAAGATTTATATAAGAAAAAGCATCTAAAATTTTTAGGTGTTTTTTTCTTATATAAATTGTTTTTTTATCTTAAACAGTGTATTATAGACATGTTTGCAACTAGATTCTTATAAGGGGGGGATGACAGTATAATGACATATACAGAATTTATGGTATTTGTTATGGAAATGGTTGGAACAATAGCATTTGCATCTTCTGGTGCTATGGTAGGTATAAAGAAGAATATGGACATATTTGGAGTTAATGTACTAGGAATTACGACTGCAATCGGAGGTGGTATAATAAGAGATTTGATTTTAGGAATAACACCACCAAGTGTATTTAGAAATTATATATATGTAACAATATCAATTTTAATATCATGTATTTTGTTTTTAATTATATATATTAAAAATGAAATTTTAAGCAGTCAATTTTTAGAACACTATGAACAGATCATGATTTTATTTGATGCTATTGGACTTGGAATATTTACAGTAGTAGGAATAAATACAGCAATTAATATGGGAATAGAAGATAATATTTTTTTACTTACATTTGTTGGCGTAGTAACAGGTATAGGTGGGGGAATGATACGAGATATAATGGCTGGAGTAACTCCTTTTGTACTTGTAAAACATGTATATGCTTCTGCATCTATCATTGGAGCTATAAGTTATATATTATTTATTAAATTAGAGATAGATAATATTTTATCCATGGTATTAAGTTCATTAATTGTAATAGCAATAAGAATTGCATCAGCAAAATATAAATGGAATTTACCAAAGATAAAAAAATAGGATTAGATAGTATACTTACTATCTAATCCTATTTTAACGTATTTCTTTGCCAAACGGCATAAGGGAAAGCTTAGCTAATTTTAAAGACTGAGCAGCAAATGGAATTCCTACAATAGTAATGCATAAGAAAAATGCACTTAAAAGATTAGCTATACATAATTCTAAGCCACCAAATATAATCCATAATATATTTAAAAAGAGGCTTCCGATTCCAAAATTTGTTTCTACAACTTCTTTTCCAAAAGGAGCAAGCTGTAAACCTGCCATCTTGAAACATTGAAGCCCTATAGGTATTCCAATAATTGTTATGCACCAAAGTATTCCTGTAAAGAACCAGCCTATAGCATTAAAAAATCCACCGAAGATAAACCAAATAATATTACCTAAACAACTCATAATATCTCCTTTTAAAACATTATATATAAATACATGAAATATTATATATTAGAAAATAGATATTTTGTACAGTATATATGATATTTAAGAATATAATAAGAAAACCTTAATATATTTTTTGCTTAAAAAGCAAATTCTTTAATGTTAAGCTCTTTGCTTTTTAATAAGTCAATAATATCGTTATTTAGAATTATGATAGGGCGACTAAGGTCATTAACATTCATAAGTATAATTTGGGCTTTATCACCATTATCAAGAAGAACATCTTTTCCAATAAAGAAATTTAATATATTATTTATAAAAATGTTTGAATATCCATAATCTAATCTGCCAAAACTTTCTTGTTTTATTTTTTCAATTGCTTCAAATGGGTTTAGTTTTTTACAGTTTCCTCTAGAAGAATTTGCATTATCAAATGAATCAGCAATTGCTATAATTTTTGAAAATTCAGGTATTCTTTCAGAGGTTAATTTAAATGGATATCCGCTGCCATCCAGTCTTTCATGATGAAATAGTACACCTTGTGCTACAGACTTATCTAGGTATACTATTTCTTTGACAATGTTATATCCATGCTTTACATGTTCCTTATATTCTTCTCGTTCTGAGAAGTTCAAGGAAGCTTTTTTAGTTAGTATTTCTTTATTAATACGAGCTTTACCAATATCATGTAATAAAGCGGAAAATGTAAGTAGATTAAGTTGTTCTTCTCTTAGGCCTATCCAATTTCCAAGAAGATTGCTAAGAAGTGCAACATTAATTCCATGTCTGTAAATGGGATCATCACTACTTCCAAAGAACACAAGATCTTGTATTAGTGTGTTCGTATCTTTTGTTTGAGAGATAAGAACATTAGAGAATTCTCGAATTTCTTTAATATTAGAGTTTTGGAATATCTTAAGTTTATAAAAAATACTATTTAAAGCCATAGAAAGTTCATTATATTTTTGTTCCAAATTCTGTACTTGTTCTTTTAATGTTTTAGGAATGAAAGGTTTAACTTTTGAGCTGCCGTTTACAGCAACTTTTTCATCAGAATATATTATGCTATCATAAACAAAAATTGTTTCATTTGGAATTTCTTTTTTTATAGTAAGAATATCTTTTTCTTTTAGAGGTGAATTTCTATAAGCCAAAACATTTCCATCTTTTAAAATGGATTTTGCTAACACCATACCAGGAGTTAATTCATTACAAGTTAAAATTTTTATATTACCATCCATACAATATCAGTCCTATCATACTATAATATATATTAAATATATATTATTAATTTCGATATGTGATGCAATAACTTAAATTTATGCAATTAGATAGATATTTATTTTTATAAATAATATATAAATTTTAGAACAAAGATATTTCCTGTGAATTTTATGATATTAAAATAGACTAAATAATAATCTATTCTATTTTAAAAATCATAATTAGAACTAGAAACTATCTTTTCAAATTCAGAAATAGGCATTGGTTTCGCAAATAAATAACCTTGAACCATATCACAACCAATGTTAGTTAAAAAATCACATTGTTCAATAGTCTCAATGCCTTCAGATATAACTCTTATATCTAATTTCTTTGCCATATCAACAATAGTTGAAACAATTATTTTTTCTTTTTTACTAATATTATCTCTTGGAAAAAATCCTTTATCTAATTTTAAGACATCAATAGGTAGATCTTTCAAAATATTTAGTGATGAATATCCAGAACCAAAATCATCTATTGAAAAAGTAAATCCATAATGTTTTAATTCACTAATGACTTTAAGTAATTGATTTATATTTTCAAAGAATGTACTTTCAGTAATTTCTAATTCAATAAGATCTGTTGGAAGATTATATTTATTTATTAAAGAAGTTAGTCTAGGAACAAAATTATAATCTCGTAAATGAATCCTAGATACATTTAAAGAAATAGGAACTAAACATCTTTTTTCATCAAGCCATTTTCGTAAAACTTTAAATACCTCTTCGTAAACATAAAAATCTAATTCAACTACAAACCCGTTTTTTTCAAATAAAGGAATAAAATCCTTTGGAGGAATTAAATTTTCATCTGGTGGAAGCCAACGAACTAATGCTTCTGCACCAGAAATCTGTCTAGTAGATAAATCAATTTTAGGTTGAAGATATACTATAAATTCTTTATTTATAAGTGCAGATCTCATTTTATATTCAATTGATTTTTCTTTTGTAATTTTAGAGTGCAATTCACAACTATATACTGAATACGTACTTTTATGCGAATTTTTTAAAGTTTTTCTAGTGATGTTAGCTCTATCGATTAGTTGGATTACGTCTCTATTATTAGTGGATGCTAAGCTAATACCACTAATTAATGCAATGTTTATATTTTTGAATTTATTATTTTGAAGAGTTAGGATTTGCTCATTTAAAGAGTCTATCCTGTTTCTTAGATCAGTAATTGTATTATACTTAATTAAAAGTATAAATTTATCATCTCCATTACGACATACTAATTCATCTTCAGTTAAATTTGATGAAAATAATCTGGCAACTTCTGTTAAAAGTATATTCCCAGTTGAGTATCCTATATTTTCATTTATATATTTAAATTTATTTATATCAGAGAATACTATAGCAAAATTGTCGAAAACGTTACTGTCCAATATTTTTATTGCTTTGTCTTGAAATTTGGATAATGATAAAAGACCAGTTAAGGAATCTTTGGATTTAATTCTTTCGATAAAATTACCTATATTTGAAAGACATATTAATCTTATATTTTTATTGTTCGATAAATTTATCTTAGATACAATTGAGCTGACCCACATATTTAAATATGGATCAAAATATTCATTACTTTTGTTGTCATGTATATTTGAGTTCTCATTTAAAATAGGGCAATTCTCACATGGAGAATTTCTAGTTTTTAAAGTTTTATAGCATAATTCACCAAGCTTTACAGAAGGAAAAAGCTGCTTTAGATTTTCTCCTATAAATTCTAACTCATAGGAATTAGAATTTAGTGCATAAGTATATAAATTTTGACTTTTAGTAATGGAAGTAGCTATTTTTATTTCTTTTTCATAATCACTATTCTTATAAAATTTTAAAATATAGTTTTCAAAAAATTTACTAATTAATGAAAAATTATTTATTTCGTTTTCATTCCATTTATGAGGAGCAGATGTTAATGAAAAAATTAAGAAGCCAGTAAAATATGTGTTATATAATGAAAAACATATAAAAGATTGAGAGTGTAATTTTTTTACTAAAGGATAGAGAATATTATTTTTATCAAAATTTTTAAAATCATCACAAACAATAACTTGATGTTTTATTGATTGTATAAAATTTTTGCTTATATCACATGACTTAATTTTAGAGGGTTCCGATGTTTTGCTATGCCATTCATAAATTGAATTAAGAGCGGTAAGCTCTCTATTTGATCTTAATAAAATGATTTTATCTAAATTAAAATTATCTCCAATATAAGATAAAATTGAATTGATTATGGTATTATTATCATTTGACTCAGATAAAACTGAGACTATATAATTGGTCAAATTTTTGTTTAATCCAAAATTATTAGTGCTATTTGTAAGTATATTAATCATGTTTTCCCCCAAAATAATTTTATTGAAAATATTAAATATGTTAAATATGTTAAATATGTAATATTAATTCAACTATAGTATATCATAAACATAATAAATATAATATCATCTTATATTAAGATGATATTATATTTATTAGAAAAAAATTAGAAGTTTTTTTTCTAACTTCTAAAAATTATCATTTAATTGTATAATCATAGTATATGAATTAGAATAAAGAGAAAAACTTATAAAAAATATATAACATAGTATTATTCTAGTTTTTTATTATTATATAGTTAAGGAACTTAAGAGGGGAATAATTTATGAGTAAATATAAAACTATAGTAGCTAAGTTCATGATTTCTATAATATTAATATCAGGATTAATAGGATGTGGAAAAAGTAAAATAGAACTAATTAATGAAAACTTAAATTCTAGTAAGTATGAAGAAGCCATAAAGATATTTAATAACATAAAAGATGAAGAAGATAAACAAAAAGCAATAGAAATTATGAAAAAGCAAGATTCTATTTTGAAGGAAAAGTTTATTAATAAAGAAATAAATAGAGATACAGCAGTAGAATACTTAAATATATTGAAATCAGTAAGTGAAAATAAAGATGAAGTTGATAAAACAATAAATGAAATTGATGAACTTGTCATGTCTCAAGAAGCTTATGATGCAGGTATGAAGTCGATGAAAAATAATGAGTATAAAAAAGCAATAAATCAATTTTCAGCAGTTCTAGAAAATGATAAAAGCAATTACAATAATGCGCAAAATAAAATAAAAGAGGTTGAGGAATTGGCAAAGAGTACAGTATTAGTCACCATAGATGAATGTAAAATAGCTTACAGCAATTCAAATAAAAAATCGATGTATCCAGATCAATTACAAATAAAAGTAACTAATCATTTTGATAAAACTATTAAAAATTTCAATGTTTGTTTTATAGGATATGATAGTGAGAATCATCCAATTGAAATACCAGGATATTTATCTGAAAGTCAAGGATTCGAATTTATGGGGACAGGTCAAAATGTAAATATACCTAAGGATGGAACGTGGGGAAATGGAACTATGGGTTGGAATATAGGCTCAAGTGAAAAATTATCAAGAGTTGAAGCAAATATAAAGGAAATTGAATTTGAAGATGGAACTATTTGGGCCAATCCATTATATGATTTGTGGGTACAAAGATCCTTAGGAGAAGAATGGTGAGGATTACAGTAATTTAAGAAATATTAAGAAAAATAAAAATACTCTTAATATTATTGTTTTGATATAATATATTTAGAAAAATAGGATTAACACATAAATTAGGAGGATAAAAATGACTTTAAAAGAATCTTTAGTTTTTTCGTATCTTAAACATATAAAAAAGTGTAAAATTATACAAACTAATTGGGTTCCAAAGACTAAGGATTGGGATGAAGAATATGATAAAGCAAAGGAATTAATAAGAATAAGTAAAAACTATTTTAAAAATAAGTATAGAATCAATATATTTAAAAATATATCTTTGGATGATGATATTATCAAACTATATAATAATATAGATGCTTTTGGGATAACATTTAATAAAGACTATACACAAGATATATATGGTGTTATGTGCGAATTAAATGAAAGTTACAATAAAGTAAATATTGAAAATGTTTTAGAAAAAATATTTATAATTTCTACTTATCTTGTAAGCTATTTTAACAGAATAAATGGGAATATAATAATTATGTGTTCAAAATTAAATGATAAAATTATAAGAGAAATAGGAACTTATTATTTTGATATAAAGGAAATATTCAGACAAGTTAATCTTTCTTTTGAGGTAAGTATACTAATTAATGAAAAGTTTCAAGAAGAGGTTATAAGCAAACTGGAAAAAGTATGCCTAGATATAGATGAAACAGAAGAAGAAATTTATTTGAAAAGTTTAAAACTTCAAAAGCAACTTAATTATAAAAATAATGATATTGAAGAAAATAATGAATATGTAGAGAAAAAGATTAAAAGTGATGCAGAAGAAGAGACAAGCAGCACAATAGAAATTGAAGCAGTTAAACCTTTAGAAGAAAATGATTATGGGAATATTGATCATAATGTTAAAGAAACAAATAAAAACAAAATAAGTAAGTTAGATATTACAATAGATGAAGATATAAATGGAATACTATTTGATAATATAAGTAATATTGATGATAATAGAGAGAGCCATACTACAAAGTATTATATGAATAATAGAAATGTAAAAACTCAATTAAGAGTAGATGATGATTCAATAAGCAAAATAATAGAAGAACGGAATAGAAAACTTGTAGAAAATTTATTGAAGAATAAAAAACACGAAGGTGGTGAAATAAAGGATAAATATGATGATATAAAAATTGGAGAATTGGTTAAAAAGGAATTTGATAGATTATTTAGAGATGAAAGTGTACCTAAAGGAGAAATAAGAAAACTTCAAGAATATGATTACTGCAAAGAAATATTTGGAATTGATTACCCTGTATTAAAAGAAGTTGATATGGAGTATTCTTTAGAGGAACAAAGAAGAGATGAAAATGGAAATGCAATATATTATGGATTTATTGCAACAATATATGATAAAGATTATTACATATGTTCAGTGTGGAGTGAAGAAAACAGAAGAGACTTTTTAAGATGGATGAGTTTTTTAAGATAAATTATAAAGTGTATGCCATAATTTTACAATATAATAATTATATTAAGAAAAAAATAGATACATACTTTAGGGGCAAGATAGTGATAAAAACGAAAGATTTTATATTGGGGGAGTATTAGATGAGCCTTGAAAGAGGAATAAAAGTTGTCAATGGTAATATAATTTTTCAAAATGATTGTAGTGATGAAAAGTTTACAATTAAGTCAAGAAAGTATATTAATTTATTCATAAATGATGAACTTTGCAAACAATTTGAAGAAAACGTAGTAACTAAAGATGATAAAATACACTATACCCTTGAAAAGTCAGAAGCTAAAAGGGAAATAAATATATTTATATCTGAAGATAAAATGAAAGCATATGTAAGGATAGAGTATTTACCAGAAATAGAATATAAGCTTAAGGATAAAGCATCGTTTATTAATTTGGCTTTATCAGTAGAAGAAGTAAGTAGAAAATATCCACCTAAGTATACTGTAGATGAAGTAAAAAAAATTCTTAAAGAAAAGAATGTGATTTTTGGCATTAAAGAAGCAGCATTGGAAAAAGCTATTTTAGGATGTAATGAAGAACTATTAATAGCTGATGGAGAGTACCCCATACAAGATGTACCAAGTGAAGTGAAATTACTTTTTTCACCAACAGAAATGCACTTTCCTGATCCAGAATCAAGTGAAACTATAGATTATAAAAATTTATTTAGAATATCTAATGTACGAGAAGGTGACAAAATAGCTGAAATAATTCCAGAGACCATAGGAAAAGATGGAAAGAACATTTTTGGGGAAATTATCAAAAAAAATTATGTTAGATTAACACCTATTACAGCTAACAAGGGATGTAAAATAGAAGAAAATGATATAATAGCCACTATAGATGGAAAGGCTCATATATCAGGAAGAATTGTAACTGTAAATCCAGTATTTACAGTTGAAAGTGTTAATATGGAAACATGTAATATAAATTTTTATGGTGATATTGAAGTATATGATAGTGTTAATGATCATATGGATGTTAATGCAGGCGGATCTCTTGATGTAAGCAATAACGTAAATGCTTCAAAGGTAGTTACAGGTGGGGATATAACTATACTTGGTAATGCTATAAGTTCTAAAATATTATCCGGACAGATTGATATAAGAAAAAAAGAATATGCTGATGTTTTGACTTTATATAAAGATATGATAAATGATATTATAAAAACTATAAGGCTTCTTCAGGCGAAAACCACAGCATTTGGAGCAAAGGATTTTATACAAAATTTAACTGAAGATAAATATAAAGATTTTCAAAAAATAGCATTAAAATTAGTAACTTTAAATATTAAAAATGAAACAAAAGGATCGGAATTAATAGAATATATAAAGGAAAAAGTTTTGGGATATAACATATTAAAGATGAAATCTTTAAATGACCTTACTATTCTACTTAATATTTTAGATAACGAAATAGAATATTACGATAAAAATAGCATTGTTCCTCTTGATATAAGAATTTCGTATTGTCAGGATTGTGAAATTAAATCTACTGGAAATATAATAATAAGTGGAAAAGGCGAATTTACATCAAAGCTAACTGCAATGAAAGACATAATGTTTACTAAGCCTGATTCAGTAGCAAGGGGTGGAATAATTTCAGCTGGAAATAGTATAGCAGCAGGAATTGTAGGAAGCAGAGCAGAAATTCCAACGACTCTTATAGTTCCAAAGGAAGGGAAAATAAGTGCAGTATTAGCATATCGAAATACAACATTTAAAATAGGAAATGTGTCTGCTAATACTGAAAGAGAATATGAACATGTACAGGTGTTTTTTAACAAAAAGACAAGACTAATAGAATTTCATGAGGATGCATTTTAAAAAGAAATCTCTAAATATTGGGATTTCTTTTATTTATTTAAGTTACTATATTCCTTTGAATTTATATTAAAAAAACTAAAGTACATAGTTATAGTGGAGATTTTTTATTAGTCATTTACATGATTGGCAATTATATTATCATTATGATATTATAATACAATAGAATATTTTCTAATAAATATAATTTTAGGATTGAATAATGAACTAAGGATAGAAAGGAGATAGTTACCAATAAGTTATATATTAATATTTAAAATTGGTGGCGAATAAGTGTGCTAGAACTAAGAAATATTTGTTTTGAAGTCCAAGAAGAAGGCTTCACTAAAAAAATTCTAAAAAATATTAATTTAAATATCGATAATGAAAAATTTGTCGCAATTACAGGTCCAAATGGTGGTGGAAAATCAACTTTAGCAAAAATAATTTCTGGAATTAAGATACCTACAAGTGGAAAAATAATATTTAATGGTAATGATATAACAAACATGAGTATTACAGAAAGAGCCAGATTAGGGATAAGCTTTGCATTTCAGCAACCAGTAAGATTTAAAGGGATAACAGTTAAAGAGCTCATTACTCTTGCAAGTGGGAACTCTGGATGCAAATGTAATACTTCAAACATAAAATTTGAAAAAAGTCCATGTGATTATTTATCAGAAGTAGGACTGTGTGCAAAAGAATATATAAATAGAGAAGTCAATGCAAGCCTTTCTGGAGGAGAATTAAAAAGAATTGAAATAGCAACTATTTTAGCAAGAAAAACAGAGCTTTCAATATTTGATGAGCCAGAAGCAGGAATTGATATATGGAGCTTTAATAATATGATAAATGTATTTGAAAAAATGCGTAAAGAGATTAATGGATCAATCTTAATAATTTCTCATCAGGAAAGGATACTAAATATTGCAGATGATATTATAGTCATTGAAAATGGACAAGTAAAACAGAGTGGTAAAAAGTATGAGATTTTACCTAAGTTACTTTCAGCAGCAGATAGTTGCAGATTTTATAAAGGAGAATAAACTATGGAAGAAATGCAAAAAAACTTATTAAGTGAAGTATCAGGCCTCCATGGTATTCCGGTTGGGGCATATAATATAAGAGTGGATGGTCAGGCTCTTAGCATGAATTCTACTGCTAATATTGAAATTGTTAAAAAGAAAGATAAAAGTGGAATAGATATTTATATTAAACCAAATACAAAAAATGAAAGTTTACATATTCCGGTGATTTTGACACAGACAGGTCTTAAAGAGGTGGTATATAATGATTTTCACATTGGAGAAAATAGCGATGTAACTATAATTGCTGGATGTGGAATTCATAATAGTGGAGATAAGGAATCTGAGCATGATGGTATACATAGCTTTTTCATAGGGAAGAACGCTAAAGTTAAATATGTTGAAAAACACTATGGTGAAGGTGATGGAAAAGGGCAAAGAATATTAAATCCAGTTACTATAGTTGAAATAGATGAAAATGGATATATGGAAATGGATACTGTTCAAATTAAAGGTGTAGATTCAACTAAAAGAATTACAAAAGCTAAGTTGAATGAAGGCGCTAAAATAGTAGTAAAAGAAAAAATTATGACTCATGGAAATCAATTTGCAGAAACAGGATTTGAAGTTGAGCTTAATGGAGATAATAGCAGTGCACACGTTACATCACGTTCTGTTGCAAAAGATAATTCTAATCAAGTATTTTTAGCTGACATTAAGGGAAATGCTAAATGTACTGGACATAGCGAATGCGATGCAATAATTATGGACAATGCAACAGTAAAGGCTATTCCACAAATTCTTGCAAATAATGTTAATACAAATCTTATTCATGAAGCTGCTATAGGTAAAATTGCAGGAGAACAATTAACTAAACTTATGACTCTTGGACTTACTGAAAAAGAAGCAGAAGAATGGATAGTTAATGGATTCTTGAAATAGAATATATTAAAATAAAATGATTTCTGATAATATTACAGAAATCATTTTTTATTTATTGGATATGTAAATAAAGTAATACATAAAATAAGCTAAATAAATTTATATATTTAGATATAATATATAATGAAGAGTTTATTATATAAGTTATATTAATACTAGCTACTAAAAATATAAGGGGTGTCAACATATGGGTAATAATGCAGCTATACGTGAATTTAAAAAGTATAAAAGTCAAATACATCAAATGAAAGAAGTGGCAGAGCACTCAAAGCCAGGAGCTCTTATAGAGCAGGAAAGTGCAATAAGAAAAAAGCTAAAAAAGCTAAAAGAATTTGAAAAGACAGGATTAAAGGACTTTGATGAAGTTTATGAATCGTATGAAGAGCTTTTAGAGTATGTATCAGAAAAGATGCTTAAAGATTATAATAAAAAGAACAATACTGAATTTGATTTCTTTGATGTTGTAAGAGGAAATTATAATAGTTTTCAGAATGTTGGAATAATGGCACTTCTTACAAAAATTCATATACCTAAACTTATCAGTCAGGAATTTGAAGAAAAGTTTCCTGTTAATCCTAAAGATGAATATTATCAAGCAAGACATATGAAAAGAAAGTTTTATATTCATTTAGGTGATACAAATACAGGTAAAACATACAATGCAATAGAGCGTTTAAAGACGGCTAAAAAAGGTGTATATTTATCGCCACTTAGAATACTTGCATTGGAAAATTTTGAAAAGCTCAATAATGAAGGAATTGTATGTGAACTATTAACTGGTGAAGAGGAAATTTTAAAAGAAGGTGCTACACATACATCTTGTACAATTGAAAAAGTAAACTTAAAAGAACATTATGATATAGCTGTCATTGATGAAATTCAAATGATAAGTGATCCGTTTAGAGGAATGGCATGGAGTAAGGCAGTTCTCGGACTTAATTGTGATGAAATTCATATTTGTGGAGCAGCTAATAGTAAATATATATTAGAAACAATATTAAATGACTGTAATGATGAATATGAAATAAAAGAATATAAAAGAAGTATTCCATTAGAGGTTGAATATAAGAATTTTAGATATGAAGATATACAAGATGGTGATGCCATTGTAGTATTTTCTAAAAAAAGAGTACTTGAAATAGCAAAAGAGTATTCAGATAAAGGTATAAAAACAAGTGTAATTTATGGGGACTTACCGCCAGAAGTTAGAAAAATGCAATATGAGCAGTTTGTAAAGAAAGAAACTAAAGTACTTGTAACAACTGATGCTATTGGCATGGGAGTAAATTTGCCAATCAGAAGAATTATATTTATGAGCATAAAGAAGTTTGATGGAGATGAAATAAGAGAACTTACATCACAAGAAATAAAGCAGGTAGCAGGACGTGCAGGTAGAATTGGTATATATGATGTTGGATATGTTGCATCCGTTTCAGGAAATGCAGAAATTATAAAATCTAAGCTTGAGAAAGAAGATAAGAGAATAGAAGCAGCAGTAATAGGACCATCAGAAGCAATTCTTCAAATAAAAAGTTTACCATTGAATGAGAAATTGGCTCTTTGGAGCACTAGAGAAGAGAAACTTGATTATTATACAAAAATGGATATAAGTGAATATATACTAATATTAGATAAATTAAAAAGGTATAAATTAAGTGAAGAAATACAATGGGATTTATTAAAAGTTCCATTCGATGTAGCTCGAGACGATTTAATGGAAACATTTTTAAATTATGTAGATGAGATTTTTGTAAATAAGCAAAAAGAGCTATTTAAGCCAGAATGTTATTCTGGATATCTAGAAGAACTTGAAATTTATTATCAAAAAATTAACATGTATTACTCATTTTCTAAAATATTCAATTTAAAATTTGATATAGACTGGGTTTATGATGAAAGAATAAAAGTAAGTGAAGAAATAAATGAAATTTTAGTCAGGATATAATGATTTTAGGCAGCAAACTATAAATGTAGTTTTCTGCCTAAAATAGTTTCTTAAAAGATATTATATTATTATTTACAGTAAAAAATTGATTTTTTGAAACAATTATAATAGAAGTAAGGATGGTTCATTAAGTTGTTAATTTTTATAAATTATAACAATACTATATCTACTAATGTTAAGATTTATATGCATTTATTAAGAATAAAATATAAAAACATGCATCATATATTTTTTAAAATATAATTATTGGTGAAGTATTTTAATTTTAATAGGAGGAATTTATGTGAATGATGTTTTTATTAAGGACAAACCATCGAAAACTTTAATAAATTTGTATAAAGGAAATTATATTAAATTATTAATAGCACTAATATTTTTTATTATAAAAAGTTCTCCTGTATGGATAATGCCAATTGTTTTATCTAATATAATAAATTTAATTAGTAATTCTTCAGGAAATAATACAAATAAATTAATATTAAACATTGGTATTATGGTAATTTTAATTATTACAAATATCCCCACTAATTTAATATGTGCTCATTATAGAAGCTTAGCTATAAGAGATGTTGAGTCTAATATAAGATGTGATTTGGTTAGTAAATTGCAAATTTTATCAATTCCTTATCATAAGCATCTGCAAGTAGGAAAACTTCAATCAAAAATATTAAGAGATGTAGAAGCAATTACTAATTTATCTAAGCAGCTAGGGATTACAGTACTACCTATAATAATTAGCATTTCTGTGACTTTTTCTATAACTATTTTTAAGAATAAATATGTTGCCTTATTTTTTTTAGGGGCAATACCAGTAGCATTTTTTATAATAAGCATATTTGGAAAGAAAATAATAAATAAGAACATGCAGTTAAGAATAAATATGGAAGATATGTCTTCAGCAGTATCTCAAATGGTTGAAATGATACCGATAACAAGAGCGCATGCATTGGAAAAATTAGAGATAACAAGAGTTGACAATAAAATAAATAAGGTTAAAAAGATTGGATACAACGTAGATATATTGAATGAATTTTTTGGCTCATGTGGATGGGCTTCTTTTCAGATAATGCAGCTTGGATGCTTGATGTTTACATCTTATCTTGCATTAAATAATAAGATACAAGTAGGAGATATTGTTCTTTATCAAAGTTATTTTACTTCACTTTTAGGAGAAGTAAATGCACTTATTAATGTTTATCCTGATTTGGCTAAGGGATTTGATTCTATTAATTCCGTTTCAGAAATATTATTAGCAGATGATATAGAAAAAAATAAGGGAAAAACTAAAGTTAAAAATATCAATGGAAATTATAAATTTAATCATGTGTACTTTAAATATGATGATGGTGAGAATTTAGTATTAAATGATTTTAATCTTGAAATAAAAAAGGGTGAATGCATAGCATTTGTTGGAGAATCAGGTGGAGGAAAAACCACTTTGCTAGATCTAATTATAGGCTTTATAAAGCCTATAAAAGGTACTGTTTTACTAGATGGACAGGATATGCAGTTAATTAATTTAAGAGATTATCGAAAACATATTGCAGTAGTACCTCAAAATACAATATTATTTTCTGGAAGCGTAAAAGAAAATATAACTTATGGTGTAAAGGTAAGTGAAGAAAAATTAAATGAAATTTTAGAAGCGTCATGTTTAAGCGATGTTATATGTAAACTTCCAGATGGACTTAATACAAATGTAGGAGAACATGGAGGAATGTTATCTGGTGGACAGAAGCAGCGTATAGCTATAGCAAGAGCACTTATTCGTGATCCAAAAATCATAATACTTGATGAAGCAACTTCAGCATTAGATATTCAAAGTGAAGTTCATGTTCAAAAAGCGCTTAAAAATTTAACAAATGGAAGAACGACATTTATAGTTGCACACAGGCTTTCTACAATTAAAGATGCAGATAGAATCATTGTGATTAATAATGGAACTATTGCAGAAGAGGGAAGTTATGAAGAACTAATAACTAAAAAAGGTGATTTTTATAATTTAATAAATAATTAATATATATGTTGAAAATCGAAATCTACATTAAATGTACAGTACGTATACTCAAGTATTGAATAAATCATATTGCAACATATATATAATAAAAAAGTCTTAGATTATTTCTAGGACTTTTTTATTATATTACTATACTACTTAGATTTTATAAGGAATAAATACTGTTAAATTTTAAGCACTGAATATTAGCAATTTAATTAAAAATTTAATTATAGAATATATCTTTATAAAAATTTTAAAATAATTGTAGAATATAAAAAATATTTATGATAACTTTAATAAGGATAATTTATTTTACAAAAAGATAATTTGATACGGAGATACTTATGATAAAAAAGATAAAATATTTAGTTATACTATTATTTTTATTTTGCAGACCTGTATATGGTGAAACCATTATTCCAGAAATAAATGCACAAGGTTATGCTGTAATTGATGCCGAGAGTGGCCAAGTTCTTTTTGGAAAAGATATTGATACTAAATTTGAGCCAGCATCAACAACAAAAGTAATAACAGCATTAATAGTACTTGAGAAAAGTGATTTATATGAAGAGGTTACTATAAGAGAAAATTTTACTGATATAGATGGTAGTGCTATAGGATTATTAAAAGGAGATGTAGTTACTGTGTATGATCTTCTTTTAGGCTTAATGTTGGAATCAGGGAATGATTGTGCCAATGCACTAGCTTATCATGTTTCGGGGAGTATTGAAGAATTCGCAGAGCTTATGAATGAAAAAGCAAGAGAACTCGGTGCAATAGATACAAACTTTAAGAATCCAAGTGGACTTCCAGATGAAGAGCATTATACAACGCCTAGAGATTTAGCATTATTTTTGAGAGAAGCTATAAAGAATCCTGATTTTATAAATATTGCAGCCACTGAGAATAAGACAATATCAATGATTAATAATTCAGAAAGAACATTAACTGTAAACAATAAAAATTATTTAATTAATAAGAATTCAGAATTTTATTATGAATATGCTCTTTGTGGAAAAAGTGGGTATACAATGAGAGCAAATCATACTTTCCTTGCGGCAGCAAAAAAGGATGGGAATACTTTAATTGGATCATTTTTAAAAGCAAGTGATAAAGAACAAAATTATAAAGACATGAAATCTATTTTTAATTATGGATTTAATAACTATTCTTTTATTGATCTTTATAATACTAATGAAAAGGTAGCTACATATTACATAACCAACAACGAAAGAATACCTCTATTTGTGAATGAAACAATAAAGTATGTTACTGAAAAAGGTAATGAAGACAATTTAAATTACAATTTAAAGATAAAGGATGATGATTTAAGTAATAAATCATTTAAAAAAGGTGAAAAAATATTAGATGGAACTATTTATGTAAATAATCAAGAATACATAGATGTTGATTTATATGCAGGTGAATCAAGAGATCTTAGAATAAGTTCAGAAAGTTCTAGTGATATAACAAAAACTACTCATAAAGAAGAAGTTAATGAAAATAAAGAAGAAAAAAATGATAAAAGTAATTTTGCTAAAATAGGTATATTAGGGATAATGGTTTTTATAGCACTTAGAATTAGAAGAAAAATTATATTAAAAAGGATTAAACGTAAAAAAATGTTAATGAGAAAAAAAAAGATAATGAGAAATATTAATAAAAGAAAAATATAAATTTATATAATAATTAAGAAGCTGTATCAATATGAGCTTAAAAGAAGAATACATGATGATAATAGCTTCTTTTATTTATGTTATTTTTAGTTTTTTATGATGTTGAGAAATATATAGAATATAATATATAATAAAGCAATAAATTAATAAGCAATATTATATAAATTAGAGATAGAAAAGCAGATTTTAAAATATTAAACAAGTAAAGAGAAAGAGGACGCATATGAAAAATAAATTTGATGGATATGTTATTTTTAGTGATTTAGATGGAACATTATTAAATGATAATAAAGAAGTATCAAAAGAAAATAAAAAAGCGATAGAATATTTTATAGAAAATGGCGGAAAATTTTCAATTGCGACAGGAAGGGCAATTGATTCTGTTAGTAAGTATATTGAAGGTGTAAAAACGGACTTACCTATAATTACTTATAATGGGGGTACTATTTATGATTATAATAAAAAGAAAATTATAAGTGAAAAAGTTTTAGATAAAGATAAAAAGGCATTAGCTTGTAAAATAGCTGATGATTATGAAAATATAGGGGTAGAAATATATGTTGGTAAAGACGTATATGTACTTAAAGATAATGGTATGTCTGACAGACAGGCAACAAGATTATTGAATTTAAAATATGATGTTCCAGAGAACATTTTTAATCTAAGTTGGAATAAGATTACTACTGTAGGTAAGATTGGATTGATGGATGAAGTTGAAAGTGAATTTTATAATAAATATAAAACAAAAGCTATAAGAAGTGGAGAATGTTTTGTAGAAATAGTACCAGATAATGCATCAAAGGGAGATGCATTAAATGAAATAATTAAAACTTATAACTTGGATAAGAAAAAAGTTATATGTGCTGGAGATAATATGAATGATTTGGAGCTTCTAATGGAAGCGGGAATATCATTTTGTCCTGAAAATGCATCAAACGAAGTAAAGAAATATGCTAATCATATAACTGTAAATAATAATGAGCATATTATACCCAATATTATAAAATGGATTGAAACAAATCTTTAAAGGAAAAGTCTTAGATGATTATGTATTTGATATGAATGAAGGCTTTCATAAGCTTGTAATATTCTTTTAAAGTTATATTATTAATATTGCAATAATAATTAAAATGCAGTAAAAACAGGTGGATTTTGAAAAAGTAATAAATCCTGAAAAAAGGGAAGTATAAATAGTATTATTAAAATAAGGGATGTCTAATTAAAATTTGTAAGTGAGACAGTCCCTTATTTTTTTATTATTAAAGTTAGAGAATTAAAAAGTATATTATCTACTGAAAAGCTGGAAAAGTTCTTTGAAGTACATCCATAAGTTCAGGATAAAGTGCTAATAACTCTTTATTTAGCTTCTTAAGGTTACTAAAATATTCGTGAATTTCATTATTTGAACAGTATTTATTACTATTATTATAATCTGCTTCCCATACTTCAAGGCCTAAAAATGGATTTGCAGTTCCAACATATAATTTATTTTCACTGCTCACAAGAAGAGTTCTTCCGCCATAATTATTAGGATCATTTAATCCATCTAGGATTACTGGACTGAAATTTAATCCATCTTTTGAAGTGTAAATGTCAAATCCTTTTGGATAATTATATTTACAAAGAAGTTTATAAATTTTCTTATAGGAATTTAAAAGTCTATTATAGTTCTCATATCCAAAATTCTTTATATAATCTTCTTTGTTATATTCAAAGCCTGTTATAAAAGTTCTTATATTAGTTGAACTGTCATAAGTTGTTATAACTAAATTACCTTTAAATTCTTTAATCTGCCATCCATAAACATTAAAGAAATTATTAAAACCTGAATTAAATCCAGAAAGACTTTTATTTCTTACGCCAGTAGATGGACACGAAGGTATAATAGGTTTGCCTCCAACGACTATTTCCCAGCAGTCATTTTTATCAATTCTAATTAAGTCAAAGCTTAGTGGGACGAATAAGGATAAAGGAAATCTTTTTGTAACAGCAACATATAAATGATCTTTAAATACTCCAGTAGACATTATATTTGTATTTAATGCATCACCAAAACCTTTATAAGCAACTAAAGTCCAGTCATTGTTTTTAGGATTGCAGTTATTTGATCTCCAAACTTCTGCACCATCTGAATTTCCAATACTTAAATAAAGCCTATTATTAAAAACACTAAGATCATCAATTCCACCAATTGGATTATTATTGGGAATAAATCCCTTGGACTTTGGGTTTATAACTAGCTTAAAAAGTTCAAATTCAGGATCTTTACTTGAATATAAATAAGGGACATTTCCTCCAATTCCTTCTTCAAGAGTTGCCATATATAATTTTCCATTAAAAGATGCAAATGCTCTTGAGCTTGTTCCTGAAACATTAGAAGTATTTATTTTTTTCCAATGAACACCATCAGTGCTTTTGAACACATAAACTTTTTCGCCCATAGAAGCAGCATAAATGGCACATGAGTTGTTTGATTTATGAGTTATCATTGCTCTAAATCCATAAATTTTATCTTTCGAACTGGCTTTAAATACTTTTTCCCATGGACATGATCCATCCTTTTTATATCTCCAGATTTCTGCATTGTTATCTGAACCTGTTACAAGTGATGGAGCAAGGTTTGGACTTTCTGTAAAGGCAGTGGTAAGTGATGAAATCATATTTCTTGAAGTGCCTACATATATATAATTTCCAAGCTCAGCCATGGACCATGCATAGCTATTTTGCCTGGAATTTTTTAAATTATTTATGTCAATACCATTAGTTTCTGTTATTTGTTTAAAAGTAAACATAAGACTCCTCCTTTGTGATATATAATTAGCAATTATACAATCCAATATAT
Organism: Clostridium neonatale; assembly: GCF_900465025.1. NCBI lineage: Bacteria > Bacillati > Bacillota > Clostridia > Eubacteriales > Clostridiaceae > Clostridium > Clostridium neonatale. Next base: position 2,106,326 of record NZ_UICR01000001.1, read on the forward strand.
GTAAACAAACATATATAAGTGAACATAAAAATATTGAAGGAAATCTTAATTATAAATTATACTTAAGGAAGTGGTGATACTATGTTATGGGTCATAAGTATTTACATAAAATAAATTTATAATAGAAACGATAATGTAATAATTCATTAAATATTGAAAAAGCTATATACTATATTAAAAAATAATGAAATTATTATAAATGATATAAAGGGACTGATTGTATGAGATATGTAATAGTAAGCATTGTAAAAGGCGGAGCTGGAGAATTTAATAATAATATGAGAAAGGAGCTTTATGAAAATTTCAAAGCAAAATCTTCAAAACTGCCAGCACATTTTACAATAAAAGCACCATTTGAATATGATAAAGATATAGATGATCTTGAAAATGCAATAGAAAGCTTTTGTATGAGAAATAAAAAGATAAAATATATAATGGACAAATATAATCATTTTGATAAAAGAGTAATATATATGGAGGTCCAAATAAGCTATGAAGGTAAAAAAGTTCATGATGAACTTATAGATGTTTTAAATAAGTTTTCATATATTAGATTTAAAGAAAATGAAGGGAAAAATAAAATATTTCATGTGACTTTAGTCTCAAAAAAATTAACACTTATATATAACGACATTTGGTCTTATGTTAACAATTATCCTTTCAGATTTGAATGCTTATTTGATAATGTAAGTATATATGTGTGGAAGGATAATACATGGAAATTATACAAAGAATTTAATTTCCATGATTAAGTATAAAGATCTAGTAATTTGAAGTCTTATTTTGATCTTTAATATAGCTGTCACAGGACATGATCATAGCTATTTAAGGAACAAAATAAAATATTGGTATTATGAAAAAGCATAGGAAAAAGTTTGGTAAAAATGAAAAATATAAATTAGTTAAATCTTTTTAATTTTGCCTAAAAAATTTAGAGTTTGTTTTAAAAACTTCAGTTAAAGATTGATTCATGTCCATAAAGTAAAAATAAATTAAACATCCAAAGTGTCTTAAGTATAGAAAATTAAAAAATATAAGAGAGCTTATTAATAAAAGAGCTAGTATACACGATAAAATTCCGGACATCTTTATATCTGTTAACAAATAAAAATAACCATATCCCAATTTAAAAATAAGGAGAAGTATACTTAAACTATTATATAGTATAAGAACTGCTATAGAAATTATAATCAGTAAAATAAATCAGCTGTAATATTTATTGCAAATTTTATAAGCATTTCAGGAAGTATAATAGCCAAAAGAGAACCGAAAAATAAGACATATCCTATGATAATTTCAAGATGATTTGATAATAAAATTTTTGCTTCATGTTTTATATTTTGCATATAACCATTCCCCTTACATGTGTAATATAAACTATAAGTATATAATATAGTTTAACATATATTAACAAAGTTGTAATTATATAGATAAATATGTTTATGATATATATGATTATAAATAGTAAAAAATAAATAATTAATAAGTTTTATATACAAATAATCATGATGAATTTTTAATTAATTGATAATGATTATTTAAATGCTTATACTATAGATAATGAAAAAAGTATTTTACATTTTCATGTATACTTTTTTTGATAAATACTACTTGATTATGGAGGAGAGAAATGGATATAGATTTAAAGACTTTAAAAATTGATGAAGTTAAGAACATAAAAATAAATGGAAGAACAACTAAAAAAATATCACCATTACCTTTGTTTTGGACAGGAAGTGGATTTGAAGTAAATGTAAGAGCACAGGAATTATGGATGGAAGTAGAGATAGATTATAATGAATATGAACAATGGATAAGTGTAGAAATCAATGGAGTATTTGTAAGTCGTCAAATGTTAACTAAAGGAAGATATTTTATATGTCTTTTTAGAGGAATGAATAATGAATTAGTTAAAAATGTTCGTGTATATAAAGATGTTCAAGCTATGCCAAAAGATAATGATTGTATATTTTTAATTCATTCACTTAGAACTGATGGAGAGTTTGAAAAAGTTGAAGATAAGAGTATGAAAATTGAATTCATTGGTGATAGCATAACTTCAGGAGAAGGAACAATAGGTGCTAGAATAGAAGAAGATTGGATTTCTATGTGGTTTACATCACTTAATAATTATGCGGTTATGACAGCCAAAAATCTTGATGCAGATTTTAGAATTATATCTCAAAGTGGATGGGGCGTACTTTCAAGCTGGGATAACGATCCTAAATGTGCAATTCCTAAATATTATGATAAAGTTTGTAGTGTAGTAAACGGAGAAAGAAATAAAGAACTTGGCGCATATGAAGAAAATGATTTTGAGTCTTGGCAGCCTGATTTTATAGTTGTAAATTTGGGAACAAATGATGGCGGTGCATTTAATTCACCAGAATTTAAGGATGAAAAAACTGGAGAAATTTTCAAGCAGCATCTTAATGAAGATGGAAGTTATAGTGAAGAGGATATTAAAAGGTTTGAAGATGCAGTAGTCAGATTTTTGTATAAACTTAGAAAATATAATAAAAATTCGAAAATTTTATGGGCTTATGGAATGCTTGGAATTCCAATGATGCCATATATTTATCATGCAGTAGATACATATAAAAAAGAATCAAGAGATACTAAGGTTTATATAACTCAGCTTACAAACACAACAGATGAAACCATTGGGGCGAGAAGTCATCCAGGAGTTTTGAATCATAAAGCTGCAGCTAAAGATTTAGTAGATGCTATTAAAAATTTACAGATATAATTATTAATCCTTAAAATTAATGAAAAATATAAAATTATATTAATAAATTAGAAAAAGTAAATTTTAATTATTTTAAGAACTTATGAAAAAAGTAAAAAATCAAAAAAATCATGATTTATAAATATTAAAAACTTTAAGTTAAAAATAGATATAAACGAATTTAATTATTCATGATAATAAAAAAAGGAGAAGATTTTATGAATAATAATTTTAAATATATTAAGGAAGAAATAGAAAAAGAAATACAGAATTGTAATATAAGCGGTGCAAGTGTATGCATTATTAAAGATGGAAAAGAAATATATAAAGATAATTTTGGATTTGCAGATAAAGAAAATAATATAAAGATGGCAGACGATACTATTTTTCGTATGTTTTCTATGACAAAGCCCATTACAGCCACTGCAATTATGATATTATTTGAAAGAGGGAAAATAGATTTATATGATCCGGTTTCTATGTATCTTGAAGGCTTTAAAAATCAAAAGGTAATAAAAGATGGTAAGCTTTCAGATGTTAACAGAGAAATGACTATTAAAGATTTACTTAATATGACATCAGGATTAAGTTATGCTGATGATTCTACAGAATGCGGAAAGTGTATGAGTCAACTTTTTGATGATGTTAAAAGAAAGCTTGAAGAAGGAAGCACTATAAATACTTTGGATTTCTGCAATGCAATAGGTAAAGTTCCGCTTGCATTTCAACCCGGAGATCAATGGCTATATGGAACATCAGCAGATATTTTGGGAGCAATAGTTGAGGTTGTAAGCAAGAAGAAGTTTAGTGAATTTTTAAGTGAAGAGATTTTTAAGCCACTTCATATGAAAGACACAGCTTTTTATGTTCCAGAAGAAAAGCGCCCAAGATTCGCACAAATTTACAAATATAATGAAGAAGAAAAAAGATTATATCCATATTTAGAAGATGCTTTGGGGTTGGATGGATATAAAGTTTCAACAGCTTTTGAAAGCGGTGGAGCAGGACTTGTTTCTACAATAAATGATTATAAAAAATTTGCACTTATGCTTTTAAATAAAGGAAAATATGAAGACACTAGAATTTTAGGCAGTAAAACTGTTGAGTTTATGACACAAAATCAACTTAATGAAAAACAAATGCAATCAATGAACTGGGAATCACTTAGAGGATACGGATATGGAAATCTAATGAGGATTCTAATAAATCAAGCAGAAGGTCAGACAAATGGATCTTTAGGTGAGTTTGGATGGGATGGTTGGACAGGAAATTATATAACAATTTCACCAAAGGATAATATGATATTTATGTATTTTATCCAAAGATGTGATACTGGGACAAGTGTTTTCACAAGAAAATTAAGAAGCATAGTGTATTCAGCTATAAATTATTAAAAGATTTTAAAATCACAGAATTCTTAATTTTAAGATAAATAACTGAAATTAAAGAAAGTATAAAAAATTAATTTTTTATACTTTTTATCTTTTTTAAAATTTATATTGACATATACATTTTTTAGGAATAATATAAGTATATAGAGTTAACATCAAAATGAAATTAAGAAGCTGATAAGTAAGTATAAAGTGCAAATATTATAATTAAGAGTATATGAATTTTTTTTGAAGTTACTTAATATCGAAATGAATTTAACAAAGAATGAAGTAACAGCTATTTTTTTAAAGCTACTTAAATTCAAAATGAAAATAAGAAAGAAGGTATATTTATGAAAAATATTTTAACAATAATAATAAAGCAGATTTTAAATAATGAAAAATATAAATATCTGAATGTATCACATTTTGAATATAAAGAACATTCTAAAGCAATTTATAAGAATTCAAATGTGTATGAAAAAAATATAGCTGAACTTATTTTCTTGGTAGATACAGGTAAGTGGTTTGATGAAACTATACGTTTTGAAATGTGTATGTGTTCTAATAAAAATGTATTAGAAATTAAAAAAGGCTACAATGAAAATTGTACAGAATATCCACATAGAGAATATAGAGATATAGCTTTGGACATGATTTTTGAAATTGAGAATTTTCAAAATAAAAATAAATTATATAAAAATGAAGGATGTGTAAACTATGAATATTAATTTAGAAAATGAAAGAAATTTATCAATGTTGGTAGACTTTTATGAATTTACAATGAGTAACACTTTTTTTGTAGATAACCAAAAAGACAAAATAGTATGTTTTGATATGTTTTTTAGAAAAAGTCCTGATGATGCACAATTTTCAATAGCAGCTGGATTAGAGCAATTTATTGAATATGTGAATAATATGAGATTTACAAGTGAAGATATTGATTATTTAAGAAAGAAAAATTTATTCAATGAAGGGTTCTTAGAATATTTAAAGAAGTTTAAGTTCACTGGGGATATTTATGCAGTAAAAGAAGGAAGTGTAGTTTTTCCTAATGAACCTATAGTAACTGTAAAAGCATCAGTAATAGAAGCACAACTTATTGAAACAATGCTGCTTTTAACAATAAATCATCAGAGCCTTATAGCTACAAAAGCTAATAGAATAGTAAGAGCTGCTAAGGATAGAACTGTTTTAGAGTTTGGTGCAAGAAGAGCACAAGGCTATGATGCAGCAATTTTAGGTGCAAGAGCCGCATATATTGGTGGAGTTCATGGCAGCGCAACAGCACTTAGTGATATAGAGTTTAATGTACCAGCATCAGGAACAATGGCTCACTCTTTTATTCAATTATATAATGATGAATACGAAGCATTTTCTGCATATGCAAAGCACAATCCAGATAATACAACATTATTAGTTGATACTTATAATGTACTTGAAAGTGGTATACCAAATGCCATTAGAGTTACCAAAGAATTTTTGGAACCAATGGGAAAGAGACTTAAAGGTGTAAGATTAGACAGTGGAGATTTAACATACCTTTCAAATAAATCAAGAAAGATGTTAGATGAAGCTGGACTTGAAGATTGCAAAATAGTAGCATCTAATAGTCTTGATGAAAAAATCATAAGTGAACTTTTAAATCAGAAGGCACCAATAGATATATTTGGTGTTGGAGAAAGACTTATTACTTCAAAATCACAACCTGTTTTTGGGGGAGTATATAAATTATGTGCAGTAGAAGAAAATGGAGAACTTGTTCCAAGAATTAAGATTTCTGAAAATGTAGAAAAAGTAACTAATCCGGGATATAAAACATTATATAGATTTTATGACAAAGATAGCAAAAAAGCTATTGGAGATGTAATAGCGTTACATGATGAAATAATAAATAAAGATGAATATGAAATATTTGATCCTATACACACATGGAAAAGAAAAATCTTAAAGAATTTTGAAGTAAGAAAAATGCAGATCCCTATATTTATAAAAGGAGAATGTGTATATGAAAGTCCATCAATTCAGGAAATACGAGAATATTGTGAAAGTGAAGTAGAAAGTCTTTGGGATGAAGTAAAGAGATTTGTAAACCCACAGGAATATTATGTTGATCTTTCTCAAAAATTATATGATTTAAAGCAAAGTTTATTAAAAAATCATAGTTTTAGATAGAAATAATAAAATAAATATAAATTATATAAAAATAGCTGTTTTTAAGCAGCTATTTTTATATAAAATTATTTCAAAAAAGTATGCATTAATTTTAATTAATATATGCTGATATAATAAAATATATAAAAAAGGCAACTGAGGCTATATACATAGGAAGAGAAACTTCATTTCCTTTTTTAATGCATATTTTACAAATTGGATAAGCAATAAATCCAAAACCAATACCATCAACAATGCTATATGTTAGCGGAGTTAGAACTATAATAAGAAAACTTGGTAAAAATTCGCTCAAATCATGGAAATTTATATTTCTTAAGCTTTGGCTCATAAGGCATCCAAGAATTATTAGTATAGGAGCTAAAACTTCATCTGGAATTATGCTTATAAAAGGAATAAAAAATAATGATATTAAGAACAATAAGCTGCATATTATAGCTGTAAATCCAGTTCTTCCACCATCAGCTATACCAGCAGTTCCTTCTGCAACTGAAACTGGTGGACTTGAACCTAATAGTGCACAACCTATAGTTGATATAGAAACAGCTTTTAAAGCTTTAGAAGTTTTCTCAGGTTTATCAAGCATAACATTTACTTGTGCATGAAGAATACCTAAATTTTCAAAAACTAATACTAATGTTAATGAAAAAGTTGAAATCCAAAAATTTAGATTATTAATGGCTGAGAAGTCCATGCTGAAGAATATATTTTTATATTCTTTAAAATCTGGCATAGTATATGTAAGACTCTTTAAATCTATGATCCCCATAAAAGACGCTATTATTGTTCCGACTATTATTGAAATTAAAAAACTTCCACGAACATTTCTAATAAATAAAATAATCGTTAGAAGCATAACAATTATAAATAAAATAACATTTGGTGATTTTAAATTACCAAGAGAAATTAATGTAGAACTATCTGCAACAACGATTCCTGATTTTTGAAGACCAAGAAAAGTTATAAAAAGTCCTATACCAATTGTTATACTTTCTTTTATGCTGTCTGGTATTCCTTCCATTAATAATTTTGAAATAGGAGTAACTGCTATAATTAAAAACAGTATACCTGAAATGAAAACTGAACCTAAAGCCTCATAAAACGTTAGTCCTAAATTATTTACCATTGTATAAGTAAATAAAGCATTAAGTCCCATTGCTGGCATGATTATAAGTGGTGCGTTACTAAAAAATGCAACCAATATTGTGCCTAAAGCAGAAGATAAGACTGTAGCTATAATAAGTGGCTGAACTTCAACATTTGAATCACTTAATATACTTGCATTGACTATAAGTATGTACACAGAAGCAAAGTATGATGTTAAAGCAGCTAAAGTTTCACTTTTAAAGCTAACATTGTGTTCTTTTAATTTAAAAAATTTTTCCATCCTTTCGACCTAACTTTCAAAATTCCCTCGCCCACCCACGTACAAACGTAATTTTTATTATAGCATCTAAATTTGTTTTAGACAATATAATTTCATTTATAATATGTTCATTTAAGTGATTTTGGTTATTATAAAGCTATATTTGGAATATGTAACTTGAAATGATATAATTATGAATAAATATATAATTATTCATAATTTATAAGAAAAAGCATAAGCATAATATTTAGGGGGAAGGAAAATGGACACATATTTTGAACAAATAAAAAGGGCACATATAATGATAGATTCTTTATGCATATTTAAAAAGTTAAAAGATGATAATGTATTAATAAAATATAAAGCATTATTAAAATATTTAAGATATGATGATATAAGTGTTTCAGAAGGCATAACATTTTATAATGAATTTGTATATGAGCTTTTAGAAGAATCTAATGAGACTAATTTTAAAAAGTACATAATTGATAAAATATTTTTAGATAATAATGCGTTTACTAAAATGATAGACTGTAATGATTTAAGTCAAAAAAATATAGTAAATCAAGTTTCATTTGAACTTGAAGCTTTACAATATATATGTAGCATTGAATGTAAAACTATTAAAGATTTAATCTTATATAAGACAAAAGGAATAGATTTTGAAGAAGGCATAATTAAAAATTTAATTGAATGGGATTCAAAGAAAGGCATAGATGATTCAGAAAAATCTATTGATAAGCTAAAGAAAAAGATTATTGATTCTAATAAATGGTCAGAATGTTTAGAAGATATTATTGAATTTTATAAGAAGTTTGGAACTGGTGAGTTTGGTGAATATAGAGCTTTTGTTTGGGAGAGAGATGGAGGCAAAGCTTACCTTAGAGGTGTAAAGCATCCAGATCCAGTAAAACTATCACAGCTAGTTGGGTATGAAGACCAAAAGAAGATTATAATAAATAACACATTACAATTTTTAAATGGACATCCAGCAAACAATTTACTTCTATATGGTTCAAGAGGTACAGGAAAATCTTCAACTGTAAAAGCAATAATAAATGAATATTATGATAAAGGCCTTAGACTGATAGAGGTAGATAAGGACAGATTGACTGATTTTACAAAGATAATAGAAGTGTTAAAGGATAAAAATTTGAAATTTATAATATTTGTGGATGATTTGGTATTTCAAGATGGAGAAGCAAGTTATTCAGCACTTAAAACAATTTTAGAAGGTGGAATAGAAAGCAATACAAATAACATAATTATTTATGCAACAACTAATAGAAAGCATTTAGTTAAGGAAACATTTGAGGAAAGAAATAATGATATTCATGCCTCTGATACTGTTGAAGAGAAATTATCTTTATCAGATAGATTTGGAATTACTGTATCATTCTATTCACCAGATCAAAAGGAATACTTAGCTATAGTTGAAAGCTTAGTTAAAGAAAGAAATATAGAAGTAGATCCAGAATATTTAAGAGCTGAAGCGTTAAAATGGGTAAGATTTTATAATGGTCGTTCACCAAGAACAGCAAAGCAGTTTGTAAATTATCTTGAAGGAAATATGAAAATTAAATAATAATATTAAATTTATTGTGTAATAATAACTTTGAAAGGAGTTGATTACATTTGTCAAAAAATTCGAAAGATAAGTTAATTCAAAAAGGCGGATCTATGTCTCAATCCAAAGTTAAATCATATTCAGAAAATGCAGATTTAAGTGATAATACAATTGAAAAAGGAAGAGAAATTCCATACAATAAGCGTTAATTTTTGTAAATAGAATTTTACAAAATAAATTTTAAATTGCAATTTTTAAAATTCCATATATAATATATTACGTAGGGTTAAAAGCTATAGTAAAATGACTTTATGCAAGTTTTTCTTGTATATTAATTTTACTATAGTTTTTTTATTTTTTGTTAAAAAATAACTTTTCTCAAAATATTTAAATTTTAAATAAAATACTATTCTTTCGAAAATCTTAAGAATTTTAATGATAATTATGTAATTTTAATATATTAATATAAATACATAAGGGATTTATTTCTATTAATGATATAATTTAAAAGTGATGTGTAATATTTAGCTAAATATGGGGGCGATAGTGAATGAAAGACTATAATATTTTAGTGGTTGATGATGATGAGATGATAACAGAAGCCATTGAAATATATCTTAAAAATGAAGGGTATAATGTGTTTAAAGCATATGATGGAATAGAAGCACTTAAAATTTTAGAAGATGAGATAATTCATTTAATAATTATGGATATTATGATGCCCAATATGGATGGGACAAGAACTACTGTTAAAATAAGAGAAGAAAAACAAATTCCAATAATTATGCTTTCAGCAAAGTCAGAAGATACTGATAAAATATTAGGACTCAATTTAGGAGCAGATGATTATATAACAAAGCCATTTAATCCACTTGAACTTATTGCAAGAGTAAATTCTCAAATAAGAAGATATACAAGGTTTTCTTCATTAAAAGAAGATGAAAACTTAATAGTTATAGGTGGATTAACACTGGATAAAGAAAGTAAAGTAGTTACTGCAGAAGGGGAAGTAGTTAAACTTACTCCACTTGAGCTAAAGATAGTTACACTTCTTATGGAAAATCCTAATAGAGTATTTTCAATTGAAGAAATCTATGAAAGGGTATGGAATGAACAGGTGGTTGGAAGTGTTGATACAGTTACAGTTCATATAAGGCGCATAAGAGAAAAGATAGAAATAAATTCTAAAGAACCAAGATATTTAAAGGTGGTGTGGGGAATTGGATACAAAATTGAAAAATAAAAGTATTAGCTTTAATCTTCTAGTTCTAGTTATATCTATTAATATATTAATAATAACAGGATTTTTAGGAATAACACGTTATTATTATAGTAAGAGTGTAATAGCTACTGGATATATGATAGGGATATCAATAATTTTATCTTTATTAGTGGGAATTTTTATAATTAATAAAAAATACAAATTGGAATATAGAAATAATATAGTTGATTTGTTTTATAGTAAACTATTTATTGAAATACGAATTTTATTTATATTTATTGCAATGAACCTTATAGCGTATTTGCATGAAATATCAAATTATAGGGACTTTTTTTCTTATGATTATATTTCTGGATTTTTTATTTGTTTATTGTTAATATATGTTGCAATATGCGATGCATATAAAATGGGGTTAATTAATAAGAAAGAAGAGTTAGACAAATATATAAAAGACAAATCATTGATTTATTTTATACATAACAAAACTAGAAGTGGCTATAGTAAAATATGTAATGAGTTTAATGGTAATTTAATAATTAAATCAACAAAAAATAGGTTGTTATTAAAAATAGTATATATATTTTTATATGTTTTAGTTTTATTAATAACAGCACATCATATAGGATATCATTATATAAGATGGTATGATATATTTAGTATGAATATTGAAGAGATATTTTTAATCTTCATAAGTTTTCTGTTAACAGCAGTATTACTAGTTTATGTATTTACATTTGAATGTGATATCAATTATGTTCAAACAGCAGTAGGTAGCATTTTAAGTGGAAAATATAATAATGAAGCAAGCCTTAGTAAAGTTAAAATTTTTAAACAAATTGCTTATGATATAAAAAATATTGAAAATGGTTTAAACAAAGTCATAGAAGAAGCTGTAAAAAGCGAAAGAATGAAAGGTGAACTTATTACAAATGTTTCACATGATCTAAAAACTCCATTAACTTCAATAATAAATTATATAGACTTTTTAGATAAGGAAGATATATCAGAGGAAGAGAAAAAGAAATATATAAGTATTTTAAAGGAAAGAAGCAATAGGCTTAAGGTGCTTATTGAAGATTTATTTGAAGTGTCAAAAGCTTCATCAGGAAATATGGAATTAAATATGGAGAATATAGATTTAATAGCTCTAATTAGACAAACTTTAGGTGAGTTTGAAGAAAAAATAGAGAAATCAACATTGTCATTTATAAAAGAAATTCCAAATGATAAAGTGATTATTTATGCTGATGGCAAAAAGACATTTAGGGTTTTTCAAAATATTATTTCAAATATACTTAAGTATTCTATGGATCATTCAAGAGTTTATATTAATGTAAGTGAAGAAGAAGAATTTGTATGTATAGTTTTTAGAAATATATCAAAATATCGATTAAATATGAATGAAGAAGAAATTTTAGAAAGATTTAAAAGAGGAGATTCTTCAAGAACAACAGAAGGTTCGGGACTTGGCCTTGCAATTGCAAAAAGTTTAATTGAGCTCCAAGGAGGAAAATTTGAAGTTATAATAGATGGAGATTTATTTAAAGTAAGAATAATGATTAGAAAATAAAATAAAATTAATCTGATAAATTAGAAAAAACAATAAAAATATAATAATTACAAAATTTCTGAAAAAATGAAATTTTAAGTAATTATTATATTTTTATTATATAGGTAAAGTTGAAGAATTTTTTTTACCTGTAATATTAAATTTATTGATAATAGTAGAATTATGCTTAGTATTATTTTTATCTTTAGCTAAAATAATAGTTGAAATAACGATTAGTGTACTTCCTAAAATTAAAGCAAAGCTCAATTTTTCATCCAAGAAAATAACTCCTAAAAATATGCTCATAATAGCTTCAAAGGTTCCAAGAATTGAAGCAGAAGTTGAGCCAATAAGTTCAATTGCTTTAAGTAAAAGAATCATTGAAAATATAGTTGAAATTATAGATAGTCCTAAATATGAATATATGATTTCAAAATTAAATTTTAAGATTATTGAATTTGTAGAGGCACCATATATAATTAACCCGAGTGTTGCACCAAAACAAACATACATAGTTAAAACAGTATGATCTATGTCCTTTAGCTCTTTTAAAGATAATGTTACAACATTAATTCCATAACATAAGCCAGAAAATAAGGCTAAAATAATTCCAACTGTATTTAATGATTTATCTTCAAAGGCAATAAGACAGTAAACTCCTAAAATTGAAAGTATCAACGAAATAATCTTTTTATATCCAACCTTTTCTTTAAAAAACACAAAGCTAAGTAAACAAACTATTGCTGGATAGATATAGTGAAGAGTAGTCGCAAGTCCTACATCTAAATAATTATAAGATAAAAATAATGTCTCTGTAGTAATTGTATATCCCAAAGCACCCATGATAAATAAGATAAAAAATTGTTTAAAACTAATTTTGAGATTAATTTTTTTTATTTTAAGATAAATAAGTAGAACTACGCCTGCAATCAAAAATCTAAAAATAAGTGCAGATGTAGAATTAGAGCCGCTATCATAGGCGACTTTTGCGAAGATTGGCATTATAGCATAAGCTAATGATGAAAGAATAGCATATAAGATACCTTTATAATTGTCCACTTGTTTTTCCCCCTTGAAAAACTATAGAATTTATGTAGACTTTATATTTTATTGTATTAAAGAACAAAAGATAAAGTCCTTATACAGTATAAGGATTTTTTGGAAAACAATCAAGAGGATATATGTAAAAAATTTTACAAAAAATAAATAATGAACTTAACATCAGGTTTTAGTGGATAACAACCGAAATTCAATATATGATATGTCAACAGTAGAAAAATTTAAGTTAAAAATTTAAATACAATACTACACATATTCATATACCGAAATTCTTTATTTTACCTAAGCTCATAATTTATAACACATTAATTGTCGATTAACGTGTTATAAATTTAATTTTTAGTTACTTTTCAAGTTTAAGAACTTTATCAAGATTTTCAAATACATTTTGATCATAATCTTGATGTAAATTAACTTCTAGTACATCATATAATTTTTCAACTTGTTTAATGATCTGATCTAAAACTGAATCGTTTTTAACAAGCAAGAACATTTTGCTTGTTGAACCATCTCCAACTTGAGCACACAAAATTCCTTCTAAGTTAAAAGCTCGTCTAGCAAATAATCCAGTAATATGACTCATCACACCTGGATGGTTTCTTACAAGTAATTCTAATAAATAGTACTTTGTATTAATCATTAAACTCTTCACCTCCTATCATTTCAATATTTGATTTGCCTGGTGCGACCATTGGAAGAATTTTCTCGCACTCTCCAATAGGTATATTTATTAAATAAGGACCAGGTATATTTAAAACTTCTTCTAATTTTTCTAAAGGATTTTCTTCGAAAGAAAAATCAATTGAACTAATTCCAAATCCTTCTGCAATAATCTTAAAGTTTGGGTTTGATATAAATTTTGAAGCGATGTAGTGACCACTAAAGAATAATTCTTGCTGTTGACGTACAAGTCCTAAATGATGGTTTGAAAGAATTATTACTTTAACATTAAGGTTGAAATCGGCTAAAGTTGCAAGCTCTTGAATATTCATAAGTATTGAGCCATCACCACTAAAGCAGATTACAGGAGTATTTTTGTTAGCTAAAGCAGCACCAATTGCTACAGGAAGTCCAAAGCCCATAGTTCCAAGTCCGCCAGAAGTAAGAAGTGTTTTTGGGGTATTAAATGGGTATCTTTGGGCAACCCACATTTGATGTTCCCCAACATCAGTAGTTACTATTGTAGATGAATCCACCTTTGATCCTATAAATGGTATTATATTTGCAGGATGCAATTGTTGCCCATAAGATGGAAGGGGATATTTTTCTCTAAAGCAGGCAATTCTTTGAGTCCAATACTTTCTTTTTCTTTCATCTATATAAGGCAAAATTTCAATCAAAAAGTCCTTAACATTTGCAACCATTGATAAGTTGCTATTTTTTATTTTATTGATTTCAGATGGATCAATATCTATATGAATAATTTGTGCATTTGGACAGAATGTATTAATATCGCCTGTGGCTCTATCATCAAATCGTGTACCTAATGCTAGAATTAAATCAGCTTCATTTAATAAATAATTTGTATAAGGTGCACCATGCATGCCAAGCATTCCAAGATTTAAAGTATCATCATGAGGAATAGCACCTAAAGCCATTAAGCTTAATGATACTGGAATATTATTTTTTTTAGCAAGAGCATATAGTTCTTTGCTGGAGTCGCCATTTATAATTCCACCACCTGCATATATTATAGGTCTCCTAGAATCATTAATTAATTCAGCTATACATAATAATGTGGATTTTTTCAATGAAGTTTTTATTTTTTCTTTTATATGTGATGTATTCTTAGTATCATTAGATATAATAGAGTCTATTATATTTTCTTGCTTTGAACTATTACTTAAAAAATATTCATCACATTCAATTATTGATGTTTGAATGTTTTTTGGAATATCAATAAGAACAGGACCAGGCCTACCTTCAGAAGCTATTTTAAAAGCTTCTGGAATAATAGTTAATAAATCATACGGATCTCTAACTAGAAAATTATGTTTTGTAATTGGAATGGTTAGTCCATAAGCATCTACCTCTTGAAATGCATCAGTACCTATTGCACTTAAGGAAACTTGTCCAGTTATTGCGATTAGAGGAATAGAATCGAGCTTAGCATCTGCAATAGCAGTAAGCAAATTTGTGGTTCCAGGTCCAGAAGTTGCAAAGCATACCCCAGGTTTATTTGTTGTTCTAGATATACCTTGTGCAATAAATCCTGCACCTTGTTCATGACGTGCCAGTATATGTTTGATTTTTTTACTTTCGTATAAAGCATCATAAATTGGAAGATTAAAACCACCAGGAATACCTGCAATATATTCAACACCTTGATTTTCTAATAATTTAATTAATATTTCAGCTCCACTATACTTCAAATAAATCACTCCTTTGCTATTATAAACTTTGTAATGGAGTTATAAAAATAAAACATTTGTATAATAAAAAATCCTCATCCTAAAAGTATAGGACGAAGAACGAATCACCGCGGTACCACCTAAATTTGTATTGAGAAATACACACTTTAATATAATACAGATAACTATTTATCGATATTATTGCCTTTTTAACGGTAGGCATCCGTTTAATTCTACTCTCTAAACGATTTCCTTTAAAAGTTCCAAGGCTACATTCAATATATTAATCACAAGAATTCACACCAACCATTCTTTCTCTTTGCATCAAATATATATCTACTTTTCCTTTTCATTACATTTAAAATATGAAGTTTATAATAATTATATTCAAAAATGTTTCATATTGTCAATAATAAAATAAAAAAATTAATAATTTATGATTGTTAATTATTCTTTAAAATAAATAATTAGAATGATATATTATATAAAATAATATATATAGATGTATTAAAATGGTATAATATGAGAAGAAATCATTTTAATTAATAGAGAAAGGACTAAAACATTTTATGAAGAATAAGTTAAAAACGTTAGGAAAATGTCTGTTATTTTTTATAATATGGATTGTACTTGTTGTAATAACAGAAAGATTTTTTAAGCTATATATTCTGGTTGATTTTATTGGAAAATCAGATGGGACAATGCAGCTTTATCATGAAATTATATCTTTATTAGCAACTATAATAGCCACGTGTATTTTAATATTTGTAGTTGATAGAAAAAGAAAGATAAAGATATTTAAATTTGACGCAATTGGAATAGATACGTTGATAGGGATGGGATTAGGCCTTGGATATAGTGTATTAATAATTGTTATTTTATATTGCATAAAAAGTGTATCATTTTATATAAAAAATGCTAGCTTTTATTTGGAATTAGTAATGTGGATAATAGCATTATTGATTCATTGCATAATGGTACATCTATTAGTACGAGGATATGTTTATAGAATCATAGAAAAAGAACAAAGCGAGTTATCTGCAATAATGATAACAGGCATTATCTATATGATTATACATATAAAATATTATGGTTTAGATATATTAACTATTTTTAATATATTCACATTAGGAATTATTTTTTCATTTATATTATCTATATTTAAAAGTTTATGGTCTGTCATAATAATGGATTTTTCTTATACTGTTGTTTTAGGACTTGGGACAGGTCTCATAAAGCTTACAAGTAACTATCCAGTATGTGTTTCTTCAAGCGTTTCAAATTATAAGTTTTTTTCTTTTGGCACATATGGATTGCTATCAGGTATTTTAATTACAATTATTAATTTAAGTTTGATAATTGTATTGATGCTTTTAAAAATAAAAAATAACTCATCTTCTAAAAAGCAATGAGTGTTGTACAGAGGATAAATATATTGTGTAGAATCAGAGTTTAGTGGGAAATAACCGAAATTCAATATATGATATGCTCGATTGTAGGGAAATTTCAGCTAAAAATTCTAATGGCAGAGGCTGCGCCAAAAAATGTTTGCTCCAAAAAGCAGGTTTTTGGACAAACAATTTTGGAACAGCCTCTGCCAAAGAATTTAAAAGCTGAAATTTCCAATACAATACTACGCATATTCATATATTGAATTTCTTTGTTTTCTCTAAAACCATAGATACATAATTTATTTTTGTTATAATTTATGCTTGACTCAAAAAACAAATGTGTTTTTGACAGAATTAAGATGTCAATGTACGTTTATTACATTCTAAAAAAATTCTTGCTTCATTTTTTGAGCAAGCGAGCCCAATTTGAGAACTTTATTTAGGTGAAGATATTCATATTATAGTAAAGAAAGAATAAAATATTCCGAAAATAAGTTAACAAATACTAGATAGGGAAGTGATTATATGAGTGATAGAGACAGTATTTCCAAAATAAGTAGTGTGAAAGACTCGAGTAATGTGTATGATAAGAGTAATTTACGTAAAAAGAATAGCTTATATACAGAATGGAATTTCCCTAATCAAAAAGGTTCATCAAAAAATAATAATCTAATGAAAAATAAAAAACATGAAAAAAAGGGATATGAAAATAACTTATTGGATGATGACAAAATAGAAATTGATTTCTTTAGTGATATACAGGAAAATATAGAAAGAACAAAAGAAGAAATCATTGCATGTAAAATAGCAAGAGGAGAATATGTATCTAAAGAAGACTTATATGATTTAAATGAAAACAATCCAGAATTAATAAAAAAAGCAATTGTAGTGGGAAAGCAGAGAAAACGATTGGAAGAAAAATTAAGATTTGTAAATAACAATATGGAAGCTCAAAGTATTGTATTTAGATATAAAGAATTAGCAATTAAGAGTAGCATGACTAATGATGGAAAATCACTTGATGGGGGAACAACTAAAGTAATAATGCTAGCTGCCATAGATAAAGTAGAATATAAATACAAAAATAATGTATGGGATGGAGATAATATAGATCTTGAAATTAATCTAATTGAAGCTGGAATTAATTAAAATATTAAAAAATATAAATAAAAAATCCACTATAAAAAGGCCCAAAATGACTATGTTTTTTAGAAAATATTTTTAATGTAGAAAGTATTTCCGATTTAGAAAATATTTAGATAAAAGCTTATTTACAAATTATGCAAATTTACGTTATAGTTAAAAATCGCAGTATCCAATAAATGAACTACATGCTATCAAATAGATAGTATGTAATCGAGAATTATGGATTTGCGATTTTTTTTATTATTTTAATCTAGCAGTTAAAATCCATACAAATTTATTCATTTGCACAAAATCTACCCTAAAATCTTCACTTTCAAATGCTTCAGACAGCACCTTATGAGTTGTATAAAATTCGGTTTCTAAATCATGGGCAAGAGATAGGTAGTTATTATTATAAGATTCATTAATTAAAATATCTCTTGTTTCAAGGGTCTCATACATAGTATCTGCAATTATTACATTTCCATCAGATTTTAGTTTTTCTTTAAATAGTTTTACTGCATTGTATTTTTCATCATCAGTTAGATGATGGAAAGCATAGCTGCTGATTATTGAATCAATGCTATGGTTTGCTATTGGTAAGAATAAAAATGTGCCATAGGCAAAGTTTAGTGAAGGGTATTTATTAGCTGCAATACTACGCATTTTAGAATTTGGTTCAAAACCAGTAACATTATAGCCAGCCAGGCTGCAAGTGTATGTTAAATTACCAGTTCCAGAACCAATTTCAATAACACTTGCCCCTTTAAATTTTGCAATATGAAGTGTAGTTTCTGATAGTATTTTATCATAATTTTGAAATACTTCTTTATATTCGCCATCAGTAGTAGTTATGGTATCGTCATAGGTATCAGCCCAATCATCAAATAAATCATTAAATCTATTATCGGATGTATTCATTAACAATGCTCCTTTCAATAAATATTTAAATAGACATTATACTTAGTATATAGTATATAAACATTTCAAATATTTGTAACCTTATTTCTTTACTCTGATATAAAATTGATATTAAAATATACATGTATAAGTTATATTTATAAATATAAAATAAACAAAAATGATAAATGTTTAATTATCTATAGACAAAATTTAAAATAGTTTATAAAATATAATTAGAAGAATAGATTGTATATTAAGGAGGCAGAATTTATGGATAATATACAAAGGTTTTTAGATGAATGTGGTAAAATTAAAACCTGGCCATCTAAAAAGGACAAAAAGATTGAAATTTTAAAGTATTTAAGCAACAAATTTGAATATGATAAGTTTTATACTGAAAAGGAAGTTAATGCAATCATAGATGAAATCCATACGTTTAATGATTATTTTTTACTACGACGCGGAATGATTGATTACAAATTTTTAAGCAGAACCAAAGATGGTGCTAAATACTGGAGGAATAAAGATGAGTAATGAAAAAGAAAATCAACAATTCTGGAGTTCATCTATAGAAGAAGTGAAGAATGGATATATAGAGGACAAAGATGAGTATAAATGCTTAATATGTGGTGAAAACTTCACTAAAGGCAGAATATATGAAGTAAAATCGCTTTTGTATGATGCGAAAAAAGCAACTGAATTTCATATTGAAGAAAAGCATATAAGCATGCTTGATTATCTAGTTAATATGAATTCAAGCTTTACTGGAATAACAGATGTGCAAAAAGACCTTATAAATATGTTTTATTCAGGACTTTCTGATAAGGAAATTTCAGAAAAAATAGGCATAGCTCAGTCAACAATAAGAAATCACAGATATAAGCTTCGTGAAAAGGAAAAGCAGTCAAAAATTTTTCTTGCAATGATGGAGCTTTTAAATGAAAAAACTGATAAGAAGATAAATAATTTGGATAAGAGAAGCCTGTGTGATGCACATAAAAGTGCAAAATCTGTAGATGATAGATTCAATATAACTGATAAGGAAAAAGAAAAAGTTAAAGAGACCTACTTTAATGAAGATGGTTTTTTAAAAAGTTATCCAGCGAGAGAGAAGAAAAAGATTATAGTTCTTGAAGAAATAGTCAAAAATTTTAATAAGGATCGTAAATATTCAGAAAAAGAAATAAACAGAATCTTAAAAAGAATATATGAAGATTATGCAAGTATCAGGCGTGCCTTAATTGAGTATGGTTATCTAGAGAGGAATAATGATTGCTCAGAATATTGGATAAAAGAGTAAAAGAGTTTAAAAGTTATAAAAAATTATAAATTTATCAATTTGGGAGATTTTTATGGAATTAAAAGAATTATTAAAAAAACAGAAAAATTACTTTTTTGATGGAAACACATTAAACATAGATTTTAGAAGAAAAACGCTAATAAATTTAAAAAATATAATTAGTGAAAATGAAGAAAAAATACTAGAAGCTTTAAATAAAGATCTACGTAAATCAAATTTTGAAAGTTATTTAACAGAAGTTGGACTTGTTTATGATGAAATTAACCTTCATATAAAAAACATTCATAAGTATGCCAAAAGAGAACGACTAAAGAATTCAATAATGTTTTTCCCAAGTTCATCGTACCTCTACAAAGAGCCTTATGGAAATGTGCTCATAATTGGACCGTTTAATTATCCTTTTCAGCTTGTATTGATTCCGTTAATTGGTGCTATTTCTGCTGGAAACACTGTAATAATTAAGCCTTCTGAACATAGTACACATATTTCTAATTTACTAGAAGAGATTATTAATAATAATTTTGATGAAGAATATATTAAAGTTGTTGGAGCAAATAAAGGAAAAGAAATTGTAACAGAACTTTTGGATATGAATTTTGATTATATTTTCTTTACTGGAAGTACTACAGTTGGGAAAATAGTCATGGAAAAGGCCGCAAAAAGACTTATACCAATAACATTAGAGCTTGGTGGTAAGAGCCCATGCATTGTAGATAAAGATGCAAATTTAGAAATGGCAGCAAAGCGCATAGTTTGGGGAAAATTATTAAATTGTGGTCAGACATGTATAGCACCAGATTATTTGTATGTTCATAAGGATATTAAAAATGAACTTTTAACTTTCATGGTAAAGGAAATACACAAACAGTACGGAGATGATTTAAGGAAAAGTGAAGACTATACAAGGATTATATCTTCAAGAGAAATAAAAAGGTTATCTTCATATTTAGAAGATGGATATGTATTTTATGGTGGAAAATATAATGAAGAAGAACTTTTCTTTGAACCTACAATATTAACTAATATAAAAGAAAATAGTAGAATATTAAATGAAGAAATCTTTGGACCAATACTTCCAGTTTTAGAATTTGCAGAAATAAATGAAGTTATAGATTATGTAAATAATAGAGATAAACCTCTTGCAATGTATTATTTTTCAGAAAGCAAAGAAAAAGTAGAAGATATATTAAAAAGAATTTCAAGTGGCGGAGCTACAATAAATGATGTAACGCTCCATGGTGGTTCATGTAATCTTCCGTTTGGAGGTGTTGGACCTAGCGGAGTTGGAGCGTATCATGGAAAGTACAGCTTTGATGTATTTACTCATAAAAAGGGTGTAATAAATAGAAAAACATTTATGGAACTTCCCATTAGGTTTGCACCTTTTAATGATAAAATCAAGCTTTTGAGAAAGTTTATGAAATAAATAAAATTATTTCTAAGTATTGACAATTATAAGAGGCTGTCTTAATATAATACTGTAAGATTTATTTCTTATTAATTATGAAAGGATGTGTTTTATATGATGGTAAGTAGGTGTGAGGTAATAACTGAATAATTTTATATAAAGCAATAGCCTATTTATTTTTAAAGAATTTATGTTATGTAATACATTTTGTGTATTATTAAATTTTGCAGATATTAAAAATGAATTTTTTCCGTGGCTTTTGTTGTCACGGATTTTTTATACCCATTTTTAGAAAATATCATTTAGCAATTTCTATTAAAAATCTAATAGGCAAGGCATATGAAGAAAGAAATAGTTAAAGATGAAATGAAAAACTTTAGACATGCCTACATTCATAATTAAGAGGAGAGAAATATATAATGGACAAAATAAAAATAATAAAAAACGATAAATGTTTTATTGAAAGTAATGCAATAGAGCAACTAAACAGCGTTTCAAATTTAGAAAATGTAATAAGAGCAGTAGGATTTCCAGATCTTCATTATGGGAAGGGGCCCATAGGTGCAGTAATAGATGTTAAAAATAAAATATATCCACATTTGATAGGAAATGATATTGGGTGTGGAATGATGTTTATAAAAAGTAATATTATTAAAAGAAAATTCAAAAAAGATAAAATTCTTAGAAAACTTGAAAAAATTGAAAATCTTAAGAATATTGAAAATATCAATGATTTTAATAATTTTAATGATTTTGATGATTCGAGTAATTCTGAAGAAAAGTGTCCAATTTTTAATTTTGGAACTATTGGTGGTGGAAATCATTTTGCAGAATTTCAAATTTTAGATGAAGTTTTTGATAATGAAGAGTTTGAAAAATTAAACTTTAATAAGGATGATATCATGATGCTTGTTCATTGTGGCTCAAGAAATTATGGTGAAGAAATTTTAAAGAAATATTTAAACTATGATGGATTAGATTGTAATTCTGAAATTGCAAAAGAATATTTAAAAGAACATGATAAAGCTCTTGTTTGGGCAAAAATCAATAGAAAAGAAGTAGCTGATAAACTTACTAAGTATTTGGGATTTAGTATAGAAAATGAAGTGACAATTGACTGTTATCACAATTTTGTTGAACAAAAGGATGATATATTTGTTCATAGAAAAGGTGCTGTAAGCAGTGAAAAAGGGATGGTAGTTATTCCCGGATCAAGAGGAAGCTTAAGTTATATTGTAATGCCAACAAATAATAAAGAAATTTCAGGCTTTTCATTATGCCATGGAGCAGGCAGAAAGTGGCCAAGAAATTTATGCAAAGGAAGATTAGAAAATAAATATACAAAAGAATCAATAAAAGAAACAAAATTAAAGAGCAGTGTAATTTGTCATGATTCTAATTTACTTTATGAAGAAGCAGTTGAAGCGTATAAAAATATTGATGTAATAATTAATTGCCTTGTAGAGTATGATCTTATTAAAGTTGTGGCAACTATGAAGCCCTTAATTACATTTAAAGGTTAGGTGGCTGTTAAGTTGAGATTACAAATAAGTTCGGGTAATGGTCCAGAAGAATGTGAATTAGCTGTAAGAAAATTTTTAGATTCTATTAAAAAGGAATTTAAGAATTTAGAGATAGTTGAAACAAGTAAAGGTAAATATAAAGACACATATAAATATGTGGTAGTAGAAAGTACCGATGATTTATCATTCTTGGAGGGCAGTATTAAATGGATTTGTGAAAGCCCTTATAGAAAGAATCATAAGAGAAAAAACTGGTTTATTGATGTGTCAGTAATAAGTGGGATACAAGAATATTATTTGGATGAAGATTTAATAAAATTTGAGACTTTTAGATGCAGTGGAAATGGTGGACAAAATGTAAACAAAGTTGAAAGTGGTGTTAGAGCGATTTATGAACCACTTAAGTTAATTGTTGAAGCGACAGAAGAAAGAAATCAAAAAATGAATAAAAATATAGCAATCAGAAAATTAGAAAAAGCAGCTAAAGATCTAAATAATAAAGCCTTAAAGGATAATAGTTGTGAAAGATGGTTGGAAAATAAGGCTATTGAGAGAGGCAATGAAATACGGATATATAAAGGAAAGAAATTTTTGAGAATTAAATAAGATACAAAAAGGGGAGTGGTATAAATGGGACAAAAAATTGATGAATTATTTGTAAGACTGGCAAAACTTTTTAGGACGATTGAGGAAGAAGGTCTTATTTCAGTAAAGCTTATAGATGGAAATGATATTGTTGATGAATTTTATAATAAGAGTGTGAAGATGGTTTTGGAAGGCAATGGATCAGAGCATATTGATTTAGTTCTTTCATTTGAATTGGCTAAGACTATTAGAAATACAAAAGTAGATGATGAAAGTATCTAGTGTATGATTCTTATAAAAAAATTAATAGAGCCAATAAGAAGTTGTTTGGGATATGATGATATCATAGAATTCTCTAAGATTTGGGCAAGTACAGAAAAATATCATAAAATAAATGATGAAATACTGCAAAAATATATTAAGAGAGAGCTTGAGAAACAAAACCATCAGGAAGTATGTAGGATGAAACTTGATAATATTATTGAATTAGAAAAAATAGATAAAGAAATACTCAAGAAATATATTAACAAAGTTTGTGAAATACAAGAGTTATTTAAGTATGATTAGAAGTAGATTTGCTGATATTATTGAAAAAAAGAAAATGAAAATGGGAATAAATGATTCATAGTTAAATAAAATTGGAAGTTTCATATAAAAAGTATATGATGTAGAACTGAGTTTTGGGATGACAGTTATTTGTTAGCTCTAAACTCATATATACATCATTTTTTATTTTGAAATTATTTTATAATTTAATACTGGAATAGTGTCAATGTTATTACTGGTTTAGGATTAGTATTAGTTCTTAAATTCTATAAAGAGATGTTTTAAAAAAATGTTGTCAAGTTTAAAAAAGCTGTTTTTTGGCAAGTATCATAATAGTAGTTTGATTTTAAATAATTTTATTTTTATAAAGGAGATTATTATGATACAAGAAGATATCAATCTTGAACAATTAAGAAAACATACAGGAAATCTTTTGAAATATGATATTTATAAAAACAGATGTATTAATGAATGTCCAAATTGTAATGGGAGAAGCTATATTAAATTTGGAAGATATAATGGAATACAAAGATATAAATGTAAAGAATGTGACAAAACTTTTTCTAGAACCACGAAAGCTTTATGGAGCTATTCAAAAAAACAGCCAGAAAAATGGGTTGAATTTATGGAACTAATGCTTCAGAAGAAGTCTTTAAGAGCATGTTCGAAAATATTAGAAATAAATATAAGGACAGCTTTTATATGGAGACATAAAATTATGAAGAAAATGTCTCAAGATATAACAGATGATAGGCTAGAAGGAAAAGTTTTTATAACAAAAGCAATGGAAAAGGAAAATTTTAAAGGATGCAGAAATATTACTACTTCAAAAAGAAGAAATGTGTGGATTGTAGCTGCAAAAGATAGACGTGATTCAATGATTATTGCGCCAGTATGTAAGGAGCTTTGGGATGAAAATAATTTTAAAAACATAGTATATTCAAAAATAAAAGAAGCTTCTTACATAGTCCCAGACTACGACAGGTATATGATGAATACTGCAAAGAAACATAATAAAGGAATAGTTTTAAATGCATATAAAGAGGAATGTGTAAAAAATTTTAGAAGGAATTTAAAAATATGGATAGGTGGATTTAAAGGTGTAGCAACAAAATATTTAGAAGGATATCTTTCATACTTTATTATTTTTAATGTATATAGAAAATTCAATAGTCTTGATTTAACATATAATTTATCTCAAAAAGTATAATATGTATGTTGTAATTAATATCATTGCTTGTGCAATATAAGCGAAATTTAAAGGTAATATATTTCAAAGATCTTTTATTATATGTAATATAAGTATTAAGGCACGTACATAATAGATAAAGATAACTTTAACAACATTAGTTTAAAACATTAGCCCATATGAAATTGTAACAATATATATGTATAGTACTAATTTTATTTATGCTTAATTACAACGATTACGAGAATATAATTAATACTTATATACTATAAGCTGCTACATTGCTGTAATATAGCAGCTTATACTTAAAAATAAACTCTGGAGTCATTACATAAATGGTTGTTAACAAAATGTTTGCTAAATTTTATATTGATGAAAACGGTGTTGATTTCAACCGGTGGTATTTGGATTATTAGTTAATTTTTTGCAAAGTCAGCAGAATTTAAGACATTTATTTTGATGGCATTCATTAAATTTGAATGTCTATTGCAACAATAAAAAGGCAATTTTAAGCACCTAGGTAAGCTTTTCTGATTCTGTCATCAGCAAGAAGTTCTTTTGCGTTTCCAGTCATGCTCACATGACCAGTTTCAAGAACATAAGCTCTGTCTGCAATTGAGAGAGCCATTTTAGCATTTTGTTCTACTAATAATATGGTTATGCCTGTGTCGTGAAGCTCTTCAACTATTTTAAAAATTTCTTTTACAAGAAGGGGAGATAATCCCATAGAAGGTTCATCCATAAGAAGAATTTTAGGCTGCGACATTATAGCACGTCCCATTGCAAGCATTTGCTGTTCACCACCACTTAATGTGCCAGCTGTTTGTTTATAACGTTCCTTAAGTCTTGGAAAGCGTTTATAAATATCATATATATCAAGTTCAATTTTTGGCTTATCTTTTCTATAATATGCACCCATTTTTAAATTTTCTTCTACTGTCATTTGAGAAAAAACATGTCTTCCTTCTGGAACATGAGCCATGCCAAGTGTAACAATATTGCTTGGATCAATTTTTCTAAGGTCAGTATCATTATAAGTTATTGATCCTGATGTAGCATCCTTAAGTCCTGTAATTGTGTGAAGTATTGTAGTTTTTCCAGCGCCATTGGCACCAATTAATGAAACTATTTCACCTTCATTAACTTCAAGGTTAACATTATGAATTGCATGTACTGCACCATAAGATACATTTAAATTTGAAACTTTTAACATAAGTATCCTCCTATTCTCCAAGATATGCTGCAATAACTTTTGGATTATTGGCAATTTCATTTGGAAGTCCTTTAGCTATTGTTACACCATAGTCGATAACTATAATTCTTTCACAAACATTCATAACAAGGCTCATATCATGTTCGATTAGTAAAATCGAAATATTAAATTTCTTACGAATCAAATTAATACATTCAAGAAGTTCAGCAGTTTCAGTTGGATTCATACCAGCAGCAGGTTCATCCAAAAGTAAAACTTTCATATCGGTTGCAAGAGCACGTGCAATTTCAAGTTTACGCTGCTGACCATAAGGAAGGTTATCAGCTAAATAGTTAGCTTTGTCTTCCATATTAAATAATGAAAGAAGCTCACGTGATTTTTTATCAATTTCTTCTTCTTCATTCCAGTAAGATCCTAATCTAAAAATAGCATGTGGAATAGAATACTTCATATTTTTATTAAATGCTACTTTTACATTATCAAGAACAGTCATTTTTTTAAATAGTCTTATATTTTGAAATGTTCTTGCAATGCCTTCATTAACAAATTGATAAGTTTTTTTACCATTCATTTTTTTGTTATTTAAAGTAAGCTTACCATAAGTAGGCTTATATACTCCAGTAAGAAGATTGAAAATGGTCGTTTTACCAGCTCCATTAGGGCCTATAAGTCCAACAAGTTCACTTTCGCCAAGTTCTATATTAAAATTATCAACTGCTTTTAATCCTCCAAAAGCAATTCCAAGATTTTCAGCTTTTAATACTACATTATTACTCATTAATTACACCGTCCTTTTTTTCATCTTGTATATACTGAACTTTTGATGATGCATCTTTTGGTTTACGTAAAATGTATTTATCAATAAATTTAGTTAATGAAAATTCATACGTTCCAAGAAGTCCGGATGGTTTAAAAATCATAACAAGTATTAAAACTATAGAATATAAAAGCATACGATATCTTGAAAAGGCTCTTAAAGCCTCTGGCAAAATAGTTAGTATAATAGCAGATAAAACTGAACCAGTAAGTGAGCCCATTCCACCAAGAACAACCATAACTACATATTCAGTGGATTTCATAAATCCAAGTCCGCTTGCATTTAAAACTGTTAAATGATGTGCAAAGATACCGCCAGCAATTCCAGCAAAGAAAGCTGCAATACTGAAAGCTAATACTTTGAAGAATGTATTGTTAAGTCCAGATGACTCAGAAGCTATATCATCTTCCCTGATTGCAAGTATAGCACGTCCATATCTTGAACGAACAAAAGTAAATAGAACGCCTACAATAAGCGCAGTAATCCAAAATATAACATATATATTAGATAAATTATCAATTCCTATTAATGATTTCCCACCACCAGTTATTTTTAAGTTTTGAATGATAACACGTATTATTTCTCCAAATCCAAGCGTTATGATTGCAAGATAGTCACCACGCAGACGTAATGCAGGAATACCAACTAAGACTCCACAGAATCCAGAGAAGATGCCGCCACCTAAGACTGCAATGAAAAATCTTGCCATATCAGGCATTGCAAAACTTTTTAAACTCATTGAAATTAAAGCTGAGGTATAAGCACCAATTGCTAGAAATCCAGCATGACCTAAAGCAATCTGCCCAAGAAAACCTGTAGTAATATTTAAAGATGTAGTAAGTATAATATTTATACATGCAAGTACGATTATCCCTTGAATATAGCTTGATATTAAATTACCTTTAACTAAAATAACAAGAACTATAAACGCTATAATTAAAGCACCTAGATTAATAAGAGTTGATCTTAATTTTTCTTTTGGTATTTTCATAAATTATCACCTACACTTTCTCACCTATATTTTTACCAAGCAGTCCTGTTGGCTTAACAAGTAAAACTATAATTAGTATTCCAAATACAAAGGCATCTGCAAGCTGTGAATTTATATATGCTTTAGTCATACTTTCAACAATACCTATGACAAATCCACCAACCATAGCACCAGGAATACTACCTATACCTCCTAAAACAGCAGCAATAAATGCCTTTAATCCAAGCATCATGCCCATATAAGGTTCTACTTTAGGATAAGAAGCAACATACATTAATGAACCGACAGCAGCAAGTGCAGATCCAATTGCAAAAGTTAATGAAATTGTTCTATTTACTTTTACTCCCATTAGAACTGATGCTTGCCTATCTTCTGAAACAGCACGCATAGATCTTCCAAGTTTTGTTTTCTTGACAAATAATTGAAGAATAAGCATGACGATGATACTTATTGAAATTGTAAGAACTGAGCTTTGGGTAATAGAAATACCACCTAAAGCTACATTATCTTTTGAAAACATTGCAGGTACAGATCTTGGCGAAGAAGTAAATAATACTAAACATAAATTTTCAAGAAGTAAGCTCACAGCAAGAGCAGTAATTAATGAAGAGAGGGAACCAGCACCTCTTAATGGTTTATAGGCAATACGCTCAACAAGCATTGCTAAGATTGCACACATTATTATTGCAGGGATAACACTAATATATATAGGAATTCCAAAAGCGCTGCAGAATGGAATGGTGAAAACTATAATATATCCTCCAACCATTATAAAATCACCATGAGCAAAATTTATTAACTTAATGATTCCATAAACCATGGTATATCCTAAAGCGATTAGAGCATAAACACTTCCAATTTGAAGCCCATTTATGAGCTGTTTAAAAAATATTATAAAATTTGCATCCAATGAATACACTTCCTTTCTTAATATAAAAATATAATTAAGGAGTACTTCAATTTGAAATACTCCTTTTGAATTTGTTGAAAGATATAATTAAGTTTTATTCAACAGTAGAATTCCAAGTGTATTTTCCGTCTTTAATTTCTATAATTGCAGCACCTTTCTTAGGATTTCTATTTTCATCTAAAGCTATATTTCCAGTAACACCTTCATATGTCATTCCAGTCATTGCTTTTACAATAGATGCATCATCAGTAGCGCCAGCCTTTTCAAGTGCTTCTTTAACCATATAAGTTGAATCATAAGCTAATGCTGCTAAAGCATTTGGAGTTTTACCATCGTATTTATCTTTATAAGCTTTGATAAAGTTTTGAATTTTTTCAGAAGTATCATCAGAAGAATAATGGTTTGAGAAGAAACAATTATTTAATGATTCCATAGAGCCAGAATCAGTTGCCTCAATTACACCATCCCATCCATCTGCACCAAGTATTGGGCCAATATATCCAGCAGCTCTTGCTTGAGAAGCAATTAAAGTATCAGTACCATAGTAATCAGGAACAAACAATACATCAGGATTTAATGAGGCTATTTTTGTAAGCTGAGTATTAAAGTCAACATCACCATTTCCGTATCCTTCAGTAGTTGTAATTTCTAATCCTGAATTTTTACCAGCACTCTCAAAAGAATCTTTAAGACCAGTAGAATACTCATCAGTAGTGTTATAAAGTATTCCAGCAGTTTTGGCTTTTAAATTTTTAGATGCAAATGTTGCCATAATTTCACCTTGGTGTGAATCTGTGTAACATGCTCTGAATATACTATTTCCAAGACCAGTTATAGCATCATTTGTACTGGTTGGAGTAAGTATTAATTTACCATCTTTTGCTGCGACAGAAGCAATGGCAGATGTATCAGCAGAAGCAACTGATCCGATTACTGCAACAACTTTATCTCCTTTTAATTTGTTGTAACAGTTAACAGCTTCAGCACTATCATGTTTATCATCAAGATATGTTGCTTTAATTTGTTTTCCAAGGACACCTCCGCTGGCATTTATCTCATCAATAGCAAGTGCAATTGCATTATTAACGGCTATACCATAATCTGATAATGCACCACTTGATGGTGAAATAACTCCTATTGGAATTGTGTCACCGGATGCTGTGGATTCACTAGATGATGACTCGGACTTTGAATCAGATGGAGATGATGATGTACTACCACAAGATATAAAAGTAATAGACATAAGTACTCCTAAAACTAAACTTAATACTCTTTTTTTCATAAAATAACCCCCACTCAAAATAAAAAAGCAAAGATGCAGAAAATAAATGCATCTTTGCTTATTGGATATATTATAAGAAGTATTATATATAATAGCAATAGAAAAGATGAATAAATTAAACAGAATAGGAAATAACATCAAAAAAGTAAAATAAAAACAGTTTTTAATATTAAATTGTTAATATAATAAGGATATGATATTATATTAATCTATGAGTATAAATATCTTAATAATAGATATTTAATATCTTAATTAGATTTTTATATATACTTATAAGTAATTATAACAAGAGAGAAAGGAATGAATTTATGCAAGCTTTGCCAAAATGCCCAAAGTGTAATTCAGAATATACTTATGAGGATGGAAATATTCTTATTTGTCCAGAATGTGCATATGAATGGACTTTAAATTCAGAAAACCAAAATACTGATGATGTACTTGTTGTTAAAGATTCTAATGGAAACATATTAAACGATGGAGATTCTGTAACAATAATAAAGGATCTTAAAGTTAAAGGAAGTTCTTCTGCTCTTAAAAAAGGAACTAAAGTAAAGAATATAAAATTAGTAGAAGGCGATCATAATATTGATTGTAAAATAGATGGTTTTGGGGCAATGCAGCTAAAATCAGAATTTGTTAAAAAATTATAAAAACATCTAATATGGCTGTTATGTGATATGTATGGATTAAATCCATATTTTTATTGCATAGCAGCTTTTTTTATTATTATGAAGCAATAAAAAATTTACTATATATGTTGCAATTAGTTTTCTACATTAAATATATTACAAACATATTACAAAAAGCTTGTATTCTCTGAAATTTCCTAGGTGCTTTAGAATGCTATTTATTATTTAGTTAAAAGAAGGAAGATATGTCAACGTAAAAGCATTGATAATAATTTGATACAGTGATAGTATATGATATAGCAAGAAAGTTTTAATATGAATTTAACAGAATGCAAACAAAAACTTAATATGGGGGGATATAAATTAATAGGTTATGAAGAATATTTTATATAATTTAAAAGAAAATTTTAAGAGATACGATTTCAAAATAGCTACTATATTATTATGTTTATCACCACTAATATCATTTTGGTCAATAGAAATGCTTCAAGGTGGGAATATATTTAAATTAAATATAAATGCTATTTTAGCAAATATATTTTGTTATGTGTTTGTGTATGGTATTTTATTTGCATTAATAAAAAGTACTAGATACACAACAATAATAGGAAATATTTTATTTTTTATAATAGGTGTTTCAAATCATTTTGTAGCAGAATTTCGTAATACACCTATTTTACCATCAGATTTACGTTCATTTAAAACAGCAGCAAGTGTAGCTGGAAATTTCACATATAATTTTTTAGACTATAAAATTATAGTGCCATTTATAGTTTTACTGTTAGTTTTAGTTATTTCTATTTTCAATAAAAATTATACATGGAAAAATAGTTTAAAAAGAAATTTAGCTTTAGTAGCTGTTTTCTTAGTTGTTGGAACTACAAGTGCTGTTACAGTATACAGAACTGATTTTCTAAAGAATATTGGACTTACAGTAAACCTTTGGGAACAAAATGTTGGATATAGAGAAAATGGCTTTTTTGCAAGCTTTATAAATAACAGTAAATTTTTAATAGTTGAAAAGCCGGAAAATTACGATCCAAATACAATTGGGCAAACAGTTTTAGCTAGTAGTGACAGTGATAAAACCATGGAAGTATTTTCAAACAATGTTACTACACAATCTAAGAAACCCAATATAATTGCAATTATGAATGAATCTTTTGGAGATCCAAGTGTAATTGCAGATTTTAAAACAAATGAAGATTATATGCCATTTATCAGGAACATGAGTGAAAATACAATAAAGGGAAATATGCTTGTATCAGTTTTTGGAGGTAATACATGTAATTCAGAGTTTGAGTTTTTAACAGGAAACAGTATGGCCTTTTTACCAGCTGGTAGTATTCCATATCAGCAATATGTTACAAAACCTATGGGAAACTTAACGAGTATATTAAATGAGCAAGGATATGAAAGTACAGCAATACATCCATATCCAGGAACAGGTTGGAACCGTAACACCGTATATAAAGATTTTGGTTTTAGTGAATTTTATGATTCAGAAGATTTTGTAGATCCATCTTATTATAGATGCTATATAAGTGATGAAAGTAGTTATGATAAAATTAAAGAAGTGTTAGAAGATAAAAGCGATGATAAACCTAAGTTTATATTTAATGTAACTATTCAAAATCATGGTGGATATAACTTTGGTGAAGATGTATTTGAAAGTGATGTTAAGATAACTGATATGAAAAATACAACTCAAGCAAATCAGTTTTTAAGCTTAGCAAAACGCTCTGATGAAGCATTTAAAAATCTTCTTACTTATTTACAAGGAATAGATGAACCAACAATTGTTGTTTTCTTTGGGGATCATATGCCTCCAATTGAACAAAAATTCTATGAAGAGATATATACAAGAAGAGGAACTTCTTTATTTTCATTAGATAATTTAGAAGATCTTCAAACAAAATTTACAGTTCCATTTAGAATATGGGCAAATTATGATATAGAAGAACAGGATTTAGGTACAATAAGTGCAAATTATTTATCATCTATATTATTAAATACAGCTAATTTAGAAATGTCAGATTATAATAAATTCTTACTTAAGCTTAGAGAAGAGATTCCAGCAATGAATGTTAATGGATATATTGGAGCTGATGGAAAGTATTATAAATATGATGAAGAAAGCCCATACAGTGATGATATAAAAGAATACGAGAAGTATCAATATAATAATTTATTTGATAAATCTCATAAAGATGAAGAAAAATTTAATGTTAGTAAATAATGTGAAAGAGGATACATCATAATTAAGTGATTTTGATGTATCCTCTATTTATATTTTGAATCGTAATCATTTATTATTATATTGATAATATCATCATTCCAATTTATATCACAATAGATGCTTTCTACATACATACTATCCCAAACTTTTAATAACATTATTGGATCTCGATCGTTATTATAAAAAACATAACTTGAGTTAGATATTGCTTTTTGAGTATAGTATATATTAGTTTCTAATATATACTAAATAAAAGGACATATGATATTATATAAATAGAAAGAATAATGATATTTGTATAGAAATGCTAAGTTTATTATAAATAGACAATAAATTTAAAGAAAGGACTGCAATAAAATATAGCAGCGCGGTAGAGTTTAAATGGCAGTTTATAGATTACCACAAGAATTAATATTTCCAGATCCAGAACTTTCGGAAGAGGACGGACTTTTAGCAGTTGGTGGAGATTTATCAATAGAAAGACTGATTCTTTCGTATTCAAATGGGATTTTTCCATGGTATAACGAAGGTGAACCTATTTTATGGTGGTGCCCAAAACCTAGATTTATATTAAAGCCAGATGAAGTTAAAGTATCAAAATCAATGAGAAAAATAATTAAAAAGAATATATTCGAAGTTAAATTTAATACAGATTTTGAAGGTGTAATAAATAACTGTAAAATTACACGTGAAGATGAAGAAGGAACCTGGATAACAGAAGATATGAAAAGTGCATATATAGATTTATTTAAAGCTGGATATGCAATGAGTGTTGAAACATATTTAAATGAAGAATTAGTTGGTGGACTTTATGGTGTTAAAATTGGAAAATGCTTCTTTGGTGAATCTATGTTTTCAAAAGTAAACAATAGCTCAAAAATTGCACTTATAACTTTAGCTGAAAAATTAAAAGAAGAGAATTTTGCTTTTATAGATTGTCAGGTTCATACAGATCACTTGGAAAGTATGGGCGCAAAATTCGTTGAATGGGATGAATTCAAAAGAATGCTCAATGATTATTGTTCGATTTTTCCATATGTAGATACGCAAAGTGTATGAAGAGTAATTAATATGAAATTGAAATGGACAGAAGAGAGCAGAAAATGACAAGATTTAATTATGTCCATGATATAGAATATTGGTGAGAGGTGATGTAAATGGAATGGACAGAAAGCTTAAAGAGGGCAATTAATTATATGGAAAAACATCTGCTAGAAGATATTGGAGCAGATGAAGTGGCTGATCAAGTATATATGTCATCGTTTTATTTTCAGAAGGGATTTAAAATTATGACAGGGTATTCTATAGGTGAGTATATTAGGAATCGCAGGCTTTATATGGCGGCGTTGGAGCTAATATCAAATAAGGAAAAAATAATTGATTTGGCATATAAATATGGTTATGATAGTCCAGAAAGTTTTACAAAAGCATTCAGCCGTTTCCATGGAGTATCTCCAAAACAACTGAAAGGAGATACAAGAAAAATAAAGACCTTTTTACCTCTTAAAATTATTGTATCAATTAGAGGAGGAAACGATATGGATTATACAATAGAAAAAATGGACGTTATTAAAGTAATTGGGTGTGATAGAAATTTTGCTTATGAAACAGCTTACACTGAAATTCCAAAGTTCTGGGAGGAATTTTCTAAAAATTGTATTAATGATAAAAATAGTAAAGAAACTAAAAGAGTAATTGAAGAATGTATGATTGGGCAATTTGGAATATGCATTGAAGATGCACCAGGAAAGAAAGAATTTCGTTATATGATTGCAGGAAAATATAATGGTGGTAATATACCGAAAGGAATGAAAATATTTGAAATTCCGAAAGCAAAGTGGGCGAAATTTAAATGTACAGGTCCTCTGCCAGGATCATTACAGTCTGTGAATACTCAAATTTTTAAAGAATGGTTACCTGGTAATCCAGATTATGAGATTGAAATGGGAATAAATGTTGAGTGGTATTCATGTGGAAATTGTAATTCTTTTGATTATGAAAGTGCAATATGGATTCCAGTAAAAGAAAAATAGAAGAGAAGTAAAGATTAGGGCGCTGTCACATTAAATAATCTGTGATAGTTCCTTTTTTTCTGCACTATAAATTTAAGTTATTCTTTTAAAGTAAGAGGTAAAATTAAAGAATGAAGAGAAGTGTTATGAAAAATTTCAAATAAGTGAAACTTTTTATAATTTATAAGTGTATGGTTATATAAAGATTAATATTAAATGAAGATCATATTAAAAGTGGGGGAATAAATGTGGAGGTAAACAAGAAACTCATTGAAAAATGTAAAGAATATGATAAATATTCATTTATGAAATTGTATAATATGTATGAAAAATATTTATATTCTTTATGTTTCAATTATGTACAGAATCCGCATGATGCACTTGATATGGTACAGGAAATATATATTAAGGTTTTTAAGAATATTGACAAATTTGATACAGAGATGCCATTTCATCCATGGATAAGAAAAATTTCAGTTAATACATGTTTAAACTTTACAAGAACAATTAAAAATAATGTGGTATCTATGAATGTATGTATAAATGACATTGATGGTGAGGTAACATTAGGAGATACATTTGTGTCAGAAGAAGATGTTCTAGATGAAGTTATTAATTTAGAAACTAAAAGCATAATAAAAAAATATCTTACTGAGATGCCAGAGGAATATAGAATGGTTATAGTTCTTAGATATTATGAAGAATTATCATATAATGAAATAGCAGAACTTATTGGAAGGCCATTGGGAACCATAAAAACTGAAATTTATCGTGCAAAAGCTATTCTTAAGAAAAAACTTGAAAAAGTTATGGAGGTGAATAAATAATGTGCAATATGGACAAGCAATTGTTATATTCTTATGCAGATAATTCAATAGAACCCTTGGAAAAAATAATTTTGGAAGAACATTTGAAATATTGTAAGGAATGCGCGCAAGAATTAATTGAAATAAGAAATATGGAAGGTAAACTAGCAGCTTTTGATTTTGAAGATATTGAAATTCCACAAAGGTTATCAGATTTAAGTGAACTTATTATCGATAACTGCTTAAATGAAGTTGAAAAAGAAAAACCAAAAATAACATATAACAATTATAAAGAAAGTATACGATTAATGAAATCCACAATTTTAGATGGATATAAGCTTAGATATAATAATCCGTATGATAAGCTGATAAAAAAGAATATTGCCATAACTACTAATATTGTAAAAAAATCAGCAGGAAGGTACTGCCAAAGTAAATTTGAAAACAGCAAACTGGCAAAAAGTAAACTGTATAAAATATTAAAGGCGGTGTAAAAAATGGCAATATTGCTTTTGGGATTGAAAATCATAAGTGTAGTATTGATAATAATTTCATTAATACTTACAGCTATAATTTTTGTACCATTTAGATATATAGTTAAAGGATCCATTGATGAAGGATTTTATGGAAATGCATGTGTTAAGTTGTTATTTGGATTAGTAAAGCTTATTATATCAAGAGAAAAAGAAAGTTCAAAAGTAAAAATGCAAATAAGTTTATGTGGGATAAATATTTCAATGGCAGATAAAAAAAAATTTAAAACCAGAGAAACCAAAAAGTCAGAAATAAAAGAAAAAAGCTCAAAGAAGATTCAATTTAATAAGAATCTTTTTAATATACTTTGCAACTATACGAAAGAAGTTTTAAATATAATTAAGCCCAAATATATAAAAGCAGATGGAATTTATGGATTTGAAGATCCATCTATGACGGGTATTTTATCTGGACTAATAAGCATAATAAATACAGCTTATCCAAACAACAACATTAATCTTTTCCCCAGATTTGAAGAAGAAGTCTACCATATTGAACTAGAAATCATGGGAAAAATTTTAGGATTTATAATTATATTTAAAACTATTCATCTTTTAATGAAAAAAGATATTAGAAAAATAATCTTTTCAAAAAAAGAAAAAAATATGAAACATTTAAAGCCAAAGATGTGTATTAAATAGTATAAAACATATTGATCAATATAAATTATAAATTAATAACTTGACTTGTGCATTAATTTAAGAAAATTTACCATTGGATTTTTATTGACATTTTACCAGTATAATTTTAAATAAAAAAGTAGCATATAAACCTCAAACATGCTAGATTTATTGTTGCGAAACCAAATCTAAGGAGATTTATATGCTGACAACAATATTAAACCAAAATGAAACAATTATCAACTATATTTCAGAGTTAAATCTGCCATATTCTTCTGCGATAAAGAATCATATGGTAAATATAGTATCTGGAATTATTGTAACAGAAGGAAGCAAAACTATTTCATCTGTTCATAATAAAATTACATGCAATAGAGATCGAAGTACTGGTTCAAGGTTCCTAAGTTCATATTCATGGAATCATGAATATGTTACGCAAGAACGCATATTTCATGCAATATCTGAAATTTCCAACACTTGTGAAGATAGTGATGTTGGATTCCTAATCATTGATGATACCTTAACTAAGAAAAATACTTCAACTAAAAAAATTGAAGGCTTAGATTTTCACAATTCACATGCTGATGGCAATAAACCTAAATGGTCACACTGCTTAGTTACATCGCATTATAAGATTAATGATTATTCTATACCTTTAGATTTTAGACAATATCACCGAAAGGAATCGAGTAAAAAACTATCTAAAAAATTTCTAGATAAAAATGAACTTGCGATGGAACTGATTAATGAATTCACTCCTGTAACTAAAAACAATTATTTACTAGTTGATTCATGGTATACTTCAGCAAAAATTTTGCTTCACGGTTTAATAAATGGTTGTCACACTATAGGGAGAATAAAATCTAACAGAGTAATATATCCGGCTGGCATTAAAACAAATGTCAAAAAGTTTTCTTCATACATTAGGACTAATGAGACTAGCTTAGTTACCGCTAGTAATAACAAGTACTATGTTTATAGATATGAAGGAAAACTTAATGATATTGAGAATGTAGTTGTACTTATAAGCTGGACTAAAAACGATTTATCTGATAATCCAGCATTCATTATAAGTACGGATGTTTCACTCGATAATAAAACCATAATTTCATATTACGAAAAGCGTTGGGATATTGAAGTAAGTTATAGATATCATAAAACAGCTCTTGGTTTTGATGAATTTCAAATTCAATCTTTAAAATCAATACATAGATATTGGAGCATGATATTTTTAACGTATACTTTTCTTGAGATTTTCAGAGTCAAATGTGAAAAATTATATAAATTTAAAAATATTGGAGATGTAATATTACACTTCCGAAACAACTATTTGGTAAAAATAGTTTCTTTTGCACATGAATGTGCAGATAACGGGATTGATTTACAGTCTACTATTGCCAAATTAGGACTAGTAGCTTAAATTTTTCCTATTTACTGCACAAGTCTAGTTAATAAGTTAAGATTTTAGGAGGAGAGATTTATGGAAAATAATTTTAAAGAAAGCATTGATTCTATATTTAGTAATTTTGAAAGATTTATAAAAACAGAAACTGTAGTTGGACAACCCATAGTTGTAGGAGAAGTAACTCTTGTACCAATTATTAGCGTATTCTTTGGCTGTGGAGCTGGTGGAGGAAAAGGAAGCGATAATAAAAGTATAGATAGCGATGGAGCAGGCGGTGGCGGTGGTGCAAGAATTACTCCTGATGCAATTGTTGTAATTAAAAAAGGTGAAGTAAGCATGCTTCCAATTAAAAGTAAAAATAATTTAGAAGCATTAATTGAAATGGTTCCAGAGATTATAACAAAAGTAAGTATGAAAAAAGAAAAAGAAGAAAAAAATCAGAATAATAAAGAAGATGAAGAATAAAAAATAAAATAAGATATAACATATATATAACCTCAATTTAATAATACTGCGATTAGATTTATAAAAATTATGAGAAAATTTAATTGTAAATAGTATTAGTAAGGAGGTATAAATATATGACTGCAAGAGAACTTACTATAAAAACAATAAATGATATAAAAAAAAGAAGATTAAAAGGTGAAAAGGAATATATGGCATACCAAAAAGAAAAGAACTCAAGAAAATTGAAAAATTGGAGTGTAAAGGTTGGAGGGTGCCGCTGGTAGATAAAAACAAATATATAAGAACAAATTTATTGTATTTCATATTTTATGTTTGAAATAATATCTTTACAATATATAATAATATAGTATACAAAGTTATAAAAATCTTTTGTATACTATATTATTTTTTATGATAGGTGTGTTATATAAATGGAAGATTTAATAAAAGCAATAGATGATATGTTAAATGATGAACTGATAAAGATAGTTATAAGCAATAAAATAAATAAAGAAAATAAGTATAATAAAATAAGTATATTTTTAAAAGAAAATAAGAAAAAGGAATATTATCAAATTGAAAAGTATACTGATAAACAGGTATTTCATGAGAATATAGAAAAAGAAGAACTTAGAGATAAGATTTTAGAGTTTGTTTATAATAATTATAAGCAGCTTAACGGATGGTCAGAGAAAACAACTTTTGATATGAAGATTTCTAAAAAAGGTAAAATTCTTTTAAGTAAAAGTAAAACTAATAATACTAAACTGTCAAACAAAAGTCATAATAAAGAAAAGAATTATATACTTAAAGAAGGTACAATAATAAAACCGCTTATTGATTTAGGGGTATTTACTAAGGAAGGAAAGGTTGTTAATTCTAAATATGATAAATACAAACAAATAAACAGATTCATTGAAATAATCGATGATGAAATAAAGAAAAAAGATTATAAAGAACTTACTATATTAGATTTTGGGTGCGGAAAATCATATTTAACTTTTGTGCTTTATCATTATTTTGTAGAAATAAAAAAAATAAATGTTAAAATGATTGGTTTGGATCTTAAGGAAGATGTTATAAATAAATGTAATAAAATTGCTAAAGCATATAATTATGAAAATCTTCATTTTGAGCTTGGTGATATAAATGGTTTTAAATATAATAATAAAGTAGATATGGTTATAACGCTTCATGCTTGTGATACAGCTACAGATTATGCACTTTATAATGCTATAAAATGGAATGCTAAAATGATTTTTTCTGTACCTTGTTGTCAACATGAACTAAATGCTCAAATGAAAAGTGAAAATTTAAACATACTAACAAATTATGGAATAATACAAGAAAGAATTGCTGCACTTATGACTGATAGTATTAGAGGAAATCTTTTAGAATATATGGGATATAAAACTCAGCTATTAGAATTTATAGACATAGCTCATTCGCCTAAAAATATATTGATACGAGCAAGCAAAAACAAAGTATCAGATGAAAAG
Source organism: Clostridium neonatale (assembly GCF_900465025.1). NCBI lineage: Bacteria > Bacillati > Bacillota > Clostridia > Eubacteriales > Clostridiaceae > Clostridium > Clostridium neonatale. The sequence goes on from NZ_UICR01000001.1 coordinate 2,147,084, forward strand.
AAAAATATAGTTTTAAACGAAGTTAATAATTTAATTAAAGAATTTAATTTTAATCCAACTTTATATAAATTGTTAAAGAACGATGGTTGTATCTTATAATTCAACAAAATATAAAAAATTCTATACAGATAAATTAAAATATCTTCAATATGTGATAATAATTGAAGATATTTTTTGATTTACATTATATGAAGAATGTTGAATAAATGATATAATCTTATTATTAGGAGAAGATTACTAAATATATAAGCGTAAAGGGGTAGATGTTATGGAAACTAAAAATGACATATTATTAGAATCAGGAACAGGAGAATTGGAGATAATAGAATTTGTGGCAAATGGCAATCATTATGCAATTAATGTTGTTAAGGTTAAAGAAGTTATTGAAATGCCAAAGGATGGATTAACAAAGCTTCCAGATCCTAGACCTGAAATAGCAGGACTTATTTTATGCAGAGATGAAATATTAACATTAGTAGATTTAAAATATATTTTAACAAAGCAAAAATCAAAAAATATAGGTGCTAAAGTTATAATATGTGAGTTTAATAAAATAAAGGTAGCATTTAATATTGATGATATTATAGCTGTACATCGTATTAAATGGGAAGAAATAAGAAAACCAGATGATTTATCAGAAAACTCATTGTCTGTAGGGAATATTCTTCTTGGAACAAAAGTTTTGATAATGCTTGACTTTGAAAAAATAGTTACAGATATTTGTCCAAGCTCTGGAATAAGTGAAGACAGACTTGTAAATGTAGACTATAAAGATAGATCAAATATAAAAGTCATGCTTGCAGATGACTCAGCTTTAATAAGAAGACTATTAAAAGATACATTAACCAAAGCAGGATTTAGAAATTTAAGAATTTTTGATGATGGACAGCAGGCTTTAGATTATTTAACTGAACTTAAGGCTAAAAAAGGTGAAAACTTTAGAGAAGATGTACAATTACTAATAACAGATATAGAAATGCCTAGAATGGATGGTCTTACATTAACAAGAAAAATTAAAGAAGATCCTATATTACAAAAACTTCCTGTTATAGTATTCTCTTCATTAATTACTGATGAGCTAAGACACAAAGGAGAATCAGTAGGAGCAAATGCACAATTAAGTAAACCAGAAGTTGAGGGATTAGTTAAAACAATAGATAACTTACTGTCTTAATTAACAGAATAATAAATAATGGTCAGTAGTTTGGTTAAAACAATATATACTTAAAAAATAAAAAGATAATTTAAAATGGAATTGAAATTTTATATGTTTATATAAAAAATCTAGCTAAGCTTATAAGAAAATTATTTTAATATAGTTTTTCTTATGAATAATTTTTAGCAAGTAACGTTATAATATGATTAATTATTAAAGCAGTTAGTAAGGATTTTAGAAAGATAAATATAATAGAATTTTAGTTCCATTTTTTTGAATTAAAAATAACAATACAAATTTGGGCAGATGAACTATTAACGACAAAATAATCGATGGATGCATAAAAATTTTAGCTATAATTAAATAAAATTTAAAAATAATTCAAAATTGTTTGACAAAAGACAAACAATAGACTAGAATTGATTTGTGAAAAGTGTTAAAAATATCACAAGATAAATTTTTTAGTGAATTTACTAGGAGGTATGGGAATGAAAGTTACAAACCCACAAGAATTGACAGCAAGAATTGAAGCATTAAGAGTAGCACAAAAAGAATTCGCAAACTTTACTCAGGAACAAGTTGATGAAATATTTAGACAAGCGGCTATGGCAGCTAATAATAACAGAATTAAATTAGCTAAAATGGCAGTAGAAGAAACTGGAATGGGTATAGTTGAAGATAAGGTTATAAAAAACCACTTTGCGGCTGAATATATTTACAACCAATATAAAGATATGAAAACTTGTGGAGTTCTAGAAGAGGATCACACATATGGTATTACTAAAGTTGCAGAGCCGATAGGTGTTATAGCAGCTATAGTTCCAACAACAAACCCAACTTCAACAGCAATATTTAAGACGTTAATTGCACTTAAAACAAGAAATGCAATAATTATATCACCACATCCAAGAGCTAAAAATGCTACAATTGAAGCAGCTAAAATAGTTTTAGATGCAGCAGTTAAAGCTGGAGCTCCAGAAGGAATAATAGGATGGATTGATGAACCATCAGTAGAATTATCACAAAATGTTATGAGAGAGTCAGATATAATACTTGCTACAGGTGGCCCTGCAATGGTTAAGGCAGCTTATTCATCAGGAAGACCAGCTTTAGGGGTTGGAGCAGGAAATACTCCAGCGATAATAGATGAAACTGCACATATTAAAATGGCAGTGAACTCAATTCTTTTATCAAAAACTTTTGATAATGGAGTGATTTGCGCATCAGAACAATCACTTGTTGTATTAGAAGAAGTTTATGATGAAGTTAAGAAAGAATTAAGTGAAAGAGGAGCTTATATCTTAAAAGGTGAAGAAATAGATAAGGTAAGAAAGATTATCTTAAATGAAAAAGGTGGATTAAATGCCAACATGGTTGGTCAATCTGCATATAAAATTGCTAAAATGGCAGGTGTAGATGTGCCGGAAACTTCTAAGGTATTAGTAGGTGAAGTTACTTCAGTAGAGCTTGAAGAACCATTCTCACACGAAAAATTATCACCAGTACTTGCAATGTACAAAGTTAAAACATTTGAAGAAGCTTTAGATAAGGCTGATAGATTAATAGTTCTTGGTGGAATGGGTCACACATCAGTACTTTACACAGATGAAATAAAATCAAAAGATAGAATATCAGCCTTCGGTGCTAGAATGAAAACTGCAAGAACATTAATAAACATGCCAGCATCTCAAGGAGCTATAGGTGATTTATTTAACTTTAAACTTGCACCATCTTTAACATTAGGATGTGGATCATGGGGAGGAAACTCAGTTTCAGAAAACGTTGGTCCTAAGCATTTAATAAATGTAAAAACTATAGCTAAGAGGAGAGAAAATATGCTTTGGTTTAGAGTTCCTGAAAAAACTTATTTTAAATATGGATGTTTACCAATTGCTTTAAATGAATTAAGTGATATGGGTAATAAAAAGGCATTCATAGTAACAGATAAGGTATTGTTCGAACTTGGATACACTAATAAAATTACAGAAATTTTAGATGCAAACAAAATACAATATAGAATATTCTGTGATGTTGAACCAGATCCAACTTTAAGATGTGCAAAAGCTGGAGCTAAGGAAATGTTAAGCTTTGAACCAGATACAATAATAGCTCTTGGTGGTGGATCAGCTATGGATGCTGCTAAGATAATGCATGTTATGTATGAACATCCAGAAGTTAGATTTGAAGATTTAGCTATGAGATTCATGGATATAAGAAAGAGAGTATATAAATTCCCTGAAATGGGCGTTAAAGCTATGATGGTTTCAATTGCTACATCAGCAGGAACTGGTTCAGAAGTTACTCCATTTGCAGTTATAACAGATGAAGAAACAGGAATAAAATATCCACTTGCTGACTACGCTTTAACACCAGATATGGCTATAGTTGATGCTGAACTTATGATGAGCTCACCAAAGGGGTTAACAGCTTGTGCTGGTATAGATGTATTAGTTCATGCTATGGAAGCTTATGTTTCAATAATGGCATCTGAATATACAAATGGTATGGCGCTTGAAGCAATAAGATTAGTATTTAAATATTTACCACTTGCATATAGTGAAGGAACAACTAATGTTAAATCAAGAGAAAAAATGGCGCATGCATCATGTATCGCTGGTATGGCATTCTCAAATGCTTTCCTTGGAATTTGCCACTCAATGGCTCATAAGCTAGGTGCATTCCATCACTTACCACATGGTATGGCAAACTCATTATTATTAAATGAAGTAATTAAGTTTAATGCTACAGATGCTCCAACTAAGCAGGCAGCATTTGCTCAATATAAATATCCAAGTGCAGCAGGCAGATATGCTAAGATTGCTGATTATTTAGGACTTGGTGGAAATACTACAGAAGAAAAAGTTCAATTATTAATTAGAGCTGTAGAAGAATTACAAGTAAAAGTAAATATGCCAAAAACAATTAAAGAAGCTGGTGTATCTGAAGATAAATTCTATGCAAGCTTAGATGAAATGGTAGAACAGGCATTTGATGATCAATGTACTGGAGCTAACCCAAGATATCCACTTATGAGTGAGCTTAAAGAAATGTATATAAATGCTTATGATATAAAAAAAGAAGAAACTAAAAAATCTAAAAAGAAATAGTTATAGATTAAAGACAGTCTACTTAAGGGAGGCTGTCTTTTTTATTCTTTAGGAAATTATATTTATTAAAAAAATTAAAATATAAATTAATATTTTTGATTTTATAAGTTTATAAATAAATAAAATTAATGGAAATATTAAAAAAATTAATATTGTCTATTTACAAATTTTATAAATAGTGATAAATTATTATTAAGGAATGGAGATGATTTAATGCATGAGATAATAAGTAGATGTCCAATATGTGCTAAGAAGCTTGTGGCAACTAAATTAAGATGTAATAGTTGTAATACTGTTATAGAAAATGAATTCAAGTTATCTAAATTTGATTATTTAAATAAAGAACAGCTTTATTTTATAGAAACTTTTATAAAATGCAGGGGAAGTATAAAGGAAGTAGAAAGAGAGCTCGGAATATCATATCCAACTGTTAGATCAAAGCTAGATGAAGTTATTGCAGCATTAGGATATCCAGTAAAAGAGATGAAAGAGCCTAGATTAAGACAAGATAATAATAATATATTGGATGCACTTGAAAAGGGTGAAATATCTCCAGATGAAGCAATTAATAAATTAAAAGAATAAGAAAACACAATTTTAAAAAATATATTAGGGCAAAAAATATCAAAATAAATTATAAAAAATGGAGGATATTATTATGAATGAAGAAGTTTTGAGAGTTTTAAAGATGGTTGAGGAAGGGAAAATAACTGCTGATAAGGCAAAAGACCTTATTGATGCACTAAATAATTCAAATAGAACAAATGATAGTGATGCACAAATTGTAATCAGTGAAAATAAGAATTATGAAGACAAATTTTTAAGAATAAAAGTATTAAGTGCAGAAGGTGATAAAGTTAATGTACAGCTTCCTATCAAAATAATAAGAGAAGTTCTTAAGGTTACAGGAAAACTTCCAATTAAAACAGAAGGATTGGATGGAGTAGATATAGAACAATTAATGAATACAATAGTAACTTGTCTTGATAATGAAGCAATGGGAGAGATTGTTGATGTAACTTCTAATAAAGGTGATATAGTGAAGGTAGTTATAGAATAGAGGCACTATTATGAAGGTTTCAATAAAAGCAGATAAAATAAGATTTACTATACTTATTCCTTTATCTTTATGTGGATTTATTATTAGGCATATACCTAATAAAGAACTAACAGATGAATTAAAGGTGTTAATAATAGAAGCAATTAAATGTGTTAAAAGAAGTTCTAGAGAATATAAAGGAATGAAGATTGTAGAAGTAGAAACAGCTGATGGACAGGAAGTAAAAATCACTTTATAAATTAAATAAGGGACATACTAAGTTTAGAGTAAAATAACCTAAATTCAATATAGGATAAGCTCGATTGTAGGAAAATTTGAGTGAAAATTCTAAAGATAGAGGCTGTTCCAAAAACAATTTGCTTCAAAAGCAAGTTGTTTTTGGAACAGCCTCTGTTTAAGAACTTTTACTCAAATTTTGATACAATGCTATCCTTATTCATCATTGATAATTTTTTATTGAAAGTTGTTTTTGCAACTTATTTAGGTTATGACTTTAATTTTTCATGTGTTTTTATGTATGAGTCATACCAATTATTAAATAAAACTCTAAATGATGCGGCTATAGGAACAGATAAAAGCATTCCAAATAAACCACCTATATTTCCACCAATAAGGATTGCCATCATTGTGAAAACTGGATGAAGACCAACACTGTCGCCAACTATTTTAGGTGCAAGAAGATTGTTATCTATTTGTTGAACAACAAGCATAGAAATTATTGCATAAAGAATTTTTAATGGATTTCCACTTAATAAACCCATTATGGCAGCAAGTATAGTACCAACAATTGGTCCTACATAAGGAATCATATTACATATTCCAGCTATTACACCTATTATAAAAGCATAATCAATTCCAACAATTGTTAGTGCAATTGCAGATAAAACTCCAACAAAGAATGCTTCTAATAATTGACCTTTGATAAATTTGGAAAAAGTTTCATTAACTGTTTTAAAAACATAACCAATATCATAACCAAGCTTGCTTTTTCTGAAAACTAAGTTGTATAGTTTTTTCCAAAGATTGATAAAATATTCTGAATCCTTTAATACATAAATACTTAATATTAATGAAATAAAGAATGTAGCTATTCCACTTCCTATGCTTAATATGTATGAAGTAAAATTACCTAAATTGCTAGTAATATATTTTTGTACATATTGAAGGGCTTCTAAAATATAAGGTTCTATTTCATTAATAAATGGAATATTTAAATTTTTTATTGTATCACTTATTGATGTACTATTAAATAAATTTGAGTTTAGGTACAGAGAAATTTCATCAACAATATTAGAGATAGTTATATTATTTGAAATCTGTCCTCCAATCATAAAGTAGATTCCACAAAGCAGCCCAAGTATTATCCCAATAACCGAAAGGTAAGAAAACAGTATAGCTAAAATTCTTCGAGATGATTCTTTTTTTACTTGAAAAATTGTATTATTTTTAAGAAAATTTTCTATAGCCTTCGTTATTGGAAATAATAAATACGCTATTATGAATGCAAAAAACAACGGCTTTATTAACTTATATATATTTCTTAAAATATCTAAGGACTTGCCGAAGATATCTCCAATATTTGAGATGATTAAATATGCAATATATATTGAAATAGAAGTAACAGCAACATAAATTCCATATTTTATAAGTTTTTTGTCAATTTCGATTTTCATATAATAACTCCTTTCTATAATATTATATTTTACAGTATAAATTATAATAAATAAATCGGTTTTAATATTAAAAATTTATTAAATTAGCAAAAGTAGATGTTGGGCAATATAAATAAAGGACGTAGAATCATGGTTTAGTGGATAACAACCGAAATTCAATATATGATATGCTCAATTGCGTAAATATTTCAGCCCAAAATTCTAATGAAAGAGGTTTGCCCAAAACAGTTTGCTCCAACAACAAGTGTTGGACAAACAATTTTGGAACAACCTCTGTCTAAGAATTTAATAACTCAAATTTTCAATACAATACTACGCATAAGCAGAGAACCCAAATCTTTGATTTGGTGTGAATCGCTTACCCAGCGAACGAACAATGTCGTCAACTTAAGTAATTTGTAAATATAAATCACGATTATTTTTAGATGATATATTTAAATTTCTTCTAAAAAATGGTACACTAAATAAATCCACTGGTTAAAGTGAATTTTGAAATATGCAATTATTTGTAATTTAAATGCATGATTTTTTATTGTGATGATGCTTTTTCCTTGGATGTTTGTTTTTTCGCTCACGAGAACGATTGGGACGTATTTGTGAGCGAATTTTTTTAGATTTTTCTAATATTATTTCTAAAATTTTTCTTGTTAATTTAGCATTAACTAATAAATTAATAATTCTATTAAAAACTTGCCCAAGTATAAAATTTCGATTTGCTTGATACATTGATTTTAAATTCTTATCTTTAATTTCATCTGCTATCGCAGCATCGGCCTCATCTTTTATAAGAGCTACAACCATTGATAAATAAATAGAAACAAAAAAGTCTTGTTCTATAGAAATTGGTTTTGTTCCCGAAAATTCTTCTATCTGAATACTACTTTTTAACTCTTTGTATTTACTTTCGACTCCCCATCTAAGGAAATACAACTCTTTAAATTCATCATATTTAATGTTTTCATCAAAAATATTAGTGACTAATATTTCTGTAATGTTGTTTGAAAGCTCTATTTTTATAACACGCAATTTTCTGTATTTTCTCTTTATTTTATATTCCAAAATACAATCATTGGAATCAATATTTTGTACTGTTTTAAATGATGATGGTACTCTCATTAAGAAAAGCATATTTTTAGTATCTAAATAGTCAAACATCTCATAAGAAGGGTATCCTCTATCAAATATTACAATACTGTTTTTTGATAATTTTTCATTGTTGATTTGATCTAGATGTTGTTTTGCTAATTCTCTTTCACTAGTTTTAAATTTAGTTATTGAAGCATCAATTATAATATCATTTAATATATCATATAAGGCTGATGCCGTCGCAACTGCTGTTTGAGTTTTATTTTGATTTTTACTTACTCCAAAGTATTTACCACATTCAATAGTATCAGGAACTTGTATAGATGTTCCATCAACTGCAAGAATATTAAATCCATGCCATTTATTCAATTTCTTTTTTGAATTATAAAAAGAATCAACAAATAATCTACATAGTTCTTTAAAGGCTTCAGGTGAAATATTTTGTCTTGCTTTAGAAAATGCTTGCTTTGATATATTAGGAAAGTTTAAACATGTATGATTTTCAATAAAATTATCTATTTCTAAAGGTATAGACTTTCGTAATACAGAACAAATTAAATAAACTACATTAGAAAACGATAGTTTTCTTTTCCTTGAAAAAGAATTTCCTAAACTATATGACTGCTTATATTCATCTGAAACAATTAATTTATTTGTTCGTTTTAAAATTTGTGATAGTAATTTAATATTTTTCATAAAATCAAACCTCGCTATAAATTTAATATCTATAGCGAGGCTGCATTTTTTTACCTATTGTCAAGTGTTTTTTATTAAATTTTCTATATTTTCTTAAGTTGACGACATTGACCGAACGGTACGTACTGGTGGTGTGAGAGGTCGGTAGACAAAATAATTGTCTACCTCCTACTCGATTGAATTAATTATTATATCAAGATAAGTAATTTAACTTTATTATTTATGATAACATTAAAAAAGATTATATTGCAAAACTAATTTAGTAAAAGTGAATTTTGAATAGAATAAACTCTTCCTTTTATGGTAAAATGTAATTAATTAGAATATGAAGTATGATAATTGAAATTTATGAAATATATTGTAAAGGGTGAATTTATGAGTAATTTTTCATTTTTAAAAGAAAAATGGCCCATTCTAGAAAACTTAGGAAGGCTGGCTGAAAGAAATTTATATATAGATTCAAACACTACATTTATTAAATGTGGCATGTTTGGGGAAATTGTAGTTCAATATATGTTTTCAATGGAGGACATAGACTCTACATTAATAGCTCATGATAATAGTCATAATAACAGAATTAAGTTATTAAAAAAGGAAGATTTACTTCCTGAGGATATTGATAATATACTTCATATGCTTAGAGTGAAAAGAAATGATGCAGCTCATAATGGGTATGAAGATGTTGAAAAAGCAAAAATTCAATTAGAATTAACATTTAAATTAGCAGTTTGGTTTATGCAAACTTATGGAGAATGGAGTTTTGAGCCAGAAGCATTTAAAATGCCTGATGAAGAAGAAAATGCATATGGAGAAAATATTAATGATATATCTAGAGAATATGAAGAAAAGTATAAAGCTTTAGAACAAGTACTTAATGCTTTAAAATCTCAAGAAAAGGATAAAGAGGAGTTAGAAAAGCGTAAAGAGCAAGGTAAAAAGGCGAGCAGACGAATTGAGCTTAGTGAAGCTGAAACAAGAAGAATTATAGATGATCAATTAAAAACAGCAGGATGGGAAGCTGATACAATTAATATTAGATACTCAAAGGGGACAATACCTCAAAAAGGAAGAAATTTAGCAATAGCTGAATGGCCTACTTATTCATTGGAAAAAGGTAATGGTAAAGTTGACTATGCATTATTTATTGGAGAAAAATTAGTTGGATTTGTAGAAGCTAAAAAGTATTCTAAAGATGTAGCTGGAACTATGGTTGAAGCTAAAAACTATGCTGTTGGAGTAAAGGAAGAACATGAATCTTATGTTATTTCACAATGGAATGATTATAAAGTACCATTTTTATTTACAACTAATGGAAGGAAATATATAAAAGAAATTGAAGATAAAAGTGGTGTTCATTTCTTAGATTGCAGAAATTCAAGAAATAATGATAAAGTTCTTCAAGGATGGTATTCGCCAGAAAAGCTTGAAGTTATGCTTGAGGAAAATATTGAAGAGGCAAATAAAAGTTTGGATGAATTAAGTTTTGAATTTTTGAAATCTGAAAACAGTATAGGACTTAGAGAGTATCAAGTTGAAGCAATAAAAGCAGTAGAAAAAGTTATTACGGATGGAAAAGAAAAATCAGCTTTAATAACTATGGCTACAGGAACAGGAAAAACAAGAACTGTACTCGGTCTTATATATAGATTAATCAAGACTAATAGATATAAAAGAATTTTATTTTTAGTTGACAGAACATCTTTAGGGGGCCAAGCTTTTGATACATTTAAAGAAGTTAAAATAGAAGACTTAAAGACTTTAAATCAAATTTACAATATTAATGGTCTTGATGAAAAGCTAATTGATAAAGAAACTAAAATTCATATAGCAACAGTACAAGCTATGGTTAAGAGGATAATGTACAATGAAGATGAAAATAATGTGCCTTCTGTTGGAGATTATGACTGCATCATAGTTGATGAAGCTCACCGAGGTTATACTTTAGATAAAGAAATGACTGATACTGAGGTTGAGTGGAGAGATGATAGAGATTTCTTAAGTAAATATAAAAAGGTTATAGAGTATTTTGATGCTTTTAAAGTAGCACTTACTGCAACACCAGCACTTCATACAACAATGATCTTTGGTAATCCTGTATATAACTATAGCTACAGAGATGCTGTTATAGATGGATATCTTGTAGATCATGAACCACCTCATCTAATAGAAACTGAGCTTACCAGAGATGGAGTTCACTACAATAAGGGTGATAAAGTGGCTAAATATAATAAATATACTGGTGAGCTTATTAATGGAGCAGAACTTGAAGATAATGTTGATTTTGAAATAGATCAATTTAATAAAAAAGTAATTGTTGAAGCACACACAAGAGCAGCTCTTGAAGAAGTTGCACAATATATAGATCCTGAAAATGATAAGGGAAAAACTTTAATATTTGCAGCAAGTGATGCTCATGCGGACATGATAGTTAGATTATTAAAAGATATTTATAGAGAAACCATAGGTGGAGTTGATGATAATTCTATTTTAAAAATAACAGGTAGCATAAAAGATCCAGACCTTGCTATAAAGAAATTTAAAAATGAAACATATCCTAACATAGCAGTTACAGTAGATTTATTATCCACTGGGATAGATGTACCGAAGATTGATAAAATAGTCTTTTTAAGAAGAGTAAAATCAAGAATACTTTATGAGCAAATGTTAGGTAGAGCGACAAGATTATGTGATGATATTAATAAAACACATTTTGAGATATATGATTGTGTTAGACTTTATGAAGCACTTAAAGATATGACAAATATGAAGCCTGTTGCATCTAATGCAAATGCAAGCTTTAGAATATTAAAGGAGACTTTAGAAAGAGCAGAAAGCATCGAAGAAAAAGAAGTAGTAGTTAATAAGGTAATAGCAAAATTACAAAGAAAAAAGAAATTAATAGATAATAATGAGAGATTAATTTTTAAGAGTCTTTGCAATGATAAAACACCTGAAGAATTTATTAATGAATTAAGAGGACTTGATGCTGAAAGTGCTGCTAAAGAAATAATTCAAAATAATTCTTTGGTTGAATATTTAGATGAAAAATACACTAATGAAGAAATAATAATAGTTTCTGATAAAGAAGATAAGGTAATATCACATACAAGAGGTTATGGTAAAGGCAAAAAGCCAGAAGATTATATAGATGAATTTAAAAAGTATATTGAGGAAAATAAAAATACTATTCAGGCTTTAGAAGTAGTGTGTACAAGACCACAAGATTTAACTAAAGAATCTTTAAAACAACTTAAAGCCATATTAGATAATAAAGGTTTTAATGAAGAATATTTAAAGACTGCATGGAAAGACTTAAATAATGAAGAAATAGTAGCGGATATAATTGCATTTATAAGGCAGCAAGCACTTGGAAGTCCGTTAGAATCTAATGAGGAAAGAGTTAAAAGAGCAGTTGCTAAAATAAAGAAAGAGTATTATTTCACAAAACCTCAAGAAAATTGGTTAAGTAAAATAGAAAAAGTAATGTTAAAAGAAGTGGTTATAAATAAAGAAACCTTAGATAACGGAAGCTTTAAAACTCAAAGTGGTGGGTTTGACAGATTAAATGAAAAGATGTTTAATGGTAACTTAGAAGAGATAATTAATAAACTAAAAACATATATGTTTGAAGATAAGGGGATTAGCTAGATATGAATACACAAGAAATAGTAAGTAAACTTTGGAATCTTTGTAATGTACTAAGAGATGATGGGATAACTTATCATCAATATGTAACAGAATTAACTTATATCCTTTTCTTAAAAATGGCAAAAGAAACAGGATCTGAAGAAAAAATTCCTGAAGGATATAGATGGGATGATTTAAAAGCTAAAAGCGGAATAGAGCTTAAGACATTCTATAAAGAATTATTAAATCATTTAGGAGAAAGAAGTACAGGAGCAGTACAGCAAATATACCAAGGTTCAGCGACTAATATAGATGAACCAAAGAATTTAGAGAAAATAATAACAACTATAGATGGATTAGACTGGTATTCTGCTAAAGAAGAAGGTCTAGGTAATCTTTATGAAGGATTGTTAGAAAAGAATGCCTCAGAAAAGAAATCAGGTGCAGGACAATACTTTACACCAAGAGTATTAATAGATGTTATGGTTAAATTAATAGATCCAAAACCAGGTGAAAAATGTAATGACCCAGCAGCAGGAACTTTTGGATTTATGATTGGAGCAGATCATTATTTAAAACAAAAATATGATAATTACTTCGATTTAGATACAGATATGCAGGAATTTCAAAGAACTAAAGCATTTTCAGGCTGTGAATTAGTTCATGAAACTCATAGATTAGCACTTATGAATGCTATGCTTCATGATATAGAAGGAAACATAATCCTTGGAGATACATTAACTAATGAAGGTAAAAAGATGAAAGATCTAGATGTAGTACTTTCAAACCCTCCATTTGGAACTAAAAAAGGCGGTGAAAGAGCTACAAGAGATGACTTAACTTACATGACATCAAATAAACAATTAAACTTTTTGCAACATATATATAGAAGTTTAAAAGCAGATGGAAATGCAAGAGCAGCAGTAGTTCTGCCTGATAATGTTTTATTCCAAGAAGGCGATGGAACAAAGATAAGAGAAGACTTAATGGATAAATGTAATTTACATACAATATTAAGACTTCCAACAGGTATCTTCTATGCTCAAGGAGTTAAAACTAATGTGTTGTTCTTTACAAGAGGTACTAGTGATAAAGATAATACAAAAGAAGTGTGGTTCTATGATTTAAGAACAAACATGCAAAACTTTGGCAAGACAAATCAATTAAAAGAATCACATTTTGATGATTTTGTAAAGGCATATACAGCTGAAAATAGAGAAGAAGTTCAAGATGAAAGATGGAATAAATTCACTAGAGAAGAAATTAAAGAAAAGAATAATAATTTAGATTTAGGACTTATAAAAGATGATTCAATCTTAGATTACGAAGACCTACCAGATCCAATAGAAAGTGCAGAAGAAGCAGTAGCAAAACTAGAAGAGGCAACTGATTTACTTATGTGCGTTATTAAAGAATTAAAGTCATTACAATAATAGGAGGGTATTAAGTATGAAATGGAATGAAGTAAGAGAAATATACAAAAATACTTGGATATTATTTGAAGCATTAGAATCGCATTCTGAGAATGGGAATAGGATTGTTGATGAGTTATCTGTAATTAATTATTTTAGTGATGGAAAAACTGCTTTGAGAGAATATGCAGAGAGACATAAAAAGGATAAAACTAAGGAAATGTATGTATATCATACTAAACATGAAGATTTACATATAGAAGAAAGAGCATGGATTGGAGTAAGACATAATGGTTAAATTAAAATATAGATATGGATTGCCATTTTGTTCTATTTCATTGGTATATAATAATAAAGAAATGAAACTTGATAATGTATTGGTGGATACAGGATCAGGTGGAACTTTATTAAAAATGGATAAAGTAGAGGAAATAGGTGTAGTAATTGAAGAAGATGACACTATTGAAACTATTGAAGGTGTTGGTGGAATAGAATTTGTCTATAAGAAGAACATGGATAAATTAGTTATTGGAGATATTAAGGTTGAAAATTTTAAGGTGGAGATCGGTGTTATGGATTACGGCTTTGACATTAATGGAATTATAGGAATGGATTTCTTAAAAGAGATAAATGCAGTAATAGATTTAGATAAAATGGAAATACAAGTGAGGAATAGTAATGGCTAAGAAGAATATGACATTGGAAGAAAAGCTGAATGAGGCTATTATTAAGGATGGGCCTTATGAGGTGCCGGGGAATTGGGTGTGGAGTAATATTGGAAATGTGTCAATTGAAATTAAGAATGGAACTACAATTAAACAGAATAAAGATGATACAGGGATAAAAGTAACTAGGATAGAGTCATTGCAAAATAATACTATTGATATAAATAGATTGGGAACAATTATCCAAGTAGAAAAGTTAAAAGAGAAAGACTATTATGAAGAAGGAGATATAGCGTTAAGTCATATAAACAGCTTGGAACACGTTGGAAAAACTGCTTTGATAGAGAAAACATTATTACCATTAGTACATGGAATGAATTTATTAAGGATAAGGGTTAATCGGAATTTAGTAATACCAAAGTTTTTTCACCTTTACACTAGAGGATATGATTATAAAGATGAAGTAGTAGATAGGATTAATAGGGCAGTTAACCAAGTTAGCTTAAATCAAAAGAACTTGTCAGAAATACCATTTCCCATTCCACCACTAAAAGAGCAACAACGAATTGTTGATAGAATAGAAAGTCTTTTTGAAAAGTTAGATAAGGCTAAGGAATTAATAGAAGAGGCTAGAGAGGGCTTTGAGAAGAGGAAAAGTGCTGTTTTGGAGAAGGCGTTTAGGGGTGATTTAACGGAAAATTCAATTACTAAAGATATAGAAATACAATTAGAAGGTATGGAAATTGATTTTAAAATATTTAAATCAAGATATAAACTTTCGAATTTAGAAAAAATTATAAATGAAAAGCCAAGAAACGGTTATTCACCAAAAGCTGTTGAGTATGAAACTAATACAAAAACGTTAAAACTAGGTGCTACAACAAGGGGATACTTTAATCCTAATGAATTTAAGTATATTGATGAAGAAATAGAAAAAGATTCTTATCTTTGGCTAAAAAAAGGAGATTTTTTAATTCAGAGAGCAAATTCTTTGGATTATGTTGGAATATCAGCTATTTATGATATGGAGGATGATTTGTTTATATATCCAGATTTAATAATGAAATTCAGAGTGAATGAGCAAATATACCATTCAAAATTGTTATGGTATTGGATAAATTCAAGATATGGTAGATGGTATTTTATAAATAATGCAACAGGTACTGCAGGTAATATGCCTAAAATTAATCAGAAAACAGTTCTGAATCTTCCAGTTCCGATTATTCCTCTTAAGGAACAAAATGAACTAGTGAAAATATTAGATAAACTTTTAAAAGAAGAATCTAAAATAGAAGAAATTACTCAATTAGAAGAACAAATTGATTTAATAAAGAAATCAATTTTAGCAAAGGCTTTTAGAGGGAAACTTGGAACAAACTCAGAAGATGAGGAAAGTGCTTTGGAATTATTGAAAGAAATATTATGTAAGCAATAAAATATAACGTAAGATAATAAATATAAACAAAACCTCGAAAACTCGAGGTTTTGTTTATATTTCAAGGTAAAAGGTTATACACTTAGTCTAAGTTTTTAAAACTAATTAAGAAGATTGCTTACATCGTATCGTCCTAGAAAATATTCTTCAATAGTATTCCAAAATTCATCTGAATCAATATTATTGGTAAATATATTCTCTAAGAGTTTAACAGATATTTTGTGCCTCAAATATACATTGGATAAAATTTTATTGCTATAAGTATCGGCATTAGAAATAATTTGTTTTAATTGATATTCTGAATTTAGATGTATATAAATTTCAGGGGTACCACCACCATTGATTTCATACACAATTAATCCAAAAGTTTCTAATAGCCCAAGAGTAACAAATAAATCATCAAGTAAAGATTTATTTGTTGGATTTTTCATTGTATAGGTTTTAAATTCCTGTTGTGATTTATTAATACTATTAGTAAAAATATTATTAACTTTATTATTAAACCATGTAAAAAATTCATCATATGTATTGTTAATTTTATACGCATTTCTAGATTCATAAAAAGTTAGGTATTTTTTACTTGCAAAATTAGTATTATACCTAGAATTTTTTTGATGGTATATCATACTATTAATTACAGTAGTAATAATTGATTCGCAAAAATATTTATCTTTTTTTATTAGTGTTTGAAGTTCAATAGTAAGCTCATCTATATTCATAAATTTTTTGCTTAGTGAATATTTACCAAAAATTTTTTTAAAACAGTCTATTATATTATCATAAGTATAGTGAAATTCATTAACCGTTTGTGTTTTAATAGCAAGATCAATCATTACTACAGGTGTTAAAGAATCTAAACTTGAAAGTTTAAGTTCAGATTTGTCAGTATAAAATTTATATTTAAAAGAAGGAAATGATATATTATTATTTGTATTTTCCCACAATGATTTCATATCCAAAGTATATACATTGCCAATTTTAGAAAAATTGTTATTAGTATCAGTTAGTTTTAGATAATTGCCATATCTTTTTATTAAATATTCTTCATCAACATATGGAACTATGAAAAATTCATTAGTGAATAAACTTCGTGGTTTAACCATTATAGGAGAGTAGCCTAATTTTAGTATAAAGTCCTTTTGTAAAATCATAAGACAACTTTTTACTTTATTATTTAATCCAGAGTCATCATCATCTAATGAATTTGGAAAAATATGTTTGAATTCTTCACAACTTACAAGCATTCTTCTGTTATATTTATTTGCTTTATATAAATTAAGAATTTTCTCTGTTATTTGGATTAATTGATTTTTTCTAATGGAACTTAATCCATGTAATCTATTTACATGAGAAGCATCTTGAGAAAAATAATCAATATAGGCATAACCAGTATCAAGTTTTCTAGCAGCACGTCCTATTTCTTGAATGTAGTCACATACATTACCTGTAGGTGCAAAATGGTAAACATTTAATATATCTGGAATATCAATACCCATCCCAAACGCTTTTGTTGCAAGCATAATTAAACCTTCATTATTTTTAAATTTTAGATAATTAGAATTCTTATTTTGAGAGTCTAATTTTCCATGATAAATACAAATATTTGCTTTTAATTTATTAGAACCATGAAGATCTATAAAATTAGCAAGCTCATAAATCAACGTAACCGTAGGAAAATAAACTAAAGTTTTTTGATTAGCTTTGCAAAATAGTTCTAAACGCCTTAAAGTAATATTTAATTTAGAATCTAGATATTCCTTTGATCTACCTTTTTCTTTTTTTAGTGCAACATATTTAAATTTTGTTTCTATATCTTTACGTTTTACATATCCGAAATGAGGGATTGGATTAATTAAATTTAAGCTATCTTTAGTTTCTTTATACATATCTTCAATGCCGCCTAAAATAGCTGTAGCAGTAAAAGTGCTGATTGGGAACTTGTAGGCTTTTTTATATTTGGATCCGCTTCTAAGTTTATCTAAATAATTTCCTAAATACCAATAATCAGCTCGAAATGATTTTCCCCAAGTTGTTACTATATGAGCTTCGTCAATTACAAATAATCCAACTTTTCGTTCCCCTATTAACTCGGTTATATCTGATCTGCTTAAGAGAGTTTCAGGGCTTATATATAAAATAGAAATTTCACCATCATGAATTTTTTGTTTTATAGCCATCTTTTCAACAGGTGTTATATCAGAATTTATAGTAGCAGAAAAATGAATATTATTATTATGAAGACCTTCAACTTGATCTACCATAAGACCAATAAGTGGAGATATAATTATCGTCATAGCTTGATGTTTTTCAGCTAAATATATTGCAGGTATTTGGAACATTATTGATTTACCAGCACCAGTAGGAGAAGTAACAAATATATCTCTAAAGTTTACTTCATTTTCTTTACAATTTAAAGCTAATTCTGATTGAGTAATAATATCATTAATTATTTGAGCTTGGGAAATATCTATGGTAGCTCTATAGTTAGTATCATCATAAATATTTTTATACATTTTAAGATCTTTAAAAGAAGTATATCCCCAATATCTTTTTAAAATATCTAAGTAATCAGATATTTTATCAATATTTGTTTTAATATTTCTTTGAGAGCATAGAATAATTTCTTTATCTAATTTAAAGATATTTGAAAGTACATCTAATTGTTCTTGATAAATACTATATTCTCCAATTGATCCAGATAAAGATACATAAATAGTCTTATTATTAAAGTCTAAGATATTATTTAGAAGTTTTAAATAAGAAGTCTCATCATCAGTAAGTTCATATACATTATTATCATAAATACTTTTTACTTCTATAGGTAAGATTGAGTCAACATTATTAAACAGTGGTATATTAGAAATATTGGTAGTATCGAAATTGTAGGTTATATAGTAATGTTCATCAATGCATACTAAATTTGAATATAGAGAATTAAAGTTAATATATTCAGGTGTATTTACAAATTCTTGAGAGCTAGAATTGAGTTCAAAAGAATCTAATATCTTATCAAGATTTTTGATTTTATAATTAAGTGGAAATAAATTTTTATATAAATTATTAGTAATAATTATAGGTTTAAACACAAGATTACAGGACTCATTAAATATAATAAATTCCTCAAAACTACACAAAAAGTATTTATTAATTGTATATCTCGGAACATTCATAAAAAATTCTGTAGTTAATTTTAATTTATTATCAAAAATGTTATTTATAGATATTTCTGACGAAAGTTTAAATACTTTATATGCCTCTATCTCTTTTAAAGTACTATTCTCAAAACCTTTTAGTACAAATAAAAGAGGTTTGTCTTGTTGTTTTAATAATTCATTGTTAATTATAGAAAATAATTTTTCATTTACTAAGTTTAAATAATTTATCATTGAATATATCACCTCCATCAAATTATATCACTTTATGGTATAATAAGTAAGTGGAGGATTATTTTATGAGAGAGATTGAAGAAAAAATTGAGAAAATAGTAAATAAATATATTAGTAGAAATTTAATTAATATGCATGAAATTAAGAATGAAATTGAAATATTAATTGGGCATAATGTGGATATTAATTTAATAGAATCATATTTAAACGATAAGATAGATAATTCAAAGCAGTGTGATATTAAATTAAATAGAAATAGCTATAATGCTTTTGCTAACACCCAAAATGATAAGAGAGATATGTATATAAAAGATGATAATGAAAATAACTTATCAGTTTATGAAATGATTAACATGGATCCTGAGGATCTATTGAATTTAGATATTAATTTTAATAATCTATATACGGAAGAAGAATCAAATCAATATAAGAATAGATGTGAAGAATTTGAAAGTATTCATAAATATAAAGATAATAAAATCATTTTAGGGCAATATGAAAAAACAAAAGAAAATAAATTTTTAAATGAACTTGTACAGAATAACCAAAAACTTGTAAGAAAATATGCCAATATATATTCAAAATATATTGATGGAAAGGCTATAGATTATGATGATTTAATTCAAGTAGGAAATTTAGGATTAATAAAAGCGATAGAAAGGTTTAAATCAGAAAAAGGAACAGCATTTTCTACATATGCAACTTTATGGATAAAGCAATTTATTTTTAAAGAAATTATGGATAAGGGAAATACTGTTAGAATTCCAGTTCACTTATCAGAATTAATGCTAAAAATAAGGAAATTAGAAAATAAGTACTATAACATAGATAGTAATAATTATATAAGGTTGGTGTGTAAGGAAGCGAGGATATCTTTAGAAAAATATAATGAAATAAAAACAGTATATAGTTTATTTATAGAGAAAATGGTACATTTAGATGTACCGATAGGAGAAGATAGGGATACAGACTTAAAAAATTTAATCGTAGATATTGGAGTAGATGTATTTGATGAAGTGATTAAGATAGATTGCAGAGAAAAGATAGATAATATTTTAGGTACATTGAAACCTAGAGAAGAAGCAATTATAAGGCTAAGATTTGGAATAGACGATAATATAGATAGAACATTAGAACAAGTTGGAGAAATATTTCATCTTACAAGAGAGAGAATAAGACAAATTGAAGTGAAAGCATTAAGAAAGCTTAGACATCACTCAAGATCAAAATATTTGAAAGATTTTTTTTATACCTAAACATATGTTGTAAATGATAATTCTATAGAAATTATTAATGGGAAAGTTATTAGAATTAATGGTAAATTAGTACAGTTAAATGAAATAGAAAGATTTTTGGATAGGTGTTAATAGTTATTTCAACTAAAAATTTTCAAATGAACAGTAGTATATAACCAGTGAATAATAAATTTTAATAGGAGGCCATCATATTATGAAGGATCTGTATGGCAATGTATGTTATGAAGAAATAGAAGATCTGCTTAAAGAACAGGAAATTAAACTTAAATCAATAATTGGAAGAAAAATAACTGATATAATAGCATATAGTGATGAGGAATTTACAAGTTGGAGTCAGCCAATAATATTTATTATTGAAGATACTAGTTTATTAGTTGAGGTATATGACTTAGAAAAATTAGTATTAAAATGGGATTATAATCTTGAAAATGATTACTTTATTGATGAAGTTAAGTGGGGAAATAAAAAAGATTCTTTCAGAAAATTAATTAACTCTAAAATCATAAAAATAGACATTATAGAATTTCATAGAAAATTGGAAACTATATATACAAAAGATAATGAGAATAAAATTAATAAAATAAATTATTATAAGAATTTAATAGGAATAGGTATTCATACAGAAACAGGATATATTGAAATATATAATGGTATAGATGAAGCTAATATTACTTTTGAGTATTTAGAGCGAGAGGACCTTAAAAGAACTATGATTATTTAATAAGATTTAATTTTTAAATTAAAATAATTATAAATAAACTCATTAAAAGAATATTTTGAGTAGGGATAAACATGGCAAGTGAAAATAGAAATGGTCGTTTATATGTAAAAATAATGATTATTAAGAATAGTTCATAAATAGTATAAACATTTTCTATGATATAATTATAAATATGTTAGTCAATAATTATAATATCATAAAAGGTAGTGGTACTTTGAAGCAAGGAATTTATGAGCAAGTCATTAACAATGAAATAATAACTGAATTAGAGAATATAGATATAAATAGCATTTTAATAAGTAAAGAAAATATAGATACGGAAGAAGCTAAAGTTATTTTATCTCAATATATTGAAGTTGTAATAAGAAAATCATTAAATTATATTAGAGATAAAGAAAAAGATGATGATGATAAGCTTTTAAGGCAAATTGAAGTATGCAATAAGATAATCAATATTTTGGCTAAGGAATCTAATGAGGAAGATGTTAAAAAATACAAGATTGATGAAAGTGGAGAGCTTTTGACCTCTCTTTATTTAAAGATAAATAATAAAAGGGCAATTAGTAATGGTAAAGCAGTAAGACCTATAACTTCAATTTCTCAAAGTTCCTTATTTACTGGTTCTATTATGGAGCCCAATATGCTTAGTGAGTTAAATAGAGAGATACTTTCTTGTGATTCAATTGATTTACTTATATCTTTTGTTAAATGGAGCGGACTTAGATGCATTATTGATAGTTTAAAAGAAGCAACAAACAATGATAAAAAGTTAAGAATAATAACAACATCATATATGGGAGCAACTGATGCTAAAGCTATTTATGAATTAAGCAAACTAAAGAATACAGAAATTAAAATATCATATGATACAGAAAGAACAAGGCTTCATGCTAAAGCTTATATGTTTAAAAGGGAGACAGGCTTTACTACTGCTTATATAGGGTCATCAAATCTTTCAAATGCTGCATTAACTTCTGGACTTGAATGGAACATAAAAGTGAGTGAAAAAGATTCCTTTGATATAATTAAGAAATTTGAAGCCACTTTTGAAAGCTATTGGAATGATAATGAATTTATAAACTACATAGGAACTGATAGTGACAAAGAAACATTGGCTAGATCTCTTAGAAAAGAAAAATATAATGATGAACCACAGTTTAATTTTACTTTTGATATAAAACCTTATTCATATCAAAAAGAAATATTAGAGAAGCTAAAGGTTGAAAGAAAGATATTTAACAAACATAAAAATTTAATAATTGCAGCTACTGGTGTTGGAAAGACTGTAATTTCAGCTTTTGATTATAAAGATTTTTGTAAGGAAAATAAGACAAGTGTAAATAAATTATTATTTGTTGCTCATAGAGAAGAAATATTAAAGCAAAGCCGTGATACTTTTAGAGC
Organism: Clostridium neonatale; assembly: GCF_900465025.1. Classification (NCBI taxonomy): domain Bacteria; kingdom Bacillati; phylum Bacillota; class Clostridia; order Eubacteriales; family Clostridiaceae; genus Clostridium; species Clostridium neonatale. The sequence continues at coordinate 2,169,768 of NZ_UICR01000001.1, forward strand.
TATACTTAAGGATAACAATTTTGGAGATTTAATGGTTGGAAATAATGTTCCTGAATCTTTAGATCATTTATTTGTTTCCGTGCAAAGCTTAAATAGTAAAAAGTTGTATGAATCAACTTCAAGTGATTATTATGATTTTATTATTGTAGATGAATTTCACCATGCAGCAGCACCATCTTATCAGAAATTATTAGAGTATTATGATCCTAAAGTTTTACTAGGCTTAACAGCAACTCCAGAGAGAGCAGACGGTGCTGATATTTTCAAATATTTTGATGACCGTATTAGTGCTGAAATAAGATTAAATGAAGCAATTAATAGAAAGCTTCTAAGTCCATTTCAATATTTTGTCGTTACTGATACCATAGATTTATCTAAGCTTAAATGGGGAAGACGTGGCTATGATATTTCAGAATTAAGTAATCTTTATACAGGAAATGATCTTAGAGTAAATCAAATAATTCAAAGTATTAATAATTATGTTACAGATTTAAATGAAATAATTGGTCTTGGATTTTGTGTAAGTGTTGAACATGCCAAGTTCATGGCAAAAAGCTTTAGTGAAAATAATATTCCATCAATAGCACTCCATGGTAATAGCAATGAAAGTGAAAGAAATGATGCTAAAAGAAAATTAGTAAATGGTGAAATTAAATTTATTTTTGTTGTGGATTTATATAATGAAGGTGTAGATATACCTGAAATTAATACAGTTTTATTCTTGAGACCAACTGAAAGCTTAACAGTATTCCTGCAGCAATTAGGAAGAGGATTGAGATTAAGTGAAGGTAAAGAATGCTTAACAGTTTTGGACTTTGTAGGTCAGGCTCATAAGAGTTATAATTTTGAAGAAAAATTCAGAGCACTTGTAGGCAAAACTAATCATAGTGTTAAAGAATATATAGAAAATGGATTTTTAACCTTACCAAAAGGCTGTTATATTCAGTTAGAAAAACAAGCAAAAGAATATATTTTAAGAAACATAAAATCTTGTGCAAATAATAAACAAAATCTAATTGTTAAATTGAAGAATTTTAATTTAGAAACTGACATTGAACTTAATTTAGAAAACTTTTTAAATTATTATCATTTATCTTTAGTCGATTTTTATGGAAAATCAGGTGATAGAAGCTTTCGCAGAATGCTTGTATTATCAGGATTAAAAGAAGATTTTAATGAAGAGCAAGAAAAGGAAATAACTAAAAAGCTTAAAAATTTATTTAGTATTAATTCAAGAAGATTTATTGAGTTTACATTGAATCTTCTTAAAGATAATAATATTTATAATAATGACTTTGATGAAGAAGAAATGCTTATGGTAAATATGATTTATTATACATTTTATAATGATACCCCACAAAAGCAAGGATTTAGCTCCATAAGAGAAGGAATCGAAAGTCTATTAAAAAATGAAAATATGGCTCAGGAAATCATAAGCATATTACGTTTTAATTACAATAACATTGATTTCATAGATGAAAAAGTTGAACTTGGATTTCCTTGTCCTTTAGATTTGCATTGCGAATATTCAAGAGATGTGATTATGGCAGCACTAGGATATTTTAATGAAAATAAAAAGCCAGCATTTAGAGAAGGTGTCAAATATTTTGCAGATAAATCTTTGGATATATTCTTTATTACGTTAAATAAAAGCGATAAAGATTTCTCACCATCAACCCTTTACGAAGATTATGCAATTAATGAAAGTTTATTTCATTGGCAAAGTCAAAGTACAACATCTGTAGAAAGTACTACAGGAAATAGGTATATAAATCATAAAGCTTTAAATAGTAAAATTGCTTTATTTGTTAGAGAAAGTAAAGAAAAAGATGGAATCACATCTCCATTTACTTATTTAGGTTTATGTGAATATGTTAGTCATAGTGGAAATAAACCAATAAGCTTTGTTTGGAAGCTTGAAAAAGAATTACCAGCTAAGATGATTAATAAAGCTAATAAAACAATTGTAATTTAAGCGAGAGCCCAAATGTTTATGATATAAGATATTATCAAGTAAGGGATAGCTTTTTATAGGAAGGACTGTATTTCCTATAGCATATGCATTAATAATGAGTTTTATTATAGTGTGTACTTTGAATATGAAAAAAAGAGTCTATGAAGATTTTTATGTAATTTACCAAAAAACCTTGTTACTATATTCGCTATGAACCTTTTTTACTTTGTAAGTATTTATTCCACATTTATATTATGATATTGGATTTTTTATATTTCCTGAATATATAACATAATTTAGTATCTAAGATTAACTTAGACACTTAAATTATGTTTTTTTGAACCATGTGAATTATTTAAGGATGTTAATCTGTAGAGTTTTACATGCTTATCAAAAAAGCCTTGAACAATTGAAACAGTTTTTCCGGTAGTAAATGCACATATAACTGTACCAATGCCAACACCAACTGCTTTATGAAGTATAAATAATGAAATTATAACAGTTGTAGTTAAGCAGCATAAATCAAAGGTTGTCTTAACATATTTGTATGGTTTATTTAAAATAGCTGATAAATCTCTTGGAAATGTATCAGTTGGTATAATTGGAAGCATACTATTATTAGATAAGCATATTCCAAATGCTAATATGAAAAAGCTTAAAATAAAGTAAATAATATGATAAGTTAAAGAATCAGGTAAAAAGCAAACCCATAATTCATGAACATCTATCATTTTCCCAAAAGCAATACCCATTAAAAAAGAAAAACTATAACTTAAATTAATTTTTCTACTTAAAATCATTAGGGATATTACTAAAATTGTTTGAAAAGTATAATTCCATGTTCCAAAGCTTAATATTGTAAAAGCTTGACTAAATACATAAGGAACTGAAGAGATAGAAGATATACCAAAATTACTTTTGGTCATTAAGGCAATACCAAGGCTGTTAATAATTACTGCTGTAAATAGTGCTAGCTCTCCTGGAATTCTGATTTTTTTCATAAATAAAGCCTTCTTTCATTAAGATAAAAATAACTGTAATTAAGGCACATGAAAATAAATAATACATGTATACTGCTCTATTATTTTTTGATTGTGTCTAATACTAATTAATTATATGAGATATTTTTCATAAATTCTAATGATTTATTTTATAGAAATTCATTCATTTTATTTATGAATTAATATATAATAATAAGGCATTATCAAAAAAAATAACAAGTCAATCTATCTGCCTATTTTCCATCATACTGCGTCACCAGATTACCCTAATAGACCCAGCTATGAGGATAATCTACTTCCTTGTCTGATGAAAAATATGCTCGGCATATTTGGACTTGTTATTTTCTTTCATATGCCTAAATAATATTTTAGAAGGGACTTGGAAATATTGAATTTATATCATTTGCGATATTTTGTTACTTTAGCACAATTAGAGCATTATGGGAAAACAGCTGAAAAATTGAAAATAACTCAGCCAGGCTTAAGTCATGCCATAGCCTCCTTAGAAGAAGAATTAGGAGTAAAATTATTTGAAAAAGAAGGACGAAATGTTGTATTAAATAAATATGGAAAAATGTTTTATAATGATGCTAGTAAAATCATCAGTATGTTAGATATAAGTGTGAATTCCTTTCAAAACATAAGTGAAGGTGGAGGAAACATAAGTTTATCTATAATAAAGCCGCTTGCAATAAAGGATATTCCAAAAGTAGCTCATGATTTTTTAGACATAAATAAAGACAAAGAAATTGATTTTAAATTTTATACAGGAGTGACTAAAGATATTGTAGAAGGCTTAAAAAGTGGAAGTTATGATATTGGTTTCTGCTCAAAAATGGAAAATGAAACAGAGGTTGAGTTTGTACCAATTAAAAAGCAAGAAATGTGTGCAGTAGTGCCATATGGTCATCCATTGGCTAAATACAAAGAACTAAACTTAAAAGATACAATACCATATAAACAAATCATATTTTCTAAAAGTAGTGGATTAAGACCTGTAATAGATGGATTGTTTGAAAAAATAGGAGAATACCCTAAAGTTTCATATGAAGTTGAAGAAGACAGCCTAATTGTAGGACTTATAGCTCAAAACTTTGGAATAGCAATCCTCCCTAAAATGTATTCAATTCAATACATAAATGTAAAAGCAATTCCAATAATTAAACCAGATTGGGAAAGCTATTTCTACATATCTAGGATGAAAAACAGATACCACTCACCAGCAGCAGATTCTTTCTTTAAGTACGTCTGTGAGAAAGGATTGTAATAATATAAATCATGATTATAATTAAGTAAATATTAAAGAAGAGAGTGAGAGATAATCAGCCAGTTGTTTCAGGCTACCTTACTATTTCAGAAGGCCGTAAGCACTAAGTTAAGCGTACGCTAAAAGCTGTAGGATGTTACGTTATATATTTAAAATGTAAATATAATGAATTACGAATTATTAAATGCAGCAGCCCAATGTCTATATGGCAGACTCTGTTTTGCTTATTAACTTCATTACAGCAGGAATATCTGCAGGAGCCCATTTTAAAGAATCTAAATTTTCTTTTTTTAGCCATATAAGCTTTGAATGCTCATTTGCTGTAGGAGTACCAGACATTAGTTTACACTTTATAGTAATTAAGTTAACTATAAAATTATCATATTCATGAATATTATCATTAAAAATGCTTAGAGCTTCAATATTACAATTTAACTCTTCTTTGATTTCTCTTTCTATAGCTTCTTTTAATGTCTCATTATTTTCAACCTTTCCACCAGGAAATTCCCACATGTTTGGCGTAGACATAATTGGAGAGCGTAGAGCACAAAGTATTTCATTATTTTTATTTTCAATAATAGCCCCAACGACTTTTATAATTTTTTTCATTTCTATATCAAATCCTTTTTAAATAACTTTATACTAAAATTTTCATTTTAGACAAGTTTATCATAAGTAAAATGTGTAATGCAAATTTATTAAAAAGTGAGATTTGATAAAAAATGAATATTTATTGAAAAATAAGAATTTAATAAAATATGAATATTTATGAAAAACCAAAGATTTCTTTGAAAATCATAAAAACATAAATAACTGCATTTTTGGAGCATTTGTGTTATTTCCTTATGATTATGAAGATATAATAGAGTTTGATAATGTAAATGTATCGTTAATTTAATATGATTATGTTGATTTATTATAATTATGGACATTATTATAATAACAGCAGAATTTTTAAGTTTATTTAATAAAATAATTGAATCTAAAAGATAATATTATTATAGAGGAATGTACTTAAAAAAGTTGTTAATATATCTTTTTTTATAGAAAATAATGGTATACAATATAATAAAGGGAAATAAAGCTTTTAAATGATATAAAAATAAGCAAAAGCTCTAAAATATCCGTAATTTTTTTACGGATATTTATCACTTGTTATTGATTTCAAGTTTTAAAAATGTATAATTTATGATAGAGTGATGTAATGCTCAAAAAGTTTGAAGTCAAAGGTTTTAAGAATTTTAACCAAAATATAGAACTAAATTTTTCGGATGTTAGAGATTATAAATTCAATGAATGGTGTATTCAAGATGATTTACTTAATAAAATAATTATATATGGGAAAAATGCTTCAGGAAAATCAAATATCGGGTTAGCTTTATTTGATATAACAACACATTTAACTGACAAAAATATAACACCAGGAGTGTATGATTATTATTTAAATGCTGATGAAGAAACAGAATATGCTGAATTTCATTATATATTTAAATTGGAAAGTGGAGAGGTTGACTACTTATATAGAAAAAAAGATATAAAAAATTTGTTATATGAGAGAATCTCAATAGATGGAGAGGTTTTGATATCATATAATTATGAAACGATGAGCGGGGATCTTGAAGGAATAAAAAAGCTAATGCCTTCATTAAATTACGAATTCCAAGATAATAGCGTTTCAATATTGAGATATATAGTCAATAATACACCATCTGACAGAGTGATGCCACTTAAGCAATTGATGCGTTTTGTAAACAATATGTTATGGTTTAGAAGTCTTGATGAAAATAGATATATTGGTTATAAAACAGAAAGCTCTAATTATACAAAATTTATGCAAATCATTATTTTTGATTCATAAGCAGGTTATAGAATATGAAGATGAATTAAGTTATTTAGATGCAGTTGATTTTAATATTATATTACAAGAACAGTTACATAATCTTAAAGAACAGGGATTTGTATATGTGGTTTGTACATGTATATTTTTTATAGCAGATTATGATAAAAAGCTTTTAAATTCATAATTATTAAGCTTTGAGTTTTCAAGGCTTTTAGGTGATCTTCTGGGTGACAGTCGTCTCCACCATTAAAATCCACGAAAACACATTGACAATTTTGTCGATGTGTTTTCGTGGATTTTATAATGCTTTCAAAACTGTGGAAAACTTGTTTATAATAGTGATATGAGTATATGCAGACAATACGAAAGTGACAAAATCATAAATAAAATATTAATAAATCACTTCGATGAATTTAGAAAATTGAAGTGGCATAGAGTTAGAAAAGAAATGCGTGAGCATATAATAGATATCGTAGAACGAGCTTTAGATTGTGGAAATATAGAGAAGGGATATTTTAAACATAAATGTCTAGAATGTAATGAAGAATACATTCTGGTATGAAAATAAAAAGCCTAAAGAAAAAATAACAGTAACTATAGATGTATAAATTATAGGCAAAAAGGAACAATATTAATATTCTAAGGAGCTGATTAAATGTCTAATAAGATTAAGTATGTATTGGTAAGGGGGTTACTATCAATAAACCCAAAACCTGGTATCTGTTAGGTTTCGGCGCAAAGCCTGCTGTATATTTATAAAGAATGTATTCGACAATCATATCTACGACAATTTTGTTAAGAGTTTCATGTGATTAATATAATCACATGATGGACATTCCAATTTAATAATAGAAATCCAAGTAATAATTGAGCCATGTTTGAATGAAAGATATATTTTAGATATGGTAGGAAAAAGGGAGGAAACATTCATGAAAGAAAAAAACAGTACACAGCAATCGCTTGGAAAGAAAAAAGCACTAATTGTTATATCTTCAAATAAGATTTTGCCGCTTGTTGAACCTAGTGGTCATCCAGGTATCTCAACAGGGTTCTTCCTCGTCGAAATGGCAAAGATATTGCAAAGTTTTGGTGATGAGTACGAATTCGTTTTTGCGACTCCCGACGGTCAGCTTCCGCAGTTAGATATCAATGGGATGGCACTATTCTTTCACGCTGGCGCAGGCCTGGGTGCAGCTATGGGATTATCAGGCGTAGCACAGGCTACTCTGTTTAACGTTGACAAGTTTCGTAAAAGACGTCCGAAGCTGATTGCTCGCCGCCAAGCTGAACTGGAGACCGCTTATAAGCTCCTTGGAAACATCCCTGTTTCAGATCCACTTCCTAATACTGACAAGGAAGCCAAGCATATACGAGACAGTATCGTAAAGAAGTTCAAAGCATTGCCGAAGTACAATTACTATTCGGTGAGAGAATTAGTCGAGAAGAACCGCGACCCTCAAGATCCGTTCAAACTCCGCGATTTTACATTTGTCCACATGCCCGGTGGGCATGCACCGATGGTTGATTTTGTTGATAGTCCCTATATGGGCGAACTGCTAAATACACTGCACGAAGAAGGAGTGCTGATTTCACTTATCTGCCATGCACCTGTTGCTATGGTCTCGGCGAAGTACCGTGTTTCCGCTGATGGTAAAATTTCGACCACCAGTGATCATAATTTCAAAGGGGCACGACTGACCACCGTATCCAAGGGTGGAGAAATAATGGCATTGACGCTTGCATACCCGAAAGTTCCCAGGAAGAAGACTCGGGTGGCATATTACGTAGACGAGGCACTAAAAGAAGCCGGCTATCAGGTTGAGAGCACTGTCAATCCGAGTGCGGTACAGGTGGTCTTTGATGAGAAGGCAAATCTGCTGACCGGTAACGGTCCGCAGTCAATTGACGCCCAGGCTGCCAAACTGAGGGAAATCCTTGATAGTAAACAACAGGTGAAATAATTTAAAAGGCTGAGAATAGCTATGAATAAAAATATTATAGGGGTATTCCATCTTAAGCGCATTGAGCTGGAATACTCATATACATACTCGTCGGCTATTGATTTGTTAATCAATAAGTAGTCAAGTATTTAGCATGAAAGATTTATGGAATCACTATGAAAAACTCTGACTTACGGACAGTTAATAACCATATAATTGGAAATGTCTATTTTATAAAAAATATTCTGAAAAACATAAAAGACCACCTTTTTATTAAAAAATCCAGAAATTAAACTATAAAAGTATAAATTAAGAGAAGAGAAGGTAACTTAGCATGGCTAAAAAAAGAATTGTTTAATTTGCAAAAATAATGATTTATTTAACAAATGCAATATATTAGAGAGTCATCAAGAATATAAAAATATACTTAAAATGGTAGATAACAAAGAGGATGATATGTTCACAGGTTCTGCTGAATACAGGATGAAGCCTATGCTTTTAAAGAAAATTTTTTACATTCAGTAAGTATAAAATCAACTTCTTCATCAATATCTATAAATGGTTTGTCGTTGTTTATATTTGTTTTCTCCTTTTGTTTAAATATAATGTACTTATTCTAAATTATACCAAATACATGACATGATTAAAATAATTTATGGATTAAAAGGGTATTAAAAGTACAATATAAAATAGATTTATTTTATACCAAGGAAATTATCAATAAATTCACCAAATTCTATAAGTGGATCAAAGATAACTTTAGTTCCAACGGCTTCTACTACATCTATACAATTTGATACAAAATCTTGTTCTTTAGAACCAATTAATATTAGTGACTGTCTAGAAATTTTTTTATTACAAGCAATCCACGTTTGGATATTTTGCATTGATCACCTTGAAATTTACCAGACTGATTAACTGAGCTGTCTATACCAAAGAAAGCTACAAGGTGTTTTGGTTTAATAAAACCATTAATATCACCTATTTCAGCTATTAAAGTAATAGCTGTAAGACATCCTATACCTGGAATAGAATCTATTAATTCAATTCTGAGATGGGTATTTTAAAGAAAGCAATCAAGAACAATGGTAGAATGATGTCTCTTAGAAGATTATTTGACCAGATACCGATGCTTCTTAGAAAGTTATGCCCATGTATGCTAATGAGTCCCATTTCCGTAGCACAGTATATTGATCCTTCTTTTCCTAAATTCGATTTGGTTATTTTTGATGAGGCATCACAGTTGCCAACAAGCGAAGCAGTAGGAACAATTGCACGTGGTGATAATGTGGTTATTGTAGGGGATCCAAAGCAGTTGCCACCAACTAACTTCTTCTCATCAAATCGTGTTGATGAAGAAAATAGCGAGAAGGAGGATTTGGAAAGCTTGCTTGATGATTGTCTTGCAATCTCAATGCCGCAAGAATCATTAAAATGGCATTACCGTTCCCGTCATGAGAGCTTAATTGCTTATAGCAACATGAAGTATTATGACAATAAATTATATACCTTCCCATCACCAAGAGACCTAGTTGCAGAGGTGAAAATGGTTCACTTGGATGGATTTTATGATAAGGGAAAGACAAAGCATAATAAGGCAGAAGCAAAAGCAATTGTAGATGAAATTATACGTAGATTAGAGGATGAAGAATTACGAAACGACAGCATCGGTGTTGTAACCTTCAGTTCAGTCCAGCAGAACTTGATTTATGATATGCTATTTGAGGAATTCAAGAAATATCCTGAACTTGAGGAGATTGACCGCAATTCAAAAGAGCCAATCTTTATCAAGAACCTTGAAAATGTGCAAGGTGATGAAAGGGATGTTATTCTTTTCTCAATTGGTTATGGCACTGATGCAGATGGTAAAGTATCAATGAACTTTGGACCACTTAATAGAGATGGTGGCTGGAGGCGATTAAATGTAGCTATTACAAGAGCAAGAAAGTCAATGATTGTATATTCTGTTTTGAAGCCGGACCAAATTAACTTGGCAAGAACCAGATCAGAAGGTGTTGCAGGTTTAAAGGGCTTCTTAGAGTTTTCTGAGCGTGGGAAGAATGTTTTTGTACAGCGTGCCGGCAGTACTATAAAGCAGGAAGATTATCTTGTAAAGGAAATTGCAGCAGCTATTGCAGAAATGGGATACGATGTAAAATGTAATATTGGCAGCTCTGAGTTTAAAATGGATATTGGTGTCGTAAATCCTCAAAATACAGATACTTATTTACTAGGTATTTTACTTGATGGTGAAAACAGTAAAGAGGCTTCAACAGCACGTGATAGATTCGTATTGCAGCCTGGAGTATTAAATAGTCTGGGATGGTCAGTTATGAGAGTATGGACACTGGATTGGCTGGATGATGCTGAAAGAGTTAAGCATGAAATTAAATCAATGATTGATTCCATAGAGGTTAAGTCTGAAACTGTAAAGCCAATTGTAAAACCAGCATATGCAAAGATTAAATTTGAGAAAATGGAAGAAATAGAATTTATGAAATCTTCCAGTGAGTCATATACCTCTACTGTAATTACAATGCAGGGAACATCAGATGATTATTATATTCCAGAATCATTTGGTAAGATTGGTATGGTGGCAAGTACAATTATTGGAAAGGAAGCTCCAATAAGTAGAAAATTGTTGCTGCGTAAAGTATTAAATGCATGGGGAATATCTCGTGGAGGTGCACGTGTTGATGGTATATTCTCATCAGCAATAGCTAAGATTGAGAAGAATATTACAAGTGATGAAGATAGAGTGTTTTTTTGGAAGAAAGATCAGGATCCAGAACATTATACCATTTATCGTGTAGAAGATGCAGAAGGCAATAAACGAAGTATGGATGACATTCCGTCTAAAGAAATTTTAAATGCTATTGTGGAAGTTCTTAAGGAACAAGTCAGTCTTTCTGAAATGGATTTGGTCCGCGAGACAGCAAAGAAGTTTGGTTTCTCTAGGCTAGGGAATATAATCGAAACTTCGGTAAAGTATGCAATAGGTACAGGAATTAATAAAGGAACTATGGCAAGACTTGATAATGAAAACATTGTTTTAAGTGAATAATCAAAAAAATGAGGATGTCTTATTAGTGGATTAAATTCTGCTAACGATACCTCATTTTTTAGGGCTTATTGTGTAAATATGGCAGACTGCTTTGAAGCTGATACGTAAGAAATAATGAATAGCGAAATAGATGAATAATACTTTTATTTAAGGCTCTATTAGATATAATTGTTGATTTATAGTAATAATAATAGGTAGTTAAATTTAAACTACCTATTGCTTGTCTATTTAATAACTTTAAATATATAAATCCATTAATATTTCATCATAATAATCACCATTAATATTAAAGAAATTTTTATGAACGCCTACTTCTACAAATCCATGCCTTTTATACAGTTTAATGGCATTATGATTATCTTCTTTAACACCAAGGCTAATATTCTTTATAGATTTATTATCTTTTGCAAATTTTATTAACTGCTCTATAGCAAAACTACCAACTCTGTTTCCCCAATATTCTTTTATTACTGAAATTGCGAGTTCACTATTATGACCTATTCTTTGTCTGTTCTGACTACTTATTTGAGAAACACTCACAATTCTATTATCAATTACACCTAACAACATAAGAGAGTTTTTATCTTTATTAATATTTTCGATATATGCTCTCTCTTGTTCAATTGTAAGTTTAAACTCACCTTCTCCAAAAAGTAAATTATTACTTTCTCCACCAACAGTATTCAAATATTCAATAATATCGTTAGCATCGTCTACTGCTGCCTTTCTCAAGATTAATTGTGCTCCATTCTTCAATTCAACTTTATCAATAATATTGTCAATATGTTTTATGCTCATAAACTCAACCCCTTTGAAAATTATTATAACTATAACACCAGCATAAATATATAATATTATATACAAATTTAGGCATATTAACAACTTTTTGTTGCGTAAACAAGAGTTCTGTTTTTATACGCTTGGATTCGAGTATCTACAAATGGTATTACACTATGTATAAGCATGTTTTTTGTTCTTATTATTTCTTTATCATCATTAAAACTTTCAAGCCATTTATACCAAGCCATATAATTTGATAAAAACTTACTTGATACACCTTTAAATCTATACATCCAAATCTTTAGTTTGCTATGCAAAGAGTTGATGTGATTTATATGATATATACCATTCTTATAATGTCCTCTCATTATTCTTTTATGGTCTAATGAAAGGTTCGTAGCAAATTGAATATACGACTTATGGCTATCTGTACAGATGATTGAATTATCGTCTATACGACCTTTGTATAGACTTTCAAGGTCGTAATGACTTATTCTCCCTGTACATATTGGTTCTAATATAATATTACCATTTCTATCTATAGCAGTTGCTATGCAAACTTGCTCATTACTAATACCACGCTTTTTAATTTGCTTACCTTTTTTCAGCTTTTTTGTGTGTGCCCAGCATGGGCACGTACTAATCGGTGAAAGTCCGTAGCAGAGGCTGATAGTGTCAACTGCATAGCCAACGGCAAGGGTGTCCATCGTGAGGTGGAATCTGAAGGAAGCCTAAGGCAAAGCCTTGGTCTGAGGTACACGAATCACATTTGAGGCTCAAAGCTATGGGTAAGCTTGCACGACAAAGTAAAGCCCTATAACTATCCGAAATAGCTAGAGTAAATGTGGCAGATAGATGAGGTGAAAGTGCGTGTTCTTACCTGGGGAGGTCTGATAGGTACGTACCAAATGAATTAAATTTCTAGGTTACAACCTATACAGTGATGTATAACTGAACTATCAGAAGTCAGCAGAGGTCATAGTAACTCCGCTAATCGCGATAGCGGATGAAGGACTGAACGTTAGGAGGTTTACAACTTTGGAGAAATCAAAGAAATTACAGAGACAGCAGAAAACTCAATATAGAGGCCAAGTGATGGAAGTAGAAGTGGAACTTCAAGGTAAATCAAAGGCGCCGAGTAATTCTATGGTTTTACCAAATAGGGAAAGCGTAAACAATGGAGCATTTGATACTAGTAGATTACTTGAAGAAGTCCTTGAAAGAAATAATATGCTTTTAGCACTTAAAAGAGTAATTAGTAATAAAGGTAGTCATGGTGCTGACGGAATGAAAATCGATGAACTTCGAGAGCATATCAAGAAACACTGGCATACAATTAAAGCTAAACTATTAGAAGGGAAATATAATCCATCACCTGTAAAAAGAGTAGAAATACCGAAACCAGATGGTGGAGTTAGATTATTAGGAATACCAACTGTACAAGATAGATTAATTCAACAGGCAATTGCTCAAATATTATCTAGGGTTTATGAACCATCATTTTCTGAAAATAGCTTTGGTTTTCGTCCTCATAGAGGAGCAAAGAATGCCATAAAGAAATCAAAAGAATATATTAATCAAGGAAATAGATGGGTTGTAGATATGGATTTAGAGAAGTTCTTTGATAAAGTTAATCATGATATTCTTATGAGCAAACTTGAAAAGAAAATACAGGACAGAAGATTATTAGCATTAATAAGGAAATATCTTAAAAGTGGTGTCCTTATTAATGGTGTTTCTATAACAAGTGAAGAAGGAACTCCGCAAGGCGGTCCGTTAAGTCCATTACTAGCAAATATAATGCTAGATGAATTGGACAAAGAACTTGAAAAAAGAGGACACAAATTTTGCAGATATGCAGATGACAATAATGTATATGTTAAAAGTAAAAGAGCAGGAAATAGAGTTATGAAATCTATGATTAATCTTATCGAAAATAAACTAAAACTTAAAGTTAATAAGGATAAAAGTGCAGTAGACTCTGTATCTAAAAGAAAGTTCCTAGGATTTTCATTCTATTTTTCGAAAAGTGGAGCCGAGATAAGAATCCACGAGAAATCCATAAAGAGATTTAAAGAAAAGATTAAATTTTATACTAATAGAAACAAAGGAATCAGTATGGAATATAGACTGATAAAATTAAATCAAATTATGCGGGAATGGATAAATTACTATGAAATAGCCAACGCCAGCGGAAAGCTAGTTGAACTAGACAAATGGATTAGAAGAAGACTAAGAGCTTGCATTTGGAAACAATGGAAGAAAATTAGCACCAGACATAGGAATTTAGTTAAGCTAGGAATCAACAAATACAAGGCTTGGGAATATGCAAATACAAGAAAAGGCTATTGGAGAATTTCCAAAAGCCCAATCTTAAGCAAGTCTTTAAATAACAAATACCTAGAATCACTAGGATTTGTTAGTCTAACACAAATATATCAAATGATACATTAAATTCTAATGAACCGCCGTATACCGAACGGTACGTACTGGTGGTGTGAGAGGTCGGTAGACAAAATAATTGTCTACCTCCTACTCGATTGTGATAAAATGTACATAAACATATAATATAATAAAAATGCAAAACATTGATTAAGCTTAATGTGTGAGCAGAATATGTTTCTAGTTTAATGAAGCAGCCATATAAATTGAAATCTAATTAGATTTTGATAATAAAATATAAATTCTTAGAAAATTTCAAAATCATCAAAAAATGAAAAATTCAATTCCAAAAAATGTCCATATTATTCTAAGGATATAAATTAACATTTTAATCAAAGTGTATTACAATAAAAGACAGTAATTATATATTTTATAGAGACATTTCAAATTAAAGAAATAAGTGATGTAAGTATATATGAATTTAACAAAAATGGCACTCTTTCATATGTTGTAGCGCAATTTAAGTATCAGCCAGGTGGAAACATTAAAGAAAAATTGTATTTTGCTGAATTGTTTCTATTAAGGAAGAAAGATAATAAGTGGTATTTAACTACATATGATAGAACAAATGATTATGAAAAAATACGCGTTTTATCAATTATCTTACTGATGATATTAAATCAAAATGCCATAGCATTACTACACAAGAAATTTTTAATATAATTTCATCTAATATTACAGCTAATTGGGTTAATGAACTGAAAAATAAATATTTTTAGTTAGATTATATGATGACTATCATTGTAAAGGCAACATCAAATTATAAATTATTCAAATTATTTATCTGAAAGCTTCATTTGTTCACATTCAAAAGCTATAAATTCATTAACATTACATTTTCTAGACATAAGTAATAATCTATATTTTTCAATGAGTTTATATTCATTATCTGATAGAGATAGTGATATAGATTTTAGGCTGTCCCATCCCATAAGGCAATCAGGAGAAGTTTGTAATACATTTGCAAGTAGTTCTACTTTTTCAAAGGGAATATTAGAGAGCACACCACTTTCATAAGGCTGAAGAGTAGGTTTGCTTATTGAGATTTCTTTTGCCACTTTCTCAAGAGTGAGCTATAATTCAAGGCGTCTTTTTTTAATATTTTCTTTAAAACCCAAGAATCATCAATCCTTTCTTTAAGAAACTAGAAAATATTATTTTTATTATAACATTATTATATATGAAGTTGATGATAATTTATTAAATCATAAGAAATTTAATATTAAAAAATTCAATGTAGAATGTGAAAAGTGGATGGAATTTAAAGTATTTGCAGATTCGAATAAAAGCAATAAAAATTGAAAAAGATAATGAAGTTAATATTTAATGTATTGATTGAAGCACAAATCTCCATAAATAAAATTAGAAATGGAATGAGCATTAGCCACTAGCAATTTTTTAGCATAATAAAAAAGAATTATAAGTGAGTAAAGTGTTTCTAAGCAATACAGTTTTACAAAAAGATTAAGTCCTAGATGTTCAGGGATTTTTTTATCATTAAATTAAAACTAAGATATATAAAAGTGTATAATAATATTACCTATATAATAGTAAATATGGAATATTATATTGATAAAACCAAAAAACTTTAAAAATGAGGTGCGGATAATTGAATGATTTTAGCATGAGTTTTCATCTAAATAAAAATCATGATGATTTTATAATTGATCTATATAAGTATCTTCTAGAAACAAAAAAATGTGTATATATAAAACTAATATTTTATAAGGACGAATTTACCCAAGTTGACAATGATAAAATTAGAAAAATACTATGTGATTATAACTGTGAAAATTTAAAAGAATCTAAATTTTATTTAGAGTATATTCATGATGAGATTGATGAAGAAGCATTTTTATTGCTTGAGGAGATAGGTGATAGGATTAAAGAATCCCTTTGTGAATGTAATGTTAGTACAAAATCATTTATTGATAGTATATTAGTTGAAGGAAAAATAATTGATACATCACTTGAAAATTTAAAAGAACTTCAAAATATGAATTGTAATCAGATAATGTTTTTTACATCTGAAAACAATTATGATTCTTTGACACTTGGTGTATATGATGAGGAAAGTTTATTTATTGTAAGTAAAATTCATATAAGTATTAGAGAGAAAATTAAAGAATTGTACAAGAGTAGATATGGAATGAATTTAAATATTGGGGAATGATATACTAATATTAACAAAAAAATGAAATACACAACAAGGGTGTTGAACATATTTTATATGTGTTTGGCATCCTTGTTTTTTTGTATTCACATTTTTATTTTTGTACATTTACCAAATTTTACATACTGGTAAAAGATTATTAATATTTTGATAGTGTAAAGTACGCTATGAAAAAATGATATTTGAAAATTAAATAACTAAATAATCAATATAAATAAAAATTAGTGAAACGCCAATGAAATTTGAGTACAAGAAATAGGCCTCCGGCGACGCTGGCAGAAAGTAAATATTGGTATTTTAGAGGTTCAGGAACACTTTTTTTCTTGCATATTCAAAATAGTTTGTTGTCCTAAGCTAATTAGTATTTGCCATTTAGCTGGCATGTTATCAGCATCTTTTAGTTGAGGAAGTTCATTTAATGGACGCCAGTAATTATAAGGGTGTGGGCACAAGAAGTTATAGTAAGCAACCCAAAGAGAAAATCCATAAATAGCGCCATCATCACTTCCGTACCCGCAGGTTACGTGGTAAGAAGATTTATAAGTTCTATTTAAGCGTTCTACAACTTGTTTAACCCAACGATATTCTTCAGAGACTGGATCATCATTAGTAAGACCAATAACTTGAGTTAAATCAAAGTTTTTATTTTCATCTAACTCAAATTGCTGTTTAGCTAAAGGATAAGCTGAATAACCATCAGCAATGAATTTTAATATGTTGTCAGGAAAAGTTTTAAATTTATCAAAGGCCATTCTCATAGTTAAGATGCAAGGGCCAACAGCTCGTGTATTTGATACTTGATAACCTAAGATAGATTTTTTACAAGCATCCATAACAATCCAAACATAATGCTTGATTCCTTTTACTTTTATATAGGTTTCATCAGCAGCAAGAATATTAGATGGCTTGTAATTAAATGTATCTACAAATGGCTTGATAACTGAAGCTGCTGTTAATGCATAATTAGCAACCATAGTATGTGATATTTTTATACCATGTACTTCCGATAATGCGTGAGCGGTTTGCCTTGTTGAAAGTTTTAAATTAACATGATAAGTCAAACACAATCCCATTATATGAGGATTAAACTTCTTAAAACTGAAGTTAACAGCAGACTTAGGCAAAGTATGTAAATCCATCTTAAAGAAATTAAGAGTAAATTCTCTATAAATATAGTGAAGCTTATATTTATGCTTGTCACTTTCATCAAAATCTTTTGGGATCTTTTTAAGATTTCTTAAGTAATATGTGCATTTAGGATTTTTACATTTATGTATTCTAAAGTGCTTACGCTCCTTTTGAACAATGAGTGTATGTCCACAATAAGGACATTTAAATACTAAAGGTTTAGTTGCATTATTGTTTTCTTTAAAAGTAAGACCACAAATCTTGCATTGAAACTGGCCTTTATTACCATTGTTATCGTATATATAATCATGCGGTGAACCGCACTTTGGACATATAATTGATTCCGGAATTGACTTACCGTTACGTCTTTGGACAGGTTTCAAAATTTTATTGTATTTATATTTGTAATATTCTAAAAGCAATATATAATCTACTTTTTCAAATTTTGAGATTATAGGGAGTCTATCGACTTTGAACTTTTAATATTCAGGACTATTTAAATCATCAAATATCATTTGTTTAAGTGGTATATATTTCGAAATGAATAGAAGTAATTCACAACTAATTTTAATTAAATGTTGATTATACATTAGTAAATAAGTTATAATTGAATCCACAATAACGACAACCTTTCTAAGTTAGTTTTGTTTGTTGAGAGATTCAATTTTAACATAGAAATAAGGGGGTCGTTGTTTTTTTATAGAAAAAACGGTCGGAACCCTTGATATATAAAGAAAAAACAAGAAAAGAAGTGTAAAGTATGCTATGAAAAAATGATATATATGTTCTAAATAAGAATTTACATTAAAGTATTTTATTAATATCAAGTACTTGAATAATACTGATTAAAATACTAGTAAAAGTTTTAATATAGAAACTTTATTAAAATTTATATAATTGAAAACTGAGTAATTAAATAATCAATATAAGTTAAAATTAGTAAAGAGGTACTAAATCAGGAGAAAGTTTTATGAAGAGCGGAGCGGTAGTGGTTGCAGCAGGAATGTCATCACGTATGAATGATTTTAAACCAATGATGAAAATTGGCTCAATTACTATAATAAACAGAGTCATAATAACACTTAAGCAGGCAGGAGTAGATATTGTAGTTGTAATTACAGGATTTCAATCTAAAATGCTAGAAAAACATTTATCAAAAGAAAATATAATTTGTTTATACAATGAAAATTATGAAACTACTGAAATGCTTGATTCTGCAAAAATAGGATTACGGTATTTAATGAATAAATGTGACAAGATTTTATTCACTCCTGCAGATATTCCACTCTTTTCTGTACATACAGTAAAAAAACTTTTAAAATCTGAAGCGCTACTAGCAAAACCAGTTTGCGAAAATAGAGGAGGACATCCTCTTTTAATAGATGCAAAACTAATTCCTTCAATATTATCATACAAAGGATGCGGAGGATTAAAAAAAGCACTTCTTTATACAAAAGCTAAATTAGAGAGTATTGAAGTGAATGACAGGGGAACTCTCCTTGATGCAGATACACAGGATAATTTTAAGGAATTATTAAAGTATCACAACACACAAGTGCTACATCCAAAGATAAAAATATCTCTTGAAAAGGAAAAGAAATTTTAAGACGTTATATATTATTTATAAAAGAATCAGAATTATCAATTCAAAAGGCATTTGATAAAAGATTAAGGAATGATATAAATATAAAATTACAATCTTTTTATATTAATAAAACCATATTAAGGATTATACTTCCTAATATGGTTTTTACTTGTACATGGAGAAATATATTAATCTAAAAAATAAGTAGGTGCACTTAAGTAGTTTTAATTAATATCGAGACTTATATAGAAGCTAGCTATAATCTGATTATGATTTTATAAGCAATAATTTGAAATTAGGGGGAATACTATGAAAGAGAAAAATAAAAAATTAGATGTAATGTGGAAATATGTACTCTGTTCATATCTTTTTTTCTGGATAATGGTTCTTGGAATTTGTGGAACAGCTTCAATGATATTTCATGCATCAGGATTAACAATGCGATGGCTTGCTAATTTATGTGCATGGTCACCAACATTTGTATTATTATTTATGTTTAAAAAATTGAAGCCGGGCATGAAATTAAAAGAATTTTATAAAAATGCATTTAGTGATAAGATAAAGATAAATTTACTTATTTTAAGTGCATGTTCAGTTATTGGTGGAACTTTATCAACCGTATTTATTTTATCAATTATTAAGGAGACAAGTTTTACTTCCTTTTTTAGTCTTGGTGTATATTCTTTGCCATTATCTTTTTTACTATCAATTTTATCTGGACCAACTGGAGAAGAATCTGGTTGGAGAGGCTATCTTCGATTGGAACTTGAAAAACGTTTTGGATTTGTTAAGGGCACGTTTATTTTAGGACCAATTTGGGCTTTCTGGCATACAGTTCTTTGGTTTGTAGATTCAGATTTTTCAGGAATGAGTTTAATTGTATATATTATTTCAAATGTAGTAGTAATGACTGCATTAGTTATAATTATGAATGTTATATTAAAGAAAAGTAATAACTTATTTAATGCAGTATGGATACACTTTTGTTTTAATTTTCTATATAGTTTTATAGTGGCAGATATCTGGTTTTATGCCATTCTTTCAATCGTATATGCCATAATTGGAGGATGCTATTTGATAGTTTATTTAAAGAATGAAAAAGCCTAGATTGTCTATCTTATTGCATTTTATATGATCTTGATATTCTTTATTATAGTTAAGAGAAAGAATGAATGCTGAAAGTTAAAGAAATTAACTAAATAATTGTTTTCTTATATTCATAAAAGGATCTGTGCACTAAATAATTAGAATTTGTAAAAGAACTATGCCAATGTTATATAATTCTATTATAAATAAAATGTTGTTATCATTGACAAATATTAAAAAGATATATATAATAAAGTAAATTACGTAGTATTTCTACCTATTTTAACTTGAGAGGAAATGACAATGCTTAAGAGTGATGAAAAAAATTTTGATTCTTTTTTTTGTAGTATATATCATATATTGTATTATATGAATGATAAGAAGCTTAAGGATATGGGGGTTACTAATCAGCAGGGACGGCTTTTAGAAATTATTTATGATAATATTCTAGCTGGACATAATATAACTAGACACTTTCTAGAGGAAGTAATGGACTTGCGTGGGCCGACAATTACTAGTCTTCTTAATGGCTTGGAGAAGAAAGAATATATAATTAGAACAGTAAGTAATGAAGATCATAGAGCTATGAAACTCATAATTACTCCTAAGGGAGAAAAAGTATTGGATGATATCAGAAAAATATTTAATAGCATGCAGGAGAAGCTTTTAAAAGGAATGACAGATGAAGAAATTCAAACATTAAAAAAACTTTTATTTAAAGTCTATGATAACCTTTTAGAACAATAACAATTTTAGAAGGCAGTATTAATGGTAAAACTATAGTAGGCAAAAAAGCCTACTTTTTAATTAAATTATTAGGTAGAGTTTCTACCTAATAATTTAATTAGAAAACAATATAAAAATAGTTTTTTAATTAAATCTTAATAAAAAACAGAAAGGATGAGTATATGAAATGGTATGAAAAGAATAAAACAGAAGTATTAGAAGAGTTACGCAGTAACATGGAACTGGGTCTTTCTTCAGAAAAAATAGAGGAGAGGCAATTGAAACATGGGAAAAATGAATTTGCAAAGGCAGAAAAACCAAGTCTTATTAAGAGAGTTTTTCACCATTTAAAAGATATATCAACTATAGTTTTGATTATAGCAGTTGTAATGTCCTTTATGCTGTCATTGAGGCATAAAGAAAGTTTTATAGAACCTCTTGTAATATTATCAATTATTGTTATGAATTTAATATTGGCCATTACTCAGGAAGGTAAGGCTGAGAAGGCATTAGAAAGTCTTGCTGATTTGAATAGTCCATCTTGTCTTGTAATAAGGGATGGAATTCGTCAGGAAATTGATACTGTAGAGCTAGTTCCAGGAGATATTATGGTTATAGAAACTGGATC
Organism: Clostridium neonatale; assembly: GCF_900465025.1. Classification (NCBI taxonomy): domain Bacteria; kingdom Bacillati; phylum Bacillota; class Clostridia; order Eubacteriales; family Clostridiaceae; genus Clostridium; species Clostridium neonatale. Next base: position 2,191,382 of record NZ_UICR01000001.1, read on the forward strand.
TTTAATATCTGCAGATGCAAGAATTTTGGAGAGCAACAGTCTTATGGTAGATGAATCTTCACTTACTGGAGAAAGTGAACCATTAGAGAAGAATGGGTTTTCGATACCTGAAGGTAAGGTTCCTATTGCAGAACAAAGCAATATGTTATTCTCTGGATGTTTGGTTACTGCAGGTAATGGTATTGCCGTTGTAACGGAAACTGGTATGAATACTCAGATTGGAAAGATTGCTGGATTTTTAGAAAATACTAAAAAAGGCAAGACACCTTTACAGCAAAGATTGGATAAAGTGGGAATGAATATCAGTACAATTGCTATTATATCTGCTGTTATTTTATTTAGTATAGGTATGATACAGGGTTCTGATTTTTGGAATATGATGCTTTTGGCAGTATCTTTAGCTGTAGCTGCAGTTCCTGAAACATTGTCTCTAATTGTAACTTTGACTTTGTCAAATGGTGTTAAAAATATGGTAAAGAAAAATGCATTAATTCGTAAACTTCCTGCTGTTGAAACATTAGGTAACACTTCTATTATATGTTCTGATAAAACAGGAACACTAACACAAAATAGAATGTCAATTAAACGACTGTGCCTTTATGGAGAAAATCCTGTAAAAGATTCTGATGAATTTTCTCAAAATCAGATAGAATTCCTAAAAATGCTTGCTTGCGCTAGCAATGCCTTGATTCAGATAGATGAAGATGGAAGTCCACAGTATATTGGAGATGCTACTGAAACTGCAATTATTAGACTTTTCCATGAAAAAGGATTGGACAAGGATCAAATTGAAGAGCAATATCCAAGAGTAGCAGAGATTCCATTTTCTTCAGAAAGAAAAATGATGACTGTAATTATTGAAGATCCAAAAGGAGGATATCTTGTTCTTACGAAAGGAGCTTTGGATCGTTTGCCTTTCAATAAGATATCATTGGAAAATAAAAATGAAATTCAAAAGTTGCATGATTCTTTTGCTGATGATGCTTTAAGAGTAATTGCACTTGGAATTAAGCATATAGATGTGCTTCCTAATGAAGACGAGCTAGAATCTGTGGAAAAAGATCTTGATTTTTCTGGAATTGTAGGGCTTATTGATCCTCCAAGACCTGAAGCTATTAAAGCAATTAAATCAGCTAAGAAAGCTGGTATTCGTACAATTATGATTACTGGAGATCATGCTGCTACAGCAGCAGCCATTGCAAAGGAACTTTGTATTTTATCAGAAGATCAGAAGGCAATTACAGGATCTGATTTAGAGGAAATGACTGATGAGGAATTAGCAGCATCTATTGAAGATTATTCTGTTTATGCAAGAGTTGCACCAGCAGATAAAATCCGTATTGTGGAAGCATGGCAGAAAAAAGGAGAAGTAGTTGCCATGACTGGTGATGGTGTTAATGATGCGCCTGCATTAAAAGCAGCAGATGTGGGAATAGCCATGGGTAAAACTGGTACGGAAGTAGCAAAAAGTGCTTCTGATATGATTTTAACTGATGATAATTTTGCAACGATTGTGGAAGCTGTCCATGAAGGGCGTAAGGTTTACTCTAATATTAGAAAAACTATTTATTTCTTATTAGTATGTAATCTATCTGAAATATTTGTTATGCTCTTTGCACAGATTGTTGGATGGGGAGTTTTAGTTACTCCAGTTATGCTTCTTCTGATAAATGTTTTAGGAGATGGTATTCCAGGGCTTCAATTATCAAAGGAAGAATCTGATCCTAGAATTATGGAAAGTATGCCAGTAAAGCGTACAGAAAGCTTGTTTAGCGGTGGACTGTTACATGTAATTATACAACAGACAGCCATTTGTTCACTGGTTGTTTTAGCAGCATATTATGTTGGTTCTTGTTTGAATATTGGTGTTCAAAATCCTTCAGCTGAAATAGGACAGACTCTTGCATTTATAGTACTGGGATGGACTTCTATTCTTCATATTCTTACAGTTCGTAGCAGAAAATCAATTTTTAAACGAACATTTTTAGATAATCCTTCATTGGTCATAAGTATGGCATGTATGCTTTTAGCTTTGGTGATAATTGTTATAGTTCCATCTATTCGAACAGCATTAGGACTAACTAAAATTGAACTTCACCATTGGCTTGTAGCTCTTGGGCTTTCAATTGTACCTACTATAGTCGCAGAGATAAGGAAGTTTATAGATAATCATTCAGAAAATTCAGAGTACGAAGAATTAGAGTACTCTTATAAATAATTAACAAAATCCTAAACTCATTGAAGTTTAGGATTTATTTTTGGTGTGCCCAGCATGGGCACGTGCTAATCGGTGAAAGTCCGTGGTTTGGACTGATAGTGCCAACCATTAGCTTAAGACAAGGGTGTCCATCGTGAGGTGGAATCCGAAGGAAGTTGGCGGCAAAGCCTTGGTCTGAGGTACACGAACCACATTCGAGGCTCAATTCTGTGGGTAAACTTGCCAAACAAAGTAAAGCCCTATAACTATCCAAAACAGAAAGAGTAGATGTGGCAGATGTATGAGGTGAAAGTACGTGTTCTTACCTGGGGAGGTCTGATAGATAAGTTCCATAAGAATTAAATTTCTAGTATACAACCTATATAGTGATATATAGCTGAACTATCAGAAGTCAGCAGAAGTCATAGTAACTCCGCTAATCGCGATAGCGGATGAAGGACTGAACGTTAGGAGGTTTACAACTTTGGATAAGTCAAAGAAATTACAAAGAAAGTAGAAAACTCAATATAGAGGCCAGTTGATGGAAGTAGAAGTGGAACTTCAAGGTATGTCAAAGGTGCCGAGTAATTTCATGGTTTTACCAAATAGCGAAAGCGTAAACGATGAAGCATTTGATACTAGTAGGCTACTTGAAAAAGTTCTAGAAAGAAATAATATGCTTTTAGCACTTAAAAGAGTAATTAGTAATAAAGGAATCCACGGTGTTGATGGAATGAAGACTGATGAACTTCGCGAGTATATCAAGAAACACAGGGAAACAATTAAAACTAAACTACTAGAAAATAAATATAATCCGTCACCTGTAAGGAGAAAAGAAATATCTAAACCAGATGGTGGAGTTAGATTTTTGGGAATACCAACTGCACAAGATAGATTAATTCAACAGGCAATTGCTCAGCTATTATCTAAAATATTAGATGTATTAGTACTTTTTATTTGAGAAACTGTTGCTTTAGTCTTCCATGTTGCAAGAGTTGATTTACTTATTCCAGTTTCAAATGATAACTTAGAAGGTGAAATACTTTCAGGTGGTAACATTCTTTCTATTATCTTTTGTCATAGATTATCTCTCCTTAATTATATCTCTTACGAGAATAACATTAATTATTCTCTATGACAACTATCTTAACACCCAAGGGATACGGATAGATTAGAAGTATATAGTCCATGAACCATCAGCTTGAAAATATATGGTGTTGATATGAACAATAGAAAATGTCTTTGGAAGCATTGCTATGAAGATGAATATGAAGAGTGAATGGTCTTAAGTGCATGAAGAGAAAATGAAAAATAATAAGGGATTATAAAATTAAAGAAGTAAATATTAGAATTTATGATAGTGGAGAAAAAAACACACAAAAATTTGTAGCAACTGTAGAACCTTATAATGCAACCAATAAAGATGTCATATGTATTCTTATGATGCAAATATAAATAAAAGAAATAAGAAAATTTAGAAATAGATTGGCACATAGATATAAGGTGTTATTGGATGAAGAGTTAATAAAAAATTTAAAGGAAAATATTATTTGCATTGAGGAACTAGAACAGGCTATAAAAGAGCTTGTTAACTAGAATAAATTTTAAAATTGATTTTTATAAGAAAAAGTCTTAGAATAGCTAAGGCTTCTTTTTATATGTAAGTCCAAAATCTTATTAGATAAATGATATAATATTAGAAGAATTTTTTTAATAGTGGGGGATCATATGCAAATAGACAAGATTATTTATTTTATAAGTGTAGCTGATAATTTAAATTTTACTAAGGCAGCACAAGAATGTCATTTGGCTCAGCCGGTCATTAGTCAGCAGATTAATTCATTAGGGGCTGAAGTTGGTTTTCAATTATTTATAAGAACCAGTAAAAGTGTTGTACTTACTGAAGCTGGAAAGGTATTCTATGAGGAAGTGAAAAATGTAGTTGAAGGATATAAAAATGCAGTAAGGAAAGCTGAAAGTGTAGCGTTTGGATTTAAAGGATTGATTACAATAGGAATATGTGGGGCATTGAAGAAATTTTTCTGCCACAAATTCTAAGAGGATTTAAGGAAATGTATCCGCTAATAGAGATTGACTTTAAAAAGGCATCCTTCAATAAAATAAGTAAAGAATTAGAAAATAAAATTTATGACGTAGTATTTACATGGTCATATGATATTGAGGAATCAAAAAATATTAGTAATAAAATAATATTTGAAGATGAAGCATGTGCTATGATTAGCTTTAATAATAAGTTGGCAGGTAAGTTTAAAGTTTCTAGAGAAGAACTTGCCATGGAAAATAATATAATGGTAGCATATGAAGAAAAATTAAAAACTTATAAACATTTTTCTGACTTTTATGGCAAATATAATATTAAACCTAAGCCAATTATGACCGTTGTAGATAGCCAAATATTAAAGTTGATGATAGATTTAAATATGGGAGTAAGTATTGTACCTAAGAGAATTAATGACTTAAATAACAGTAGATTTTCTTTTGTAGAAATAGAAGGTATATATCATTCTATTAAATTTAGTGTAGCTTATTTAATAGAGAATACAAACCCATGTGTAGAATTATTTGTAAACAATGCATCTATAAGATAATCTTATAGATGCATTGTTTTATTTTATTTAAAATTTTAAAAAATAAATATTATAATAAAGGGAGGGACTTTTATGGACAAAAATTCCAATATCTTTAAACCTATTCAAATTGGAAACGTTGTAGTAAAAAATCGTATTGAGGTTTCACCAGCAGGAGCATTTTTATGTGGAAGGGATGGTGGAGATAATCCAGAATTTTTAGCTTATACAAAATCATTAGCTAAATCTGGAGCTAGAATTGTTACATTAGGGGTTTCATCAGTAGATAAACAAAGTTCAGGTGTAGCTATTACTAATGTAGGTAATTCATTATACATATCTGATTTAGCTGATATTGCAGAAGTAATCCATAGATATGGAGCTTTAGCAAGTATAAAATTAGTATCTGGACAATACATGCTTACACCACCTGAAGTTGTAGCAACTCAAAGTAGTAAAGAGAAATTAAACACATTATAGAACTGTTTGCTTCCTGAATAAAGAATTGGTGCAGATGGCATACAAATTAGCATGATTGCATTAAAAGAACTTCTAAAAAAAGAAGAGGTTACCTTTAAATGTGAAAGGATATTGTTGATGATACTTATGTTGTTGGAGATTGCGGTGTAAAAGGAGGAACTTTATGGAATGCAACAAGAACTGGTTTTGATGCAGCAATGGAATTATAAGAATTAAGATATATTCAAAATATTTTAAAAGATTTATCATTAAATAGATTAGAAAATAATCCAGGTTTATTTTTTGGTAATAATGCATTTACAACTGAGGATCCAATAAATTTTAGTTTATCATCGTTAGCACTTAGATTTCCTATTGAATAAGCAACAAGAATTTATATTAGTGAAAATTAATATAAATTCTTGTTGCTTATTTTTTCTTAGTCTTTTATAATTGACTTTTTAGGAAGTAAAAATGTTGTTATTAAATTAATTGCTGCAACAAATGTCATGGCAATAAATATAAAATGCATTCCATTAAACATAGCATTACTTCCATCAACAGCTTTTATTATATTATTATCTATGGCTGTAAATATGTTATTGGAGTTTATTCCCTCTATGTATTGTTCCTTAAAGTAAATTTCAATACCATTATTTAATATTGAACCAAATATACTTACCCCTATGGTTTGTCCTAAAGTACGGATAAGAGAATTAGTAGAAGTTGCAACACCTCTCATAGATTCTTCTGCTCCAATTTGCGCTACAATTGTTACTATTGTAAATAATGCTCCAGCGCCATATCCCATAATAATCACTATTATAATAACTACTGGTAGGGAAGATATGCTTTTTAAAGTTATAAGCAAACTTGAACTAATTAGCATAATAACACTGCAAACTTGAAGAATTCGTTTTTCTCCTACTTTTGTAAGCAACTTACCTAAGGTAAATGTTGATAAAAGCCAACTTATAGACATAGGTGCTAAAGATAGGCCAGAAATTGTTGCATTATAACCTAAAACATTTTGAATATATATAGGCATATATGAGTCTATTATTACTATAACCACAGAAGCTACAAAGCCAATTATATTTATAATTATTGTAGTTCTATTAAAAATGTTAAAGGGTATTAATGGTTCAGTAGATTTCTTTTCAAATAAGTAAAAAGTGAACAGTAAAACCATTGTTACTAATATATATGGTATCATTTTTGTAACACCATTTTCAATTTGCATGGTTCCAAATAACAATGATACTATTGCAAGAGTAAGAATTACTATACCTTGATAATCTATTATTGACTTTTTCTTTATAAGCTCTTCGTCAAAATTATTCATAAGTAATACAATAGATATTATTCCAAATGGAACATTTATAAGAAATATCCAATGCCATGATAAATAATCTAGTATAAAGCCACCTATAAAAGGTCCGATTAAACCAGCTATCCCCCATACAGTATTAAGTGTACCTTGAATTTTTGCTCTTTCCTCAATTTCAAATATATCTCCTACAATAGTAAAAGATATAGTTAATATTGATCCAGCACCAATACCCTGAATTGTACGGAATAATATTAAATGAACCATACTTGTAGATAAAGCACATAAAAAGCTTCCTATAATAAATATTATTATTCCGGTAACTATAATCTTTCGTCTACCATATAAATCAGATAGTTTACCATATACTGGAGTAGATACTGCTGATGTTAACAAATAAGAAGAGAATACCCAACTAATTAGATTAAAACCATTTAAGCTTTTTGAAATGGTTGGCATAGCAGTAGTCACAACCGTTCCTTCAAAAGCAGCTAAAAACATTGCTAGCATAATAGCTATAACTATATTACGTTTATTTTGCTTCACTTTGTAGACCTACCTTTCTATTAAAGTTTATTAATAAATACTATACAATAATAGACAAAAAGAACTTATTATGCAATAGATTATATTAAATTTATTTTATAATGTGATTTATTTAATCTACATGGAAGTGTTAAATCAAAGTAAAGATACTTATAAAGGCCTGTAAAGATTGTGTAAATACTACGTAAATAGTGATAGTAAACAATTACATTAAATTGACTTTGATTTTGCGTGGTGATAAGATTCAAATTGTTGGAAGGAAAATTTTTGAAAAAAGTTCAACAAAGTTTACTAAAGAAATTTATTACAATCAAGTTTTATGAGGAGGTAAATTAAGTGCCGAAACTATTGCTTAAAAATATATGTAAAAAATATGATGAGGAGTCATATGCAGTTAAAAACGTTAATTTAGAAGTTGATGATAAAGATTTTGTGATTTTAGTTGGACCATCAGGATGCGGTAAGTCAACAACGCTTAGAATGATAGCTGGTCTTGAAGAAATAAGTGAAGGTGAAATGTGGCTAGATGGACAGTTTGCAAACTATCTAACTCACAAAGAAAGAGATCTAAGCATGGTATTTCAAAATTATGCATTATACCCAACCATGTCTGTTTATGATAATATAGCATTTTCTTTAAAGGTAAGAAAAGTTTCGAAAAATACTATAAAAGAAAAAGTAAATGAAGTTGCAGAAATTTTAGGGATTCAGCAGCTATTAAAAAGAATGCCAAAAGAATTATCTGGAGGACAAAAGCAGAGAGTTGCAATTGCTAGTGCAATAATAAGAAACCCAAAGATTTTGCTTATGGACGAGCCCTTATCAAATTTAGATGCAAAATTAAGAAATCATATGAGAGTTGAAATGTCAAAGCTTCATAAAAAATTAAACAATACAATTATATATGTAACTCATGATCAGACAGAAGCTATGACACTTGGTACAAAGATAGTTGTATTAAAAGATGGAGAGGTACATCAGATAGATACACCAGAGGCATTATATGATAATCCAGTTAATAAATTTGTTGCAGGATTTATAGGACTTCCATCAATGAACTTTATAAAATGTCAATTGAAAAATGAAAATCAATTAATGTACTTTAATCTTGGCAATGAAAAAGTATATTTACCCAAAAGTAAAAGTGATTTGTTAATTAAAAAAGGGTATGAAAACAAAAATGTAATTATAGGAATACGACCAGAGCATATTACAAACAACATTGATATGACAGAAAGAGATAAAGAATATATATCTTCGCCAATTAGTGTAAAAGTAGATTTAAGTGAAATGCTTGGAGATAAAACAAATATTTATTTTAAAATTGGTGATAATGATTTAACAGCAATTTTTAAAGATAATTGTAATTTGGGGATAGGAGATAAGGCGGAGGTTTTAATATATACAAAAAATATATGCATTTTTGATGAAAAAAGCGAGAAGAATATCTTACATGAGGAAGTTAAAGGAGGTTTATGTGATGAATAAAACAAAAAGATTTAAAATCGAACCATATTCATTTATTATGCCGAGTCTTATAATATTTTCATTATTTCTATTTTATCCATTTTTTAAAACATTATATTTAAGCTTATACAAAACAGATAAAATGGGACAACCAAAATTATTTGTAGGATTTGAAAATTATACAGATTTATTTTCATCACCTTCCTTTTATAACAGTTTAGTTGTTACGTTTGTTTTTGTAGCTATAGTTGTTTTAGGAAGCATGGCAATTGGACTTTTAACTGCTGTATTATGTAATAAATCCTTCCCTGGAATAAGAGCATTCAGCACAGCTTATGCACTTCCAATGGCAATTGCATCTTCGTCAGCTGCAATGATATTTAAGATCATTCTTCATCCGTCAGTAGGAATTGCAAATAAAGTTTTAAATTCTAATATAAATTGGCTGACAGACCCTAAGTATGCATTAATTTGTGTTGCAGTACTAACTGCATGGCTTAATAGCGGTATTAATTTCTTGTATTTTTCAGCTGGATTAAGCAATATTGATGAATCCATATATGAAAGAGCATCAATTGATGGTGCAAATTCAATTCATCAGTTTTTCAAATTAACGCTTCCTGGGCTTAGTCCAATTCTATTCTATACTTTCGTAGTAAATATAATACAAGCGTTCCAGGCTTTTGGACAAGTTAAGATATTAACACAAGGTGGTCCAGGAGAGTCTACAAACCTTCTTGTATATTCAATTTATAGAGACGCATTTTTTAATTATCGTTTTGGTAGTGCAGCAGCACAGTCAGTTATACTTTTTGCAATAATAATGATACTTACTTTAGTAATGTTCAAAATGGAGAAGAAAGGGGTCAAGTATTAATGGAAGCTGTAATTAATGAGAATATAACCAAAAAAGAAATAGAAGACATTCAAACAAAAATGAGAAGAAAACACAAAAATAGAAAAAGAATTAAATCTTCTTTAAGACTAGCAGTTAATCTAGTTGTTGTATTAATTGTCCTTTTACCGCTTTTATATGCTTTAAGTATTGCTTTTATGCCATCAAGTGAAGTATTTACAACAGATTTAAATTTAATACCTAAAAATCCAACCATATCAAACTTTGTAGATGTATTAAAAAAGGTTCCTTTATTTAAATTTGTATTCAATTCATTTGTAGTAGCGGGACTTATAACACTTGGGCAGATAGTATCTTGTTCACTAGCAGCATTTTCATTCTCGTTCTTAAATTTTAAGGGCAAAGAAATATTGTTTATGCTTGTTATGTCAACAATGATGATTCCGGGTGAAGCAACAATTATTTCAAATTACTTAACAGTAAGTTCATGGAACTGGTTAGATTCATATCAGGTACTTATCGTTCCATATTTAACATCAGCCATGGGAATATTCTTATTCAGACAATTTTATTTATCATTCCCAATTGCTCTTTATGAATCAGCAAAAATAGATGGATGTACAAATTTAAAATTTATATGCAAGATTTTAATGCCGCTTACAAAATCGGCAATAGGTGCAATGGCAGTTTATACATTTATAAATGCATGGAATATGTATATGTGGCCTCTTCTAGTAACTGGCTCTGATAAGATGAGAACTGTTCAAATTGGTATAAGTATGCTTAACAGCATTGATTCTCAATCTATAACGATGATGATTGCAGGTGTTGTAATGATAATTGTACCTTCACTATTAATCTTTGTTGTTGGTCAAAAGCAGCTTATAAGAGGAATGTTCTCAGGAGCCGTTAAAGGCTAAATATACTAAAAAGTAAAATGTATCGATTATTATGTTGGCTAAAAACAACATGTATTAATATTAAGAAGATCAAATTTAAAATACATGCTGTTTAATATAAAAAGATTATGATTTTTTAAAGTTGAAGGGAGAAAACAAAAATGAAATTAAAGAAATTCTTACCACTTGTTTTAACTGCTACAATGGCTTTAACTACACTTGCAGGATGTGGCGGCGCTAGTCAGGGGACTGCTGATGCATCATCAAATGGTAGTGATGCTCAGAAGACAACAATAACATTCTGGCACTCTATGGGTGGAGTAAATGGAGAAGCTCTTACTTACTTAGTTGATAAATTCAACAGCGAAAATGATAAAGGAATTTTTGTAGATGCACAATATCAAGGGGAATATGATGATTCAATAAATAAACTTAAAAGTGCACAGCTTGGAAATATGGGAGCAGATTTAGTACAAATTTATGATATTGGTACTCGTTTTATGGTAGATTCAGGCTGGATAACTCCAATGCAGGAGTTAATTGATAAAGATAAGTATGATGTTTCAAAAATTGAACCTAACATAGCAGCATATTATTCTGTAGATAATAAGTTATATTCAATGCCTTTTAATTCATCAACACCTATATTATATTATAATAAAGATATGTTTGATAAGGCGGGAATTAAAAAAGCACCAGAAAGTTTTTCTCAAATTGAAAACATATCAGGAGATTTAACATCAGAAGGTGGAGCAACAAATGCTATATCACTAGGAATTTATGGATGGTTCTTTGAACAATTTATATGTAAACAAGGTCTTCAATATGCAGATAACGGAAATGGTAGAGAAGGCGCTGCAACTTCAGTTGAATTTGACAAAAATGGAGCAGCTTTAAATATTTTAACTGCATGGAAGAGTTTATATGACAAGGGATGTACAGCAAATGTAGGTCGTGGTGGTGATGCAGGACTTGCTGACTTTTCAGCTGGGAAATCAGCAATGACATTAGGTTCAACAGCTTCATTAAAACAAATCTTAAAAGATGTTGATGGTAAATTTGAAGTTGGTACTGCATACTTCCCAAGTGTTGTTGATGGCTCTAAAGGCGGAGTTTCAATTGGTGGTGCTTCTTTATGGGCTTTAGATAATAAGGATGAAGCTAAGAAAGATGCTACATGGGAATTTGTGAAATTCTTGATTTCTCCAGAATCACAAGCTTATTGGAATGCTAACACTGGATATTTCCCTGTTACAACAGATGCACAAAATGAACAAGTATTTAAAGATAATGTTAAAGAATTCCCACAATTTCAAACAGCAATTGATCAACTTCACAGTTCAGCACCAGAATATGCTGGAGCATTACTTAGCGTATTCCCAGAAGCTAGACAAACAGTTGAAACTGAAATCGAAAATATGCTTAATGGAAAACAATCTCCAGAAGAAACTGTAAAAGCTATGGCAGACAGTATAAATAAATCGATTAAAGAATATAACACCATTAATAAGTAGTGGACTGAATATAATTATTATATAAGCATTAAATTAAAAAAGAGTATCCACAATAATTAATTGTTAGATACTCTTTTTACATTATAAGTTATGTATAAGGAGATAAATTATGTACAAGACAAGGATTTGGGCACATAGAGGTGCTTCAGGGTATGCACCAGAAAATACTTTAGAAGCATTTAAGCTTGCAATAGATGAAAAAGCAGATGGTATTGAATTAGATGTACAGCTTACAAAAGATAAAGAATTAGTCGTAATACATGATGAAAAAATAGATAGAACAAGTAATGGTAAGGGGTATGTAAAAGATTATACATTGGATGAACTTAAAAAGTTCAATTTTAATTATGGTAATGAAAAATATGAAGAGGTAAAGATTCCAACACTCAAAGAAGTATATGAGCTTTTAAAACCAACAAACTTAATAATAAATGTAGAGATTAAAACTGGAATTATTTTTTATGAAGGAATAGAAGAAAAAGTATTAAAACTCGCAAAAGAAATGAAAATGGAAGATAGAATAATATATTCATCTTTCAATCATTATACAATAAAGAGAATTAAAGAACTTAATAATAGGGTACCTACTGGGTTATTATATTGTGATGGATGGATAGGTATTTTAGAATATGCTAAAAAATTAGGTGTTACTGCACTGCATCCTTGTGGATATAATCTTCAATATGAAAATCTTATAGAAGAATGTAAAAAAGAAAATATGCTTTTGCATGTTTGGACTGTTAATGAAGAAAAAGATATGAAACTTTTATATGAAAATCAGATTGATTCAATAATTACCAACTATCCAGATGTGGCAAGAAAAATAATAAATCAATAAATTACAGATATTTTATGTGGGCTAAAAAGCGGAGTAGACACAGCTGCTGTATTCACTGGAGAAACCAATAAAGAAGAAATTAAAGCTTCAAAATATAAACCTACTCATATATTCAATTCTGTAAAGGACATTTATAAGTTAATAAAAGTATAGATAATTTGTAATTAATGAAAAGAGAGCGTCGCAAAATGATTAACTTTAAATCAGTAGCGATGCTCTTTTTAGGGATAGAAAGTCAACATGTATAACATTTTATAATATAAATGAATGAATAAGTATAGCATTGTATAAATTAAGTTTTGTAAATGAATCTGATAAGGATACATTTAAAATATCTTCAATTCGGTTTATTCTATATTTTATTGTGTTTCTATGTGTATTTAATACTTTAGAAGTATTAATAATATTGCAATCATTCTTAAGATAAACTTTTAATGTTTGTATTAAATCACCTTTGTTTTTCTTATCATGAATAATGAGAGGATTAAGCATTTCATTTCTATAATTTTTTAATAAATCCTGTCTTTCAATTTCAGAGAAAACTTGAAGAATTCCAATTTCATTATAAGAAAGAATTTTACCTTTGTGTTTAAGTTTTGTACATATGGAAATACATTTTGAGGCTTCATTAAAGCTTTTTTGTATTTGGTCTATTGAAAAATAACATTTTCCAAGTCCTATATTCATGCTTATATAAGGATACTTATTTAATGTCTCTGTAAGAAATTTATTTAGAATTTCATGGCATATATTAGGAGCATTGATGGTTTTAAAGTAAGTATTATCAGTTATAGTGATTTTATTATTTTCGTTAAAAAGATTGTGGCTTAAATCATTATTACTTTTAAATTGGCTATCAGTATCCATAGGTAGATTATACTGTGAGCTTGTATAAAGTCCTACAATATTATTACCGTAATTAGATAGAACAACTTTAAAGTTTTCTTCCTTAAATAGAGATAAAAGAAAGTTTTTTAAGTCTCCTATTTTAAATTCATCAAGAGATAGTTTTGATTGTTCATTTTCTGAATTATTAAAGAAGTTTATTAAAAAAACACTTTGGCTGAGATTTAAAGGATAGTCAAGCTCTTCAGCCTTAAGTAGTAGCCTTTCTTTATTCAAATCATTGCCAAAGATTATACTTGATACTAAATCATCTCTGATTTGACTTATGCTACTGCTAAGAACAATTGCATGTCCTAATTCTTCGAAAATATTGACAAGTGGCGTGTTCCAGCTTATTAGAAAGAGTGGAAATCCTTTTTTGTCACATAGCTTTATTATGGTCTTCGGGATGGATTTAATATAGTTATCTCCAACTAAAAGAAGTGCTCCAGAAAGATTTAATTCTATAGCTTCAGAAATGAGATTTGATATATTAAAATCTTTTTTATCAATAATTGCACCACTTATTATTAAAAGTTCATGACCTTTTACCCAGTTTTTAAGGCTTAGGCTTTCAGCTTTGTATGCCCATCTTATTACATTATTTAATCCTTCGCTGCCACATAAAAGCTTTATATTAGTAAGTGAAGGAAGAGTGAATAAATCTTTGCATTGAAACATAAAAAAATACCCCAACATTTACTATTATTTTAAGTTATTAGTATATATTTGTCCAGACTTTTTACATAGATTTTGTTAATGAATAATAATAAGATTTTAATATTTTTGTTATTACTGCATAAAAATATAATAAAATTTGACTGAGAAATACTATTAGATTAATATTTAGGTAAGGAAAATTTAATATAAACAATTACGTTTAAATAGAGAGAGCAATGAGGTTCTAAGTAGAGTAGTTAACTTTACTTAGGGCCTCGTTTTTACTTGTAGGAGATTGTAGATTTTAGCAGATAAAAATAGTTTAGTACATCTATTAATGCTGAATGAATAAAGATTCAAAGTAGAATTTATAAAAGATTATTACAATTGTGAAAAGGGGGGAGTATTAATGAAAACATGGCAAATAATGATTGGATTTCAGGCTTTGACAGCACTGATTTCTCTAGTGTCAGTATTAATATTTATGTTTAAAAAGGATGAAATTGTATAAAAGTCAATGTAATATATGAGATTAAGCGTAAGGTGGCTAATTAATAAATAAATAAAGACTATGGTATAAACTATCTATTTTGGGGTAATGAAATTATTAATATATGGGATTTAATTAAAGCAAATAATCATTATATTGAAAAAAGTAAAGGAGGAAATAATATGAGTTTACAAACAATGTCAATTATATTTTTTGTTGGATTTTTAACATTTGTTGCTATTGTAGCATTTGTTTCAAGTAGAAATAATGGAGGACAAGGTGAAAGTGCAGATGTTGAATATTATTTAGGAGGGAGAAGTACACCTACAGTTGTTCTTGCATTTTCATATGTGACATCATCAATCTTTAGGAAACTATAATGCATCAAAATCTGTTGATAACTTATGAAATGATTAGATTAATTATTTAATATTTATTGAAACTAAGAAAAATTCCAATGGAGGAAAAGTAAGAGTTTCAAAAATTCTTCATACAAAGTTAACAAGTCTTAGAAGCAATGTTAGAGCTAAAGTAATAAATAAAAAAACATAGTGTAAACAACTTTACACTATCTAATTTAACAGGGGGATTTTTTTATGGAAAATAATAAGAATTATAAAGTAGGTTTGTTTGCTGGAATAAGTTCAGCAATAATTTGGGGCCTAGATACAGTTGTTATGGCAATAGTACTTACTATGAGTCCATTTTTACCAGAGGGTGCAGCATTTTTAGCACCATTTATAACAGGATTTTTTCATGATGCATTTTCAGCATTATGGACATTTATATATCTGGCATTTAAAAGACAACTAGGAGATTTATTTAAAGCAATGAAAACTAGGAGCGCTTTATTTATTGCTCTAGCAGGAGCAATGGGTGGACCAGTTGGAATAATGGGATATGTACTTGCAATTAAATATATTGGACCATCTTATACTGCAATAATATCATCATTGTATCCAGCACTTTCAGCAGTTTTGGCATATTTCTTATTGAAAGAAAAAATTACTAAAAAAGGTTGGCTAGGGTTATTAATTGCAATTTCAGCTATATGCTTAATTACATATTCACAAAATGAATCTGGAATTAGTGTTGTAGGAATTATATGGGCTTTAGTGTGTGTATTTGGATGGGGATGTGAAAGTGTTATATGTGCAATTGGAATGAAGAAAAATGAACTGTCATCAGAATTTGCACTTCAAATAAGACAACTAGCATCAGGTTGTATTTATGCTTTTTTTATAATTCCAATTGTAGGTGGAATAGGACTTAGCTTTGATATTTTAAGAACAAATATAGTTTGGTGTCTTGCTGCAATAGGATTATTAGGAACATTATTTTGTTTGTTCTATTACAAGGCAATTTATGAAATTGGAGCAACAAAAGCTACTGGTTTAAATATAACATATGTTGTTTTTTCAATTATATTTGATGTGGTGATTAATGGAAGCCAAATAAGCTTAAAAACAATTATATGTAGTATAGTTGTTATGGTTGGAGTTTATTTTGTGATAAAACAACCAGAAGAAAAAAAAGATGATATATCTAAAATTCCAGATATTAATTATTAAAATTAGACAATATTTATAAATTAACAATATTAATATATCTATTAAAGAGCAAGAAAGGTTGAGAAGAAAATGAAAATATTTAGAAATGCAAAACTTAGAAATACAAACCAATTATTTGACATTATAGTTGAGGGAGATGTTATAAAGGATATTAAGCCAGTTGATGGTAATTATTATCAAATGGCTGAAAATATTGATTTAAAAGGGAAATTAGTATGTGAACCTTATGTTGAATCACATATACATCTTGATTATGTTTATACAGCAAATATGCCAAATAAAAATGAAACAGGAACATTATTTGAGGGAATTGCAAGATGGTCTGAAGCAAAGGATTCTTTAACTACAGATGAAGTTAAAGAACGTGCAATGAAGGCAATTAAAAGTCAAGTTCATAGTGGAGTTCAATATATAAGAACTCATGTAGATGTTACTCATCCAAAGTTAACAGCTTTAAAAGCAATGCTTGAATTAAAAGAACAATTAAAGGATATTGTGACTCTTCAACTAATTGCATTTCCACAAGAAGGAATGTATGCATATAAAGGAGGAGATGAGCTAGTTGAAGAAGCTTTGAAAATGGGTGCCGACGTAGTAGGTGGGATCCCACATTTTGAATTAACTAGAGAGTACGGTGAAAAATCTATAAAAAAAGCTGTAGAATTAGCATGTAAGTATAATAAACTTATAGATTTGCACTGTGATGAAACTGATGATGAACAATCACGCTTTTTAGAAGTTCTAGCAGCTGAAAGTTATCTTGCAGGATTAGGAGACAAGGCTACAGCTAGTCATACTTGTGCTATGGGATCATATAATAATGCCTATGCTTTTAAGCTTTTTAAATTATTAAAACAAAGTGAAATAAACTTTATATCTTGTCCTACAGAAAATATACATCTTCAAGGAAGATATGATACTTATCCTAAGAGAAGAGGCTTAACTAGAATAAAAGAACTTACTGATGCAGGAATGAATGTAAGTTTTGCTCAAGATTCTATTTCAGATCCATGGTATCCACTTGGAACAGGAAATCTTATGAATATATTAGATTTTGGGTTACATATTGGTCATTTAATGTCTCAAGAAGAAATAGAAAAAGGTTTAGATTTTATAACAAAAAATGGTGCAAAGACACTTCATTTAGGTGATGGATATTATATAAAACCTGGAAATAAAGCAAACTTTATAGTTTTAGATGCAGAAAATGAATTTGAGGCTATTAGAGAACGAAGTGGAATTATAATGTCTGTAAGAAATGGAAAAATTTTAGTAGAAAAGGAACCAATGAAATTAATTAAAGATTGTTTTTAGAATAAAGTTGATTGAAAAACAAAAATTGTAATTATTATTAGAGAAGTATTTTAATACTATTCTTTTTCTCTATAGACCAGTTATAATATAAATTAAAGCAATACAGCACTCTAAAATAAAGAGTATCGTATTGCTTTTTAAAATGTAAAAAGCGAGGATTTTTAAATTATATAAATTTTAATGACATGCTGCTATTTATATAATCATAAAATTCAATAAATGATATAATAAAATAAATACATATGAGAGATAGAGGATTAATAAAATGCAAAAAACAATAGAAAGAATAAGAAAGTTCAGAAATGACAGAGACTGGTCTCAGTTTCATACACCAGCTAATTTATCAAAAGCAATATCAATAGAAGCAGGTGAACTTTTAGAAGAATTTTTATGGGATGAAGAGAATTACAATAAGGAGCATGCATGTGAAGAACTTGCAGATGTTTTAGTGTATTGTGTACATATGGCAGACTGCCTTGGAGTTGATATTGAAAAGATCATAAATAGTAAAATGGATAAGAATGAAAAGAAATATCCAGTTGAGAAAGCAAAAGGAAATAGCAAAAAATATACTGAGTTATAATATTTAATATAATTAAAATTAAAGCGAGTGGATTTTCTTTTAGCCAGACGAGAAAAAAAGCCTTGAGTTATTTATCAAGACTTTTTTATTTATATTAAATTTTCATCTTTCAATTGCTGGATTCTCATTTTTCCCCATTCATAAAGCATATCCACAATTGGTATAAGTGTAGATCCAAGTTCAGTAATTGAATATTCTACTTTAGGAGGAACCTCATCAAACGTTTTTCTTGTAATAATGCCATCTTCTGTAAGTTCTTTTAACTGATTAGCTAAAACTTTGTGAGAAATATTTGAAAATAGGCGTTGTAGTTCATTAAAGCGATAAGGGCCTTCATGACCTAAATGCCATATAATAACCACCTTCCATTTTCCACTTATAATTGAAAGAGTAAATTCCTTTTCACAATTAAATTGTCTTTTTTCTAATTTTTCTTTAATTTCTTTGCGTAATGTATCGCTCAAATTTATCACATCTTTTCTTTAGGTTACTTTTTTGTTACTAGGTTACAACAAAGTGCATTATTTACTTTATTATAGAATAAATCTATAATGAATTCAACAAATGGATATAATAGGAGGATAAGACATGAAGAAAAAAGCATTATTTATAATTCCACCAGATAGATATAATGAGGAGGAATTGAACATTCCTAAAGATATATTAACAAAGGCTGGTGTTGAGGTAACTGTATCAAGTACAAAAAAAGGTGAAATAACTGGAGATGGAAAAGTAATTACCAAATCAACATCAATTTTTAATGAAGAAGATATGGCAAAATATGATGTTATAGCTGTTATTGGTGGCTCTGGTACAATTGACTATTTGTGGAATAATAAGGAGTTAATTGATTATTTAAAAGACGCATATAACAAGAAAATCTTAATTACAGGTATATGTGCTGGATCTTGTGTTATAGCACAAACTGGACTTTTAAAGGGGCGTAAAGGTACATGCTATCCAGTAGAAAATATGATCGATGAACTTAAAAAGGCAGATGTAACTTACCTTACAGACCATGTTGTTAAGCATGATGATATAATTACAAGTGATGGACCAATGGGAGCAAAAGACTTTGGTGAAACACTTGTAGGAGTTTTAAAGTAATAAAATATTTTGCAAATTAGAACTTGTGTAAAAGCAGGCTCTTTTTTGATTATAATTTTATAAAAAATTAATACAATATGTTGAAAAAATAAATCATATTTATAATTCATTAGATGAAATTATAGATTTATAAAATAGAATAGTCTATATTTTCATTAAGTAATAATAGATATGTAAAAGCTAAGAAACTAGAAATAGGATTTGCTTATAATAAAAATAAATCATTAAATTATTCATTTTTATTCATATTATAACTTATATTGACAATACAGTATAGATTAACTTATAATAAGTCGAATAATTATCTATAAAAATTTAATTTACCAATATTTAGAGTGAAATTGAAAAAAATGAATATTAAAAAAAAGAGGATTAATAGTAATTTTTACGGTATTTTCTTTACTAATTGTTATGACATCAATATCGGGGGGAATATACATATATAATCATACGATTAATCAGACAGAGGAAGAAGCATTAAAATCCCTAATGTCAATTGTAAATATGATAGATACAGATAAATTTGAAAACTTTATGGAAAATAAAGATATGGAAGATGCATATTATAAATCACTTCAAAAAGATTTTACAGAAATAAAGTTAGCGAATAATTTTAAATATCTTTATACTGAAAGCTATGATAAAGATGGAAAAACTACAGTTTATGGAGTGGATACATTAAATATTAATGTAGATGGTGATCCATATGAGATTGGTGAAGCGGTAAATGCTGACATAGCTTTAGAATCAGTTGAAAAATTAGTTTCAGATTCAGAACGTATTTTAAACTTTTTAGACTTTGAAGTTGTTAAAAACTATGAAATGTTCTTGGCTACTGGGCAACAATATACTAAAGAATCAAATGAAATGGTAAGTATCTTTGAAGAATTTAATATATCTACACAAAAACTTTAGGATTCAACTAATGTTATGACAAAGGCAATAGATGATATTACAAGTGCTGCAAATGCAACCACAGAGGATGTAATGAATATTGTTGGCGATGTTGAACATATTAATAGTAATTCAGAAACATTGTATGAAGAAATAAATACAACTAAGCAAAGAGCAAATGAACTTATTGAATTAGTTAATCATTTGAAAATCTAGTTTAGAAATAATTTAAAGTGGGATAAATTTCATATACCAACAAATTTAATTGATAAAAGTCTTAGAATTTTCTAAGGCTTTTTTTATTTATGTAAATTTAAGTAAAGAAATATAAATAGACATTGGTGAGTTTTTTGGGGAAAAATTTTGTTGAATGAATAAAATTGTAATAAAAGGCATATATATGAAGAATTTGAGGATGTTTTATTAATTTTGATTAATGGTATTTATTACATTAAAAGAAGATGATATAATCTTAAATTATATCAACATGCAAATTCACATATTTGTAATAAATTTAAAGATGGGAGATGCTCAGAAGTAGACATAGAGTATAAAATTTCAAAGGAAAATTAATATAAACAATATTTCAGATCAATGTGGAATTTCAGAAGATAAAGTTAAAGAGATATTAGAGTAAAAATCAAATTTTTCAGTGACTTTGATGGTTACGGATTTCTAGAAATATTCAATTAGTTATATGGTGACAGTCACCTCCCGAAAGATGTCGATATTTTTTTATTTAACTAAAATGAAAGTGAGGTAGTGTATGAGAAGAAGTAGAAGAAATGATGGAAAACCATTGTTTCGATTAATGTTGATATTAGGAATAGTGGCTTTTAGCTTATCAGCAGTGTTTGCATTTATAATATTTTTTAAATTACCTAAATATGCGAAACCTGAAGAATTATTAGTGCAATATATGAATAATATTGAACAGAAAAAATATGAAGATAT
Organism: Clostridium neonatale; assembly: GCF_900465025.1. Taxonomy (NCBI): domain Bacteria; kingdom Bacillati; phylum Bacillota; class Clostridia; order Eubacteriales; family Clostridiaceae; genus Clostridium; species Clostridium neonatale. The sequence goes on from NZ_UICR01000001.1 coordinate 2,212,534, forward strand.
GTATGGAGTGTTAAGCAAGGAAAGTACAACTAAGATTAGCAAAGAAGATTACATAGCCAGAAATTCTAAAATTTATGAAGGCATTGAAGCTCACAATATTAAAGTAAATGTAAAGGATACAGTTAATAATAAAGATAACACAATAACAGTTTCATATTCTACATCATTTGATACTGTTGCTGGAAAAGTAAGTTTTGATAATAAAGCTTTATTTTTAAAACAAGATAAAGGATATGGCCTCATGTGGAGTGATAATCTTATATTTCCTGACCTAGGAGAAAATGATAAGGTTAAAGTATCTAGAGATAAAGCTCAGCGCGGACAAATATTGGATAGAAATGGACAGTTACTTGCAGGAAAAGGAGCAGCTTCCTCTGTTGGTATTGTTCCTGAAAAACTTTCAGACAAGAGTGATTCACTTAACAAAATAGCTGAACTACTAGGGATAGAAAGAGAAACAATAGATAAAAAATTAAGTGCAGGATGGGTGAAAGGTAATTCCTTTGTTCCAATTAAGACTATTCCTAAAGTTAGTGAATCGAGTTTAATAAATGGAGAAACTAATGTGGAAACACAAGATGAAACAGAGGACAAACTCCTTTCTATACCAGGAGTAATGATTTCGGATGTTGATAGAAGAGAATACCCATTAAAAGAAGCTGCAGCACATCTTGTAGGATATGTTCAAAGTGTAACAGCGGAAGATCTAGAGCAACATGAAGGGGAAGGATATAGTTCAGATAGTGTAATTGGGAAAAGTGGAATGGAAGGGCTTTATGAAAAAGATTTGAAGGGACAGGATGGAATTAAAGTAAGTATTGTAAATGAATTTGGAAATGAAAAGAAAGTATTAGCAAGCATTGCAAAAGAAGATGGAAAAGATATTAAGCTTACAATAGATTCATCTCTTCAACTTGATTTATATGAACAATTTAAAGATGATAAAAGCTCTTCAGTAGCAATGAATCCATATACAGGAGAAGTGCTCGCACTAGTTAGTACTCCATCATATGATAATAATGATTTTATTATGGGAATGTCAGAAGAGAAGTGGAATTCATTAAATGAAGATGAAAATAAACCTTTATATAATCGCTTCAGGCAAAAATGGGCTCCAGGTTCCTCTTTTAAATCAATTATTGCTGAAATTGGTCTAAGTACAGGAGCAATTAATCCTAATGAGGATTATGGAGATGAAGGACTAAGCTGGCAGAAAGATAAATCGTGGGGGAATTATTATGTGACTACTCTTCATGAATATTCTCCAGTAAACTTAGAAAATGCACTTATTTATTCAGATAATATTTATTTTGCAAAGGCAGCATTAAAAATCGGTGCAGAAGATTTAAAGAAATCTTTAGATAAGTTAGGCTTTAATGAACAATTACCATTTGAAATTACTATGGAAAAGTCACAATATTCTAATACAGATAAAATTGAAACAGAGATACAGTTGGCAGATAGTGGATATGGGCAAGGACAAGTACTCATAAATCCATTACATCTCGCTAGTTTGTATACATCATTTAATAATGAAGGAAATGTGATAAAGCCTTATTTGCTTTATAAGCAAGATGCAAAAGCAGATATATGGATTCCAAATGCATTTTCAAGTGATGTTACAAATGAAGTTATGAAAGGTCTAAAAAAGGTAGTAAATGATCCTCATGGAACTGGATATGGAGCATATAGAGATGATATTTCGCTTTTTGGTAAGACTGGTACAGCTGAAATAAAAACATCACAAGATGATAAAAACGGTACAGAGCTCGGCTGGTTTGCAGTATCTACCTCAGACAAAAATGCACAAAAGCCAATATTAATAGTTAGCATGGTAGAGGATGTAAAAGATAGAGGCGGAAGTGCATATGTTGTAAACAAGGATAAAATTGTGCTGGACAAATATTTAAGGTGACAGATGAAGATACTATATTTTCATGAACAAACTTTTTTAGAATATATATATTTCAATAAAAATGTTAAAAATACAACAATTTGAGTTATACTATAAATGTACATAATATTAATAATTAAATGTAAGGAAGAAGGTAATAAAAATGTATAAGAAACAAATTGAAGAGTATTTTGAAAATAATAAAGATGAGATGCTTAATGATATATGTAATATAGTAAGGATAAAGAGTGACAGAGGAGAAGCAAAAGAAAATATGCCTTATGGTGAAGGCCCTGCAAAGGCACTTGAAGCAGCATTAAGGCTTGCAGAAAGTATGGGATTTAAGACTAAAAATTATGATAATTACGTAGGAACTGTTGATTTTAATGATAATGAAAAAGGTCTTGATATATTAGCTCATTTAGACGTTGTCCCAGCAGGTGATGAATGGACTGTAACTAAGCCTTATGAGCCAATAATAAAGGATGGGAAAATATATGGAAGAGGAACATCAGATGATAAAGGTCCTGCTATAGTTGCTTTATATGCATTAAAAGCAGTTAAGGATTTAAATATTCCTTTAAGTAAAAATGTAAGATTAATTTTAGGTACTGATGAAGAATGTGGAAGTTCAGACATTGAGCATTATTATAAATTAGAAAAAGAAGCTCCAATGACATTTTCACCAGATGCTGAATTTCCACTTATAAATATTGAAAAGGGACAGTTAGCTGCAGAATTTACAAGTGAATATGTTGAAGATAAAGCACTTCCAAGAATTATATCAATTAATGGAGGAGTAAAGGCTAATGTTGTTCCTGATAAAGCCACAGCTGTAGTTGAAGGATTTGATTTAGAGATTGTTAAAGAACTATGTAAAAAGGAAGAAGAAAAGACAAATGTTAAGTTTACTGTAAGTGAAGATGATTCTTTAATTACAATTAACGCTAAGGGTAAAGGAGCTCATGCTTCAACACCTGAAAATGGAGATAATGCAATAACAGCTATAATTGAATTATTATGCTCAATGCCATGTGCAAAAAGTGAAGGATTTGATAGGCTATGTAGCGTAAATAAATTATTCCCTCATAATGATTTTATTGGGAAAGGTTGTGGGATTGTTATGAGTGATGAATTAAGCGGAAGTTTAAGTATTGCATTTACTATTTTTGAATATAATTTAACAAGCTTAAAAGGAACTTTTGATTCAAGAGCACCTATTTGTGCAACTGATGAAAATTTAACTGAAGTATTAAGAAAGAACATGAAAGATTTAAACATAGCATTAGAAGATAAAAAATTAAATCCATCACATCACGTAAGCTGTGATTCTGATTTTGTGCGTACATTATTAAAATGTTATGAAGAATATAGTGGACAAAAGGGTGAATGTTTAGCCATAGGTGGAGGTACTTATGTACATCATCTTAAAAATGGTGTAGCTTTTGGATGCTCAATGCCTGGAACTGACAACAACATGCATGGAAATGATGAATTTGCTGTTATTGATGAATTGATGTTAAGTGGAAAGATATTTACACAAGCCATAATAGATTTATGCAAATAGTAGAAGTTTCTTTAGTGATTTCAATGAATTTCTTTAAACTGATGGCTATAATGGTTATAACTCCGTTATCAATGCTACAAGAATAAAATATGAAAATTAAAGATAATAAATAAATTAAATCCCAGTAAAGTTTAGTAATTACTTTGCTGGGATATTTTTTATTCTTTAGGAAATTATATTCTCGGATAATCTGTGAATAAGTCATTTTAAAAATATTGCAATAGAATAATGAATAGTTCCTAAAGAATAAAAAATAAATTATATGCGCCTGGCCTTTTCTTCGGCAAGCTCAGAAAATCTAGAATGCGCTGAAAAAAATCGACGGCTAAAGGATTTTCTTGAATTTAAGTTACTGTATTCTATTGGATTTATATTTTATAGATGATTATATCATAGTCGCCTTGGCGATTTTTTTATAGAACTGAAAATTTTTTATTTTTATATTTAAGTGGCGATACACCTACATACTTTTTAAATAACTTACTGAAGTAGTAGTAATCTTTATACCCAACCTTTTCAGCTACTTCTGAAAGCTTTATGTCATCATTTTTAAGTAGGGATTTAGCTTCACTAATGCGTTTTTTTGTTGTATATTCAACTAAGCTTTCACCTGTAATTTTTTTGAATGTAGAACTTAAATGACAACTATTAATATAAAACTGAGCTGATAAAAAATCTAAATTTATATCCTCAGAATAATAGTTTTTATCTATATAATCCTTGACTTTTATTATAGTATTTGATGAAATAGAATTTTTAGTGTTTTTAATCTTAGATTGCTCGTTAGTTAATCGCTCATAGCAAGTATAACAATAATCTTTAATATAATTTAAATCTTTGCTTGCATATAATAGATTATTTACTAGATCAATATTTATTAAAGAGAAATATTCGCCATTACCTTCTAGAAAGACATCTTCCATAGCAGATAAAAAATAAGTTACTAGTGATTTAAGAGCATGTACATCTTTAATTCTACTTACTTCATTTAAATAAAACTCAAACTTATTTGTTAAAGTGGTTTTTGTATTAGAGCGTATTAATAGCTGAAAGTCAAGCTTAAGACTTTTAGGAAGTGTGTAAGTTTTATATTTAATATCATTAAAAGTGAATATTGAAAACTCGTTATAAAAAATTTTAGAAGGAAATAATGTAATACATTCAAGAAAGGAATCCTTCAAGTTTTTTATATCTGTACAGCTTTTATTAAAATAACAATAAGATAATATTTTATTTTTAATTAGATAGTTAAGTTTACTTTTTATCTCATCGGAATATATGCAATTAATAAGTAATATCTTGTTTTTTTTAGAAAGACCATATATAACATCATAAGATTTAAAATTATCATCTAAAAAGTTATATAAATTATTTATATAATCTTCTTTTGACAATTCTACTGATATAAAAATAAAGTTATCTTCCTTAATGTTAAGGAGAGAATCTTTTTTATCTAAGTCATTATAAAGTAAATCTACTATGTATTGATATTTTGACTTTTCATCTAATTCATGTAAGGCTGCTAGATTTTGAGCTGATTTTTCAATTAAAGATATACATTTTTCTATGGAACTATAAAGGTCTGATTTCTTTACTGGTTTAAGTAAGTAATCTACAATATTATATTTAATGGCTTGTCTAGCATATTCGAATTTTTCAAAACATGTAAGAAATATTACGTTAGTTTGATAGGATTCAGCTCTCAAATTTTGCAAAAGTTCAATCCCTGTTAATTTCGGCATTTGTATATCAATTATTGCTATATCAATTGAATTATTTCTAATAAGTTCTAAGGCCTCAAATCCATCAGAAGCTTGAAAAATATTGTTAAATGAAAAGGTACTATCTTTCAAATATTTCAAAATTTTTGCTCTAATAAGATATTCATCATCAACTAAAAGTATATTCATCTCTGTATAAATCCTTTCTTATTGCAGGTATTACTAGAGTAATAGTAGTTCCTTTATTTTTTTGGCTTTTAATATTGAAAATACAGTTATTATGATAAACCAATTTTAAACGTTCTATAGTATTTTTTACGGCAAATCCACCTTTTGCAGAAGAGGAGATATTACCGTTAATTACTTTTTTTAATTCATCTTCTGTCATTCCTATACCAGTATCTTCTATAGTTATTTTTAGTTCATCATTAAAGTATTCAATAGCAACTATTACTTTGCCTTTATCATCATAATTTTTTAGGCCATGATAAATAGCATTTTCTACTAACGGTTGAATTAAAAGTTTAGGACAAGAGAAGTGTTCCAGATTAGAATCACATATAATGTCATAATCAAAAATATTATAATATCTTAGCTTCATAATTTTCAAATAGCTTTCTGTTAAGGAAATCTCATCCCTAATTGAAATAATATTGTTTCCTTTGCTTAATGCACCTCTGTAGAAGGTAGAAAGATTTGAGATTATGTCTACAGCTTCATCATTCATGTCAAGTTCAATTAAAGCAGAAATATTTTCTAATGAATTATATAAAAAATGGGGCTTTATTTGTAACTGAATTAATTGAAATTCAAATTCTTTCTTCTTATTTTGTTCAATAGTTATTTTGTCTAATAAATTTTTTATATAGACTATAAGATTATTAAATTTTTTTGAAAGTAATCCTATTTCATCATCAGATAAAATATCTATTTCTGCTGCCCAATTACCTTTTTCAATTTGATTTATAGCTAAAGATAAATTGGTAATTGGCTTTATAATGGATTTTGAAATAGACTTAGAAAGAACATAAGAACATAATAAACCTATTAATGATAAAATAATCAAGGATAAAATAAGTGTTTTTTTATTTTTAATTAAATCTTTTAAATAGATATCAGCAACTATGTTCCAGTTCAATTTGTTGTTGTACAGCATAAGAGTTAATTTATCTTCTTTCCTATTATTTATTATTTTTACAGGATCTCTTGCAGTAGCTAATTTTAAGTTTTTTCTTAATTTAAAAATATTATTAGAAATTTCACCTTGATTAGAAGATGAAATTATAACTCCTTTGGGATTAATAATAAAGAAATCAGTAAATTTAGTGTATTTGCTGTTTGTATAGTTTGTAGATAAAGTAGATTCATCAATAAATACTTCTAAGTATCCAATTAATTTGCCAGTATTCATATTAAATATTTGTCTTGTTGTATAAAAATAAGGATTTCCTACTGTATCTGAAATTGCACCATACCATTTATTAAATTCCATATTGTAATTAGACAAACTAATAAGCTTACTATTTGTTTTAAATGTAAAGTCGGTTGTAGTGTGGAGTATGATTCCAGATATAACTGAGTCTTTATACATGCTATTATCTATGGCTCTTTGAATTTTTAATACGTCTGCTTTGCTAGGTTGAATATTATTTATACTACTATTAGTTAAAGTATTCTGAACATCTGAATCGATAATAATTCCAGTTGAACTTAATTGAGCAGAATTTAAAACTAATTCAGCTTGGTTTCCTATTATCTCTAATGTATCTAATTCCCTAGATATAGAGTTATTCTTTATAGTGTTGTATGAAATAAAGTAGGATATAAAAATAAGTAGCAGTATTATTGATAAAGTTACTAAGAATGAAAAATAGAATACTTTATCTTTTATAGATTTAAATTTTAAAAGGTTAGTTTTCATAAAACACCTCCAAATAAATTCTAAAAATAATACAATACGAATCAAAGAAAATACATTCAATTCCTTTAGTGTAAATGTTAACATAAAACTATCATAAATAAAAGATAGGGAGAGGGTTTTATGAAAAAAAAAATTATAGGCTTAGTTTTAGCTGCAATGACTATGACTTCATTAATTGGTTGTGGAGGTAATAGTTCTAACACAACTAGCAAAGGCGAAAATGTTGTAACTATAAAGGTACTATCAAGATATAGTAGCGACCAAGGAGCAGATGATAGAGTTGTTAATGGTAGGATAGAGAAGTTTATGGAGGAAAATCCTAATATTAAAATTGAACATGAAGCTATTGGTGATGAAGCAACATATAACAATATGTTTAAAACATCTGTTGCAACAGGAGATGTTCCAGATGTTTTAGTAAACTATGGAGGAACACAATTTAAAGATTATGTTGAGAGTGGATTATTTTATGATTTAAGTAAAGTTGCATCGGAAGATAGTGCATGGAGTGATAAATATATTCCAAGCATGCTTGATTCATGGAAGTTTGATGGTATAGAGGGATTTTATGGTGTTCCTATGTCAAGTTTTGCAACAGGACTTTATTATAACAAAGATCTATTTAAAGAAAACGGTTTAAATCCGCCTACAACAATAGAAGAGTTTGAAAAAGTATGTGATGCTTTTATGGCAAAAGGAATCACACCATTTACTTTAGGTGATAAAGATAACTTTAGAGGAGCACATCTTTTAGCAAATTTAATATTAAAGAGAGAAGATTTTGATTATACAAAATCTATTATTGATGGAAAAACTAAGTGGAACGATACAGCTATGAAAGAAGTATTCGAATTAATGTCTGATTGGCAAAAAAAAGGTTACTTAGGTGAGAATATTACAACATTAGATTCAGTTGGTGAACAATCTTTGTTCTTAAATGGTGATACTCCAATGCACTTAAATGGTTCATGGTTTATGAATCAAATTAATGATTCTGAAAATCCAGAAAGATTTGGATTTGTTCCATTCCCTTACTTTGAAAAGTATGCTGAAAATAAAAATAATTGGCATTCAGGTACTTCAGAAGGATTTAGTTTAGCTGCTAATAATGGAGAAGAAAGATTAGAAGCTTCAATAAAACTATTAAAGTATTTAACTGATGCAGAAGCATATAATGAATCGCAAAAAATATCTAAGGGTGGAATATTCCCAGTAACTACAATGGAACAAATTGATGACATTACACCAATAGCTAAAGAATTTAAGGAAGCTTTTGTAGATGTTAAAGAGACAAAGTTGGAGCCAGGGGATTATGCTAAGAATCCACAATTAAGAGAAGAAATAAGAGATGCTATACAAGGGATGTTTGCTGGAACTAGCGTTGATGATACTTTGACTAGAATTCAAAAAGTAGCTGATATGGAATAAGTTTATGATCCATAATAGGGTTGTAAAATTTTACGACCTTATTATGGAGAAAAATAATGAATCAAGGAGGTAAGAGAGAAAATGAAAAATACTGTTATAGAAGAAGTAGAACATAATCATAGTAGTACACCAACATTTAATACTATGCTGAAAAAATCTAAATTTAAGAGGGCTTTAAAAGAAAATATTATATGTACATTATTTATTCTTCCTGCCATTGCTATATATACTTTCTTTTATACATCTTCAGTAGTAAAGTCATTATATTTATCATTTGTAAAATGGAATGGTATACCTGCTATCGATAAAAAATTCGTAGGGTTAAGAAATTTTATTAACATATTTAAGGATCCATCATTTTATAGTGCATTAAAAAATGTAGGGGTTTTTATGCTGATAAGTTTTGTTATAATAATGCCATTTGCATATCTTTTAGCACTGTTAGTTAGTAGTAAATATATTAATGGAAAAAGATTTTTCAAGACAGTATATTTCCTACCTTCAATAATACCAACAGCAGCAACAGGTTTAATGTGGACATTGATTTTATATAAATCAGGTGGTGCTTTAAATGCCTTGTTAATGAAAATAGGAATGGGAGCATCTCAGCAAGACTGGTTAGGTAATCCAAAGATTGCAATTTTAACGGTTGCATTAGTAAATGCATGGGTATTTATTGGGTATAATATGCTTATTTTTGTAGCTGGATTAACTAATATACCAGATGACTTAATAGAAGCAGCTAAAATTGATGGCGCTAATGGATTTAAGGAACAAATACACATAGTATTACCTTTAATGAAGGAGAGTTTTAAAATTTTTTCAGTATTAGCTGTTGTAGGATCATTTAAAGTTTTTGACATCATTTATATTATGACAGGTGGTGGACCAGGGGGAGCTACAGACGTTCCAGTAACATTATTATATGAGCAAGCATTTAAATATAATAATTTTGGATATGGTAGTTCAATTGGTATATTAATATTGGTTGCATCAATAATTTGTACATTAATATTAAATAAAGCCTTTAAAGAAAATGATGATAATTAGGGGGGAACAAAATGTTACAAAATAAGGAAAGTAAAATTTTAAAATATTGTATGTACGTTTGTGCAATAATATGGACTATATTTAGTGTTGCTCCATTAATATTCACAGTAATGTCATCATTTAAAAGTACTAATGATATATATGGAAATGCATTTTCACTTCCAAAGACTATGAGTTTTTTTAATTATGAAACTGCACTGAGTAAAGCTAATATTGTAACTGCCATATTCAACTCATTTTTCTTAGCCATATCAACAACTATATTAGTAGTAATACTTGCTACTTTAGTTGCTTATGTAATAACAAGAACAGGATTTAAATTTAGGAATTTAGTTTTAACATACTTTGTAATAGGATTAACTATTCCAATGCATACAACTATAATTCCAATTGCCGATATTATTAATAGGTATGGATTTAAAAATCACTTAACACCGCTCATATTCTTATATGCAACATTCCAATTGCCATTTGCAATCTTTATGATGTCTGGATATATGAGAGGAATAAGTAAGGAAATAGATGAAGCAGCAATAATAGATGGATGTGGACGTTTAAGATTAGTATTTGGCATATTATTACCACTTGCTAAACCAGCAGCAGCTACAATATCAGTATTCACATTCTTATCAGTATATAATGAGTTCATATTTGGACTTATGTTCTTAACTGATAAAACAAAGTATACTATTTCAGTAGCACTTATGAGCTTGAATGGAAGATATTCATCAGACAAAGGTGCAATATTTGCAGCTATATGTATGTTTATAATTCCAATAGTAATTATATATGTACTATGTCAAAAGCATGTTGAAAAAGGTATTACAGCGGGAGCTGTTAAAGGTTAAATTATTATAATTTTAAGTTTAGAGGAGAGTTATTATGGGATATAAGACAAGAAGTAGACAAATACATTTAGATTTTCATACAAGTCAATTAATAGAAGGTATAGGAAAAGATTTTAACAAAGAAGAATTTGGGGAAGTATTAGAAAAAGCTAGAGTTAATTCTATAACTTGCTTTGCTAGATGTCATCACGGGTATTTATATTATGATTCAAAAATTAATAAAGAAAGAATTCATCCTAATCTAGCTAATAAAAGTTTGTTAAAAGAACAAATAGAAGCTTGCCATGAAAGGGGAATCAAAGCACCAATATATTTACCTGTTCAATGGGATAAGTTTACTTGTGATGAACATCCAGAATGGGTGTCTAAGGATATAGATGGTAAGACAATAAAAGGTGAAGGTGGAAAGCCGGGCTTTTATGACTTTTTATGTGTAAATAGTGAATATAGAACATTTTTAAAGAATCATGTAAGAGAAATATTAGAAATGTTTCCAGAGTGTGATGGATTATTCTTTGATATAGTTATGGTAGTTCCTTGTGCTTGTGAAAACTGTAAAAAAAGTATGGAAGAGCAGGGAATTGATTATACAATAAGGGGAGAAAGGTTAAAGTTCTCTGAAAAGATGCTTACTGAATTTAAAACTGAAATGAGCCAATTTATTAAAGATATAAATCCAAATGTAACTATATTCTATAATGGTTCACATATAAGTCCACAACTTAAAGATTCACTAGATAACTATAGTCATATTGAAATTGAATCATTACCAAGTGGTGGATGGGGATATATGCATTTTCCTACAACAGTTAGATATGCTAGAAATTTAGGGAAGGACTGCTTGGGAATGACAGGAAAATTCCATACTTATTGGGGGGATTTCCACTCATTTAAAAATTTAGCTGCACTTCAATATGAATGTTTTCATATGTTAGCTCAAAATACAAAATGCTCTATTGGAGATCAATTAGATCCTAGTGGAAAAATATCTAAGGAAGTTTATGATTTAATCGGTAAGGTTTATAGTGAAGTTGAAGCAAAAGAACCTTGGTGTGAAGATGCAAAAGCTGTTTGTGAGATAGCAGTATTTACTCCAGAAGAATTTATAGACTATAATTCAAAAGAGCCATTTGGTTTAAAACCGTCAATAACTGGAGCAACTAGAATGTTACAAGAAGCATCACTTCAATTTGATATTATTGATAGTTCTATGGATTTTACTAAATATAAATTATTAGTATTACCAGAAGAGAGGGTAATGGTAAATGATGAGTTTAAGAATAAGATAGAGAAATTTATCCAAAATGGTGGCAAAATAATAGCTGTATACGAAGGTGGATTAAATGAAGAGAAAACTAAGTTTAATATACCATCTTTAAAAGTAAACTATGAAGGTAAAGGAGAATTTACTCCAACATTTGTAATACCAGAAGGTGAACTATCTAAAGATTTATATAACACAGAATATGTTATGTATGAAGATTCAGCGAAGATTTCTGTTGAAGAAGGTGAAAGAGTATTATGCAATTCAATAGAACCTTACTTCAACAGAACACCAGAACATTTTTGCTCACACCAACATGCACCAAGTAGTGGGAAAATATATGGGCCAGCTATTGTAAAGGGAAATAATTCAATATATTTTGCTCATAAGATATTCTCCCAATATCACCAATATGGATCTATTTGGTGTAAGAAGCTATTTATTAATGCAATAGATATATTATTAGAAAATAGATTAGTTAATCATAATGGACCTAGCACTATAATAAGTACATTAAATGAGCAAGAAAATAAAAATAGATATGTTCTTCATCTACTTCATTATATTCCTGAAAGAAGATGCCAAAGAATTGATGTAATTGAAGATGTAATACCTCTATACAACTTAGAAATGAAGTTAAACCTAGATAAATTACCTAAGAGTGTTACATTAGTTCCACAAAATGAAGAGGTTAAGTTTAATATTGTAGATGGAACTTTAGAGTTTACACTAGGTAAGATAAATGGTCATCAAATGGTTGAGATAAACTATTAAAGGGAAGTAAGAAGATATGAAAAAGATAATTTCAATCGATATAGGCGGTACTTTTATAAAGTATGGACTTGTAGATGAAGCAGGTGTAGTTTTATGCAAGGATAAGAAAGTAACAGTAAAAAGTGGTGCAGAAGACTTTGTTGATGAATTATGTGATATAGTAAATCTATATAAAGATAATAGCGATATTTTAGGTGTATCAATTAGTATGCCAGGCTTTATTAATAACAAAGAAGGGATACCAGTAGCATGTAGTTATCTAAGATTTATAGAAAATTACAAATTGCAGGATGAATTAGCTTCTAGAACTAATTTAGAAGTTAGAATAGAAAATGATGCAAATTGTGTTGCTTTAGCTGAAAAATTTAATGGAAATGCTACGGAATGTGAAGATTTTATATGCATAACTATAGGAACTGGGATAGGTGGCGGAATCTATTTAAATAATAATCTTATAAGAGGAAAGCAATTTAAAGGCGGAGAGTTTTGTTATATGATTACTAAGGACAAGGAAGGACATCAAATACTGAGTAAAAATTCTTCGATAACAGCCCTTATAGATATGTATAAAGAATATAAAAATCTTGACAATACTGTTGAAGTCTTAGGTGATGAAATTTTCAAAGAAGCTGAAACAGATAAAAATGTAAAAAATATTATTAATGAATGGTATGGAAATATAGCTAGAATGGTATTTAATCTTTCATCAATATTAAATCCAGAAAAGATTTTAATTGGTGGGGGCGTTAGTGCTAGAGCAGATTTAATTTATCAGATTGAGATTGCATTAAGAGAAATTCCTTGGTGGCACTTTGTAGAATGTAAATTAGAAAAGTGTAAGCATGAAAATGATGCTGGTCTAATAGGAGCGGCATATAATTTTATGAATCCCTAATGCTTAAAGTAAAGATATAGAGTTGTGTTATTTAGTTTCAGTTCTAGATTTACATTCTAAAATAATAATTGTCTGCAATTTCTTATATAGAAGAAATTGGACACTTAACAACAGCTAGTCATACATGTTCATTTGGCTTAGCAAATAACGCATATGCATTTAATCTTATGAAAGACTTTAAAAAATCAAAATTAAACTTTATAGCATGCCCAACTGAAAATATATATCTTCAAAGAAGACAAGATACATATCCAAAGATAAGAGGATTAATAAGGGTGAATTCTTATTTAAAAAAGAACCTAGAATTATAGAAACTTGTGAAGAGTTTTTCTTGGATAGTAGTTATATCTAGATTAAAGCAATACAATACTCTAAAATAAAGGGTATTGTATTGTTTTTTTTAAGTATAAAAAGTGAAAATAAATTATAAACAAGCTATTAATATTCATAAAAAGTTGAAAAATATCGTAAAATGTATTATTATAACTCGGGCGAAGAAAAAAGATTTACGAAAGAGTGATTAAATGAAAAATTTATTTAAAAAAGATGGAAAGCTAGATAATTATTTTGGACTTACGAAAAATAATACAAATTTAAAAACAGAAGTTATAGCTGGTATTACTACTTTTATGACTATGGCGTATATATTAATAGTAAATCCATCTATATTATCAGCCACAGGCATGGATAAAGGTGCAGTGTTTACAGCTACGGCATTATCAGCAATAGTTGCAACTTTAATTATGGGTATATATGCTAAATTACCATTTGCTCAAGCCCCAGGTATGGGTCTAAATGCATTTTTTGCATTTACAATAGTTCTTGGGATGGGATACTCGTATGAATTTGCTTTAACAGCAGTATTTTTAGAAGGAATAATATTTATTTTATTAACATTATTTGATGTTCGTGAAGCTATTGTTGATTCAATACCAGAAAATATTAAAAAAGCGATTTCAGTAGGAATAGGATTATTTATTTCACTAGTAGGACTTGAAGGTGCTGGTATTATAGTTCATCCAGAAGATGGTGCAACAATACTAACTCTTGGAAATATAACGAATGGAACAGGATTACTTGCAATTATAGGGATTCTAATCACAGGTATTCTTTTAGTGAGAAAGATTAAAGGTGCATTATTTATAGGAATGATTATTACAGCGATAATAGGAATTCCTCTAGGAGTTACACCGATTCCGACTAGTATTATAAGTGCACCACCATCAATTAGCTCAATTTTATTAAAATTTCAGTGGAATAACATATTTTCTCTAGATATGGTAATAGTTTTATTTACATTATTATTTATGGACATGTTTGATACTATAGGAACTTTAGTTGGGGTAGCGACTAAGGCGAAGATGTTAGATAAAGATGGTAGAGTTCCAAATTTAAAGAAAGCTCTTTTTGCAGATGCTGTAGGAACTACATTTGGAGCATGTGTAGGTACTAGTACAGTAAGTACATTTGTTGAAAGTGCATCAGGAGTTGCAGAAGGTGGAAGAACAGGTTTAACCGCAGTATCTACTGCAGTAATGTTTGTATTATCATTATTCTTTGCACCAATATTTGCATCAATTACGCCAGCAGTTACTTGTTCTGCATTGGTATTAGTTGGATTATTTATGATTGAGCCAATAAAGGAAATAGATATTTCAGATTTTACAGAAGCTATACCAGCATTTTTAACTATAATTATGATGCCTCTATCTTATAGCATATCTGATGGTATTGTATTTGGAGTTGTTTCATATATAGTATTAAAGTTATTTACAGGAAAAGCAAAAGAAATTAGCATAACTACAGTAATAATAGGAATTATATTTATATTAAAATTCTTAATATAAATAAGAGCATAGTTTTTTATTTTCCTTAGCATAATTAAATATATTGGATTAAAAAGTTCTTCTTAATAGATTTTATCTTTAAGAAGAACTTTTTAAAAAATTAAGTCCTGAATTTTCAGGGCTTTTTATTTATAAATTTATTTAAATGTGTCTATTATGATTATTAATTCTATTTTAATAGTAATTTTATTAAAAAAGAAAAATAATATATGGAATTGAAGTGAGTAGTTATTATAATAATTCAGGTAGTTTTTATTACTAACATAGGACTCATAAAAATATTGATATGAATATTTAAACATTTTTAATGAAATATAATTCATTTACGGGAATTATTGACAAATGATATTTTATGTTTTATAATAATTATTGTTAAAAGATATTAAAGATAATGTAAACAATTACGGCGTTCCTCATGATTAGAGGAAACCTTAATTATTTACTTATATTATTATAATAAATATGTTTTTTCATTAGCATATATTTTATTATAAGTTTTTAATAATAGAAGTTATAAAAATCTAATTAAAAACAAAATTAAAGGAGGTAAGATTATGTTTTTTAAGACCACAGAACAACACGAAGATTTTCGTGCTAGAATTAGAGAATTTGCAGAGTCAGAGGTAAAGCCACAGGCGTTTTTGTTGGACAAGGAAAATAGATTTCCAACAGAAGCAATTGAAAAACTGGGCAAAATGGGTGTGTTAGGAACACCTTATCCTAAGGAATATGGTGGGGCAGGTTTAGATGTACTTAGTTATGCCATTGCTGTAGAAGAACTTTCTAGAGTAGATGGTGGTACAGGTGTAATTTTATCTGCCCATGTTTCATTGGGGACTTACCCAATTTTTGCATATGGAACAGAAGAGCAAAAGCAAAAATATCTGATTCCTCTAGCAAAAGGAGAGAAGCTTGCTGCTTTTGGGTTAACTGAGCCAAATGCGGGTAGTGATGCTGGTGGAACAGAGACAACTGCAGTACTAGAAGGCGATTATTATATTTTAAATGGTGGAAAGATCTTTATAACTAATGCAGATAAAGCCGATACATATGTTGTATTTGCTGTAACAACACCAGATATAGGAGTTAAAGGAATAAGTGCTTTTATAGTTGAAAAAGGATGGGAAGGATTCACCTTTGGTGATCATTATGATAAGATGGGAATTCGTTCTTCTTCAACTGCAGAATTAATATTTAATAATGTAAAAGTACCTAAAGAAAACTTATTAGGTGAAGAAGGACAAGGATTTAAAATAGCAATGAAAACTCTTGATGGTGGACGTATTGGTATTGCATCCCAAGCGTTAGGAATAGCACAGGGAGCTTATGAAAATGCTTTAGAATATTCAAAAGAGAGAATACAGTTTGGAAAACCTATATGTCAACAACAAGCAATTTCTTTTAAACTAGCTGATATGGCAACAAAGATAAGAGCTGCTAGATTATTAGTTTATAGTGCAGCTGAACTTAAAGAAAATCATGAACCTTATTCTATGGAAGCTGCTATGGCAAAACAATATGCATCAGATATTTGTTTAGAAGTTGTAAACGATGCACTACAAATTTTTGGTGGCAATGGCTATCTTAAAGGCATGGATGTAGAACGAGCCTATCGTGATGCTAAAATTTGTACTATTTACGAGGGAACAAATGAAATTCAAAGAGTTGTAATTGCTTCTCATATAATTGGAAAGATGCCTAAAAATGAGAGTAGAGAAAGAAAGACTTCACGTGATCCACTAACTGGTGCACGTAAGAAGATAATATTTAATGATGGGACAGCAGAAGAAAAAGTTTATAACCTTGTAGAAGCACTAAAAACAGATGGTTATGATTTTACTGTTGGCATCGATATAAATACTCCAATAAGTAAGGCTGATCGTGTTGTTAGTGTAGGAAAAGGAATTGGAGAAGAAAAAAATATGGAACTTGCAAAAGCACTAGCTATACAGGCAGGTGCAGCTATTGGTTCTTCACGTCCTGTTGCTGAGACTTTAAAATACTTACCTTTAAATAGATATGTTGGAATGTCAGGACAAAAGTTTAATGGAAATCTTTATATTGCCTGTGGAATATCAGGAGCCGGTCAACATTTAAAAGGAATAAAGGAAGCAACAACTATTGTTGCTATTAATAATAATCCTAATGCTCCAATCTTTAAGAATGCGGATTATGGTATTGTTGGAGATATAATGGAGATAATGCCTATATTAACAGCTTCTTTAGATAATGGAGAACCTAAAAAGGAAGCTCCTCCTATGAAAAAAATGAAGAAAAAGCTCCCTAAAAAAACAGCTCCTAATTGGAAGAGATATGTTTGTAATGGCTGTGGATATGAATATGATCCAGCTGTAGGTGATGTAGAAAATGAAATAGCTAGTGGAACTCTATTTAAAGATCTTCCAGAAGAATGGATATGTCCAGATTGTGGTGAAGAAAAAGATAATTTTATAGAGGTCTAATATTTGTAGCAAAAATTTTAAATGTTTTATAGTAAAAAGGAGGAATAAGTAATGTTTTGTGTTAGGAAAGTAACCGAAGACCTTTATTGGGTAGGCGGTAATGATAGGCGTCTAGCTCTTTTTGAAAATATTCATCCAATTCCAAGAGGTGTTTCATATAACTCATATTTACTATTAGATGAGAAGACTGTACTATTTGATACTGTTGATTGGTCAATTGGAAGACAATTTTTAGAGAATGTACAAGCTGTTCTTAATGGTAGAAATTTAGATTATTTAGTAATAAATCATATGGAGCCTGATCATGGAGCTTCGATTGAAGAAATAATATTACGTTATCCGGATGTTAAGATTATAAGTACTGAAAAATCTTTTATGCTAATGAGACAATTTGGATTTAATATTGACGGAAGGATTGAAGAAGTTTCAGAAGGTGACACAAAATCTTTTGGAAAGCACGAAGTAACATTTATAGCTGCACCAATGGTACATTGGCCAGAAGCTATGGTTACATTTGATAATACAAATGGAGTTCTTTTTTCAGCTGATGCCTTTGGATCTTTTGGAGCATTAGATGGAAAGCTATTTAATGATGAAGTTGATTTTGAGCGTGATTGGATTGATGATGCTAGAAGGTATTATACTAACATTGTTGGTAAATACGGTCCTCATGTTCAATCATTATTAAAGAAAGCAAGTGGAATTGACATTAAGATGATTTGTCCATTACATGGGCCAGTTTGGAGAACAAATCTTGGATATTTCCTTGATAAATATGATAAATGGAGTAAATATGAACCAGAAGAAAAAGGCGTAATGATAGTTTATGCTTCAATGTATGGTAATACTGAGAGTGCAGTTGAGTCTTTAGCTACTAAGTTTGTAGAAAAGGGAATTAAAAATGTAGTTATGTATGATGTTTCAAGTACACATGTATCTAATTTAATTTCTGAGACATTTAGAGTTAGTCATGTTGTTTTAGCTTCTGTAACATATAATCTTGGTATTTACCCACCAATGCATAATTATCTTATGGATATGAAAGCTTTAAATCTTCAAAATAGAACTTTTGCAATAATTGAAAATGGATCATGGGCATGTAGGTCTGGAAATTTAATGCGTGAATTTTTAGAAGGAATGAGAGATATGACTGTTTTAGATGATAAAGTTACGCTTGTATCTTCTATGAAAGAAGATAATATTACAGATATGGATATACTTGTAGATAGCGTTATGGAATCTATGAAATAATTACAGTCTTTTGGCAAAAGCTGTGGATGTGCTATGAATGATGAATTTGATGTTATTGATAAATTAATGTTAAATGGAAATATATTTACACAAGCTATAATTAGTTTATGTAAATAATGAAAGTTTGACGTAAAGGACTTACTCTTAAGTATATTAAGAGCAAGTCCTAATGTTTATAAGGCGATTATATTATCTTATAAAAAATCAAATTAAAATTTAAGATAATTTATGATTTTAAAATTAAGACGAATAGAAAATGAATAGTATTATGAATAAATTTTATCTAAATGATTTACTTAAAGCGTAAAAAATGGTATACTAGACATATATTACAAAATATGAAAGCAAAGGTGCATTTTTATATAAAAATGCACCTTTTTTTATTATTATAAAAAATATTATATCTATTTGAAGGGGGAATATACTTTATGAAAAAATCAATTGGGTCGTTAGTGGCAGCGGTGTTAACAGTCACGTTAATATTAACAGGATGTGGAGGTGGAGATAAAAGCAGTTCAAGTTCAGCTTCATCAGATGATACAAGTAACACATTAAGGCTTGCAACCAATGAAGAAATTCAAACTGCTGATGTTCAAAAAACTACTGAGGATTATACAATTCCAATGAACATTTTTGATAGACTTGTAGAAGTAAAACTAGATGAGAATGGGGAAACTAAAATTGTTCCAAGTTTAGCAGAAAGCTGGGATATTTCAGAAGATGGACTTACATATACATTTCATTTAAGAAAAGGTGTAAAGTTCCATAATGGAGAAGAATTTAAAGCAGATGATGTTAAATATACATTTGAAAGAATGCTAAAGCCTGAAACAGAAGCACTAAATCAGGATTTTATTGATGCAATAAGCGGAGCACAAGACATGATGGATGGTAAGGCAGATTCATTAAAAGGATTAGAAGTTGTCGATGATTACACAGTTAAAATGACATTAGATGAGCCATTTGCTCCATTTTTGGCAAATCTTTCTACACCAGGGGTATCAATTTATAATAGAAAAGCAACAGAAGAAGCAGGTGCAGATTTTGGAATTAAGCCAGAACTTACTGTAGGAACTGGCCCTTTCAAGTTTGACAGCTGGGTATTAAACAGTGAAGAGCAGCTTGTTGCCTTTGATGATTATTGGAATGAAAGACCTAAGCTAGATAGAATTTCATTCAAGGTTGTAAAAGATTCAGAAACATTAAGAATGATGTTTGAATCAGGTGAATTAGATGAACTTGATTTAGATACTGCACCACAGCAAATTAAATATTTCTTAGATAGTGATAAGTACAAAAATTGGATAGTAAGCAGAGATAAGGTTGGTATTTATTATATGAGCCTTAATGAAAATATTGAACCACTTAATGATGTGCGTGTAAGAAAAGCAATTCAAATGGGAATAGACAGACAGGCTATTTTAGATACAGTTTATAGTGGGAAGGGAACCGTACAATCAGGTATATTCCCACCAGGATTAATTGGATATAATAAAGATCTTCCAGTGATAGAATATAATCCGGAAAAAGCTAAAGAATTATTAAAAGAAGCAGGATATCCTAATGGATTTGAGATGGAAATAAGCCAAGATTCAGAAAGTGTTGATTCTACAGTTCAAACTTATGAATTAAATCAATCAATGCTTGCTCAAATAGGAATTAAAGTTAACATTAATGTTGTTGATGAAGCAACTTGGTTTTCAACAAGATCTGAAGGTAAATTAGGTTCATATGTTACAAACTGGTCAGCCGATTTTAATGATCCAGATAACTTTATTTATACATTCTTTGCACCAACAAATACTGTAAAGAGATCTTTTAACTATAATAATGAAGAAGTTTCAAATGAAGTAGTAAGAGCAAGGACTATTGTTAATGCAGATGAAAGAATTAAGTTATATCAAGATCTTGAAAAGAAAATTATTCAAGAAGATGCAGCATGGGTTCCACTATATTCAAAACAACATTTATTCGTAGTTAATCCAAGAGTTAAAAATTATAAGATATTGTGGAATGGTTGGTCTGGAAATATGTATCATGATATGTATATAGAAGAATAGTAGTAAGTTAATGTATCAGGGGTATTTCATTTTGAAATATCCCACTTTTTTAAAATAACAAAAATGTAAATCAAAAAAGCTAAGGGGGGAAGCAATTTGAGCAAATATATATTAAAAAGAATTTTAATTTCCATACCAGTATTAATTGGAGTTATCTTTATAATTTTTATAATGCTAAATGTTGTTCCAGGTGATCCAATAACATTAATGATGGGAGAGCATATAAAGCCTGATCTTATTGAACAGTTTAGAGTGAGAATGGGACTTGATGATCCTGTAATTATCAGGTTTTTTAAATATATTATAAATGCAATTCAAGGTGATTTAGGTATGTCTTATAAACTAAAGAGAGATGTTACAGATTTAATAAAAGATGCATTTCCTAATACAGTTAAACTTGCATTATTTGCTGCAGTAATAGCATGGATAGTAGGAATACCAGCAGGAATAATATCAGCAATAAAACAAAATACAATTATAGATAGATTATTTATGTCAGTTTCATTATTTGGTGTATCTATGCCAGTATTTTGGGGAGCATTATTACTTCAATATGTTTTTGCATACAAGCTAAAAGTATTTCCAGTATCAGGATATAAAACTTGGATGCATCTTGCTTTGCCGGCAATAGTTCTTGGTTGGAGCTCAGCAGGTACCATAGCAAGACTTGCAAGATCAAGTCTTTTAGAAATAATGCAAAATGATTTTATAAGGACTGCTAGAGCTAAGGGTGCCTCTGAAAGTATAGTTGTTGTAGGTCATGCCTTGAAAAATGCATTGCTTCCAGTTGTAACAATGATGGCTATACAAATTTCTAGTTTATTATCTGGAGCTGTAATCACAGAAAGTATTTTTTCTATTCCAGGTATAGGAAGACTTGCTGTTGATGCAATTTCAAACAGAGACATGCCTCTGCTTCAAGGTACAGTGCTTTTTACAACAGTACTTATAATTGGTGGTAATTTGGTAGCAGATATCTTATATTCAGTAATTGATCCAAGAATTAGATGTGAGTAGGTGAAAATATGAGTGAAGCAAAGTTAAGAGAAGAATTAGAAGAATTTGTTCATAACGAATTTGAAGAAGATATAGAAACAGACATAGAAGATAGTGATACAGCTTTAGATAAAATAAAAAGTATGATTAGAAATAACAAGTTAGCAGTATTTTCAGCATTTATAATATTGGCAATATGTATAGTAGCAATACTTGCTCCAATTTTTTCGCCATATGATCCTAATGCACAAGTATTAAAAGACAGATTAATTGCACCTTGTTCAACTCATCTTCTTGGTACAGATGAACTTGGACGTGATGTTTTAAGCAGACTTATATATGGTGCAAGAATATCACTTGTTATAGGAATTGTACCAACTGTAATATCAATGGTTATTGGAACTATACTTGGACTTATGGCAGGTTTTCTTGGTAAAAAAGTTGATTTTATTATTATGAGATTTGCAGATATAATGCTAGCATTTCCATCATTATTATTAGCTATGGTAGTAATGTATACATTAGGAGCTAGTCTTATAAACATTTTCATTGCACTTAGTCTCGTAAATTGGGCAGGAACAGCAAGGATTGTAAGATCACAGACTTTAGCACTTAAAGAGAAGGAATTTGTGGAAGTTGCAATATCAATTGGAGTAAAAAAATCAGTTATAATGTTCAAGCATATTCTTCCAAATTGTATTTCTTCATTAATAGTCTTATTTACATTAAATGTTCCAGCATCAATTTTATCTGAGTCAAGCTTAAGCTTCCTTGGAATTGGAGCACAGCCACCTTCAACAAGCTGGGGACTCATGGTGGTTAGAGGAAAGCAATATTTATTTACAGATCCTTGGATTTCAATAGCACCTGGGATTGCAATTTTAGTAATAGTTTTAGCATTTAATTTCTTAGGTGATGGTTTAAGAGATGCCATAGATCCATATTTAAAGGAGTAGTTATAGGAGGTGAATTTCATGGAAGATGAAAAGTTATTATCTATATATAATTTAAAGACACATTTTTTAACAAGAAAAGGAGTTGTGCCGGCAATTGATGGTGTCAATATAGAAGTTCCAAAAGGAAAGATTATAGGTGTTGTTGGTGAATCAGGCTGTGGAAAGAGTATGACTGCAATGTCCATAATTAATTTAATAAAAAAGCCGGGGAAGATAGTGGAAGGAAGTATAGAACTTGAAGATAAGAAACTCATAGATCTTAGTAAAAAAGAATTGCAAAAAATACGTGGAAATGAGATCGGATTCATATTTCAAGAACCAATGACCTCACTTAATCCTGTATATACTATTGGAAAGCAAGTAAGAGAAGCAATATTACTTCATGAGAATGTAAGTAAAGAAGAAGCAAAGAAAAGAGTTATTGAAATATTTAAAGAAGTAGGAATTCCAGAACCAGAAAAAAGGTATAATAGTTATCCACATCAATTATCTGGAGGACTTAGGCAAAGAGTTGTTATAGGAATGGCAATGATATGTAAGCCTAAACTTCTTATAGCAGATGAACCTACAACTGCATTAGATGTTACAATTGAAGCTCAAATACTGAAGCTTATGAAAAAGCTCCAAAAAGAAAATGGAACATCCATACTTATGATAACTCATAATTTAGGAATAGTTGCAGAAATTTGTGACTACGTATATGTAATGTATGCTGGAAAAGTCATGGAACAGGCAGATGTATTTGAATTATTTGATAATATAAGTCATCCATATACTGAAGGATTAATGAAATCAATGCCTAGAATAGATAGCCATAAGGATAATTTATATAGTATTAGAGGTATGGTGCCTAATTTATTGAAACTTCCAAAAGGATGCCTCTTTTGTCCAAGATGCGATAAAGCTATATCAAGATGCTTTGAAGAGGAACCAGAATTATATAAAGTTGAAGAAGGACATTATACAAGATGCTTCCTTTATGAAAAGGAGGTAGTACGATGAGTAAAGAAATATTGTTAAAAGCAACTGATCTTGTAAAAGAATTTAATATATCATCTTCGGGTTATAAAAAAAGTAATGGTGTTGTACATGCTGTGTCAAATATAAATCTTGAAATATATAAAGGTGAAACATTTGCTCTTGTTGGAGAGTCAGGATGTGGGAAAAGCACACTCGGAAGACTTTTAATAAGATTAATCGAACCAACAAATGGAAAAGTAGAATTTGATGGATGCAATTTATATGATTTAAAGCCAGCACAGCTTAGAGAGATAAGAAAGAAAATGCAGCTCATATTTCAAGATCCATATGCTTCCTTAAATCCAAGAATGACTGTTAAGCAGATTATAGCAGAACCTTTAATTACTCATAAGATGTATAAAAATAAGGAAGATATGCTTAAGAGGATAAATGAATTAATGAGAGAAGTTGGAATAAGACAAGAATTTTTAAACAGATATCCTCATCAGTTTAGCGGAGGGCAAAGACAAAGAATAGGAATTGCAAGAGCATTAGCTTTAAAGCCAAAGCTTATAATCTGTGATGAACCCGTATCTGCACTTGATGTATCAATTCAATCTCAAATAATTAATCTTCTTAATAAACTACAAAAGGAATATAATCTTACATATTTGTTTATATCACATGATCTTAGTGTTGTAAGATATATTTCAGATAGAGTTTGTGTTATGTTTTTAGGTAAAATATGCGAAGTAGGAGAAACAGAAAAGATATTTGAAAATCCACTTCATCCATACACAAAATTTTTGATTTCTGCCGTTCCAAAGCCAGATCCAAAGCTTAGAAGTACTGAAAAAGAGGTACTTCAAGGTGAAATACCAAGTCCAGTAAATCCACCAAAAGGATGTAGATTCCATACAAGGTGTCCATATTGTAAAGATATATGTTCAAAGGAAGAACCTAAATTAAAAGATATTAATGGAAGAAAGGTAGCTTGCCATATTGTAGGAGTTAACTAACGCATATAATTCTTAATATGATAATAGTAAACTAATCTATATAATTCTTAATATTAATTATAGGAATTACAACAGCAGGTGATAACAGAAGTTAACTGACTGATGCAATTCTTAATTAAGCACTTAGTGAAATGATAAGCTTAATTATAGTGAACAATCTAAATAATAAAGCTGTTACTATAAATGTGGTGTTTCAAGAATCTAAGTGCTTTTAAGATTTTGTTGGTTAGGAAATATTATTTATATAAGTTTTAATTATAGTTCACATCTGTTTATAGAAATTCAATATGTTACAAGGTGTTACATACAAGTAACAAATAACAGAAGTTATAACTATTTTTATTTTACCCATAAAATCTTAACAAATAAAAGTAAATGTTTTAAAATTATAAATGTAGAAAAGAAATTTGTAATTATATAATAAAAAAAGATATAGTAAATTTTTAAGTTTTCCATAATTATTATAAAAACACTTAGATAATTATTTTTTATGAAGAAAGGGATGTGGCTATAATGGCACTAAGAAAAGACTTTTTATGGGGTGGAGCAGTTGCAGCTCACCAACTCGAAGGTGGATGGAAAGAAGGCGGAAAAGGTATCAGCGTTGCAGATGTAATGACAGCTGGTTCAGTTAATACAAAAAGAGAAATAACAGATGGAGTAATCGAAGGATTAAACTATCCAAATCATGAAGCAATCGATTTTTATCATAGATATAAAGAAGATATAGCACTATTTGCAGAAATGGGCTTTAAGTGCTTTAGAACAAGTATAGCATGGACTCGTATTTTCCCAAATGGAGATGAAGAAACTCCAAATGAAGAAGGATTAAAATTCTATGATGACTTATTCGATGAATGCTTAAAATATGGAATTCAACCTGTAGTAACATTATCACATTTTGAGCTTCCATATCATTTAGTAACAGAATATGGTGGCTTTAGAAATAGAAAATGTATTGATTTCTTTGTAAACTTTGCAAAAGTTTGTTTTGAAAGATACAAAAATAAAGTTAAGTACTGGATGACATTTAATGAAATAAATAATCAAGCTAACTATGCAGAGGATTTTGCACCATTTACAAACTCAGGAATTAAGTATAAAGATGGAGAAAATCGTGAAAAAATAATGTATCAAGCAGCTCATTATGAGCTTGTTGCAAGTGCAATAGCTGTAAAGATTGGTCATGAAATAAATCCAGATATGCAAATTGGATGTATGATTGCAATGTGTCCTATATATCCTGCAACATGCAAACCAGAAGATATATTTATGGCAATGAGTGCAATGCATAAACGTTATTGGTTCACAGATGTTCATGTAATAGGAGCTTATCCTAAATATATGGATAAATTCTTTGAAAGAAAAGGATATGAACTTGATATAACAGCTGAAGATAAAAAAGCTCTATTAGAAGGATGCGTAGATTATATAGGATTTAGTTATTATATGTCATTTGCAACTAAACATAATGAAAATAATATACATTTTGATTATGATGAAACAACAGATTTAGTAAGAAATGAATATGTTAAAGCAAGTGACTGGGGATGGCAAATTGATCCGCTAGGACTTAGATATTCATTAAACTGGTTCTATGATAGATATCAATTACCAATGTTTATTGTTGAAAATGGATTTGGTGCAATCGATGTTAAAAAAGAAGATGGAACAGTTGATGACCAACCAAGAATAGAATATTTCAGAAATCACATTGAAGCAATGAAAGATGCAGTTGAAGAAGATGGTGTTGATCTTATAGGATATACTCCTTGGGGATGTATTGACCTTGTATCAGCAGGTACTGGAGAAATGAAAAAACGTTATGGATTTATCTATGTAGATAAAAATAACGATGGATCTGGAACACTTGAAAGATCTAAAAAGAAATCTTTTGACTGGTATAAAAGAGTAATTGCAACTAACGGTGAAGATTTAAGTGATATATAAGGTGACTATATAATGGTGACAGTCACCTCCCGAAAAATGTCACTTAAAAAGTCCAGCAATAATTGCTGGACTTTAATTCTTTCTGCTTATAGTCTATTTATAAGAAGCATTCCAAGCAATAATTCCACCCCCAAAACACAATACTGCGAATATAATAAAAGGAAGTACAGTATGTGAATCTTGTAAAAAGCTAAAAAATCTTGTAGTTGTATATTCAAAAGAATATGGATATAAAGTCGATATACCAATTAACATTAATATCCCAGCAAAACCGCTAAAAAACATAATTCCCCCAAAAATTAATTTTTTCATTTTTCCTCCTATATTTATCTCGTATTATAATTCAATTACAACTTAACTTATAGAGTTAATTATACCATAATTTCATATAAATATAGTTGTTTATATATGCATAATTAACTTTAAGCTTTTTATTTTCTGATTCAAGTCTTTTAATTTGTCTTTTCAAACTTTAAATAATAGAATCTCTATAATATCAGATGGCATTTTACGTATTATTGTATTATTTTAAAGTAAGGGCAGCACGTTTTACGGGTGATCCTGACTTTTAGAATTATAAATATTGCGATATAATATTATTAATCAAAATATAGATTATTAACATAACAAAGCAATAAGAAATTTAGGGGTGTTATATATGGAAAATTATGATTTATTTTTACCAAGCTATTGCATTGGCAATGATGTTTACGGCAAAATAAAGGACATATGTCTTGAATATGGAGAAAAGGCAGTTGTAATAGGTGGCCACAAAGGAATGAACGCTGCAAAGGATAAGCTAATTAAAGCAGCAGAAGAAGCTAAAATTGAAATTTTGGATTTTGTATGGTTTGGAAATGATTGTACATATGACAATGTATCTTTATTAAGTGAAAATGATGCAGTTAAAAAATGTGATTATATTTTTGCAGTTGGAGGAGGAAAGGCACTTGATACATGTAAATGCTTAGGTCAGAAAATAAACAAAAAAGTATTTACATTCCCAACTATAGCATCTAACTGTGCAGCATGTACAACAGTTTCTATAATGTACAACAATGATGGAACTTTTAAAGAACCATACTTTTTCTTACGTCCTGCTGTACATACATTTATAGATACTGAAATATTAACAAATGCTCCAGAAAAATATATGTGGGCAGGTATTGGAGATACATACTCAAAATATTATGAAAGTACAATTTCAGCAAGAGAAGAAGAACTTGAGCACTTTAAATCACTTGGAGTAGGAATGAGTCATATGTGTTTGCATCCTCTAATTATCTATGGAGAAAAAGCTCTAGAAGATAATGAAAAGAAAATATGTTCATATGAACTTGAACAGACAGCTTTGGTAATTATAGTTACTACAGCTATAGTATCAATATTTTTAACACGTGATCATACTCCTGACTACAATAGTGGACTTGCACATGCAGTATTTTATGCACTTACACAATTTGAAGAAATAGAAAAAAATCACCTTCATGGGGAAGTGGTAGCTTTTGGAGTACTTATACTTTTATTATGCGATAATGCAATACGCGATTTTGAAAAGATATATGAGTTTAACAAAAAGATTGGTCTGCCTGTAAAGCTTCAGGATATAGGAATTTCAAGAGAGCAGTTTAATGAAATAATAGATAAGATTCCAGAAATGTCAGATGTAAAACATTATCCATATAAAGTAACAGCATCAATGCTTGAAAATGCACTTAAAGTTCTAGAGAAAAAGAATATTTAGTTTTTTGAAAAGTTGTAAATATGCTTGTGTTTTTTTAATAATATATGAAAAAAGAATATATAGTATTATTGCGGCTGTAAATTTGAAAGTCTTACTTAAAAAATATCTTAAAAATAATATACAAGTATTATGTCAATCTCTGAATGGCATACGCTCATTAGAATAATATTGAAAGAAGGATATGTAGACTTATGCGAAGCTGTACATCTGAGAGATTTACTTAAAATAATATATGGGAAAAATCTATAGTTTATAAGGCTTAACTGAAAAGCTATATAAATGTGAGGTGATAAAATGGAGAGAACATATCTTAAAAATAAAAAGATCGCACAGTTAGAAAAAATGATAAAAGAAGGGCACAAAAATGCAGTTGATGTATTTTGGGGTGATATAGAAAAGCAGGGAGCTCCTTTAATAGAGGATATAGAAAATGATGATTATAATAAACTTGTAACAATAATATATAAAGAAAAAAAGCCACTTCATAATGTAGTTTTAATACCGCCTGTTGGAATGAGAAAGCTTGAAAACTGTATATTAGAAAAATTAGATAAGACAAATTTATGGTATATTTCTTATATTGTAAGAAAAGATATAAGCTTTACTTATCAGTTTTCAATAAATGATCCTCTTGATAATGATTGGAACAGAAGATGGAGAAATGTACAAGGCGATGAATTTAATAATAATAAAATTAAACATATAGATAAATTAAGTGGAAATGTACGCTTAGTGCCTTATGTAGCTCTTGAAGATGCAGCCCCAAGAGTATATATACAAAAAAATAATAATTATAAAAGCGGAAATTTATGTGAACATGTAATTTATAGCGGTATTTTAAAAGAAGAAAGAAAATTAAGTGTATATATGCCATATGGATATAATGAAAATTGTGATCCTTATGGAATGCTTGTATTAAATGATGGCTTTGAATATATAAATGAGCTTAATGCATTAAATGTTCTTGATAATCTTATGGGAAGCGAGAAGATACCAAAGATTATAACTGTATTTGTTGAGTCAACAAAGGATAGAACAGAAAATCTTCAGTGTAGTGATGAATTTACAGATTTTATAGGAAAGGAACTTATTTCTTATATTAAAGAAAACTATAATGTATCAGATAATCCAAATAAAAATATTATCGGTGGATATAGTCTTGGTGGACTTGCAGCATCATACATAGGTCTTAGATATTCAGATATATTTGGAAATGTATTGTCTCAGTCTGGTTCATACTGGTATAAGAGAAAAGAATATGATGATGAATGCACATGGATAAATCATGAATTTAATAAAAAAGAAAAACTGCCATTAAAATTTTATATAAATGTAGGTGCTATTGAACCAAAAGTATCTATGAAAGATACAAATAAAGCATTTAAAGATAATCTTATTAACCATGGATATAAAGTTAAATTTGAGGAATTTGGCAGTGGACATGATCATCTTTACTGGGGAGAAACTCTTGCAAATGGATTAATTTATCTTATTAAAAAGTTAATTTAAAGTGATTTTTAATAAAATAAATACTATAAATAATGACATAAGGTACTTACTATTGTAAAGTAAGTATGATAAAATAACATTGCATAAGGTGGTGAGAGATATAGAAAAATATCATATGTGTCCAAAATTTGAAAGCGCCTTTGAATTATTAGGGAAGAGATGGACCGGATTAATTATAAGAACAATATTGAATGGACAACATAGATTTTCAGATATAGAAGAAGCAATTCCTAATATGAGTTCTCGAATGCTTACAGAAAGATTGAAAGAACTAGACAAGGAAGGGATTATTGTAAGAAAAGTTTATCCTGAAACTCCAGTTCGTATAGAATATGAACTAACAGAAAAGGGTTTAGAGCTTGAAAATGTCATGGATGAAATTCAAAAGTGGGCAGAAAAATGGACCTAATTATAAAATACAAAACGCATAAAGAAAGAACCTCTTGTTAATTATAATAAGAGGTTCTTTAATTTTTATTAGTATAATCACATAAATATAATACAGACAAAGGCTTTTAAGATTAGAAAGGAAATTCAAATATAACTTTGTTAAATACTTTAAAGTTAAATTAATATTAAAAATAATAAACTTTAATATAGAAAAAACAATTATAAAAAAACTCTTGACTAATTTAAATTAATGTATGATAATATATTTAAAGTTACTTACAAAAAGTAAGAAACTTTATAAAAATTATTTCTAAATGATAGATAAAATAAATAACTTCATATTCCTTCAAGTAAAAATGGACATGCATTAATAAAAATAAATTTGGATGTTAATATTTATTCATTAGAACTTGATAAACAGAAATAAAATACCTAATTTTTAATTTTAGAAATAAGTAGAGAAAATAATATAAAAAATATGAAGATTAAAAAATACATAAATAATAATTTAGAAAAACTAGGAGGAATAATCAATGTCAAAAGATTTTTTTACTGCTGTAGCAGATAGACGTTCATTTTATGGAATTAGTAAGGAGGCTGTTGTATCAGACGACAAAATTAAGGAGATTATAGAACATGCTGTAAAACATACTCCATCAGCATTTAACTCACAAAGTACAAGGGTAGTTTTATTACTTGGAAAAGAGCACGATAAATTATGGGATATTACAATGAAAGCATTAAGAAAGATTGTACCAGCTGATAATTTTAGTTCTACTGAAGATAAGATAAATTCATTTAAAAATGGATATGGTACTGTTTTATATTTTGAAGATAATAGTGTAATAGAATCATTACAAAAGCAATTTGCACTATATAAAGATAATTTTCCAATATGGTCACAGCAAACAAGTGGAATGCATCAATTTGTTATTTGGACTGCATTAGAAATTGAAGGATTTGGAGCATCATTACAACATTATAATGAACTTATTGAAAATGATGTGAAGAAAGAATGGAGCATACCTGAAAATTGGAAGCTTATTGGACAAATGCCATTTGGAAAACCAAC
Organism: Clostridium neonatale; assembly: GCF_900465025.1. NCBI lineage: Bacteria > Bacillati > Bacillota > Clostridia > Eubacteriales > Clostridiaceae > Clostridium > Clostridium neonatale. The sequence continues at coordinate 2,244,112 of NZ_UICR01000001.1, forward strand.
AGCAAAGCCAGATGAAAAGCAATTCTCTCCACTAGAAGAACGTATAAAAGTATTTAAATAAGATGCTATTTTAAATAAATATTAATGTTATAATAAAAAAAGCAGCCATGATGCCTAATGTCATTTAAATTATAAAATGACATTGGGTGCAATGTCTGCTTTTTTTATGAAGTTCTTTCTATTATAGATTAATAAGGACTTAATAAATAGATTGTAACTTAGTTGCCTCGACGATTTTTTATTAAGCTGACAATTCATTTAGTTTGACAAACATAAAAAATAAGAATAAAATATAGTTTACAAAGTCAACTATATTAAAAGTAAAATAAATAAGAAGACGATTATATGGGGTCTTACTTAGGTAAACTTGATAAAGTTAAAATGGATAGACCATTAGGTTCTAAGCCCCCGAAACATAACTTTATATATCCTTTAAATTATGCTTTTATTCCTAATACTATATCAGGAGATGGAGAAGAAATTGATGTATACATTATTGGAGAGTTTGACCCTTTAGAAGAATATGAAGGATATGTTGTAGCAATAATAAAAATAACAAATGATGTTGAGGATAAATTAGTAGTCTGTAAAGAATTAAACAAATATAACAAAGAACAAATAAAGGCATTAGTAGAATTTCAAGAAAGATTTTTTGAATCTACAATAATAATTTATTAGGTACTGAAAAGTGTCTAAATTGAATGGAGGTGAACTTTAGTAAGAGTTTGGTACTTATAATACATGTTCTTACTAAAGATAAATGATGGAAGATTTCAATTGGATTTATATGACGGAAAAACTGCAGGAAATAAAATTATTTAGCAGAAACATGATATATCGCACTACTAAAGAATATCAAATTCCAGCACAACATTTAGATTTATTATCTCAACTTGTGATTTATGAAGAAAGTATGACACCTATGACGCTTAGTAAGATTATGGGAGTTAATAAAACGATTATAAGCAGGATAATAGATAAGCTAACTGAAGAAGGATATATAACTAAAATAAAAGACCAAAATGATAAAAGGAGTTATGCTGTTGAAATAAGTGACAAAGGAAGAGGTGAGCTAGATAGAATATATAAATGTTATTTAAGTCCTATTTATGAACTGCGCAGAAAGTTAGGAGATGAGGAATTTTTAAAGTTAATAGGGTTAATAGAAAATGCAAATGAAAAAATGAGCATAGATATAAAGAAAAATCTACAGAAATAATAGATTATTCTTTACCTTTTTATAGTATTAAATTTAGCACTATATTTAATTAATATATGATAATGAAAGGAGAAAATTATGACATTTTATGAAGCTATGCAATTAGGAGCAAATGGTTTAAAACCTATAATAAAAAATACAGAAGATAAAAAACTAAGGAGAAAATATATATCAGCACTTATTATAAAGGATTTTTTATGCGTTTTGTTTTGTATGGTTATAGTTACATCTTTTAATAGAATTTTTGGAGAAGATAATAGTATAGTAGGAGTAGTAACAGTTATATTACTTTTGACTTTCAGATTTTCAAACTTAAATTTTAATGTTAAACAATCTGCAATTGCATTATTTGGAATTTTTATAATCTATATTATAAGTCCATATTTTGCATCTATATCAAATCCTATAATAGGCAGTATAATAAACTTTTTTTCTATAATGATAATAATTATTTTATCATGTCATAGGGTAGAGTTAGCTAATCAATCAACTTTAGTATTATCATATCTACTTTTATATGGATATGAAGTAAATGATTTTAAAGGATATATTAATCGTATATTTGGACTTATTTTAGGAGGAATTATTGTATCTGGTATTTTTTATTATAAACAAAGAAAAAATAAATTTGAAAATAAATTTATTACTATAATAAAAGATATTAGTATTAATGATAATAGGACTAAGTGGCAGATAAAGCTTGCTCTTGGAATATGTTCAGCTATGTTGATTGGAGAAATTCTGAATTTACCAAGAACAATATGGATAGGTTTTTCATGTATGTCAATATTACAGCCGACTGCAGAAAAATTAGAATTTAGATACAAAAAAAGACCAATATATGTAGTTTTAGGATCCATTATGTTTGGCATAGTTTATTTAGTTTTACCAAAAGAATATATTGGGTATATAGGTTTGATTGGTGGATTAATGGTAGGAGTATCAGCAACCTATGAATGGCAGACAGTGTTCAATTGTTTTGGCGGATTAGCAGCAGCTATACCACTTTTAGGATTAGGTGGAGCAATAATTTTACGTATTATTAATAATATATTTGGGGCTGTATATACTAAAATTTTTGATAAAATTTATGATAAGGTGTATGATATGATATTTGATAATACTATTATTGATGAGGTAGTATAACATTGTAAAAAGTCTTGAAGAAATTCAGGACTTTTTTATTTTATGTTCATATGGAAGTCTAGAAAATATATAGTAAGAATATTTAAATAAAATCTAGTATATTTTTATGATCCAACACACCAATCTACTATAATCTTAACCTTACAAAAATGTAATGTTAATGTAGCCTACATAAATTTCTAACTAAATCTGTAACATATATAATAAGCACATAAGGTTAATACAAAGCCAAATATAAAAATCAATAACTTAAAAAATACATAATAAAACGTAGGAGATGATTTTATGGTAAAACTTTATGAGTTTTTTAAAATTGCATTTTTAGTTATATTTGCAGGATACGATGAAGCAAGTTTTAACATATAGAATTTTGTATATATAAATGCTAATTAATAAAATTTAGAATTACCAGCATTACTTTATTTGATATTTTCGAAGGGAAAATTCAATTTTGATAAAAACTGTTTTAGAACATATAAAAATAAAAAAACTTAAGAATTTAAAGAATTCAAAAAAATTAAATTTTTATATAGATAAAAAGGAGAGTATAGAAAGTGAAAAATATCTTAAGTGTTGAAAAAATAGAAAAATATTATGGGAATAAAGGAAATGTAACAAAAGCAATAGACAATATCAGCTTTAAAGTAGATGAAGGAGAATTTGTTGGAATAATGGGGCCTTCAGGAAGTGGTAAAACAACGCTTCTTAATTGCATATCAACAATAGACACTGTTACAACAGGTAATATAATAATTAATGATCAAGATATTACAAGATTGAAATCAAAAAAGCTAGATAAATTCAGGCAAAATGAATTAGGATTCATCTTTCAAGATTTTAATCTTTTAGATACATTAACAGCTTATGAAAACATAGCCTTAGCTTTAACTATTAAAGGCGAAAAGCCTTCAAATATTGATAGTAAAATTAAAGAGGTAGCTAAATATTTAGAAATAGATAAAGTCTTAAATAAATATCCATATGAAATGTCAGGAGGACAAAAGCAAAGAGTTGCATGTGCCAGAGCAATAGTAACAAATCCATCATTGGTTCTTGCTGATGAGCCAACAGGAGCTTTAGATTCAAAAGCTGCAAGATTATTATTAGAGAGATTTGAAAGTCTAAATAAAGATTTAAAAACAACAATTTTAATGGTTACACATGATGCATTTACAGCAAGTTATGCTCATAGAATTTTATTTATTAAGGATGGAAAGATATTTACTGAATTGGTTAGAGGAAATGATTCAAGAAAAGACTTTTTTAATAGAATAATTGAAGTAATAACTCTAATTGGAGGTGACGACAACAATGTATTCTAAAATAGCTTTAAAAAATGTTAAGAAGAGTTTTAAGGATTATACAATATACTTTTTAACATTAACTTTAGCCGTTTGTATATTTTATAGTTTTAACTCAATTGAATCTCAAAAAGCATTGGTAGAAGTATCATCCACAGAAGGTGATTATGTAACTATACTTTCAGATGTTATATCGTATATATCTGTATTTGTAGCTATAATACTAGGAAGCCTTATTCTTTATGCAAATAATTTTTTAATTAAGAAGAGAAACAGGGAACTTGGTCTTTATATGACTTTAGGTATGGGAAAATCAAAGATTTCAAAAATATTAATTATTGAAACAATAATAGTTGGAATTCTTTCATTAATAAGTGGATTAATACTGGGATTAATAGTATCACAAGGATTATCAATATTAGTTTCAAAATTATTTGAATTTAAAATGGATGAATATAGTTTTATAATATCACCATCAGCCATAAGTAAGACAATTCTTTACTTTGGAATAATGTTTTTACTTGTAATCTTATTTAATACTTATATAATCTCAAAATATAAAATAATTGATTTATTAAAAATGGGGAAAAAGAGTGAAGAAATAAGGTTTAAAAATCCATTTGTTTATTTAATCACATTTATCTTATGTGTGATTTCTCTTGGAACTGCATATAAGTTTGTATTAGATATTGGATTACAATTAAATGATCCTAAGTTCTTAATATCCATAATACTTGGAATAGTAGGAACTGTGCTATTTTTCTTTAGCTTAGCAGGATTTATACTATATGTAGTTAAAAGAACTAAGAGAATTTACTTTAAAAATCTAAATATATTCACAATAAAGCAAATAAACAGTAAGGTTAATACTAATTTTATATCAATGTCTGTAATTTGTTTAATGTTATTTATAACAATATCAGTAGTATCTACAGGATTTAGTTTTAAAAATGCTTTAGAATCAGGGCTTCAAGGAGCAACTCCTTTTGATGCTAGTGCATTTATGTATTTGGATACAGATGAAGATTTAAGAAATATTGAAGATTCACTTAAAATTATGAATGTTAAGTTTAATGAAAATGATAAGGTTGCTTACTACAATGAATATAGGGCAGATACAAAAATTTCAGATGTTTTATCATTAAATGATATCAATAAGAATGTAAATTTTGAAGTCTCATATATGAAAATTTCTGATTATAACAAAATTAGAGAAATTAATAACGAGGAGCCAATTAATTTAAATAATGATGAAATATTAATAACTTCAAATTTTTCGAAAACTTTACCAATTATAGAAAATTACATGAAATACAATAAAACTATAAAAATTAAAGATAAAGTATATAATATAAAAAATGAAGAAGTAATAAAAGATAATTTAAAAACTGAGTTTATGCAAAATAATATAATTACAATAATAATAAATGATGAGTTCTGTAATGATAAAACTATAAGTTCAAGTAATGTTAATATAAATTTTAATGAAAATAATAAAAATCAGTCTGAAAATAATTTTGTTAATTCAGTAAATGCATATAAAAATTCGGATCCAGATTATGATACAGTTGGATATGTAATTGCAAATACAAAAAATGAAATTTATGAAGAAAATAAAGGCGAAACCACAGTAATGTTATTCATAGGGATATATTTAGGAATAGTTTTCTTAATAAGCAGTATGGCAGTTCTTGCACTGCAACAGTTATGTGAAGCAAGTGACAGTATTGAGAGATATGTAGCTTTAAAGAAATTAGGTGCAGATAAAAAGAATATAAATAAAACAATATTTATACAAACTTTAATATATTTTAGCCTGCCTGTTGTATTAGCTCTAGTACATTCTATAGTAGGAATAAAAGTAGCAAATGAATTTATTATGATGTATAATAAGCCCAATATATTGGGATCATCACTTATTACAGCAGGAATGTTTATGATAATATATGCAATATATTTTTATACTACATATACAGGTTATAAAAATATAGTAAAAAATAATATTTAAAAATAATTATAAAAATCTATTTGATGTAGTTTATGTTTACTTCAAATAGATTTTTTCTTTAGATTTGCATAACATATAATATTACTGTAAAAATCAATTTAGGTAAGTTATATTTATTCTAGATAGATTTTTGATATAATTAATTTAAATAATATGAGATAAAATATTCCTATTAACAGTATGATAAAAAAGTTAATAGGAAAAAATATAGGAATATGTATATGCGAAAATATTACTATAAGAGTATGTTAATAAAAAATAATAGGTGGAGTATTTATGAAAAAAATAGTAATAGTAGAAGATGATGAAATAATTAGAGACGAACTTAATAGCTTTTTAAGTAAATATAATTATGAAGTAGTAGCTCCAATAGATTTTGAAAATATTGTAGAAGATATTTTGAAAGAAAAAGCTGACTTAATATTATTAGACATAAACTTGCCATTTTATGATGGATATTATATATGTAGGGAAATACGAAAAGAATCTGAAATTCCAATAATAATTGTAACGAGTAGAGATAGTGAGATGGATGAATTAATGAGCATGAATTTAGGAGCTGATGATTTTGTAACTAAACCATATAACACTGCGATACTTTTAGCAAGAATTGCAGCTCTCCTTAAAAGAGCAAGTGGGAGTACAGCTTCTAGTACTATTTTAAAATACAAGGATTTCGAGCTTAATTTATCAAATGCATCTATTACATATAAGGATAAAGAATTGGAACTTACTAAAAATGAAGTTAAAATTCTATCATGTTTAATAGAAAGTAAAGGGGCTATTGTTTCTAGAGATTCACTTATAGAATACTTATGGAAATCTGATTACTTTGTAGATGATAGTACATTAACAGTGAATATAACACGATTACGTAGAAAACTAGAGGGGATAGGCATAGAAAATGCCATAGAAACAAGAAGAGGATTAGGATATATAATGCCATGAAAATAATAGATTTCTTTAAAGATAAAGGTTTGTTTTTAGCTGTTAATTTAATTGTTTTTATTATAGCTTTAGGAATTATGATATTTGCTAAGGTCAGTTTAGTGATAATTTTTTTAGTGGCGTTTATATGGTTTGTGCCTTTACTTACTTATATGATTTTAGATTACATTAAATATAAGAAATATTTTAGTACGATAGAAAGCCTTTTAGATAGATTAGATAAAAAATATTTATTACCAGAAGTAATTGAAGAACCAAGTTTTCTAATTGGAGAAAATATAAATAATATTTTAAAGATAATAGGCAGAGATATGCATGAAAATGTAAAATACTATAAAAATATGCAGAAAGAATACAGAGAATATATTGAAACTTGGGTTCATGAAATAAAGACTCCAATAGCATCTACAAGACTTCTTATAGAAAATAATAATAATGAAGTTACTAAAAAAATAGATATGCAGATAGATAAAATTGAAAACTTTGTAGAGCAGGTTTTATATTACTCAAGAAGTGATGAAGCATCAAAAGACTATATAATTAAAGAAGTTAATCTTAATCATATAGTAAAAAAAGTTATAAAAAGAAACTATAGAGATTTTATAAGTAAAAAGATAATTTTGCAGTTAGAAGAAATAAACGAAATTGTTTATTGTGATGTAAAATGGGTTGAGTTTATTTTAAATCAAATCATTGGAAATTCAATAAAATACATACAAGGAAGACAGGGGAAAATTAAAATCACTTCACAGAAGCTTGCTAATTCTGTGGTACTAAAAGTAGAAGATAATGGAGTGGGAATAGTAGAAAGAGATATAAATAGAGTATTTGAAAAAGGCTTCACAGGAGAAAATGGAAGAAAATTTGGAAAGAGTACTGGAATGGGATTATATTTGTGCAGAAAACTTTGCTTAAGACTGGGTATGCAAATAAATATTAGTTCTAAAGTAAATGAAGGAACTAAGGTGAGTTTGATATTTCCATTATCAAGTGTAACAAATGTAGTAAATCAATGAAAATCACAATTAGAGAATCCTAATAATTTTTACAGAAATGTGCAATAAAATTATTGACAAAACTAATATAAGGATGTACTATATAGTTGAGAATAGTTTTCAATTAAAATTAAAGATTTAAAAATTAATGTTTTTTAACTATATAATATTCTCAAGAACAAAAAGCTTCTTTGTTCCCACACAGACAAAGAAGTTAGGAGGGTTACTCAAACGATAACCTTGCAAGCAAATTTTTCATTTTAAATCATATTGGCAGCTTAGATATATACTGGGTTGTTAAAAAGTGAGTCTTATTGTATGGAATTCGGTATTCCATACAATAAGATTTTTTTTCTAAGAATATTATCAAGGTTTCTTATGAAAATTTTTAGAGAAGAGTAAGAAAAAAGTTAAGCTTTTATATCTAAAAGCTTAACTTTTTTTCTTAAATTATATTTTAACTATATTTACGATCTGGATTATCTAAACTTACTTTGCTAAGATTATAGTGGAAAGGCAATATAACTGTTGAAACATTTTTGTGCTTGCTTAAATGCTTTTCTAGGAAGTAAGTTGTTTGATTATGAAGTATAGTATCATACCAATGAGCAGTAACAAACTTAACTGAAATAACAGATATATTTTCTCCTGATTTTAGTTCACTTTCTCGTTTCCATAAATAGTCATCTAAAGGCTTTATTATATCTCTATACGGTGTTTCCATAATAACTAATTTTATAGGAATATTGAATTTTTCCCATTGTTTTCTAAGCTGCTTAGCATGTTCAGGATGACGACATACATGAAGAGCAATTATATCGGTTGAAATAGAATTAGCATAATTTAGAGACTTTAAAAATGGTTTATTAATATCATGTACAAGAATTATACATTGAGTGGATGAAGCCTTTTTTTCTTCTCTATAATATGGATTAAACTCATCAAGTCTAAGCTGCTTTGCAACAAAGGAATAATGTTTATGAATAAAATACATTATAAACATTAAAATTGGCATTGCAATTGCAAGAATCCAAGCACCATGACTGAACTTTGTTAGAAATACAATAATTGAAACCACTAATGTAACTAAAGCACCAAATCCATTTATAAGAGATTTATATCTCCATCCTTTTTCTTTAATAACACGCCATTTTTTAAACATACCATATTGCGATAAAGTGAATGATACAAATACTCCTACTGAATAAAGAGGAATTAATCTATGAGTCTCACTTTTAAAAGCAATTATAAGCAAAGAGGAAACAATGCATATAAATAATATACCATTAGAAAAACTAAGTTTTGTTCCTCTTGAAGAAAATTGTCTTGGAACGTATCCATCATGCGCAAGTATATATAGCAATTGAGGTAGTCCATTATATGCTGTATTTGCAGCTAAAATCAATATTATTGATGTAAAGATTTGTATTATATAATACATAAAGCCATGCCCAAAAACAGCACTTGCCATTTGTGATAAGACAGTATGTCCATCTGATGGCGCAACGTGAAGATTTATAGCTAAAATTGAAGTACCACCAAAGATGAATATTATTATTCCTCCAAGCATGTATAAAATAAGCTTGGCATTTTTTTGTGCAGGATTTTCGAAGCTTGGAATTGAATTACTTACTGCTTCAATACCAGTCATAGCAGAACATCCTGAAGAAAACGCTCTTAATAATAATATCATACCAATTCCTTTGACAGTTTCAGCAGGAATTACTGGTGTTGAATAACTTACAGCCTGAAGAGTTCCAGTGAATAGTTTAAAGCATCCAACAATAATTAATGAGAGCATAGAAAAAATAAATATATATGTAGGAAGTCCAAAAATGTTTGAGGCTTCACGTATTCCTCTTAAATTTATAAGTGTAATAAAAATTACACAAACTAAAGAAACAACCACTTTATAATCTTGTAATGCTGGAAAAGCGGAAGATAAAGCAGCAGTTGAAGATGAAATACTAACAGCAACAGTCATTATATAATCTACAATTAATGCAGATGCCACAACTAATGAAGCTATCTTGCCTAAGTTTTCTTTAGCAACAGCATAAGCACCACCACCATTTGGATAGTGATCGATTATTTGGGAATAAGACAACACTAAAATTAATAAAAGCAGTAAAATTGAAATGGTAATATACGGTATAAATTTAAATGCTAATATACCTGCAATAGGAATTAGAACTAATAATATCTCTTCAATTGCATATGCAACAGAAGAGACAGCATCGCTTGCCATAATAGGCAGACCCCAAAGTTTTGATAACTTTTGGTGTGAAATTTCATTGTTTTTTAACGGTTTTCCTAAAAGTAATTTTTTTATCGTATTCATAATATAATTCAGCTTTCTATTTATATAATAATATTTGTCACGCTAATTATAGGAGGGCATGAAATAAATGTCAATGAAACTTTAACTAATATATATGTTAAATTTATGTTAAAAAATATGGTATGAGTTACTCTATCAAATGGTGCCTTTAACATCCCTAGAATTGTCAACTAAAGGGGGATATAAAAGGAAAAAATAAAAATAGTTAATAATTTACAACGAGCTTTACAGCATATTATACATCTAACACGTTATGAAATTTTATTAAATATGAATATTAAGGTGAAAAATAATTTTATAAATGAGCAATAAAATACCCTATATAATGGAATTTATATCTTGTCCACTATATAGGGTGTATCTTATTTATGTGAAGTTTTATATATTATTTTTCTTCTTCTTTTTTATCTTTTTTATCTAATCCACATGATACCCATGGGTAATCAGGATTGCTAGGATCACATTCCTTTGTAGGATCAACATTTTTTTCTGCTTCATATGTCACTTCAACTTTTTCTTCACATTTACATTTACAATCTTTTTCTTTTTCACTCATATATATTACCTCCATATATTGAAATATTTTCATTTATTATAATCATTATAACTGCTTATCACAGAAAAATCAATACTGAAAAAGAAAATCAATAGTAAAAGATAGTCATCGATATTTAGCATTGTTTATACTCAATGCAGTGTTTATGGGGACTTAGAGTTACACAATGTATTACTAAACTTTTCCTATAAATATAGTCTTTATACAGTAAATGCACTAGAAATTATTTATATATTTTTTAGTTAAACATATGCCAAAGTTAATTAAAAAGTCATCATAAAGCAATAAATTTTGAGATGAAGTACTAAAAAGTATAGATTTAATAAAAGAATATATAATCGTAATATATCATATGATACAATAGTTTATATATGATATTTTCTATGAAATGTAATTTATTTCCAGGGAAATCATTATGGATTATGATACCTTTTAAATGGAAGGTGTGGGTAATTCTGAAGATAAAATAGGGGCTATAGTATGGAAATTTAATAAATTCCATTATTTAAAACAAATAAAGTTAATAAGTATTATAATCTAAAGAAATAATTGTATTAATGTTATAATAAAGGTGTTAAACTACATAGAAAAAATGGAGGCTAGTAAATATGTCAACTCCTATAAGGAATCCAAAAGCATATGATCAGGTTATAGAGGTAATTAAAGACAAAATAAAAAAAGGAAAAATAAAAAAAGGGGATAAGCTTCCTTCTGAAAGAGAAATGGCAGAATCTTTGGGCTTATCACGGGCATCTGTTAGAGAAGCGCTTAGAGCTTTAGAAGTTATAGGTTTAATTGAAAGTATACAGGGAGCAGGTAATTACATAAGAACAAACTTTGATAATTCATTAATAGAACCATTATCACTTATGTTTATGCTTCAGGAGAGTTCAGTTAAAGAAATGTACGATTTAAGAGAAACACTAGAACTTCAATGTGTTAAGTTATCAGCAAGATATATAGAAGAAAATGAATTAGGACTTTTAACAGCTATATTAAATAGGATGTATCTTGCAAAAACTGAAGAGGAAAGTCTTGAGTTAGATATAGAGTTTCACTATTTAATAGCTAAAACATCAAGAAATATGTTATTAATAAATGTTCTTGAAGTATTATCACAGCTTATGGACGAATTTATACGAAAATCTAGAATGCAAATTTTGCATGAAGGAAATACCAGAGAAAATTTATTAGAAATACATGAAAATTTGCTTAGAGCACTTAAATGCAGAGAAGAAGCAAAAGCAAGTCAGGCGATGAAAGAGCATTTTGATTTAATCAGAAAAGCATATGGATATGAAGAATAGTATATTGTGATAATTTAAACAATCAATTTAGAAAATAAGCCAATAATTAATTTTTATTTATTGACTTATTTTTTTATTCGCCTAATTATATAAAGTTACAGTAATTTGATAAATTAACAAAAATAAAATTTTTAGTTAAAAAAATAACAATCGTTTACAACCATAAGATTACAAATTATAATTAAATTGTGAATTGGTCATACCAATTAGTAACTGGTATGATGTATTAAAAAAGTGGAGGGATAAAGGTGAATTTATTATTCTTTGTTGCTTGTATTCCTATTATCTGGCTTATTATATCTCTTGGGAAAATTAAAATTCCAGGGCATAAAGCCTGTCCTATCGCATTTTTGATAACGTTTCTAATTGCTATTTTTATTTGGAAAATGGACGTGCTCGATGCTGTTACAGCTAGCTTTGAAGGTGTTTTCTTAGCACTATGGCCCATAGTTCTTGTAATTATTGCAGCAGTATTTACTTATAACTTATCAATTCACTCAGGAAGCATGGAAATCATAAAAAAGACAATGGTAAATATCACCAAAGATAAAAGGATTCTGGTTTTAATACTAGCTTGGGGGTTTGGAGGATTTTTAGAGTCAGTAGCAGGTTTTGGAACAGCAGTAGCAATTCCAGCAGCTATACTAGCAGCTTTAGAATTTGATCCAGTATTTGCAGCTATAATTTGTTTAATTGCAAATACTACACCAACAGCATTTGGAGCTATAGGATTACCAATAATAACTTTATCTCAAGTAACTGGTTTAGACATACATCAATTATCCTATATAACAACAATTCAACTCAGCTTAATGATAGTAATAATTCCATTTATATTAGTTGCTATAACTGGAAAAAGCATAAAAGCTATTAAAGGTGTATTTGGAATAACACTTGCATCTGGAATAGCCTTTGCAGTACCACAAATATTAGTCGCAAAATTTATAGGAGCAGAACTTCCAGCATTGGCAGGGTCTATTACTTCTATGCTTGTAACAATACTTTTAGCAAAAAAGTTTTATAACAAAGAAACAAATGAGAAAAAAGAAGAAAAGGTATCAGTAAAAGAGCAGATTAGAGCATGGATTCCATTTATATTAGTATTCTTGTTTGTAATAGTATGCTCACCTTTATTTCCAGCTATATATAATCCTCTTTCAAAAATAAAAACATCTATACTTATTTATACGGGCATTGGAGCAAAGCCATATACATTTTCATGGTTAGTAACCCCAGGAGTATTGATAATATTAGCTACATTTGTTGGAGGTTTATTACAAGGTTGTAGATTTAAAGAGATACTACTTATATTATTTAGCACAGTTAAACAGATGACAAAATCTGCAATAACAATAGTATCTATTGTAGCTTTAGCTAAAGTTATGGGCTATAGCGGAATGATAAAATCTATAGCAGACGTTTTGGTTATAATTACAGGAAGATTTTATCCTTTATTTTCACCGATAATAGGAGCATTAGGAACATTTATAACAGGAAGTGATACATCTGCAAACGTTTTGTTTGGTCAGTTGCAGGTACAAGCAGCTAATTCTATTGGTGCTAATCCTTATTGGATAGCAGGAGGAAATGTTTTAGGTGCTACTGCTGGAAAGATGATTTCACCACAAAGTATTGCAGTTGCAACAGCAGCAACTAATCTTATAGGCAGCGAAGGAAAAATACTAAATTCAGCCTTAAAAGTATGCTTACTATATATTGTATTAGCAGGAATAATAGTTTTTTTCTGCGGATCAATTTTTGTATTATAAATTAAATTTTAGGAGGAAATAGTTATGAATATTTTAGTTTGCATTAAACAAGTACCAGGAACTTCAAAAGTTGAAGTAGATCCTGGTACAGGAGTATTAAAAAGAGATGGAGTTGATTCAAAAATGAATCCATATGATTTATATGCTTTAGAAACTGCATTAAGGATAAGAGAAAGCAAAGGTGGAACAGTAAAAGTACTAAGTATGGGGCCATCTCAAGCTTTAAGCATAATAAAAGAAGCATTTACTATGGGAGCGGATGAAGGAACATTGCTTTCAGATAGGAAATTTGGAGGAGCAGATGTATTAGCTACTTCTTATACAATTGCACAAGGCGTAAAAGAGATGGGGGACATAGATCTTATAGTTTGTGGTAAGCAGACAACAGATGGTGATACAGCGCAAGTAGGAGCAGAAATGGCAGAATGGCTTAATATACCACATGTAACAAATGTAAAAAGGATTGTTGAGCTAAAGGATAAATCTGTAACAGTTGAAATGGACATGCCTGAGAGCATTGAAACAGTAAATATTGCATATCCTTGCCTTATAACAGTAGAAAAAGGAATATTCGAACCAAGATTGCCTTCTTATAAAAAGAAATTAGAAACTAAAGATAAAGAAATAAAAATATTAAGCTTAAATGATTTTAAAGATAAAAATGAAAAGAATTATGGATTAAACGGATCTCCAACGCAAGTAGAGCGAATATTCCCACCAGAGGTAAACGATCAGAGAGAACTATGGACAGGTAACTCTTCTGAATTAAGTGAAAAAATAGAATGTAAATTGAAAGAATTGAAGTTTATATAACACTAGAATTAAAAAGGAGTGAAATTTTATGGCAAAGTTAGTGGTAAATCAAGATAAGATTGGAAATATTGAGGAGTTAGTAAAAATATGCCCCTTTGGTGCATTAGAAAACCACAATGGTGTTCTTGAAATAAGCGGGGCATGTAAAATGTGCAGATTATGTGTTAAAAAGGGACCTAAAGGTGCAGTTGAGTATGTAGAAGAAGAAGTAAAGCAGATAGATAAAAGTCTTTGGAGCGGTATAGGAATATATGTAGATCATGTAGATGGAGAAATACATCCAGTAACCTATGAATTAATAGGAAAGGCAAGAGAACTTGCAGAAAAGGTAAGAGAGCAAGTGTATGCAGTATTTATTGGAAGTAATATATATGATAAAGCTGAAGAATTATTACATTATGGAGTGGATAAAGTATTTGTTTATGATGAAGAAGAACTAAAATATTTTAGAATAGAACCATATACAGCAGCCTTTTCAGACTTTATAAATAATATTAAGCCAGCAGCAATATTAGTTGGAGCAACAACTATAGGACGATCATTAGCTCCTAGAATTGCAGCTAGATTTAAAACAGGTCTTACAGCTGATTGTACAATATTAGATATGAAGGAAAATACAGATTTAGTGCAAATAAGACCAGCTTTTGGTGGAAATATAATGGCACAAATAGTAACACCAAATTCAAGACCTCAGTTAGCCACTGTAAGATATAAAGTTATGACAGCACCAGAAAGATCAGAAGAGGTAAAAGGTGAAATAATTAAATGTGAAATAAAGAAAGAAAATCTTAAATCTAAAATCACAGCATTAGATGTTAAGAAAAAGAATAAAGATGTTGGTATAAGTGATGCTGAAATAATAGTAGCAGCAGGCAGAGGAGTTAAGTCTGAAAAAGATATAGATTTATTAAAAGAGCTTGCTGAACTTTTAGGTGGAGAATTCGCGTGTACAAGACCATTAATAGAAGCAGGATGGGTAGATGCAAAAAGACAAATAGGTTTAAGCGGAAGAACTGTAAGACCTAGGCTTATAATAGCATGTGGAATATCAGGAGCAGTTCAATTTACAGCAGGAATGAACAATTCAGATTATATATTTGCAATAAATACTGATGATAAAGCTCCTATCTTTAAAGTGGCAAACTATGGAATTGTAGGAGACCTATATAAAATAATACCTGATCTAATAGAAAAAATTAAATTAGCTAAGGAGGCATAAAAATGAGTTATAAGGAAGTAGAATTAAAAGATTATGAATATGTTTTATCTGTAATAGAAAATGATAAAGAAAGAGTCTTTTTTAAAGATGATGTAAATGAAGATTATAGCCATGATGAATTAGGTGGAATAAAGAAAATGCCTGATATAGTTGTGCAGGTACTATCAACAGAAGAAGTATCAAAAATTATGAAATACGCATATGAAAATAATATTCCAGTAACACCAAGAGGTTCAGGAACAGGTCTTGTTGGTGCTGCAGTACCTCTTGAAGGTGGAATAGTAATAGACCTTAGTAAAATGAATAAAATATTAGAACTTGATGAAGAAAACTTAACATTAACATTAGAACCTGGAGTGTTGCTTATGGAAATAAGCAAGTATGTAGAAGAACATGAGTTGTTTTATCCACCAGATCCAGGAGAAAAATCAGCAACAATTGGTGGAAATATAAATACAAATGCTGGTGGAATGAGAGCAGTAAAATATGGTGTAACTAGAGACTATATAAGAGGATTAGAAGTAGTACTTCCAAATGGAGAAGTTGTAAATTTAGGTGGCAAGGTTGTTAAAAATAGTTCTGGATATTCATTAAAAGACTTAATAATTGGATCAGAGGGTACACTTGGAATAGTAACTAAAGCAATTTTAAAATTATTACCTTTGCCTAAAAAGGCTGTAAGCCTTCTTATTCCATTTAATACTCTCGAGGATGCAATAGAAACTGTACCTAAAATAATAAAATCAAAATCAATTCCTACAGCAATAGAGTTCATGCAAAGAGAAGCAATACTTGCAGCAGAAGAATTTTTAGGAAAAAGTTTTCCAGATAAATCTTCAGATGCATATTTACTTCTAACTTTTGATGGAAATTCAACAGAAGAAATAGAAAAAAATTATGAAAATGTAGCAAATATATGTTTAGAAGCAGGCGCATTAGATGTACTTATCTCAGATACAGAAGAAAGACAAGAATCAATATGGTCAGCAAGAGGCTGCTTTTTAGAAGCAATTAAAGCATTGACTACAGAGATGGATGAGGTTGATGTTGTAGTTCCAAGAAATCTGATAGGTAAATTTGTAACTTTTACTCATGAACTTGAGAAGGAAAAGAATATAAGGATAAAGAGTTTTGGTCATGCTGGAGATGGAAATCTTCATATATATATATTAAGAGACGATTTAGATGAAGAAAATTGGAATAAAAAATTAACTGAAATAATGCAGATAATGTATGATAAAGCTAAAGAATTACAAGGACAAGTTTCTGGTGAACATGGTATAGGTTTTGCTAAAAAAGGATATTTAAAGCAGTCATTGCCAAATGAATGTATAGGTATAATGCGGGGAATAAAATATTCTTTTGATCCTAAAAATATATTGAATCCTGGAAAAGTTTGTGAATAAAATTAAATATTAATATCATCATATTTTATCCATTGTGCATACTAAAAATATGAATAGCATAAAGATAAATGTGATGATATTGATAAATATATAAATGATGTAATAAAAAGTTAAAAAAGTTATATAAATGATTTTTTATATAATAAGAATAAATATTTTATATTTTCAAACTAAAATAATATATCAATAATTTGAAAAAAAGGTTAGTTTTTTATAACATATTCTAATGTTAAGTATGAAAAACATTTAATGGAATATACTATATGGATATGGCAGTAAGGACATAACAAAGAGTAATAAATAAAATAAAATTTTAGGAGTGTTAATATTTATGGAAGATAAAAAAACAGCTTTAATACAAAGTTCATTAGGTTCAGTATTTTCTGTTTTTAGTGAAGAATTATTAAAAGAAATTTCATCCGATAAAAATAGGAGCATAGCTATATGCGGAAAAATTAATAATCCAGGAATAATAGAAATTCCAGAAAAAGCAACTCTTAGAGAAGTAATTGATCTTTGTGGAGGAATCATAAATAAAAGCGATTTTAAAGCAGCTCATATTGGAATGCCATTTGGAGGTTTCTTAACAGAAGATAGTTTAGATAAAGAATTAGATTTTGAATTATTTGATAAAAATGTAAGTAGAACTATTATTATTTTATCAGAAGAAGATTGTATAATTCAGTACGGAAAATTTTACATAGAATACTTACTAGGGAGAATTAAAGATAAAACTTATAAAGGCTATGAAACCGTTAAAGATGAAATAACAAAAATGCTTAAAGTCTTAGATAGAATAAGTAAAGGTGTATCTAATATGCGTGATGTTTATCTATTGAGAACTCTTGCAGAAACTGTAAAAGTTAAAATGAATCAAAAACATAACATAATGGAAGAAATCATAAGTAATTTCTATGAAGAAATAGAAGAGCATATAGAAGAAAACAAGTGTTATACTTCTCAATGTAATCATCTTATAAAGCTAACAATTACCCGTAGGTGTATTGGGTGTGGAAGCTGCAAAAGAGTGTGCCCAGTTGATTGTATAGATGGAGAGTTAAGAAAGCAACATAATATAGATTATAATAGATGTACTCATTGCGGAGCATGTATATCAGTATGTCCTGTTGATGCTATAACAGCAGGGGATAATACACTTATGTTTCTTAGGGATTTGGCTACTCCAAATAAGATGGTGATCACTCAAATGGCACCTGCTATAAGAGTTGCAATTGGTGAAGCTTTTGGATTTGAGCCAGGAGAAAATATAGAAAAGAAACTAGCAGCAGGTCTTAGAAAAATTGGAGTAGACTATGTTTTTGATACAACTTGGGGCGCAGATTTAACAATAATGGAAGAAGCAGCAGAACTCCAAGAAAGACTTGAAAAATATCTTGCAGGCGATAAAAATGTTAAGCTTCCAATTCTTACTTCATGTTGTCCGTCATGGATTAAGTTCATAGAGCAAAATTATCCAGATATGCTTGAAGTACCATCAACTGCAAAATCACCAATGCAGATGTTTGCAACTGTAGCAAAAGAGATTTGGGCAAAAGAAAAAGGACTTTCAAGAAAAGAAGTAACGTCTGTTGCAATTATGCCATGTATTGCTAAAAAGTATGAAGCATCAAGACCAGAATTTTCAATGGATATGAATTACGATGTTGACTATGTAATAACAACAAGAGAGCTTATAAAAATATTTCAGGATTCAAAGATAAATCTAAAAGAACTTGAAGATGAAGAAATAGATAATGTAATGGGTGAATATACTGGCGCTGGAATAATCTTTGGAAGAACAGGTGGAGTTATAGAAGCAGCAGTAAGGACTGCATGTGAAAATATAACTAAAAAGAAAATGGATAAATTAGAGTTTGAAGCACTTAGAGGATGGGATGGCTTTAGAGTATGTGAAGTTAAAATTGATAATATAAATTTGAGAATAGGAGTTGCACATGGTCTTAAAGAAGCAGGGAAAATGTTAGATAAAATAAGATCAGGTGAAGAATTTTTCCATGCAATTGAAATAATGGCGTGCATAGGTGGATGTGTTGGTGGCGGAGGCCAGCCTAAAATAAGAAAAAATAAAGAACAAATTTTAAAGGAAAGAGCAGAAGGCCTAAATAATATAGATAGGTCGAAAGCTATTAGAAGATCAAATGAAAATCCAGAAGTTCTTGCTATTTATGAAAAATATCTAGATCATCCATTAAGTCATAAAGCTCATGAACTTCTTCATACTGATTATTTTCCACGTATAAAGAAATAATATATAATTAAAAGGAGCTAGAATATAAAAATAAAATGGAACCTATAAAAATAGCCTTTTTTTACGTGTTTATTTCATAGGTTCCATTTTAAAATATAGTCTAGCTTATTTTATTAGTTTTTTTAGGTGTACAAATTTATACTTATGAAAAAAGCAGTTTTTTTTATTTTAAATTAGATATTATTATATTTCTAATTGTTTCAGATAAGTTCTTTTCCTCTTCCTTAGTTAAATTTGATGTATAAATAGGCTTATCATAGACAACTTTGATTTTATTTGAAATGAAGCTTCTGTTATCTTCAAAGCATCGAGAAGCTCTATCTATACTTACAGGAACTATAGGACAATTTGATTTTGTTGCAAATTTTAAGCTGCCTCTTTTAAATTCTCCAACTAAGCCATCTTTGCTTCTTGTGCCTTCAGGAAATAAACCTATTGAGTATCCCTTTTTGGTATTTTCAACACATTCGTTTATGCTTTTTATAGCTTCTCTTGGATTTTCACGATCTAGTGCAATTCCACCGCTTCTTTTAAGCCAGTATCCTATTATAGGTACATTTAGAATTTCTTTTTTTGCAATAAATCCAACCTTCTTATTAGAAGTATATAAGATTAATGGTATGTCTAATATACTTGAATGATTTCCAATAAATATGCATGGTTCATTAGGTATATTTTCTTCTCCAGATAAATCTATATCAATTCCAATTGTTTTTATTGTAAATTCACTCCATAAAAACGCTGCCTTTTTCACATACTCTGATGCTGTTTCCATGCCTTTGAATTTCTTTAGTAATGCATATTTTATTCCTTTCAATTGAAAGAATATCATATATACTCCATATTTAATATATTTTATAATTTTTAACATAGTTAATTCCTCCATGTAATATATTATCACATTTAGTCTATAAAAAAAGAATTATTAAAAATTATTTTTAATTTTTCTTACAATAAGTATGCAAGTTATATTTGTTTTGCATTATTATGGTAAAGATAGTAATATAGTATATATAAATTAATATTAATATATTTATTTTCTAAGGGGGAGCAATGATGACAATTTTAGAAATTTTAACTGGAAAGCGAGTTAATAATAAAGTTTTAAATCCAGCACTAGAAGTAATAAAAGACAGTTATGGTGATATAAGACATGATAACTATGAAATTGTTGTAGATAATGAAGGGGATTTACAAGTCAAAATTCCTAGCTTAGTCAAAAAAGATGAGTATGAGTATAAAAAAATAACTGAATATGAATATCAAAAAGTAATGTGTATGAAAATTTCTGAATTATATAATGGAAAAAATCAAGAATATATAGCAAAGAAATTTTATGACATTTATGGAGACAAGCTTGAATTATTATATAAGGATGTTAATTCAATTGAAGAATTAAAACAAAAAGTAAAAAGTACTAAAAAGAATATAGATTATTTAACTTATATATCCATAGGAGCAATTGTACTACAAGGAATTATGCTTATAATATTTAATAATATTTCTAGTTTGGCCAAAATTATTATTGGAATTGGAATCATATTATTATTTTCATTTTCAATATTTCAGCAGTTTACAGAGGATAAACGAGTAAAGACATTAATTGATGGATATGTTAATGTTTTAAAAACAGACTGGTATAAAAGCGAAATGTTAAAACAATATGTATTTCTATGTAATATCATGGAGTAAATTAATTATAAAAGAATTTCTGTATTAATATCCTTCTAATATATTCTATAATAATAATTAATCACTTATTGTAGAATATAAAGTAGTATAAGAAAACATTTTCATCATATAATAAATATAAAATTTACATTTTTATATTTATTAATAATAATTTTTAGTATATACTGATAATGTTAAAGCATATACAAATTAAAATATTGTGTTAATATAACTAAAGGGGAGGCACCAATGACTGAATTAAATCATGAACTTGGAATAATAGCTCTTGAAAGTTGCAGAGAACTAGGAAAGGCTATTGATAATTACATACAAAAGATGAGAGGTACTAGTGAATCTTTTTTAATACCATTAAATGAAATCAGATTCTCTAATGGTGAGGGTAAAGTAAAAATCTCTGAAACGGTTAGAGGCAAAGATATGTATATATTATGTGATGTTGGAAACTACAGCTGCACATATAAAATGTTTGGAATTGAAAATCATAAAGGCCCAGATGAACATTTCCAAGATATAAAAAGAACTGTTGCTGCAATTAGAGGAAAAGCAGCAAGAATTACAGTAATAATGCCACTTTTATATGAATCAAGACAACACAGAAGAAAAGGAAGAGAATCTTTAGACTGTGCCCTTGCACTTCAAGAGCTTGAAAGATTAGGTGTTGATGAAATAATCACATTTGATGTTCATGACCCTAATATCCAAAATGCAATTCCTTTACTATCATTTGAAAATATATATCCTACATATGATATTGTAAAAGCATTAGTACATAATGAAAAAAGTTTAGAATTAGATAAGGAAAAATTACTTGTAATCAGCCCAGATACTGGAGCTATGGATAGAGCAATTTATTATTCAAGTGCTTTAAGTGTTGATGTAGGATTATTTTATAAGAGAAGAGATCATTCAACAATAGTTAATGGTAAAAACCCTATAGTTCAACATGAGTATATGGGAAGAGATGTAAGTGGAAAAGATGTATTAATTGTTGACGATATGATAGCATCTGGAGAATCAGTTTTAGATATAGCAAAAGAATTAAAGAAGAGAAATGTAAGAAATGTATATGTAGCAGCTACATTTGCATTCTTTACAGAAGGTCTTGAAAAGTTTAATAAAGCACATGAAGATGGACTTATAACTAGAATATATTCAACTAATTTAACATATGTGCCAGAAACACTAAAAAATGCACCATGGTTCTATAGTGCAGATTTATCTGAGCTTTGTTCAAGAATAATAAATAGATTAAATCATGGAAGATCTATTTCTAAATATATGGATGCTACTAGAATAATTCATGACATGTTAAATGGAGAAATTTAATAAAAAGTTGGCTTACAATTATGTAAGCCAACTTTTTTTGCTTTATTTATATAAAAACCAATCAAATTTTAATGAAAAGTTTTGTTACGTGTTGTACACTGAATATCATATATATCTCTAAAGTAGCAACTATCTTTATAAGGATGATAGACCTCTTCTTGATCAGAATCATTCATTAAAAGGTTAGGGATAGAGTGCAAGAATTTACTAAAAATATTCAACTTTTTTGAATTATTGTTTATAACAGAATTATTAATAGTTTTCATAAAGATCACTCCAATCAATATTGTTTATACTTATAATATAATATCTTTTTTAGTATTTTTCATCCTGATTAAAATTAACAATTAATAATAAAACAGATAAAATATTCATATAATTCATGTAATTTTTGTATACGTTAACACTATTGTATTTTAATAGTGTACGTATTAAAAATGTAATAAAAAATATATGATTTTAAAAATAATTATATTGCAATTTATCAATTATTAATTACATGAAATTACCAACATTTAATTAAAACATTAAGCGGGTTTTTAAGAACTTATATTAATTGGAAATATAAATAACTAATATCAAATTAATAAATATTAAAATATATGTTACAATGATAAATTTATTAATAAATATAAAGAAATTAAAAATAAAACACTGCTAAAGAATAAATAAAATAATTCTTTAGCAGTGTAAATTTATATAACCAAATTAAACTCTTTCAGCCATATAATAAAGTAATCTTTCTGTAGCATCCCATCCAAGACATGGATCGGTTATAGATTTTCCATAAATATGTTCATCTATTTTTTGGCATCCTTCTTCAATGTAGCTTTCAATCATAACACCCTTAACTAATTGCTTTAGTTCTGGATTATATTCTCTGCTGTGAAGTATTTCTTGAATTATACGAGTTTGTTCTGCAAACTGCTTATTTGAATTTGAATGATTTGCATCAACAATAACAGCTGGATTAGGAAAATCATGTTGTTTATACATTTCTAAAACACGCATTAAATCTTCATAGTGATAATTTGGAATGTTTATACCACGCTTATTAACAGAACCACGCATTATTGCATGGGCATAAGGATTACCACTTGTTTTTACTTCATTACTTCTATATAAAAAATCATGTTTACAATGTGCAGCGGTTATTGAGTTAAACATAACTGATAGATCTCCACTGGTTGGGTTTTTCATACCCACTGGAACATCAACACCACTCGCAGTAAGTCTATGCTGTTGATTTTCGACACTTCTTGCTCCAACTGCAACATAAGTTAATAAATCGTCACAATAAGGATGATTGGATGGATATAGCATCTCATCAGCAGGAGTAAGATGTGTTTCTTTAATTGCACGTATAAACATCTTTCTTATAGAAATTAATCCCTCAAGCATATTAGGTGATTTTTCAGGATCAGGTTGATGAAGCATGCCCTTATATCCTTCCCCAGTTGTTCTAGGTTTGTTTGTGTAGATTCTAGGAACAATAAAAAGCTTGTCCTTAACCTTTTCATTAACTTTTGCTAATCTGTTAACATAATCGCATACAGAATCTTCATCATCAGCAGAACAAGGCCCTATAATAACAACTAATTTATTGCTTTTACCACTGAAAATTTCTTTGATTTCTTTATCTCTTTCTGCTTTAACCTTTTTTAAATGCTCATCAAGAGGTGTCATTGAAATTATTTCCTCTGGTGATGGTATTGTTCTTATACTAGTAAAACTCATTTTTAATCCCCCAATTAAATTATTAGTCTAAAAATAATATACAGTTAATGTAAAAGATAGTCAAGAAATTAATGATAAAGAATATGTTAATATAAATTTAAGATTTTTGTAGTTAAATTTAAGAAAATTAAATTGGTTTATACAATAAAAGTGTGATAAGATAGCCATAGATAAGTAAACTTTTTGGAGAAAAAAATGGATAAACAAAGAAATATATTAAATATAATAAAAGAAATAAGAAATGTCCTAGAGAAAGACGAATACAGAAAAAATAGATATGAAAATGATATTGAGTGGTTTAAAAATAGAGAAAAAATTGCAGATGGAAATATTATAAGAATTGCTATTATAGGGGTCACGAGCAGCGGCAAATCCACTCTTGTAAATAGCATTTTAGGTGAAAAAATATTACCTATAGCAATTAAGCCAAGTTCCAGTATTATTATAACATGTTCTAAAGGTCATGAACGTGAAGGAATTGTATATTTTAGAGATAAAGAACCATTAAGTTTAAAAGGTGAAGATTTAAATGAGGATATTATAAAGAAATATGCAGATGAAAGTTCAAATGCAAATAATAAGTATAATGTAACTCAAATAGACATTAAAAGTCCAAAGTTTCTTTTAGATGATAATATTCAAATAATAGATAGTCCAGGATTAGATGCATGTGATTTAGAGATGCATGAAAAACTGACTCTTGAAATACTTCTTCCAACAATTGATATATGTGTGTTTTTAACAACAGTTAAAGCAAGCAGTGATAATGTAAACAAAGAAAAAATAATAACTGTGTTTGAAAAAGATAAAGAAATAATAATGGTCCAAAATATGATAGATTCTATAGAACCAAAGCTCGGGAAAAATGGAATTATTGAAGAAGATAATGAAGTTATATTAGAAAAGCATAGAAAAAGAGCAGAAAATATTTTACATGTAGCTACCAGTGGAAAGAATAGTAGTGTAATTCAAATATCAGCTCTAAATGCTTTTAAAGGAATAGTAAATAATAATAAAGAACTATTTGATATATCTAATATACAAGATTTTATAGATGCTGTAAAAGAGTGTGTAAGAAAGGTTACACCTAAAATTAATAATGAGAGAATTCTAAGTTTAAAGCAGAAAATAAATTTTATAATAGATATGGATGAAGAAATCATAAAAGATACATCACAGTTTTATGATGTGGAACCTAAAGAAATTGATGAACTGGTTTATAAATTTCAAGAAGGACGTCAAAAGATAAATGAAAAAATAAAAGAAATTGATAATATTACAATTAGAACAATTGAAAATATAAAAAAGGAAGATTCAAAAGAAGTTAGTAATTATTTAGAGATAATATGGCAGATCAATAAGGAAAATTTTCAAATAGAAAAAGATATATTAGATATTGTTAGAAACTGTGAAGTAGATAGACAAAGAGTTTACAGAAAATTGAACTTAGATATAAGATATAGTTATACACTGCCAAGTCATGCAAGTGAAAGTTTAGATATTAATGATATTACTATGAAGCATGAGGAAAAAGTAAGATTAATAAAGAAAGATGGAGCATTTAATAAAGGGAAAAGACTTGTTTCTAATATTTTAAAAATACGTTGGGGATATGATGAAGAAGAATATGGTGAAGAAATAATTGACAAGGATGCTACAATAGCAAAAGTTTGTAATGTATGTGATAAGAATAAGGATAAATATATTGATATTCTTTATGACTGGAGCTCACAATACACAGATTCATTAAATAAGATTTATGCTGTTTTAAAAGAAAACAGTGAAAATTATGATAAAAAGAGAAATGCAGATATTGATATATATAACATTAAGCAGGTTTATGATGAACTTATAGACTTAAGAGATGATTTAGACTACATAACTAAAGATTTAAATATTGATGATAATTTATTAAAAACCAAGAAAGCACTTAGAAACCTTGTAAATACTCATATTTCTATGCAGTCATTTAATATTTTTAAGTATGCAAATAGCATAGTTGAGAAAAACTATTTAATCGTTGGTAATTATATAAGAAAGAACATACAAGAAGAAGTGATATGGTTTTATGATATAAATACATGTGTAGAATTTTTATATAGAATAAAAAAGATTATTTTAGATGATGAAAAAATAAAAATATTGATTACAAAAGGCATATTAAAAATAGAAAATGTACTTTGTGTTTATGAAAATTGTGTTGATAAAGATGAGCTTTTAACGAGGCTTGAAGGTATAAGCGGAATTAGCTATAATATGTATCTTATGATAAATGGAATACAGATCGGGAGTTCAGATAAACAGATATGTACAAGTATATTTTTAAGGCAGTTTGTTTTCAAAAATAAGGTTAGAATAAATTTTGTTATAGATTCTACAAGAGAATTTATTAACGCAGGTATAATAAAAGAACTTTTATATGATATGAATAATTTAAAAATTAAAATATTAAAATTATTTAATTTTTATGAAGAAGGGTATTTGCTTATAAATTCTAAAAATCCTATATACAATCTAACATTAATAGAATGTCAGGAATGTGATAAGTTCATTTTAAGTGCTTATAAGGAAGTAAAAGAAAGATTATTTGGAAACTTTTTAGCACATGGATTAGAAGAAAAGCAGATAATAGAGGAAATTTTAATGCATTTTCTTAAAGATGAAAAGGCAGACTAAAAAGGAGAACAGTTATGGAAAACAAAAGTATTTCAATTCAATGTGATGAAGTTACAAAAAATATAATGGAAGAGCTTCAGGATGAAATGGTAATCTCACTTACAAAGGTTTCAAAAGATGTAAGTGGAGAAATACTAGAAAAGTTAAAACCAATAGAAAAAAGAATTAATGATCTTAGGGAAGATATAAGTGATGAGAATGAAGAAGCATTAGAAAAGCTTGATGATTTAAATAAAAGTATAAATAAAATGACATCTTCCATTGAAAATGTATTAGAAGAGTGTTTAAATAATGTTATGACAAAAGAAGATAACATTTTAAACAATAAATTAAAAGAATTATCTAAAGAAAATGAGTCTATTAAGGGAAAATTAGAAGAAAATAATAAATACATAATGAATTTAAATACTAGAATAGATGATTTAGAAAAAATAATTCAAAGCAATTTTTTTGATCACAAAATGTTATTTATAGAAAAACTTAATAAAATAAGTGAACAAATCGATGAAAAGAATATGCTGATTCAAATTGTAAATAAACTTGAAGGCGAACACAGTGAAAAATTATCTAATCTTCAAGAAGAAGTAGAATATCTTAATCAATCATTCTTTTCAAAGATTTTTAAGAAAAAATAAAGATTGGTTTTGTAAACTTAATTTGGAGGGATACTATGACATACATGGAATTACTTAATGATGATAGATTTAATTATTTAATAGATAAATATTTCAATCATGAGGGTCAGGGAGAAGAATATAAAGAGTATTTTAAGCATTTTATTGAGAATCTAGACAAAAATGAATTGATAATGCCAGTTTTAGGTGTACAGGGGGCTGGAAAAAGCAGCTTTTTAAATGCGATTTTAATGGATGATAATGTTCTCCCCACTGATGTTGACGAAACAACTTGTGTTCCAGTAGAAGTTAAGTTTGGTGAAAATACTGATGAAGCTATTATATATTTTCATGATAAGCCAAAAGAAAAGATAAATATAAAGGAACTAGAAAAGTATGTTCATAATGATTATAATGAAGCAAATAAACTTAACGTTAGTAAAATAATAATTTTTAATGACAGTGAAATACTAAAACAAGGATTAGTCCTTGTTGATTTACCTGGTGTTGGAAGTTTAACTCCAGAGAATCAAAAGACAACATTAGATTATGTAAATAGACTTGCTTTTGCAATTTTTGTAATTAGAACTAACCCTCCAATAACTAAGACTGAAAAAAACTTTATAAATGCATTATGGCCTAAACTTTCAAATACAATTTTTGTTCAAAATAAGTGGAATGATGAAACAAAAGAAGATGCAGAAGATGCAAAGGAACATAATGAAAGTGTAATACAAGGAATCAGTTTATCGCATAATGAAGATAAAGAAATTCATGTAAATGTTGTAAATGTATATGAGGCTCTTAAGAGCAAGCTGACCTATAATGATGAAGAATATAGGAATTCAGGAATAACAAATGTAATAGATGAAATTAGAAAAGTTGCTATAGATTATAATAAAACTTTAGAAGGCAATTTGAATATAAAAATACAAGACTGCTTTGAAAATATAGAAAGAAAGATACAAACATATAAAACTGTGTCTTTAAACGAAACTAAGGAAAATGAATTTGATAAAGAAAAAAAAATAGAAGGAATTAAAGACATCATAAGTGAGAATAAAAGGAACTTTAAAAAAATAAGAAATGATGCAGATTACAGTCTAGATCAGCTTATAGAAAATGCTAATTTATTAATAGATGAAAAAATAGCAACATTGACTAGAGATTTAAAGAGAATTATAAACAAAGGAATAGTTGATGGAGAAAAACTTGGAATGATTTATAAAGAATTATCAGATAAAGCAATAAATGAAATCATGGATGAAGTTTTAAACAGTACAAGTAGGATAATAAAGGATATTAATGATAAGCTTGGAGATATTACAATTAGAGGCTTTAATGGAACGTATGAAAATATATCTTTTTTTAATAAAGAAAGTGAAATTAAGTATGAAAAATCACTTCCATCACTTCTTGGATTATCTGGAGGATTAATAGGAACAATAACTGCAGCATCTGCACTTGGTGGCCCAATTGGAATTTTAGCTGGTATGGGTATTGGAATTATGTTTTCTATTTTAGGAGATTATATGAGACAAAAAATAGTAAAGACAAGAGCTGATTTTACTATGAAAGATATGAATCCTATGATAGAAGACTTAAAAAATTATCTAAAAGAAGAAATCTTAGATGATTTAAGGGCAAAGCAGATAGAAATAGATGATTCAATAAAAGATTTTAGAAAATCCTTAGAAAAGAACTTTAAAGATGATATTATTATAATAGAGAAACAATATGAAGGAACATATACAAAAGAGCATATAGAGAAATTTGAAGATGATTTAAAATTATTATATGAGCTTAGAGAAAGCTTCAAATAAGTTTAAGTTTAAAAGGAGACGAGAATATGAATATATTTGAAGAGTGCATAAACAGACAAAAAAGAATAGATAGAGTAGTCAGGGAACTTGGAGTCGATAGGATAATAAATAAAAATATATTAATAAAAGAAAGAGTTGTAAATCCAAGTCATTATGTGGTTATGCTTGGGGAAACAAGTTCAGGGAAAAGTACACTTATAAATAGTCTTTTTGAAAATAAAGTGCTTATTGAAAGCGTTAAGCCAACAACAAGTGTAATAACAGAAGTGGCTATATCTAATAGTTGCGAAGAGATGTGCTTTTTAATAAATAAGGATAGTACATATAGAATAATTGAAAAAGAAGAATTTGATAAGCTTGTGGTAAATCCTCCAGAAAATCTACATAGATTAAGATATATTGGAGAATGTAAAAATGAAAAATACGATAATTTAAGATTATTTGATACTCCAGGTTATGGATCACTTGAAAGCTATCATGAAGAAGTTCTTAAAGAATTTATTCCAGAAAGTGATTTCATAGTATATGTAGTATCTTATAAAGTTGGATTTGGTGATTATGATTATCAATTTTTAAAATATGTTGCAGAAGCAATTGATAAGGATGTAGAAATAGTTTTAGCAGTTAATATGTGTCCTTCTGGAGTTAACGAAGAAAATAAAAGAATAAAAGAAATAAAAAGTAATTTTGAAAAATGTACAAATAGAGATCCAAACACATTTTTAATAGAAAGCAGCATTGATAAAATACCAGATGCTACTAAGCTTTATGATTATATATATGAAAGAATAAACTCAGAAGATAAAAAAGAAGAATTGGCTAAAACTTTAAAAAGCTATCAGGATTTTATATTAAATGAATGTAATATAAAAATTAACTCTAAAATTGCAAATATAGAAGCAAAAAGAGGAGATATTAAAGAAATAGCAAATATCTATAGTACTTTATTGGATAAAAAGAGTGGAATAATTGAAAATATTGAAAGAGGATATACAAAGATAAAATTAAATACAGTAAAATATATTGATAAATCAGCTTTAAATGTAAAAGAAGAAATAAGCAAAATAATATATGATGAAAGCAAGTGGTCAAAGAAAGAAGAAACATTAAATCTAATGGAACATTATTATGTGCCAAAGTTTACTAATGAACAAACAGATGATTTAATAAATTATACTGAAGATGAGATAATTTCTTTAGAGAGAAAAATAGATGAGGTTTTAGAGGCTTCTTTAAATAACTTAAAGGAAAGAGTGAGAATAAATATTCCTTCATACAGTGAAGTTATGGTAAATGTTATAGATCAGCATTTAGGCGATGAAATAAAAAAGATGACAGGAGAACTTTTAAGACAATCTGAGCATTCAGAAGAACAGGCAAAAAACAGCACATATAAGAACCTTAAAAGATTAAAAGTAAATAATGAAAGCATAAAAACTGATCATAATAGGAAACAATTTTTTAAGGTAATAAGAGCTACTTCAATAAAGGCGATCACAGAATATCTAGCAGTGTTCACAGAGTCAATTTTTTCTTTATTCCAATCAATTAATTGGCAAAAGTCAGTTGAAGATATGGCAGTAAATGCAGTAGATAGATGGGCTAATGATTTAGAGTATGCAGTTAAAAAATACTTGGATGTATTAAGAGATAAAAAGAAATCACAAATAGTAGCCCTTTATAATGAATTAAGTCACGAATTTAAAAATGACGGAAATGAACTTGAAAATATAAATTCAGAAGAACTTTTAAGACTTAAAAATGAAATAGACTTTTTATTAAATAAATGTTTATTAATTACTTTAAATAAGAAAAATTAATGCTTATATTAAACCATATTCATAACTAAAGGCTTAAGTGATATTCAAAAATATCACTTAAGCCTTTATATTTTTCAAAATTATTAAATTTAGTTAAGTTTACATACAGTTAAGTTTTTTATAATATTAAAAAGACTTAATTTATTTTTTGATTGAAGATTAATAAATATTTAATAATTACGAAAAAAATTTGACATAAACTTGTCTTATAATAGAATAGACTAATATATGATTCTGTATACATAAACAAAAGGAGAAAGTATGAATAAGAATATAGGAAAAATAGCGATTATAGGATTACTATTTAGTGGAACTACTCTAAATTATATAACTGTAATTGCTGCACCAATGGAGCAGGCAGAAAGAATTACTCAATCTGAGGAAGAAAGTAATTCACTTGAAGAAGTTATATTAAACATACAAGAGTGTGATAACAACATAGAAGAAAAGATGGACAAATTACAAAAGCTTCAAGAAGAATTGGATGCTAAAAGTGAAGAAATCAAAGTTAATGAAGAAAATATAGAATCTCTTGAAAAAGAGGTTGAAGAAAGAGACAAACTACTTGCTGAAAGATTAAAAGAAATTGAAAACAGTGGAGGA
This sequence comes from Clostridium neonatale, assembly GCF_900465025.1. Lineage (NCBI taxonomy): Bacteria > Bacillati > Bacillota > Clostridia > Eubacteriales > Clostridiaceae > Clostridium > Clostridium neonatale. Next base: position 2,275,700 of record NZ_UICR01000001.1, read on the forward strand.
CTTAAAGTCACACCATTAAAATATATAGAGGCAATTTTAAATTCAGAAAATCTATTAGATGCAATAAACAATCTAAATTCTATTTATAGAATCTGCAAAAGTGATGCAAAATTAATTGAAGAAACAAAAGAAGCTAAAGAAAATTTAGAGAATACTAAAGAGAAAATTGTAAATGATAAAAAGAAGCTAGAAGAAGATAAAGAGTATGTTAAAGAAGAACTTTCAAAATTAGAAGAAGAAAAAGCAAAACTTATTAAATACATTGAAGAAAATAGTGAACTTTTAAATGTTACTAATGGAACCATTGTTCCAATTGAACTTCCAGATGGAATTTCAGAACTTGCTAAAAACTTAATAAATACAGCACAAAGATATTTAGGTGTTCCATACCTTTGGGGAGGAACAACACCAAGCGGATTTGATTGCTCTGGTCTTATGCAGTATGTATTTGCAAAAGAAAAAATAAGTATACCGAGAATTTCTCAAGAACAGCAAAAAGCATCAGAGCCTATAGATATAAATGATGTAGAGCCAGGAGATTTAGTATTCAATAAGGAAAGCGATTCAACACATGTTGGCATGTACATAGGTAATGATAAATATATACATGCTCCTCATACTGGTGATGTTGTTAAGATAAGTACTTTAAGTACATCAAATATGAAATACGCAGGAAGAGTAATAGATCAATAAATAGCAATGGATAAGACATTTTATTAAAATAAATATAGTCTCCACGTCATATAATAAATTTTAATCAAAATGTAGAAAGTAAATTTATAAAAAATTAAATAGTAAATAGTTTTGCTATATTAATAATGAATATATTTGTGGTATACTTGTGACAATAATTAATAATACATACAAAAGAAACGAGGTTTGAATATGAAGTGGTTAGATAAGCTGGAGAGAAAATTTGGAAGGTATTATATTCCAGATTTGATGCTTAAGGTCATTATTGTCAGTGCAATTTTATATGTAGTAACTTTTTTTATTTTAGGTGATACTAGTTTTATTAATTCAATGATATTAATTCCTGGAAAAGTCATGCAGGGGCAAATATGGAGACTCATTACCTTTATATTTATTCCTCCATTAACAACTAGCTTGTTATCAGTAGTTTTAACTCTTTACTTTAATTATCTTGCAGGTGTAAGCTTAGAACGTGAATGGGGAGAATTTAAGTTTAATGTATATTTCTTCTTTGGTATGATTGCCACAATAATAGTATCATTTATAACAAAAAGTCCAGTAGATGGTACTAATATAACATTATCAATATTTTTAGCATTTGCTAAGATATTTCCAGAGTTTACAGTTTTATTATTCTTTATAATACCAATAAAGATGAAATATCTTGGATACTTATCATGGGCAATTGTTATACTTAATGTTGTAAAATCACTTATAACAGGAAATTATGGATATACACTAGTTTACTTATTACCATTACTAAATTATATAGTTTTCTTTGGAAAAAGTAATTATAAAAATACAAAGATAAATGCTACATCTAAAATTAGAAAAAATAAATATCAGAAGGCATTTAAAGTGGTAGAAATGCCATATAAGCATAAATGTACAATTTGTGGTCTTACAGATGCAGATGATAAGAATATGCAATTTAGATATTGCAGCAAGTGCAAAGGACATCACGCATATTGTGAAAAACATATATATGAACATGAACATATAAAATAATTAATATATAGAATAAAAACAAAAAGATTCTATTTATACTTAATACAAGTAAATAGAATCTTTTTGTTTTTATGTAATTTAATTATTTGCAGGCTCCCATTTGCAACGTACAGGAGAAACTATAGCTTCTTCTTTTTTTAATTCTTTAAATGCTTTGTCAATATCCTTACGATCAAGTCCAGATAACTTTTCAACTTCTCCAGCACTTAATGGTTTCCCAGCTTCTTTCATAATGCTCAATATTTTTTCTTTTATTTCCATTTCAATCTCTCCTATCATATAATAGTAATTATTAATTAATATTATATATGCAGATATAGAAAAACACAAGACATAAAATACACTTTTATAATCAATAATATGATAATATATAAATAAAGAATTATTTTAAGGAGATGTAAAAAGTGAAAAGATTAGTATAGAGTCATAGAAAAAGAGTTGTGTTTTATTTTTATAAAATAAGAAGAATATATATGATAATTTAAAAGGGGGAATTATACTATGAAGTACTTAATTATTGGGGCAGGCGGAACAGGAGGATGCATTGGAGCTTATCTTGCAAAAGCAGGAAATGATGTGACTTTTATTGCAAGGGGAAAGCATCTTCAAGCAATTAGAGAAAATGGATTGACAGTACATTCGGCAAAAATAGGAAATTTCACTATTGATAATGCGAAAGCATGTACTATGGGTGAATATGATGATGTACCAGATGTTATTTTTGTTTGTGTAAAGTATTATTCTCTAGAAGAAACTGGTGCATTCGTAAATAGAATAGCTAAAGAGGATACATTAGTAATACCTATTTTAAACGTATTTGGAACAGGAGAAGTAATGCAGAAGTATTGTCCTAAATGTACTGTTTTAGATGGATGTGTTTATATTTTCAGCATGATTGAAGAGCCAGGTGTAATTAATCAGCCTACTTCTATTTTTAAAGTGTATTTTGGTTTCAGAGACAATCAAAATAGAACCATGGAAAGTTTAGCAAAGATTGTTGAGAAAGATTTAAAGAGTTCAGAAATAGAAGCTTGCCTTAGTGACAATATTAAGCGTGATACTTTACAAAAGTTCAGTTTTGTTTCACCTATGGGAGCAGCTGGATTATATTATCATGGAGTTGGTAGTGATTTTATGGTTCCTGGTGAAAAACAAAATACATTTATTAGTCTTGTTGAAGAAATAGAATCATTAGGACATGCTATGGAAATCGTTTTTGAAGAAGATATTACAACTGTTAATATGGAAATATTAAAGGGTCTAACAAAGGATTCAACAACTTCTATGCAGCGTGATGTTGAGAAAGGTGGTCCTTCTGAATTTGATGGATTGGTTCACAATGTTGTAAGACTTGCAGAAAAGTATAATGTGGAAGTGCCTACTTATAAAAAGATTAGTAAATGGGGAAAGTCAGAGAATATAATTTAGGATTATAAATAAAAGGTAGTTTTTAAATAGATTATACAAAAAGAAAATCAATATACATTGATGAAAATATGTAGATGAATATTATATGCCTAATATATTATAATTTACCGATAGATAAATTGTAATTTAAGCAAGAGTCCAAATTTTATATTTGGCTGCTCGCGCTTACTCCTATGAACGAATGTGAATAGTGTGTTTCCTTAAAATTACCAATTATCAATTTTCAATAATCAATGAAGGAAAAAAAGCTTAAAGCTTTTTAATTATATATATATTGCATTGTTATGGCATTAGCCATAACATCCGCATTTAATAAGAAATATAGATATCATATTATTTAAAAGAATGAATTTTGTGATATTACTTATTTTAATAATACTAATAAATAATTTTAGATTAAACAAAGAAATAGAGCTCTCATGTTCTTCACAAAGCATACAATTTAAACCAAATGCAAGATCTGGTTTCTCTGCTTATGCAAAGTGACCAGAACTGAAAGTTCTATTTTAGTTGATATCACTTAATTCACTATATCAGTATTCCATGTTTGGTTCTTTTATTAAAAGTAAATACATATTTAAAATCTAAGCTTTTTAGAATATCATATGTATAAGAAATATTTTCACCAACTCTTATAGAATCATGAGCGTCTGAACCAACTGTAATTATTTCTCCATTTAAGTCTTTGTACATTTTTAATATTTCAAGTTTTGGAAAAAGTATATTATTATGAAGACCAGAGGTATTAATCTCGATTCCTTTTCCTCGAGAAATAAGAGTCTTTAATATCTCATGTATATATTCTTTATATTTAGATAAATCATATATACCGTAGTAATTAAAAGCGTATCGTTGAATAATATCTAGATGGCCAAGAACATCAAAGTCACCAACTTCTGAAAGTATAAGAATTTCTTTAAAATAATCTTCATAAGAAACTTGTTCTCCATATTCTTTTAAATTAGTGCGAAGTCCTTTATTGTTTACATTATGTACGGAACCGATTATAAAATCTATGTCATTATTTTTATAATATTTATCAAAATCTTCTTTATATAAATGATATTCTCCAGATTCAATTCCAGCTTTTATTTTTATTGAATCTGAGTAAATTGAAGATAATCTTTCTATTTCATTTTTATAATCTGTAAATTTGAAAGTTTTATAGCTTTTATCTTCAGGATCAAAGCTTACATGCTCTGTAAAGCAAAGTTCATTTATGTTATTTTTTATTGCTTGAATTACAGCTTCTTCCATACTTTGCTTTCCATCAAAGGAAAAATATGAATGAAGGTGATAATCACTTAAATATTTCATTTTTTATTTATATCCTTTCTTTTTTATAGTCATAAATTAAATAGTATGTTAAGTGTGAATTATGTGCATAATCATATTAAATCATAAATTAAATTTATTTAAAAGGTAAGATGATAATGTATAGGATTTCTATAAAATTTGTAAAAAAATAAGTAATGTTATAAAATAATTTAAGGTGATGAATATGAGTATAAATGGAAATTTAATGTTTTTAATTCTCCAAGGAATTTCAGGAGGGGCTTCAGGATATATTACAAATAAATATGCTGTAAATATGCTGTTTAAAGAATATACTCCTTTAAAATTTGGTGGAGTAATAAGAAAAAATAAACAAAAGTTTATTGAAGAGCTTAGTGAATTAATTGAAAGAGATATTATAAATGGTAACACTTTAAAAGAGAAAATTTCAACAGATGAATTTAAAATGCAGCTTAAAAGTATGTGCACAAGTATTCTTACAGTTAATTTAAGAGAGTCAATAAATGAATTGAAATTTCAGGATATATCTAATTTCTATGAATGTAAGAATGCTTTTAGAGAGTTTACCAAAGAAAACTTAGAATTACTTATGAGTGATTTTGTAAGCAATTTTTTGAATAACTTTGATATAGAATCTATTTTATCGAATGCTCAAAAAGCTAATATAAGTAATAAGCTGTATAATTTGATTTTAGATACTCTTGAAAAAGAAGGTATAACTCAAGAGCTGATACTTGATTTATATAATGAAAATTCAAATATTAAAATTTCAGAAATATTAAATGAAGACAGTAAAAATAAAATAAAAGAAGAAATTGAAAAATATACAGAATTAATAATAAAAGATGTTTTTGAGGATGAAGAAAGTTTAAAATCATTTATAAATAAATTATGTGAAATTTTAAAGATTGATGATATTATTGATAAATTACAGGAATCGTTAAAAGAAAAAGAAATAGGATTTTTTATCAATGCAGAAAAAATAGAAAATTTTATAAATTCTAATGATTTAAGAATAATTCTAAAAGATATTATAGGCAAAATATATGAGGAATTTTTAGAAAGTGATAAGTATATATATGAAATATTGCCAGAAGAAACTAATTCAATTATAGAATCTATTTTAAAAGTGATTATAGAAAAAAGTACACCATATATATGTGAATATGTTGTACATAATAAGGATGAAATTAACAAATTAATAGAAGAATCTATTAATGAAGCCATGGTTGGTTTTGATAGCTCTATTAAAAATTTAATAATTAATAAGGCAAGAGATACTTTCTTAAGTGATAATCCTTCAAAGACTAATGCTGTTAATAAAATTGTAGAATATATTGAAAATTATTCAACAAATGAAAATGTGCCAAAAGACCTAAGCGAATATATTATTAATTACTCTAAAGATATAAAAGTAAGTGATATAGTTAAAAATTTAGATAAAGAAATTGTTTATGAAAAGCTATTTATGAATGATGATTCTATAATTAAAGTCATTATAAATAAACTTCTTAAGAAAAAGATTAAGGATGTTATAACATTTGATTTAAAAGAGTTTTTAAATGATAATGGCAGTGAATACATATATAAGATTATATTTGAAAATAAAATTAATCTATCAAAGAAAATTTCACAATTTATATGTGAAAATATAAATAATAAAGTTGATGAATTATATAATACTGATTTAAAATCAATAAATTTCATAAATAACAATATAGATAATATATCAAAAAATTCATCTAAGTATATTTTTGAATTATTTAAAGAAAATGAAGAAACTATAAAAAAATATATTAAGAGTAAAGTGCAGACTTCAATAAGTGAAATAAATTTGAATGAAGAATTTATTAAAAATAAGATCTTTGTAGAAAGTATGTGCATAGAAAAAGTACTAAGTATTGAAGATGAAATAATATCTAAATATGAGGATAGTAAAGTAATAGATATAATAGAAAAGATAACAAGCAAAGAAGAAGTTATTGAGCAGTTAAATGAAGAAATCTTTACTTATGTAAATAACAATTTAAATATTATACTAGATCAAAAGGTTAAAAAGATAGTTTATGATAACCTTATTACATTTAATGAAGATGAAATCTGTGATCTTGCGCAAAAATTTATGGGAAATGAATTAAAACCACTTTCGATTTTTGGTGGAATACTTGGAGGAATTACTGGACTTATATTTGGACTATTCTCTGCTAATATTAATACATTTGGATTTTATAATAATAGTTTAACAACAGTTACTTCATGCTTGTTAATGGGAATTATAGGTATTATGACAAATGTAATAGCTTTAAAAATGCTTTTTCATCCATATAAGAAAAATAAGTTTCTTGCAAAGATTCCGTTTTTAAAAAACTTTGCATTAGGATATATTCCAGCACATAGAGAAAGTATGGCAGTTGGCATTGGAAATGTGATTGAGGATAATCTTCTTAATGCATCAAAAGTCAAAAGTTTATTTGAAAATAAAAAAAATTACTTAAAGATGTCATTAATTAATAATATTGAAGGTAGTAATTATGAAGTATTATCAAAGCTTATTGCTGCCAAAAAAGAGACTTTAAGTAATTCGTTGTATAAAAGAATTTTAAATGTATTACAAGATGAGAAAACAAATAATGATTTATGTAAAAGTATTAAAAATACTAAAATAAATAAGATTGTTAAAAAAACTCATTTAGATAATTTGTTTAATAATTTTATAAAACAAAAAGATTCTATAGAAAATAATATAATTAACTATATTGAGAGAAAAATTCAAAAGGAAGAAAAAATAAAAGATATATTAAATGATGAAATTTTATTAAAAATTAATAAATCTATAGAAAATGAAATATATTCAAATATTAAGAGTTTTACATTTTCTTTAGCAAAAAAAGATTTTATAAAAAACATGTTATTTAGTAATGATGAATGTTATGTAAATTTAATAAATAAATCTATAAAAGACTTCTTAAATGAAGAAAAACTTGAAAGTATAAATAAGTTCTTTGAAGTAAAAATAGAAAAATTCTTAAAAGAAGATTTTAAAGTTCTTGCAGGAAAATTTGTAGAAGATTATTTAACAAAAGAATTGAGTAATGAAAATACAGTTGCAGATGTATTTGATGGCTATGTAAGATTAATACTTAATAGAAATTTATATAGTATAAGCAAAAAGTTAAATGATCAGCTTGTGAAATATTTAAATATAAATAAAGATGAAATAAGTTCATTGGTAAAAAATATCATAAGCAGTCAATTAAACTTTTTAGAAAAAGGTTTATTTTTAATGGCTGGAGGGAATAAAATTGTAGATGAATGCGTAGATATTATGGTCTCTAAAAAGACTCCAGAATTTATGAATGATAACCTATATGAAATTATATCTGTACTAGAAAATATGTTAAATAATTCATTATATGTGACTGAAATAAGTGAATTTAATATAAAAGTTGAGGATATTAACATACCAAATACAGTTAATTCTATTTTTGATGTAGGTGAAAACATAGATTTAAGTAAAGAGATAGAAAGCATTAGTTATTATTTGTGTGAATACATATGTAACATAAAAGTGGATTATATAAGAAGCTTTATAAATGAGAATTGCATAAATGAAGTGCATATGATTCAGGAGGAGATTTCAAGAAATATAAATGACGATTTAGACGAAATTTCTAGATATATAACTAATATGTTAAAAGAAAATATTATAAAATATATTTATGATGTTAAAGTAGAAGAAATATATGAAAACATGAATATAAGATATACTATTAAAACTATTCTAAATAAAGCATTAGATATTAGTATTCGAAAAGATAATATAAGTAGTATAATAAAGAATTTTTATGAAAGTAATTCAAATTTAACTTTTAAAGATTTTATTGATGAAAATGTATTATTTACAGATATAAAAGAAAATCTAATAGGATTGTCTAAAAACAATGAATTTAATGTTGAAAATATGAGATTAATAAATATAGTAGTAGAAAATGCAATAAGAAATAATATGGATTTTATAAATAATAGTGCAAAAATGGATCTGACAGAATATTTTTCAGAAGCTATGATGTCTGGTGCAATTGAACATACAACTAATATATTAAAAGGTATCAAATTAAAAGAAGTAACTGAAAAACAAATTTCAGCTATGGACCCTAAAGAAATTCATATGTTATTTGATTCATTTGCAGGCGATTTCTTCAAGAAACTTTATTTATATGGAAGTTTCGGGGCAGTTTTTGGTATTAATGTATATTTATCAATAATATTAGTTATAGGAGATGCAGTATCAGAAAAAAACATAAAGAAATAAGTTTTAATAAATAGATAAAAATCACTTTAAACACTACGGTAAATACTGGAAGTTTAAGGTGATTTTTATTATTAGAATGAAAATCATATGTTGCATTAAAGGAAAAAATACAATTTATTGACAGAGCACATATAAAAATATAAAATACAAATGTAGATATTGGGTATAAAGTATATTTATTAAAATTTTTTATAAATTTAATATTTGAAGATGAAAGGGGCATAAATAATAATGAAATTAAAACTAAATTTTTCCATGAGAATTTTACTAATTACATTTATTCCTATTATAGGAATATCGTTATTTTTAACGATACTAAATATAAAGGGATTAAGCAAAACTAGTGATAAGCTACTAGAAGAGGAACTCAGAAATACTGGAATGACTATTTTACAAAATTATGAATCATCAAATACTGATAATTATGAATATAAGAACGATATTTTTAGTAAAGGAGATATAAAAATATCAGAAGAGTTTAATTATATTGATAAACTTAAGGAAAAAACAGGATTATACGTTACAATATTTTATAATGATACAAGAGTAATAACTAATATAATGAAAGAAAATGGTGAAAGATTTATTGGTACAAAAGCTGACCCAAAAGTCATAGATGCAGTTATAAAAAATGGAGAAATGTTCTATACATCTAATATATCTATAAATGGTATAGAATGTGCTGCTAATTATATTCCAATAAAACAACCTAATGGGGGACAAGTTATTGGAATGGTTTTTGTAGGAAAAGATAGAACTATAGTTGATAGTGATATGTCTAAATTAAATACTATATCCTTTATATGTCAAATAGTAATAATTTTAATATTAAGTCTATTAGCATCTATATCTATTAGACAAATGGTCAAAGTAATGAAATATTCTACTAATAACCTAATAAAAGTGAAAGACGGTGATCTTTCTATAAAAATTGATGAAAAAATGCTTAAAAGAACTGATGAAATTGGTGATGTTATAAGAGGAACAGATAACTTAATACAATCTTTAAGAGATATTTTAAATAATATTATAATAACATCAAAGACGTTGGAAGCCTTTTCAAGCAATTTTAATGAATCAGCTGAAAATATTAGCGGTTCAATGGCAAATATAAATGCAGCAGTTGGAGAAATAGCTAATGGTGCAACATCACAAGCCAATGAAACTCAAAATGCAAGCTCTCAAATTTTTGATATTGGAAATGCTATAGATGTGACTAAAAATCATGTTGAACTTTTAGATAGTAGTTCTAAAAAGATGCGCGAATATAATGATAATGCTAATTATACATTAAATGAACTTTCAGAAATTAGTAACAAAACAAAAGAAAGTGTAGGCATAGTTAAATCTCAAACAGATTTAACAAACAGTTCAGCATTAGAAATTAGAACTGCAACAGAACTTATAGCTGATATTGCAGATCAAACTAATTTACTTTCGCTTAATGCAAGTATAGAAGCAGCAAGAGCAGGAGAAGCTGGAAAAGGATTTGCCGTTGTTGCAGAAGAAATAAGAAAGCTTGCTGATCAATCACAAAATTCAGCAAAAGTAATAGCTGACATAGTTGAAAAACTCATTAAGAATTCAAATACAAGTGTAAGTACAATGAATGATGTTGAAACCATAATTAATGAACAAAACAATAAATTAGATTCTACAAAAAAGATATTTAAATTTGTTAATGATGAAATCATAGGAGTAAGAAATGTAACAGTAAAAATTTCTGAAGAAATAGCAAACTTAAATAATTTAAAAAATAGCTTATTAAACAGCATTGAAAGTTTAGCAGCAATAGCAGAAGAGAATGCTGCAAGTACTGAGGAAACATCAGCTTCAATGACTGAATTAAGTCAAGCTATAGATAAAACTTCAGGTGAGGCAGAACAATTTGTACTTTTATCAGAAGAATTAGTAAAAAGCATAAGTAAATTCAAATTGTAAAAATATATTTATTAAAATATAGTACAACATAAATATGTTGTGTAGAATAAGAGTTTAGTGGATAGCAACCGAAATTTAATATATGATATGCTCGATTGTATGGAAATTTCATCTAAAAATTCTAATGGCAGAGGCTGCACCCCAAAATTTTTGCTCCAAAAAGCAAGTTTTTGGACAAACAATTTTGGAACAGCCTCTGCCAAAGAATTTAAAAGCTTAAATTTCCAATACAATACTACGCATATTCATATATTGAATTTCTTTGTTTTTCTCTAAAATCATATATACCCAATTTATTTTAATTATGATTAATGTTTTTTATATTCTATGCCATAAAGTATATCTTCTAATCAATGGAGGTGATTTATGAAGTTAGCTATAAAAATCAAGCTAACCAGCATAGAATAAGCAAATTCGTAAGAATTTATATTCTTATATTTATACCTTTAAAAAATGATAAAATATTAACTTTTTAAATCTTTAACATGTATAAATAACCATTCCTTAATTTAAAAATGTATTTATTTAGAGTAACAATCTTTATACTATGAGTTTAGATGAAACAAAGAAATGAAGTTCTTATGTTCGTCGGAGACTTGAATTTTTGTAGCAAGTGAGCCGAACATGAGGGATTCATTTCGGTTTTTACCCACTAACATCTAATACTACGTAATTTATTTATTTTATATACAAATAGCCATGTTGAATATTAAACAATCATTTTTAATTAATTATGATAAAATTGGAATTTTTAATAAAATAAACAATTTAATATGGATTTTTTTGTTTTTTAGCTTTATTTTTTTCTATAATATATTATAATACAGTTGTTAGGAATTATATTGATACTAATATTCATTAAAAAGATTGAGGAGGAAAAGAAAGTGACAAATAAACTATTAAGCATCAAAACAATAGTTGCAATTGGAATTGGATCAGCTGTATTTATGATTCTTGGAAGATTTGCATCTATTCCAACAGGTATTGCAAACACTGAAATTCAAACAGCATATGCATTCCTTGCATTAATGGCAATTATCTATGGGCCTATAGCTGGAATTTCAATTGGATTTATTGGTCATACATTAAAGGATTTAACTTCATATGGTTTACCTTGGTTTAGCTGGATAATTGCATCAGCTATTGTTGGACTTATTATTGGTCTTGCATGGAATAAAATTAATATAAATGAAGGTGAATTATCTAAGAAAAAAATTATCGGATTTAATATATGTCAAGTTATAGCAAATGCAGTTGCTTGGTTTTTGGTTGCACCAACTTTAGACATAGTAATATACGCAGAACCTGCTAATAAAGTATATCTTCAAGGTATAGTTGCAGGAATAAGTAATATGATTACAGTAGGGATTATAGGCACTATCTTATTAGTTTTATATTCTAAGACTAGAGTAAAGCAAGGTAGCTTAGACAGAGAATAGTTTTTATAAAATATAAAGAGATGGAAAAACATTCCGTCTCTTTATATTTTACAAAAAATAAATTAATTTAATAGTATAATAAATTTACCATATACATATTAAAAAAAATAGTTTATCATAGTAGAGTATGTAAAAAGAATGTCTAAATTAAAGAAGAAAGAATAATGAAAAGGGAGATTTGTATGAGAAAAACTGTAATAGAGTTTAATGATTTTAGTTTCCAATACAGAGCTCAGGCAAAGCCAACTTTAAAAAACATAAATTTAAGAATATACGAAGGAGAAAAAGTACTTATTGTTGGTCCTTCTGGTTGTGGAAAAAGTACAATATCAAATTGTATAAATGGATTAGTGCCATTTAAATATGAAGGTAAAATTGATGGAAGCTTAAAAATAAATAATAAAGAAAGTAAAGATTTAAGTATATTTGAACTATCTAATATGGTAGGAACAGTTCTTCAGGATCCTGATGGACAATTTATAGGACTTACGGTTGGAGAAGATATAGCATTCAAACTGGAAAATGATTGTATTAATCAAAATGAAATGAAAGAAGCAGTAAAAAAAGCTGCAAAGCTTGTTTCAATAGACAATCATTTAAATTCATCACCACAGAAATTATCAGGTGGTCAAAAGCAAAGGGTATCCCTTGCAGGGGTTATGGTTGGAGCACCTGATATACTTCTTTTTGATGAACCATTAGCAAGTTTGGACCCAAGCACTGGGAAAAAGACAATTGAGCTAATAGATGAAATAAAAAAAGCAACCAATAAAACAATTATTATAATCGAACATCGTTTAGAAGACGTTCTTCACTGTGATGTTGATAGAATAGTAGTTGTGAATGATGGTATGATAATTGCAGATGAAAAACCATCTGAATTATTATGTAAGGAAACACTTAAAGAAATAGGAATAAGGGAGCCTTTATATTTAAGTGCCTTGAAGTATGCAGGATGCCATATTAAGAGTGATATGCACGTAGAAAATATAAATACTATAAATGTAGAAGAATGTGTAAATAAGCTAAATACATGGGCTGAAAATATCAAAGAAGACGAAAGCCTTCATGGTGAAGAAACTATACTTGAACTTAAAGATATAGACTTTAAATATAATGATGGAAAGCAGATATTAAAAAATATATCTTTTAAAATACATAAAGGTGAAATGATAAGTATAGTAGGTAGAAATGGAGCAGGTAAATCTACCATATCTAAACTAATTTGTGGTTTTTATAATCCTAATAAAGGAGATATTCTTTATAGCGGAAGAAGTATTTTAAAAGACAGTATTAAAGAACGTTCAGAGAAAATAGGAATGGTCATGCAAAATCCAAATCAAATGATTTCTAAAACAATGATTTTTGATGAAGTAGCATTAGGGCTAAAGGTTAGAGGTATTAATGAAGAAAAAATAAAAGAAAAAGTTTATGATACATTGAAAATATGTGGTCTTTATGAATTCCGTAACTGGCCTATATCAGCTTTAAGTTATGGGCAGAAGAAAAGAGTTACAATAGCATCTATGCTTGTTCTTAATCCGGAAGTATTAATATTAGATGAACCAACAGCCGGGCAAGATTTTAAACATTACACAGAAATAATGGAATTTTTATGTGATTTAAACAAACAAGGTATAACTATAATAATGATAACTCATGATATGCATTTAATGCTTGAGTATACAAATAGAGCAATTGTTTTATGTGAAGGTGAAAAACTTATGGATGATAGTTCATATAAGGTTTTAACAAATAATGAAATAATAAAGAAAGCGAATTTAAAAGAAACATCTTTATATGAACTTGCAGTAAAAGCAGATTTAAAAGAGCCTAAACAATTTGTGAAAAAATTTATAGATTACGATAGGAGGTATAGAAAGATATGAATGAAACATTCTTAGAATATAGAGAATTAGAATCTCCTATACACAATCTTACAGGTGCAACAAAGCTTATTTGCTTGATACTTTGGTCACTTACATCAATGCTGACTTATAATACATTTGTTTTGGCATTTTTAGTTATATTCAGCATTATGATATTTAAAATTTCTAAAGTAAAATTTAAACAAATTTCATTTGTTTTTTATTTCATAGTGGTGTTTTTAATTATAAATAATATAGCTATTTTTATATTTTCACCATATGAAGGCGTAGCTATTTATAAAAGCAGAACTGACCTTTTTCATATAGTAGGACCATACACAGTGACAAGCCAGCAGCTTTTTTATCACTTAAATATAACATTAAAATATTTTTCTATAATACCTATAGCTTTAGTTTTTATGGTTGCTACGAATCCAAGTGAATTTGCAGCATCATTAAATAAAATAGGAGTTAATTATAAAATAGCATATTCTGTTTCAATAGCTCTTAGATATATTCCAGATATTCAAAATGAGTATAGAGATATATCATTTTCACAACAGGCAAGAGGAATAGATATGTCTAAAAAGGCAAAGCTTACACAGCGTATTAAGAATTCAACTTCTATACTTATGCCATTAATTTTTTCTAGTCTCGATAGGATAGAGGTAATAAGTAGTGCCATGGAGCTTAGATCGTTTGGAAATATGAAGAAACGTACATGGTATAGTGAAAAAAAGTTTAGAAGTAGAGATTATTTTGCAATGATTGTTATGTTACTTATATTTATGGTATCAATTATAATTACAATTAAAAATGGAAATAGATTTTATAATCCTTTTATCTAAAATATAGGCTTAATCAAAACAGAATACTGTTGATTAAGCCTTTTACTATTACATAGCTTATATTTTTGTTTTATTATAATATATGGTAAAATATAACTTGTATAATATAAAAAAGGAGAAAGAAATATGAATTGGATAAATTGTTCGGACTTAAGAAGAGAGGCAAGGAACTCGTTAAGAGGAAGATGGGGACTAGCTGTAGGAACATTTTTAATAGGAGGAATTATTACATGTATACCTAATATTATATCTTCATTTATGAATAATACTGTAGGAACAATAAATTCAAACACGGTAATATTAATAACGTGCATTACTGCAATTATTTTTTCAATTATCAGAGCTTTGCTTGAGGTGGTAATTGAATATGGAAGGTGTCATTTTTCATTAAATATTGCAGAGGATAAAAATGCTGATGTTGTAGATATATTTTCAGGATTTAAAAATATTCTAAAATTACTATTAGTATGGATTATTACAGGAATAGGTTTTAATATATTACTGTTACCCGTATATGCTTTAATTATAATATCAGCATTATATTTTGCTTATGGTTCAATTTCTTATTTTAATGGTGGTTATGGTAGTATTGCCCCAGATATTTTATCAGGAGCTTTTGGTTTCATTGGAATTCTTATAATATTATCAATTATAACTACAATTGCATGTATTATTTTGGATGCATTTATGTCACAAACTTACTACATTCTTAAAGAAAATCATTCAGAATCAATAATTAATTGTATTAAAAATAGTTTTAAAATGATGAAAGGCCACATATGGAATTATATAATTCTTAATTTAAGTTTTATTGGATGGGGAATTCTTTGCATATTCACTCTTGGAATAGGATTTCTATGGCTTACTCCATATACACAAATCACTAAAGCTAAGTTTTACCTAAAGATAAAAGAAGCATATTATTTTAATAACATGAGAATAAATGAGTAAAATATTTGATATCAGAGTTTAGTGGTAATATTCGAAATTCAATATATGTTATGCTCGATTGCGTAAATATTTCAGCTAAGAATTCTAATGAAAGAGGTTGTATCCAAAACAGTTTGCTACTAACTTTTTAAATATTTCTTAATTTGAAAATGTATTTATAGTAATAGTCTTTATATTATGAGTTTAGATGAAATAAAGAAATAAAGCTCTTATGTTGGCTTCATTTTTGTAGCAAGCGAGCCACACATAAGAGCTTTATTTCGCTTATTTCAGCCTAAACTCTAAATACTACCTATTATCAACCTTTTCAGGATACAAATCATGATTAGCAAGTCTATTAAATGCAATTTGTTCATATTTTGTATTAGGCTTTCCATAGTTACAATATGGATCTATAGATATTCCCCCTCTTGGAGTGAATTTACCCCATACTTCTATATACTTTGGATCCATAAGCTTTATTAAATCCTTCATTATTATATTCATGCAATCTTCATGAAAATCTCCATGATTTCTAAAACTAAATAAATATAGCTTTAATGATTTACTTTCAACCATTTTTTTATCTGGTATATATGATATATATATTGTGGCAAAGTCAGGCTGAGAAGTTATTGGACAAAGGCTTGTAAATTCAGGGCAATTGAATTTTACAAAGTAGTCATTGTCAGGATGTTTATTATCAAAAGTCTCTAAAACCCCTGGTGCATATGAAAAAGGATATTTAACATTTTGATTTCCAAGTAAATTTAAATCTAAATCTTCACGCATAATTTATTCTCCATTCATGTAGTATTTATTTTTCAATTTTAAAATTTATCATGCAGAATCCTTAAAGTTTAAGAGTTTATAGAAATTTATTTTTTAGTGAGTTTACAAGAAACACGCCACAAATTCCAGGAATAACTTGCCCAAGACATAAGCTTATGGCTAAAGTGTAATATGGTACATGTAGTATTAAAGATAGCCATATTGGTACAATAAGCCCTGGAACAAATGTTATTATAAGCGCAATATAGCTTGTACTCAATTTATATTTTTTCACTAGATAAATTAAGTAAGAGGTTATTACTCCTACAATGAAACCACCTAATATGTCAAATATGCCAAGTCCTCCAAGGACCATATTTGATATTATGTTTGATAGACCAAGGGGTAAAACTAGGAATGGACATAGATAAGCCAAAGAATAAAGTGTTGTGGCTATACGAACTTGTACAGCTCCAAAAGCAAAGCTTTGTGTAAAAAACATTGTTACCACATATATAGCAATAACTATTGCAGAAACAGTAAGCTTTTGTGTTTTAGAAATATTCTTACCTAATTCCATATAAATCACCTCCCAAAAAATAAAAAGATGGGAAAATGCCCATCTTAAAAAACACATAGAAATATTACTCTTTCTACATTATCCCTAGTTTTATTTATAGACAGGATGGTCACGAACTGTCTTATTAAATTTTATTGTACTTAATTATATTGCATGACTATATGATTATATAAAATAAAATTTTCTTTATCAAGTAAAATTTATAAATTTTTATAGTCTGATAATCTAATATAATAGATTTTATGGTAAAATAAGTTTGTAAATGATTTTATAAAAAGCAGGTGAAAATATATGGACCAAAAAGAAATAGATAATTTTTTAGAAGAAAACAAAATAAGAGTCCAAGGTGGAAATATTTCAAGTAATGCAGAATTATCATTACTTTTAAATAGTATTGCTAAAGATGAACTTAAAAAAGAGAATGTAGATAAAGCAAAGTACTTTATAAATAAAGCAATTAATTTTGATCATAAAAACCATGAGGCATTATTTATAAAAGGCATGATTTGCAGACACGAAATGAAATATGTAGAAGCAATTGAAAGCTTTAAGAATTATAATAAAATTATGAATGATGGTCTAAGTCTTATATATATAGGATTTTGTTATGCAGAATTATTTGATAGTAACAATGCTTTAGACTATCTTAATAAAGGTGAAAAAAGTCTTTCAGAAGAGGAAAAGAGAAATGATGAATTATTATTATCCTCTGTATATGAATGTATAGGAAACATATATTTAAATAGAGAAAATCTTTTGGAATTTGATGGAAGTGATAAATTGAAACTTAATTATAAGTTAGCTGTAAAGAATTTTAAAAAGTCATTAAAATTACATAGAAATAATCATGAATTATTAAACAAGCTCGCTGCATGTTACTATCATTTTGAAGATGAAGGTAGAGCGCTTTACTGCTATGAAGAAGCAGCTAAGTATACTTATGATAAGTCAGCTTATTTAGAAGTAATTGAGGAAATGAAGAGTATGGGGATTACTTCCACATATATAGAATTTTAAATTATATAATTATATGATATATTATAATTTGAAAAGAAGGGTATTATTATGAGATTATATTTTAAATGGTTGAATAAATTAAAAAATGGACTGAAAAAAGAAGAACAAAAACAAGAATCTAAGAATATTGAAAACATAACTGAAGAATCTAATGCTTTGAATAAAAGGATTGATTGTTTAGAAAGTTATGACTTATTAATAAAGCTTGATAGAAGCAGCATAAATATTGTAGATGATTTTGAAAGCCATGTTAAAAATTTTAAAGTAAATAATCAAATGATATTATCAGAATTTATAAATAAACATGTTAATGCATATCTGCCGGATAGCAAAGATAAAGAAGCAATATGGATTTTACGTGCTAAACATATAAATAAATGGATTAATCTAGCCATAATAAATAAGAAGGATTTTGAAACTAAATTTTTAATTAATAATATAATTTTACAGAAAATTTTTGAAGATGAAGAAAAATATGAAATGATATTAGTTTATGAAGGAAATAGAATTCTAAATCAAGTATATGATGAATTAAATTAAATGTACATAATTAATTTGTAAATACATTATAAAGGGAGATAAAGTATGCCGAATATTTTTGATGGAATCAATAAGTTAAGTGATAATGAGCTTATAGAGCAAATAGCATTACTTGAAACAATTAATATGTATAACCTTTCAAAGCCTATTGCTCAAAAAGCTATAAAAAAAGCTGTAAATATAATTAATTTTTTAGGAAACAAGATTGGAAAAGATCCTAATATAAAAGAACCAGAAGTAAAAGAAATTTGGATACTACTTGAAGAAAAGACAAATGAATTAAAAGAGTATACAAGAGAAGAGCTTAATGAAAGATTAAAAGAGATACTTATAGAAAAATCCAAAAATAAATCTGATGAACCAAGTGAAGATGAAATTTCAGTAAAAGTTATAGAAGAAGCAGCAAAATTATATAAAATTAAGGATAATTTAACACCAGCAAAAAAAGCTGATCTGACTTATTTGAATTATTCTAAAAAGAATGATGAAAATGAGGAAAAACACTTAAAAGGAGAAAACATTCAGGAAGTAGAGTATGTTATTGTAGGTGAAGAAAATAATCAATACTTAGAATTTGAAGAAGAAAATGAATTTAAGAAAGTAATAGAAGAAGATAAAATTTCAATTTTAAATTCAATGAAAAATTTGGATAAAGATATGCTTGCCAAAATTGTATGGATAGCAGTTAAAAGTTATGGAAAATTATTTACTCCTAAAAATGAAGATATGCCGAGCTTTGTAAATGGTGAAGAAAAAGAAGCAATAATAAAAAATGATGAAGCTTTTAGAAGTTTAAAAGATAATTTATTAAAGACAGAAAATGAAGTTAAAAAATGCATAAATGATATAGAAAAAAATGAGAATGATTTAAATAAAGAAAATAAGAATTTAAATAGTAAAATAAAAATAATAAAAAATTCTGAGAAAGATATTATTGATTTAGAAAATTTAAAAAAATCTTTAGAAGAAGAAAAAAAATTAAAATGTGAAAAACTTCAGATATTTAAAGAACAACGAAAAAATTTAAATTTAGAAGAATTGAATTTATTAATGGAAGAATATGAAAAAGTAAAATTAGAAGTTTTTGATATTACAAATGAAATTAATAATATAATTCATGAAATTACATATAAAAATGAATTGAGAAATAATACATTAGAAGAAATTAATGAGAAAGAGGAGTTGCTAAAAAAACTTTCAATTGAAAAAGAAAAACTTGCTAAAGAAAAAGAAAAATTGCAAGAGATATTTTTATCAAAGAAAGAAGAAGCTAATCAGATAGAAAGTGAAAAAAGGTGTGAAATATTCTCAAGATGGAAAGATACATTTGATAGATTTATTATAGAAGATACTGATATAGAAAATATAGTTGATTTTAGCATAGATGAGCTGATAGAAATAGAGAAATGCTTATATGAATTACATTTTACTCATGACCCAGAAGCACTAAGTATAGGGCTTGTTAAAGAAGGACGAGAAAAATATGATTATTTTGAAGCTGTTTCAGATAAAGGATTTAATTTTGAAGTATGGTACAAAGTTTTAGAAAATAAAAAAATACATATTATATCAATTCATTGCTAGTTATAAAGAAACTATTTTAGAAAGGAATTAAATATGGAAAATAGAAAATATATTTGCCCAAAATGTGGATGTGACAGATATGAAACTGATCAGTTCCAAGCAACTGGAGGTAATTTTGCTAAAATATTTGATATACAAAACAAAAAATTTATCACAGTTACCTGCAGTCATTGCGGATATACTGAATTATATAAGAGCCAAACCAGTGATGGATGGAATATATTAGACTTCTTTACTAATTAATGATATTATTAATTTAAAAATATAATAATGGACAGTTCATTAAGACCATCCTGTCCTTAAACAAAACTAGGCTATTAATTTTATGAGATTTGCTGCCATGTTTGATTATGGCAGCAAATATATTTAGACTATAGATGGTTATTTTAAAGGATTTATAAACAGTCTTTTAAAATAACCTTTTTGTTTTGGAGATTTTGAATGTGTATGGGAACTGTTTATACTATTCTATTAATTTATGGAGGATGAAAATGAATAAAAAAGCAGTAGTAGTATTTAGCGGAGGACAAGACTCAACAACATGCTTATTTTGGGCTTTAAAGAATTTTGATGAGGTTATAGCAGTAACTTTCAACTACAATCAAAGACATAAGCTGGAAATAGAATGTGCTAAAAATATAGCAAAAGAATTAAATGTGGAGCATCATGTATTGGATATGGAACTTTTAAATCAATTAGCACCTAATGCACTTACAAGAAATGATATAGAAATAACTAAAGGAGAAGATGGTGAATTACCTTCAACATTTGTAGAAGGCAGAAACTTATTGTTTTTAAGTTTTGCAGGAGTTTTGGCTAAGGTTAAAGGTGCTAAACATATAATTACTGGAGTATGTGAAACAGATTTTAGTGGATATCCTGATTGCAGAGATGTATTTATAAAATCTTTAAATGTCACTTTAAATTTAGCAATGAATTATGACTTTGTAATACATACACCACTAATGTGGATTGATAAGGCAGAAACATGGAAAATGGCGGATGAATTTGGAAAGCTTGATTTTATAAGAAAAAAAACACTTACATGCTATAATGGAATAATAGGCGATGGATGCGGTGAATGTCCATCATGTATATTAAGGAAAAATGGACTTAATAAGTATCTAAAGTCTAAAGATGCTTTTAAATAGAAAGTTCATCTTTATGTTATTTAACATTATTGTTAGTTATATATGAGGAATTAATATATATTGAATGATTTCATAAAAAAATGAGAGTATAGATATAAATGTAAACAAAATTACCATAAAGAATTTTTAATTTTATAAATAATATGGTATAATAAGTAGTATTGATATGAATTTTAAAAAAGGTGTAAAACTGTAATATAGTTTTTACACTTTTTATTTTAAAAGCAAATAAGCGTTAGCTGAAAAATATAAGCTAAGCAATTTAAACAGAAAGCAGGGGCATACAAATGAAAGAAAGCAAATTAAAAGGAAATTCAATGTTAATTTTAACAGCACTTATATGGGGGACAGCCTTTGTAGCGCAAAGTGTTGGAATGGACTTTGTTGGTCCATTTACATTCTTGGCTGCAAGAAGCATAATAGGAGGAATTGTTCTTATTCCTTGTATTTTTTTATTGAATAAGATTGGCTCAAAAGACAAGAAAATAGAAAAGAAGGAAAACAAAAAGGATTTAATAGTTGGAGGTGTATTGTGTGGTATAGTTCTATGTGCAGCAAGTTCACTTCAACAGGTAGGAATAATTTATACATCAGTTGGTAAAGCAGGTTTTATAACAGCACTTTATATAGTTATAGTTCCAATACTTGGATTATTTTTAAAGAAAAAAGTGCAGTCTAATGTTTGGTTAAGCGTTGTAATTTCCATGGTTGGATTATATTTATTGTGTGTTAAAGAAAACTTAGGCATAAACAAAGGAGATTTTCTTATGTTTTTATCTGCTTTTGTATTCTCAATACATATACTTGTTATTGATCATTTTTCACCTATTGTAGATGGTGTTAAAATGTCATGCATACAGTTTTTTGTTTGTGGAATTATAGCATTTATACCAGCAGTAATCTTTGAAAATCCAGAACTTAAGAATATTCTTGCTGCGTATACGCCAATATTGTATTCAGGAATAATGTCATGTGGAGTTGCATATACTCTTCAAATAGTTGGACAAAAATATACTGATCCAGTTTTAGCTTCATTAATTTTAAGCTTAGAATCAGTTTTTGCTGCACTTTCAGGATGGCTTATTTTAAAAGAAGTTTTTTCAGGAAAAGAACTTATAGGATGTATTTTAGTATTTTCAGCAATAATAATGGCACAATTACCTAGTAAATCAAGCTCCATAAATAATGAAGTGCCTATAGAAAATAGTGAAGTTTAATATTATTTAAACAAATATTAAGAATTTAGTATTTTCTTATTTTTAGCTTATTATTGGTGTAATTTAATATGTTTTTACATATTTTATGATAAAATAAATATAGATTGAAGAGATAAATAATTTATATTTATTTTAATTGAATTTGGAAGGGGATACAGATGGAAAACAAGAAGTTATATAAGGCTGAAAGAAATAAGAAAATATGTGGAGTATGTGGGGGAATAGGAGAATATTTAAATGTTGATCCAACAGTGATTAGATTATTATGGGTTATTTCATTTTTCTTTTTTGGAACTGGACTTTTGGTTTACATTATTTGTGCATTTATAATGCCAAATAGAAGTGAAATAGGAATGTAATTATAATAAATTTAGAAAAAACATATGATATTGACAGTTTTAAAACTTAAGAGTAATATAAAATTATTGATCCGCTAAGTAATAATGACTTAGTGGATTTTATTGTAATAAAGTCAATAAATTTATAAGCTGTAATGGCTATAATAAAAATAAATAAACTTGTCTATATGCACCAAATGATTTAAAACTTATTTATTGACAATATTAATAGTAGGGAGTAGTATTAGATGAGAAAAGATAAATGCGAATGACTCTCAAATAAATAATCAAATAGTGATATTGGATTTAATATAAATTTATATATAAAAGGAAGGGTTTTTAGATGACAAAGATAGATATTATTTCAGGATTTCTTGGAGCAGGAAAAACAACTTTAATAAAAAAATTAATACAAGAAGCATTACAAGGTGAAAAGTTAATGCTTATTGAAAATGAATTTGGTGAAATAGGAATAGATGGAGGATTTTTAAATAATTCAGGTGTTGAAATAACAGAAATGAATTCGGGATGCATATGTTGTTCTTTAGTTGGAGATTTTGGAACAGCACTTAAGGAAGCACTTGAAAAATATGCACCAGAACGTATAATAATAGAACCATCAGGAGTTGGTAAATTATCTGATGTAATTAAGGCAGTTAAAGATGTTCAAGGTGAAGTTAAAATTAATTTAAATAGCGCAAGTGCAGTAGTTGATGCTATGAAGTGTAAAATGTACATGGAAAACTTTGGTGAATTTTTTAATAACCAAGTTGAAAGTGCTAACACTATTATTTTAAGTCGTTCACAAAAATTATCTGAAGAAAAACTTCAAAGTGTTGTTAAAGCATTAAGAGAACATAATAAAGATGCAGCAATAATTACTACTAACTGGGATGAAATAGATGGAAAACAAATTTTAGAAGCTATGGAAGAAGGAAATTCATTAGAAAAAGAACTTTTAGAAGCTGAAAAAGAACATCATCACCATCATCATGATCATGAACACGATAAGGAATGTGGGTGTGGACACCACCATCATGACCATGAACATGATGAAGAATGTGGATGTGGACACCACCATCATGACCATGAGCACGATAAAGAATGTGGATGTGGACACCATCATCATGACCATGAACATGATGAAGAATGTGGATGCGGACATCATCATAATGACCATGAGCATGATGAAGAATGTGGATGCAGTCATCACCATCATGATCACGAACATGGAGAAGGATGTGGATGCGGACATGATCATGGGCACCACCATGCAGATGATGTATTTACAAGCTGGGGGGCAGAAACTCCTAAAAAGTATTCTAAAGAAGAATTAGATACTATTTTAAAAACTTTATCTGGAACAAAAGAATATGGAATCATATTACGTGCAAAAGGAATAATACCTTCAACTGATGGAACATGGATTAACTTTGATTTAGTTCCAGGTGAATATGAAGTGCGTGAAGGAAAACCAGATTATACAGGTAAATTATGTGTAATAGGAACAAATATTGATAAGAAAAAAATAGAAGAATTATTTAATATAGCTTAAGATAAGTAAGAGAGGTAGAATGTGATGATAGATGTGCCAGTTTTCTTAGTTACAGGTTTTTTAGAAAGTGGTAAAACAACTTTTATTAAAGAAATATTTAATGATCCAGACTTTACAGAAGGTGAAAAAATCGCAGTAATTGCCTGTGAAAGTGGAATAGAAGAATATGAAAAAGAAGTTCTAAATAAAAATAATGCAGTTTTAATACAAATTAAAAATAAAGAAGAGCTTACATCAGAATTTTTGAACCAATGTAAAGTTCAGTATAAACCTACAAAAGTCATAATTGAATATAATGGTATGTGGCAGTTTGACCTTATTGAAAATTTAGATTTTCCAAAAGGATGGGAACTTGTACAAATAATGACTACTATAGATGCTACAACATTCGATGCCTATATGAGTAACATGAAATCTTTAATGATAGAGCAATTTAAAGATTCAGATTTAATTGTAGTTAATCGTTGCAAAGAAAATACAAATAAATTAGCTGTTAGGAATAGTATAAAAGCTGTTAGTGGAAAAGCAAACATAGTTTTTGAACTTGAAAATGGTGAAATTGATGATACACCTTTAGAACTTCCATTTGACATAAATGCACCTATAATAGAATTTGAAGATTATGATTATGGAGTATGGTATTTAGATGCAATTGAAACACCAGAAAAGTATGATGGAAAACATATAAAGGTGAAAGGCCTTGCTTATACTCATGATCAATATCCAAAAAATGTTTTTGCTTTTGGAAGAAGAGCTATGACATGCTGTGCAGATGATATATCTTTCTTAGGATTACTATGTCAATCTGGAAAGCCAGTAGATTTTGAAGGGCAAAAATGGATTGAACTTGAAGGTGTAATTCATAAGCAATATGTAAAAGAAGAACAAAGAGAAATTCCATTCTTAATGGTAAAAAGTTATAAAGAAATAGAGAAAATAGAAAATGATTTAGTTTATTTTTAAAATTTAGTTAAAAAGATAAAACGCAAAATTATTAAACTTTTAATAATTTTGCGTTTTTTTATATTTTATAAATTAATATTTCATATGTGTATTATGGAAATAATATATAAATCTTAGTGAAGCATGATATAATTTATTAAAGGGCTATACTTTGAAATTTTAGATAATAATCTTGATAAGTGATTGATACTTAAATACATACACGTTATGTTATCGATTTCTATTGATAGGGGATGAGATTATATGAATGCAGTAAACACAGGAATTAATGGATTAGATCAAGTTATAGATAAGTTAAGATTAGGAGATAATGTAGTATGGCAGGTTGATTCTTTAGACGATTACAGAAAAATTGTAAATCCTTATATAGAACAGGCAGTAAAAGATAACAGAAGGATAATTTATATACGTTTTGGGACTCATGAGCCCATAATTTTAGAAAATTCTAATGTTATATTAATCAATGTTGAAGCAGAAAAAGGTTTTGAATATTTTGCAAGCACAATACATTCAATAATTGAAGGTGAAGGAAAAAGAGCATTTTATGTATTTGACTGTTTAACAGATCTTCTTAAGTATTGGTATTCTGACTTAATGATAGGAAATTTCTTTAAAGTAACATGTCCATTTTTATATGAGTTAGAAACAATAGCGTATTTTGCACTTATACGCGATTCCCATACAAATGATACAATTTCAAGAATAAGAGAAACAACTCAAGTTCTTCTTGACTTATATAATATTGATGGGACTTACTATGTTCATCCATTAAAGGTTTATGAAAGATATTCATCTAACATGTTTTTGCCTCATCTAATTACAAGAAAAGAAGCCTTGTGTATTTCAGCAAGCTTTGATGCTTCGTTGATTTTTTCAAGATTCAATTTAAATTCAAATAAACTTGATTATTGGGATGTAACATTTAATGATGCTTATACAAAATTAAGTGGATCTAATGAGGCACAAGAAAAAGCTAAAGAGCTTCTTATAAAACTTTTGATTGGAAGAGAATCTAAAATGTATGACTTATGTAAAAAATATTTTACGTTAAGAGATCTTCTAAATATAAAAGGTCGTGAAATAGGAACTGGAATGATAGGTGGAAAATCTGTTGGAATGCTTCTTGCAAGAAAAATATTAGAAAGTGACAAAAATAAAAGATTTAAATCTATAATGGAAATACATGATTCTTTTTATCTAGGAACAGATGTATTTTATACATATATCGTTCAAAATGGATGTTGGTCTCTTAGAACAAAACAAAAGACAGAAGAAGGATATTATAAATATGCACCTAAGCTTAAGGAAAAGCTTTTAAATGGAACTTTTTCAAATGAAATGAAAACACAATTTATGAACGTATTGGAATACTTTGGACAATCTCCTATAATAGTTCGTTCAAGTTCACTTCTTGAAGATAACTTTGGTAATGCATTTGCAGGTAAATATGATAGTGTATTTTGTACAAACCAAGGAACTTCAGAGGAACGTTATAACGCATTTGAAGAAGCAGTTAAGATTGTATATGCAAGCACAATGAATGAAGATGCACTTAATTACCGTAAGAATAGAGGACTTGTAGATAAGGATGAACAAATGGCACTTTTAATTCAAAGGGTATCAGGCGACAAGTATGGGAATTACTTCTTTCCTCACCTTGCTGGAGTAGGAAATTCATCTAATCTTTATGTATGGGATAAGAATATTGACATGAATGCAGGAATGCTAAGACTTGTTGTAGGCCTCGGAACACGAGCAGTAGATAGAATTGAAGGTGATTATCCAAGAATAGTATGTTTAGATGATCCTAAACGAGTTCCGTTAATTTCTTATGGAGATGAAAAAAAGTTTTCTCAGCACTATATGGATTGTATCAATATAGAAAAAAATTCATTTTGTAAACTTACTATTGATGATGGAATGTCAGAGGATCTTAGAATAAGCAAGGACTTATTTGCACAAATGGATTATGAAACTTCAAAAAGAAAACGAGAACTAAATTTAAAAGGTGATGCATATATAATTAATTTTAAGAATTTATTCAATGAAACAAATTTTGCAGAAAAAATGAAAGAAATATTAGAGTTATTACGTGATACTTATGATTATCCTGTTGATATAGAATTCACTGCAAATTTTAAAAATGATAAAATCTACAAAATAAATATACTTCAATGTAGACCACTTCAAACTAGAGGTCTTGGAAAACTTGTAGATATCCCAAAAGAAAGTGAAGAAATAAAATGTCTTTTTAAGACACACGGTAATTTTATGGGAGGAAATGTACATTATAAAGTTGATTATATAGTTCATATAAAAGCAAAAGAATACTTAAATTTAAATGAACAAGAAAGATTCAAAATAGCTAGAAAAGTTGGAGAGCTAAATTCTGTGTTAAAAGATAGGAATGCAATATTAATAGGCCCTGGAAGATGGGGCACTACGATAACTTCACTCGGAGTACCAGTTCATTTTACTGAGCTTTGTAATATGCTTGGCATATTTGAAGTTGCCTATAAAAGTGAAAATTTGATGCCGGAGCTTTCATATGGAAGTCATTTCTTTCAGGATTTAGTCGAATCAGGAATATTTTATGGTGCTATTTTTAATGGAGATGATAATGTGAAATTCAATGAAGATTTAATATTAGAGTCTGAAAATATAATTGGTGAATTAATAGAATGTGACTATGATAATGTTATTCATGTAATAAAAGCAGAAAATATAGAGCTATTTTCTGATACAGTTTCACAAACAATGATATGTTTAAAGATAAAATAATGAATTCTCTTTAAATTAAAAATTTTGGTAAATATAAGTTGCTTTAAAAACTTTAGATTTCTAAACTTCAGAGTTTATACCTAATTTTAAGTATAAACTCTTTTTAAAGTAAAATTAAGGCTAAAATAATATACATATGATATAATAAAGATATGTTTTATTAGCTAAGAGGAGATGAAAATATGAATAATTATATAATTGATGGAATAATCAACAGTAAAACTAAGAAGCCAGATTTAGAAAGCAGTAATAGATTAGGAAAAAGAGTAGGAATAGATAAAAATACAATTTTAAAAGATGAATCTCTTACAATGAAAAATATAGATGAAGAAGGCTATATAAAGACAAGTCCCGTTGTAAATTATTTTTTTGATAATGATGATATTTATGTTGAGACAAGAAACAGAATATACAAACTAGTTGCAACAGATTAATTATGAGGTGCATATGTTAGAAAGTTCAATCTTTAAAATTTTATTAGTAGTAATTGTAGCAGTTATTGCAATTGGACTTTTAAAAAGAGCTATTAAAGGTGCTGTTATAATAATAAGTATCTTTATTTTAATTTTATTTGGATATAATTTTATAATATTAAATCAAAGTCCTGCAAAAACAGCTGAGAATTTAAAAAATGATGCTGTTTACATAAAGTCTATTTCTGAGCAGACAATTAATGTTCAAAAGGATTTAAAGAACATGGTATCCATTCTCTCAGAAAACGATGTGAGTGCAGAAAATGATTTAATATATTACATAGATGATTTGAAAAATATAAAGGATGAAGTAAATAATCTAGAACACTCAAAGAGTCTTAATAAACTAAATGAAAGTTATTGTAATAAGCTAAATAATATAATCTCAGTGTCAGAAAACATAGATGACAATATGAAAGCAATAGACAAATTAAATAGCTTATCCTCTTCCATAAAGGAAGTTAGTGATAAAATAAAAGATATTAAATAACAAAAATCTTTATTATAAGGGGGATATATATGGATTTTAAAAGGTATTTAAAAGATTATCCAGATCAAAATGGAAGATTTGGTGAATATGGAGGTGCGTATTTAAGTGATGAACTCATTCCAGCTTTTGAGGAAATTGCAGATGCATATCAAACAATATGCCATTCATCACAATTCATTAATGAACTTAGAAGAATACGTAAGGAATTTCAGGGAAGACCAACACCAGTTTATCATTGTGAAAAATTATCTAGAGAAATTGGCAGCTGTCAAATATATCTAAAAAGAGAAGATCTAAATCATACAGGTGCACATAAGCTAAATCACTGTATGGGTGAAGGGTTACTTGCTAAATATATGGGGAAAAAACGTTTGATTGCAGAAACAGGTGCAGGACAGCATGGAGTTGCTTTAGCTACAGCTGCTGCATTTTTTGGACTCGAATGTGAAATACATATGGGTGAAGTTGATATTGCAAAGCAGGCACCTAATGTTACAAGAATGAAAATACTTGGCGCAAAGGTAGTACCAGTATCACATGGATTAAAAACATTAAAAGAAGCAGTAGACTCTGCATTTGAATCCTATGCTAAAAATTATAAAGATTCTATTTACTGCATTGGATCAGCTCTTGGGCCTCATCCATTTCCACTTATGGTAAGAGATTTCCAATCAGTAGTAGGATACGAAGCAAAGGAGCAATTTAAAGAAATGACAGGATTGTTACCTGATGTCGTAACAGCATGTGTTGGTGGTGGAAGTAATGCAGCTGGAATGTTTATACCTTTTTTAGATGAACCAGTAGATATTATCGGGGTTGAACCTTTAGGCAGAGGAGAAAAACTTGGAGATCATGCAGCATCAATGAAATTTGGAGAAAAAGGAATTATGCATGGTTTTGAAAGTATAATGCTAAAAGATAAAGATGGAGAACCAGCACCAGTATATTCAATTGCAAGTGGACTTGATTATCCATCAGTTGGACCTGAGCATGCATTTTTAAGAGATGTTGGAAGAGTTAACTATAACGTAATAAGTGATGAAGAAGCAATGGAAGCGTTCTTTAAGTTATCAAGATATGAAGGAATTATACCTGCTATTGAAAGTTCACATGCAGTAGCATATGCAATGAAAAAAGCAAAAGAAATGAAACAGGGATCTATATTAGTATGCTTAAGTGGACGTGGAGATAAAGACATTGATTACGTAGTAGAAAATTACGGATATGGTGATCAATACTTCAAATAAAGTATAGACTAAGTTTAGTGAGAAATAATCGAAATAAAGGTTTCAAATTCTGCTAGCTTTGCAGGAGAAATAAGCTAAGAATTCAAACATAAATGATTGTGCCCAAAACCGTTTGCTCCAATATAAAATTGGACAAACAATTTTGGAACAATCATTGATGTAAGAATTCTAAAGCTCATTTTTCTGATGCGAGATTTAAGCAGAACATGAGACCTTTATTTCTTTGTTTTATCTAAATACATATTTTAATGATAAACTTTCAAATATAAATGATCAGTGAAAGAGGATTTCGCATCACAAAATCTAAAAAAATAATTAGTAGAAGTTTTGAAAGAGCTTTAAATTAAATTAATCATTGAAAATTAATTATTATGGAGTTAGTATTATAAAGAAAATTAGTAGAAATTTGTGATATAATTGTTATATAAATCCTTGTAATAAAAAGGAAGTGAAATTAATGAATGTAAATATTAAAGATATGGAAGACAAAAAGTATATACAATTAATAGGGAATTTAGATGGTAATTCAAGTAATGATGTAACTGAACAAGTTTTAGATATATTAAATGAAAGTAATAATATAGTAATAGATATGGGAAAATGTCCGTATGTATCAAGCGCAGGTCTAAGAAGTTTACTTACTATTGGTAAAACTATAAAATTGAAAAGTGGACATATGAACATAATTAATTTAAGCGAAGATGTTAAAGAGGTTATGGAGATAACAGGATTCAGCGGAATATTTAAAGGTTTTGAGGATTAATAAATATATTACTTTTTATAAAATAAATTAATAAGTATAATGGGAGGTTATTGATGATAAGAGTTGATAGTTATCCTACACATGAACATGATGGAATTAAATATAGAATAGGAAAAGTTCTTCCTTATGGGGCATCTATTGTGCCAAATGGAGTTAATTTTTCTATATTTTCAAAATATGCCATATCATGCGATCTGGTTCTTTATAAAAAAAGAGAAAAAAAGCCATATGCAATAATACCATTTCCAAAGGAATTTAGAATTGGTGATGTTTTTTCTATGATAGTATTTAATATAGATTATGAGAATGTTGAATATGGATATAGAATGGATGGAAAGTTTTCACCAAGAGAAGGGTTTTGGTTTAATAAGGAAAAGACACTTTTAGATCCATATGCAAAATCAGTATCAGGAAGAAATATATGGGGAGAAGAGCCTGACTTTGAAAATGAATTTCAACATAGAGGAAGAATAATTTATGACGACTTTGATTGGGAAGGAGATATTCCTCTTGAAATACCAATGGAAGATCTCATAATATACGAAACACATGTACGAAGTTTTACAAAGCATAGTTCAAGCAAAGCTAAATATGGAGGAACATTTGCAGCAATCGCTGATAAAATACCATACTTAAAGGAGCTTGGAGTCAACTGCATAGAGTTTCTACCTATTTTTGAATTTGATGAATTTGAAAATTCAAAAATAATAGATGGAAATAGATTATATAATTATTGGGGATATAGTACTGTTAATTTTTTTGCACCAAAGGCTGGATATGCAGCTACAGGAAAGTATGGAATGGAAGTTGATGAGCTTAAGAATCTAATAAAGAGACTTCACAGAAATGGAATTGAAGTAATACTTGATGTTGTATTTAATCATACAGCAGAAGGTAATGAAAGAGGTCCATATATATCATATAGAGGAATTGATAATAAAACATACTATCTTTTAACACCTAATGGAGAATATTATAATTTTAGCGGATGTGGAAATACATTAAATTGCAATAATGTTATAGTTAGAAATTCTATATTAGACTGTTTAAGATATTGGGTGTCTGAATATCATATTGATGGATTTAGATTTGATTTAGCATCAATATTATCTAGAGATGAAGAGGGTGTACCTATGACAAATCCACCATTACTTGAAACACTTGCACATGATGCAATTTTATCTAAGTGCAAGCTTATTGCAGAAGCATGGGATGCAGGTGGACTTTACCAGGTAGGAAATTTTCCTTCATGGGGAAGATGGGCAGAATGGAATGGAAAGTACAGGGATGCCATAAGAAGATTCATTAAAGGTGATTCAAATATTACAAGTGAATTTATGGAAAGAATTCTTGGATCAAAAGATTTATACGATAATAGATCATCAAATGCATCAGTAAACTTTATAACTTGTCATGATGGTTTTACTCTTTATGATTTAGTTTCATATAATGAAAAACACAATATGGCAAATGGCGAAAATAACACTGATGGAACAAATGACAATAATAGTTGGAATTGTGGGTGTGAAGGTGAAACTACAGATGTTTCTACAGTAAAACTTAGAAAAAAACAAATAAAAAATGCAATAACCATTTTGCTTATAAGTAGGGGGATTCCAATGATTCTTTCAGGAGATGAATTTTGTAACTCTCAATTTGGAAATAACAATGCCTATTGTCAAGATAATGAAATATCATGGCTAAATTGGGACATGCTAGAGAAAAACAATGATATTTATAATTATTTTAAAAATATTATAAAGTTTAGAAAATTACATCCTGTATTAAAAAATTCTTCCTACGATATTGACATAAATAAAACTGGATATCCAGAAGTTTCCTGGCATAGCGAAACTCCTTGGAATACTGATAATATATACAATTCATTGCATCTTGCTGTTATGTTTGTTGAAGACAAATATAAATATAATGTTAAAGAAGATACTTATATATATATAGCTATTAATATGCATTGGGAAATGCATAAGTTCAGTTTACCGATTATTCCAGCAAATAAAAAGTGGTATAAATTTTGTGACACTTCTTGTAAATATGGAGAAGATATATATGAAGAAAATAAATATATATTAATCGAAAATCAAAATGAAATTTATGTAAATCCTAGAAGCATAATTATACTCACTGGAAAAAGTAAACAATAAATATTGAA
Organism: Clostridium neonatale; assembly: GCF_900465025.1. Lineage (NCBI taxonomy): Bacteria > Bacillati > Bacillota > Clostridia > Eubacteriales > Clostridiaceae > Clostridium > Clostridium neonatale. The sequence continues at coordinate 2,309,103 of NZ_UICR01000001.1, forward strand.
AAGTTTTATCTTAAGAAATTTTGAATTATAAATTAAGTTTATTTAAATATGGTGAAGGTGATTATTATGGATTGGTTAAGAAAAGAAGCTAATATATGTAATTTAAACATAATGATAGACTTTATAATTGAAAACTTAAGAAAAGATGTTAAGGTTACAAAACATGTAGATATGGAGATAAGGCTTGTTTGTGAAGAAGCCTTAATGAACATTATTAATTATGCATATCCAAAAGGGCATGGAGAAATGATTGCAGGTTATGAATATGATAAGGAAAATAATTGTCTTACTTTAAAGGTTTGTGACTATGGAATTGAATTTAATCCGATTAAGGAAAATAATCCTGATATTACAAGCGATATTATGGAACGAAGCATTGGAGGACTTGGAATATTTTTGTTGAAAAAAATATCAGATATCATTGAATATGAACGAAGAGAAAATATGAATGTATTAACTATCAAAAAACATTATCAATCACTTTAGTGATAATAAATAAATTTGAATAAAATACAGTACGTTTTAAAAAGGAGTGAAAACTTTTTGACGGAAATTTTTTCTATAATAAAGAGAAAAGATGAAAGAAATAAAATACTAATAAGCGGAATAATAATTTTCATAATATCATTAATAAGCGAGCTTATAAGTTTACGTATATCTAATATGCTGATGATAAGACCTGAAAAAGCATTGTTTCCTGTATTAGGATTATATTTAGGACCAAGTGGAGCACTTGGAGTAGCAATTGGAAGTTTAATAATAGATGTATCAATTTGTAAGTATTCTTTATCAATTGCTATGGTTAACTTTTGCTTAAACTTTTTTTATTCATATGCTCCATATAAACTTTGGTATACATTTAATATAAAAGATAAATGTGAAATACCCAATTTAAATAATATTAGATCTATATTAAAATATATTTTTATTATTTTTATTAATTATCTTTCAGTAAGTCTTATTTCTGAATTATCATTAAGTGTACTGCTAGGACAAAATATTAATATTGAGATTATGATTTTAAGATTTTTGAATAATTATAATTTTCAAGTAATACTTGAAATGTTAATTTTGATAATATTATCTACTACTGATATAAAACCACATATACCAAGGTCAAAAACTAACATATTAAAAAATGTGAATTATGAATATATAGTATATTTAATGGCTCTATTATCTGTTATCCTTATTTTAATATCTAATAATAATTTTATAGAGAATAAAATATTAATCATTTTAGGACTGGCATTTATATATGTACTATTATTTATCTTTATTTGTATGCCTATAGTTAATAAAGTAAATACTGTTGAAATATCTAAAATTAGAGGAGTTTTTTCTATTAAAGGAAAGATAACTGTTGGACTTTTAACGTTTGGCATTGTATTCATAGTTATTCTTTGTATAGTAGCTTATGTGTCAATTGAAGCAGCTTTAGGCTTTAATACTAATATCAATATTACTGAACATTTAGTAGTTAAATATAAAAAAATTTATTTAACCATCTGCATATTTGGATATTTAGTATTTGGGTTAACATTATTAGCTTTAAGATATGTTGAAAGTAAGATAATAATTCCTATACAGATTTTATTTAATTCAGTAGAAGAATTTGGAAGAAATAAACATTATGATAAGAAAAAACAAGAAGAAATAAAAGAAGAATTTGCTTTAATAAAAACAGGAGATGAAATCGAAGAACTAGCAATAGCCTTTGAAAAAATGATGTGTCAAATTCAAAGTTATGTCAAAAATTTATCTACAGTAACAGAAAAGATTCAAAAAGAAAGTACAGAATTATCCGTGGCAAAGAATATACAGTCAGCAATACTTCCAAAAGCATTTGAAGCTTTTCCAGAGAGAAAGGATTTTAATATTGTAGCAAGAATGAATCCAGCAAAAGAAATAGGAGGAGATTTTTATGATTTTTTCCTCATAGATGAAGATAAACTTGCTTTTGTAATAGCAGATGTATCAGGAAAAGGAGTACCAGCAGCACTTTTTATGATGATATCTAAAACTATAATTAAAAACTTACTAAAATCTTCTTCTGATATTGAGGATGTAGTTGAAAAAGTTAATAATGAGTTAAGTGAAAATAATGATACATTTATGTTTGTAACATCATTTTTAGGCATTGTAGACCTCAAAACAGGAATCATGACATATGTTAATGCTGGACATAACCCACCATTAATTAAAAGAAACAATGATAAATTTAATTATATGAATGTAAAAAATAATTGCATTCTTGCAATTATGCCACAAGCTAAGTTTGAAAAGCAGGAGTTACAATTAGAAGAAGGAGATATTTTGTTTGCGTATACAGACGGAGTTACTGAAGCAATGGATATTAATGGCGACTTGTATGGTGCTGGGAAGCTAAGGGATGTTCTTAATGAAAAGTGTACTCAAAGTAAAGATATATATGAAATAATACCATTAATAGAAGAAAGCATTGATGAATATTGTATAGGTGAAGATCAAACTGATGATGTAACAATACTAATTTTCCAATATATTGGATAAAATGAGAATTATAAAAAATCCACATATAAAATAGATTTTTACAATTAATCTGTTTTATGTGTGGATTTTTAACATAATAAGGATGGATTATGCTCATAAAGCTATATTTTTTATATTTTTAAGATAAAAATAGTTGACATTGAGATACAATATCAGTAATATAGATACAAGAGAGAACCGTTATCAATTAGATAAATTATCAGATGATTTATAGTTTTTTTAGGAAGGGGTATTATTCAAAATTAGAATTTTGAATTGAAAACATATGAAGAAAAAAATTTTGATTTTAACTTTAATAGTACTTTCATTTATATCACTTTTCATAGGTGTTCATGACTTAAGTATTACAGATATATTTTCAATGACTAAAGAAAAATTTGATGTATTACTTATAAGCAGAATACCTAGACTTATAAGCATATTAGTTGCGGGAGTTGGGATGAGTATAAGTGGAGTTATAATGCAGCAAATAAGCAATAATAAATTTGTATCTCCAACAACTGCAGCAACTATAGATTCAGCGCAGCTTGGTGTGATTTTTGCTATGATGATGTTTTCTTCGGCTACAGTCATGCAAAAAATGATTACAGCATTTATTTTTGCGCTTATAGGAACGTTTTTATTTATGAAAATACTTAAAAACATAAAGATGAAAAGTGTAATATTTATACCTCTTGTTGGGATAATGCTCGGTAATGTTATAGGATCACTTACAGAATTTATTGCTTATAAATATGATTTAGTACAAAATATGGGATCATTTTTTCAAGGGAAATTCTCAATGATTTTAAAAGGAAATTATGAGCTATTATATTTAACTATTCCACTATTAATAATTGCGTTTTTGTATGCAAATAAGTTTACTATTATAGGAATGGGTGAAGACATATCAAAGAATCTTGGATTAGATTATAATAAGGTATGCAATGTTGGAATGATGATAGTAGCTTTAATTACAGCACTTGTAGTAATAACTGTAGGAAGTATTCCTTTTATAGGCCTTATAGTACCTAATATAGTATCTCTTTATAAGGGAGACAACCTAAGTAAAAACATAGGAATAACAGCATTATTTGGTGCAAACTTTATACTTGTTTGCGATATTTTAAGCAGAATTGTTATTTATCCATATGAAGTATCAATAAGTCTTACAGTAGGGGTAATAGGAAGTATAATATTCCTTTATCTTATATTCAGGAGGAATGGAAATGCAGCTTAGCAGTAAAATTTCGATAAAAAGCAATGTAAAGAAAAAAGTAAAAATAGATGATAAAACAAAAATTTATATATTATCTATGATTGCAGTAGTTTTTATAATGTTGTTTATTTTTAGCGGACTCAATGCGAGAAATTATGCATATAACTTGTCAAAAAGAATACCAAAGATAATTGCAATATGTGTTACAGGAGGTGCAATAGCATTTTCATCAATTATATTTCAAACTATTACAAATAACAGAATCTTAACTCCAAGTATACTTGGCTTGGATTCAATATATACATTTGGCCAAACTTTATGTGTCTATTTATTTGGAATAGAAAGTATTATGATGACTAATAAAAATGTAAACTTCTTTGTATCTGTTTTAATAATGCTTTTGGGAACGTTATTATTATATAAATTTGTTTTTAAAAAAGGCGGCAATGTTTTTGTGTTATTGTTAGTTGGTACAGTCATTGGAACCTTATTTAGAAGCATGAGTTCTTTCATGCAGGTACTTATAGATCCAAACGATTTTATAGCGCTTCAAAGCAAAATGTATGCAAGCTTTACTAACATAAATACAGATATTTTGATAATTGCTTTAGTATTAATATGTGGAATCTTTATATTTACATATAAAGATATAAAAAAACTTGATGTAATGAATTTAGGCCGTGAAATAGCAATAAATCTTGGAATAAATCATGATAAATTAAGTAAAAAATTACTTCTAGTTGTGGCAGTGCTTGTTTCGATTTCAACTGCTTTAGTTGGACCAATAACTTTTCTAGGACTTCTTGTAGTAAATTTATCATATCAATTTTTTAAAACATATAAGCATAGCTATCTTATAACAGGAAGTGTTTTGATAAGTATAATAGCTCTTGTTGGCGGACAGTTCATAGTAGAAAGAATACTAAACTTTAGTACAACAGTAAGTATAATAATCAACTTTATAGGTGGGTTATACTTTATATACCTTTTATTAAAGGAGGCAAAGTCTTAAAATGATACAAGTTAAAAATTTAGTAAAAATCTATGGAAACAAAAAAGTAGTAGATGATGTTTCATTAAATATAGAAAAAGGAAAAATAACATCATTTATAGGACCAAATGGAGCTGGGAAAAGTACTGTACTTTCTATGATATCGAGAATAATGAATAAGGATAAAGGTTCTGTTATAATAGATGATTTAGATATAGATAAATATGATAACAAGGAGTTGGCAAAGAAAATTTCTATTCTAAAACAATCTAATAATATAAATGTAAGACTCACAATACGAGAAATAGTAGGCTTTGGAAGATATCCTTATTGCGAAGGAAGATTTAATGAGGAAGATATAAAATATATAGATGAAGCTATAGAATATATGGAGCTTAAAGATATAGAGCATAAATATTTAGATGAATTAAGTGGAGGACAAAGACAAAGGGCTTATATAGCAATGGTTATAGCTCAAAATACAGAATATATACTTCTTGATGAACCACTTAATAATTTGGACATGAAACATTCAGTAGCAATGATGAAAGTATTAAGAAAACTTGTTGATGAACTTAATAAAACAGTAGTAATAGTACTTCATGATATAAATTTTGCATCTGTATATTCAGATAATATAGTAATTTTAAAAAATGGAAGAGTTATTAAAGATGATATGACAGAAAATATCATAAATAAAGAAATTCTTGAAAGTGTATATGAAATAGATTTTGATATAAAGAATATTAATGATAATAAAATATGCGTATATTTCTAAAATCGAATTAAGATAAAAATATGCATATATTTTAGAAATAAATATAAAAAAGAGTAGATAAACAATAATATAATCTAAATAATAATTATTATGTAAAATAAAGTTGGAAATGTAAAAAGGAGAGGGAATAAATATGAAAAAGAAAGTTAAATTATTAGTAACCTTAGCATTAGGTATTAGTTTAGTAGGAGGATTAATTGGATGTAATACTAAAACTAGTGATAACGAACAAGATAATACTCAAACTATAACAGTATCTCATAGAGGTGGAGAAACAGAGGTAAGTAAAAATCCAAAGAATGTAGTTGTTTTAGATTATGGTTCACTTGATATATTAAATGAAATGGGAGTAGATTCAGTTTCAGCTCTTCCAAAGAAAAGTCTTCCAGACTATTTAAATGAATATAACGATGAAAAATATACAGATTTAGGTTCGGTTAAAGAATTTAATTTAGAAGCAGTAAATGAATTAAATCCAGATTTAATAATTATTGAAGGAAGACAAGCGGATTCTTATGATGAATTTTCTAAAATTGCACCTACAATATATTTAGGTTCTGATGGAGCAAATTATTTAGAAACATTAAAAAACAATGTAACAGTACTTGGTCAAATATTTGATAAGGAAGATGTAGCAAAAGAAAAAATAGAAGAAATTGAAAATAGAATGAATTCTATAAAAGAAAAGGTTAAAGCAGATAATTTAAATGCTTTAATGACAATGGTAAGTGATGGTTCTATGAGTGTGTATGGTGAAGGTTCAAGATTTAATATAATTTATAATGAGCTTGGATTTATGTCAGCTGATTCAAGTATTGAGATATCAAATCATGGTCAAAGTATTTCAAATGAATATTTAGTAAGTAAAAATCCAGATTACTTATTTGTAATTGATAAAGGTGCAATGACAGGTGGAGAAAATCAACCAGCTAAAGAAATAATAGAAAATGAATTAGTTAAAACTACAGATACATATAAAAATGGAAATATTGTTTATTTAGATCCTCAAACTTGGTATGTTGGAGGCGCTGGAATTAAAGCAGCAAATGAAATGCTTAATGAAGTTGAAGAAGCTTTAAAATAAAATAAAATTAGAATTTTAGTAAAAGTCATAAATATTATAATATTTATGACTTTTTCCTATTAAAAGCTTAACTTTTCATGAAATATAGTATATTATATAGGAAGAGATAATAGTAATACTAAATTATATTTTCAATTAAATATAATAATTTCAGAATAGAACTAAAATTTGTTTTAGTAAAATAAATTAAATTTTACTATACATTTATTCAGATATAAATTGATTTATTGATATTTAAGTGAGGTGAGCTTTTATGGCTACTATAAAAGATATAGCATCAATAGTTGGAGTTTCAATTTCAACAGTTTCAAGGGTTTTAAATTTTGATGATACATTAAATGTAAGTAACACAACAAGAGAAAAGATATTAAAGGTTGCAGATGAATTAGATTATATATCAACTAAGAGTAAAAAAAATAAAGAAAAGAAAACAAAAAATGTAGGAATTATATATTGGTATGATTATGAGGAAGAATTAGGAGATCCATATTATCTAACTTTAAGATGGGCAGTTGAAAAGAGATGTAATGAATATAATTTAAATTTAGTAAGATTAAATGAAAACAGTATGGATTCCGAAATTGGTGATGTTATTGGAATAATAGCAATAGGAAGATTTTCTGAAAGTATAATAGAAAAACTTTATATGAAAAACGAAAATATAATTTTTGTAGATTATTCTCCAGATGAAAATAGATTTGATTCAGTAATACCAGATTTAGAAAAGGCAACACAAACAGCATTAGAATACTTATATGATTTAGGACACAGAAAAATAGGATTCATTGGTGGCAGTGAAAATAATAAAAAAATAGTAAGAGAAATTGATGTTGATTCAAGGCAAAATAAATATTTTGAATTTATGAAAAGCAGAGATATATTCAATGAAGAATATATTCATAGGGTTGAAAAATTCACATTTAAATGTGGATATGAAGGTGCTAAAAAATTGTTAAAATGTAAAGATAGACCGTCTGCTATTTTAATTGGAAATGATACAATGGCTGTTGGAGCATATAAAGCAATAGCTGAAGCAAATTTGAAAATTCCAGATGATATAAGCATTGTTGCTTTTAATGATCAGCCAAGTGCAAAATATATGATTCCATCGCTTACAACTATAAGAATACCAAGTGAGTATTTGGGAGAAGCTTCAGTGGAACTGTTAATTGAAAACATATCAAATAATAGAGAATATAATAAAAAAGTAGTTATACCAACACAGCTTAAAATAAGAGAGAGTTGTGTTGCAATAAGCAAATAAAACAAAAGAAACTATTGTTAAAATTATTAACAATAGTTTTTTTAGTATAATTAAAGAAATAAATTTAGTAAAATAATTAAGAGCAAAAGTAAAAAACAACAATACTTTGTAATTGTTTTCATAAATAAATACCATTTTCTAAAAAAAGTACAAATTTATTTTTACTGATTATAAAATTATTACTATTTATAATAAATAATATCATAACAACTTTTTTACTAAAAATGTTACAATGTAAACAAATACATGAGAAATAATTTTACTAATCTCATGTAAGATAAAAAATTAAGGGGGATTTATTTATGAAACTTAAAAAGATTTTAGCAGCAACTATAACTGCAGTTATGACATTAGGTTTAGTATCATGTGGTGGTGCAACAGGCACAGATTCATCATCTTCAGCGAGTTCAGCATCATCAGATGATAAGACAATTACAATTTGGGCATGGGATGATACATTTAATATTAAAGCAGCCAATATGGCTAAAGAAAGATATTTAAAAGATCATCCTGACGTAACTATAAACGTTGTAAGTATGGCCCAAGATGATGTAGTACAAAAATTAAATACAAGCCTTTCTTCTGGAACATATGATGGACTTCCAAACATAGTTTTAATAGAAGATTATAAGATTCAAAATTACCTTTTATCATATCCAGGAGAACTTAAAGATTTAAGTGGATACGTAGATCCAAGTAAATTTATGGATTACAAATTAAGTGTTATGACAGATGGAGATAAAATTTATGGAGTGCCATTTGATAGTGGTGTAACAGCTCTATTCTATAGAAAAGATTTAATTGAACAAGCTGGATATACAGAAGCGGATATGCAAGATATTACTTGGGAAAAATATATTGAAATTGGTAAAGCAGTAAAAGAAAAGACTGGTAAAGCAATGTTAACAATGGATCCAAGTGATTTAAATCAAATTAGAGTTATGATGCAATCAGCTGGTGCTTGGTATGTTGATAAAGATGGTAAAGTAAGCATAAATAACAATGAATCTTTAAGAAAAGCTGTTGAAATCTATAAAGAGATGGTTGATGCAAACATTGCAAAACAAGTTTCAGGATGGGATGCTTTTGTTGGTGCATTCCAAAGTGGAGATGTTGCAAGTGTAGTTAATGGTTGTTGGATTTCTTCTTCTATTCAAGCTGCTGAAGATCAATCAGGTCAATGGAGAATAGCTGCAACTCCAAAAATGGGTTCAGATTCTAAATCAGTAAATGCTTCTAATAGTGGTGGTAGTAGCTGGTATGTATTAGATAAAGTTGGTAATTCGGATTTAGCTGCTGATTTCTTAAAAGAAACTTTTGCTTCAAGTGATGATTTAATGAATGATTTAGTTCCAGCCATTAATTTGGTAAGTACATTAAAATCAGCAAGTAGCAGTGAAAACTACAGTACTCCTTCAGAATTCTTTGGTGGACAAGAGATATTTAAAGATTTTGCTAAATGGACTGAAGAAATTCCACCTGTAAATTATGGACTTCACACTTATGCATTGGAAAGCATAATGGCAGAGGGAATGCAATCTATAGTTTCAGGTAAAGACATAGATGAAGCATTAAATAATACTCAAGCTCAAGCAGAAGCCTCAGTAGGAAACTAATATAAATACTTAAAAACTCTTTCTTTTAAAATAAATTCTTGTAGGTGTTATTAGAAATTGATAATACCTACAAGATATAAAGAAAAACTATACTTAATAATCCTAAAAATATTTTTTATAATCTCAATTAAATTTTATATATGACAATAAACAATTATGACAAATGAAATTTATATATTAAAAATCTTTTTCAAGACCATTTGTCAAATTGTAATTTAGAATTTGACAAGTGGTCTTAGTAACAATTAAAGGAGTTGATAATAATGAAGCATAAAGGTATAGAAAGAAAGACTAACCGATGGGGATGGATTTTTGTATCATTAAGTATATTTCTCATAACATTATTTGTATTTTATCCTACAGTGCAATCATTTATAACATCATTAAAATCTGGTATGGGAAATAATCTGAAATTTGTTGGCTTAGATAATTATAAAAGAATGTTAACTGATGCAACATTCATAAAAGCAGTTTCAAATACATTTTTATATTTATTAGTACAAGTTCCAATAATGATAGTTTTGGCACTTATAATAGCATCCATGCTTAATGACAAGAATTTAAAATTCAGTGGATTTTTTAGGACAGCTATATTTTTGCCTTGTGTAACTTCATTAGTTGCTTATTCAATAATAATGAAAAGTATATTTGCATCTGATGGACTTGTAAACAAATTCTTAATGGCAATAAACATAATTTCAGGGCCTATTGAATGGGTAACACATCCGATATGGGCAAAAGTATTAATAATTATTGCAATTACATGGAGATGGACTGGTTACAATATGATATTTTACTTATCTGGACTTCAAAATATAGATCCAGCAGTTTATGAAGCAGCATCTATTGATGGAGCATCAACATTTAAAAAATTTACTAAAATAACAATTCCATTATTAAAACCAATAATTTTATTTACAACAATAACATCAACAATTGGTACTCTTCAATTATTTGATGAAGTCGTAAACATAACTAACGGTGGACCAGCAAATGCTACAACAACAATATCACATTATATTTATAACTTATGTTTCACATATACACCAAACTTCGGTTATGCAGCAGCAGTTGCTTATGTTATTGTTATTATGATTGTAATTCTTTCATTAATCCAATTTAAAATAGGAGGGGACAGTAATGAATAAACGTAAATTTAAATTCTCATCAGCTTTTAAATATGTATTTTTGAGTTTAGCAGCATTTATATCAATCTTTCCGTTTTTTTGGATGATAATTGGTGCAACAAATAAATCAGTTGATGTTACAAGAGGAAAATTAACAATAGGAAGTAATTTGATGACAAATATCAATAATCTTTTAGGTTCAGACTTAGGATTTATTAATTCACTTGGAAATTCAGCTAAAATAGCAATTATAACAACAATAGTTGCACTTTTGGTATCTTCAATAGCAGGGTATGGATTTGAAATCTTTAGAACAGATACAAGAGATAAAGTTTTTAATATACTTCTTTTATCTATGATGGTGCCTTTTTCAGCTCTTATGATTCCACTTTTTAAGATGTTTGGGTATTTAAAAACTACACCATTAAAGTTTATTGGATTAAATACAATTGGTGCAATAATACTTCCAAGTATAGCAACAGCATTTTTAATATTCTTCTTTAGACAAAATACAAAGTCATTTCCCAAAGATACATTGGAAGCTGCAAGAATTGATGGATTAAGTGAAATAGGTATATTCTTCAAAATGTATATGCCAATGATGAAAACAACATATGCAGCTGCAGCAATAATTACATTTATGAGTAGTTGGAATAACTATTTATGGCCATTACTTGCACTTCAATCTCCAGAAAAGAGAACTGTACCTTTAATAATTTCAACACTTGGGTCAAGTTATACTCCTGATTATGGAATGATAATGGTTGCAATAGTAATAGCAACACTTCCAACTGCATTTGTATTCTTTGTAATGCAAAAGCAATTTGTTCAAGGTATGCTTGGTTCTGTAAAATAATTTATAGCAATTATAAACTAAATAAATCCTGAATTATTCAGTTGAATTATATTATACTAAAAAATTGAATAATTCAGGAATTTGATTATTATTGTATTTATTTAGATAGGAGTTAAATCATATGAAAATTAAAAAATTCAAATATAAAAATAAAATTAATGATTTAACCATAAGAAAAAAAATATATATATCATTTAGATATGTATGGATCCTAGGGATTATTGTATCTTTACTAGGAGTGATTTTTCTAATTAAAACAAATCATGATTATAAATATGCAGTGAAAAATTATGGATATTCTCAAGGAACAATAGGTAAGCTTGGTATGGAATTCAATGAACAAAGAGCATTGCTTAGTAATATGGCATTAAGTAATGATAAAATTACTTTAGCGGAGATTAATAAATCTTTAAATAGAAATATTCAAGACGTATCTAAGCTTTTAGAAGAATTGGGAAAAACAATAGTTGGAAATAAAGAAAAAGAGATTTATTCGCAAATTACAAACAATTCATTAGAATATAGAAAAATTAGAGAAAAGGCCATGAATTTATTTCTTGATGAAAAGAATGAAGAAGGGTTACTTTTACTTACAGAACAAGGAAATCAAATATCAGATGTAATATCAGAAGAGATAAATAGTTTGTTAGAAGAAAATATAAATCAGAGTGAGATTATAATTAATAATCTTAAGAGACTTGAAATAATATCAATTATTATTTCATTAAGTTCAATATTAGTATTTATTATTATATCATCAAGATTAAGCCAAAAAGTTTCAACATCGATTTCTAAGCCATTAGAATCCATAAAGGATGCAGCAAACGATTTATCTTGCGGAAAGCTTAACATAGAATTAGACTATAAGTCAAAAGATGAAATCGGCTATCTTTTTGAATCTTTTAAAGTTATGATATATAATTTTAAAAATTATATTGGTGAAATAGATGAAGTATTGGGAAATATATCAAATGGTAATTTAAATACATTTACTAGTGATAATTATAGTGGAGATTTTATAGCTTTAAAGAAGTCACTAGATAACATAATTTTATCATTAAATAGTACATTTCATGAAATAAGAATGTCTGCAATTGAAGTTGAAAATGGATCTGAGCAGGTTGCAAAAAATGCACAGTATTTATCACAAGGTGCTACAGATCAAGCAAGTGTTATAGAAGAATTAACAGCGCTTGCAGGTGAAATAAATGAAAAAGCAAGAAATAACCTTTTAAATGCTAAAAGTACTGATGAGATAGTAAAAAGGCTAGTTGATGAAATGGAAACAGGCCATAAAGGAATGAATAATATGCTTGAAGCTATGATGAACATAGAAAAATCTTCAAGTAATATAAAAAATATTATAAATACTATATATGAGATAGCAGAACAAATAAATTTGCTTTCGCTTAATGCTGCAATAGAGGCAGCAAGAGCTGGGGAAGCAGGAAAAGGTTTTGCAGTAGTTGCAGAAGAGATAAAAAAGCTTGCAGGTGAGTCTTCAGAAGCTGTTAAGAATACAGAGAGTTTAATTAAAGAGTCTATTGCATCGGTAAATAATGGAAAAAATATCACAAATAGCACAGCAAACTCCTTAAAAATTGTTCTAGAAAAGACTAAAGAAGCAACAGATTTAGTTTCTAAAATAACAATGGCATCAGAGGAACAATCAATGTCAATTGAGCAGATAAAGGAAGGAATAGAATCTATTGTTGGAGTTGTTCAATCAAATTCAGAAATAGCAGAAGAAAGTGCATCTGCAAGTGAAGAACTTGCAATACAATCTGAAAATTTAAACAATATTCTAAAGAAATTTATATTAAATCCAAGTAATTAAATTGAAATAAACAGATTTATATTTGCAAAACTTATAATAGACAGGGGGACTTTATATGGAACAGAATTCAAGACTTGATAAAATAAAAGGACTTTTACATGGTGGTGATTATAATCCAGATCAATGGCTTAAATATCCAGAAATATTAAAAGAAGATGTGCGCCTTATGAAGATTGCACATTGCAATACTGTATCAATAAATATATTTGGATGGAGTGCAATTGAGCCAGAAGAAGACAAATATACATTTGAATGGCTTGATAAGCTTATGGATAGAATGGCTGAAAATAATATAAATGTAATACTTGCTACACCAAGTGGTGCAAGGCCTGCATGGATGTCAAAAAAATATCCAGAGGTATTAAGGGTAAATAAGGATAGAACTAAAAATCTTCATGGACAAAGACATAACCACTGCTTTACTTCACCAGTTTATAGAGAAAAAACTTATAATATAAATAAGCTTTTAGCTGAAAGATATAAAGACCATCCGGCACTTATTATGTGGCATATTTCTAATGAATATGGCGGAGAGTGTCATTGCGATAAGTGCCAGGACGCGTTTAGAAGCTGGCTTAAGAAAAAATATGATAATGATATAGAAAAGCTAAATGATGCATGGTGGACAGGATTCTGGAGCCATAGATTTAATGATTTTTCACAAATTGAAAGTCCATCAGAACTTGGTGAAATATTTGTACATGGACATAATCTTGACTGGAATAGATTTGTTACAGATCAAACAATAGATTTTTATAAAAATGAAATAGCACCAATAAGAGAAATTACGCCTGATGTTCCTGTTACAGCAAACTTTATGGGGAATTATCCTCACATGGGACTTTTCACAGGGTTAGATTACTGGAAATTTGCAAAGGAAGTTGATATAGTATCCTGGGACAGTTATCCTGCATGGCATAATAATTTTGAAACAACTTATGATCTGGCAGCTAATGTTAGTTTTGTTAATGACATTTATAGAAGCCTTAAAGATGGACAGTCATTTTTAATAATGGAGAATGCTCCAAGTCTTGTTAACTGGCATGAAGTTAATAAGCTAAAACGTCCAAAGATACACTTTTTATCATCAATGCAAAGCTTAGCCCATGGAGCAGACTCAATTCTTTATTTCCAATGGAGAAAGGGAAGAGGGGCATCAGAAAAATTCCATGGAGCTGTAGTAGATCATTGTGGACATGAAAATACAAGGGTATTTAGAGAGGTTACAGAAGTTGGAGAAGCTCTTGAAAAGCTTAATGAAATACAAGGATCAGTGAAAAATTCAGAAGTTGCAATTATTTATGATGTTGAAAATAGATGGGCAATTGATGATCTTCAAGGACTAAAAACTAAAGCTAAGAAAGATGGCGCTGATAAAAAGGGATATGAAGAAATATGCCAGGAACAATATAGAGCATTTTGGCAAAATGGAATAAGCACAGATGTGATAAGCAGTGATTGCGATTTCTCAAAATACAAGCTTATTGTTGCTCCAATGCTTTATATGATTAAACCCAATGTTTCTGAAAGACTTGAGGCATTTGTTAAAAATGGAGGAACTCTAGTAACAAGCTACTTTAGTGGAGTAGTAGATGAAAATGATTTATGTTTCCTTGGTGGCTTTCCAGGACCACTTAAAGATTTAACTGGAATTTGGGCAGAAGAAATTGACTCATTATATGATGATGAAAATAATCACATAATAGTTAAAGAAAATGTACTTGAAGGCGTAAATGGAGAATATGAAGTAAAAGATTACTGTGAATTAATCCATGCAGAAACTGCAAAAGTTCTTGGAACATATAAAAATGATTTTTATAAAAACATGCCTGCACTTACAGTTAATTATTATGGTAAAGGAAAATGTTATTATATAGCAGCTAGAACAAGCAGAGACTTCAATAATGACTTTTATATGAAATTAGCTAAAGATCTTAATATTAAAAGTGTAATAGAAGGAAAGCTTCCTATTGGTGTTACAGCTCAAGTTCGTACAAAGGATTCAAATGAGTATGTATTTATAATGAACTTTACAGAAGAAGAAAAGAAAGTAGAACTTGGAAATATACAATATACAGATATGATAAAAGAAGAAAATATAACTGATCATATAACTCTAGGTAAATATGATGTAAAAGTATTAAAGAAATTATAAAAAGAATCATTAAACAATATAAATAAAGGACGTAGAATCATGGTTTAGTGGATAACAACCGAAATAAAGCATTTATGTTGGCTCGCTTGCTACAAAAATGAAGCTAAAAATTTAACCATCAATGATTGTGCCCAAAAATGTTTGCTCCAAAAAGCAAGTTTTTGGACAAACAATTTTGGAACAATCATTGATGAAAAATTTTAAAGCTTCATTTTTCAATGCAAGACACCGCCAACATAAATGCTTTATTTCTTTGTTCCATACAAACTCTGAGTATCCAGATATATTTTTGTAAATAAATATATCTTTAAATTAAGGAATATCTATTTTTATATGGTAAAGATTTAAAAAGTTAATATTTCATCATTTTTTAAAAGGTGTAATTTTATGAATATATGAATTTAAATTCTTACAAATGTGCACTTATAAGAAGAGCAGCTATGCTGCAATTCGGATCTTTGCTTATTTATTTGTGGATACTGGTGTTTTATAAGTAGCTTCCTAAATTATTACAAGTGATTGAAAACTATATTTTTAGACTTGTAATATTCCTAAAAACATAAATTATAACTAAAAAAAGTTAGACATCTATGATTTTAGATCAAAACAAAGAAATTCAATATATGATAGGCGTAGTATTGCATTAAGAAATTTAAGTTTTTAACTTCTTAGATATAGGCTGTTCCAAAATAATTTGTCCAACACTTGCTGTTGGAGCAAATTGTTTTGGGCACAGCCTGTGTCTTTAGAAGTTTTAGCTTAAATTTCCCTACAATCGAGCATATCATATATTGAATTTCGGTTATTTCCCACTAAACTCTGATTCTACACAATATATTTATATGTGTAACAGTTTAATTTAAGTGCTTGATTGATTTGAATCATGAAGATCAGATTTTTTTATGGCTGGAATTTTAATTTTAACAGTAGTTCCAACATTTATTTCACTTGAAATAACAACACCATATTCATCTCCATATAGAAGTTTTATTCTATCATTAACATTATTTATACCAATGCTCGTGAAATGATCACTTTTGTTTACTGAAGTCTTTAAAAGATTTGATATGGTTTCATTAGAAATTCCAATTCCATTATCTATAATTTCACAAGTTATAATATGATTTTTTTCATTGATAAAAACATGTATAAATCCACTATCTTTATCAACAAAACCATGAAAAAATGAATTTTCAATAAATGGCTGTAGTATTAGCTTAGGAATTATGTAGTTTTCACATGATTGCATAACAAAAAAGTTTACTGTAATACTTTCACCATAACGCATATGATTTATTAAAACATAATTTTTTAGATTTTCAATTTCTTCACTAATAGTAATCATTTCATTTTTATTGCTTATTGTATTTCTTAAAAGAGAAATGAAAGCATCTATTGTCTTTATTGATTTATCCGTATTACCTTGCCATATAAGCCATTTTATAGATGATAATGTGTTATAAAGGAAATGTGGGTTTATCTGCATTTGAAGAGCATGTATTTCAGCTTTTCTTTTTTCTTTTTCCATTTCCATTCGTTCATTCATATAAGAGTTTAAACCATCCAGCATATAGTTATAAGCAGAGGAGAGTTGACGGACTTCATAGCTACCTTCCACTTTAACGTAGTTTTTAAAATTACCATCCGTAACTTGTGACATTTTATATGATAAATTATAAAGTGGTTTTGTTGTTCTTCTTATTATAACGAATGTTATTAAAAGAAAAATTAATGCAATTATTATTGTTACAAAATAAATCTGAGATGTATTATATACTTCATTTAAAATAGCACTTTTTTCAATTATACCTACAATATTAAAATTATATCTTGGAAGATATTTTGATAAAATTGCAACATCTTTATTGTTCATGTTTGTATTATAATATTGCAAATTATCATTTTGAATTTTATTAGATATATCTAATAATTTATTATTTGTGCTACCAATTTCATATGGAATACTTGATGATACAATTTGTCCATCATTGGAGATAATAGCTATATTATTTGAAGTACCTACAAATGGAACATAATATTTTTTAAAATCATCTTGGCTTATAATAACATAAACGAATCCATAAATTTCTTTTGTTTTATCGTCACATAGTACTTTAACAGCAGTTATAGCACTGGAGTTATTTTGAGCGTTGACTAATTGAAATTCAGAATATTGATAAAATACAACGTTACTATTTAAAACCGCATTTTTGGTTAAATCGCTATTTAAAATTTCATCTGTATCAAATTTAAAATAATTATGTCCTTTTAAGAACGATTCACCATTACGTCCTATAACTAATAATGTAATGTCATTAAAGTCTTTCTCAGGAATAGTATCTAATGTTATATCCATATTATACAAGGTTTTAAAAGTTTCAGCTGAAGTTACATTTGTTAAAGTTAAATAATTTTCGAAATCAGAGCTCGAATCTATAACATTCATTATATTTATGATATTATCATTTAAAACACCAAGTCTATCAGTAATTTGATTTAAAATTTTATAATTTGACTTGCTAAATGTATCAACAAGTACATCTTTAGAAATACTTATAGTTATTGTGCAGGTTAAAAGAAAAACGCATATTATACTTATTAATACGATAAATGCAACTCTAAAGAAAAGGCTAGTTGAGTGCATAAACTTTGAAATTTTATACATTATAAAAATCCTCTCTAAACACAAAATATCTATGGTACTACTTTAATGCTATCTTTTCTAAATTTACTTGGAGTAACACCAGTGAATTTTTTAAATACCTTGCAAAAATAACTATGGTCTGAATAACCAACCATGCTGCTTATATCTGATATAGGTATATCTGTCCTTAAAAAGTCACAGGCTTTTTCTATTCTTATTTTATTTAAAAATTCATTAAAACCTTCCTTATTGTGATTACTAAAATATGAAGAGAGGTAGTAATAATTGAAATTAAATATTTTTGAAACATCCAAAAGGGTTAGTTGTTCTGCAAAATGTTCATTAATATATTTTATTATTTTATTAATCATGTGAGAATTAAATCTATTTTGACATTCATAAATAATTTTTTTGAAATCGATTAATAAATTATTATAATTTATTAGTAAATCTTCAGCATATAGATCTTTATCGATAATGCTAAAACATTTATATTTTAAAGATTGCAGTTTCTCCAAATTATAATCTAGTGTTTCCAATGTAGAAATTATGTTATAAAAGCAATTTTGAATTAGGGCTTTTACTTCAAATTTACTAATGCTTTCTTTTAAAATACAATCATTAATATAAGAAGTAAGCATATCCAGGGCATCTTCAATTTCAAGTTTTGATGTTAATTCTGAAAAATGCTTAAAATTAAACTTTTCCATATTAGAAAAAGATTTAATTTCCGATGAAATAATATAAGATGAATTTTTTTTATAAAAGGCCTGTTCTGTAAGTTTTAAAAAATCGTTTTCAAATATATTTCTTAAGTCATGTAGGGATAAGAAAATTTTACTTAGCATAAATAAAGAATTTTCATATCTATCAAATAAAGAATTAGAAATTTTAATGAATGTATCTTTTAATTCATTGTAGTGATTACTATTAAAATTTACAATAAATACTATATTATCATAATCTATGCTTATATTTTTAATAATAAAATTTTTTGATTTTTCCTCATTTAAATCATGATATAAGGAATTCATTAAAGCTGATTTTGTTTTATAGTCATATCCAAGACCTTTTGTGCTTATGCCTAATAAACAAAATGAGTCATTAGTAAAAATATTGTTAAAGTAAGTAAGATCATCTAAGGATTCAAAGCCGATAAGTAATCTGCTTAACATATTTTTCTCTGTTAATGTAGCATTGTTAGTTGAAAGCTTAAAGTTTTCAAGTTTGCTTGCAGCTTTTTTTAAAGTATTTAAAAGTTCATCAATATTTAATGAAGGCTTTAATATATAATCGATGGCACCATAAGTAAAAGATGATTTTACATAATCAAAATCACTATAACTGCTAAGAACAATAATTTTTATACTTGGATAGTTAGATTGTAAAAATTTTATAAGTTCAACACCATCAACCTTAGGCATAACAACATCTGTAATTACTATATGCGGAAGTGTATTATTTATAAACTCAATAGCTTCTTGTCCATTAGAAGCTTGACCTATTATTTGAAATCCTTCTTTCTCCCAATCAATCATATGCGTTATACCTTGTCTCATAATTAGTTCATCATCAACTATTAGAATTTTGCAATATTCATTCAAGAATATTCACCCTTTCTATGTATATGGATAAAAAGAAAAAAATACTTTACTAAAATAATTAACAATATATAGTAATACTTTAGAATACGTATTCATAGACCAAAATAATAAATTTAAATTTATTATTCTAAAATATTATAATATAAAACAATATTTTTATCAAATTTTTATAAAAATATATAAATAAAATTTAGTAAAAATAAGTTGAAGTTTTACTAAAAATACTATAAGATTAGTGTAAAGGATTAAATAAAAATTTAAATGCAAGAAAGAAGGGAATTTTATGAAAATAAATGAACCAACATTAGATTGGTTAGAAGATCCAAAAGTATTTAGAATTAATAGAATTGATGCACATTCAGATCATTATTTTTATGAAGAAATGAATCATATAAAATTAGAAGATAACATGCCACTCAAGCAAAGTTTAAATGGTAAATGGAGATTTTCATATAGCGAAAATCCATCACTTAGAATTAGAGATTTTTACAAAGAAGATTTTGATGTAAGTGGATTTGATTATATTGATGTACCTGCACATATTCAGCTTCAAGGATATGACAAATGTCAATATATAAATACAATGTATCCATGGGATGGTCATGATGAATTAAGACCACCACACATTTCAAAAACATATAATCCTGTTGGAAGCTATGTGACATTTTTTGAGGTAAAAGAAGAATTAAAAAATAAGGATACATTCATATCTTTTCAAGGAGTTGAGACAGCATTTTATATATGGGTAAATGGAAAATTTGTTGGATATAGTGAAGATACATTTACGCCAAGTGAATTTGAAATTACTGAATATTTAAAAGAGGGAGAAAATAAACTTGCAGTAGAAGTTTATAAAAGAAGCAGTGCAAGTTGGATAGAAGATCAGGACTTTTTTAGATTTTCAGGAATATTTAGAGATGTGTATTTATATGCAGTTCCTAAAACACATATAAATGATATATTTATAAAAACAGATTTAGATGATGAATTTAAAAATGCAGTGTTAAAGACAGAAGTTAAAATAATTGGTAATTTAGAAGGAAGCATAAAAGCTTACTTAAAAGATGCAGATAATAATATAAAAGCTGAAACTCAGAAAATGGATATAGAAAATTTCTTAACTTTATCACTAGATGTTAAAGATATAAATCTCTGGAGTGCAGAAGATCCATATCTTTATAAGCTTTATATAGAAGTAAATGATATAGAAGATAATTTGATTGAAATAGTTCCAGAAAATATAGGGTTTAGGCATTTTGAGATGAAGGATAAAGTCATGTGTCTAAATGGAAAAAGAATTGTTTTTAAAGGTGTAAACAAACATGAGTTTAGTGCCAGACATGGACGTGCTATAACTAAAGAAGAAATACTTTTTGATATTAAATTTATGAAAAGGCATAATATTAATGCAGTCAGAACATCACACTATCCAAATCAAAGTCTTTGGTATAAATTATGCGATGAATATGGAATTTATCTAATAGATGAAGCCAATCTTGAAAGCCATGGATCATGGCAAAAGATGGGCCAATGTGAACCATCTTGGAATGTTCCAGGAAACTTGAAAGAATGGGAAGCATGTGTTCTTGACAGAGCAGAATCAATGCTTGAAAGAGATAAGAATCATCCTTCAGTATTAATATGGTCTTGTGGTAATGAAAGCTATGCAGGAGAAGATATATTTAAGATGTCTGAGTATTTTAGAAAAAAAGACTCTTCAAGACTGGTTCATTATGAAGGTGTGTTCTGGAATAGAGAATATGATAAAACAAGTGATATGGAAAGTAGAATGTATGCAAAAGTTAAGGATATTGAAGAATATTTAAATAATAATCCTAAAAAGCCATATATAAGCTGTGAATATATGCATTCTATGGGTAATTCAACTGGTGGAATGATGAAATATACGGAACTTGAAGATAAGTATCCTATGTATCAAGGTGGTTTTATATGGGATTATGGCGATCAAGCATTATATAGAAAAAAAGAAAATGGGGAAGAAGTATTAGGGTACGGAGGAGATTTTACTGACAGACCAACTGACTATAACTTTTCTGGAAATGGGCTTATATATGCAGATAGAACTGTATCTCCAAAAGCCCAAGAAGTAAAATATCTCTATCAAAATATAAAATTAAATGTAGATAAAAATGGTGTAAATATTAAAAATCAAAATTTATTTATTAATACAGATATTTATGATTTATACTATAAGATTGAAAAAGAAGAAAAAATAATTATGGAAGGTGTAACAAAGGTAAATGTTAAGCCATTAGAAGAAAAATATATAAAGCTTCCATTTATAGATATTAAGTCTTCAGGAGAATATGTGTATACTGTTTCTATTAGATTATCATGTAATACTATTTGGGAAGAAAAAGGATATGAGATAGCATTTGGACAGTATGTATTAAATAATGAAGAAAAAATAGAAAAGAGATTATCTAAATTTAAAGTAATTCATGGAGATGCTAATATAGGCATTTCAGGGAAAGATTTTAAAGTGATATTTTCAAAACAAGAAGGTGGAATTGTATCTTTAAGATACTCGGGTAAAGAGTTTATAACAAGGGTTCCAAAACCATATTATTATAGGGCTGCTACAGACAATGATAGAGGTAATAAATATGACTTCAGATGCTCACAATGGATGGCTGCAAGTGTAGGACAAAAGTATATAGATTTTAGTGTTGAAGAAAATGAAGATATGATAAAATTAAAATATATTTATGAACTGCCTACAATTCCAAAAACATTAGTTAACATAAATTATACAGTTGATGAAGATGGAGTAATAAAAATACATGTAAAATATAATGGAGTAGATGGACTTCCTGAACTTCCACTACTTGGTATGAATTTTAGACTTTTAAGTGAGTTTAACGTATTCACATACTATGGAATGGGACCAGAGGAAAATTATATAGATAGATGTGAAGGAGCAAAACTAGGAGTTTATACAAATACCCCAGAAAATAACTTGTCAAGGTATTTAGTACCACAGGAATGCGGCAATAGAACAAATACAAGATATGTAAAAATAAGAAATCATAAAGGAGAAGGATTAAAATTTACTTATGATAAAGTTCCATTTGAATTTAGTGTACTTAATTATAATTATATGGAACTTGAAAATGCACTTCATATAGAAGAGCTTCCAAAAGTAAACTATACAAATGTAAATATTATAGGAAAACAAATGGGAGTAGGTGGAGATGATAGCTGGGGCGCACCTGTTTTAGATGAATATCTAATAGATTCTAGCAAAGATTTAGAATATAAATTTAGTATTTCAAATATTAATTAAAGCTTTTTCATATTTACCCTAATAATATAAAATAAGCATTAGCAATTTCAATTTAGTAATTGTTGATGCTTTTTATATTATATACACAATAAAAAATACTAAATTTATAGACTGTATTTTTCATATTAGTTATAATAAAGTAAGGGTTGTCCTATGAGTCTAATAGAAATTAAGGAGAACATTTATGAAAAGATTAGTAAGATATTTTATTATATTTTCAATGATGATTATGATTATATTTCAAAGTTATACCATAGCATTTGCAAGATCAGGTGGTGGAGGATCTGGCGGTGGTGGTGGCGGAGGAGGTGGCGGTAGCCACAGTAGCAGTACCAATCATTCAGATAGAAGTACTGGGAAGTCAAATCCATTGGGTAATGTGATTTTTATTATTTTTGCCGGGGTTATATGGCAAAGAGAAAAAATTGTATGTAAAGTAAAAGTTGCAAGGAAAAGCATGGAAGCTAATAAATTAATAATATATCTTAGAAAGATTGATAATAATTATTCAAAGGATATACTTAATGATAGAGTAAAAGAAACTTATTTTAAAATGCAGGAAGCATGGACCAATAGAGATGTAGAAATATCTAAAGAATATATGAGTGATTCTATATATAATCTTCATAGTAACAAACTTGAATGGATGAAAGTAAGAAATGAGAGAAATGTATTAAGTAATATAAAACTTTTAGATTTTAAACCAGTATCAATAGAACATTATAAAGATAATTCTAAAGATATAGTATGGTTTTATATAAAGGGATCAATGATTGACTATATTATAAATGAAGAAAAAAATGAAGTTATTGAGGGAAATTTTAAAAGTAGCAGTTTTATTGAGTTTTGGAAATTTATAAAAAAAGATAATAAATGGGTAATAGATAAGATTTCTCAAAAAGATGAAGTTTATATAAGCGAATTTATTATCGTAAGTGAGGAGTAGAGCGTTTAAAATAAATGATGTTATTTCACTTAATCTTAGTAAGTAAATTATTTATTTTAGGATATGTTTAATAGAATGCATAAAAAGAGCTACAGATTGTAGCTCTTTTTTTATGAGTAGAATTAGTTAGCTTTGTTTATTGAACCGAATAATTCCATCTTTTCTTTAACTATAGTCTTTATTGCTTCGTAACCTGGAGCTAAAAGCTTTCTTGGGTCGAATCCTTTTCCTTCTAAGTCTTTTCCAGCTTCAATGTATTTTCTTGTAGCTTCTTGGAAGTATAATTGACATTCAGTATTAACGTTGATCTTTGATACTCCAAGTGATATAGCTTTCTTTATCATATCTTCAGGAATTCCAGTACCACCGTGTAATACTAATGGCATATTTCCGCAAGCTTTATTGATTTCTTCTAAAGCATCGAAAGCAAGACCTTGCCAGTTTGATGGATATTTTCCATGAATATTACCGATACCTGCAGCAAGCATTGTTACTCCTAAATCAGCAATTTGCTTACATTCTTGAGGATCTGCAACTTCACCTCTACCAATAACTCCGTCTTCTTCTCCACCGATAGATCCAACTTCAGCTTCTAAAGATAATCCTTTTTCTGAAGTTATTTTAACTAATTCTTTAGTTTTTTCTACATTTTCATCGATTGGATAATGAGATCCATCAAACATTATTGATGAGAATCCAGCATCCATAGCTTTGAAGCATCCTTCATAGCTACCGTGGTCTAAGTGAAGAGCAACTGGAACTGTGATGTTTAATTCTTCCATCATTCCGTTAACCATTCCAACTATAGTTTTGTAACCACACATATATTTTCCAGCACCTTCAGATACTCCTAAAATTACTGGTGAATTATTTTCTTGAGCTGTTAATAAAATAGCTTTTGTCCATTCTAAATTATTGATGTTGAATTGTCCAACAGCATATTTTCCATCTCTTGCTTTGTTTAACATTTCTTTAGCTGATACTAACATAAATGTAACCTCCATAATTAAATAAATTTTTTCTAAATAGTATAGAAATTGAATTTTCTAGGGACATAATATATATAATAATTTATCCCTAGAGATTATTATACTCTAAATTTGTGGATATGAAAACCATAAAATAAATAATTATGTCTAAATTACATAATATTTTTCATATATTTTCTACACTTTTATTATAAACTTATAAAAAAAAATTATGTAAATGATTTAAAAAGTTCATAGGTTATAATATAAAATTTTTATATTATATGAAATCATTGGTATAAAATTATTTATCATGTTATAATTTCATTGATTTTATAATTAAGGTTGGAGAGAAAATGATAAATCATAAGGGTACCGTAAGACTCGAAAGTGATAGGCTTATATTAAGGCAATTTCAATTAAGTG
Source organism: Clostridium neonatale (assembly GCF_900465025.1). Lineage (NCBI taxonomy): Bacteria > Bacillati > Bacillota > Clostridia > Eubacteriales > Clostridiaceae > Clostridium > Clostridium neonatale. The sequence continues at coordinate 2,334,436 of NZ_UICR01000001.1, forward strand.
ATGCTTATGGCATGTATAAAAATTGGGCATCTAACACTATAGTAACTAAAAATTTAACATGGAAGCCTCATACTAATATTGAAACAACAAAATTTATTATAAGAAATTGGATTCAAAATTATAAAAATATAGATTACTATAATTGGTGCATAGAAGAAAGAAATAGTAGTACAGTTATAGGAAGCATAAATTTGACCAATATTGACAATATAAACGAAAGCCTAGAAGTTGGATACTGTTTAAGCGACAAATTTTGGAACAAAGGCATTATGACTGAAAGCTTAACATTAGTTTTAGATTTTGTATTTAATCAAATGGAAATCAATAGAATTACTTCTAAATGTGCTATAAATAATATACCTTCAATGAGAGTTTTAAAAAAATGTGGATTTTTATATGAAGGTAATTTAAGGAGTGTTATAAAAGATAACAATAACAAATTTATAGATTGTAAATACTATTCTTTATTAAAGAAAGAATATAAAAATAGTTAATATAGTTAATGGTAAGGGGGATTTAATGTGAATTTTAAAAATAATGTCTTAAAAATAGATGTAGACTTAACAGAATGCAGTAATTATCAAGAACTAGCTGGAAGCTGGGTAATTTGGATGTTTATTTCAGGAATTATATTATCTATTAAGAATTTAGAGGGCGGAATTTTTTTAATGTTAGTATCAGTAGCTATATTTCTTTTATATAAAAAAAGTCCTAAAAATACTTCAGCTACTTATTTTAATATGGCATTAGATAGTATTGGAAAAAATGAGATGAATAAAGCTAAAGAAGAACTAAATAATGCTATAAAATTAAATTCAGAAAACAGACAAGCATATATTTTGTTATCATCTATATATTATAAAGAAAAGGATTATATAAATACTGTAAAAAACTTAGAAGACAGCAAAGTATTAACCACAGAAGGAAGTAAATATAATTATTTAGTTGGAAGCTGTTATTATATGCTTAATAAATATAAAGAAGCAATTAAATATTTAAATTTAGTTAGATATGATGACAACGATCCTATGAAACATGTAAAAAACATATTACTTGGAAAAGCGTATTGTTTTAATAAGGATTATAAACAAGCTATAAAACTTTTAAAAAGAGAAAAAGATACTTCAGATGAGTTAAAAGGAGATCTATTAGAATTTGATTATCTTCTAGGAATTGCATATTTGAATTTAAATGACAAGAATAAAGCATATGAGCATTTTAAGATAGTTTATGATAAAAATAAAGAATACAATGATGTAGAAGAAAAGATGATGCTGGTTAAATAAATAGTATATTAATTGGATAAGTTGTATCAGAATTTTAATAATAATTTTGATACAGCTTTTTTATTGAATATAAAGATATAAAAAGTTAAACATCGAAAAGATAATAAATAGTGAAGAAGTAATAATGAAAAAAGCCACAAAGATGTTAAGATTATTATAATTAAATAGAGAGGAAGCTTTAATTTTTAGTTACTAAATTCTTAATTAAATAAACGTAGTAAGAGCTACCTTATTTTGAGAAATTTAAAGAATAAAGAATGTAAGAAAATCGTTATATTTAAGAAAATTAGTAGAAATAATAAATATTATGTAAACTAAACTATACAAAAAGCAAAATACAACAAAAGTTCTAAACTCAAAAATAGGGCTTTCAGCGATTAAGGTAATCATTTATAAATGAATTTTATTGGATTTTAAACAGTTTTTTAATATTACTTTTAAAAAGACTAAACTCAATTTTTATGCAAGATATATTAAATTATGATACAATAAAGCTTATATAGGATTCTTAAAGGAGCATGAATAAATGAACATAATAACATTAGAAAATATAAGTAAGAATTATAGTGAAAAAGTATTATTAAAAGATGTATCTCTTGGGATAAATGATGGAGATAAGATTGGATTAATCGGTATAAATGGAGCAGGTAAATCTACATTTTTAAAAATAATAGGTGGAAAAGATGAATTCTTTGATGGAAGTATATCAAAGGGCAAAAATATGAGAATTGAATATTTAGATCAAAATCCACCTTTTGACCAAGATGCAACTGTTCTTGAACAGGTATTTAAAGGTGAAACAAAAGAAATGATAACACTTAGAGAATATGAGGAAACTATTGAAAGAATAGAAAATTCTAATGGAGATGACTTTGATAATTTAAATGATAAATTACTAAAACTGCAAGAGCAAATAGACAGTTTAAATCTTTGGGATTTAGAAAGTAGTGCTAAGACTATTTTAACTAAGCTTGGAGTAAAAAATTACAATGAGAGAGTAGGTAATTTATCAGGTGGACAAAAAAAGAGAATTGCACTTGCATGTGCATTAATAACTCCATGTGATCTTTTAATTTTAGATGAGCCTACAAACCATTTGGATGCAGATTCTATTGAATGGCTTGAAGAATATTTAAATGGAAGAAAAGGTGCCCTTCTTATGATTACACATGATAGGTATTTTTTAGATAGAGTAACAAATAGAATCATTGAACTTGATCGTGGTAATCTTTATTCATATCCTGGAAATTATACAGATTTTCTAGAGAAAAAGATGGAAAGAATAGAAATAGAAAATTTACAGGAAGAAAAAAGAAATGCTTTAATAAGAAATGAACTTAAATGGGTTAGACGTGGTGCTAAAGCAAGAACAACAAAGCAAAAAGCAAGACTTCAAAGATTTGATGAACTTGTAAATACTGAGAGTATAAAAAGACAAGACGATGTAGAAATGTCTTTTGTAGGAACAAGACTTGGTAAAAAGATAGTTGAACTTTCTAATATATCTAAATCATTCGATGATAAAGTTATAATTAAAGATTTTAGTTACATATTTTTAAGAGATGACAGAATAGGAATTGTTGGTGAAAATGGTGTAGGTAAAACAACTTTAGTTAATATTCTTCGTGGAAAGCTTAAGCAGGATAACGGAACTATTCATATTGGAGATACAGTTAAGATTGCATGCTTTGCCCAAGACAACGAAAATATGGATCCTAAAATGAGAGTAATCGACTATGTCAAAGAAGGTGGAGAATATATTCCAGTAGAAGATGGAACTAAGATTACCGCTTCAACAATGTGTGAGAGATTTTTATTTGATGGTACTATGCAGTATACACCAATTGAAAAATTATCAGGTGGTGAAAGAAGAAGATTGCACCTTCTTAGAGTATTAATGGAATCACCAAACTTTTTAATTTTAGATGAACCTACAAATGATTTAGATATAGAAACATTACAGATTTTAGAAGATTTTTTAGATAAATTTATAGGAATAGTAGTTGTTGTATCACATGATAGATATTTTTTAGATAGAATATGTAATAAGATTTTTTCTTATGAAGGGAATGGACTTATTAAAGAATATCACGGCAATTATAGTGATTTTCTTATATATAAAGAAATAGAAAAATCAGATGTTGAAAATAACAATGCAATCATAAAAGAAGAAAAAGATGATAAAACAAAAAATGTAAAAGAAAAGACAAAAGAAACTAAACCTAAATTTACTTTTAAAGAACAAAAAGAATATGAAGTAATTGATGACGAGATAGCTGAACTTGAAGAGAATCTTGAAAAAATTGAAAATGAGATGAGCAAAAACGCTTCAAACTATGGAAGGCTTAATGAGCTTATGAAAGAAAAAGAAGAACTTGAAGGAAAGCTTGAATTTAAGTATGAGAGATGGGAATATTTAAATGAAATAGCTGAAGCTATAAAGAATTATTCAAAATAAATTAATTAGTATACTTATATAATAAATATTATTTAATATCAGATTTAATATCAGCAAAACTTTTATTAAATGGTTGAATGTGATGTTATATTAAAGAAAAGATTTATTATATATACAAAAGGGAGTATCATAATGGAATTACATATTTTTTTAAAAGGTAAGATGGAGCCTATGATTTTTAGTGGTGATAGAATTGACGTTCTAGATATAGAAATGAAAGGCATTAAATATAAGCAGATAAGATATTTTAGAAAAGGCTTTTCTAAATCACAATATATTGATAGCAAACTTATAACTAGAATGAAGTCAGTTGAATAAAAGGGTGATATTTTGATAAAACAGATTTTACTTGAAGAATTTAATAAGCACATTACAAATCTTATGAAAACTAAAGGAGAAAGAGTTTTAAAAAATGATCTTATTAAAGATATAAATATAAATGTAGAAGACGATTCTATTAATATAAAATCATATGTTGTTTCTGAAAGCCTTTATAGTGAGTATTCATGCAATTTAGAAATTGATAATATAACTAGAGAACTTATTGGAACTCACTGTAGTTGTGCAGATTTTGAAAAAAATGAATTTAGGAAAGATAATTATTGCTGTAAACATATTACAGCAACCTTTTACTCTTTCTTAAAAAGTATAGATAATGATTCTGAACTAAGAAAAAAACTTTCTAAATCTTTAGAAAATAAATCAGAAAATAGTACATCTAGGGATAGCAGCTTAAGTTTATTATCTCTTTTAATAGATGATAAAGAGAAGGATTTACTTAAATTTGATATTATAATAAATAAAAATAATTGGTCATCAAAACTACAAGCAGAATTTAAAGTTGGGATTAGAAAGAAAAGTAGTAAGATGTATATAATTAGGGACATTAATCAATTTTTACTTTGTAGTTACAATAATGTTCCTATAAAATATGGAAAAGATTTTGAGTTTGATTTAAGAAGGCAAAGATTATCATTAGAAGATAAAAGATTGTTTAAATTTATGAATAATATCCGATCTATTGCTGAAAATGATAGAAGTTTTAGAAGATCACAAGATAAACTTATAGATGGAAAAATAATAACAATTCCAGATTATATGGTAAAAGAGTTTTTAAGAATAATTAAAAAAAATAGAGTTTATTTAGGGGATGGATTTTTTTATAGAGTACTTGAAAGTGAGATATTAGAAGAAGATATACCTATTCCTTTGAGTTTAGATACTAAAAAAGATAGTGTAACTTTGGAAGCTAATAATGGAATGCCTGAAGCTTTAACAAAAGATGAAGATGTATTTTTATATGGAACTTCAATCTATATACCATCATTAGAACAATGTGAAAGGCTTGAGCCCTACTTAAAGATTTTTGGTGCAACTTCAAAAATTAGTTTTCCTAAAGATAAGGAAACTAAAATATTAACGGATTTAATACCATCCATTCAAAAAGTGACTGATGGTTTAATATTATCAAAAAGTATAAAAAATAAGGTTGTAATATCAAAGCCTAAGTTTAACTTTTATTTTGATAAAGATAAGGAAATATCTTTAATATTTAAAGTTTCATACGCTGGCCACGAATTTAATTACTTTGAAGAATATAAAGATAAGGTAATATATAGGGATACTGCATCTGAAAGTGAAGTATTTGGTCTTATAAGAAGACTACATTTCCAAGAAGTAGATAATAAATTTTACTTTATAGGTGATGATGGGGAAGGCTTTAGATTTTTTAAGTATGATATAGAAAAGCTTCAAAGTTATGGAGAAGTATATTATTCAGAAAGGTTTAAGGGGTTAAAGAAATTAACTAAGTCACAATTTAAAGGTGAAGTTAGAAAAGGAAAATATGACTACTTTGAATTTGAATTTAATCTTGGGGATTTGGGAGAGGAAGAAATAACTAAGATTTTAAGAAGTTTTAGAGATAATGTTAAGTATTATAAGCTTGAAAATGGAGAATTTTTAGATTTAGAAGAAATGAACATTAAAGAAGCATTAACTCTTATTGATAATTTAATAGAAGAAGAAATATTAAATAAAAATGTAATAGAAATACCTTTAAATAAAGCTGTATATTTAGAAGACTATTTAGAAGATAAAAAAATGCGCTATATAAAGGGGCGTAAAGAAATTAAGGAGCTTAAGAAGAAGCTTACAAATATTGAAGGCAAAATATTTGAAGTTCCAAATGATTTAAATGCAAGCTTAAGAGAATATCAAATAAGTGGTTATAATTGGTTTAAAACACTAGATTATTTAGGTTTTGGTGGAATACTTGGTGATGAAATGGGCCTTGGTAAAACACTTCAAACCATAACATTGTTATTATCAAACAAAGGAAGCAAAAGTTTAATTATTGCACCTACATCTCTTATATATAACTGGAATAATGAATTCAAAAAATTTGCACCTAATATGAAAATTGCAATAGCAAACGGCAGCAAAGAAGAGAGAGAAAAACTCCTTAAAGAGTATAAAGAATACGATGTTATTATAACTACATATAATCTTTTAAGACGTGATATAGATATTTATACTATGGAATTTGATTATTGTATCTTAGATGAAGCACAGAATATAAAAAATTCATCATCTCAAAATGCAAAGGCTGTGAAGACTATTAATGCTAAAAGAAGATTTGCATTAACTGGTACTCCAATAGAGAATTCCCTTATGGAGCTTTGGTCAATTTTCGATTTTATAATGCCAAATTATCTTTATGATGAAAAGCGTTTTACTTATAGATATTTTAGAAGACTTGAAGAAGGTCCAGAAATTATTCAAGAATTAAATAGACTTATTAAGCCGTTTATACTTAGAAGGTATAAGAAAAATGTAATTAAAGAATTACCTGATAAGATTGAAAAAAGATTATATGTTCCACTTAGTGATGAGCAGACAAAAGTATATGAAGCTTATTCAAAATACGTAAAAGATATAATTGCTAAAAAGGTAGAAGACTTAGAATTTACTAGTAGTAAAATCGAAATTTTATCTTATATAACAAAACTTCGTCAGTTATGCTTAGATCCGTCTGTGGTAATGGAGGAGTATAATTGGGATAGTGGGAAAATAGATTCACTTATGGAGCTACTTGAGCAAAGTGTATGTGAAAATCATAAAGTACTAGTATTTTCTCAGTTTACTTCTGTGCTTAAAAATATAGGTAAAACGTTAGAAAAAAATAATTTTAGATATTCATATTTAGATGGATCTATACCATCAATTGATAGAATGAAGATGGTTGAAGAATTTAATAATGGAGAAAATAGTGTTTTTCTAATTTCATTAAAAGCTGGTGGGACAGGGTTAAATTTAACAAGTGCAGACATTGTAATACATTTTGATCCTTGGTGGAATCCAGCTGTAGAGGATCAAGCAACAGACAGAGCACATAGAATTGGACAGAAAAATGTTGTAGAAGTTATTAAGCTTATTGCTAAAGGAACAATAGAGGAAAAAATAGTTGATCTTCAAGATACTAAGAGAGAACTTATTTCTAAAATTTTAGGTGATGATTTAAGTGCAGATAATATTAATACGTTATCTGAGGAGGATATTTTATCACTATTTAATTAAGTATTATAAGTCTATAACTTAAAATATAAAAGTTATAGACTTATATATTTTAATGAATGCTGTTTTAACTAGTATTTTATGATATAATCTATTTCATATTTATTAGTTAACATGACTATTTATTATTTAATTTTATATGTACCATAATACTCTAATCATATTTTCAAATACGAGGAATTTGTAAAAAAATTAATATCTTAAAGATAATAACAATTAGTATTAGTATTTAATAATAGAACTTAATTTTAATAGTTGAATATTTTATTAACAAAAGAGTTATTTTGAACATTATACAAAGGACGTGATTTTATAATGCAGAATATACAAAACTACTTTGAAGAACTTACATTATACTTAAGAGAAATAAATACTATTTCTATAATTATAAGACTTACTCTTGCAACAATTTGTGGAGGAATTCTTGGTGCTGAAAGAGGAAGAAAGAAAAGACCAGCAGGATTTAGAACACATATACTTGTATGTATTGGTGCAGCTATGATAATGATAACAAGTCAGTACATGAGTGATATACTTGGGATGACTGGCGATGCAAGCAGAATGGGAGCTCAGGTCATAAGTGGAATTGGTTTTTTAGGTGCTGGTACAATTATGGTTGTAGGAAAAAATGAAGTAAAAGGACTTACTACTGCTGCGGGCCTTTGGGCTTGTGCTTGTATGGGACTAGCTGTTGGAATAGGTTTTTATGAAGGTGCAATACTTTCTTGTATTTTTTTATATGCAGTTGTTACTGTACTCCACAGATGGGATGTTCATTCTAGAATGCATACAAGGGTATTAGATATATACGTTGAACTTGAGGAAGTAGTAGGAATAGCAAACTTTATGAAAGTTGTAAAGTCTGATGGAACTAAAATAACAAATGTAGAAGTAAGAAAGTTAGATAAATTAGACAGCCATACTATAGCCTTTTCTATGACACTTACTCTTGCTGAAAAAAGAGACCATAATGAATATATGATGCAGCTTAATAATATAGATGGTGTATGCTGTCTCAAAGAAGATTAAAAATAAAAATTGTATTGTTAATTTTATAACAAGATGATAAAATAAGTCTGGGTAGTATCAAGATAGAACTACACCAGACTTTTTATTATTTAATAATACAACTCATATCTAGTATATTGAATGAGATTGAAATTAGGATGTTGTATCACTTTATATGGAGGTGGTACTTATAAGTTTAAAAATAGGTTTTATAGGACCTGGGAAGGTAGGCGTAAACCTTGGACGCTACTTTACTCACAATAAATTATATGTAACAGGCTTTTATGGTCAAAATTTTATAAGCGCAAAAGAGGCTTCAATAATTACAAATTCGAAATACTATGTGAATATTGAAGATATAATTAAAGAAAGTAATATAATATTTATTACAACTCCTGACGATATCATTTCAATTATAGATAAAAAAATTTCAGAATTTGATTTAAGAGGCAGATGCATTTGTCATTGCAGTGGCTCTCTAAAATCATGTGTATTATCTAATGCAAAAAGTGCTGGAGCACTTATCTATTCTATACACCCAATCTTTGCATTTCCAAATAAAAATGTAATTATGAGAGATTTAAAAGAAATCTATTTTTCAATTGAAGGAGACAATTTAGAGAGTCAAAATATTTCTAAGAAAACAGATGCTAATTTAAAATTTAACAGTCATTTATTAATAGTAGATTTATTGAACAAACTGCCTAATAAATATTTTATTAGAAACGGCGAAATAGATTCAAAATATCATTTATGTAATGTTATTGTTTCTAACCTAGTATTATCTTTAATAAATATTGGGACAGGCTATCTAAAGTACTTTGATTTAAGTGAAGAAGAAGCTTTAAAAGCACTTAAACCACTTATTTATGGAAATATGAATAATATTTTTGAAAAGGGCTTTTTAAATTCACTTACAGGACCAGTTGTACGTGGAGATTTAGAAACAATAAAAAAACATAAAGCATCTTTATTCGAAGAACATAATAAGCTTTATGATATTCTATCTTTAAATCTTTTAGAACTAGCTTGTAAAAAGGAAAATGCAATGAATCAAAATAATTTTTATAAAATTCAAAAATATGAAGAAATTTATGAATTACTTAAAGGAGCAGAAAGTAATGAAAAACACAATTCTAACATTTAAGGATTTGAAAAAACAACATAAAAAAATATCAATGCTTACAGCATATGATTATTCAACTGCAAGATTATTTGATGAATGTAATATTAATGGGATATTAATAGGGGATTCACTTGGCATGGTTATAAAAGGTGATGAAGATACATTAGGTGTTACAATAGATGAAGTAATATATCATACAAAAGCGGTTAAAAAAGGTGCAAAAAATGCATTAATAGTAAGTGACATGCCTTTTTTATCTTATCATATATCAGTTGAACAAGCTGTATTAAATGCTGGAAGATTAGTAAAAGAAGGTGGAGCTCATGCAGTTAAACTTGAAGGTGGAGCTCATGTAATAAAACAAATTGAAGCAATAGTTAATGCACAGATTCCTGTAATGGGACATTTAGGGCTAACTCCTCAATCAGTAAATGCTTTTGGTGGATTTAAAGTTCAAGGAAAGAATGAAGAAACAGTAAAAAAATTAATTGAAGATGTAAAACTTATAGAAAAGGCTGGAGCATTTGCAGTTGTTCTAGAAGGAATACCAGGAAAGGTTGCAGAGATGATTACAGATTCAATAAGTATACCAACAATAGGAATAGGTGCAGGAAAGGAATGCGATGGGCAGATACTTGTTTATCAGGATATGCTTGGAATGTTTAATGATTTTGTTCCTAAATTTGTTAAACAATATGCTAACCTAGGAACTGCTATAAAAGAAGCTGTAGGAAGTTATATAAGTGAAGTTCAAAATGGAAGTTTTCCAGAGGAAAAACATACTTTTAGTATAAATGAGGAAGAATTAAAGAAATTATATTAAGTCATATATCTTAATTTATATATTTTTTATTATAAATTAAAAAAATAAAAAATTAACTAAATTCTTAAAAATCATAAAAACTATGATTTTTAAGAAATTTTAAAAAAAGCAGTATATTATAAATTTTATATAAATTAAAAAAAGCTATAAAAAATAAAATACTTCACAAAAACTGAATTTTAAAAGAATTATATATAAAAAATAAAATCTAAAATTTAATTAATTATAAAAGGGGCAAAATTATGTTAGTTAAAGAAATTAAAGAATTAAGAAATATAATTAAAGAATATAAAAGACAAGGATTTACCATAGGATTTGTTCCAACCATGGGAGCACTTCATGAAGGTCACCAAAGTTTAATAAAAAGAGCAGCAAAAGAAAACGATAAAGTTATTGTAAGTGTATTTGTAAATCCAACTCAATTTGGACCAACTGAAGATTATGATGCTTATCCAAGAAATATAGAAAAAGATTTAGAAACTGCAAAAGAAGCAGGATCATGTATAGTTTTTAACCCTGAACCAAGTGAAATGTATTTTGAAAATAAATCTACAAGTGTAAGTGTATTGAATTTAACAGATAAACTTTGTGGAGCTAAAAGACCAGGCCATTTTGATGGAGTTTGCCTAGTAGTATCTAAATTATTTAATATAGTAACTCCAGATAAAGCTTATTTTGGTCAAAAAGATGCTCAGCAGGTTGCTGTTTTAAAGAGAATGATGAGAGATTTAAATTTTGATGTTGAAATAGTGGAATGTCCAATAATAAGAGAAGAAGATGGACTAGCTAAAAGCTCAAGAAATACTTATCTTTCAATAGATGAAAGAAAGTCAGCATTAGTTTTAAGCAGAAGTTTAAAGTTAGCTAAAGAAGCTTTAATGTCAGGAGAAAGAGATGTACAAAAAATTAAAGAGATAATAAGAAATGAGTTAAACTTAGATCCATTAGCTAGGATTGACTATGTAGAAGTTGTGGATGCAGAAAGTTTAGAAGATGTTAATACAATAGAAAATAAAATTTTAATTCCAATAGCAGTTTATATAGGAAAAACAAGACTTATTGATAATCTGATTTTTTGATATTTTTATAAAAACGTAATTATTAAAAAACTATAAGAATTTAAATAATATATAAAAATCTAAATTTTTAATAAAATCTAAAAATACAATATTTTTTACAAAAACCTAAAAACAGTTTTTATTAAAAAATTGAAAAAACTATGATTTTTGTTTATGTATTATAACTTAGAAACAAATGGGGGAAATATAAAATGGTATTAACAATGTTAAAAGGAAAAATTCATAGAGCAACGGTTACTCAAGCAGAATTAAATTATGTTGGAAGCATAACTATAGATAAGGATCTAATGGATGCTGCTGGAATTCTTGAAAATGAGAAAGTACAAATTGTTGATAATAACAATGGTGCAAGACTTGAAACATATGTTATTCCAGGTAAAAGAGGTTCAGGTACAATCTGCTTAAATGGTGCTGCAGCAAGATGTGTACAGCCTGGAGATAAAGTAATAATAATTGCTTACGCTCAAATGAGTGAGGAAGAAGCAAAAGAGCATAAACCTAAGGTTGTATTTATGAATGATGATAACACAATAAACGAAATAACAAATTACGAATATAATGATTAAAAAATGAAAACCTGGGTTCTCCCAGGTTTTTTATTTTTTTCCTTTACGTTTTTTATAAATAACATTACCAATAACTTTTCCAATTATGTATGCTACAATAAATAGTATTCCAATTATTAAAACATCACCCATAACAACAAACCTTTCTAAAAATAAAACATTTAAGTAACAAAAAATTAATATATACTTTATAAAATAAGTATACTTTAGTAAAAGAATTTTAACAATATTTTATGTAAAGAATTATATTTCATTGAAAAAATAAATTATAATAATAAGCATAGTATGAAAGAAAAGGATTTTTATAGATATGGATATTGAAATAATAAAAAATAAATTAAAAGATAGAAAAGTTAATATAAGCGGACATAAGACTATGAAAAAATATTCATTATTAATACCATTAATTAATATTAATAACGAACTGAATATAATATTTGAAGTTAGAGCTAAAACATTAAAAACTCAGCCAGGGGATGTATGCTTTCCGGGTGGTAAAATTGAAGAAAATGAATTCCCATATGAGGCAGCACTTAGAGAAACCAAAGAAGAAATCGGTCTTAAGTCAATTGATATAATATGTGAACTTGATACAGTTGTTAAATTTGAGTCTACAATAATATATCCTTTTTTGGGGCAAGTGAAGAATTTAGATGAATTAGAAATCAATACGGATGAAGTTGATCATATCTTTTATATTCCAATAAAGAAAATATATAATATAGAACCTATAAAAACAAAAGAAAGATTAATAGCTATACGTGAGAAAGATTTCCCTTATGATTTGATACAAGATGGAGAAAATTATAAATTCAGAGAAGGAATAGGAAGAACTTTATTTTATAAATATGATCACTATGTTATATGGGGAATAACTGCTGAAATACTTGAAAAATTCTTGGAGAAATTGTAATTATCAAAGAATAAATTCAATATTAAGTAATTAATTATATTTTATTGTAAATATTATAATAACAGGATATACTTATTGTATATTGTACAAATATCTTATGAATAATTGCTAAAATAACATATAAAGGGTTGAGAGTATGAGAAATAATTATAAATACACTGAAGATTATAAATTAGAAGATTTAAAATATTTAATAGATAATATTCCTTATCCAGTTTGGATTAAAGGTAGCGATGGAATATATAAGTATGTTAATAAGCAGTATGCAGAAATAACTAACATGGTCCCAGAAGACATAATAGGAAAAAGTGACTATGATATTAGAGATGAGGAAACATCACAACTATTTTTATCAGAAGATAGAGAAATATTGGATAATGAGAAAACTGTATTTCATAGGAAAATCCCTGTTAATATGAAATTCAAGAATTTTTTTGAAGTTTCTAGAATGATATTAGAAAATAACAACAAAGATATAAAATTAATCGGTGGAATAGGAAGAGATATAACACTTAATGAGAATCTTTATAAAGAAATTGAGGAAAGTACACTTACACTATTAGATAATAAGAACGCTAACAATACAAGCGAGTTACCATATATTTTGAAAAATACCTTAAAAGCAAGTGGGGTAACAGTATTTATATTTGATGAAGAAAATAAAAAAATGAATATATTTTTAAAGACATATAATGATAGTATAATTCCAAAAGATTATAATGTTAAATTACATAAAGAATATGAAGATTACTTGATGAATGCTAATAATGTTAATAAGCCTTTTAAAATAGAATATAATGGTAAGAATATCATAAGTTTTATCAAAACCTATTCTATAAAATATGAAAATGAATTAATTGGAATATTAAATATTCATTATGATGATAAAAGTTCATATTCATACATTGAGGAAGATTTAATTTGGAATACATGTGATAGACTTGGAGTAATTATAAAAAACAGAATTCTTACAAATAAGTATAAAATGGAACTGCAAAAAAGAAAAAAAAGTGAAAAAAAGCTTCAGATTTTTTTAGAAAATACAATTGATTTTTATATTATATTTGATGGTGAGCAAAATTATTTTGAAAATGGAGGTGAAATAGAACATTTAGAGAAGTTTTTTGGATATGATATTCAAGAAATAGGAGATAGATATAAAAAGAAAATTTTACGTCATCCAGATGATGAAGAAAAAGTTGATAAGATATATAAAATTGCAAAAGAATGCAAGAAAATACATGGAATTGTAGTACGATACTTATGTGCAAATAATGAGTATAAAAGTATTGAGTGGAATATAATGTACATTAGTGAAGATAATAAATTTTTTATTTCAGGAAAAGATATAACTTCTAGATTAAAATTAGAAGATGAAAAAAGGAAGTTAGAAAAAACAATTGAATTAGAAAGTTTAAAAACAGAATTTTTTGCTAATATGTCTCATGAGTTTAAAACCCCATTAAATATAATACTTACAACTGTACAAGTACTAGCAGAGAGATTTAATAATTCTAACAATACATGTAATATCTGTAAAGTAGATATGAATAGGTATTTAAAAGGTATTAAGCAAAATTCATACAGGCTTTTAAAGATTGTAAATAATATAATGGATATTACTAAAATTGATAGCGGAAGCTACAGTTTAGAACTTGGAAATCACAATATTGTGAGTCTAATTGAAGATATTGTTCTTTCAGTTGCAGAATATATAACTGAAAATAAAAGAAATATAATTTTTGATACAACTGAAGAAGAAATTATTTTAGCTTGTGATCCGATGAAAATAGAACGGATAATACTTAATTTACTTTCAAATGCATTAAAATATACATATGAAAAAGGTAATATCGAAGTATTTGTTGATATGGACTCTGAAAAAAATGAAGTTATAATAAGTGTTAGAAATGATGGAGATCCCATACATAATGAAGATAAAGAAAAAATATTTGAAAGGTTTACTCAGTCTGAAAATTTATATACAAGACAAAGAGAAGGAACAGGAATAGGTTTGTTTTTAGTTAGACTATTGGTAGAATTGCATGGAGGGAGAATTTATGTAGATACATCAGAATTAAAAGGTAGCAAATTTGTATTTATTCTTCCAATTAGATTAACTGAAGAAAAGAATGAGAATTATACATATACAAAACAAATAACATCAAAAGTTGAAAGATTTGATATTGAATTTTCTGACATATACTCAATTTAAATAAGGGACGTACTGAGTTTAGTGTGAATAACCGAAATAAAGCTCTTATGTGGTGCTCGCTTGCTACAAAAATGAAGCTAAGAATTCAAACATGCAGACTTGCACCCACAAATGTTTGCTCCAATATAAAATTGGACAAACAATTTTGGAACAAGTCTACATGAAGAATTCTAAAGCTCAATTTTTGAATGCAAGACACCGCACACATAAGAGCTTTATTTCTTTGTTTCATCTAAATTCAGAGTATCTGTATTATTGCTGCTATACATAAATACATTTTTAAATTAAGGAATAGTTATTTATAGATATTAAAGATTTAAAAAGTTAATATTTTACCATTTTTTAAAAGATATAGATTTATAAATATCAGAATATAAATCCTTACGAATGTGCACTTATAAGGAAACCTATTCATCATTAGATGAATAGGGGCTATACTGCTAAGTTCGTACCTCACCAAGCATTATATGCCAAAGAGCAGCTATACTGTAATTCGGAACTTTTCTTATATATTGAATTTCGGTTGTTATCCACTAAACCATGATTCTACGTCCTTTATTTATGGTTAGCAAAACTATAAATAAGGGATATTTTTTTATTATAGCTTATAAAAAATAATAATAAAGCCTAATTTAGATTTGTAACAAAATATACTGATGCTGATACATTATTAAATATAGGCCATAAAAATCATATATTAGAGAAGGATGATTACAAATTTAGCAACAAAATAATCTGGTATATTATTTAGTAAAATAATTTTTGTTAAAAATACATAATTGATAAACAAATTACATTATTTTTAAGTAGTGGTATTGACATCTAATTAAATTGTTATATAATAATTCCTATAAAGATAATCGGGATTATTGTATGACAATTTTAGAATATCATAAGAGGAGGTAAATAAATGGACTGGGGGTTTATATTTAAGCATGTTCCCAAATATATTGATGCAATGTACTTAACTTTAGCACTTGCAGTAGGTGGAATAGCGTTATCAGTTATTATTGGAATTATATGCAGTTCTATTTTATATTTTAAAGTGAAAGTATTACGTAAAATCGTAAATATATATATTGAATTGTCTAGAAATACACCACTTTTAATACAACTATTCTTTTTATATTATGGTTTTACTAAAATAGGAGTACATTTAAGTGGATTTTCATGCGGAATAATTGGACTAGCCTTTTTGGGAGGCAGTTATATGTGTGAAAGCTTTAGAGCGGGGCTTGAATCTGTACCTAAGTCACAAATTGAGGCAGGAACAAGCATAGGGTTAAACAATTTACAAGTTTTTAGATATATAATTTTACCACAAGCATTTTCAGTATCAGTTCCACTTATTGGGGCTAATTGCTTATTCTTATTAAAAGAAACATCAATAGTTGGAGCAATTGCCATAGCGGACTTAATGTTTGTAGCTAAAGATTTGATTGGTATGTATTATAAAACAAATGAAGCACTTTTCATGCTTGTTGTTGCATATTTAATAATTCTACTCCCTGTGTCAATATTAACTAGCGTTTTAGAAAGGAGAAGTAGATATGCACAATATGGTAACTAATTTATTAGGAATACAAAACACTGATTACAGAGTTTTGTTCGAAGGAATGAATATGCAAAGGCTTTTTGGTGGATTATATGTTACTGCTAAAATAGCATTTATTTCAGTTATAATTGCTTGCATATTAGGAGTATTATTTGGAATAGTAATGACTTTTAAAAGCAAAATAGTACATGCTATTTGTAGATTATATCTTGAAATAGTAAGAATAATTCCAATACTTGTGTGGCTTTTCATACTGTATTTTGGAGTTGATAAAGCATTTAACTTAAATATAAGTGGTGAAGTAGTTTCAATTGTAGTATTTTCACTTTGGGGAATTGCTGAAATGGGTGATATTGTAAGAGGCGCAATAACATCAATACCTAAACATCAAGAGGAAGCGGCTATATCACTTAATTTAAACAGAAAAGATATTTATTTATATGTAATACTTCCACAAGCTTTAAAGAGAATACTTCCAGGTGCAATAAATTTATCTACAAGAATGATAAAAACAACATCACTTGTAGTTTTAATTGGAGTAGTTGAAGTTGTTAAAATAGGTCAGCAGATAATAGAAACTTCAATTTTAAAAGCACCAACAGCATCATTTTGGGTTTATGGATTTATATTCTTTTTATATTTTATAATTTGCTATCCTCTTTCTAAGATATCCAAAATTTTAGAACAGAAGTGGGTAGGCTAGAACAAAAGGAGGCAAAATAAATGAGTGAAATAAAAAACGAAATAATAGAAAACAAAAAAGATATAGATTCTTCTAAATCTATTTTAAGAATAGAAAATCTGACTAAAAACTATGAAAATATTGAAGCATTAAAGGGAGTAAACTTAGATGTTTATAAGGGAGAGGTTATAGTAATACTTGGACCTTCTGGATGTGGAAAAAGTACTTTTTTAAGATGTTTAAATGGTCTTGAAAAGATAAATTCAGGTAGTATTTACTTAGAAGATAAATTGATAGGAAAAGACATAGCTTGGAAAGAAGCAAGAGAAAAAATAGGTATGGTTTTTCAAAGCTATGAATTGTTCCCGCATATGAATGTTATAAAAAACATACTTCTTGGGCCTACAAAAGCGCAAAAACGAGATCCTAAGGAAGCTGAGAAGCAAGCTGATGAATTACTTAAAAGAGTTGGACTTTTTGAGAGAAAGTTTGAACTTCCAAGAAAGTTATCTGGAGGACAAAAGCAAAGAATTGCAATAGTAAGATCTTTATGCATGAATCCTGAAATAATGCTTTTTGATGAAGTAACAGCAGCACTAGATCCAGAAATGGTAAGGGAAGTGCTTGATGTAATACTTGAACTTGCAAATGGTGGAATGACAATGATTCTTGTAACACATGAAATGAACTTTGCAAAAGAAGTTGCGGATAAAATAATATTTATGGATGAAGGGCAGATTGTTGAAACTTCATCTCCAGATGAGTTTTTTAAAGAGCCTAAAACTGAAAGGGCTAGGCGCTTTTTAAATATATTTAAATACAATAATTAGGGGGACCAAAAATGAAAGCTGTAAAAAAAATTACTGGATTATTAATGTCACTGTTATTATTCGTAGGAATATTTGCAGGATGTGGTAATGCAAATTCATCAGAAGCTAGTTCAAGTACTGCTAGTAAATTAGAAGAAATTAAAAAGAGAGGAACTGTAAGAATAGGTGTATTTAGCGATAAACCACCTTTTGGATATGTTGATTCTAATGGTGAAAACCAAGGATACGATGTTTATATTGCAAAGAGAATAGCTAAAGATTTACTTGGAGATGAAAACAAGGTGGAATTTGTTCTTGTTGAAGCTGCAAGCAGAGTAGAGTTTCTTCAATCAGACAAAGTTGATATAATCCTTGCAAACTTTACTGTAACAGATGAAAGAAAAGAAGTAGTAGATTTTGCAAATCCTTATATGAAAGTTGCACTTGGAGTTGTATCAAAAGATGGAACAATTAAGTCTGTTGATGATTTAAAAGGCAAAAAACTTCTTGTTAATAAAGGAACAACAGCAGAGACATACTTCACTGAAAACTATCCAGATATAGAATTATTAAAATTTGACCAAAATACTGAAACATTTGAAGCGTTAAAAGATGGACGTGGAGATGCTTTAGCACATGATAATACATTATTATTTGCATGGGCAAGAGAAAATAAAGGATTTGAAGTTGGAATAACAAATCTTGGAGAACAAGATACAATTGCTCCAGCAGTTAAAAAAGGAAACACTGATCTTTTAGAATGGCTTAATACAGAAATAGATACACTTAATGGAAATGGATTTATGAAGGAAGCATATGATGCTACATTACTTCCTGCTTATGGAGATTCTATAGATCCAAGCGAAATTCTTGTTGAAAAATAAAATGTTCTAATAAAAACTTAATAAACACAATTTTAAATAAAGATATAAGCCATAACAGGAATGTTTAATTTCTTGTTATGGCTTATTTGTTTCTAAATAAGTAGTTTTATTAAAGAAGAAAATCCCTTATCTATATCATTTTCTATAATGAATTCACCTTTATGTGCTTTAATAATACTATTTATAATAACAAGGCCAAGTCCATGAGTTACTGTTCCATCATTTGATATTTTTTCTTTTTCGTAAGGTGTTTTTAAAATATCTTGAAGTTTTTCTTTTGTTATTCCAATGCCATCGTCATATATTTTTATGATGCAGTTATTTGAATTATCACATATAAGCTTTGTAACAATAGAGCATCCATTTGGATTATGATTAATGCTGTTTTGTATTAAATTTGTAATTGCTCTTTTTATTAAGTTTTCAT
The DNA here is from genome assembly GCF_900465025.1 of Clostridium neonatale. Lineage (NCBI taxonomy): Bacteria > Bacillati > Bacillota > Clostridia > Eubacteriales > Clostridiaceae > Clostridium > Clostridium neonatale. Next base: position 2,353,843 of record NZ_UICR01000001.1, read on the forward strand.
CACAAGAAATAATAATATTCTCATTATCATTTTCAAAGGAAATATCATATTTTTCATCTAAATCATTATTTATAAAGTCACAGATAATTTCTCGAAGAAGTGAAGAAATTCTAACTTTTTTTAAATTAACTGGCTGCATATCATATTCTAATGATGATACAAGATTTAAGTCGCTGATTAGGCTTTTTATTTTAATGCTTTGCCTAACGATAGTTCTCATTTCTTCACGTTCTTTTAAAGATAGATTTTCATTATCTTGAAGTTCACTTGAATAGCCAAGTATCATAGAAAGGGGAGTTCTTATATCATGAGAAATTCCTGCTATGTAGCTTAATCTTGCTTTATCTTTCTTCTTTAATAATTCGTCCTTTTCTTTAAGAATTATTGATGTTTCATTTATACTATTTGAAATACCTTTAAGGACTCCTTCACAATTCACCTTTACAAATTCACCTTTTGAAAGCTTCTCCAAAGCAGAAATGAGCAGTTTAATAGATTTAATCATTTTACTTCCTATAAACAAAGATAAAATCAATGCAAGCAGTATATTTAATAACAGAAATACCAAAATTCTTATAGGAACTGATTTTACCCATTCAACTGGAAATGTATATTGGTATTTTGCATATTTATCTTTTGGATATCCAATTACGATAAGATTCTCATTATATTTCCAAGAATAAACTGGATAACTATTCAAATAATTTCTGGAAAATAAAGCCACATCAGTAAGGCTGTATTTAAGGGGAACATCTTTAGGTAAATCATAATTCCATATTACGCTGCCATCATTATTAATGAGCATAGCCCACACATCTGCATTTTTCAATTCTGTCTTTGTATTATCATTAATATAATATTCACCATTTTCTAATTTTAAATTATTTTCAATATCAGTTAGCAAATTTTCAGGACTTTCAGAAGAATTTAGACTTACTCCTTCTGACATATACATTACTATAATACTGTAATTAAATAGAAATAAAATCAAAGTTATTAAAGCAGTAGTTAATATAAATTTTTTTAAAATATTTTTAGAAGTACTCATAAATCTGCCTCCCTTATTTTAATTTATATCCAAGGCCTCTCACTGTTAAGAGATGTTTTGGTGAAGAAGGATCAATTTCTATTTTTGAACGTATTCTTCTTATATGTACCATAAGAGTATTTTCATATCCATACAAAGTATCATTCCATGCAGCCTCACATAAAGCATCGCTAGTTACTATTTTTCCTTTGTTTTCGTATAGTTTTAAAAGCAGTGCAAGTTCCTTTGCAGTTAAAGGGATTTCTTTTCCATCTTTATATACAATTCCAGATTCAAGATCAACTTTGCATGAATCAAGTTCAAATGATGGCAGTTTTTCTTGTGTAAATGGTAAGTAGACTCTTTTTAAAATTCCTGTAAGTCTAAGTGTAAGTTCTTTTGGAAGAAAAGGCTTAACCATATAGTCATCTGCTCCAAGACATAATCCAAGAAGCTTGTCTTCATCTTCACCTTTGGCAGTAAGAAAAATTACTGGTATTTTAGAAGTTTTTCTTATTTCAGTAAGCAGTGTAAATCCATCACCATCATCAAGCATGACATCTAAAATCGCACAATGAGGCTGTATAGTTTTGAATTTTTCACTTGCATCTTTAAATGAAGAAGATAAAAAGATTTTTGTAAAACCTTCTTTTCTTAAAATATTATCAATCATATTTAAAATCTCAGTATTATCATCAACAACTAAAATTTTGAGATTTTTCACATTTTCTATATTTTTCATAAAATCACCCAAAAATATTATATCATTAAATTTTTTATAGTTTTTAAAGAAATAAATTAATTAAGGTTCAGTTAAGGTAAGCGTCAGAATTGCGTAAGGAAGGATTTATATAATGTTTTTGAAAGCTTAAGAAAATCTAATATTTATTTAAAATGAAGAAAGAAGGAATTAATTTGAATAATATTATAACAACAACAGACTTATGTAAGGAATATGACAAGACTATGAGAGTAAAAAATTTAAACTTAGAAGTTAATAAAGGTGAAGTTTATGGATTTTTAGGCCCAAATGGAGCAGGAAAATCTACTAGTTTAAAAATGCTTTTAGGCCTTGTTAAGCCTACTAATGGGAAAATAGAAATATTTAATAAGGAGTTTAATGAGAAAAATAGAATATCAATATTAAAAAATATTGGTTCACTTATAGAGTCGCCTGCATATTATGATCATCTTACAGGCCTTGAAAATATGAGGATAATGCAGAAGCTTTTAAATGCACCGCCTAAAAATATAGATAAAGCATTAGAAATTGTAAGACTTCAAAATGCAAAAGATAAAAAAGTACGCAATTACTCACTAGGAATGAAGCAGAGACTTGGAATAGCTATGGCAATTTTAAATTTTCCAAAGTTACTAATTTTAGACGAGCCAACAAATGGGTTAGATCCTTCAGGAATACATGAAATTCGTGAACTTATAAAGAGTTTTCCTAAAGAATATGATATGACAGTTATCATATCAAGTCATCTTTTAAATGAAATTGACATGATTGCAACACAAGTTGGAATTATTACAGAGGGAAAACTTGTATTTCAAGATAAATTAGAAAAACTTCATGAAAAAGGAGAAGCTAGCATTTTACTTAAAAGTGATAATTTAAATAAAGCACAAAATATTTTAAATATGAATGGATTTAGCTCAAAGATTAAAGATGATTACTTAGTACTTGGGGATATAAAAGATAATGTAGTTTCACGTATTAATTCTTTTCTTGTAAAGTCAGGCGTTAATATATACAGAATAGAGAAAAATCGAAAAACTTTAGAAGAAATCTTTATGGAACTTACAGGAAAGGAGAGTACATTATAATGAATGCATTATATTTAGAGTTTTTTAAACTTAAAAGGAAAAAAGTATTTATTTTTATGATTTTGCTTATTTCCTTTGAATGTATTTTTGGAGTACATTTAGCCAAGCGTAATTTAAGTTATAACATTCAGGGATTTGAAATGGAATATTTAATTATGGAATTAACAGATTTAAATGCAATCTTTTTTCCAATTCTAATTGCAGTTATTATATCAAGATTATGTGAAATTGAACATAAAGATAATTTTTGGAAAAATCTCTTTTGTGTTGGAATTTCAAAAAAATGTATTTATTTAAATAAATTCATTATTTCAAGTATTTTAATATTTTTATGTATAAGTGGAGAATTTGCAACTATTTTGATTTATTCACTTTTTGCAAAAATTAAGTTTTCTTTATTATTACTTATGATTTTCTCATTATGTACGTTTATGGTGAGTATTCCAATAATAGCATTACAGCTTTTAATATCAAGTTTTTATAAAAATCAAATATATGCAATAACTTTAGGACTTGCAGGTTCATTTGTAGGATTTACAGCTGGACTTTTCCCTGAAGGGATACGAAGAATTATATTATGGTCATATTATTGGGATCTATCACCAATATCATTAGTTTTTAAAGAAAATGAGATATCAGGTATAAATTATCAAGGAATTAGTATTATACCAGTTATAATTATTTTTCTTATTGGAATCTTGATATATATATTAGGAAAAAAGATGTTTTGTAAAAAAGAAATTTAATTATTATTAAACCGGAAATAGATTAAAAATATTATACGAGGAGATATGAAATGAAGTTAAGTAATGTTATAAAAAGTGAACTTATTAAATTAAAAAAATCTTATATATTTATTCCAATGATAGTACTACCTATATTAAGTATAATTGTTGGTGATGCAAACTTTTATTTAAATCAAGAGGTTTTAAGTAAAGAATGGTATAGTTTATGGACACAAGTTGGATTATTTTATGGTGATTTTTTCTATCCAGTTACAATTGGAATTTGTGCAGCATATTTATGTAGAATGGAATATACAAATAAAAACTGGAGTAAAGTATTTTCACTTCCATTAAAAGTACAACATATCATTATAAGCAAATTAATAGTTTTATCTATAATTACATTCATTATTCATTGTGTATTGTTCTTATTGTATTTTATAAGCGGAAAAATCCTTGGCTTTGCAGGAACATTTCCAAGTGAAGCATTAGGATGGTTTATAAGAGGATATGTAGCATCTATATCTATTGGTATAGTTCAGCTATTTTTATCAATAAAGTTTAAAAGTTTTGCTGTACCTATAGGAATTGGATTTGTTTTATGCTTCTTTGGATTATTTTTATATGTAAAAAATGCTGGCATGTATTTTCCATATTCTTTACTTATTATAGGGTTAGGCGCGCTTAATAGAAATAGTTTGAGTTTGACTAATAATATTTTATTTGTATTTTCAAATTTAGTTTTTATAGTAGCATTTTTAAAACTTTGTGTCTTAGGCATAAAAAAAGAAATAATTAGGTAGTAAAGAAAATTTAATGTATGATATAATAACACATGTTAATGCAATTGACAATGGATAATGGATAATTGTCAATTATTGATGGGATGTCACACTAAGTACTATATCTACTATATATAATACTTAAATTTAAGCATTTATTACTATATGTAGTATAATCTTATATTTGTGAGAGAGCCCTTTAAATATATTATATTATTTATTAAATTTGGGATGTGATAAGATGAAAGAAATAAATGTTATAGTTAAAAATGAATTTGTTAAGAAATATATGAATAAGTATCCTTTAATACTTGAAGAAGCTTTAGAAAATCCTGAAGCTTTAAGAAATGAAGGTGATATAGTTGTACTTTTAGATAAAAAGAAACAATTTTTAGGAAAAGGATATTATGGAATTCAAAATAAGGGCATAGGCTGGATTTTAAGCAACAGTCCAAAGAGTAATTTTGACTATAAATTCTTTTATGATAAACTAAGAAATGCTTTTTCAAAAAGACTTAAATTATATCATTCAAGAGATACAAATGCTTTCAGGGTATTTAATGGAGAAGGTGATGGAATAGGCGGCTTAACTATTGATTACTTTAATGAATACTACCTTATTACATGGTACAGCCGAGGAATGTATGTATTTAAAGAACATATAATTAAAGCTATAAAATCATTGGTTTCATTTGATGGAATATATGAAAAGAAGAGATTTGATAATAATGGAATGGTAGTAGATGAAGACAGCTTCTACATAGGAAAACATGCACCAGAACCTCTTATAGTTAAAGAAAACAATGTAAACTTTGCAATTTACTTAAATGATGGAGCTATGGTTGGAGTATTTTTAGATCAAAAGGATGTAAGAAAATCCATAAAAAATCTTTACTCAAAAGGAAAAACTGTATTAAATACATTTTCATATACAGGAGCATTTTCTATGGCAGCAGCTAAAGGCGGAGCTGTAACAACAAGCGTTGATTTAGCAAGCAGAAGCTTAGAAAAGACTCGTGAAAACTTCACGATAAATAATATAGATTATAATGAACATGAAATAGTTGTTGAAGATATATTTGTATATTTTAAGGAAGCAAAAAAGAAAGAATTAAAATTTGATGTGGTAATACTAGATCCTCCAAGCTTTGCAACTTCTAAAGATAATAGATTTATTGCAGCTAAGGATTATAAAGACTTAGTTAAGCTTGCTATAGATGTTACAAAAGATGAAGGAGTAATTGTATGCTCAACAAACTGTGCTACATTTAATATGGCTAAGTTTAAGAAGTTTATAGATGATGCATTTAAAGAAAGCAATAAGGAGTATGATATATTAGAAGAACATAGCCTGCCAATGGACTTTGCTGTTACTGATAAATTCCCAGAAGGGGATTATTTGAAGGTTGTGTTTGTTAAGGTTAAGTAGGAAGATTGTACATACATAGAGATATTAAAATGTAACTATTAATTGAAAAGTAAAATTAAAAGTGAATAACAAGTAGATATAATTATAAAGTCAGAACTATTTTTATGGTTTTGGCTTTTTTTATTGAATTTAAGAATGTCACTGCAATGTAAGTGGGCCTGGACTTAAATTAATAATTTTACTTTATATTTATAAATCTATAAATTAGTATTAAATGAATAAATTGGTCTAATTATATTGCGATAATATAAATAAAAATATATAATAAATTTAAAAAGTGTAAATATATACAATTAAAGGTAGAAAATATGATTCGAGTTGTTATACGGTACATTCATGTTTTTATGTTCTTGGTATGTCTATAATAGGAAGTTTACAAATGATATATTTATAGTAATAATTGGGGTGGATAATATGTTAAGGGAATTAATAGTACTAGAGTAATTGAATTGTAATGATAAAGTTATTGATATTTTATAATACTTGAATAAACGACTAATAAAATTTAGGAGGTATTAATTGCATATACCAATATAATTGCAGTATGTTTACGTAAGGTTCTAAATATCTAATAGGTCTAGTATCACTTCGTAGGAGAAATTTAATAGATGTTGCTATAAATTAAACCAGTGGTGTATCAGGATTTGGATGGAAAAAATAATCAGAGAAATATGAAAGATTATCATGAAATTAAAATATTAAATAAAATTAACGAGATTATTAAGGATAAATATGGAATTTAATAAAGTGGAATGCTAAATAAAATTAACAGCATTATATTTTGAAAATTTATATTAGTAAACAATCTATAATTACATTGTTTGGGAGGATAATTGGATGTATATCAGTAGTATTGCAGTAGAAAATTTTAGACAATTAGATAATGTTACTCTTTCTCTTGAAAAGAATATGACTGTATTAGCGGGGCCAAATAACAGTGGAAAAACAACTCTGATTAATTTATTAAAAAAGATAATAAAGTCGGATGTATTTAAGTTTGGAGAACAGGATATTCCTGTGATGGAAATTGACAAGTGGTTCAATAGTGTTTTTGATATTTTTGAAGAAAATATGAAATTAAAAAATGAGCCAGAAAAAAATGTAGCTAATATACTAAATAAAGTCTTTCCAGAAGACAATAAAATAATAATACCAGAATGTAGAGTAAAGTTTAAAATTGATTATTCTGTTGATGATGATCTTAGAAATTTTATGGATTATCTAATGGATTTAGATGAGGATAAATATTCATTTTATTTTGTTTTCACACTTCAATTAAATGTTAGTACCTTTGGAAAGATGATAATAGAAAGTTATAATAAATTGGTGTCAAGGTTTGAAAATAATAAAAATAAAGAGTCTATAAAGGATATTCTTATCAGAATATATGCGAGAAGTGTTGAGGAAAAATGTTATTTTACTGATGAAAAATATGAAAATGCTTCAATAATGGAATTAAATCAATTTAGAAAATTATTCAATCTTGAAATTATTAATGCAGGAAGACCATTAGATGACTATGGAAATGATAATGGGCATAATTTAAGCAAAAAATTAATTTCTTTAGCCAGTAAAGATAACAAATGGAAAGATCTTATAAAGGATTTACCAGATAAAGTGTTAATTCCAATTCAAAGTTCTAAAATTGGAGATGAAGTAAAGGAAACATCCACTAAAGTGTTAAATGAAACAATTGATGTTATGTCAAAGACTAATGGAAGCCACGCTGGAAAAATTCAGTTAAATATGGATATAGAAGAAGAGGATATTGATAGTCTATTAAACAGGATTACATGTGCTAAATATAATATTGACCAATATTCATTAGATGAATCATCCCAAGGATTAGGCTATAGTAACTTGATTTTTATACATATTGATCTTCAGAAGTTTCTAAAGACTATTGATCCAAAAGTTGTTAATTTGTTCTTTATTGAGGAACCGGAAGCACATATGCATCCTCAAATGCAGAGTGTATTAATAAAATTTTTATTAACATACTACAGCAATTATAATATTCAAGGATTGATTACAACACATTCAAATGAAATTGTTAAATACTGTAGCATATCTAAATTAAGGGTCATCAGAATGACCTCTTTATTTAAGAGTGAAATTTTTAATCTTAGCTTATTTAGAAAGCAACTAAGAGAAGAGGTGCAATCAAAATATGCAACGGTCACAGAGGAGGAAGTAAAAGCACAAGATGAAGTTGCTGCCGCAGTAGATGAAGTCAATGATATCTTAGAAAACTTTTATGACTGGTTTTTTGAGATTGGTTATTCTGAAATCGTATTTGCAGATTCTGCTATTTTATATGAAGGAGATACAGAACGATTATATATAAAAAGAGTAATTACAAGGTCAAAGTTTGAAAGCCTCCAGGAAAAGTATATTGCATTTATTCAAGTAGGAGGAGCTTATGCATATAATTTTAAGAAATTAATTAGCTATTTAAAGATAAAGACTCTTATAATAACAGATATTGATTATACTTCAAATCCAAGGACAAAAAATGATATATTAGTTTCAAAATCAACTAATTCAACAATAATAAAGTTTTATTGTGAAGATAAATTCGGTAGTAAGTTTGCGCCCCATGGTACTATAATCAAAATACAAGATTTGTATAAATGGATAAATGATAAGAAAAATGTGGTTTGCATATATGAAACTGAGAATAAAGATAAAAAGGATTTAATATACTTAGCATTTCAAACAGAAAAAGATAATTACGCTAGAACACTTGAGGCTGCAATGTTAGCTAAAGTATTTAATATTAATGCATATGATCAAATTAAAAGAAGCGAGTGGGTTAAAAAGAGAAAAGCTACAAAATTAAAATTTTCGATCCCTAATGATAGGATTATTGATTCTAAAACCAAAAAAAGAGAAGATGATAGTGTATTCTCATTATATGATATTTTGGAAGCTACATCTAACGGAAAAACGGATTTTATGTATTCAGTTATTATGTATGGTTTTGATGAGAAGATGCTGCCAACATATATTGAGGAGGGGCTAGAATGGCTAATGAGATAGAAAAAAATATATATTTAGTTAATGCACCTGCAGGAAGTGGAAAAACAACAAAAATAAAAGAAATGTTAATTGATCATACTATTAGGTATCCTGAAGATAATATATTATGCATTACATATACAAATCGTGCAGTTGATGAATTAAAGATTGGTATTAATAATAAACATATATTTATTAGCACGATACATTCATTTATTAATGCATTAGTAGCACCTCTTTTGGTGTTAACTCCAATTAAAGATTTATATTGGGAATTTTTTGGTGAGCGTATACAAGAGCGGATTAATAATGTAAACAATGATGAAAAAATAGAAGAAAGCAATAAGAGTTACACCGAAAAATATGGAGAACTTTCAATTAACATATTAAAAACAAATATTAAACGTATCTCTTATGGTGAAACAAAGTTTAGCTCCTTGTATTATGGTAAGTTAAGTCATGAAGATTTATTAATGTTTGCAAGAATAATAATGGATAGATATCCTAATGTGAGAAAGAAGATATCCGATAAGTATCAATTGATATTTATCGATGAGTATCAGGATACTTCCTCTGATGTTCTTAACATATTTTATAGGGCAATTAAAAATACAGATACTAAACTCCTCTTTTTAGGTGATAAAATGCAACAGATATATAAAACCTATGATGGTTCCTTTGAAAGTATTTTTTCGAAATTTAATACAGAAGTTTCGCTAGGTACAAATCATCGATCAATTCCTGTTATTGTAGACATATTGAACAATCTATATAATAATCCTAAATATAAGCAAGAAGTATATGAAGAAAATAAGAGAAAACATCCAGAATATAATCCAAGAATAATCTTGTCTGATAACATTCATAAGGATATAGATAGTAATTTAAAGAGTTATCCAGATACACTTATTTTATACGTCTTTAATAAAGAAAGATTTCAGGAAATAGGAGCAGGTTCATTATTGGATGTATACAGTAGAATGGATCAATATGGTTTTGGAAAAAAATATTCTGCAATTAATGTTTTAACTGATACTAGGGAAGATAATCCAGATGAGATGATGAAATTTTTATTTAGGATAAATGAGATGAGTGATTATTGGACAAGTGGGCAATATGGAAATCTTATCTTCCAATGTAAGAAATATAAAAAGTATTTTAACACGGGTGTAAATTCTATTACAAAACATACTGACAAATTAAGAATTAAACATTTATGGGCGGCATTTTTTGAAATATTTAATGATAGTACAAAAAATATAGGAGAACTTATTAAATACTTAAAAGATAATCAAATTATTGTAGAGTCATGTTTAGATAAAATAAATCCTCATAACGAATATGATAAGATACTTGAAGTTTCAGTTTTGGAAGTTCAGTCATTATACAAGTACCTTAAAGAACCACATATATCTACGCAACATGGTGTTAAAGGAGAAAGTCATGATACGGTGGTTTTTATTGCAGCAGATAGTTTTAATGAACCAACTGTTCATATACATAAATTTTTTGAAGTTTGGGCTAAAACAGATTTTTCGCTTAATGAATTTGAAAGCTTTTATTTCTCATATGCCAAATTTGTATCTGATGTACAGAATACCATTGGTATAAAAACAGATAACTTAAATAAGGAACTACATGAAAAACATAAAGAATATCTAATTCAACAGTCTGATAAAATTCTTTCAGAATTTGCAAATAGCAAATTATTTGAAAAAATCGCTGGTAAAGTGTATGTTGACTATTTGAAAAAACAGACTGTTGGAAATGCTAAAAAATGTTTTAAGAACAGTACTGTATATGGCGTTTTAAGTGCATATAGATTATTCTATGTTGGTTGCTCTAGAGCAAGAAAAAATCTTACTATTATAGTTGATAAAAGTAAGATAAGTGCTTTTATAAATGAGTTTACAGAAAAGGCTAAAATGGTAGGGTTTGATGTAATACAATAGTTGAAAGCAAATATTAATTTTTTAAGAATGAGGTGAGCTATTGATAAACTAGTAGAACGCTTTAAAGTTTAATTTTAACTTTTCGTTATGTCTATTTAACCATGATAGTCAAGTAATATTACTTAGTATACATTTTCTAATTTGGGGCTAGTTTTCTAATTTAAATTTGCACACTGAATTTTTATAACGAGAATACTATAAATGTAAAACATTTATTTAAGTCATATAAAGATTATGTATGTTTTTCAATTGGGTAAATATGTATTTGACACTAATGGAAGTTGGATAGATTGGCTTTCATTGGCAACATAGTTGCGGTTAAGCCTGAAGGTAATTATTTACGAATGAATCAAGATGATATTATATATGAAGAAATATAGTACATAATTAAAGATATTATGTCCAATATGTAAGATACAGATGATAAAGAATAGAGAATCAAAATCATCTTGTAGATGCAATTTTGGCGGAGAAAAAAAGAGAAGAAAAGTTACTAAAAAGTTTAGAAGAAGTGAAAAAGAATGAAGAAAGAGAATTCTAATAAATGAAGTATATGATTTAAGAAAAAGTAAACTAGTAAAATTATCAGATATATCTTTTTGAGAATTAGTTTATTTAGGAGCTCTTTTAAGAACAGCTCTAAGTGAAGATATGAGAACAATTGAGCGATTAAATTCTGTAGAAAGAAATCTAGCGCCTACAGCAAAATTAACTAAAGAAATATTAAGAGAATTAACAAGAAAGGGAATAATAGTAGTTAGTCCTGAATCAGATATTTCTGCATTTCCTAATTCAGATGATGAAGTAGAATTCCCACGACATATTATATATTATGAAGTAAAGTATGCTTTAAATATTGATTTTCCAAATTCAAGACATGAGAATATATCATCAATATTAAATCCAAAAGAATTAATAGAAATGAATAAAGAAGAAGCGTTACTTATTTGGAAAGAGATAGCGCTACAAGAATGTTTAGAGTATTTTGATTATCAGATGAATAATGTAAAATTTGAGTATAATGTTGGAGATAAGACTATATTAACATTTAAAGATATTTTAGAAGAATACTCTGTATCAAAACATATAGAAGAACAATAAGAACCTCTTATAAGTTAAATATACTTTTTATGATCAAACTATTGAATAGTTTTGTTTGTTTATTTATCAAGAGCAGTTATAGTTAATTTTAAAATCTATAAAAAATATATAAAATCATATTTTTACAATTAATTGAATTAATATTAAAAAGTGGTACAATAAACGAATAGTCATTGTTTATTGTCATAAATGGAGGAAGATTATGAATATACCAATAATAAAGATAAAAAATTTAGTGAAAAAATATGATGATAGAGTAATTTTTGATAATGTAAGCTTAAATATAATGAAAGGTGAAAGCATTGCTTTAACAGGCAATAATGGTATGGGGAAAAGTACATTAATAAAGGCTTTATGTGGTCTTACAAGTATAAATTCTGGAGAAATCATTAGAGACAAAAATCTCAAATTCAATTATATTCCAGAAAAGTTTTCGCAACTTAATATAAAAGCAGGGGAATATATTAAATTAATAGGAGAAATAGAAGGAATATCAAGAGATAATTTGTTGAAAAAAACTAATTATTTTTATAAGGAATTTAACTTAGAGAAAATGATAAATATTTCTATGAAAAACCTATCTAAAGGAACACTACAAAAGATTTCTGTAATTCAGGCATTTTTATCGAAACCAGATATTTTGCTATTAGACGAGCCACTATCTGGACAAGATAGTGAGTCACAAAAAATGTTTATTAAAATGGTAAAAGAGCTTATAAAGGATGATGTGACAGTAATAATGTCATGTCACGAGTCATTTTTAATAGATCAGTTATCTAATAGAATATTACAGATAAAAGATTCTAAAATATTTGAAATTAAAAAGACAGATATCAGTTTTGAAAAATATGCTTCAATGACTTTTTATAAAAAAGAAGCAGATAAATCTTTTATAACTCAAAAGGTTAAAGGCATTTGTGGTTATTATGAAGATGAAGATGAAGATTATATAAAATTTAAAACAAAAGTGAGCGAAAGCAATAAGGTTCTAACAGAAATGATCAATAATGGTTATACTTTAAAGTATTTTGAAGGGTAAAGGTAAAACAGATTATGTTAATATCAGTATTAAAATATAATTTTAAAATGTATATGAAATCATACAAATATATAATGCCTTTTTTTCTGTTTATAATATATACAGTAATGTCTTATTATATAATTCCAGTTGATATTGTAGGCAGCATGATATCTTCAGCAACTTTAATTTTTGCTTTAATGACATGGATTGGTTTTACTTATTGTAATAATGTAGATTTAATTGCGGAAGAAGTTTTAATATTAAAATTAAAGAGTCATACACGCTACTGGATATCTAAAATTATTTTTATGAGTGTAGTAGGAGTGTTTTTTTCTATATTATCTATGGGAGTTCCTATTATTTTCAATTTGATTTTTAATGTTTTTAAAGTTCCTGTTACATTTAGCGATGTATTTGTTTCATTTCTTATTCATATGACTTCATCAATAATGGGAGCATTAATAGGACTGTTATTGCAGCCAAGGATGATAGAAAATAGGAAAATGGCTATGCTAGGTGCAATCTTTATTGTGGTTATGACTATAGCTAAAGTAGAAGTGCTTAAGGAGTTTTCATATTCAAAATATGTACTGTGGGTTTTTCCACCTATAAATGAAATTTCAAAAGCATATTTAAATCTTATGCATTTTAATATACATAATTTAATTATGCCATTAATTATTATGATAATTTATATTTTTATAGAGTGTTTTATATTAATAAAGGGAATGAAAAAAGTATTGTTTTGATATGGGCCCATTTTATAGTAGACAGTTAAAATTAGATCATGCTTTAGGGATTGATGATAATGATATTGATAAAAATGGCTATGATATAGTTAAGTACATCTGTGAAAATGGTATAAATCCAAGAAAGATATATATTCATACTGATAATGTGGTTTGTAGGGATGATATGTATTATACATTAATAGGGCAAAGAGTAGAGGATTTATTAAGAGCGGCACAGATATATATAGATATTGTTACATAGAAAATAGAATATAGATTGAAATGTAAGGAGCTGCTTAGGCTTCTTTTTATTTTGGGATTATAGTATTGATATTAGCAATGAAAAACAATATTCATGTTTGCTGTATATTTTTATAGAATTTCTAGTATAAATATATAATATTATACGCAAAAAATAAATATATGAAAAAATACACATTATTATATTCATTGACAATATATACATGAGAGTATATACTTAAATAAAATAAAACATATAGAAATAGTATGAATTAAAAAAGATAAACTAATATAGTAAATATATCTCAATTTATAATGGCTATTGTGTTTTTTATAAGAGTATTATTGAAATTTATTCTGTTGTATTTAAGTTTTATATTACTAGAACTTATAGATTATTATTAATTAAGTGGTTAAACTGTATTTAATTTGAATGCAGTATAACAATATAAATAAAAAAGCAGTAAGTAAGAGAAAAGAGGGAAATGTATGCTTTATAAAAAGAAAAAAATTTTATCAGGGCTATCTTCAATAGCATTGAGTTTATTACTATTTACGGGATGCGGAAGTACATCTGCAGAAATACCAAGTGATGCAGGCTCAGCATCAAATGAATCGCAAAGTGATTCATCTGTACTAAGATATGCAGTAGCTTCTTCACCTAAAGGTCTTTTCAGTCCTTTATTATCAAATACCACATACGATAACAATGTAAATAACTTAGTTTATTCACCACTTATATTATTGGATGAAAACAATGAATACAAGCCAGGATTGGCAGAGAAGTATGAGTTCTCTGATGATAATTTAACTATTACCTTTCATTTGAGAAAAGGTATTAAGTGGCATGATGGAGAGCCTTTTACAGCTGATGATGTGTTATTTACATTTACAAGCATGGCTGATCCAAACTATACAGGTTCAAGATTCAATGAAATATCAAAGATTGTTGGGGCACAGGATTATCATGATGGAAAAGCTGATTCCATAAGTGGAATAAAAGTAATAGATGAAAATACTATAAGCTTTACTTATACAGAAGTGTTTGCACCATCATTATCTAATTTTTCACAGCGTGGAATTATTCCAAAGCATATATGGAGCAAGGTGAACATTGCTGATTGGGAAAATTCAAGTGAACTACTTAACAAGCCAATAGGTACAGGCCCATATAAGTTTGTTGAGTTCAAGCCAGATCAATATGTTGAACTTGAAAGAAATGAAGATTATTTTGGAGGAGCTCCAAAGATTGAAAAATTCATATTTAAAGTTACAAATACAGAAACAGAATTATCAGAATTAGCTAAGGGTGATCTTGATATTGTAACACTTACAAGCACAAAAGAAGAAGATTTTAAGATGCTTAAAGATGCCGGAATAAAAATTGAAGAGAAGCCAAGTGCAAATTATCAGTTTTTGACAATGAACAGCAACAAAGAATTCTTCAAGGATAAGAGGGTTCGTCAGGTAATTACTTATGCAATTAACAGAGAGGGAATGGCAAAAAGCCTTATAGGTGAACATGGACAAGTTGTTAATGCACCAATATCATTAGCAGGATGGGCTTATCCTGAATCAGGACTTAATACTTATGATTATAGCGTTGATAAGGCAAAATCATTGTTAAATGAAGCAGGATGGACTGAAAAGGATGGTGTACTTCAAAAAGATGGCGTTAAATTTGAAGTAGATATGCTAGTTCCAACTGGAAACAAAGTTCGTGAGCAGAGTGCACCTATAATACAGCAGAACTTAAAGGATGTTGGAATAACAGTTAATATAAGCACAATGGATATTGCATCTGCAATGGCAAAAACACATGGCGAAGGTGACTATGACATGGGACTATTTGGATTCACACTTGAAGTAGATCCAGGTGATGCTGACCGTTATTGGGCTTCATCAATTGCAAATGGTTCACAGTTCAACTTCTCGAACTTTATAAATACACAAAGTGATGAATTATTAGACAAAGCTACAAAGACAATTGACAAAAATGAACGTAAGAAAATCTATGCAGAATGGGGAAAATTAATTAATGAAGAAGCACCATATGTATTTTTGTATTCACAAAATGATATTCGTGCATATAATCCTAAATTAGAAGGATATACTTATTCAGCATATTCAGTATTTCCTGGAATAGAGAATTGGACAATATCAAAGTAAGAAGATTTCCTAAACTATCTATGAAAAATAACTATACTATTTTGAAATACCTTCCAATTTAATTAATGTCCTGTCTTTATGATTAATTTAAAAATATCGGCTGAAGTCTGTGCTTCAGTCGATATAATAATTTGCTCATTAATTATTTAAATATAAAATTCAATAATTTAAGTGTATTAAATATTATATAAACTATAAGGCCATCTTTAATAGAAGTTAATTTACTCAGAAATTAATATATTAGATAATTAACTGAGTTAAAAAATACATATTTAGAAATAACATAGATTTAAAATATATAAAATCATTTAATAAAAGATCTGTTAATAAATAAAAGAATCAAAAATAAACATTAATTATAAGAAGGTCAAACTAATTTCATGTAGCAATTTAAAGGGGTTGGATAAAATTTGAAAAAATATATTGTTAAGCGATTAATACAGACTATTCCAGTTTTAATTGGAATATCTATAATTGTATTTGCTCTTGTAAATCTCCAGCCAGGCGATCCATTTTCAACAATGATGGATCCTAATCTTTCACTTGAGATGAAGGAACAAATGCTTGAGAGACTTGGATATAATGATCCTCTTCCTGTGCAGTATTTCAAATGGCTTATACGCGCACTTCATGGTGATCTTGGATATTCCATTGCCTTTAAACAGCCGGTTGTTTCAGTAATAGGAAGCTGTATTGGAAATACAGTTATTTTATCCATATGCTCACTTATATTAAGCATAGCAATAGCTATTCCATGTGGTGTTATAAGTGCAACACATCAGAGGACAAAAATTGATTATATTGTTACAGTATTTGCATTTATGGGATTGTCTATTCCAGCATTTTTCTTTGGAATGCTTTTAATAAAGATATTTTCTGTAGAACTTGGATGGCTTCCAATTTCGGGGATGGTTACAACTGGAATGTCCTATAGTGGATGGGCACAGATATTTGATATTGCAAAACATATGATACTTCCAATGATTGTCCTTGGACTTATGAATACTGCAAGTTTAATGCGTTACACACGTTCTGATATGATAGAGATTTTAAAGTCTGATTATATACGTACAGCAAAGGCTAAGGGAGTAAAAAGAAAGGCGATAATTTATGTACATGCATTAAAGAATGAACTTCTGCCTTTGATTACTGTTGTAACAATGCAAATACCATCACTTATTTCAGGAGCGCTGCTTACAGAAACAATTTTTGTGTGGCCTGGAATAGGAAGGCTTAATTATAATGCAGTAATGGCACGTGATTATCCTCTTATTATTGGAATTGTAATGATGGTTGCAGTAATAAGCCTTTTTGCCAATTTACTTGCAGATGTGCTTTATGTAGTTGTAGATAAGCGTGTTAAATATGATTAGGAGGAAGATACAGGTGAAAAATGAAGTTTTAAAGAGATTTCTAAAAAATAAACTGGCTGTTATTGGCTTAGTTATACTGACTATATTTGTTTTAGCAGCAGTCTTTGCTCCGTTTATAACATCTTTTGACAGAGATTCTATAGATCTTATGAATATAGAAAGCGCACCTAATTCATTACATATTCTTGGAACAGATGAACTTGGAAGAGATGTATTTACAAGACTTCTTTATGGAGGCAGGGTTTCTCTTGGAGTGGCATTATGCGCTACTGTAATACAGCTTCTAATTGGAGTAAGTCTTGGATGCATAAGTGGTTTTTATGGAAAATGGGTTGATAATATAGTAATGCGTGTAGTTGATACTGTAATGTGTTTTCCTTTTTTTGTGATTGCAATTACAATAGCAGCACTATTTGGTGCAAGTGTATGGAATATCATTCTTATAATAGGGTGTCTTCAATGGACTGGAGTTTCACGTATTGTAAGGGCAAAAATTCTATCTTTAAAACAGAGTGAATTCATTGAAGCAGCAAGAGCTATGGGACTTAGTAGTTTTGAAATAATAAGTAAGCACCTTCTTCCTAATGTATTGTCGCCTATTATTGTAAATGCAACACTTAATGTTGCTAATGGAATTTTGATGGAAGCAGGAATAAGTTTTCTTGGTCTTGGGGTAAAACAGCCACAGCCAAGCTGGGGGAATATGCTTTCAGCAGCACAGAGCATGAGGGTGCTTCAGTATGAATGGTGGTTATGGATACCGACAGGACTTTTGGTATTCTTATCAGTATTGTGTATTAATTTTGTAGGTGATGGGTTAAGAGATGCCCTTGATCCAAAAATGAAAATTTAGGAGGCGTAATATTATGGATGAAAAAAAGCTTTCTATTAGAAATTTAAGTGTAAGCTTTCTTCAGGGTGATAGTAAGGTTACTGCAGTTGATGATGTCAGCTTTGATATGAATAATGGAAAAATCCTTGGCATGATCGGGGAATCAGGATGTGGTAAGAGTACTTTAGGATTATCAATAATGAACCTTCTTCCAGAGAAGACAAGCAGTATTGATAAAGGTGAGATCTTCTTTAATGGAAAAGACTTATCAAAGCTTAAGGAAAATGAGCTTCAAAAAATAAGAGGCAACAATATCTCTATGATATTTCAGGAGCCAATGACTTCCCTTAATCCGTTATTCAAGATTGGAAGACAGATTGGAGAACCGTTAAAGATACATAAAAATATTAAGGGACAGGAGCTTAAAGATAAAGTCATTGAGCTTCTTAAGGATGTTCACATACCTAATCCTGAAAAAATATATAATGCTTATCCACATAATTTAAGTGGAGGAATGCGTCAACGTGTCATGATTGCAATGGCTTTAAGTTGTGAGCCTGAAATAATAATTGCAGATGAACCAACAACTGCACTTGATGTTACAATACAATCTCAGATTTTATATCTTCTTAAACAGCTTAATGAAAAGAGGAATACATCAATCCTTTTTATTACTCATGATTTATCTGTAGTTGCAGAAATATGTGATGAAGTTGTAGTTTTATACGGAGGAAAGATTGTTGAAAAAGCAGATGTTAATGAGATTTTTGATAATGCAAAACATCCGTATACAATCGGTCTTTTAGAATCACAGCCTCATATGGGACAAGTTGGAAAGTCTCTTCCAAGTATAAATGGTATGGTGCCTAAACTAGATGAAATGCCAAAGGGCTGCAGATTTAGCACAAGGTGTAGTAAAAAGTTCTGTTCAAAATGTACAGATTTAGAGCCACCTTTATTTATAATAAATGAAAAACACATGGCTGCATGCTGGCTTTATGAAAAGGAGGTGGATAAAAGTGAGTGATGTTATTTTAAAGGTTGAAGGATTAAGAAAAAAATACGTTATTGATAAAGATTTCTTTGGAAGGGAAAAATCATCTGTAAATGCAGTAGATAATGTTTCTTTCTCCATTGAAAGAGGTGAAAGTTTTGGTCTTGTCGGTGAATCAGGATGTGGAAAATCTACTACAGCAAGAGCAATATTAAAACTCATAGAAGGTGATGGAGGCCGAGTTGTATTTGAAGATAAGATCTTATTCGATTTTGAAAATAAGCATGAAATAAGCCGTAAAGATATGTCAGCCTTGAGAAAGGATATGCAGATAATATTCCAGGATCCTTTTGCAAGCCTTGATAACAAAATGAAAATAGGAAAGATAATTACAGAAGGAATAGAAAAGCATAAACTTGCAAAAGGTAAAAAAGCACTTGAAATGGCAGAGCATTATCTTGAAATATGCGGAGTGGATAAAGAAGCTATGGACCGCTATCCACATGAATTCAGTGGAGGACAAAGACAGAGGATTGTAATTGCAAGAGCTCTAGCAGTACAGCCCAAATTTATAGTGGCAGATGAACCAGTAGCAGCGCTAGATGTTTCTATACAAGCGCAAATCATTAATTTATTAAATGAACTTAAAGAGAAATATTCACTTACTTTTTTATTCATATCACATGATCTTGGTGTGGTGAAGTATTTTTGTGATAAGATTGCTGTCATGTATCTTGGTAAAATAGTTGAAATAGGAAACAGAGATGAACTTTTTGAAAATCCTGTTCATCCATATACTAAAAAGCTTCTTGAATCAATTCCTGTAAAACATCCAAAACTTAGAAAAGTGATGGTAAATCTTGATGAGGATGAATTGGAAGTTTCAAAAGAAAATAAGGGATGCAGCTTTTATAACAGATGTAAGTATTCAAGTGAAGTGTGCCTTAAAAAAAATCCACAATTAATAGAGATAAAAAAAGAGCATTTTGTAGCATGTCATAATATTGAAAAATAATGATGGATATGTGATAAATGATGTAAATATATGTAGTTGTTAAACATAATATAATGTATAAGATCAGAAATACTAAATGATAAATAAATTTGAGAAGAAAGGGATTAAAAATGAAGCCAGTTATAGGGATTACATCATATATTAGAAAAGATGTATTTAGAAATTACTCACAGGTTGGATATGAATATATAGATAAAATTGAAAAAGCAAATGGTATACCTATAATTCTGCCATTGCTTCAGAAATATAGTGAGGAAGAGCTTAATAGACTTATTGAAGATGTTGATGGAATTATATTTACTGGAGGATGTAATGTAAAATCAAATTGGTATGGAGAAAAGTCTTTGGAAAAAGAAGCAAAAGAAGATGATCTTAGAAATAAATTTGAAAGAGATTTGTTTTTAGTAGCAAAGAAAAAGAAAAAGCCTATTTTAGGTGTATGCAGAGGCTGCCAGCTTATTAATGTACTTCAAGGTGGAACTCTTGTACAGAGTATTGATAGTGAACTGAATACTGAAGTGTATCATAAAGGAACAGGTCATAGGATTGATGAAAAGCTTCATAAGGTTACGCTGTGTGAGAATTCCTTTCTTAAAGATATATATAATGAGAACGAAGTTCAGGTTAATTCTTTTCATGAGCAATGTATAAAAATAATAGGATCAAATTTAAGAGTTGCAGCAAAGTGCTGTGAAGATGGTGTCATTGAAGGAGTTGAATATGAAGGTGACTTCTATATGGCTGGAGTTCAATGGCATCCAGAAGGAATGGAAGATCAGCTAAGACTTTTTCAAGAGTTTGTGGAAATATGCTCACAGAATTAAAATATACAGAGTGAAACTTATGTTAGTATTACTGTTAATATTTTACGAAGGGTATAGATTAAATTTTTATAACCAAACTATTTTTATAGTTTGGTTTGTTTATTTATTAAGAGCAATTAGGTATTTAATAGAATTTTTGATACTAAAAACATTGTATCAATATGCATATAATGATGTAAAAGTTACATTCCATATTAACAGCGAAAGAGCTTTATCAAAAATAGATGTTAATCCAAAAAAAGATAAGCATAAAAGGTCAAAAGATAAAACTAAACATATGAATGTGCTAACAAAGCACTAACTCTATAGTGAATTTATCAATAAAATATATAAAATAATTGATTTTTATCACTTGTAAGACTATAATTTACAGTAGTGTAAGGAGATGATTATTTTGACAACAAATTTAAAAAGAGTGGGAATCATTGGAGTTGGACATGTTGGTGCACATTGTGCATTTAGTTTAGCTACTCAAGGAATTGTAGATGAATTAATTTTAGTTGATACTAACAAGCAAAAAGCAATCAGTGAAAGACAGGATTTAATTGATAGTGTTACATATCTGCCTCACAGAGTAAACATAAAAACAGGTGAATATGAGGATCTTAAAGACTGCCATATCGTAGTAATAAGTGTTGGAATTATAACTCAAACTCATGATCGTTTAGATGAATTACAAGGAAGCATAGACATGGTTGATAGCTTTATTAAAAGAGTTGTAGATGGCGGATTTAATGGGATCTTTATTAATATAACAAATCCATGTGATATTATTGCAAAAAGAGTTTATGAACTTTCAGGTTTTCCTAAAAACAGAGTGTTTGGAACAGGTACAGGCCTTGATAGTTCACGTTTAAGAGCAATCATAGCTCGTGAAACAGGTGTTGATCATAAATCAATAAGTGCATATATGCTTGGAGAACATGGAGAATCTCAAATGGCTGCATGGTCACAAGTTTCATTTGCTGGAAAGCCACTTTCAGAACTTGAAATTGAAGATCCAAAAACATTTGGAAATTTAGATAAAAAAACATTAGCTAAAGAAGCTGCTGCTGCAGGATGGGTAACATTTACTGGTAAAGGTGCAACAGAATTTGGAATTGCTTCAACTTTGGCTAGATTTGTTCAATGCATATTCCATGATGAAAAGCAAATAATGCCTTGTTCAACACTTCTTGAAGGACAATATGGTGAAGAAGGATTATTTGCAAGTACTCCATGTATTATAGGAAAAGATGGAGTTGAAAAAGTATTAGAGCTTAAATTAAATGATGGAGAATTAAAAGAATTTAAGCATTCTTGCAGTGTAATTAAAGAGAATATTAGTAAAATTAAGTAGAATTTAGATAAATAATAAAAAACTTATAAGCAAATGTATCGATTATTTTATTTGCTTATAAGTTTTTTATATTTTAAATTAATCATTTTTTTAGAATCTATTTTATTAAAAAATTATACAAATAATAATATATATGATTCTTTTATAATTTTATTACATATAATTTAAAGAATGGTTAATAATTAAAATTTAAGTAAA
The DNA here is from genome assembly GCF_900465025.1 of Clostridium neonatale. NCBI lineage: Bacteria > Bacillati > Bacillota > Clostridia > Eubacteriales > Clostridiaceae > Clostridium > Clostridium neonatale. The sequence continues at coordinate 2,376,446 of NZ_UICR01000001.1, forward strand.
TTATATTTTTACAATAATTGATAAATTTAATAAAAATATTTCGATAATTAAATATAATCATTTTTATTAAAATAGGGGGTAGCAGAGATATGAAAAATTTTGTGATTGCAATTACAAGAACATGTGGAAGTGGTGGAACAACAATTGGGAAAATGATTTCAAATGATTATGGTATCAATATGTATGATAGAGAGCTTTTACGTCTTGCTTCAGAAGATAGTGGAATTAACGAATTATTATTCTTAAACGTAGATGAACATGTGAAAAAGAGTTTGTTATATAAAGTATCTAAAAAAGTTTATCAAGGAGAACTAATACCTCCTGAAAGCAGTGATTTTACGTCTAATGATAATTTATTTAATTATCAGGCCAAGGTACTTCGTGAACTAGCTGAAAAAGAATCATATGTTGTCATAGGAAGATGTGCAGATTATATATTGAAAGATAAGCCAAATGTATTTAAAATATTTATTCATGCATGTGCTGAAGAATGTATTAAGCATGAAATGGAGCGCCTATGTATGAACGAAAAAGATGCAGCTAAGCATATTAAAAAAATGGATAAGTACAGAAGTGAGTATTATTATTATCATACAGGAGAAAAATGGGAAGATCCTAAAAATTATGATTTGAGTATTGATACCAGTGTGCTCGGATTTGAAAAAAGTGTACAATTAATTAGATCATATATAAATTTAAGAATGGAAAATTAATTTGTTGTTAGAAAGTCAGATATAGTTTAAAATTTATGATTTGAATTTTAAACTAATATCTGACTTTTATTTCTTCTTCTTTATTCATTTTTAACTCCTCATTACAAATGAGTTATATTAAATACTTTGATTACATAATAAAGCTATGTTAAAATAAGACTGAATTTTAAGTTTAAAAAATATAAAAATAGACAACACTCTAGCTATACAATACTAGAAATTAAATTATAGATATAAAAGTATAGCATTGCGATAAAGGAGGCTTTTTATTATGGCTTTAACGCCAATGATGGTAGAATACATGAAGACAAAGGAGCAGTATAGTGACTGTATCCTATTTTATAGATTAGGTGACTTTTATGAAATGTTCTTCGAAGATGCTATAACAGTATCAAAAGAACTTGAACTTGTTTTAACAGGGAAAAATTGTGGACTTGAAGAAAGAGCTCCAATGTGTGGCATACCACATCATGCTGCAGCTGCATATATACCAAGACTTGTTAATAAGGGATATAAGGTAGCTATCTGTGAACAGCTTGAAGACCCAAAGCAAGCTAAGGGAATTGTAAAACGTGGAGTAGTTAAAATCATAACTCCAGGAACATTTGTAGATAATAATTCTAATCTTGAAAATGATAATACATATTTAATGGCTATACATGAAGATGGTGAAATAATTGGAATTGCTACATCTGATATAAGTACAGGAGAATTTAAGACAACATCTTTTTCATATTCTATGGCAAGTCTTTTAGATGAAATAGCAAAACTTTCACCAAAAGAAATTTTATTAGATGAAAATACAAGTGAGGATATTATAAACGAAATAAAAGGTGTATGTTCTGCACTTATAACTAAAAAGAACTTTAATGAATTTTTAGTATCTAAGGAAGAACTCATCGCTCAATTTTCAGATCTTGAAGCCGGTGCTCTTGAAAACTTACGTGAAATTACAAGTAGAGTGCTTCTTAAATATATATATGAAACTCAAATGATGAGTTTAAGCAATATTAATTTACTTGAACAATATGAAATAGTAAATTACATGGTTATCGACAGTAATTCAAGAAGAAACTTAGAGCTTACTGAAAGCATAAGAGAAAAAACTAAAAAAGGATCTCTTTTATGGGTTTTAGATAAAAGTGCAACAACTATGGGAGGAAGAACAATAAGAAGATACATTGATGAACCTCTTATTGTAAAATCTCAAATAGAAAAAAGACTAAGCGGTGTAGAAGAACTATATAATTCAATAAGCTTCAATGAAGATTTAAGAAGAGCACTTAAAGAAATTTATGATATTGAAAGAATTGTTGGAAAAATATCAAACAAAAATGTTAATGCAAAAGATATGCTGAGCTTAAAAGCATCTCTTGAAAGAATACCAGAGCTTAAAGAACTTTTAAAATATGCAAAATCAGACCTATTAAATGAATATTACGAAAACTTAGATGAGCTTTCTGATGTAAGAACTCTTTTAGAAGATTCAATAAAAGAAGATCCATCACTTACAATAAAAGAAGGAAATATTATAAAGGATAAATATAATGAACTTGTAGATGAACTTCGTGATGTGAAGCTTCATGGAAAAGAAAAAATTGCAGCCCTTGAAAATGAAGAACGTGAATTTACAGGAATTAAATCATTAAAGGTTGGATATAACAAAGTATTTGGTTATTATATTGAAATAAGCAAAGCCAACTTTGATAGTATTCCAGAAGGAAGATATATAAGAAAGCAGACACTAGCAAATGCTGAAAGATATATAACTGAAGATCTTAAAAATTTAGAAAATAAGATTTTAGGGTCAGAAGAAAAGCTTGTTAATTTAGAATATGATTTATTCGTTGAAATAAGAGATAAAGTTGAAAAAGAAATAGGCAGATTAAAAAAGGCGGCAAGAATAATTTCTAACTTAGATGCGGTCTCAACTTTAGCTTTAGTTGCTCTTGAAAATGATTATGTTAAACCTAAGATAAACGAAGAAGGAACTATAGAAATAAAAGATGGACGTCATCCTGTTGTTGAAAAAGTAATAGGCAACGGTGAATTTGTCTCTAATAACACAACATGTAATCAAACAGATAAAGAACTATTACTTATTACAGGACCTAACATGGCAGGTAAATCTACTTATATGAGACAGGTTGCACTTATTACTCTTATGGCACAGATTGGATCTTTTGTACCAGCAGCAGAAGCAGATATTTCAATATGTGATAAGATATTCACAAGAATTGGAGCATCAGATGATTTAGCCGGTGGTAAATCTACTTTTATGGTTGAAATGTGGGAAGTTTCTAATATCCTTAAGAATGCTACATCTAAAAGCTTAGTTCTTCTTGATGAAGTAGGGCGTGGTACTTCAACTTATGATGGACTTTCAATTGCATGGTCTGTTATTGAATATATAACTAAAAATAAAGATTTAAGATGTAAGACTTTATTTGCAACACATTATCATGAACTTGTTAAGCTTGAAGGAATATTACCTGGTGTTAAGAATTATTCTGTTGCAGTTAAGAAAACAAAGGATAGTGTTGTATTCCTAAGAAAGATAATTGAAGGTGGTGCAGATGAATCTTATGGTATAGAAGTTGCAAAGCTTGCAGGTCTTCCAGATGAAGTTATAGATCGTGCTCGTGAAATTTTGTGTGATCTTGAAGGTGAAAATAAGTTTGATATTGAAAATGTATCAAGTTTTTCAGAAATAAAAGAAAATGAGGAATCATTTAAAGAAGCAGCTATAGATGTAAATGAAAGCAGAGTTATAGTCGAAGAAAAAATAAGCAGTGATGCAAGTGTTAATGTATATGAGAATAAATTAGATATAGATAAAAGTAATAATTTAAAAGAAATAGAAAAGCAAAAACAAATTATTGAAGAATTGCAAAATGAAATAAAACAGCTTAAAGAAGAAAAATATAGTAAAAAGCATAAAAAGAATACTAATGATTCTATGCAGATAGGATTTGATTCACTAGAAAAAGATTCATTTATAGAAGAAATAAGCAAAATTGATATTTTAGGCTTAAATCCTATGGAAGCTATGAATACACTTTATAAGCTAGTTAGCGATTCTAAAAAGTTAATAAACTAGAAGTATATATTTTAATTATGTTAGACCATATCAATACTATTATTAATTTTGATATGGTCTATTTTTAACAGGACTAAAATTTACAATACATTTATCTTATATTTTAGTAAAGCTTGTATTTGTTGGTTATATGGTTTTATTTGTATTAATAGTATATAATTAATAATGATTATGATAATTAAAAGAAATTACTTAAGTAAAGAAAAAAGTAAATAATAAGTTATAGTTATTTGTAAGTTCTTAAATATTAAGACTGGAGGATTTTTAATGGTAAGATGGGGAATAATAGGACTTGGAAACATTGCAAATCGCTTTGCAAAAAGCCTTGAATATGAGAAATACGGGAAACTTGTTGCTGTTGCTGGTAAAACAGAAAATAAGAGAATGTATTTTAAAGAAGCTTATAAAGATGTTAAAGTCTATGAATCTTATGATGAGCTTTTTAACGATCAAGATATAGATGCAGTTTATATAGCACTTCCACATAGATTTCATGCAAAGTGGTCTATTAGAGGACTAAATAAAGGAAAAGCAATATTATGTGAAAAGCCTAGCACTTTAAATTCATCAGAATTAGATGGAATTTTAAAGTGTGCAAAGAGGAATAAAACTTTTTACATGGAAGCTATGAAGACACCTTTTGTTCCTATGTTTGATTTAATAAAAGATGTACTCAAAAGTGGCGTTATTGGAGACATAAAATGTATATATGCCGGATTTTGTTCAAAGCCAAATGTGGATAAAAATTCATATTTATATAATAAAGAAGATGGAGGAGCGGTACTTGATGTAGCTTCATATCCTATTGCATTTGTACTTGGAATTTTAAATGATAAAAAGATTTTATCAATAAATAAGAAAATTAAGAAAAAGAAATTTGATGAAGTAAGTATAGATGTTCATTTTGAAGCTTCAATAAAATTTGAAGGAGATGTTACTGCAAATATAGAAGGTGGAATTGATGGCGAGAAAGAAAGAACTGCAATAATAGAAGGAACACTTGGAAAAATGTACATACCAATATTTAATAGGCCGGAAAGTTATAAAGTAATTTTAAATGATGGAAGAGAATATGAAGAAAAACTTTCATTAATAAATGATGACATGTATGGAGAAATACATGAAGTACATAAATGTTTAGCACTTGGAAAAATAGAAAGTGATATCTTTACTTGGAATAACTCAATAGAAATATTAAAAATCATAGATCATATACGTGATATAAATAAGTATTCTTAACATAAATAAAGGACGTACTACGTTTAGTGTGAATAACCGAAATAAAGCTCTTATGTTGTGGTCGCTTGCTACAAAAATGAAGCTAAGAATTCAAACATGCAGACTTGCACCCACAAATGTTTGCTCCAAGGCATATAATGCTTAGTGAGGTACGAACTTAGCAGTATAGCCCATCTTCATTTACCGATGAAGATGTTTCCTTTAATATGCCTTGGACAAACAATTGTGGAACAAGTCTACATGAAGAATTCTAAAGCTCAATTTTTGAATGCAAGACACCGCACACATAAGAGCTTTATTTCTTTGTTTCATCTAAATTCAGAGTATCGGTATTATTGTTGCTATACATAAATACATTTTTAAATTAACGAATAGTTATTTATAGATGTTAAAGATTTAAAAAGTTAATATCTTATCCTAAAAAAATGGCATATCATAAATAAATGAAATACCTACTCATATATATTCGTAGGCATAAGCGATTCACACCAAATCATAGATTTGGGTTCTCTGCTTAAGGAAACATCTTCATCAGTAGATGAAGATGGGTTATACTGCAATTTAGATATTTTATTATTTATTGGGAAATAGATGACTTTTCTAAGTAGTCCAATAAATTATATGCCATTGATTGAAAACTATATTTTTAGGCATTGAATAATCCTCAAAACATAAATTAGGTGTCTGTTATTTTAGAGAAAAACAAAGAAATTCAATATATGAATAGGCGTAGTATTGTATTGGAAATTTCAGCATTTAAATTCTTTGGCAGAGGCTGTTCCAAAATTGTTTGTCCAAACACTTGATTTTTGGAGCAAACATTTTTGGGTGCAGCCTTTGCCATTAGAATTTTTAGCTGAAATTCCCCTACAATCGAGCCTATCATATATTGAATTTCGGTTCTTATCCACTAAACTCCGATTCTACGTCCCTTATTTAAGATATGTTTTAAAGTTACTCCATTTTTAGTTAAGCTTATATAATATAAACGTTAATATGACAAAAATATAGTATTTTTTTAGAAAAAGATGATATAATTTACTTATGAAATATAATTTGTAATACATAATGAAAAGAGGGGTTTTATGGAAGTTAAAAAAATTGAAAATGAAGCTTTAAACGTAGTGTACAAGTTGATTCCGTACATCAATATCTTATTTAATAACGATATTTCAATAGGCCTTTTGGATAGAGAAAAATGTCTCTATTATAAACCCGGAAAAGATTTAGATTTGCATATATCTGAAGGGGATAATACTACATTGCCACAAGTACTTGAAGTCATAAAGACTGGTAAAGAAAAAGTTGAAATAGTTCCTGAACATATTTTTGGAGTGGCATTTAAGAGCTGCGTATTCCCTATAAGAGATAATAATGATTATATAGCTGGAGTAATAATTTTATCATTCAGTTTAGCTAAACATAATACAATGACTGGAATAGTAGAGAGTTTGGTTGAGTCTATTTCTCAGATATCTCAAGGAATAAATGAGGTAACAATTGGAGTACAAGATTTAGCAAGTATGAATGCAGATGTATTTAAACAAACAACAGAAGCCAATAGCAAGGCAAAGGATTCAAATCAAATTGTTGGAATTATTCAAGGAATATCATCTCAAACTAATCTTTTAGGATTAAATGCATCAATTGAAGCTGCAAGAGCAGGAGAGTATGGAAAGGGTTTCTCCGTTGTAGCTAAAGAAATAAGAAAATTATCAAATACATCTAAGGAATCTATAGACAAAATCGACACAATAATAAAAGATATTTCTGTATCAATAGAAAGTATAAATGAGAATCTAAGCAAAACTAATGAAGTATCACAAAATCAATCTGCAGCACTTCAGCAAATATCAGCATCCCTTGAACAATTAAATAGTACATCAAAGATTCTAGAAGATTTAGCAGAAAATCAATAAATTTTTCGAATATGAGGAGGAAAATGTTATGAGTTTTAAGGTATTAGGTATAACAGCCGGAAGAAAAGATTCTAATTCAGAAATTTTATTAAAAGAAGCGCTGTTGGCATGTAAGGATCAAGGTGCTGATGTAAAAATGATAAATCTTAGAGATTATAATATTCTAGATTGTACAGGCTGTACTGCGTGTACACAAGGAATGGTAGAAGGAAAGAAAGTTCCTTGTACATTAGAAAATAAAGATGATAAAAAAGCAATTATGGATGTAATGCTTAGCACTGATGCAATTATTGTTTCTGTTCCTACATATTATTTAATGCCAAGTGCTACATTTTTAAGATTTATGCATAGAAATTTATGCTATGAGACACCGTTTTTAGAAGCACTTGGCGAAATAGTTCATAAAGATAAGGTTGCAGGGCTTATTTCTGTAGGAGGTTCTACACGTGCATGGCAGTCAATGTCCCTGGAAGCACTTCAAGTAACTTGTTCTTTAAATGATTATAAGGTAATTGATATGTATATGGGAGCAAGAGTTCCTGCTCCTAAACAATGTCTATTACATGATGAAATGATTGAAAGAGCACATAAAGTTGGAGAAAATATAATGAAATCATTAAACACGCCTGTATCTGAAAGAAAATGGCTTGGAGATGAAGATATGGGGTGGTGTCCAAACTGTCATTCTAATGCTTTAATTTTAGGAGAGCCTCAATGGGATGGGGTAAGTTTTGAAGTAGAATGTCAAGTATGCGGAGCAGGAGGAACACTTGAAAAAACAAAAGAAGGAAAGTGGAAGTTTATTATTGCTGAAAATGGATTAATACGAGATCGTACAACACCGGAAGGTAGAAATCATCATGTTCAAGAAATTGCTACAACACAAGGTGGTTTTTATACAGATGAAAATTTAAAAGTTGTAAAAGAAAAAATTCAAAAATATAAAGATATTAACTTTCCTACAATTGAAATAAATAAAAAGTAGTATACCTAAAAAAATTTATTAATGAATAGGAAAAGTAGCAAGATTAATAAAAGAATAAATCCTGCTACTTTTTATAATTAAACTAAATCTTCACCATTAGATTCAAATACTTTTTTAATCCATTTAAATGATTTTTTAGGTACACGTTTTAAGTCTTTTAAATCTTTTTCAGTTCTATTTACATAGACAAATCCATAACGTTTAGCAATTTCACAGCTTGAACTTGGGATATCAATAGGTCCCCAAGTGATGTATCCCATACAGTCAACACCGTCTTCAAGCATTGCATTTTTCATTTCTTGAATATGATTTCTATGATATTCGATTCTATAGTCATCATTTATTTCATTATTTTCATCTAATTCTTCTCTTGCCCCCATACCATTTTCAAGAACAAATACAGGCATATGATGTCTTTGATACATTTCATTTAGTGTCCATCTAAATCCAATAGCATCTTTTTCCCATCCCCACTCAGTAGCATCTAAATAAGGATTTTTAATAACATGTTCATTAACTATTTCTCCATATGGTCTTTCATTATCAAAAAAGCCTTCAGTTAATGTATTTGATCTATAGTAAGAAAATGCTAAATAATCTACTGTATATTTTAATAATTCAGCATCACCTTCTTCAAATCTTGGCATCCAGCCTCTATTTTCTAAGTAAGATACCATGTAAGAAGGATACTCTCCGCTTACAAACACATCTGAATGAAATGCATTGATGTAATTATAAGCTTGTTTTGCAAATAAATTATTTTGAGGAGTGCATTTTTCTGGATAGAAATTTGAGACAGTAGTCATACCACACATTTTAGCATCTGGGACTAATTCTCTAAGAGCCTTAGTAGCTTTGCAATGTGCTATAAATACATTATGGTTTACTTGGTATAAGTGTTTAGCTTCAGATACTCCCTCTGGAATTTCTTCTGCATTAGATACTCTAAGCATAGTAGCATGTAAGTTTTGTTCATTAAATGTCATCCAATGCTTAACTCTGTCTCCGAATCTCTCCATACAAACTCTAGCATATCTTTCAAATAAATCAACAACTTTTCTTGACGCAAAGCCATTATATTCTTTTACTAATTTATAAGGCATGTCAAAGTGAACTAATGTAATCATTGGCTCAATACCAGCTGCTATTAATTTATCTATTAAATCGCTATAGAATTTAACACCTTCTTCATTTATCTCATCATCTCCATTTGGTATTATTCTTGACCAGCAAATTGAAAACCGATAAAAATTAAATCCCATTTTTTTCATTAAAGCTATATCTTCATCATAACGATGGTATGCATCAATTGCTACCTTCCAATCAGAGAATTTAGGATTAGTAGGCCTTACATCATAAATTGATAAACCTTTTCCTCCTTCATCCCATGCACCTTCAGTTTGGAATGATGAAACAGATCCACCCCAATAAAAATTACTATCTAAAGTCTTTTTCATAATATATATCCTCCTCTAATGGTATAAATACTTTTATTAGTTTCTATGGGTTCATTGTATTTTATAGAAAGTTTTATGTAAATACTATTAGATATTCCTATAATTATGTTTCATAAAAATATTATATTTTCACTATATTATGAAAAAAAGTTTCGTGATATAATTAAAGCCAAAATATGTTATAGGAAATAAAAACGCATTTATAGTAATTTAAATGCTATTTTCTATGAAGATATAGTTAAGAGGTGAAATTAAATGAGTATAATGACCAAATTAGAATTTCAAATGGATTTTTCAGATTCAGAAAAGAAATTATCAGAATATATTTTAAATAAGGGAGATAAGGTCCTTCAAATGTCAGCTAGAGATCTTGCAAATGAGACATATACATCTCCAGCAACTATAGTTAGGCTTTGTAAAAAACTCGGACTCAAAGGATATAGTGATTTTAAAATTAAATATTCAGCAGAACTCCAAGCTGATTTAAACAAAAGTAATCGTATTGATGTAAACTTTCCATTTAATAAAGATGATAGAAAAGAAGAAATAGCCCATAAGATAGCTTTATTAAATAGAGAAGCAATTGAAGATACACTTTACCTAATAGATTATGATAATCTTAATAAAATAGTTGATTTATTATATAAATCTAAAGACATTGATGTTTATGGGCTTGGAAATTCAATGCTTGCAGCTTTAGATTTTGAACATAAAATGATGCGTATAGGAAGAAACATACGAGTAAAAACACTTCCAGGAGAACAGTCATTTCAGGCTTATAATGCTACAAAAAATCATATTTCAATAATACTTTCATATTCAGGAGAAACTCTAGAAATAGTAAATATAGCAAAACTTTTAAAAGAGAAAGAATCAAAAATAATATTAATTACATCAATAGGTGAAAACGAACTTATAAAGTATGCAGACTATATAATTAATATTGGTTCACGTGAAAAAATATTTAGAAAAATTGCACCTTTTTCATCTAAAACATCTATGCAGTATATATTGGATGTGATTTTTTCATGCATATTTCAAAAAGATTATGATAAAAACGTTGAATATAAGGTATCAATGGATAATAAGTATGATCATAGGCATCCACATAGTCCTGTTAATGATGATTAACATAGATTATGTATTTATTTATCAAATCTACATATAAAATTCATAATTATATAATAAACTAGTATAATATAGTAAATTAGGTGAGGTGAAATTATGAATAATATTTTGATTATTGAAGATGAAAGTAGTGTAAGTGAAATACTTAAGGCATATCTTGAAAAAGAAGGATATAAGGTATTCTGCAGTCAAAATGGACTTGATGGCATTGAATTATTTAGAAAAAACAATATTAAGCTTGTTATATTAGATTTAATGCTTCCAGATATTGAAGGTGAAGAAGTATGCAGAATACTTAGAAAAATATCTGATGTATATATTTTTATGTTAACAGCAAAAGTAACTTTAAATGATAAAATCAATGGATTAAGCATTGGATCTGATGAATATTTAACAAAGCCACTAAGCCCAAGAGAGCTTACAGCACCTGTTAATGCATTATTTAGAAGATTAAGAGGCACTAAAAAAGAAGATTTTATATCCATCAATAATGGTTATATGATAATTAATAATGATAAGAGAACCTTTTGTTTAAATAATAAGGAAATAAATTTAACTCCTAATGAATTTGATATATTGTATCTTTTAGCCTCTAATAAAGGTAAAGTATTTACAAGAGAAAATATTATAGAAAGAGTTCTAGGAATAGATTTTGATGGTTCAGATAGGATCATTGATGTTCATATAAAAAATTTGCGTAAGAAAATTGAAATAGATAGTAAAAATCCTAAATACATACTTACAGTTACTAAAATAGGATACAAATTTGGTGAAAAAAATGAAGCATAGTATAAAGAAACACATAAGTATTATTATTATATTTTGCTCTGTAATAGCTGTTTCATTTACTGCAATACTTGTTAATTTAACTATAACAAAAACATTTGATTCATATTTAGAAAATGTAAAAGATAAAAGGAATTCAAGAATAGTAGGATATTTTCAGCAAATATACAGAAGAGATGGAAAATGGGATTCACACTCTGGTGAAGAAATGATGCATGAAGCGTATATGAGTGATTATTGTTTGAGTCTTTTAGATGAAAATGGCAAAGTGGTATGGGAGATGAATCCAAATGATATAAAACATAAAGAACATATACAAAATATAAAGGCTGAAAAAAGAGAAGGAATATATAATACTGAAACATTTAATATAAATATAAATGAAAAAACAGTTGGATATGTTATTATAGGAGACTATTCACCACTTCTACTTTCAGCAGAAGACATGAATTTTAAGTTTCAAGTAAATAAAAGTATATTATTTAGCGGCACAATTACAATTGTTATAGTTATAATAATAAGCCTTATTCTATCAAAGCAATTTTCACGCCCAATTAAAGCCGTTTCTAATACTTCAGTAAATTTATCAAAAGGGAATTATGATTCAAAATTGAATATAGAAAGTGATATAGAAGAAATTGAAAATTTGGTTGTTAGTATAAATTCTTTAGGAAACACTCTTAAAAATCAAGATTCTCTTAGGAAACAGCTTATTTCTGATATTTCTCATGAAATACGAACCCCTTTAAATATTCTTCAAAACAATTTAGAAGCAATGATAGATGGCATAATTCCTATAACTAACGAAAAACTAGTCAATTTGAACGATGAGGTAATACGTTTTGGCAGATTATTAAATAATTTAAATTCATTAAAGGCTATTGAAAGTGAAGATACCGTATTAAATATATCAAATATAAATATTCATGAGCTAATTTCAATAGTAATAAGTGATTTTTTACTACATGCACATGAAAAAAAGATTGAAGTTATTTTGAATAAAGAGGGTAGTGATTTTGATGTCTTGGGTGATTTTGATAAATTAAAGCAAGTGTTTATAAATATTATATCAAACAGTATTAAGTTTACAAATGAAAATGGAAAAATATATATTCTTATAAAAAGTGATGCGGATCATGTAATAATAAAAATAATGGATAATGGGATTGGTATAAAAGAAGAAGATATGCCTTTCATTTTTGAAAGAATGTATAGAGGAGATAAGAGTAGAAATAAAACTAAAGGTAATGGATTAGGACTTAGTATAGTAAAAACTATACTAAACTTACATTCTGCAAGTATTGATGTAAAAAGTAATGAAAATGAAGGAACAGTCTTTAAAATACGCTTGAATAAAAAGTTAGTATGATTTAATACTATCAATACATTTTGTAAAGGCAAAAATTGTGCTACACAATGAGATATTCTTAATTGTGTAGCACAATTTTTTAGTTACAGCTTGTTGAATCAGAGATTTATATTTTTTAGCTACGTTAAACGTTATTTAATTCTAAAGAATTTTATAAAAATGTCAATATAGTGTAATTATTTCTCTTAATATTGTTAGAAATATTAGTAGAATACAGTTATAATATAATCATAGAAAAAAATTACATTAAGATTATGTTTTGAAGGAGTGTTGACTAGTGAATAAATATGGAAAACTAATAGACTATGCTATTAATGATAACGATGTCAAGATAAAATTTGAAAAACAAGATGTTTCAATAAAAATAATAAAATCCGATATAATTAATTTTTTCGTACCATTTTTTAGAAACGAAAGAAATTCAAAAGCAGTTGAAAATTTAAAAAAGTATACTATAAAATTTGAAGTAGAAAAATCAAACGATTTTCTTAAAATAAAGACAGAAAAGCTAATAATAGATATTTTTGATAACTTTCTTGTAAATATCTATGATATAGAAGGAAACATATTATGTGCTGATTATAAGGGGGAGTATAAGCCATTTAAAAGACGTAGTGGCGATTTTTCTTTAGCTGAAGCAGAAGGACATAATATAAATAGTGAAAATGAATATAAAGTTTATGTATCAAAAAAAATGGAAGATAATATGTATTTCTATGGTCTTGGTGAAAAGACAGGTCATTTAAATAAAAAATCATACCACTATGTAAATTGGAATACAGATAATCCAAGTCCACATGGTGAGACTTTTGATAGACTTTATAAGTCTATACCATTTTTAATTTCAATAAAAGATACAACTGCCTTTGGTATTTTTTTTGATAACCATTTTAAAACATATTTTGATATGGGACATGATAATAAGGAGTACTATTATTTTGCAGCTGATGATGGAAATTTAGATTACTACTTTATTTATGGACCAGAAGTTAAAAAAGTAGTTGAAGGATATACTAAACTTACGGGAACAGTTCCACTTCCTCAACTTTGGACTCTTGGATATCAGCAATGCAGATGGTCATATGAAAATGAGGAAAGACTTATGGAAATAGCTAATAATTTTAGAGAGAGAGGCATCCCATGCGATACTTTATATTTAGATATAGATTACATGGATGGCTATAGAGTATTTACATGGGATAAAAATAAATTTAAAGATCCAAGTGGTCTTCTTAAAAGATTAAGAGATATGGGATTTAAAGTAGTAACTATAATCGACCCAGGTGTAAAAGTAGACACAGAATACAATATATACAAAGATGGGCTTGAAAATGGTTATTTTGCAAAAGATAATGAAGGAATAACTTATAGAAATGAAGTATGGCCTGGCACATCTGTATTTCCAGATTTCTTAAATTCAAATGTTAGAAAATGGTGGGCTAAAAATCAAAAAATAATGATGGATAATGGCGTTAGTGGAATTTGGAATGATATGAATGAACCAGCAAGTTTTAATGGACCTCTTCCAGATGATGTTATGTTTGATAATGATGGTATACCTGTAATGCATAAAGAAGCTCACAATGTTTATGCTCATTTTATGGATAAAGCAACTTATGAAGGAATAAAATGTGAGACCGGAAAGAGACCTTTTATAGTTACTAGAGCATGCTATTCTGGTACTCAAAAATATTCTACAGTATGGACTGGGGATAATGTAAGTACATGGGAGCATTTAAGAATGTCTATTCCAATGCTTATGAATTTAGGGCTTTCAGGCTTTGGCTTTTGTGGAACTGATGTAGGAGGATTTGGACATGATGCATCAGCTGAACTTCTTCAAAGATGGGTACAAGTAGGTGCATTTACACCACTTTTTAGAAATCATTCTGCAATGGGAACAAGAGACCAAGAACCATGGGCATTTGATGAGTTAACTGAAGAAATAAATAAAAAATATATTAAGCTTCGTTATAAATTAATTCCGTATTTATATGACTTAATGTGGAGCATGAGTAAAAACGGTGCTCCAGTTATCAGACCATTATTATTTAATTATCAAAATGATAAAAACACATATGAAATAAATGATGAATTTATGTGTGGGGATAACATATTAGTTGCACCAGTAGTTGAACAAGGCAAGAAAGCTCGAATGGTATATTTGCCTTATGGTGACAACTGGATAGATTATTGGACTAAAGAAGAATTTGAAGGAGGCTCATATATAATAAAAGAAACACCAATAGATGTTTGTCCTATATATGTTAAAGCAGGAGCTGTTATTGCAACTTCAGAAGAACAAAATTATATTGGTGAAAAAGTTTATGAGAAAATGATATTTGAAGTATTCTTAGGAAGCAAAGAAAGTAAGAGCAAATATTATCATTACCTAGATGATGGGGAATCATTTAAATATCAAATAGGAGAATATAATGCTTACAAGATTAAAGTATCTGTAGATGATAATGTTGAAATAAAAGTTAAAACATTAGAAAAAGGATATAATGATAAATTAAGAGAAATGGAATTTAGAATCCACAATTTAAATAATAAAAAAGTAATAATTAATGGACAAAATAAAAAAATTAGTGATAATAATATTATAACTATTAATTTATAATATTGTAGTATTTTTAAAGCTAATTAAGTAATAAAAATATTCAATACTAAAAAATTAGTATTGAATATTTTTTTATTTAAAGTGCAACATTTTCCACTGGTAGGTTGTATTATAATTGGAAAAATAATTATTAAATACGTATTTTATATAATTTCATAGATATAATATTTAAATTAGGACTATTCATATTGTTGAGTAGATGAAAGGATGAGCTTTATGAATGATGTTTCATTGCGTACGGATGAAATTATTTCTAAAGATTTAGAAACTTATGGAAACACATTGTATAGACTTGCATATTCATATATGAAAAATATGCATGATGCAGAGGATATAGTTCAAGAAGTTTTTATACAATTATTAAAAAATATCGATATATTTGAAAATAATGATCATAAAAAATCATGGCTTATTTGTGTTACGCGAAATATTTGCAAAAATAAACTTAAGTCTTCATGGTTTAAGAAAAAAGAAGAGTTGATAGAAATGCCATATTATGATGAGTACAAAGATACTACTGTTCTCGATACTGTTATGAAGCTGCCAGTAAAATATAGAGAAATAATATTTTTGTATTATTATGAAGGATATAAGACAGCAGAAATATCAGAAATAACAAACCAAAAAGAATCAACGGTACGCTCATTATTACATAGAGCAAGAAATATTCTAAAAAAAACATTAAAGGAGGAATATGATTTTGAGTAAGAAGTACAAAGAACAAATGGATTCAGTTTTCATGAGTGAAGAAGTAAAAAATAGAATATTACATAATACTATTAATTCGGACAAGCAATTTGTAATTAAGAAAAATAATAAAAATAGATTATATAAAAGATCCATGGGAACACTTGTAGCTTGCCTAAGTATATTGATATGCATAAATTTAAGAGGATTTTTCTTAAAGATATTTGGTCTTGAAAATAATAAAAATACTAAGAATATAGAAATGAAGCACAATGAAGACTTAAATAATAATACAGAAAAGACAAATGCAGATAGTAAAGACTTAAATAAAAATACTAAGAAAGATACTATAAAAAATGAAAGCAATTCTCCTTCAAATGTTAAAAATGAAGATATAAAAAATAATGATAAATCTAATTCACCTTTGATTAAAAATTCAGATTCAAAAAATAATATTATAGAAATACCTGAAAAAGAAATTAGTGAAGCAAATGAATCTTTAAATGAAAATATTGAAAAACATGATAATAATAAGGAAACTGCAAAGAGTAAGGAAGTTGATACTTCTGAAAATAGTTCAGAAAAAAATGATGAAATATCTGTAGCTTCATATGATGCAGGATTAGAAAGAAGTATGTTAAAAGAAGAAGATTCTAATATTAAACAGGTAAATACAATAGAAGATGCTGAAAATGAAGTTGGATTTAAATTTAAAACGCTAAAAAATATTCCAGAAGGATTTAATATTGACAATATAAGCGTCATTTCTAACAATACAGTAAAAATAGATTATAAAACTGCTGAAAATGAACTAACTTTTACAATTGAAAATAATGCAGAAAATAAACCTGAAGAATATACTATATATCCATTTGAAAAGAAGATTAATATAAATGAAATAAGTGTAGCTGTAAAAGGATATGATAATAATTTAATTAATGAATCTAGTTGGACTGATGAAAATGCCTCATATTCTATTTATAGTCCAAATGGCATTAACGAAAATGATTTAATTGATATGATTAAGAGTATTAACTAAATGAACTATATGTTCATCTAATGGTTATAATTTTAAAAGTATAAAATTATAATTACTTATATATTATTCTAATAAAAATGAAGTATATGATGATTTAATATCAGTAATTTCATATGCTTCATTTTTGTTATTTAATGTTAATAAGCTTAGAAAAAACTAATATTTTATAACAATCACCTTAAAAATTTAACTTATTTAACAAAAGTTTAACATCTCTTTAACAATACTCCGATGAATAAAGTGCTATTATCAATTGAATGAAAATATTTAAATTTTTATTAAAACATTGTAAGGTATAAAGGAGGAGATAATATGGATATTATTATCATATTAAGTTTGTTATTTGCATTCGGAAGTTTAATTTGTGGGTTTATGTTGGAAGGTGGATCGCCAGCAGCATTGATTCAGATTTCGGCATTGATTATTGTTTTTGGAGGAACTTTTGGAGCAGTTGGGGTTTCGTGTTCTAGTAAAGTAGTAAAAAAATTTTTCAAGATCATGGGAATTGCTTTTAAAAAAAGAAATATCGATATAAAACAAAAAATAGAATATTTTCATAATCTATCTATAAAAACTAGAAAAGAAGGTTTATTATCACTTGAAGCAGAATCTACAAAGCCAGAGTTAGATCCTTTTATAAAAGTAGGATTACAACTGGTTACTGATGGTGTGGAATTAACAGAGCTAAGAAGCATATTAGAAACTAAGATAGAGCAAACATCTGAGCGTCATCAGTCAGGAATAGACATGTTTACTGCTGCGGGTGGATATGCTCCTACAATGGGTATAATAGGTACAGTTATGGGACTTGTACTAGTTGTTAGTAATTTAAGCGACCCAACAGTTTTAGGGCCTAAAATAGCATCTGCATTTATGGCTACATTATATGGAATATCATCAGCAAATTTACTATGGTTACCTGTAGCAAATAAACTAAAGGTATATGATAGGGAAGAAATAATTGAAAGAGAATTATGTTTGGAAGCAATATGCCTCTTACAACAAGGAATAAACCCTAATGTACTTGTAAGCAAACTACAAACTTTCTTAACAGATATAGAAGCAAATAAATTTAATATACAGTAGTTTAGAGGGGTGTTTTTATGAAAAAAAAAGAAGAAAAGCCTGAAAATAGTGAACGATGGCTACTAACATATTCAGATTTAATAACATTACTTATGGCACTTTTCGTTATACTGTACGCATCATCTAATGTTGATAGTAAAAAATATAAGCAACTATCAGATTCTTTTAGACAAGCATTTTATGTAAGTGGAATATTCGAAAATTCTGGACCAAAAGGAGAAGATGTAATAGAAGGTGAGAGTGGCCCAGTTGTTGATAGCAATTTAGGAGAAGAGACTGAGGAAGAAAAACTAGAAGATGTTAAAGCACAAGTTGATAAAATTGTAGAAAACTCTGACCTTAAAGGAAGAATAACTACAGCAATTGAAGAAAGAGGACTTAGTATAAGTTTTAGTGATAATGTATTTTTTGATACTGGACAAGCTATACTTAAAGAAGATTTTAAGAATGATTTAATGTCAATATCAAAGGTATTAAATGAAATGGACAATTATATAAGAATCGAAGGGCATACTGATAATGTAATTATAAGTAATGAACTTTATCATTCAAACTGGCAGTTATCATCAATTAGAGCATCAAATGTTGCTGAATTTTTAGTTAGTGATGGAAATATAAATCCAAACAGAGTATCAGCAGTAGGTTATGGAGAATATAGACCATTACAATCAAATGACAGTGAAGATGGTAGAGCGCAAAATAGGAGAGTTGATATTGTTATATTGAATAGTAAATATAATGTATCAGAAACTAATGGTTAAAGAGTATTAATTTTATTTATAATGACTTATAAAAAAATATATATTATAAAAAACAAGCAGACTATATATAGGTTTGCTTGTTTTTTTATTCTAAATTAATATAAATATATAATAAAAAAATTTTATATAATTCAAACTTTTTTTAATAGTTATTTATCTATATAGTATAAACACTATATAAAATATGGTGCCAATTTATATAGCTAAATAATTATATTTATCAAAAGAGGAGGGGTAACTAAAATGAAAAATGATAATTACGAAAAGGTAGTACATTATATCTTAAATAATCAAGATAAGTTTTACCGTTTAGCTTATAGTTATACTAAGAATAAAGATTCATCACTTGATATAGTTCAGAATGCAGTTTGCATAGCCTTAGAAAAATATAATACTATAAAAAATATAGACTATATTAAAACATGGTTTTATAGGGTATTAGTTAATGAATGTTTAGCGTATATAAAGAAAGCTCAAAAGGAGCTTTTATACGAAAAAGAGAATGTAAAAAAAGATATATATCATGAGGAAGCTTATGATAAAGGAATTGAATTATATAATGCAATAGATAAATTATCAGAAGACATAAAAACAGTTATAATGCTTCATTATTATGAAGAAATGACTTTAAAAGAAATATCTGAAATAACAGATACAAATTTAAATACTGTGAAAACGCGATTATATTCTGGATTAAAAAAACTAAAACTTCTAGTTAAGGAGGTATGATTTATGAATGAATTAAAAGATGCAAAGAAAATATATGAATCCATTGAAATTCCTAATGAATTAAGTTTGATTATAGACAAATGCATAAAAAATGAAGAAGGAAAAAATAAGGTGGTCCCAATGAAAAAGAAGAACTATATAAAGTATTTAACAACCATTGCAGCAGCATTCGTATTAGCAATATTAATAGGAGTAAATACTAGTGAAGTATTTGCAGATACAATGCAAAATATACCTATTATAGGAAATGTAATGAAAGTATTAACAGTACGTTCATATGAAGATAAAAATAAAGATAGGAACATAAAAGTTGAAGTTCCAGCAATAGATTCAGAAAAAGCTAAAGATGTTAATAGTTTAATACAAGAAAAAATAGACAGCTATGTAAAAGAAGCTGATGAAAGAATACAAGAATATAAAAAGGCTTTCATAGCAACTGGCGGGACAGAAGAAGAATTTGCTAAGCATAACATAAAGGTTAATGTTGGATATGATGTAAAGTATCAAGATGAAGATATTGTTTCATTTGTAATAACAGGTACAGAAAGCTGGGTTAGTGCATATGGATTAAATAATTACTATAACTTAGATATAAAAAATAATAAAGAACTTACACTAAAAGATATTCTTGGTGATAACTATATAGAGATTGCAAATGAAAGCATAAAAAAACAAATGAAGGAAAAAAGTGAGGCAGATCCGAATATTGTGTATTTTTCTGAAGAAAAAGGAGGCTTCACTTCTATTGATGAAAATACAAAGTTTTACTTAAATTCATCAAAAAATCCTGTAATTGTATTTGATAAGTATGAAGTTGCACCTGGATTTATGGGAATGCAAGAATTTGAAATAACAAAATAAAAGAATAGATTTAATACTACTAATAAAAATATATCTGCTAATTAATATAAAGTTGTATTTAATCCAGAAAAAATCATTATTTCAGATCAGTTTGAAGTAGAAGTTAATTTAGATTTTAAAAAAAGATTTTATAAAAAATAAGAAATGCTTAAATATTTATAAATTTAAGCATTTCTTATTTTCTATGTAATTACTTATATTTTATAAATTTATCAAATTCTAAAGATATTTGAATTATTCAACTTATATTAAAAAGTTAAAACAGTTATTAGACAAACAATCCCAAAAACTTTGTGCTGCTAAAGATAAAGAAAAATTTTTATTTGAAATCATAATTATATGTCTTTTAGGAAGCGGAGGAAGTGAATCAATTTTCACTAATGCACCTGTCTTAACCTCTTTAGAGACAAATTCTTCAATGGTACATGAAACGCCTAAGTTTAATTTGGTAAGCTCAATTAATAAATCCATATTGTCAATTTCCATTGTAGGATTCAATTCTACAGAATTTATTTTAAAGAAACTATCTAAATACATTCTCGAAATATTATGTTTTTCTAATAAAGTAAGTGATGATAATTTAGCTAAATCGTTAAATGTATTAATATTCTTATATTCTGAAAATTCTGGACCAGAGACAAATATATCATGAATTTCATATAATCTTTTATAATTAAATTTCTCATATGATACTAAATTGCTTACTATTCCAATGTCTATTATATTGTTTTCAATTAATTTTAATGTTTCTTGAGCACTTTTGTTTATTATAATTATTTTTATATTAGGATATAAACTTATAAAATTCTTTAATCTTGGAACTAAATAATGTTTTCCAAGAGTAGTACTGACGCCAATTTTTATATTTCCAGTTTCTCGAGTTTTTAATTTATCAATTAATTTTTCACCATCATTTAAGCTTGTTAAAGCTTTTTCTACATATTCTAAGAGATATGCTCCTTCTTTTGTTAAGGCAACACCTCGTGAATTGCGGTAAAACAGTTTTATAGAAAGCATTTCTTCAAGTTTTTTAATACTTTTACTAACTGCAGGCTGACTTATAAAAAGCTTGTCAGCTGCCTCAGAGATATTGTGGCATTTTGCAACTGTATAGAAAATTTTATAGTATTCTAAATTAATGTTCATATAAGGCTCCCTCACATTATAATGTATAACCATAAGTTATACATTATATGAATTATTGATATTTCTATTATACCAATAATATGTATAAGATTGTATTAATGACTAATAATGAGTATGAAAAATCATATAAAACATTTAGACGAACTAACTAAATTAACGCTTATGCAGAAAGGTATTTAAAATGTGAATATAATTGATAATAAAACCGCACATAATTCAAAAGAATATGATAGAAATATATATAAAACAATTCAATATTATGAATTGTTTTATAAAGAAACTATTGATTTAGTACAATCATATAAGAATGACTGTGAAATATGGCTTGATACAGGATGTGGTACAGGTAATTTTGTAGAAATTGCAAATAATATATTTAAGAATACTAAATTTATTTTAAGTGATTGCAATGATAATATGATTAATATAGCAAAGAATAAATTAAAAAATTTTTCTGATAGAATTGAAGTTATATCAGGATGTTCTTCTGAAAATTTAAAAAATACTATAAATAGATGTGTTGATGTAGTTACAGCAATTCAAGTACACCATTATTTAAATCGGCAGAGATGTGAAGAAGCAACTAAAAATTGTTATGAAATATTGAAAAAGGGAGGGATATATATAACCTTTGAAAATATTAAACCATTAAGTGATAAAGGAATTGAAATAGGGTTAAATAGGTGGGCTGAATGTCAGCTAAATTCTGGAAGGAGTAAAGAGATAGTTGAGAATCACAAAAAGCGATTTGATAAAGCATATTATCCTATTACTATATTAGATCATATAGCCTTATTAAGGAAAGCTGGATTTAAATATTGCGAAGTATTTTTTGTTTCACAAATTCAGGCTGGATTTTATGCAATAAAATAAGCATTAATAATACAAGTTTATAAAATTATATATGTTTAATAAATAATAAAAGAATAAGAGGATTGATCTTATTCTTTTATTATTTAAAGTTTTGAAAATACTTAGTATTAGGCTTTATAAAAAAAATTTAAATTAAAAAAAGTTTTATGAAAACATTGACAATACATATACGTATAAGTTATTATGTATTTACAACATATACGTATATGTAAAAGAAGGGGGAGAAGGTTATGATAAATTATAACAATGATGTTAAACAATTATTAGAGTATATCGGTGGAAAAGAAAATATAGGTGCAGTATCTCACTGTGCGACAAGAATGAGATTTGTATTAAATAACACTTCTTTAGCTGATGAAGATAAAATTAAAGCAATAAAGTCTGTTAAAGGTACATTTACTCAAGCAGGACAATTTCAAGTTATTATAGGGAACGATGTAGCCAATTTTTATAACGAGTTCACAAAAGTTGCAGGCGTAGAAGGAGTTAGTAAAGAGAGTGTTAAGGATGCTGCTAAATCAAATATGAACTTCATTCAAAAAGTTATGGCTAATATAGCAGAAATATTTGCACCATTAATACCAGCAATAATCGTTGGAGGTCTTATATTAGGATTTAGAAATATAATTGGTGAAATCAAAATGTTTGAAGATGGCACAAAAACATTGATAGAAATATCTCAATTTTGGGCAGGAGTTCATAGCTTTTTATGGTTAATAGGAGAAGCCATATTTCACTTCTTACCTGTAGGAATAACATGGGCTGTAACAAAAAAGATGGGGACAACACAAATACTTGGTATAGTTCTTGGTATTACTTTAGTATCACCCCAGCTTTTAAATGCTTATTCAGTTGCAGGTGCAGAAAGCATTCCTTATTGGGATTTTGGCTTTGCAAAAGTAAATATGATTGGATATCAAGCACAAGTAATACCAGCAATTCTTGCAGGCTTTGTATTAGTATATCTTGAAAGAGCTGTTAGAAAAATAGTACCTGATTCTATTTCAATGATTTTAGTTCCATTTCTAGCATTAGTGCCAACTGTATTAATAGCTCATGTTGTACTTGGACCTATAGGTTGGGCAATAGGAGCATGGGTTTCTAAAATTGTTTATGGTGGACTAACTTCATCATTTGGAAGTATATTTGCAGCAGTATTTGGGTTCCTTTATGCACCACTTGTTATAACAGGATTACACCATATGACTAATGCAATAGATCTTCAACTCATGGCTGAATTTGGTGGGACATCTTTATGGCCAATGATTGCTTTGTCAAATATCGCTCAAGGTTCAGCAGTTTTAGCAATGATTTATCTTCAAAGAAAAAATGAAGAAGCAAAACAGATTTCAATTCCAGCATGTATTTCAGCATATTTAGGTGTAACTGAACCAGCTTTATTTGGTATAAATCTTAAATATAGATTTCCATTTCTAGCAGGAATGACAGGTTCAGCGGTAGCAGCAATTGTATCAGTTTCAAGTGGAGTTATGGCAAATTCAATTGGGGTTGGAGGTATTCCAGGAATTCTTTCAATTCAACCTAAACATATGTTAATGTTTGCTATATGCATGATAATAGCAATAGTTGTCCCTTTTATATTAACAGTAGTATTAGGTAAGAAAAAATTAGTTGAATAAAAAATAATATAAGTTAACAGTATTTAATCCAAATTAATATTAACTATAAATTTAAAAGGAGGAATTTGCAGTATGAAAGACTTTAAAAAAAGTACTGTATATCAAATATATCCTAAATCATTTAATGATTCAAATGGAGATGGAATTGGAGATTTAAACGGAGTAATTGAAAAGCTAGATTATTTAAGCGAATTAGGTATTGATTATATTTGGCTTACTCCTTTTTTCGTATCACCACAGATTGATAATGGATATGATATAGAAGATTATTATAATATAGATCCTATTTTTGGAACAATTGATGATTTTGACAATCTTGTATTAGAGTGCAAAAAAAGAAATATTGAAATAATGCTTGATATGGTATTTAATCATACATCAACAAAACACAAGTGGTTTAAAAATGCACTTAATGGAGATCAAAAATATAAAGATTTTTATATTTTTAAAAAAGGTATTAATGGAAAGGAGCCAACTAACTGGCAATCAAAATTCGGTGGTAGTGCATGGGAATACGTAGAAAAATTTAATGAATATTATTTACATTTATTTGATAGGACACAAGGAGATTTAAACTGGGAAAATGAAGAAGTAAGAAATGAGATATATAAAATCGTTACTTTTTGGATTAATAAGGGAGTTAAAGGATTTCGTTTAGATGTTGTAAATCTCATTTCAAAACCAGAAAAATTTGAAAATGATCAGATTGGAGATGGAAGAAGATTTTATACGGATGGGCCTAAAATTCATAAATATTTGAAAGAATTAAACAAAAATACATTTGGTAAATATGAGGACATAGTAACAGTAGGAGAAATGTCTTCAACATCAATTGAGAGTTGCATAAAGTATACAAATCCTAAAGAAAAGGAACTGTCAATGGTCTTCAATTTCCACCATTTAAAAGTCGATTATGATAAAGGTGATAAATGGACATTAATGGATTTTGACTTTAAAAAATTGAAATCACTTTTTAAATCTTGGCAAGAAGAGATGGAGAAAGGAAATGGATGGAACGCACTGTTTTGGTGCAACCATGACCAGCCAAGAATAGTATCTAGATTTGGGAACACTGATAAATATCATAAAGAAAGTGCAAAGATGCTTGCAACTACAATGTATATGATGAGAGGAACACCTTATGTTTACCAAGGAGAAGAAATTGGAATGACTAATCCAGACTTTGATTCAATAGAGCAATATAGAGATGTGGAATCAAAAAATTATTTTAAAATCTTACAAAAATCAGGAATTGACGATTCCAAAATATATAGAATATTGAATAGTAAATCAAGAGATAATTCTAGAACTCCAATGCAATGGGATGATAGTAAAAATGCTGGATTTTCAGGTGCAGACCCATGGATACCTGTAGGTAAATCTTATAAATCAATAAATGTAGAAACAGCGCTTAAAGATAAAAATTCTATTTTCTATCATTATAAAAAACTTATAAAGTTAAGAAAAGAATATGATGTTATTTCATACGGATCGTTTAAAATAATTCTAGAAAATCATGATAAAGTGTTGGCTTATACTAGAAAATTAGAAAATACCGAACTTGTAATACTTAATAATTTTTACAGTGAAAATACTGAAGTAATTTTGGATGAAAGTGTAACATTTGATAATAGCAAAATATTGCTGTCTAATTATAGTGACAGTATAAATCTTCAGAAAAAAATTATTCTTAGACCATATGAATCTGTAGTATATATTCTTGAGAAATAATACGATAATATGTTAAAATGTTTTTGGTGATGTAAATGGCTAGTAAGTATTTTAGCATATATAATGAAATAGCAAATAAGATTGAAAATGGAATATATCAAGCAAATGATGAAGTTTCTTCTGAAAGCGAATTAATGAAAGAGTATAATGTATCAAGAGATACTGCAAGAAAAGCACTAATATTACTTGAGGAAAATGGTTATATTCAAAAAATTAAAGGAAAACGTTCGTGCGTATTGGATATAAATAAATTTGATTTTCCAGTATCAGGGGTCATTAGTTTTAAGGAAATTGCGCAAAAGATGGGTAAAACTTACACTATAGTGGATGAATTAAGTTGCATTATTCCAAATGATCGTATATTGAATAAATTAGAATTATCTCCAACAGATAAAGTATGGAGAATAATTAGATCTAGAGTAATAGACGATGAAAGAGTTATATTAGATAAAGATTATTTGGTTGAAAAATATGTTGAAAATATTACAGAAGAGATTTGTAAAGATTCAATATATGCTTATGTAGAAGGGGAATTAGGACTTAAAATTGCATATGCAAAAAAGGAAATAACAGTTCAATTTGCTACAGAAGAAGATAAAAAATATTTAGATTTGAAAAAATTTGATATGGTTGTAGTTGTAAAAAGCTATACGTATTTAGATGATACAAGTTTATTTCAATATACCGAATCTAGACATAGACCAGATAAATTTAAATTTGTTGACTTTGCACGAAGAAAAAAATAAGTATAGAGGACTCTTAACTAAACAAGAATATAGTTTAAGTTAAGAGTCTTTTTATTAATGTACATAAATCGTAATTGTTAGAAGTGAACTCTAATAAGCCAAAATCTTATATTCTTATCGCTCCAACCTAAATCCCAAGGGACATCGTTTCTATCAGTGTTATGACATGTAACAAGTGAATATCCTTTAGAATCAGCACCAGTAACTACAGAAATGTGCGTAATATCGCCTTTCTTTTCATATGCTACAAAATCTCCAGGAAGAAGCTTATATGAAGCTTTATAAACGTCATTATAACTGCCTTTAGCTATAACCGAAGCTCTACCACTATAGAGCATGTAATTTGTGAATTTATCAGCATTTACCCAAGGTGTAGTAGCACATCGTTTTTGTTTATCATAATTCCAAGCTCCAGTATATTTAAATTTTCCACCTTCATGAAGAATTTGAGAGGCAAAGTTAGCACAGTCGCCTCCATCACTGTTAAAATTTTTATATTCTTTATTGTATTTATAGAATTCTTCTTTATTTTCTGAAACTCCACAATATTCTTTTGCATATTTTATAGCATCTTTTCTTCTTTCATCGATGTTACTTAAATCTCTATATTCCTGTGTAGCTATATATTCTCTAATAGAACCTGCTTTAATATTATCTAAGCATAATGAATCGGCAAAAGGGTCCTTATACCATTCTTTTGTTATTATCCATTCACCATTACTTTTAGAAAGTGATATACAGTGATAAGTACCTATTCTAGATATATTTTCAACACTTGGATCATCCATATAAGCATACTTATAAGCAGTATTACAAAATATAGAAAAAGTAGCTTTATCATCTTTAACTTTTGAATTTTTACTTATAACTATAGTAGGAGATATATCAATGAATTTAACACCTTGCTTTTCAGCCCAGTTATTTATATACTTTACTTTTCTTTCCTCATATTCATAAGCCCATTGGCCATATTTTGTACTTGTATCGTATAAACAGCATATACAATCTAAATCTTGATTTAAGATTGCCTTACTTTTTACTAAAAAAATATTTTCTATAAATGTATTTAGTTCTTCATTTTTGCAATCACAGTTATCTTTTTCACAATTATCAGAGCCTTGTTCATTATTAATAAGAAAGCTATCTAACTTACAAGGTTCATTAGAATTTATAGAAAAGGTATTTATATATTCTTTATTATTAAAATAAAATATAGCTATTATAGTAATAAACAGTATAAAAAGTGATATGATTTTTTTAAATTTAGGCTCAAACATACTTACAACCTCTTTCTTATTAGTAATAGTGCTTATTCTAAAGCGTTTTCAATGATTTCTATACATTTTTTTGTATATTCATCATCTGTAGGTGCACCCTCATACCACTTATTATTTTCATCATATTCAGAAAAAAATTTAGCTTTCAAAATTATTTCAGGTCTATATTCAAAATGTAATATATCAAAATATCCCCATTTTCCACCCCATATAAAATTATTTTTTTCAAATACTTTAACTAATTCCTCAGGATATTCATTTATGCGTTTCTCTCCATTTTCTTTAGAACTCCATTTCCAATAATCTTTTTTATCACTTTTTAGGTCTATAGCAATTCCAAAACTATGAGGACTTAATCTATTAGTGCCTGAAATAAGTCTATAATTGAATGTTCCGCTACCAGGATAAAGAATATTTGAAATTTTACCATCAGTTTTTGAAAGTTCTAAAAGTTCTTTTAAAGCATTATCAAGTGCAATATTAGCGCTATTGCAGCTGTTAAACTGATAATTTGCATATCCACATTTTAAATTGACTAAATTTTTCTCTATTTTTTGCTTGCTGTTTCCATACACCTCTTCTAAAAGTGCATAGTTTCTACATCTTCCTGGATTAAAATCTTTATCCATTAATACTGTATTTTTATTTAATGGATAATACTCTTCTAGTACATCCTGAAGATCAGAATTCGCAAATTTTTCTTCCTGTGTTTTTTCTAATTTATCATCATATAGGATCTTCTTTCCAGATTTAAAAACACAATATATTTTATTATCTTCTTTTTCTATGTTTGTTATGTGTTTTGGATATGAAAGCATTAAAATTAAAAGATCCTGTTTTGCTTCTACATTATAATTTTTCTTAACATCTGAATATGATGGACTTATATTTATATTAAAAATAATTAAAAAAGTCATTAAAAATAATATAATCTTTTTTATGTTAACCACCACCTTTAAAAATCATTATTTTAGTGATAGTTTAACCTTTTATCTAACAAATATGTGATTGGTAAAAATCAGATATATTTTGAAAATTAATTAAATACTAAGAAAATAATAGGTATAATTAAAATATTTATAAATTGTGTTTGTCAGTGAATTTAAAATACCAAGAATAATGACTATAACCTAAAAAGAAATAATTTCATGTGATAATAGATATCCTATTGGCACAATTGGAAGACAACAAAAAGATTATGTTACTTTTAACTTCTTCTGTCTTCAAAAACATACATATACACTATTGGTTAAAAATAGATTCTAATGTTATAATATTAACGTAATTACAATTTTGAAAATATATATTGTTTTTTAATAAAATAACAGTATAATATACTTATATGGTAATCATTGTAAAATATAAATATGTAATTACTTTTATACTTATGTTAAAAGGAGGCTGTACAAAGAATAAAATGTTAAAAAACAATACGTGATAGGGGGGCTTTAAGATGACATATGAATCATTTAAAAGCAGCAAAATTTTTAAAAGTCTTATGATTTTTTCTTGTACTTTATTTATTGTATGTTTTGCTTTAACGAGTAAAGGGACAATCGCTTTAGCTAAGACACTTGATTCAACAAATTTTGAAGATTATACTTTGACACTTGAAGAAAGAGGAGATTATAAAGAAAAACTTGTAGGATCAGATTTTAATTTAAAATTTGATGAAGAAAATAAAGTAGCATATTTTAATGAAAATCTTCTTAAAGAATGTGTAAATAATTTAAATTGCGTTAATCAAAAAGTGCTTATAAAGGCACAAAATGCCCGATTTGAATATGAAAATAACAAGTATGTTATAGTTAAAGAAGTTCAAGGTAATGAAGTAGTGAAAGACTATTTATATGAAAAAATAGTTAATGCAATTAAAAATGGAGACAAGACTTTAAATCTAGAAGAAGAGGGATGTTATATATTACCTACACTCACAAGTGATTCAGAAAGTATGAAATCAACTCTAGCATTACTAAATAAGTATGCTTCTACTAAAATAACATATAATTTTGCAGGTAAAACTAAATATGTAGATGGTTCTGTAATAAAAGACTGGATTTCAGTTGATGGAAATAATAATGTTACAATTAACGAAAGCAGAGTAAAAGGCTTTGTTGACTACATGGCATATATATATTCTACAGAACTTGGAAAAACAATTGTAGTGTCTGGCGGTAGCAATGGAAATAATAATAGCTGGTCTATAGATAGTGCAGCCGAAACAAAAGCTTTAATCAATCACATTAAATATGGACAAGTATTATCTAAACACCCAGCATACAAGCAAAATGCATCTGGATCTTATTTTAGCAATGTAGGAAATACTTTTGTAGAAGTAGATATAACAAAACAACATATTTGGTATTATAAAAATGGGTATTTAGTAACTCAAGGTGATATAGTTACAGGAAACTTATCAGTATCAGGATGTGCAACTCCAACCGGAGTATACTCACTTAATTTTAAGCAAAGAGACACTAAGCTTATTGGACAAGATTATGAATCACCAGTAAGTTATTGGATGCCATTTATAGGCAATAGCATAGGTCTTCATGATGCAAGCTGGAGATGGCAATTTGGTGGTGAGATTTATAAAACAAATGGATCACATGGATGTGTAAATTTACCTTATAATGTTGCTCAAACAATATATGACAATATATTACCAGGAACTAAAATATTAGTACATTATTAATATTTTGTGAAACTGTAATCAGATTACTTAAAAGTTTTTCTGATTACAGTTTTTTTATTTTAATCAATTTTGTAAAACACGTTATTTATTATACAGTAAAACGTTTAGAGTATATTTTAACATTTAATAAATTGGGACATAAATATTCTAAATAGTGATATAATTACTCTATACTGTGTTTAGATTGATAATTGTTCTTAGATAAAATTTGAAGAGGTATAGACGATATGAAGAATGCGATAAGAATTTTTAAACGTGATATGAAAAATATTTTTACAAACGTAATTGCAACAACCATAGTTATTGGACTTATGATAGTTCCCTCCTTATATTCATTAGTGAATATAAAAGCATGTTGGGATCCTTATGCAAGTGAAAGCACATCGAATATTAAAATTGCTGTAGTTAATGGGGATAAAGGGACAACCTTTCATGATCAAGAAATAAATGTGGGCAATAAAATAATTGATAATTTAAAAGAAAATGATAAAATCGGATGGACATTTGTTGATAAGGAAACTGCTAAAGATGGACTTATTAAAGAAAAATATTATGCAATGATAGAAATACCAGAAGACTTTTCAAGCGATGTTATCTCAGTGACAGAAAAAAAAGTAGTAAAACCTAAACTCATTTATACTGTAAATGAAAAGAAAAATGCAATTGCTCCTAAAATAACCGATTCCGGTGTTAAAACATTAAAACAACAGGTTAGCGAAAATGTAACTAAAACAATTTCAGGTATAATAATTAGAGTATGTAATGATATTGGAGTTGATATTGAAAATAATAGACCTGAACTTAGAAGAATAGTTGACGCAGTATATGAATTAGACGAAAACATGCCAGAAATAGAATCAATTTTAGATGCCTCTATTGAAGGGACTGTAAATGGTTCTAAGCTGAATGATGATTTAGAGTCACTTATTCCAAGCATATCAGACACTCTAGATGCAACTGATATTTTCATTGATAATATGAAAGAAAATTTAGATACAATTGAAGGTAATTTAAGTGATGATTCTGTTGTTGTAAAAGAGAATTTAGTGGAATCAGAAAGATTATTAGATAATCTAAGTATAGAACTTAATAATATTGATGAAAACATCATACCTGAAGTTTATAAAAAATCACTATTAACAGGTGCTGATGTTACTTCAGCGAGCATTGAAAGTGTACAGGAATTAAAATCAAACCTAAAATCAATGAAAAAATTTATAAATAAATTAAGTAAAATTGAATTACCAAAACCTTCTTATGATGAAGAAACTCAAACCTCAGAAGAAATTGAAAAACTAAAAAGTGAATATAAAAAACAAACTCAGGTGTTAAAGGATCTTCAAAAAAACTTAAAAGATACAAGTAACACAATAGATAATGTTATTAATAGATTAGACTTTATCGAAGATAAATTAGATATATTATCAAATAGAATTGATGCTGATCTTGATGATATTGAAAATGGTAAAAAATTAGATACCCAATCACTTACTGATACAAGAAAAGTAGTAGATGAAATGCATACATTACTTAGTGATTTAATAGATAGTTATGATTCTGAAATTGTAAATGGCGTATCTAAAACCTTTGATGAGGCAAATAATGTTATAGATAATGTATCATATGTACTTAATCAAAGCAGAGCTACACTCCCAGATCTTGAAGATCTGACTAATACATTAAGAAACGTATTAAATTTATCAAATGACGAATTAATGAAAGTAAAAGATAAATTTCCTGATATGAAGGCAGATTTACATAAAATGGCTGATAAGCTTAGAGAATATGATGATGACGATAAACTTGATGAAATATTAGATATTATCACAAATGGATATGAAGATCAAAGTAATTTTTTAGCTAACGCTGTAGAACTTGAAGATAATAGATTGTTCCCTTGGCCTAATTATGGTTCAACTGTCACACCGTTTTATACAGTATTATGCTTATGGGTTGGTGGATTATTATTGTCGTCATTGCTTTCAACAGATGCAAAAGATTTTGATGATGGTACTGAAATTAAACCTTATGAAAGATATTTTGGAAGATTATTTTTATATTTATTTATAGGAGTATTTCAAGCCCTTGTAGCTACTGGAGGAGCTCTTGTATTATTAAAGAGTTATTGTTTACATCCAATCATGGTTCTATTTTACTCAGTATTTGTATCATTTGTATTTATAACAATAATTTATACTGCAACTAGCCTATTTAGGAATGTTGGAAAAGTTATAGCAATAGTATTATTAGTATTGCAGGTTGCAGGATCTGGTGGTAATTTCCCAATAGAAGTTGCTCCTAAATTTTTCAGAACCTTATTCCCATTTCTTCCATTTACTTATGCCATAGGAGGAATGAGACAAATTATGGCGGGAATAGTATATGAGATTTTAATTAAAGACATTATTATTCTTTTAATATTTGCAATTGTATCAATAATATTGGGAGCAACATTAAAGAAATTTATAAATGATAAAATTAATTATTTTACTAAAAGACTAGGAGAAAGTGGAATAGTTGGTCACTAATTTTTATTTAAAAGAGGTGTAAATTATGAAAGGAAAATTTTTATTATCAATATTATTAATTGTTTCCAGTTTGTCATTTATAGGATGCAATATGGAGGATGATCATGTAACAAAACTTAGTAAGCCTGATGATGATGAATTATCAAGCGAATCAATAGATGAAGCTTATGATAATGAAGATATTCAAGATTTCCTTGAAAAATTAAATAGTAAGCCATCAGAAATAGCTGATAAATTAGATGAAGCTGATAGCGACGCAACAAGAATTTTAAATGAAGTAAGTGAAAAAGCTGATGAATTAAGTGATATTATAAATAGAGCAGATTTTGAAGGGAAAAGTGAAGAAATAAAGGATAAATTTGATGAAATCTCAGATGAACTTGATGAACTTCAAGATAATGTTGATGATGCTAAAGATAGAAAAGATTCTTATGATAATCCTGTTAATAAAGAGGATTTAACTGATACGTTAGATGAATTTCAAGCTCATATGGATAATTTAGAAAGAGCTATTAGCAGACTAGGAAGCCAATGGAGGGATTAAAAATGATAAATAGAAGTAAAAAAACTATAGCAATTTTATTAAGTTTATTAACAATTAGCAGTGTGACTTATAATGCTGCATTTTATAAACCAGTATATGCAGCAGAAAGCTCAAATAATATAGGTATAACGTATACTGAAGATCAAATAACTACTATGTTAAGTGGGTATTTAGAAAGTTATTTAAAAGATGAATATAGTAAAAAGTATGATGATGTTTATTTAGTTAAGATAGATATTACAAAGTCAAAAACAATACCAATTAAAAGTGATAAGATTAGTGAAATTACTTTATATGGATATGGTGTGTTAAACAGCAAAATGGAGATGATTGGCAAAGGATATATAGTTGGTGGTAAAGCAGCTTATGCATTAAAAGAAGCTGGTAAAGACCCAATATATATTCAAGCAGATAAATTAGATCTTAAAACTCTCGAACAATTAAAAAGCATTCTAGAGGAGAAAATTCATTCTATAGAAGGTAAAATTGATGGAATATTAAGTGATATTAAAGGAACTATAGGTGGAATCAAAGATACTGTAAGTGATTTAAGTGATTCATTAAATGATAAAAGTGACGATGTAGATGATGCTTGGGACAAAGTATTTGATAGATTTGATAATGATGAAGGCTGGGGGAAAAGAGATGGCTATATCTATTATTATGATGAAGATGGGATAAGCTTAAAAGGTGTTCAAAAAATTGATGGAAAAACTTATTATTTCAATAGAATAGATGGTGCTATGGAAACTGGCTGGCAGATTGTTGATGGTAAGAGATGCTACTTTGACAAAGAAGAAGGCTATCAAGTATTTGACACTTTAATAGAAGATGGTGAAGATAAATATTATGTTGGCGCAGATGGTGCTGCATTGAAATCTGAGTGGGCAACTTATAATGGCAAAAACTATTACTTTAAAGCAAATGGTAAAGCTGCAACATCATGGATTAAAATAGGTGATTATTGGTACTATTTTGAAAATGATGGTTCTATGGCAACATCAGCATGGAAATATAGTAAAGATAAATGGTACTACCTAAAAGATAATGGAGCTCTTGCAACTGATTGGCTTTATATTAATGGTGGATGGTATTGTTTCTCAGATCCTTCAGGAGCTTTAAAGACTGGATGGTTTAGAAAAGATGGAAATTGGTATTATTCTGATAGTAATGGAAAAATGAAAACAGGATGGGCTTGGTCAAGTGATGGATGGTGCTATTTAGATGATACAACTGGTAAGATGAAGAAAAATGAATGGGTAACTGTTGACGGAAAGAAATATTATTTCAATGTAAATGGAATAATGACTACTGGAAAGAAATATATTAATGGAGAAAAATATATATTTAATTCTGATGGTAGTTTAGCATAAAATCAATAGATGTTACTGATTGATTATTTTATGAATATAAAATAATTTCATATGGGACTTTGAAGCGATAGCATTTGTAGGGTATCTCTCTTTGTGGAGGTACCCTTGTTAATGCTCTGAAAATTATATACCTGTACCTGTATACCAATTAGAGAATAAGTTGGCTCAATAGCTATATTAATAGGTCTTAAAAACTTAAATTTGTTATTGACGTTTAAATTAGATATAATACAATTGATAATACAAATCAAATATTACAAAGAATATTTACTAATGAAAATATATTCTAATAATTATGTTTAAAATAATATTTATATATTGTAATATACGATTAATAGTTAGTATTAAAATTATAAAATAATATTTAAATTGATTTACTTAAGAAACGTGTATAAGCTAAAAGCTTTAGAGGAAAGGAGGATAAAATTAAATGAAAAGAATTAATATTTTAAGTGAAGATACAGCAAATAAGATTGCAGCTGGGGAAGTTGTTGAAAGACCTTCTTCTGTGGTAAAAGAGTTAGTTGAAAATTCAATAGATGCCAATGCTAAAAATATATTAATAGAAGTTGAAGAAGGTGGAATATCCTTAATGAGAGTCATAGATGATGGTGATGGCATATATAAAGATGATATGACTAAAGCATTTCTGCCTCATGCAACAAGTAAAATAAAAGAATCAGAAGATATATATAATATAAGTACACTAGGATTTAGAGGGGAAGCACTACCTTCTATAGCATCTGTATCTAAGGTTAATTTAAAATCTAAGCAAGAAGAAAGTGGATTTGGATATGAAATATCAATTGAAGGTGGAGGAATATCCGATGTAACTGAATGTGGTATTAATAAAGGTACGATAATAGAAGTACGAGATTTATTCTACAATGTACCTGCAAGAAAGAAATTTTTAAAAACAATATCTAAAGAAGGTTCTCTTATTAATGATATAGTTACAAGAATTGCGCTTGCTAATCCAGATGTAAGTATAAAATTGTATAATAATGGTAAAAAAATAATACATACTTTTGGAAACGGAGATATAAAAGATGTTATAAGAACTATCTATGGTAGAAATATAAGTGAAGATATTATTTATTTTGAAGATACTTCAGATTTAGTAACTATACATGGATATGTAGGCAGAGAGGATATAGCAAGAGGTTCAAGAAATAATCAAAGCACATTTGTAAATAAAAGATATATAAAAAATAAGTCTCTTGCAGTTGCAGTAGAGCAGGCTTTTAAATCATTTTCAACGGTAAATAAATTTCCATTCTTTATTTTATATATTGAAATATATCCTGAGTATGTAGATGTTAATATACATCCAACAAAAGCAGAAATAAAATTCAATGATGAAAGAATGATATTTGGTAAAATATTTAATGCAGTACATACAGCTCTTAAAAATGATGTATTCGATGATTTTGCAATAAAAGAAGAAGAAGAAACTTTTAAAGAAACCTCTAAGATTCCTTCATTTGAAGAAATAGCTTTTAAAATAAAAGAAGAAGAAGAGAAAGTTAAAATTGCAAGCAATATTGCTAAAGAAGTAATGGATGGTGGCAAGATATTAAATGTAAATTTATCTTCTGAAAAGCCTAAAGAAGAAATAAATATACCGGTTGATTTGAAAACAAATTCAGAATCTTATGCCTCTGCACAATTTCCAGTAGAAACTACTTTTCATGAAAAATATGATTCAAAAAACAATATAAGTAGTGAAGGATATACAGCTATAGATTTAAAAAAAGAAGAAAATATATATTCTGAAGAATCTAAAAATATAAATAATGTTAGTAACTCTACTATTAATGAAGTAAAATTTGCTAAGTTTCCGCCTATAACAATCATAGGTCAATATAATAAGACCTATATATTAGGTGAATATGACAGTACTCTTTATATGATAGATCAGCATGCAGCACATGAAAAAATACTTTTTGAAAAATACTTAAAGGAAATTGAGAATGGTGATATAGTAATTCAGCCTCTTATGGTACCAACTATTATAGACTTAACAATAGACGATTATTCATATTATGAAGAAAATATAAAAGTTTTCAAAGAAGCAGGCTTTGTTTTAGAAGAATTTGGTGGTACATCACTTGCATTAAAGGAAGTTCCTTATTTTCTTGGGAGACTTAATGCTAAAAAGCTATTCTTAGAAATACTTGATAACTTAAAGAATTTAGGTAACGGAAAAACAAGTGAAGTAAAGCATAATGCAATTGCTACAAAAGCATGTAAAGCTGCTGTTAAAGGAAATGATAAGTTAGAATTTAATGAAATGATTAAACTAGTTGAGGAACTTAGATATATAGATGATCCATTTCATTGTCCACATGGAAGACCTGTAATAGTTAAGTTTACAAGTACAGATATAGATAAAAAATTCAGACGAATAGTATAAGAAATGAAAGGATGTAATAATGAAACAGAAATTATTAGTTATCGCTGGACCTACAGCTGTAGGCAAAACTGAGCTTTCAATAAGACTTGCAAAAGAATTAAATGGAGAAATAATTTCAGCTGATTCAATGCAGATATATAAGCATATGGATATTGGTTCTGCTAAAGTAAGTGAAGAAGAAATGGATGGAATAAAACATTATTTAATAGATGTTATAAATCCAGATATTCCTTTTTCAGTTGCTGATTTTAAGGAATATGGTGAAACAGCACTTAAAGAGATTTTAAATAAAGCTAAATTACCAATGATAGTTGGAGGAACAGGTCTTTACATAAACTCATTAACATGTAACATGACTTTTACTGAGGCAGAAAAAGATGATGAATATAGAGAATATTTAGAGAAACTAGCAATAGAAAAAGGCAATGAATATATACATGAAATGTTAAAAAAGTGTGATATTATAAGCTATAATGAAATACATGCAAATAACAGAAAAAGAGTTATTCGTGCTTTAGAAGTATTTAAACTTACAGGAAAGCCGTTTAGTTCTTTCAATGCTGGAGATGATTTTTATAATAGTAATTATGATATATATTATTATGTTTTAACTATGAATCGTGAAAAGCTATATGAAAGAATTAATAAGCGTGTAGATATTATGATGGAAAGAGGACTTCTTGATGAGTGTATAAAGCTTAAAAATATGGGGTATACTTCACATATGCAGTCAATGCAAGGTATAGGTTATAAAGAAATACTGTATTACTTAGAAAATAAAATATCATTAGAAGAAGCGGTAAATATGATAAAACAAGGATCTAGAAATTATGCTAAAAGGCAATTAACATGGTTTAGACGTGATAAAAGATGTGTATTTTTAGATAAAGATATTATGAGTGATGATGAAATAGTTATCAAAATTATTAATGACATTATTCATAACTAGAGTTATAATAATGATATATGGTTATTTACGGAGGTGTAGATTTTGGTCAATAAAACACAAAATAATTTACAAGATATTTTCTTAAATAATGCAAGAAAAAATAAAATTCAAGTTATCATTCATTTATTAAATGGATTTCAATTAAAAGGTTTTGTAAAAGGTTTTGATAACTTTACAGTAGTGTTAAATTGTGATGATAAGCAAATGTTAATTTATAAACATTCAATTTCAACTATTACACCTTTTAAACCTATTTTATTTACAGAAAATGAATAAAAAAACATTGATAAATAGGCATATATGCCTATTTATTTTTGGGTGAAAAACAAAATAAGGAGAAGAAAAAACATGATAAAAATTACTGAAGATTTCTTAATTAATAACTATAAAATAAGTGATAGGGCCTTAGAAATATATAGACAGGCATTAAGTGATATTGAAAAAGACTTGCAGTCATATGATGATGTAAGAGAATTTAATCAATTGAAAGTTCTTAAAGCATTTCAAGAAGAAAGAATAAGTGATTCTCATTTTACTAATACAACAGGATATGGATTGGATGATATTGGACGTGATGCTTTAGACAGAGTATACGCTAGAATATTCAAAACAGAGGCAGCGCTTGTTAGACATAACTTTGTAAGTGGAACACATGCAATAGGTGCAGCAATAATAGGAAATGTAAGACCAAAAGATAAGATTCTTTGTGTATCAGGAAAACCATATGATACTTTACTCGGGGTACTTGGACTTTCAGAAAAGAAAAATCCAGGTTCTTTAGATGAGTATGATATAAAGACAGATATAATTGATCTTGATGAAGAAGGTCATTTCAAATTTGAAGAAATAAGAAATGCTTTAAGAAATGAACCATCATACAAATTAATACATATTCAAAGGAGTACAGGATACGCTTCACGAAAATCTTTCTTAGTATCTCAAATTGAAGAGGTTATAAAAGTTATAAGAGACGTAAGGAAAGATATATTAATATTTGTAGATAACTGCTATGGTGAATTTATAGAAACAATTGAGCCAAGTGAAGTTGGTGCAGACCTTATGGCTGGATCACTTATGAAAAACATCGGTGGAGGAGTGGCACTAGGTGGAGGATATATAGTAGGTAAGGCTGAGTATGTAAAACAAGCTGAGAATAGATTCACAGTTCCAGGTGTTGGTGGAGAATATGGAGCTACATATGGACTTATGAGAAGCCTTTTTCAGGGACTATTCTTTGCTCCACATGTATCCATAGAAGCGGTGAAAACAGCAGTATTTACTGCAAGAGTTATGGAAATTGCAGGATTCAAAGTATTTCCAGCATCTAAAGATAAAAGAACTGATATAATTCAAGCCATAGAATTTAATGATCCTAAAAAGTTAGTTAATTTCTGTAGTGGAATCCAAGCAGGATCTCCTATAGATTCATTTGCTGTATGTGAACCATGGGCAATGCCAGGATATGATTGTGACATTGTTATGGCAGCTGGAGCATTTATCTCTGGATCAACAATAGAATTATCAGCAGATGGCCCTATAAGGCCTCCATATATTGCTTATATGCAAGGTGGACTTAACTTCGAACACGGCAAGATAGGAGTTCTTATTGGACTTAGTAGAACATTAGAAGAATAGTATAATAATTAAACAGCAGATAATTATGTATATCATAAGATTATCTGCTGTTTTTCTATTTAAAATATATAGTTTTATAGACGTATATAACTTTACACTATCTCTTTATATTAGGTTTGATAGAAATACTTTTAATTATATTGATAGTATATAAACAATACAAAAATAATTTATTTCTATTATGAATTATATGGTAAAATATATTCTATAAGTAAGGTTAGAAAAAGATATATGTATTTTAAGTTCAAAAGAGAAAATCAAAATAATATCAGAATATATAATTAGAATCTAACAATATCTAGTTAGATAGAAAGGAATAGTTATTGCAATAAGATTATAAATAAAAGTATTTAAATAACTTTTTAATATATCTTCATACAATAACGGTATAATTAAAATGAATAGTATATATATAAATGGGAAAATATCATCACTAGATAATAACAACAATTTTTATGAAGCCTTAGCCGTTAAAGATGGATTGATAGCAGCTTTAGGGAGAAATACAGAAATACTCAAGTTAAAAAATGAAAATACCAAAATTATAGATTTAAATGGAAAGTTAATGCTTCCGGCATTTAATGATAGTCACATGCATGTAGTTGAATACGGAGAAAATCTTATACATGCAGACCTTAAAGGAGCTAAGTCTATAGAAGATATAATAAATACCCTTAAAGACTTCAAAGAAAAGAATAATGTTGCTGCTGGTGAATGGATAATAGGATATGGGTGGAATCAAGATTATTTTGATGTACACAGATTTCCAACAAGAGAAGATTTGGACAAGGTATCTACAGAAAATCCAATTTATATAACGAGAGCGTGCATACATGTAGCATGTGTTAATACAATCGTACTTAAACTAGCTGGAATAAATAAAAATACTAAACAAGTAGATGGCGGAGTTTTTGAAGTAGATAATTACGGACAACCTAATGGTGTTTTAAGAGAAGAAGCTATGTCCTTCGTAACATCAATTTTACCCCAAAAAACAAAAGAGGATATAAAAAAATCTATTCTAAGTGTATCTAAAAAACTTTTAAAAT
Organism: Clostridium neonatale; assembly: GCF_900465025.1. Taxonomy (NCBI): domain Bacteria; kingdom Bacillati; phylum Bacillota; class Clostridia; order Eubacteriales; family Clostridiaceae; genus Clostridium; species Clostridium neonatale. Next base: position 2,417,530 of record NZ_UICR01000001.1, read on the forward strand.
CAGGAATAGCATCTGTACAAAGTGATGACTTTGGAAATGTAAAATTATACGAAGATATAATAAATGTATATAAAGAATTAGATGAAGAAGGTCTTTTAAATATAAGAGTAAATCAGCAATGTAATATGGAACTATCACAATTAAAAGATTTTATCTTAAAAGGATATAACTTAGATAAAGGAAGTAGTCATTTTAAACTTGGCCCTTTAAAAATAATAAGCGATGGTTCATTAGGGGCAAGAACAGCTTATATGAGAAATTTTTATGAGGATGATAAAACTACAAAAGGAATTTCTATATATAATAAAGAAATCTTACAGGAATTAATATCAACTGCTCATGATAATAATATGTCAGTTGCAGTTCATGCTATAGGTGATGGCGCAATTGAAATGGCTATGAATTGTATAGAGGTGGCCATAAAAAATAATCCAAAGAAAGATACCAGACACGGAATTGTTCATTGTCAGATTACAGATGAAATGTTACTTAATAGATTTAAGAAATTAGATCTTATAGCGTATATACAACCGATATTTATACATTATGATCAGCACATACTAGAAGATAGGGTTGGAAAAGAGCTTGCTAAGACAAGTTATAACTGGAAGACATTGATTGATTTAGGTGTAGTAGTTTGCGGAAGTTCTGATTGTCCTGTTGAAAGCTTTGATTTAATGAATAACTTATACTGTGCAGTGACAAGAAAAGATTTAAATGGATATCCTGAAGAAGGATATAATAAAAGTCAATGTTTATCTATAGAAGAAGCGCTGAAATGTTTCACAATAGGAGGAGCGTATGCTTCTTTTGAAGAAAATTTAAAAGGTACTCTTGAAGTAGGAAAATTTGCAGATATGGTAGTTCTTGATGAAGATATTTATAGATGTGATAAAAATAAAATTAAAGATATAAATATTAATATGACAATTGTTGGCGGTGATATAAAGTACTCGTTATAAAGGACTTAATATCTATCTTTTTAGTTATTATAAAACTAAAGATAGATATTAAGTCCCTTTTATATAATCTATTTATAAGATCTGTATATGCCCACTAATTTACCCAATATAGAACAATCAGGCACTATTATAGGATCCATTGTATCATTTTCAGGTTGAAGCCTTATATGATCTTTTTCTTTATAAAATCTTTTTATTGTAGCAGAATCATCAATTAAAGCTACAACTATTTCACCGTTTTTAGCGCTATTTGTAGATTCTATAATTGCTAAATCGTTATTATGAATTCCTGCATTAATCATACTTTCACCAGATACTTTAAGCATAAATAATTCATTATCATGTTTTATGTAATCTATAGGTAGAGGAAATGTATCTTCTACATTCTCAGTAGCTAGTATAGGTAATCCGGCTGTTATTTTACCCACTATAGGAATATTAACCATTTCTTTTTTAGGAGTTGATAATTCATTTATTTCTAAAGCTCTAGGCTTTGATGGATCTCTTTTAATGAAGCCTTTCTTTTCCAATCTCTTCAAATGTCCGTGCACTGTAGAAGTTGATTTTAAAGAAACGGCTGCACATATTTCTCTAACTGATGGTGGATAACCTTTGTTTTCAGTATAGGTTTTTAAAAATTCGTATATTTCTTGTTGCTTAGTATTTTCGTCTGACATTATACACACCTCACTATTCTTGAATATATTATATCATAGATAATATTACATGACAAACTAATGTTCTTTTAGATATAAAGGTAATTCAAATAATTTATTTACTTAAAATAAATTATTTGATATACTAATTCAGTCTTAGGGCGAAATTATAATAATTTTTCATAATGTTTGTACTACTCGAAAGGAAAAGGTGACAATGGTGATTACTATAGGAGCGATGATAGGGGCTGGAAAATCAAGTTTAGCTAAACTTGTTGGAGAACATTTTGGGACAGAAGTATTTTACGAAAGCGTAGATGATAATCCAATTTTACCTCTTTTTTATACAGCTAGCGATGAAGAAATACAAGAAAAAAGATATCCATTTTTACTTCAATTATGGTTTCTTAATACAAGATTCAAAAGTATAAAGAAAGCACTTGTTAATAAGAATAATGTATTGGATAGAAGTATATATGAAGATTGGTACTTTGCAAAAGTTAATAAGGATTTGGGCAGAATCTCAGAATTAGAATTCCAAATGTATGAAGGTTTGCTTGAAAATATGCTGGAAGAACTTAATGAACTACCTAAAAAAGCGCCTGATTTAATGATTTATTTAACTGGTAGTTTTGAAACTATTTTAGATAGAATAATAAAAAGAGGTCGTGGATATGAGCTTGATGAAAGTTTAGTCTCATATTATAAAACTTTATGGGAAGGATATGATGACTGGGTAGAAAGTCATTATAAAGCTTCAGAGGTTTTAACTATAAATATAGATGAATATGACTATGTAAACAATGCTGATGATGCAGAAAAAGTATTGGAAATGATAGAATTAAAGTTAAAAGAAATTAGAGCAGAATAATTGTATATTTGATTTATAAATTTATTTTTGTTATAATAAAACAATGACTTCAAAGTGAAAGGAGTAATTTGTTATTATGGCATTTAAATATACAGATGATGATTATTGTGATATTTATGAAAATAAAATTTGTGATAATTGCGGAAAGTGCTTAGAAATGGATGGAGTAGATGTTAGAGCTATTAAGATAGAAGATATCGCAAAAACCCAAGAAGAAAACGAAATTCTTGAAGAAGAATTTTTAGAAGAAATAAAGTCTACATTAAGCCAAGAGGATTTAGAAGAAATAAAGGCTCAAAACCTTAATTTAATGGATATATATAAGAAGTTTAAAGAAGAAGTTAATTTCTCTGAAGATGATTATATAAACGACGAAAGTACAGAGTATGAAGATGCTTTTGATCATATAGAATATCTCGATAATGTTTCGTTAAACGAGGGAGATATAGATGAACTTACAGAAGAAATTTATCCAGGTGTAAGAAAGTTAAAAAAGAAGATTAACGAATAGTTTAAAATCACAAGATAGTTATTATCTTGTGATTTTTATTTTATGTATATATGAAACCATTAAACGACATACTAAATATGAAGTTAGATATTTAGAAAGGAGAGATAAAAAATGAGAAGAAAGTTTGTTATTGCATTAGCTTTAATGACATTATTATCATCTGCATCAGTGATATATGGATGTGGTTCTAATACTACTAATAATACCACAAACAATACAGATGGTGTAAAAGAAGATGTGGCCAAAGTAGGAGAAGGACTAAAAGAAAGTGCTGAAGGAGTAGTTGAAGGTGTAAAAGATGTTGGCAAAGATATAAAATATACAGCTATAAACTTCAAAGATGACATTGTAAACGCAGGACATGATTTAAAAGAATCAGCAGAAACACATTGGGATAAGTTTAAAGGAAATGAAACTGATTATTATGCAGGAGATAAATTAGTTAGAGTTTATGAATACGATTCAAAAGATGCCTTAAATGCAGATGTGGCCAGAATATCTTCTGATGGTTTATCTGTCGATGGTGAAGTTGTATACAGTGAAAAACCGCATTATTATACTAACGGAAATACTTTAATCGTTTATGAAGGCAATGATCAATCTTATATTAACGAGTTTAATACAAGATATGGTAATCCAATAATATAATAAAACTTTTTCTTATATAAATAGTATAATTTTAATTTAACAAAGTAAAACACCGCATAAATTCACAAGATTTATGTGGTGTTTTATATATTATAATTTTGCTAAAGGATTTGATTTTACTGCATCTCTTAAAGTATCATCATCTACATGGGTATAAATCTGTGTAGTTGATATATTAGTATGTCCTAAAATATTTTGCAGACTTCTAATATCTACATTTCCATACTTGTACATTAAAGTGGCAGCAGTATGTCTGAGTTTATGTGGCGTGTATTTTTCATCAGTAAAACCAGCATTTGTTATATGTTTTTTTATCATTATTTCAACTGTTCGTTGATTTATAGGAGTTCCACGATTCGAAAGGAACAAGTAATTTTTATATTCGCCAGAAACTTTAGAATCATCACGTGTTTTCAAAAGATTATCTATAGATTTTAAACATGCATCATTTAAGTAAACGGTTCGTTCTTTATTTCCTTTACCTATGATTGTTAAAGTGTCATTTTTAATTTTACTTATTTGGATGTTGCATAGCTCAGATAAACGCATACCACAATTTAAAAACAGAGTCAGAATGCAATAATCTCTAGCATAGTTTTTATTTGTTGTATCTAAGGATTTTAATAGTTCCAAACTCTGATTTAAAGTTAAATAAACAGGGTGCCTTTTGTTTATTTTAGGTGATTCAAGTTCTAAAGTAGGATTTTCATCTATTATTTTTGCTTTACCAGTTAAAAATTTAAAATAAGATTTCAATGTCGCGACCTTTCTGGCACGAGAGTAGGCGCTATTTCCTCTGTATTTTTCTATAAAAGACATAAAGGCGTATAAATCTCTTAATTTTATTCCTTTTATAAAAGAATTATCAACGGATTTTATATCTATCTCATCGAATTCTACCTTTTTTTGATCAACATACCCTTTATACAAAAGCATAAATCTAAAAAATATAGTCAAATCTTTTTTATATGCTTCAATTGTGTTATCGGACTTATTTTTTATTGTTTCTAAATAGTTCAAAAAATCAACAACTGATTCCGGTAAATTCTCATTTTTAAATTCGTTTATATCAAAATTCATTCCCATAATAATCATAACCTCATATAATAATATATTTCTAGCTTGCAAATTTACTAAGCTTGTATATATTATACCAATAAACTCATTTTTAATCAATTATTTCGGGAAATGTATATTTCCCGAAATAATTTCTGAGCGTTTTGAGAGTGGTTTCTGTATATTTTATTAACCATCATATATATAACTTTTATCAATCTTCACTTTTTAATACTGAGCAAAGCAAAATTTCCATTATTTATTCTTAGCAAAAAATTCTCCCGAAATATTTGTGCAATGTTTTTAACAAACTAACTTGAACTTATTTATAAAATTCTTATTTTTTATATTTTTTCTCATTTAGATCACTTTTATTCTCAATTAATAAAAGTGCGGTTGAACTCAATTATTTGGTTATTTTTTTCAGATTTTTATTCTTAAATAACTTTATCTTAGTAATATCATTTAATCATTTTATTATAAAAATTAAATTTCAAAATTAAGAAGACATCCTTTTACTAGTTTTATATATTTTTAAAATTTATTTTTTCAACACAAACGAAATTGAATTTAAATACAATTTTAAAATAAAAACCCTGTAATATTAATCAATATAATACTATATTTACTTATAATTTAATTATTATATATTTTTTATATAATATTCTATTTATGTAATTTAAAAACACATAATTTCAAAAATATTTGAAAAATAATGAATTTTCAGATAAATATACGTAAAAACAGAGGGAGCAATTTTGATGTATTTTATTGTAAATAGTGATTTATTTTCGTATTCAGAAATGTTAACTTTTATTATTATCCATAAAATAAATGCTTTATATTATGGTATAATAGTCATAGTTTGTTATACATAGGAGGATTCAAAGATGGCTAAAGAAAGTAAAACAAATGCTATGAGAATACTAGATAGTAAAAATGTAGAATACACTACTCATAGTTATGAAAATAAAGATGGAAAAATAGATGGAGTTGCTGTTGCTCATAAGATAAACAAAGATGTAAGCTCTGTTTTTAAAACGTTAGTAACGCAAGGTAATTCAAAAGAATTTTTAGTGTATGTTATTCCAGTTGCTGAAGAATTAGATATGAAAAAAGCTGCAAAAGCTGCAGGTGAAAAGAATATTGAAATGATTCATGTAAAAGATATAAATAAAATTACAGGATATATAAGAGGCGGCTGCTCTCCTATAGGCATGAAAAAAGCATTTAGGACATTTGTTCAAGAAAGTGCATTAGAGCATTCTACAATAGTTTTTAGCGCCGGAAAAATAGGTGCCCAAATCGAGATGAATCCAAAAGATCTAGAGAATGTTATTGACTGTACTTTCATAGATATAATTAAATAAAATCAAAAGTGACTGTTTTATGGTTTTAGAACAAATGTTCCGAAAGTAAAAACAGTTACTTTTTAATATAAATTAATACAATAAACTATCTATAGTAGTTTTAGGAGGAATTTAAAATTGATATCTATTATTATGGCTTATCTTGATTCAATAATATATGAGATTAAAGATAATAATATAAGAAATTGTGATTATGATGAAACCGACCATTATCAAATCATGAGATCTTTCTTTGATAATCCTAAGCGAATGATTGATATGCTTATTAATGATAAATAATTATAAATTAATATATGGCTCTGAAGAGTTTAACATTAATATATATGATTATATAATTTTTTAATGTTTCAAACAAGGGTCTCATTTATTACCACTCTAAAATTAGATTTCTCATATCACCTAAAAACAATGCTTATGAATTTAAAGTTTCACTCTTGCTTTTAAAATGCTTATTTTTATACTTTAGAACATTTGTTCTCAGAAGATAGAAATAGCACTTTTATTAAAAAGGTTGAATTTCATCATAAGTAAAAAATCATAGATTACAACAAAATATTTGTTATAATCTATGATTACTTTTAATTTTTTATATTTATTTTATAATTTCACCAACTAAAGAGAATGATTTAGCTTCAACTATCTTAACATTAACTAGCTTTCCTATCATTTCTTTGCATCCATCAAAGTTTACAAGTTTACCATTTCTAGTTCTACCTGTTAGTTTGGTTTCATCATTTTTACTTGTTCCTTCAACTAACACTTCATAAACTTTTCCTTCTGCTGCTTTATTGCTTGCAACAATACCCTCATTAACAACTTCTACAAGTCTATTAAATCTGTCATGCTTAACATCATCAGAAATTTGATTTTCCATTCTGTCAGCAGGTGTATGATTTCTTCTTGAATAAATAAAAGTAAATGCTGAGTCATATTGAACTTTTTTAACTAAGTCAATTGTTTCTAAGAAATCTTCTTCAGTTTCACCAGGGAATCCAACAATTATATCAGTTGTAAAAGTAACATCTGGGATTTCCTCTCTTATCTTTTTCGCAAGATCTAAATAGTATTCCTTAGTATAGTGTCTGTTCATTACTTTTAAAACAGCATCTGAACCACTTTGTACTGGTAAATGGATTTGTTCGCATAGTTTATCACAATCTCTTATAGCGTGAATTACCTCTATATTTAAGTCCTTAGGATGAGATGTCATAAATCTAATTCTTTCAAGTCCGTCTATTTCATTGATTCTTCTTAAAAGATCTGCGAAAGATATTTCTTCTTCTAGGCCCTTACCATAAGAATTTACGTTTTGACCAAGTAAAGTAACTTCCTTATACCCTTGTGCTACTAATTCTTTTATCTCTTTTATTATATCTTCCGGCTTTCTACTTCTTTCTCTTCCTCTAACAAATGGAACTACACAATATGTACAGAAATTATTGCATCCGTACATTATAGTAACAAAAGCTTTTACGCTAGATTTTCTGTCTATCGGAACTCCTTCTACTATTTCAGCTTCTTTATCAAATATTTCTTTTATTTGAACTCCATCAGTTTGAACTCTATGTAAGTATTCAGGGAATTTATAAGAATTATGTGTTCCAAAAATTATATCAACGTATGGGAATCTTTTTAAAATTTCATCTGCCATACCTTTTTGTTGCATCATACATCCACATAAAGCAATTATTAAATCAGGATTTTTTTCTTTTTGCTTTTTAAGCATCCCTAAATTTCCGAAAACTTTATTTTCAGCATTTTCTCTTACACAGCAAGTATTAAATATAACTATAGATGCTTCATCTCTATTTTCAGTAGGGGTATAGCCTTGAGTCTTAAGCATTCCTGAAAGCTTTTCAGAATCTTCTTCATTCATTTGGCAGCCCCATGTTTCAATAAAATATAATTTACTTTTAATTTCTCTATCTAAACTCATTATTGTTTTTCCTCCATTTTTACATTGTCACGTTGTATTATAACAAATTTAGTATATAAAATAAAGACTGCATATTAACAGTCTTTATTTTATATATTCCTAATTATAATAATCAACATAACTTTTGTACTTTATTATTAACTATGAGTTCCAAACAGAATATGAACTATATTCTCTAAATCCAAGCTTAGTATATAATCTTAAAGCCGGAATATTATTTTTATCTACACGTATATATATTTCACTTATATTTTTGCATATACATAAATTTATAAGATATTTTAATAGTTCTTCTCCATATCTCATTCCTCTATGTTCTTTAATTACTCCTAAATTGACAATAGTATATTTACCTCTGTTTAAAATAACCTGTCCATAACCTATAGGTGTGCATGAATCAATTGCAATAAACACGCAAAAATCATCCAAATAGTATTTCTCTTCTTCTTCAGCCAATATATCTGACACTGATAATGGGATTCTGTCTTTATTATCAAAAATAAGATTTTGCAATTCGCATCTAAGATTTTCATGCTTATTTTTTTTAAAATGTTCAAAAATCAAATTATTATTTATGTTAAGCATAGGGTTATAAGCATCCAATTTCATTAACAACGTTTCAGAAAGAAGAGTAAAATTTAATTTTTTTATTAGCTCTAAGTTTTTTGGATTATCTCTAATATCAATTTTAAAAGAATCAATATTAAGAGAATCAAGAAATTCTGGCTTAATACAATCTATATATTCCTCTTTAACATATAACGAATATATATTACATGGCAAATTTTTAGAAGCAGGATATTCATGCCATATATAGCCTATATACTTTTCATTGAGTTTAAATAACTTAACTTGTTTCCTTAAAATAAATTTTACTATAAAAGGTTCATTATCATATGCTTCAAAAAATGTCTTATCACAAATATATGAGTTATCTTTACCATCATACAACTCTCTAAAAATATCTATATTAAAAATCGATAACTTCTCAACTTCAACCATATAACCGTCCTCATTTCTAAACCTTATATAAATTATACCATGCATACAATAAAATTAAAATGAAAGCAAAAAACTGTGTATACAAATTTATATTATATACACAGCCTAAATATTAATTATTCAGCATCTTTTATGCTTAAAGCTATTCTTTTATTTTCTTCATCAACGCTTAAAATTTTAGCTTTTATTTCTTCACCTATAGTTAAAGCTTCTTTTGGATGATTAATTCTACTATGAGAAATCTTTGATATATGAACTAATCCATCTACACCAGGTTCTAATTCAACGAAAGCACCAAAATCATTTAATCTTACTACTTTACCTAATACTATAGAATCTTCTGGATATTTTTCTTTAACATTTTCCCATGGCTTTGGCATAAGTTCTTTCATACTTAATGATAACTTTTTATTTTCTTTATCTAAGTCAATTATTTTAACATCAATAATTTGACCTTCTTTTAATATATCTTTTATATTTTTAACATGATTCCAAGAAATTTGAGATAGGTGTAATAGTCCATCTACGCCATTTATTTCAACGAAAGCACCGAAGTTTGTAAATCTTTTAACTTCACCTTTAACTACATCGCCTAAGTTAAATTTTTCCCATGCTTTAGACTCAACTACATTTCTTGCTTCTTCTAATAACACTCTTCTTGAAGCAACAACTTTAACTGGATTCTTTGCAGAAAAATCTATTAACCTAACTTCAATTGTTTTTCCTATATATTCTTCTTTGTTTTCAGTAAATTTTATATCTATTTGTGAAGCAGGTATAAAGACTCTAACGCCTTTAAAGTTTGCTACCAATCCTTTTTCTTGAGCATTAGATATTTTTAATTCAAATGTAGTTTTTTCATTGAATAAAGTTTCTAATTCTTTGAAGGCTTCTTCTCTTTCATATTCTAATCTTGATAAAACAACATATCCATCACTATTTTGTAGTTTTATTACTTTAGCTTTTATATTGTCACCAACATTTAATTTCTCTGATACTGCTATCGGATCTTCTTTTGCTGATAATTCTGAGAATGGAATAACTCCATCACTTTTATATCCTATAAGTGATACAATTAAAGAATCCCTAGTTTTTGAAAGAATTTCGCCTTCAATTTCATCACCTATTTTAAATCTTTTATCTAGTTCATCCATTAATGATAATTGATCCTCAAAATTATTGTTTTCTGTATTCATTATATCTAGTACCTCCTTAATAATCCAATCTGGTGTTGAAGCACCAGCCGTAACTCCTATTTTTTCTATATTATTATTAATAAAATCTTTTGGCAGTTCCTTTACATTTTCAACATGTATTGTTTTTGCGCAATTATCTTTTGCTATTTGGTATAGTTTTGTTGTATTAGAACTATTCTTACCTCCAACTACTATCATGGCATCAACTTCTTTAGATAATTTTTCAGCACTTCGCTGTCTTACATCTGTAGCAGCACATATTGTGTTAAATGTTAAAAGCTCCTTAACGCCACTTAAGCTTTTAAGTGTATTTTCCCAGTTTTTTAATTTCTCAGTTGTTTGAGATACTAAGCAAACCTTTTGAGGTATCTTATCTTCAAATTCACCATCTTTAGTAATAATAGCTTTATTATCACACCACCCATTAATTCCTATGACTTCGGGATGATCTTTATCACCTAATATTACTATATGATAACCTTCTTTTGAATATTTCTTAACCTTTTTTTGAATATTTGTCACAAAAGGACAAGTTCCATTAACTACTTCTAAACCTTTTTCATTAAGTAAATTAAATACACTTTCAGAAACGCCATGAGATCTTATAACAATCACATCACCACTGTTTAAACTGTCTATTTCTTCTAGACTTATTGAATATATATTATTTTCCTCTAAATACTTAACGACATCATTATTATGAATTAAAGGACCTAATGTATATATTTTTTTATTATATTTTTTTTGAACTTGTAATGCTTCATTTACTGCTTTAGAAACTCCAAAACAAAAACCTGCACTATTTGCGAGCTTTATCTCTATCATGATAGTACTCCTTATCTATCGATACTTTTTCTTATGTTCTCACAAATAACATCAACAACTCCACTAATATCAAGATTAGTACTATCAATTTCAATAGCATCGTCTGCTTTTTTTAATGGGTCAGTTTCTCTATGAGAATCTATATAGTCTCTCTTTTTTATGTCTTCTAGTATTTGATCGTAATTACATTCTATATTTTTGTTTTGTAATTCTTTAAATCTTCTATTTGCTCTTTCCTCCGGACTTGCTGTTAAAAAGAATTTAAATGGAGCATCCTTAAGAACTACAGTTCCAATGTCTCTTCCATCCATAATAACATCATATTTTTCAGACATATCTCTTTGAAGTTTTACAAGCTTTTCTCGCACCTGTTTTATGCTTGCATAATTAGATACTATATTACTTATTTCAGGTGTTGTTATTACATCTTGAATATTTATACCATTTAATATTAAATCATCATTTTCAAAATGCATTTCCATCGTATTTATTAAAGAACAAATTTCATTTATTTTCTCGGAACCTAAATTATTTTCTTTAGATTTTAATGCCACAGCTCTATACATAGCGCCTGTATTTATGTACATAAGATTAAACTCTTTGCCTACAAGCTTTGCTATAGTACTTTTACCTGCACCTGCTGGTCCGTCTATTGCAACTGCTATCTTCACTAAATTTCTCCTCATTTCATTATCTGATTTTAAGACTACAATATGATTATATAATTTTTTAACGTCTCAAACAAGAGTTTCATTTATTACCACTCTAAAATTAGATTTCTCATATCACCTAAAAACAATGTTTATGAATTTAAATATTAGTTCCTGCTATAAATCCTGTTGAAAAAGCTATCTGAACATTATACCCGCCAGTAAATGCATCTACATCCATTACTTCTCCACAAAAAGATAAATTCTCTACAATTCTAGATTTCATTGTAGATGGATCAATTTCTTTTATATCTACTCCACCTTGTGTAACTATACCTTCAGCAAGAGGTCTTACTCCATCTAGTTCAAAAGAGAAGTCTTTAATTACAGTTACTAAATTTTTTCTTTCTTCTTTTGTTATTTCATTAACTTTTTTATTTTCATTGATTTTACTTCTGCGTATTATCATTGGTATTATTTTTTGTGGAAGTAAATCATCTAAAGAGTTTTTAAAATCTTTATTTATATAAGTTTTAAAATCCTTTTGAACTCTCTTATCTAATTCACTTATATTTAATGCAGGTTTTAAATCAATATGTATTGTATAATTTTTATTTGGTTCTATAAATCTACTTCCTGTAAGTATTAATGGTCCTGATATTCCAAAGTGAGTAAATAACATTTCACCAAAGTTCTTATATATTACCTTTTTATCATTTTCTTTCACGGTAACTTCTACATTTCTTAATGATAATCCTTGAAGTTCCTTTGTTTCAGCATTTTTTACTACCATAGGAACTAAAGCTGGTCTTAAAGGAACTATATTATGGCCAAGTTTCTTTGCAAAATTTTGGCCTTCTCCTTTTGAACCAGTAAGAGGATATGAAGCTCCGCCAGTTGCTATAATAAAATAATCGCCTTTTAATATTTCTGAATCGTTTATTACTACTTCTGAAATCTTTTTATCCTTTACTTTTATATCTGTAACCTTACATCCTAATTTTATTTTTGTATTAGTTCTGCTTAAAGCATTTGATAAACCTTTTATAATATCTGAAGATTTATCTGATTCCGGGAAAACCCTGTCTCCTCTTTCCACTTTAAGTTTTATTCCTTCATTTTCAAAAAAATTCATAGTATCCTCATTAGTAAAACTATATAATGCACTATATAAGAAATGAGGATTACCTGGTATATAATCAAAGAATTCTGATATATCCTTAGCATTAGTAACATTACATCTTCCTTTACCAGTAATAAAAAGTTTTCTACCTAGCTTTTCATTACCATCTAGAAGTATTACTTCATGTTCTTTAGAAGCATGAATTGCAGCCATAATTCCTGCAGGTCCCGCACCTATAACAATTACTTTACTCAAATTTTAAATCTCCTTTTAGCGTCTTCACTTAAATTTATTATTTTTCAATTAACCTTTATATTATACTAAAAATAAGTAATTAAATATATAGTGTTACATATAATATTAATTATTATAAAACTTTCTTTAGAGGAAGTAATTTATTATACGCTTGTTTATATTTATGATTTCTTACCATATCTTTAGATGTTATTATTTTAAGTCTATCCAAATTCATGTTGTGTTCTAAATCAACTATCTTTACATTAATAGCAAGTTGATTTTTACTTTTTATAATTCTGTTTATATACTGATCATACGATTCACAAGATTTCTTTGTTAGAATTTTTACAGCATCAATATAAACTTTTTGTATACCAAAGTCTGAAATTTCTTTTTCTGTTATATCTGTGTCTTCCATAATATCATGAAGAAGCGCAACTACTTTTTCTTCAGTTGTTTCAACATTTTGCATAACATATATTAAATGTTCTGTATATGGATTCCCACCTTTGTCCTTTTTATCTTTAAAATATATATCCACGAGATTCATAGCTCTAATTATCATAATTTAAATCATCAACTCCAAGCATTTTATAAATTTACTTTATTATATATTATAAATGTAATATTTTCATTAAAAATACATAAAAAATGATAATTCTAACATTTGTTAAGAATTATCATTTTTATGATTATAAAAGTAATATAGTTAATATAGTTAAAATTTCTATTTTATATATAGGTCTTTATAAATTATATTAAATACATCCAAAGATTCTTCAATCTTTGATTTTAATATGACCTTTTTGCTTTTGAATTCCTTAAAACCTTTTTCTGTTAAAGAATAGGTCTTTTGAAATTTCTTGTCTAAATCGTCCCATTCACCGTCTATTAAACCATCGGATTCTAATCTCTTTAAAAGAGGATATATTCCTCCTGTGCTTGGAACCCATTTGCCATTAGTTCTTTGGCCTATTTTATGAGATATTTCGTTACCGTTAGTAGCACCTAGAGATAATATGTATAAAACATAAATAGGAAGAAGACCTTTAGTAAAAACAGGCGTCCCTGTACTCTTTTCCTTTTTAACTTTTTTTAGCTCTTTAAGTTTTTTCTTATATTCGGCATAAAGTCTTTTTTCTTCAGCTTCAATATCTTCAATTCCACTAAAATTAAATTTTTCATTCATAAATTAATCTACCTTTTCTATTGCACATCCTACAAGTCCTGGACCTGTATTAATTCCAAGTGAAGGTGCTATTGTTCCTGCAAAAATACATTCCTTGCAATGAGGAAGTTCTTTTATTCCGTCACATAGAATTTTAACTTTATCTTTTCCATTACCATCTAGAACCCATACTCTATAGTTTCCTTTTCCTTCGTATGATTTAAATATATTGATTAGTTTTGAAACAGCTTGCTTTGATCCTCTTGCTTTTGCGTAAGTTCTATATGCCCCATCATCTGCAACAGTTATAATTGGTTTAAGATTTAAGAATTCCCCAACTGTTCCAGCTACTTTTCCTATTCTTCCACCCTTTTTAAGATATTCAAGCGTATCTATTGTAAAAAATAAATCTATTTTATCTCTTAATTTAGGAAGAGCTTCTACTATTTCTTCAAAGCTTTTATTTTCTTTTATCATGTTAGCAGCATTTAATACCATAGCACCTTCTGCCATAGTTAATGTTTTAGAATCAAAAACAAAAGTTTCAAGTCCTTCAAAGTCTTCACATACAAGTCTACAAGCATTATATGTTCCTGATAAAGCCTGTGATATTGTTATTATAATTGCATGTGTATATCCTTCTTTAACTGCTTCATTTAATGCATCTGTGATTTTTTCTATACTTGGAAGAGATGTTGTCGGAATTTCTTTCTCCAAACGTTCATACATCATTTCAGATGTTAATTCAATTCTCTCCTCATATTCTTCTCCATCCTTATATATAACTCTAAAAGGTAATAATTTTATATTATTTTCTTTTAGTAATTCTACACTTATATCTGATGCACTATCTGTTATTAATGCTATCTTTTGCATTTGTTTTCCTCCTTAAAAGAATTTTCTATAACAATTATATCACTACTGATAAGATTATCAACAGTGATAATAAAAAATATATCACTACTGATATATTTTCACTGAGTAATTATAATGAATGATAGATAAAATTATCAGAAAACTTCTATAGGCTAGAATACTTAAATATACAAAATTAACGTCCTTATTAACTAAATAAAATTAATAAGGACGTTAATTTAAACTATTATAACTTTTGTTTTTGTAGGTATTGTATCCCAAATATATTTAGCATTTATTTTAGAAAGCCTTATGCATCCATCTGATAAAGCCATTCCAAGTCTTCCATCTCTTACTGAACCATCTAAATTATATATTATGGAATGAAATAAATAGTTACCCTTAAAGCTTGTATAATACCAGCACTTATATCCTTTATTAACTCCAAAATATAATCCCTTAACTCCTATTGAAAATGTGCCTTTTGGTGTTGGTGTTGATTTTTTGCCTATTGTACATAAAAAGCTTTTTTGAATAATCCAGTTTTTTTGTTTTCCTTTAAAAATATTTACCTTAAAGTTATCTGTATCCACATAAATCAAAAAATCTGTTGCACTATAATAATTTTGTGAATTAACAAGATTTTGTACTGATTCATTATAATTTTTATCATTTCTAAGTTTTGAATTTTTATCTGTATTTTTATTTTTTTCTTCATTATTATTCATAAATAGTTTTGATAAAAAGTTCATATGTGTTCCTTAATTATTAATCCTAAATATATTATATGGGAATTATCAATATCCGTTATTATTTATACGGCTTATATATTACTTTAAATTTTCAATTCTATATCCAATTTCTTTATTGGCTAATCTATATGCATCTTTAATCAACTCTTCTTCACTTTTACTATTACCAAGAAGATTATCTATTGTGATTTGATTTCTATCCATAAAATATTTATCAAGCAAATTCTGCTCTAAGTCTTTTTGAGAAGCTAACTTATAATCATCTAAAATATGCTTAACATTAAATCCATACTTTATGAGTTCTCTTCCTACTAAAATACTTCTATGACATCTTATTGGATCCTGCATTGCTCCAAGTAAAGCGATTTTATACCCTTTTAAAACTCCATTTTTAAGTCTTTGTATTCCATTTTTAAATGATTCTTCATTTACTACTTTCTCAAAATCAGAATAACCTTCTTCATTATAAGATATTTTATTTATTCTCTTTGCTGCAAGTTCAGGAGCCATATAAATATAAATAAATCCTGCTTCTTTTAATGTATGTTCTATTACTTCTTTATTATATTGAACATTATATTTTGAATATGGTGTTCCTCTTATATCTACTACTGTATCAATATTATAATGCTTTAACATATCTATTAGTCTTTCTACAGGATAATTTGAATGTCCAATTGTGTATATATCCATTTGTCTCACCTCTAATGTATAAATAAAAAGCTTATCTTAATAAGAAATTCATATAAATACCACTCTACTTATATAAATTAAAAAATTTGAAATTTTATAAAAAGCACCAAAATGCGAAAATTGAATAAATATTTATATATATTTAATTATATATAAATAAATTCTAAATTTATACTATCTTAAAAAAGTAATAAATTTAGAATTTTATAGTTTTATTTAATTTTATGAAATTTTGCTAAAATCTCATTTAAATTATTTGTTGGTGGAAAACACGAATTTCCTTCGCATAGATAATAAGTGGCTTTATTATCTTTAAGTGTATAATCTTTGGTATATGGTATTAATTCTTCAAGCTCACTACTATTTTCTTCATTTTTTATTATCACAGTCAAATTAAATGCCTGCATGTCGCTTAAAGTATCTTTAATTTTTTCTTTTTCACTTTCATCTTTAATAACACATATGAGTTCTTTAGTCTTATTTAATGCAAAAGAAGAAGCGATTAAGAAGAAGGAATGATTGATTTCTTCACTAATTATTGATCCTGCTATATAATCAAGCACATCTTTACTTATTTCTTCAAATAAGGACTTTCCAGTTATTCTTGCAAGTCTTATCAAATTATAAGCAGCTACTGAATTTCCCGAAGGAATTGCTCCATCAAATAATTCTTTAGGCCTTGCAATAAGCTTTTCACTATCTTTTCCATATAAGAAGAAGCCGGCATTCTTTTCATCAAAGAATAAATCTATCATTGCTTCTGTAAGATCTATAGCTTTTTTTAAATATAAAATCTCATATGAACTTTCATATAATTCTATAAGACCATAAGTTAGGAATGCATAGTCATCTAAGATGGCCTTATATTTAGCTTCTTTTTCTCTATATCTTGCAAATAATCTTCCTTTAGAATCTACTAAGTTATTATAAATAAAATCGATAGCTTTTTTTGCATATTCTAAGTACTTTTCATCTTCAAGTACTTTATACGCTTTAGAAAGTGTAGCAATCATAAGACCATTCCATGAAGTGAGAATTTTATCATCTTTATGGAGGGAATATCTTTCATTTCTATAATCTAAAATATTTTGTGCTAATACGTCTATTTTTTCATCTTTCTTATTATAATTACTATTCTTTATTAAATTAGGTATGCTTTTGCCTTCAAAATTTCCTTCGTCAGTTATATCATAATATTCATTAAAATAATTTCCATCTTCTTCGCCTAAAATTATTTTAATTTCATCTGGAGTGAATACATAGTATTTTCCTTCTTCTCCTTCACTATCTGCATCTTGTGCACAGTAAAACCCACCCTCATTACTTGTTAATTCTCTAAATACGTATTCAAGTGATTTTATTGAGATATCTTTATATAACGGATTTTTAGTTATTTCATAAGCTTCTAAGTATGATATTACTAAAAGCGCATTATCATAAAGCATTTTTTCAAAGTGTGGAACAAGATATTTATCGTCTGTTGAATAACGTGAGAATCCATACCCTATATGATCAAATAATCCGCCTCTATACATAGACCCAAGTGTAGTCTCTACCATTTCAAGTGCATTTGTTTCATCATACATCTTATAATATCTAAGTAAAAACATAAGCTTATGTGGTGTCGGAAATTTTGGAGCAGGTGAGAATCCACCATATTTAATATCAAAGCTCTTTAAAAGCTGATTATAACCATTTTTTAAGTTCTTTTCACTTAATTTAGTATCATTACTTTCGGATACAAAGAATTTACCAAGTTCTTTTAATATATTATCACTAGAATTAATTAATTTTTCTTTTGAATTCTTCCACTGTGTAGCTACTGATTCAAGTATTTCAATTAATCCTGGCATACCATATGTTGATGTCTTTGGAAAATATGTTCCTGCGAAAAATGGTTTTTGGTTTGGAGTCATTATAATGGTTAATGGCCATCCACCAGAACCAGTTAGTGCCTGACATACAGTCATATAAACACTATCAACATCTGGTCTTTCCTCTCTATCTAATTTTATTGAAATAAAAAATTTATTAAGTATTGCAGCTACATTTTCATCTTCAAAACTTTCATGTGCCATTACGTTGCACCAGTGACAAGTTGAATAACCAATAGATAAAAATATAGGCTTATCTTCTTTCTTTGCATCTTCAAATGCTTCTTCTCCCCATGGATACCAATTAATTGGGTTATATGCATGTTGAATTAGATATGGGCTCTTCTCATTGATTAATCTATTGGATTTATTTTCTTGTTGCATTATACCACCTCATATTTATATCAAAAATCAATTTTAGTATAAGTAAAAGGCGAAATATTATTCTGCAATTCAATTTATAAATTATTTAAAATCTTACTTAAGCATAAGCAGTCTCACGGATTATATTTATAGATAATGATATTAGAACTAATAATATTTTATAATAAAATCTCCAAACATCTACTAAAAGGTGTTTGGAGATTATCATCATAATGATTTAATTTGCTTTTTTATTTGCGAACTGGCTATTATAAAGTTGCTCATAGAAGCCACCTTTAGCCATTAACTCTTCATGATTTCCTTGCTCTATAATATTACCATCATTTATTACAAGAATTAAATCTGCACTTCTTATAGTTGAAAGTCTATGTGCAATAACAAAACTTGTTCTGCCTTTCATTATATTTTTCATAGCGTTTTGAAGCATTAATTCAAGTCTTGTATCAACAGAGCTTGTAGCTTCATCTAATATAAGAATAGCAGGGTCTGAAATTATTGCTCTAGCAATTGTAAGGAGCTGCTTTTCTCCTTGAGATATATTTGATGCTTCTTCATTTAAGAACATATTATACCCATCTGGAAGTGTTTTTATGAAGTGATGAACATTGGCTATTTTAGCTGCTTCAATTATTTCATCCTTTCTTGCTCCAAATCTTCCATATTCAATATTTTCATTTATTGTTCCATTAAACAACCAAGTATCTTGAAGAACCATTCCAAACATTGAGCGAAGATCTCCTCTTTTCATATCTCTTATATCTACACCATCTATCTTAATAGAACCGCCTTGTATCTCATAAAATCTCATAAGAAGATTTATTAAGGTTGTTTTACCTGCTCCAGTAGGCCCAACTATAGCTACCATTTGACCACTTTTAACTTCTACATTTAAGTCCTTAATTAAAGGTTTATCTTCAAAGTATCCAAATTTAACATGCTCAAATGTAACATTACCTTTAGGATTTTCTACTTTTATTGAATCTTCCTTATCTGGAATTTGCTCTTCTTCATTTAATATTTCAAATACACGCTCAATTGCAGCAAATGCTGATTGAATTGCAGAAGACAACTGAGTTACTTGAGTAAGTGGTTGATTTATCTGCCATATATAACGTATAAACGCTTGAAGATTACCAACTGTTATAGTACCAGCTATAGCAAAAACAGCTCCCATTACACCAATAACACCTATTCCTAAATAAGTTACTAGTGAAATAAGTGGTGACATTATACTTGAAATAAATTGAGCCTTAAATCCTGTCTGGCATAACTCTTCATTAATATCTTCAAATTCTTTAATTACATCGTCTTGTTTACCATAAAGCTTTATCTCATTAAATCCAGTATACATTTCTTGAACTTCACCATTTAATTTACCTAAGGCTTTTTGCTGACCAATGAATAAATTTTGTGACTTAGAAACTATAAACTTAGATACCAAATAACTAAGAGGTATTATAAGTGTTGCAACTAATGCCATTTTTACATTAAGTACAAACATCATAATTACAGCTAATGATAATGATAAAATCGCATTAATTACTTGAACAAAGCTTTGTTGAAGTGCATTAGATATTGTATCAATATCATTTGTAATTCTACTTAATACATCACCATAGCTATTGCTATCAAAATAATTTACTGGCAATCGCTTTATTTTATCTTGAACAGAATTTCTTAAGTCACGCATAGTATTTTGAATAGCATTAGTCAAAAGAAAACTTGCTGCATAAGTAGATAAAACACTGGCTATATATATAAATGCAAGCATTATAAGTACTTTTAAAATATAACTGAAGTTTACAGAAGCACCTTCTATACCTTTTGCTATATTTATAGAATCTTTTGTTAACTGTGTTAATATAAATCCTTCTACTGTTGGAGAAATAGCAGTAAATATAGCTGCTAATATTACAAACAAAATAGCGCCAATAAATGGAAGTTTGTATGGTTTTACAAAAGGAGCTATTTTTATTATTGTTTCTTTAAATTTCTTCATTATGCTAACTCCTCCTCTGTAAGTTGTGATAAAGCAATTTCATGATATATTTCACAAGTTTTTAAAAGTTCCTTGTGAGTTCCACTGCCAACTACTTCACCTTCATTTAATACTATTATTTTATCAGCATCTAAAATAGATCCAATTCTTTGAGCAACAATTAAAACAACAGATTCCTTTGTTTCTTCTTTTAACTTTGCTCTAAGTGTTGCATCTGTTTTAAAATCTAAAGCAGAAAAACTATCATCAAATATATAAATTTCTGGCTTTCTAACTATAGCTCTTGCAATAGATAATCTTTGCTTTTGGCCACCTGATACATTAGCTCCGCCCTCACTTATCATCTCTTCAAACTTCTTAGGTTTCTTTGAAATAAAATCATAAGCTTGAGACACTTTTGCTGAATGTTCAATTTCTCCGCTAGTTGCACTCTTTTTACCAAATTTAATATTACTATTTATACTTCCTGTAAATAATCTTGTTTTTTGAGGAATAAATCCAATCTTTTTTCTTAGTGCTTTTAAATCATAATTTCTTATATCTATACCATCAATTTTTATGCATCCTTCCGTAACATCATAAAATCTTGGTATTAGATTTATAAGTGTTGACTTACCACTACCTGTACTACCTATAAAGGCTACAGTTTGACCTTTACTAGCTTTAAATGATATATCTTTAAGTACAGGTTCTTCGCCATCTGGATAAGTAAAAGTAACATTATCGAATTCAACTTCACCTTTTATTTTAGTATCTTTTACACCATTTTCAGGATTTTTTATAAGAGGCTCTGCATCTAATAGCTCCTCAATTCTATCTGCAGAAACTTGCGCTTTTGGATACATTATAAATATCATAGAAAATAACATTAAAGAAAACATTGAATGAAATAAGTAATCTAAAAATGCAATTAATTGTCCAACTTGTAATGTTTCTGTATTTATCATTTTACTTGCAAGCCAAAATATTGCTAGAACCGCCATATTTAATAAAAAGAAAAATGTTGGTTGAGATGCTGCCATAAGTTTAAACAGCTTTTTTGATATATTAGCATAATCTTCATTTGTTTCCATAAATCTTTCTCTTTCATGATCGTCATTCCCAAATGCTCTTATAACTCTTATCCCAGTTAAATTCTCTCTAGAAATACGATTAAGTTTGTCTAATCTTTTTTGTTGCGTTTCAGATATTGGATGAGATAATTTAGCAATAACTACTACACCAAGTATTATAAATGGTACAGTTATTGCAAGAACTATAGAAAGTGATACACTTGTCTTAAGTATCATAAACAAACTTACTCCAAACATAACTGGTGTTAATAATGCAGTTCTTAGGAGTGTATTTGTAAATTGCATTAATTGATATGCATCATTTGTAGTTCTTGTGATCATTGAAGATACTCCAAACTTATCATATTCACTGTGAGAATATTCTTGTGCTTTCCTAAAAATATCATTTCTAATATCTCTAGTTAAACCAGTTGAAATTTTAGATGAACAATATCCAAGTAATATTGTACCTAAAACACCTATGATAGAAATAATTGCTATTAAAATTCCTTTTTGCTTTATATAAGTTATATCGTTATTGGCTATACCATTATCAATAACTTCAGCCATAATGGTTGGAATCCCAAGTTCTACCAAAGCAAAACCAAATACTGAAATTACATTCAAAATAATTAGCAGTTTGTAATTTTTCAAATATTTTAATATTAGTTTCATATTAGTTCTCAGTCCTTTCTTAAATTGATTATATTACTAATTTGATTATGCCAAACATATATTTTATAATAAAGTATCCTGTAGCAGGATAGTCAATACCTATAATATTTTAATTGTAACTAAAAAAATATTTTTAGCTTAAATATTTCTTTTACTTTTAGTATTAAGAAAATAACGAATAATATACTAAAGATAAGCATCATATAATAAAAATCCTCCCTTATATAGAAACAGTTTTAATATTTTAACTGTTTACTATAAAGGGAGCATATAATTATTTTAAATTGTTGTATTTGAAATCTCTCATACTACTTTATAAAATCTTTTAAAAACTGACATATGCTATATTAAAATCCAAGTTAATATATTTTTTCACATTCATCTACAAGCTTAACTAAATATAAAACTAATCAAATACAAATTTTATCCTTGTATTGTCTTTATATTTATCTCTCAATTCATCAATATATTTATTTGTATCATTATTTATAAGATTTTCATATTCGCCATATAGCTTAGGATAATTAGCTTGTATAAAACTAAGCATTTTTCTCATTTGAACACTATCTTTTTGTATTCTCAATTTATCTAAGAATACAGGTATGGTATTATTTAAATTATCTATAATTTCATCTACATCTGTAATCCCTGGCAATACAGGAGTTATAAAAGTCCATACCTTTATTTTTTGATTACATAGATAATTAGCAAGATTAATATTTTCAATGACTTCATTTTTATTTGTATTAAGGATTTGAGTTAGATTTGATAAACCAAGTAATATTGTTATATTTGAACTGTAATTTTTTATAATATCCATATCTCTAAGGATAATACCATAATCTGCTTTTGTAGTTATCATTATAGGTATATTAAGTTTATTTAGTTCAATTAAGCAATTTCTTGTCAACTCATATTTTCTTTCAATCTCGTGATACGGATCACATCTGCTACCCATATATATAGTTTCTTTTCTATTCCAATTATTTAAATTGTTTTTTATTAATTCAGGCATATTTAATTTAACAATTATATCCTTGTTCCAATTACTATCAGTCATTTGAAAGCAATAAGGACATTTAATTGTACATCCATCATAAGGATCAATAATAGATATTTTTCCACCATCAGGAGGATACTCAAAAGTAATTAAATCTTTTTCGATTATTTCTTTTATCATTGTTAAGTTCTCCTTCTTACTTTAATTTTCCTTATAAAACCATGTACTCTCGAGATACACTATAATTAAATATTACCATTTATATAATTTATTACTAGACTTATATTTTTAAATATGTTATTGTAGTTTATAGGTATTTGTATTTTTAATGTGAACCTAATTTATAGGAATATTTTAGTATAATTTGATATAATATCATTATAGAACAAACAAAGGATGGTTAATACATATGAATAGTAATACTAAAGACTTAGTAAAATCTTTGACTGGACTAGCATATGAAATTATACAACTTATAATTGCAATTTTCATTTTAGTTTTAATTATAAAAGGTTTTTAGTAAAAAGTTTAAAATTTCCATTAAAGAATAATAAGGCATTGCTATTAATAAATAGTAATGCCTTATTATATAAGAAATCTTTTAAAGTATCATAAAGTAATATTTATGGTATTCCCACATTTATTACATATATTACTTTTCATATACACTTTTGTTGTATATCCATTTCTTTCAATTAAAAGATTACCACATTTTCTGCAGTAAGTATTATTATCTATACCTTGCACATTTCCTATATAAACATATTTTAAATATTTCTTTGCTTCATCTGCATCTTTTTCAATTTTTTTAACCTCAGTAGCGTCATTTTGCATTTTAAATCTTGGAAAATATCTGCTTAAATGAAGAGGAATATTCTTATCTACGCTTGCTAAAAATTTTGCAATTTCACGAACTTCTTCTATTGAACCATTTTCATCACTTACAAGCAAAGTAGTTATTTCTATGTGACATTTTTCATAACATCTTTTTATTGTTTCTAATACAGGCTCTAGTTTTGCACCACATATACTTTTATAATATTTATTAGTATATCCTTTTAAATCTATATTCATTGCATCAACATAAGGTAATAAATCTAGAAGAGGTTCTTCATTTATATATCCATTGGTGACTATTACTACATTAATATCTTTATTGTATTCTTTTATTTTTTTAGATGCCTCATAAATATATTCATACCACATAAATGGCTCATTATATGTAAAAGCAATTCCAGCATTATTAGGTGCTTTACTTATAAGCTCAATCAATTTATCAATACTTAAATATTGTGATTCTGGTCTGTATTGTGATATTTCATAGTTTTGGCAAAAGCTGCAAGTCATATTACATCCAAAGCTTCCAATAGATAATATATTTTTAGAAGGTTTAAAATGATATAACGGCTTCTTTTCAATTGGATCAACACCAATTGAAGTCACTTCCCCATAATTTATAGCAATTGGTATATTATTTTTTACGGTTCTCAATCTGCAGATACCAAATTTATCTTCACTTATTAAGCAATTATGAGGACAAACTCTACATATTACTTTATCATCTTCTAATCTTTCATAGTACATGACTTTTGCATCCATAAAATTCACCTGCTTTAAATTAGTATTTGATTTTACACTTATAAGAATAATTTTGTATCTTCAAATAACTAAGAAATATTATTCTTCATATTTTATAACTTCAAATCTTTCAATATGAAAATCATCATTAAAATAGTCTATTCCAGCCTTATCACAAGCTATATGAAGCTGATCTTCAATTGTATTAACACCTTCAAGATTTGGAAGTAATAGCCCTCGTTTATATCCTTTTGTAACAATTACTCCATATTTTTTAGGATCTAGTTCTTCTTTTGAAGATATTTCTGCATCCATAAGTACATCTACAGAAATATCAATATCTTTTAGTTCATCTTCTGTAACTTCTGGAAATCTTGGATCATGAATAGCAGCTTCTATTGAATTTCTAATTATCTCTTTTGCAACATTATCTGTTGTACTTTGAATAGTACCTATACACCCTCTTTTGATTTTTAAGTTCATCATCTACATTTGATAAATCATTTATCGGATTTTTATACTTAAAATAATGTTCTAAATTTTCTCTTGCAAGCTTAACATACTGATTGGAATTCTTTATCTTTTCATTGTAAGAGTTTTCTTCATATTCTTTGAGTACTTTGTAACTATCCACATCTTTACTTGTAGGTTCAAACTTCATTACACCATACCCTACTCCAAATGGGCCTTCGTATGATAACACTGTTCCTTTAATACCATTTCCTTGCATTGAACCTAAAAGAGTATATACTGAATAAAGACCACATTGTGCAGATTCTTCTACCATGGTATCGTCTAGATTAAAACATTTAACTACATCTCCATTTTCAAGAGTTTCTATAAATTCTTTATCAAATTTTGGTCCATAGAGAGAATACGAATATGGTCCTTCTTCTTTTAATTTATGTGATAGATCTCCACTTGCAATAAATACTGTTTTTCTATTTAATTCCTCAGCAGTATTAGATATAAGTATACCTAATTTATATAAATTTAAATCACCTATCATTGAGTATGTTATATGAACTAACTTATAATCATTATAGTATTTATTTATAAAATATAATGGGACAATACTTCCATGGTCTAATTCTAACTTCCTGCCATATCTTCCAAGCAATTTATCATCTACAAGTACAGATTGTATTCCTTCTAAATGGCACTTAAGACTTAGACTAGTTACAAATTCTTCATCTAAATCTAAACTAATTTTAATATTACTGCATCTGAACTGATTTAAATCACCATAAATATGCTTTCCAGCTGATATTGCTACTACATCGCTAAACATTGGACCATGTGGTGTAACTATAACGATCGTATCAGGCTTTATATCAGCTATTTCTCTTCCTATTTTTTCACATGCTACAGAAGTTTTTTCTATCTTATTTTCTTCTCCACGTCCTATATCTGGTATTATTATAGGTGGATGTGGCATTAAGTAATATCCTAAAATATTATTCATATAACCATCTCACTTTTTTATATAATCATTTTAAACTTTTTGTGGGCTTTGCAGGTCCTTCTATCCATTTTCCTTCATAATCAAAGCGTGAACCATGACATGGACAGTCCCATGTAAATTCATCAGCATTCCATTTTAGTTCACATCCTAAATGAGGACATTTAGTACTTACAGTATAAATTTTGCCTTTTACATCTTTATAAACTCCAACTTTTTTATTCTCATAATTGATTATTTTACCTTCTCCATTTTTTACGTCATCTAAGTATTCATTTGGAACATGTATTTTTTGTGCTATAAAGTTTTTAGCTGTTTTAGCCATATCATTTCCAGCATTTTTCATTGAAGCTGATAAATCAAATCTGCTTGGAGAAAATATATCAGCATATTCATTATCTATTCCACGTATCATATCACTTATTATCATTGCTGATACCATGGAACTTGTCATTCCCCACTTTTTAAATCCAGTAGCAACATATATATTAGGTGTTTTAGTTGAATAATGCCCTATGTAAGGTATATTATCTAAACTGACACAATCTTGTGCAGACCAATGGTATCTTTCCTTGCAATTAGGAAAAATTTCTTTGGCTGCTTTTCTTAGAGTTTCATAAGCTGTGCCTTGTTCATTTTCACCAGTTCTTTGATTGGCACCACCAAATAAAACTAAGTCTTTATACGTCCTATATGAATATCCATTATCTTCAATACCTATATACATTCCATCAAAGTCTGGTGCATTTTCAAGTCCTAAAACATAAGAGCGTTCTTGATGCATTTTTAAAAAATAATACCCAGGTATATTAAAGAAAGGATAGTGAGTTGCAACAATAATACGCTTAGCACTAATATATCCTTTATCAGTTACTACCACATTATTATGAATATCAATATCTGTAGCTTTTGTGTTTTCATATACAGTAAGTTTTTCTGAAATAGGTTTTAAAAACTCTAGTGGATTAAATTGCGCTTGATGTTTAAATTTTAATGCTTTCTTTATTTGTATTGGA
This sequence comes from Clostridium neonatale, assembly GCF_900465025.1. Classification (NCBI taxonomy): domain Bacteria; kingdom Bacillati; phylum Bacillota; class Clostridia; order Eubacteriales; family Clostridiaceae; genus Clostridium; species Clostridium neonatale. The sequence goes on from NZ_UICR01000001.1 coordinate 2,445,081, forward strand.
AGAGGGATTTCAGAAATAAGCTCTGCATCTATTCCAAGTTTAATTGCCGCATTATATTCATCTTCTATTGGTTTATTTTCTTCTAATGAATATACATAAGCATCAGTTTCTTTAAAGTCACAATAAATATTTTCTTTTTCAATTATTTCTTTATATTTTTTTATTGCTTCTTCATTAGCTAAAGCATAATGTTTAGCTTTTTCTTCACCAAATTCCTTTATTAAATTATCGTAAATCAATTCATGTTGAGAAGTTATTTTTGCTGTAGTATTTTTAGTATTTCCACTGCATATTAGCTTTGCATCTATTATTATACTTTCAATACCACACTCCTTTAGCATATATCCTATTAGTAAGCCTGCAATTCCTCCCCCTATAATAACAGTATCACATTCTATATCTTTATCTAATGACTTTCTTTTTTTGAAATCTACTTCACTTTTCCATATACTTTCCATAAAACTTCACCTCTCATAGTAGTATTTGTAAGTTTTATGAAATTTATTATGATTGAAAACATTATTTTATATTCCTATCTGGATATTTAACTAGGGTATACTTGGAAATAAAATTTCAGAACCTTTTATGAATACTTCTTCAAATTGGAAAAACTTTTCAATATATATTGTTTAAAGCAGGAAAGATTCTAGAATAGGCCTTATTTATATAAAAATCGTATTTACAGATTTATATTTAATAATGATAAAAAAATTAAGTTCATTAGGTGATAAATAAAAACAGGATGCTAAGATATAATTTCTTAGTATCCTGTTTATCTAAACTTGTCCTATAACTTTTCCTTTTAAATTATATTTATCAAACACCGCTGAGCAAACAATAGATGAAATTTCAATAGAGTTTTCAATATCCCACATAAATGAATGTTTACCTTCTTTGTATTTTGCAATTTGAGAATTTATAAACTTCTTTAGTTCTTGAGTATTATTATATGATTTTGAAACTATCATTTTAGAAATCTTAGATATATTGTCCAATAAATATTTTTGGATTTTTCTTTCATATATGATATGATCCCCTACATCTCCTATGCCCCCACTTATATGAGAATAACAGCAAAAATCACAAAGATAATGAATTATTATTCCAAATTGAAGTGAATTATAAGCATTAAATTTTCTTTTATTAATTAATTTTTCTAACTTGTCTTCTACATATTTAAAAGACTTTTTATGAAAATGTGGATTTGTATAAGGAAGCCATGAGCAATCTGCAATTATAGTACCAATGTAAAACATATTAAGTGAAAAATCCTTAGGATATTTTGTTTTTATATTTTTTAAAGCCAACTTAGCTAAATGAAAATGAGTCCTAACTTTCATAAATTCATCACTCCGTCTTTATATTATATTAATCATAATTCTAAATTATCTTCCTAAATAATAGCTTAATCAATATTAAAACATTTTGCAATTTATTTTGACGAAATTTTGGTTAATTTAGTGTTAAAAGTAAAAATGTTATAATAATATCATATATATTATTCCTTTTAAGATTTATTTTTTAGATACAATTAATAAAAGCTCCGAAATTTTTTCGAAGCTTTTTCTTATAAAGTTCATATTTTCTTAACTTTCTGTATTTCTTATGACTTTAAATATTATTAACTTATTACAAAAGTTCTTCTAATGTATGTTTGCTGATTTCATTAATAAATGAATTTAAAGCGTCACCAAGTATATGTTTAAATTTACAAGTTGAATCATGGGTACATTCATGTCTTGCACTAGAAAAACATACTGATGTATTTAGTTTTTCTTCAGTAATAATTAATATTTTTCCAAGATTTATTTTATTAGGTTCCATTCCTAATTTTAAGCCACCATTTCTACCTTTAATAGATATTATATATTCTGTTTTAGCTAACTTATGAACTATTTTTTTTAAGTGATGCTCTGATATTTCAAGGCTAGATGCCAATTCTTCAACTGTACATAATTTATCTCGATTTTTAGCTAGATAAATTAAAATCCTAAAAGCATAATCTGAAAACTTGGATAAATTCATTTTCTCACATCCTTTGTTTATATTGATTATAATTTATTATAACAGAAAAAGCTATATATATCACTTAAATGTGTATTTATATTGCACATTTTATTTTCTTGTGCTAATATTAAGGTGTATTTAAAATGAACTTTAAATTTATATATAATATAGAAAAATATAGTTTTTTACTTTTTATTTTTAATTCAGAGTAAAATGATACTATTTACAATAATATAAGAGGTGAACGCGATGAATAATAATTTATTAAAAGTGTGCAATTTAAAAATTGAGGCAGATGAAAAAGAAATCTTAAAAGGATTAAACCTTGAAATCAATAAAGGTGAAATCCATGTAATAATGGGGCCAAATGGAGCTGGTAAGTCTACTCTTGCCAATGCAATAATGAATAATCCAAAATATAAAAGATTAGATGGAGATATTGAATTTGCAGGTGAAAATATTAATGATTTAAAAACTGATGAAAGAGCTAGAAAAGGATTATTTTTATCATTTCAATATCCAGAAGAAATTCCAGGAATAACTGTAGAGAATTTCTTAAAGTATGCTAAAAGGTCATCTGATGGAAATTTATTAAAACACTTTAAGTTTGATTTAGATTTAAAAAGAAACATGAAAGAATTAAAAATTGATGAGAGTTATGCAGAGAGATATTTAAATGTAGGTTTTTCTGGCGGAGAAAAGAAGAAAAACGAAATACTTCAAATGCTTATGTTAAATCCTAAACTTGCTATATTAGACGAATCAGATTCAGGACTTGATGTTGATGCAATAAGGATTGTTTCTAAAGGAATAAAAATGTTCTCAAATGAAGAAAATGCAGTATTAATAATAACTCATAACACTAAAATTTTAGAAAACCTAAAACCAGATTATGTTCATGTTTTAGTTGATGGAAAAATAGTTAAAACTGGTAATTCAGCTTTAGCCGATGAGATAGAAGAAAAAGGTTACGAATCTTTTAAAGAAGCTGTTGAAGTTTAAAGGTGGTGAATTTAGATGGAAAATAAGAAAAAAACTGTCATTGAGGAAATGGACAGAGGTATATACGATGTAAAAAACGAAGATAACTTTAGTTTTAAATCTGATAAAGGACTTACTAAAGAAATCATAGAAACTATTTCAGAAGAAAAAAATGAAGCAAAATGGATGAAAGATTTTAGATTGAAGTCTTTAGAAATTTATAATAAATTAAAACTTCCATCATGGGGTCCATCTTTAGACTCATTGGACATGGATAATATTGTTACTTATGTTCGTCCAAAGAGTAATTTGGTTGGTTCTTGGAACGAAGTTCCTGAAGACATAAAGAAGACTTTTGATCTTTTAGGTATTCCAGAAGCTGAAAAAAAATCACTTGCAGGTGTGGGTGCTCAATATGATTCAGAAGTAGTTTATCATAGCATAAAAGAAGATTTAGTTAAGCAAGGTGTTATTTATACTGATATGGAAACTGCAGTTAGAGAGCATGAAGATTTAGTTAAGCAGTATTTTATGAAATGTGTCTCCCCTTCTGATCATAAATTTGTTGCACTTCACGGAGCTGTATGGTCAGGTGGGTCATTTGTATATGTTCCTAAGGGTGTTAATGTAGACATACCACTTCAATCATACTTTAGATTAAACTCTCCTGGTGCAGGACAATTTGAACATACATTGATAATCGTTGATGAAGGCGCAAAATTACATTTTATAGAAGGATGTTCAGCTCCAAAATATAGTGTAACAAACCTTCATGCAGGATGCGTTGAACTTTATGTTAAAGAAGGTGCTACTCTAAGATACAGCACTATTGAAAACTGGTCAAAGAATATGCTTAATTTAAATACTAAGAGAGCAATAGTTGAAAAGAATGGTACTATTGAATGGGTATCAGGATCATTTGGTTCTCAAATATCAATGTTATATCCAATGAGTATATTAAAAGGTGAAGGTGCTAGAGCAGAATTTACAGGTGTGTCATTTGCTGGTAAAGGTCAAAATTTAGATACAGGTGCAAAAGTAATTCATGCTGCACCAAATACTTCATCAACAATTAATTCAAAATCAATTTCAAGAAATGGTGGTAAAGCTACTTATAGAGGGGTGTTAAAAGTAAATTCAAATGCTTACAACTCAAAATCTATGGTATCTTGTGAATCCTTAATGTTAGATAATAAATCAAAGTCTGATACTATTCCTGTTATAGATTTATTAAATGATGATGTTGAAATTGGACACGAAGCTAAAATTGGAAAGATAAGCGATGAATCTATTTTCTATTTAATGACTAGAGGAATAAGCGAGGATGAAGCTAAATCAATGATCGTAAGAGGTTTTGTTGAACCAATATCAAAAGAACTGCCACTAGAATATGCAGTTGAGATGAATAATTTAATAAACATAGAATTAGAAGGAAGTATTGGGTAGGTGAGATAAATGAAAGCTATAAATTTTAATAATTTAAATAAAACTCCAGTAAGAACAAAAAAATGGCTTAATATTAATGATGTAAGCCTTGGAGAATTAAATATTGGAGAAATTAAAGAATTTAATAATATAGGATTTGCAACTAATATAAAGGGAGTTCATATTCAAAAGCTGGAAAATAAAACTGTCTCTCCTCTTTATAAAGAATTTGTCTATGGAGCAAGTGAAGAACTTATAAAACAAGGCCAAAAAGAGTTTAATGCAGGTTATTTAATTACAATAGAAAAAAATTCAGCTATAAATGAACCAATAATTATTGATTTTGGATTTAATAAGGATAATAGTACCTTAGTTGATAACATAATAGTTGTTGGTGAAGAAAATTCAAAAGCTTCAATTATAATCAAATATAGATCATTAGACGATTCAAAAGGATATCATAATGGAATATGTACAATATATTCAAAGAAAAACAGTAATATTAAACTTACAAAAGTAAATTTATTAAATGATAATATAATCCACATAGATTCTAATGTGGCAGATGTTGAAGAGTCAGGAAAAGTGCACTTTATAAATACAGATCTTGGCGGTGAGTATAGAGTTTATAATTATCATGGTGACTTAAAAGGTGAAAATTCCTCATCAAACATAGACTCAATATATCTCGGAAGTAAAAACAGCCTTATAGATATAAATTATATTGTAACTCTTAAAGGAATAGCAAGTAAATCAAATATTAATGTTAAAGGAGCACTTCAGGATAAAGCAAAAAAATCATTTAAAGGAACATTAGATTTTAAGCAAGGTGCATCAAAAAGTGTTGGTGCAGAAGATGAATATTGTATGCTTCTTTCAAAGAATGCGAAGGCAAAAGCAATGCCAGTTTTACTTTGTTCAGAAGATGATGTTTCTGGTGAGCATTCGGCATCTTCAGGAAAAATTGACGAAAGCAAGCTATTTTATTTAATGTCTAGAGGTCTAACATACGAAGATGCAAAAATTGTAATTGTAAGAGCAGCATTCAATCCTATAATAGATGCCATAGATGATGAAAATACTATAAACGAAATATTAGAAAAGCTAAATAGAGGTTTAAAAAATGAATAATATTAATTTTTTAGAAGACTTCCCAATATTGAAATCACATGAAAATGGCCAAAGATTAGTATATTTAGATAATGCTGCTACTACACAAAAACCAAAACAAGTTATTAAAGCTATTAAAAATTATTATAAAAATATTAATGCTAATCCTCATAGAGGTGCTTACAAGCTTAGCATTGAAGCTACTAAAGCATATGATGAGTCTAGGGAAAAGGTTAGAAAGTTCATAGATGCAGAATCTTCGAAAGAGATTATATTTACTAAAAATGCCACAGAAGGATTTAATCTTCTCTCCTACTCTTATGGAATGGAGAATATTAATGAAGGTGATGAAATTGTAATTTCAATTGCAGAACATCACTCAAACCTTATTCCATGGCAAATTGTAGCAAAAGCTAAAAAAGCCACTTTAAAATATATGTATTTAAATGATGATGGTGAAATCCCAGAAGATGAAATCAAAAATAAAATAACAGAAAAAACTAAGCTTGTAAGTATAACTCATGTGTCAAATGCACTTGGAACAATAAACCCTGTTAAAGAAATTATCGATTATGCACATTCTATGGGTGCTAAAGTTATAGTTGACGGATCTCAAAGTGTCCCTCATATGAAAGTAAGTGTAAGAGAATTAGATGCAGATTTTTTAGTATTTTCAGGTCATAAACTATTAGGCCCAATGGGAATTGGTGTTGTATACGGTAAGGAAGAACTACTCTCCCACATGATTCCATATATAGTTGGCGGAGATATGATAGAATATGTTTATGAACAAAGTGCTACATTTGCTGAACTGCCTTCTAAGTTTGAAGGAGGAACTCAAAATGTAGAAGGTGCTGTAGGACTTGGTGCCGCTATTGATTATATAAATGAAATCGGAATAGAAAAAATAGATAAAATAGAAAAAGACCTTCTTATTTATGCCATAGATAAGCTTGATAAACTTCCATATGTAACAATATATGGTCCTAAAAACCTAGAACATAGAGGCGGTATAATTTCTTTTAATATTGAAGGCGTTCATCCTCACGATGTATCTTCTGTTTTTGACAGTTTAAATGTTGCAATTAGATCAGGTCATCACTGTGCTCAGCCATTAATGAGATTTATGGATATCAATGCAACGTGCAGAGCTAGCTTCTATTTCTATAATACTAAAGAAGATGTAGATAAATTAGTTGAGGCTGCTAAAAAAACTTATGAAATGTTTTATAAATGGAGGTAATACTTAATGGACTTAAATTCAATTTATACAGAATTAATTATGGAGCACAGCACTTCAAAGCATAATAAAAGAAAACTAGATCATGCCGATGTTTATGAAAAAGGACACAATCCAAGTTGTGGAGATGAAATAACATTAGAGCTTAAATTAAATAATGATGTAATTGAAGATTTAGCTTTTACAGGCCAAGGATGTGCCATATCACAAGCTTCTACATCAATTATGATAGATTTAATAAAGGGAAAAACAATAAAAGAAGCGTTAAAGCTTACTGAAACTTTTATTGGAATGATTAAAAGAGAAATAACAGATGATGAAGAATTATATTCATTAGAAGATGCTATGGCTTTTAAAAATATATCTAATATGCCAGCTAGAGTAAAATGTGCAGTTCTTGCTTGGCATACAATACAAGAAGCTTTAAACAAAGAATAAAAATAATATTTAATTAAAAATAAGGATTACAAAAAAGTAATCTTTATTTTTATACTTTTTGTATTGACTCTAATTGGGAAAACGCCTAATTTTCTAAAAGCATTTCTTTTAATTACTAATTTTCATAGTTAAAATTATTGAATTGTATATAATATTTCTTTAAAATAATAAATAATAGTTATGTGATTATATATTTTTATATAAATAGGAGTTTTTATATGCTAGATGTTTATTATTTAGAGAATACTAATAGAAATTTTAATGATATGTACCTTTGCTATTGTGGATTTGAGAAATGTACTCCACTACATTCATTTGGTCCAGCTATTAGACCTAACTATTTATTGCATTATGTTTTAGATGGAAAAGGTTATTATTATGCTAACAATAAAAAATATACAGTTACAAAAAATGAAGGATTTTTAATCAATCCAAATGTTATTACGTTTTATGAGGCTGATGAAGAAGAACCTTGGACTTACCTTTGGATTGGCATAGATGGAAATAAAGTTAAAACATATTTAAAATGTATAGGATTAGATGAAGAAAATCTTATATTTAAATGTGATGAAGCGGATTTGTTGAAAGAATATGTTATGGAAATGCTTAAACATCATAAAAGTACAGATGCTGATTCATTTAAAATAGAAGGACTTTTATATTTATTTTTCTCTAGGTTGTCTAACAATATCAAAAGCACCCTTTCAGATGATGATTCAATTTCTAATAATTATGTAAATAAAGCAATAGAATTTATTCAAGATAATTATTATAGACCAATAAAAGTACGTGATATTGCGGAATATACATGTTTAAATAGAAGCTATCTAACTTCTATTTTTCAAAAGTATCTTAAAATGCCACCTCAGAAATTTTTAATGGAATTTAGAATAACAAAAGCAGCTGACCTACTATATGATACAGACCTGCCTATAGGAAATATAGCTTACTCTTGTGGATATACTGATCCATTATCATTTTCAAAAGCTTTTAGGAAAGTAAAAGGCATAAGCCCTAAAGAATATAGGCTTAATAAAAAAGGATGTACAAAACAATACTTACTTTTGGATTAATAAGAGAAGTATTTATAAAAAATGAGTGCCCTATGAATAACTCTCATGGAGCACTTAAAATTTTATCCTTGTATTTTAATATTAATAATTTTTAAATTATCTCGGCCATATAATTCTCTACATATTATTTACACTTCTTTAAAGTCCACATCTTAGACACATAATCTCCAATAAGTTCTCCAATTTCAAGTCCAATATACATAAGTTCATCTCCACCAAACACTTCTTTAGTTTCAATTATTTCGTATAATGAATTTTCATCTAAGGCTTTAAGTTTTAATCTTCCAGGTATTTTATTTACTTCTGAATATTGTTTTACATAACTTACAATTGCAAATTCCTTATCTTTTGATAAAGTCATCCATGATACTTCATTACTTTTAAATGGACTTTTTAATCTGTAAAGATCTCCAAATTGAACTACTTTTCTAATAGATTTATATAATTCGATTTGTTTTTTAACTTCTTCTTTTTCTATATCTGTCATTTTTGTTACATCTAATTCGTACCCAAAACTACCTGCCATAGCTACAATACCTCTCGTACTAAGTGGAGTAATTCTATTGACTTGGTGATTTGGTACTGCTGAAACATGGCTTCCCATTGATATACTAGGATATACTAATGAAGTTCCCTCTTGAATTTTTAATCTTTCTATAGCATCAGTATCGTCACTAGTCCAAGTTTGTGGCATGTAATAAAGCATTCCCCCATCAAATCTCCCACCACCTCCAGAGCAGCTTTCAAATAAAATGTCAGGGAAGTTTGAAGTTATGTTTTCTAATATTTTATATAAACCTAACATATATCTATGTGCAAGTTCCTTTTGTTTTTTAGGTGGCCATGCAGGTGATCCAAGTTCAGTTATATTTCTGTTCATATCCCACTTTACATAAGATATAGGTGCAGATTTTAATACATCTGTGATCATTTTTATTACAGCATCACAAACTTCATCTCTAGATAAATCTAATACAAGCTGCTTTCTTGCAAGTGATCTTGTTCTATTTTCAATATGAATACACCAGTCTGGATGCTCTCTATAAAGATTGCTATTGGGCGAAATCATTTCCGGTTCAAACCATAATCCAAATTTCATGCCTAGATCATTTATGTCTTTTACTAGTGAATTTAATCCACATTTAATTTTATTTTCATTTACAAACCAGTCCCCAAGTGAAGAATCATCGCTATTTCTTTCACCAAACCAGCCATCATCTAATACAAATAATTCAATTCCAAGATCACTAGCTTCTTTAGCTATTTCTTTAATTTTTTCATTATCAAAATCAAAGTATGTTGCTTCCCAATTGTTTATAAGTATTGGTCTCTCTTTATCTCTATATGATCCTCTTGCAAGCCTTTCTCTATATAAATCATGGTATATATGAGACATTCCAGTCAATCCATTAGGTGAATATACCATAACAACTTCAGGAGTCTGGAACTCTTGTTTTGATTCTAAATTCCAAGTAAAGTCAAATGGATTTATACCAATTTGGGCTCTTGAGTTATTGTGCATATCAACTTCTACATTTGCTAAAAAGTTACCACTATAAATTAAATTAAATCCATAAACATCTCCAACATCTTCGTTTGCCTCATGACTTACCAAAGCCATAAATGGATTTTGAGCATGGCTACTAGCCCCTCTTCTACTTTCTACACATTGACCTCCAGATCTTAAAGGTGTTCTAACTATATGTCTTTCCCTTGCCCATGCACCTGATAATTGGATAAAATCAAATTCACTATGATTAAAATCAACGTTTGCACTTAACACTCTTAATATATCAATTTCTTCATTACTGTCGTTTATAACTTTAACATTTCTTGTTATGGCATCATACTCTTCAAAAACTGTATATGATAATATTAATTTTAAATTTGCTAAACTATCATTTAATGTTATCTCTAAAGTTTCTGCTTCAATATCATTTTCAACATAAGTTGCTGGTAATCCTTGAAGCTTATTTTTGCCTTTAAATATCTTATGACTATCATACCTAAAATCTGTAACAGTAGTCCCATTACTTAATTTTATTTGAATTGCTGGTGAACGTAAATCAGGATTACCATAGCTTGGATATTCTTGCGGAACTGCTTCTAAATGAAAATCATCTATATTATCTAGATCTGCTAAAAAGCTTCCACATTGTCTTTTCTTAATTAAATAATCTATTTTATTAGAATTAATTTTTCTTCCCCAATATAAATGTGCAATATGTCCTGTCTCTAATACATTTAATATATAACTTGTATTTTTTGATTCAATATTAAATAATTTATTTTGCTCATTAAATCTAATTCCCATTTCTGCCTCCTAAATATATAACAACGTTTTCTTTTATGATGTTATTATATATCATTATAAGTAAAACGCATATGACCATTTGTCGTAATTATATAGCCTAATGTTGTTTTCTATTTTACCTTTCCTTTATTTTTTAATTTTTTTATTGTTTCTGAAATTCTTTTTTGTTTTATGTCGTCTTTTTTAGCATCTTCTATCCAGTAAATATATTTACGCCTATTAGAATATAATAATGCATTATAAAATTCATATAAATTAAAATAAAATGAAGCACTATATTTTAAAAAAACTAGAACTTCATTTTTATTAATAGATTCTATTGAATATGGTTATAATTATATATTTATTACAATTAGCTCTCAATAAAGCATTTTACTTCATTATTGAATTTTTCACGTTCATCATAAAATGATCCATGTCCACTATTTTGCATTTTAACTAGTTTAGAATTTTTAATTAATTTCTTTTGTTGCTCTGCTAGATGGAAAAGGCAAACTTTATCGTGTATACCATGAATTATTAATGTAGGAGCATTAATCTTTTTCATATCTAAAAACAAACTTTCTTCATCAAGCCAAGTATTTGCTATAGCTGCTGTTGACCACCCTGCTGCTTTAAGTCCTAAGTTTAAAAACCAATCTGAAAATGGTTTACTTATGGGCTTATAAAAAAACATTTTTGAAAAATTTGCAAGCATCTTTGGTCTATCTATATATGTTTCATTAATTATTTCTTTTACTGCTTCTTCTTTTAACCCATAGTGAAAATAAGAACGTCTTATAAGACTTGGTGCCGCTGCTCCACAAAGTACTAATTTTGAAATCCCACATTCATCATGTCTTGCCATATATCTAATGGCAATTGCACCGCCAGTTGAATGTCCAAGTAAAGTAACATTTTTTAATTGAAGCTGATCAATAACGCATCTAACATCATCACTTAATGTATCATAATCATATCCATTTAGCGGCTTATCTGACTCACCAAATCCTCTTTGATCAAGTCCAATACATCTATATCCCATTTTAGAAAAGTAATCAAATTGATATTCAAATAAATTATGGTCTCCTGGCCAGCCATGCAAAAACAAGATTGTTTCAGTACCATTTTCGTTAAGGTCTTCTACATATATTTTAACATTTGATTCTGCTTTAATATAATATCCCATAATGCTCTCCAAATAAATTTATCATTATATATTTTATTCATATACTTATAAATTGGTGATTTTAAACTTAAGAAGTGCATATGTATTATAAGATTATGTGATATATTGAAAACATTATTTATAAAATATTATTCTCTTAACAGATATAAAATTGAACAGCCTAAACTTCCTTCATTTTTAACAATTTCACTATAATCTATATATGTAACATCATAATCTTCATTTTTAAGCATTTGTGCTACATTTTTATTGCTGGTAAGTAACTTTTTATGGCCTAAATATACAAAATTTGTTCCTAAATTATCTGCATCTGTTTTAGATATTTCATAAAGTTTTGGAATATATTTTTCTATTATATCTTTATCATATACATATGGAGATATAACTGCAGCATCTTTTTCTAATGTATTAAATACACAATCTAAATGAATCATATTATTATCAAAATAAATTGGGACAACTTTTATATCTTTTCTCATTTCATTTAGCACAGATTGAAGTTCATGAGCTGCATCAATTGTTGTTCTTGTACTTATCCCAATAAATAACACATCATCATAATGTATTAAATCTCCACCTTCAATATTATTTTTCATTTTATAATATTTTAAATTATTCTTCTTTATAAAATTAATTAAATATATGGTTTCTATACTTCTTTCTTGTTTTTTCATATTACTTATAAAAAATACATCATCTATTACAAAACCAATATCCTGTGTAAATAACTGATTTGCACTATTTTTATTCAAATCTAGAAAATTTAGCTTTACATCATTTTGGGTTAGATTATTTAAAAAATTATTATATTGACTAAAAAGCAATTCATAATCAATTTTCTTATAGTATTCATTACTTTTATTTATTATCTCAAAATATACTGGATAGCAGACTAAACAAGATTTTAATGTGTCGTACTGGTTGCATTGGTAGATTTTCATTATTGTAATTCACCTCGTTATACACGCATATATTTATATGTATTTTTTGCTAACACATATATTAATATTCATATATTCTTGACTCTTTATGATTTTAATGTTATTCTTATTTAGCAGTTAGCACTTTTGTGCTAGTTTTTTTGTAGAGCTTGGTTTGTCTTTCGCCGGATTTCCAAGCTCTACTTTATTATTTACAAATATGCAGTTAAATACTAATTAATTGAATAGATTTATAATATTTAAATATTTTTTTATATCTTATCTTTTTGTTATTTTTATATAAAATTTAGATTTCTTATAAAAATATAAAAAATTATAATAAAATAGAAATATTTAAATTTTAACAGAAAGGAAAAAATATGAATTTTAAAGATTTAGGAATAAATGAAAATTTGATATTAACATTAAAAAAACATGGTATAACTACTCCAACACCTATTCAAAGTGAATCTATACCATATATATTAAATAACAAAGATATTATTGGAGAAGCAAAAACTGGAACTGGTAAAACTTTATCTTTTCTTATCCCAATTTTTCAAAAAATAAATTCAAAAAATAATAATACTCAAATTCTTATACTTTCTCCAACAAGAGAACTTGCGATTCAAATTACCGATGAAGCAAAAAAACTAAATGTTAATGATGATATTAATATTTTAGCTGCTTATGGTGGAAAAGATATAGGCTCACAATTAAAAAAATTAAAAAACAGTATACATATTATTGTTGCAACTCCTGGAAGATTACTTGATCACATAGAAAGAAAAACTGTTGATTTAGGTAAATTAGAAACTATTGTTATTGATGAAGCAGATCAAATGCTTTTAATGGGATTTAAAAATGAAATTGAAGAGATTATGAGAGTTTCATCAAAAAAGCATCAGACTCTTTGTTTCTCAGCTACAATAGATTCAAAAGTCAAAAAATTAGCTTATAGATATATGACGGATCCAATTTTTATAGATATAAAAGACGAAAATGTAACTGTAGATACTATAACTCAAGAAGTTGTAGAAACAACTGATAGATGGAAAGCAGATTGCCTTGCAAAAGCTATTAATGAAGATAATCCATTTATAGCAATTATATTCTGCAGAACTAAGCGCAGAGCTGATGAACTTGAAGTTAAGTTAAGTGCAAAAGGTATTAAGGCTCAAAAAATACATAGTGATGTTCCACAAAATAAACGCGAAAGAATTATGAGATCTTTTAGAAAAGGTGATGTTCAATTTTTAATTGCTACAGATGTTGCTTCAAGAGGAATTGATGTAAGCAATGTTACACACATTTATAATTATGATATTCCGGAAACACCTGAAACCTATATTCATCGTGTAGGAAGAACAGGGAGAGCTGGCGATGACGGATATGCATGTACTTTTATAGATCCTAAAAATGAAAGGATTTTAAGTGAAATAGAAGAAAAGCTAAACTTTAAATTAAAAAGAAGAATAATAGAATTTAGATAAAATATAAAATTACAGTAAATCATAAAAAATAATCTTTTACTGTAATTTTTACTTTTCTATTAAATCCATAGAAATTATAGATTTTTTTAAATTTAAGAGTTTTTCAGATTTATTAATAAAATCTAAAAATTCATTATTTTTTTATTACAATACATATCTTTAAAATCATAAAAAATAAGCTCTATTATTGCATTGGTTAAATTTTCATCTAACATATAATCACTTGTTTTGATTAAAAATTCATCAATTTTCTTTTTAACATCTTTTTCGGTAATAACTTTAAATTTGCTTTCTACCACAAAATGACTTAATTTATCAGCTAATCTTATAAGAAATATTAGTGGTTTCATATATTCTTTTATAATATAATTTTCAAGATTATGTTCATTCATTAAAGACTTCTCAACATTTTTGGATTTATGGAATTTTATTAATATACAGATATCATTACAAATATCAATGCTAAAGACTGGAATATTATTATTTTGGCAATATTCATTATCTGCAAGTTTTGACATAATCCAATTTGCTCCATAAGCACCATGCTTTTTGTCAAATTTTCTAATATCATGTGTAAGACATCCAAGATATAATACATTTTCTAAATATATTCTACTTTCTATTTCATCTAAATAACTAAATATACTGTTAAACATATCTTTAGCTAAATCTGCAACTATTTTACAATGAATTTTTCTATACATCATTTTATCTTTAATATATCTATCTGCATATCTTTCATTGTATTCCTTTATACTTTCTTTCCATAAGTTATCATTAATTTTAAGCAAGTCAATTAAAGCTAAATCTTTGAATGCTTCTTTATTGTATATAGTAATCTCCCCTTATAAATTTAATATTAATATTACTTAAAATATATTATTAATATTAAATTTATAGAACAAATTAATAATTAAAAGAAACTTTCCATGATATTATTGTTGTAGTTAATATAACAAATAAGAAGATTATACTACCAAATTTTAAAAGAGTGAAAGCATAATGTATAGCAGAAACTAATCCCATTGCTGACATAATTAAAAATACTACTATCCCGCTTATTTTCTGTATATCTTTTATTGATTTTGAAAAAAGGAATCCTTTATTCATTACCTTAAAAACATATATAACAAATAAAATAGCAGCAATGAAAATTGATATTACATCTGGAAGAATTTTTACTCCATATATTAATACATAGACTATACAATCTAGTAACATTATTGGCACTAAAAATTTAATTATAAATGCTTTTATTGTACCTTTATGTTGAACATAGCTATTTTTTATTGGAGCACAATTATATATCCAGCTTCCTTTATAATTAACAGATGTTTTTAGAATATATATACTCATAGTCAAATATGGTATGGCCATATATAATGTAAGATAAGATTTACTATTAGAAATATTACTAAAATCATCTATAAAAGCAAATAACATTATAATTGGAAATGCTATAGAAAAACCAATAGAAGGATATAGTTTTAATTTTATTTCACGTTCACTTTTCATTATATTGTTTGCAAATTTATAAAATGTTCTCTCATATTTATCTTTACAAACTATGTTTCCTAACTTTTCTACAAAACCCTTTTTTAATCTTCTATTTGTTGTAGCTCCATTTAGCTTCTGAAGATTTACTTCAAATGACTTCATCAATTTAATGTAGATCCAAATAGAAATTATAGGTATAATTATTGACATTAAACTTAGATAAATATATTTATTTGAATTATTTAAAAATAGTTCAAATGGTGCTGCAAACCATGCGGATGGAATCAAATAATGATACCAGGATATATTAATTGATTTTTCTAAATCAATTAAATTAAATACTCTTCCAAATAATTGATATCCAACTGTCATTACTATTGATAAGGCAATCTGAAAATAGTTTATAATGTCTTTTAATTTTTCACCATCAAAAAATCTAAGTACAAAAAAATATAATAAAACTGTTAATGAAATTGAAAATAAATTTATTAAAATAACTTCTATGAAATATATAATAAAGAAAAGCACTCCTTTTATAAACAAGGATGCTATTAATGATGGTCCTATTAAAGCCAATGATATACTAATAATATAAAAGCTAATATGAAGTGCTTTTGCCATTGAAAGCGTCTTTTCATTTACCGGCTTTGTTAGTATCATATTTCTATCTCTTACATCTAAAAGTATATATGAAAAATCAGATATTAAAGAAAGCATTGTCATAAACATGATTAAAGTGCTTATTGTTGACATTTGTATGAAATAAGAGCTATCACTAAAAAGCAAAGCAATTAAAATTAATCCTAAAAGTGCATAAATCCATAAACTTTTAAAAAATATATTTCCATCTGTATTTTTGTTATTTTGAGTTAGTACAGATTCTCTCCTTCCATCCATAGTTAATTTAACTTGCAGTATTTTTCTCATTATAGTATAATTAACATCCATTTTTTCAAAAATCCATTTGAACTTATCTAACAAATTCAAGATTTTAAAATTATCCATAATCTTATTCTCCTTGCACTATTTTCACGAATTCTTCTGCTAATTGTTCATGTTCAGTGAAACCAGTTATTTTATTAAAAATTTCTTCTAATGATCCTTCTTTGGATTTATTTTTAAGTTCATCAAAACTTCCATCAGCTTTTATTTCTCCATCTGCAATTAGAATAATTCTATCACTTATCTTTTCTACAACATCCATTATATGAGATGAGTAAAATATAGTTTTCCCTTGCTTTGCAAGTATTGATAATATTTCTTTAACAACCATAACGCTATTTGCATCTAAACCACTTAATGGTTCATCTAAGAATAATATGTCAGGATTGTGTAGTAAACTAGATATTATAAGCACTTTTTGTTTCATTCCTTTAGAAAATGATGAAATTCTTGTATTATATACATTTTCAATATTAAATATTTTCATTAACTGCAGTGATTTATTTTCAATAACTTTCTCATTGATTCCATATAACTCACCTATAAAATTCAGATATTCCCTTGCAGTTAAGCTTTCATATATATCAGCTGTTTCAGGTACGTAACCTATCTTACTTTTATATTCAATACCACTATTTAATATATCTTGACCCAAAATCTCAATAGTACCATCATATTCATTAATTAAACCAAGCATCAATTTTACAGTCGTACTTTTACCTGCACCATTTGGACCTATATAACCCACTATTTGTCCTTTTTCTACATCTAGATTTATTCCTTTTAAAACTTCTTTAGCTCCATAAGATTTTTTTAAATCTTTTAGTCTAATAGCTATGTTATCATTCATATTTATACCTCCACCAAAGATCCTCATTTAATATACTTCAATCAATATAGCATTATACACAAATTAATACAATATATACCAATAAGTAAAAATTCATTTTAAGCATAATTTAAGATGATCTTTTTCACATACATTTAAAATATCACTAAAGTAATGATGAAAATAATTTTGAAAATGCTTCTTTCACTTTTGAATAATTACTTCTATTTTTATATTCAGTTAAAGTTAATTCATTAGATTTTAATAAATCCTCATTAAATGCATTTCTTTGCTTTATTGCAATTTTATCTGAATAAATAAAAGCATTTACCTCAAAATTTAATTCAAAGCTCCTTGTATCCATATTAGCTGTTCCTATCGAACAAATCTCATCATCTATTACTACAGCCTTGGCATGTAGAAAAGCATTTTTATCGTAGTGATAAACTTTAACACCAGAACTTAAAAGTTCGCCAGCATAAGATAAATTGGCCCAATATACAAATGGATGATCTCCTTTCCCTGGAATCATAACTTTAACATCTACTCCAGATAGTGATGCCATTTTTAAGCTATCAGATATACTATTATCAATTATTAAATATGGAGATTGAATATAAATGTATTTTTTAGCTTTTTGTATCATTTTTAAATATCCCAGTTTAATTTCATATTTATTTGTTATATTAGGACCACTCGAAACTATTTGCATACCTGTATTACCTAGATTTTCACTATCGTTTTTTAAGTCATAGAGATAATCAACATTTTCTTTTGTAGCATATCTCCAGTCAGAGAAAAATCTCAAATTCAAATCCTTAACAGAAGAACCAGTAAATTTAATATGAGTATCTCTCCAATATCCAAATCTAGGATTTTTTCCTAAATATTCATCACCAACATTAAACCCTCCAATAAATCCAATTTCATTATCTATTACTACAATTTTTCTATGATTTCTAAAGTTCATATTTAAATTTATTATTCTAAGCCATGATGGAAAAAACTCTCCCACTTTACCCCCATGCTTAATAAAATCATTTAAACTTCTTTTATTTAAAGATTTACTACCTACAGAATCATACAATAAGCGTACTTCTACTCCACTTTTTGCTTTTTCGTCAAGTATTTTTAATATTTTTGTTCCTATATCATCATTTTTAAATATGTAAAATTCAATGTTTATACACTTTTTAGCATTATCTAAGCATGTTAAAAGCTCATTAAAGAATTCATTACCATCCGTAAATAAATCTATTTGATTATCTTCTCTATAAGGCGCATAATCCATTCCTGCTAAAAATCTTATCATATCATAATTTTTTAATGAATTATTAGCATTTTTTTGTTCAATTTGCTGCCTGCTTTCTTTTAAGTATGATTTATATAATTTATAATGAAGATCTTTTATTATAAACATATTGGTTTTTCCCATTTTTCTACCAATCAGAATATAAAGTATAAATCCAACTACAGGAGTAAGATATAGAAATAAAGTCCACGCTATTATGCTGTTTGCAGAGCGCTTTTCCTTAAATACCATATAAATTATAGCAAAAAAATTCAATACTATGATTAGGCTGAAAATAAATTTTTCCATAAATATATCACCTCTTGTCTCTATTTTAGTTTTATCTTTTATCTTCTTATTATGTAATGAAAGTTGACCTAATATAAAAATATTAGGTCAACTTTTAAACTTACCATCTTAGCATACTTGGAATATAAAGAACTTTAAGTAATATGATTCATCTGAGTTCCATAAAATTGGATGATCCGAGCTTTGAGTTCTTATTTCTACCTGTCTTAATGTTTTTCGTGCATCATGTGCTGCTTCTAAAACAGTTTTTTTAAGCTGCTCTTCACTCATGTAATGAGAACATGAACATGTTGCGAAATAGCCGCCTTTTTTTACCATCTTAAGTCCACGAAGATTTATTTCTTTATATCCTCTTATTGCTTGGTTTATTGTATTTCTTGACTTAGTAAATGCAGGAGGATCTAATATAACTACATCATATTCTCTTCCTTCTCTTGACCATTCACCTAAAACATCAAAAGCATTATGACATTCAAATCTAACTATATCTTGCAGATTATTAAGCTTAGCATTTTCATTTGCACAATCTATAGCATGCTGAGAAACATCAATGCCAAGTACACTTTTAGCACCAGCAATTCCAGCATTTAAGGCAAATGAACCTGTATGTGTAAAACAGTCTAATACATCTTTACCCTTGCAAATTCTGTGCATTGCTGCTCTATTTTCTTTTTGATCTAAGAAGAATCCAGTTTTTTGACCATTTTCTAAATCAACTATATACTTTACACCATTTTCGACTATTTGAATATTTGTGTCAAAAGGTTCTGTTAAAAAGCCTTTTCTTTGTTCTAACCCTTCTATTTCTCGAGTTTTAATGTCACTTCTTTCATAAATACCTTTCGCATTATATTCCTCTACTAGTATTTTAACAACAATATCTTTATATTTCTCCATTCCAAGTGTTGAAATTTGAATTACATAATAATCCTCAAATTTATCTATTGTAAGTCCAGGAAGAAAATCTGCTTCTCCAAAGACAAATCTACATGAAGATGTATCAATTACAGTTCTCCTATAGTCAAATGCATCTTTAAATCTATTTTTAAAGAATTCCTCATTTATTTCTTCGTCTATTTTACGAGTCATTATTCTAATTGCTATCTTACTTTGATCATTTATGTAACCTTTTCCTAAAAAATATCCTTTATGATTATAAACTTCAACTATGTCTCCATTTTCATATTCACCATCATATTCATTAATTTCATCAGTATAAACCCAAGGTCTGCCTTGTTCTACTCTTTTATTTTTTCCTGCATGTAAATAAAATTTGCTAGCCATTAAAAAGCTCCTTTCAAATTATAACTTTAAAAATTATATCACAAAAAATCGCCATTGCGAATATGTATCACAACATAAATAAGGGACGTAAAAGCAGAGTTTTGTGGATAACAACCGAAATTCAATATATGATAGTCTCGATTGTAGGGAAATTTAAGTGAATATTCTATGCCTAAAAATATAGTTTTCAATCACGTGTAATAATTTATGGAACTACTTATCTCCCTGTATCCCCCAATAAATAAGAAAAGTTCCGAATTGCAGCATAGCTGCTCTTTGGCATATAATGCTTGGTGAGGTACGAACTTAGCCGTATAGCTCCTATTAAGCTAATGATGAATAGGTTTCCTTATAAGTGCACATTCTTAAGAATATATATCCTTATATTTATAAATTTATACCTTTTAAAAAATGATAAAATATTAATTTCTTAAATCGTTAACATATATAAATAACTATTCATTAATATAAAATTTTATTTATGTATAGCGACAATAATGCTGAAACTCTGAGTTTAGATGAAACAAAGAAATAAAGCTCTCATATTGGGCGGAGACTTGCCTTCAAAAATGAAGCTTTAAAATTTTTACATCAATGATTGTTCCAAAATTGTTTGTCTAATACTTGTTATTGGAGCAAACGGTTTTGGGCACAATCATTGATGTTTAAATTTTTAGCTTCATTTTTGTAGCAAGCGAGCCCAATTTGGGAGCTTTATTTCGGTTATTTCACTCTAAACTTTCTACGTCTTTTATTTATATTAGTTATATTACATTGTTACTTATTTCAATCTATATGGTTCTACATGAATAAGAGTATCCACTGTAGTTCCAAATTTTTTTGTAAATTCTTCTTCTATTGAGTGTTCAAGTTTATGCAATTCATTTACATCCATATTCTTATCTACAACAATATGCATATCTAAAAAAACATGGTCTTTAAATCCCCTAGATCTTATTTTATGAACATCTTTGACTTCATCAAACGCGTATATTACCTGCTTTACATCTTCACATTTTATTATATTTTTATCTATTAAAACTGATGCTACCTCCATAAATATTTCGTAAGCAGCATGAAAAATGAACAATGCAACCATTATTGAAACAATTATATCAATTTTAGGAGAAACTCCTAGTTTAATAGCAATTAAAGTTATTATTATACCTATTGATATAAAAATATCACTTTTAGTATGAATAGAATCTGCTATTAAAAATGAACTATTGTATTCCTTGCCTTTTTTGTTCTCATAATAAGCCACAAATACATTTATAAGCACTGTTAATAATATAATTATAATATTTTGTACATCTACTACTATTGTTTGAGGATTCCATATTGATTTTATAGATTTTGCAATTACATTATATCCAAGTAAAATTAATACAACACATATAAGTAAACTTGCCATAGTTTCAATTTTTTTATGTCCATATGGATGCTCGTTGTCACATGGTTTAGATGCAAATGTAATACTGACAATACCCACAATATTTGAAGCGCTATCACTAAATGAATGAAATCCATCAGCACACAAAGCTACACTATTTGTCATATATCCAATTATAATCTTTACTATAGTTACAAAAACATTTGCAATAAGTAATATGCCTAAAACTCTTTTAATTTTTGAATAATTATCTGTTTTCACATTTATTCTAACCTTTTATTGATATATAATAATATAATAATTTTTTTTATATATTGTTCATATAAGTAATTTTTTTAATAAATATGCAAAAATATATTAAATTACAGACATTTTTTTATTTTTTTATTTTTTATAATCAAAATAATTATAATATTAATTGTCGATTAATAATGAATTTCAATATATTATTATAAAATCAGATAAATAATATAATTATTTATCTGGTAAAATTAATTACTGTTTTTTATTAGTTTCAATTTTACTTTTAGACTTATCATACATACCGTTAGATTTCATATAAACATATTGTATTCCAGACTCAGCAATCTTTAAAAAATTAATTTCACAATTATGATTACTTAATATTTTCTTAAATATCTAATTTCGAGCCTTCTCAACTTTAAGCTTTTTACCTTTTATAGTTGTATTTTTTAAGTTATCAATAACAATCTTTCCCTTGTTATTTAAGATATCTACATATGATACATTATCCTGAACATCAATTATTCCAATATCATCAGATGTAACTCCTTCTATATTGCAAATTGCTCCTACTATATCACCAGCTCTTAATTTTTTCTTTTTTCCACCATTTAAATATATCTTTGTTATTTTAGAGTTTACTACCTTTCCCTTTTCCTTTTTCTTATTAGGTTTTGATTTTAATATATTTAAACCTTCATCTTTTTCTTTATTTATTTCTTCATTGCTTGGAAGTAATTTAACAGGAATATTAAATCCTATATATTCTTCAATCAGATTTAAATATCTATCATTTTCTTTAGTGCAAAAAGATATGGCTTTACCTTTTGCACCAGCACGTCCGCTTCTACCGATTCTATGTACATAACTTTCTTTTTCTACTGGAAGCTCAAAATTTATAACATGTGTTAAGTTATCAACATCTATTCCCCTTGCTGCAATATCTGTAGCTACTAAAATTCTGAAATTTCCCTGTTTAAAATCACTCATGGCATCCAATCTTTCTTTTTGCATCATGCCGCCATGAATCTTCCCTACACTATACTTTTTACATTTTAAATAATCAAAAATCTTATCTACACTTTCTTTTGTTCTTCCAAAAATAACAACAGTTTCAGGCTTTTCATTTATTAAAATACTGTTTAATGATTCTAACTTTTCATCGCAATTTATATAATATAAATTATGCTCTATATTATTACTAATAAGATTTTGATTTTTAATAGTTATGCTTACTGGTCTTTGCATATGTTTTTCACATAATTCTTTTATTTCATTTGGAATAGTTGCTGAGAATAGTAATTTGACTATTTTTTTAGGCAGTCTTCTTAGTATACCTTCTACTTGATTAATAAACCCCATATTAAGCATAAGGTCACCTTCATCAATTACTAAATATTTGATTTTTTCTATCTTAAGACTTTCTCTATCTATATGATCTAATATTCTCCCAGGTGTTCCAACTACTATATGGGTTTTTTGCTTTAAAGTTCTTATTTGCTCATTCATTGGCGATTTACCGTATATTGCTACACTTTTTAGTCTTTTGTACCTTCCTATATTTAAAAAATCTTCATTTACTTGAACTGCTAACTCTCTTGTTGGGCTTAATACTAACACTTGAGGTAAATTTTCATCCCAATCACATTTTTCACATAAGGGAATTGCAAATGCTGCTGTTTTTCCAGAACCTGTTTGAGACTTAACTATAAGATCTTTGTTAAGCATAATTTCAGGTATTACTCTATCCTGAACTTCTGAAGGTGATTTATAACCTAAATCATTAATTGCTTTTATTAATTCATCACTCAAATTATATTCATTAAAATTATTATTCATTGTCTTTCTCCTTAAATCTTTTGTTATATATACTATTTACTAAAAAAAGAACGACTCATTCTTAAAGTCATTCTTTTTACAAATTATATATTCATAAAGCATATAAACCTTAATTTATACTATAATCATTATAATCAAAACAGTTAATTTATACAATGAATTTAATCATAGCAGTTTTCTAATGTACTCTTGAATTTTCATTAATATTATATTGATTTGCATACAATATTTTAGTTTTTAAATTAGTTGCTTCAAAACATTTTTCTATCCATTTTTCAAATGTTATATATTCTTTGTTTCCTACATTAAAAGCTATTCCTATAATTTCATCATTTATAATAATCTCTTTTATCTGTGCGCATAAATCATCTATGTGTAGAAACTGGATTTTAGTTTGCCCATCACTTGGTACTAGTATAGGGTCACAATTTAATAAACAATCAAATATATAGCTTTCCCTATACAGATTATTCATAGGCCCATATAAATATGGTGGTCTTAAAATAACCACAGGATATTTATCTGTTTTGTATTTACTAAATAAAAATTCTTCTGCTTCTAATTTATTTATTCCATAATCTTTCCATTGACTGTTGGATCCTTTTGTAGCACTTTCTTTTATAGGGAGTCTATTATTTTCAGTATAAACAGCACTAGAACTAATAAATATATATTTTTTTAACTTACTTTTGTCTAAACAGTTGTAAAGTATCTCTACATCATTTTGTGTATATGCATTAACATCAATTACATAATCAAATTTTTTATTATCTAATACTTTCTTCATATTCTTTTCAATATGCCTGTCAGCTTTTAAGGTATTTTTATGATCTAAAGAATTTCCTCTATTTAGTGTATAAACTTTATACCCTTCATCAGAAAAATATTTGGCTATGCTTTTACTTACGAATTTTGTTCCACCCATAACAAGAATATTCATTTATTTTCCCCCAATACATATTATAGCTACTATATTTTATTATATTATATACTATTTCTTCACATTATAAAATAGTATATACTTATTTCAAAATAGTATACATTAATAAAAAGATGTCTCATTAAATAATTTGAGACATCTCCTTATGTTTTGCATTATAAATTATAGTTTGTAACTGTGACAGCTGCTTTATTTGTATTCCTATATCTTAAAACCAATATAAAGTTCACATACTGCACTTATTAGAAAATATGTTCCTATTATATAAGGTACTGAAACAAAACTTACTATAGGATTAAACAATATTAATACCCCTAAGAGTATAATCAAACAAGAATATATAATATTAAATGTATCTCTATAACCTGGCTGTTTTAATGCTACTATAAGAAGATATATTCCCTTTACAGTAGACCATGCTCCATAAAAAGCTATTATAAGATTTATGCTTTGAACAGGCATGCTTATTAAACCTATACCAAAAATTATATTAACAATTCCTACTACTATGCTTCTTGGCTGTTTAAATAGTGATACACTTCCTAAAGCAATAACTAGTATTCCAGTAATATTAGTTAAGGTTATTAAAGAGCTTGTTGGATTAAATATAAATAGTAATCCAATTATTCCAAACAATATACCTTCAACTATAAACATTTTTTCTAAAAATTTCACCATATATTTTCCTCCTTCTTAAATATATTTTACCTAAAAGAAGTTTTTAGCGCATTTAAAAGTACTTTTGGATCTTTATTATATGGAGTTACTGGGCAAATCTTTTTATGCTTAACATTGAATAATTTATATACTGCTATTCTTGCTGCACGAACTGAATATTCTTCAGTAAATACCATATCTTCTGGTATTTCTACAAATTGGCTTATCATTGCAAAGTTTGTAGAACCACATGGAACAACTTTGGGCCTATCGCTTATTTTATGTGGCTGGAATTGTGAAACTATATATGGCATCATACATGGAATTACGTTTATTACATCCTCAATAATCTCATCTTTTTTCGAATCTAAATGAAGATGGTGTAAAAGCTCTATCAATATTTCTTCTCCAGTGCAATCTCTCATAGGCTTTTTAATATAATTTCCTTCTTTATCTGTGTATAAACCATATCCCCAGAAAATAGTTGTATCCATTGACTGATTCTTAAAATGTGGCTGCGCAGCAACTACTATACTCATTAACCAGTTGGAATCTTTAAATGTCATAAGTGCACCACTTCCAGGTATATTCATTGAAAATTTCTCAATTAGCTTTAAAAGTTTATTACCTTTGCAAGTTACAGTAAAGCTTTCCCAGTTTGTTTGTTCTGGATATCCAAAGAATGGTTTGGGATTTCCAAGCCCAGGTTTCTTTTTAGATACTTTTTCCCAAAGTTCTGCACTTATTGGTTTTTCAATATCATACTCTGCTGGATTATCAAAATCACCAAGACGAGCATTATCAGTCATACATCCATTTGTCATTATACATACATCACCAGAATTTAATGTTATTATCTTTTCGCCTTCTTTATCTTTTATGTGTATTGCTGTAGCTGTTATTTCACGCCCAGGTTTAAAATCTATATCAGTTACTGTTGCATTTATACTAAAATCAACATTACAGTTTTCTAAATATTTTTTTAAAGGTAATATTACTGATTCATATTGATTATATGGTGTTCTTGTTACACCTTCTAATGTTTCTATACGAGAAAATTCAAAAATCATACGATTCATATAACGTTTAAGTTCAAAAACACTAGACCACTTTTGAAATGCAAATGTTGTTTGCCACATATACCAAAAATTTGTTTTAAAGAAATGTGGTGTATTTATAAACCATTCCTCGATCGTAATATCATCTAAATCTTCTTCTTTAGTCGCCATCAATTTACCAAGAGCCAATCTATCAGCATTATTAAATCCCATTGATTTAACATCCAATATGACTCCATACCTATCTACAAGCCTTGCCTGAGCGTGTGTTGGATGTAAATGATCGAAGTTTAATATTTCCTCTGTTACACTTTTCCCTGGCATCTCTAAAGATGGTATAGTAGAAAAAAGTTCCCAGAAATTTTCATATGTTTCTTCATTTAACATCCTTCCACCTCTACATACAAAACCTTCTTCATTATTTCCCGCACCATCATTGCTTCCGCCTAAAATACGTAATCCTTCAATTATATGAATATTTTCTCCTTTAAAATTGCAATCACGGATAAGATAAGCTGCACCTGCAAGTGAAGCAAGACCTCCTCCAACAAAGTAAACCTGCTTATTTTCTTTATTTTCATATAAATTTATTCTTGTACATGAACATGTAGTATTCTTTTTATCATTTTTTTTGCTTAATCCAATTATGGTGGCTGCGCCTAGTGCCATTCCTAATGTTATTAAAATATTTAAATTGTTATTACAGCTTCTTCTTTTCATATTTATTACATCCTTTTTTTTATTTTATTTTTATAGTTTAACGTAATTTATAAATACTTATACATAATTTGATTAATTGAATTATAAAATTTTTATATAAATGTAGTTATTTATGAATAAAATTCCAAATAAATAATAATTTTATTATTAAGGTATAAAGTACATTGGTAAAAGTGTCTCTAAACGTTAGACTTTAAATATAACCAATATATAATTAAGGTAAGAAAATATAAAATACGTTAATTAGGAGGTATTTTATGAATAAAATAAAAAAATTCTATATATTGATACCTGTTTTAACCGCCTTATTCTCTTTGGGCATGATTATTTATACCTCATCATTAAATAATCATCCAAAACAAGAATACACAATTTTTTTACAAGATCTAGAAACTAATAAAATACAAAACGTTATAATAGATTCATCTTCTAAAATGACGGTAAAATTAAAAGATGGAAAAACTTATATAACTGATAATCCAAATAAAGAAGATTTAAAAGAAACCTTATTACTAAAAAATATTAAAATATCTGATGAGACAAATCCTCCACTTATAAAAACAATACCATCAGGAATTTTGGTTTTATCAATTTTAACAATAATAGCTATGCTACTTGTAAAAGCTAGACATGGAAGTTCTTCTGTTACATCTATGGATATAGTAGATTTTAGTAAAAACATCGGAATAAACTTTAGTAGTGTAGCTGGAAATGAGGAAGCTAAAGAAAGTTTAATGGATATAATTGACTTTCTTAAAAATCCTGAAAAGTACGAAAAATATGGAGCAAGGATGCCAAAAGGAATAATTTTATATGGTGAACCTGGAACAGGAAAAACATTACTTGCTAAAGCTGTAGCTGGAGAAGCAAATGTTCCTTTTTATGCTCTTAGTGGTTCAGATTTCGTTCAAGTTTATGTTGGTGTTGGTGCAGCACGGGTTAGAAGCTTGTTTAAAAAAGCAAAATCAAAAGGAAAAGCTGTAATATTTATAGATGAAATTGATGCTATAGGTAAAGCACGATCTAATAATGAAAGCAGCTCAACAAATAGTGAACGTGATCAAACTTTAAACGCACTTTTAACTGAAATGTCAGGCTTTGGTGAAGGCGAAGGCATTATAGTTATTGCTGCTACTAATAGGCTTGATATGTTAGATAAAGCACTTCTTAGGCCTGGAAGATTTGATAGACATATTGAAGTATCACTTCCAGATGTAAAAGCACGAGAAAAAATACTATCACTATATTTAGATAATAAACCACACGAAAACATTGACATAAAAGATATTGCTAGAAAAACTTCATATTTTTCTGGAGCAAAGCTTGAAAATTTAGTAAATGAAGCTGCTATATTAGCTGCAAAAGATGATAGTAAATATATTACACGTAGACACTTTGATTTAGCTTATTCAATTATATTAGCTGGTTATGAAAAAAAAGAAAGAGAACATTTAAAATATGAAGATAAAGTCCTTACTTCATATCATGAAGCTGGTCATGGACTCGTTTCAATGCTCCTTCTTCCAAAAGATAAAATATCTAAAATCACAATAATTCCAACAACTAAAGGTGCTGGTGGATATACTCTTACAATTCCAGAGGATAATAATTATCATAGAGCTGATTATTTGAGAAATAAAATTAAAGTTTTACTTGCAGGGAGAGCTGCAGAAGAAATTACTTTTGGAAAATCTAAAATTTCCACTGGAGCTGAAAATGACATATCTCACTCAACGGATATTGCATTAAAAATGATTACTGAATATGGAATGGGCGAAATCCTAGGACTTGTAAAATTATCAAGTGTAGGTTCGCTGTATAGCAGCTACGGAAACCTTGTAATTGAAGAATGTAAAGAATTTATTGATATTCTTTATGATGAAACTTTATCTTTGCTTAATGATAATAAAACACTTTTAAATAAAATAGCTTTAAACTTATTAGAAAAAGAGACACTTCATGAAGATGAAATTGAAAGACTTTTAAAAAATGAATAAATTTACTTCTATTAACTTCAAATTTCATAGAATAGTTTATTGTAAATAGAACATACTATTATTGAATTTGAAGTTATAGGAGGCTATAAAATGGCAAATTTAAATGCATTAGAATTACAAAATTTACGTCATTTAATTGGTGCACATTGTACAATTGAAAAAAAGCTTAATTTTTATGCAAGTCAATGTACTGACCCACAAATCGTTGATATGCTAAAAAAAGATGCTTTAGCAGCAAAAAACTCTAAAGAAACCCTTATGGGATTCTTACAATAAAGGGAGGGTTTTCATATGAACGAAAAAGAAATGGTAAGTGATTATCTTGCAGGTCTAAATTCTAGCTTAGCAAGTTATGGCGGAATAATCGCTCAATGTGAAAATGAAAGCTTACGTCAAACTATTCAAGGTATGAGAAATGGAGACGAAGTTCGTCAATATAACTGGTTTAAAAAAGCAAAAGAAAAAGGCTATTATATACCAGCAGCTCCAGCTACACCACAAGAAATTGAAACAGTTAAAAATCAAATGTCTCAGGGTTAATAATATATAATATTAATAATATTGAATATCATCCAACATAGATAAAGGACGTACTGAGCTTAGTGGATAACAACCAAAATCCAATATATGATATGTTAGATTTCTTTGCTTTTCACTAAACTCAGTACGTCCGTTATTTATTAAATGTACATATAGTTATATTTTAAATTTAATCTTAATTACCTAATGTTGCAAGAATTATAGCTTTTATAGAATGCATACGATTTTCAGCTTCATCAAATACTACAGATTGTTTTCCTTGGAAAACTTCATCTGTAACTTCAAGTGCAGTTAATCCATATTTTTCACAAACCTTTTTTCCAATAGTTGTTTTTAAATCATGATATGATGGCAGGCAATGCATGAATATTGTTTCATCTTTTGCATTATTCATAACTTCACAATTAACTTGATATGGTAAAAGTTTATTAATTCTTTCATCCCATACTTCTTCAGGCTCGCCCATAGATACCCATATATCTGTATATATAACATCTGCATTTTTAGTACTTTGTTTAACATCCTCACTTAATGTAATAGTAGCACCTGTTTCCTTTGCTATTCCTAAACATTCATTTACTAAACTTTCTGCTGGGAAAAATTCTTTTGGAGCACAAGCTATAAAGTTCATGCCCATCTTACTACATGCAACCATTAAAGAATTACCCATATTAAAACGTGCATCTCCCATATATACAAAGTTTACACCTTTTAGTTTTCCAAGCTTTTCTTCTATTGTAAGCAAGTCTGCTATCATTTGAGTTGGATGAAATTCATCAGTTAAACCATTCCACACTGGTACTCCTGCATATTTAGATAGCTCCTCTACTATTTCTTGTCCAAATCCTCTATATTCTATTCCATCATACATTCTTCCAAGAACTCTTGCAGTATCAGCTATACTTTCTTTTTTTCCCATTTGCGATCCAGCAGCATCTAAATATGTAACACCAAGTCCTAGATCCATTCCAGCCACTTCAAATGCGCATCTTGTTCTAGTTGAAGTCTTTTCAAATAATAGTGCTATGTTTTTTCCTCTTAATCTGTCATGTGGTATTCCAGCTCTTTTAAGACTCTTCAAATCCTTAGCTAAATCTATTAAATATCGTATTTCACTTGGTGTATAATCTAAAAGCTTTAGAAAGCTTCTGCCTTTTAAGTTTATTGCCATTTTATAGTCCCCCTTATAATATATAGTATAATTTAGGTATAATTATACTATATAGAACACTATTTGTCTATAATATCTGCATAATTATAAATTTATAATAATAATTATGCAGGTATAATTTACATTCATATTTTAAAATCTTCATCATCAAATACAACTTGATTTTTTCCATTTACTTTTGCTTTATACAGACAAATGTCTCCTTTAGCAATTAATTTATCATAATCTAGATTATTACAACATTCTGTTACGACTCCTATACTTCCTGAAATAAAGACTTCTTCATTATTCTTTTCTAATTTTAACCGTAATAATGATAATATTTTCGAAACATTATTCATTAGTTCATTATAACCTATATTTTCATAGATAATTATAAATTCATCTCCTCCAATTCTTGCAACATTATTCCCAGAAAATTCACTTAATCTTTTAGCTATTATTTTAAGAGCCTTATCTCCATATTTATGGCCAAAAGTATCATTCAATTTCTTAAAATTATCTAAATCAATAAATAACAACGTAATTTCTTTATTTGGATTATTTGATTTAGAGGAAATATATTTGATTAATCCTCTTAGATTTAATAAATTTGTTAAATAATCTCTATAAGCTAATTTCTCAAGTTTATCTTCTCTATTTTTAATACATGTTATATCATTGTATAGTGTCATTATTGATATTACTTCGTTTTTGTTATTAAATATTGGTGATTTATATACTTGGTAAGTTTTTTGATTTTCATTTTTATTAATAGTTCTTTCACAACATACGGTTTTCTTTTCTCGTATAATTTCTATATCATTATCTATATTTAAATTAATATTTAAGAGACTTAGTATAGCCTTTTCATTTTTATAGAAAACTTCATTATAAGTTAGATTAAATGTTTTAAAAAACACCTTATTAACATATATAATTTTGTTTTCTAAATTTTTCACATATAATGCCATAGGCATGCTTTCTAAAACATTTTTTAAGTTATTGTAGTTATTATTCATATGCAATACCTCACATTACTACTTTTACTTATGATTATTTTGTCTTTTATTATGATTTCTATGAGTTATGAAATAATTAATATTTACGAATTTTCCTTGATAATGTCAAGCATAAAGTAACAATTTTATATTATATTGTATTCATTAACTATTAATAATGATTATAAAAAATCGTATTAGAAATTTTAAAGATTTTTTCTAATACGATTTTTTATTACTAATAATTATATTTAAACATTATTAAAATTAACATATTTAATTATTATCTCTACAGTTTTTTCTAAGTACAATTTCTCAATTTGGGTAAATCTCCCAAATTCCTCACTATCTAAATCTAATACACCATATAATTTATCATTCTTAACTATTGGAATAACTATTTCAGAGTTTGATTTAGCATCGCATGCTATGTGCCCTTCAAATTTATGTACATCTTCTACTATTATTGTTTCTTTTTTAAATGCAGCTTTTCCACACACTCCACTACCTATTTTTATTTCTGTACAAGCTGGCATACCTTGAAATGGTCCAAGTGTTAATTTATCATTTTTTAGAAGATAAAATCCACACCAGTTATTTCTAGAAACAATTGCATTTATTAGCGCACAAGCATTACAAAGCTTTGATAAATCTGATTCATTATTATCTTGAATTAATCCTTCCAGCATAATAATCATATTTTTTAGCTTTTCTTCTAAAGTCATATTATCAAAAATATGTATATCAAACATAAATACCTCCATTATTTTCTAAATAAATGTTGTTTAAAACTTGATTATATCACATTCTTTTGGTTTAATAAATAATAATTGAGTAAAGAGCTTAAAAGATACCTCATATCTATTAAGCCCTTATATTATAATATCTTACGACTAAACAAATTTACTTAGATTAATTATTATTAACGTCTGCAATCTGAATTTCTTCTACGTTCTCTTCTCCCCTGTCTTAGTCCCTCGCAAAATCCTTCTCTTCTACCTTCTCTTCTTCCGTCTCTGAATCCTGCTTCTCTTCCTTCGCAAAATCCGTCTCTTCTGCCTTCATTTCTACCTTCTCTTAAACCTCTACAAAAAGCTGAACGTATTCTTCTTTCACAATTATTATCTTCAGTGCAAGTAGCATTGCGCCTATTTCTTCTATTACGTCTATTTCTTCTATTTCTACCCTTTGAAGTATCATCTGTACAAGTAGTAGTAGTGCTAGTGCAGCTTGTAGTATCATCTTCAGTGCAAGTAGTAGTGCTAGTACAGCTTGTAGTATCGTCTTCAGTGCAAGTAGAATTACGTCTATTCCTTCTATTACGTCTATTTCTTCTATTTCTACCGTTTGAAGTATCATCTCCGAAACTATTCCTATCCAAATTAAAATTTGACATAATAACAATCCCCTTTCTTTTTATATTAATAATATATGTAAGAAAGGGGATTGTGTTACATAACCAGAATATAAATTTATTTATGTATTTTAATTTATCTAATCCAAGCTCCATTGCTACCAAGAACATAGCCATCAATTACAGTGTTTTTAGCCATACTTCCATTTTCATATAGGTAATACCATCTACCATCAGTATCTTTTAACCATCCAGTTTTCATGTCACCAGAATTATTTAAATAGTACCAGTCACCTTCTAAATTTAACCAACCAGTTTGCATAACTCCTGAATTATTTAAATAATACCATTTATAATTATCCTTAACCCAACCTGTTTGCATAATACCTTCATTATTTAAGTAATACCAGGCATTTTTGTCTTTTAACCATCCAATGGCTTTTGTACTGTCTTCTTTATAAAAACTCCAAGTATTATCAAAATTTTTTATCCAGCCTTGTAAAGTAGATTCTCCTTTATCAGTTTCTTCATTTTCAATTTTCTCATCTGAAGATTGCTCTGGTAGTTTAGGAGCAATTGTTGAATATATTTCATTTTCAGTATTCCAAGCAACTAAACTTGTATCATTAAATACTGAAAGTTGATTCATAGAACCATCAGTATTATACATTGTAACAAATTCATCACCAACAAGCTTTGATATTTTTCCTTTATTTAATATCCATACGTTACCAAGAACATCAATTGAGTATGCTTTAATTTCTATATCTTCAACATTATCAAAATCTTCATCTAATTTAAGTATTTTTTTAGATTGTCCATTTTCTCTTACAGTTTTTAAATCATATTTCTTTATAGTTAATGAATTTTCTTTTGGAATAATTAAATATAAAGAATTTTTTAACATTCTTGCTGTAAGTCTTCCTTCGTTTATAAGATCATTTAAACTTGTTCCTTCTGATGCCATTATCTTAAATAAATCAGTAGCTAGATCTCTCATTTCATATGTGGTTATGCTTTTAGGAATATATGCTCCATTTTTTGTTTTTCCTTGATCTTTACTTATTTTTTGAGCATACATAGTAGAATCATTTGAATCCTCTTCATTTATTAATGTAAATATTCTATATATATATTCATTATCAGCAAGTAATGTCTTTTCATTTTGTATTATATATCCTTCTTTAGTTAAATCATCATAATCATCAAGTTTTACTTTTTTAGTATTTCCATCTGTATCTTTAGTATAATGAATTATATTTAGATTTTCAGACACATCAATGTATTTACCGCTTTCACTTATGTATACTATATAGAAAGTTTCATCAGAATTTATTAATTTATATTCATATATAACTTCTCCAAAAATATCATGACCTATTTTCGCTATTAATTCCATTTCTTCAACATCTTTATATCTATCAGCTTTTTTTAAAACTTTTCTTCTAAAATTATTTTCTATTTGAAATAGTTTTTCTTCTGAATCATCATCTTCTAATTTTCCTGTAGTTAAATTAAATAATTTTTCATCATCATTAAAGTCTATATAGAACATTCCGTATTTAGATCCTGTTCCACTAACATCTTCAATTAGTACATCATTTTTTCCTGTAAAATAATAGGTTTCATAATCTTGCTCATCATTTTTACTACCTTCATATATATATGTACCATTTGAAAAGGCCTGAACACTTTCAAAAGTTCCATCTAAAGTTTCTAATCTTGTGCTTGCACTTGCTACTGATGTCATTGAAATTAATGATGTAGCTAAAGTTATCATAGAAGTTAATTTAATTTTATTCATTGTATAAATATCCCTCACATTATTAATTTTTTCCTTAGTTATTTTTTCTCACACATTTTATCACAATAAATATACATAATAAATATAAATGTAGATTATTTATGATTTTTTCAATAAATAAATAGTTCGATTATCAAAACACTTGTTTTTTTCTTTGATAATCAAACTATTTTTAATAAAATTATACAATGTATAATTTTAGCTAACATTCATACAATGATTCTATTATTTCAAAATCTATAATATTCCATATATTTTCAATATAATCTTTTCTTAAATTCTTATATTTCAAATAGTATGCATGTTCCCAAACATCAATGGTTAATAAAGGTATATAACCTAATGAATATGGTGAATCTTGATTAGATGTATTAATTATCTTTAATTTATTTCTCTTTGTTTTTACTAACCATCCATATCCTGAACCAAATTGATTAAGTGAAGCAGTGTTTAGTTCTTTCTTAAGGTTATTAAAACTTCCAAAGGTATTTAATATTTCTTTTAGAAGTTTACCTTCTGGTTTATGTTTAGGATTAGGTGAAAGTATAGAAAAATATAAATTATGATTTGATACACCTCCACCTTGGTTAATTACAGTTTGACGTATTGCTTTTGGAATACTACTAACATTTGATAAAATATATTCAATTGATTTCTTATCTACAAATTTTTCGTATCCCTTAAGCGCTGCATTTAAATTATCAACATACGCTTGAAGATGCTTAGTATAATGTATTCTAACAGTTTCTTCATCAATATATGGTTCTAATGCATTGAATGAATACGTTAGATTCACTTTTTCAAATTTTTTCATTTCTTAACTCCTAAATTTTATTTTATAATATATAAATATAAGATAGGTATAAAAAAAATTACTTATTTATAGATATTATTTTATTAGATACAGCTAATATGTTTTAAATAATAAAAGGTGCCGATATTATCGACACCTTTTATTAATAATATATTTATTCATTTTTAGCAAGTCTTTTATAGTTTTCTAATCTTTCCATTGCATTTTCTTCAGTTAAAGCAAACAGTTCCTCAGCTTGTTCAGGGAATGTTTTAGCAAGAGAAGCATATCTCACTTCACTCATTAGATATTCTCTAAACTTACCATTTGGTTCCTTAGAATCTAATATAAATGGATTTTTACCTTGTTCTTTTAATAAAGGATTATGTCTATAAAGATGCCAATATCCACAGTCAACAACCATTTTTTCTACATCCTGGCTACTCTTCATACCAAGCTTAATTCCATGACTTATACATGGAGCATAAGCTATTATCAGTGATGGACCATTATAGTTTTCTGCTTCAGCTATTGCCTTAAGAGCTTGATTTTTATTTGCTCCCATAGATATTTGAGCAACATAAACATATCCATAGCTCATGGCCATCATTCCAAGGTCTTTCTTTTTAACTTTTTTACCAGTTGCAGCAAACTTAGCAATTGCAGCTGCAGGTGTTGATTTTGAAGATTGACCACCAGTATTTGAATATATTTCAGTATCAAATACAAGAATATTTACATTCTCACCTGATGCTAGTACATGATCAAGTCCGCCATAACCTATATCATATGCCCATCCATCGCCTCCAAATATCCATTGTGATCTTTTAATTAAGAATTCTTTATCATCTAATATTAATCCTATTAACTCTTTAGTATCTTTATCTTCAGCATTCTCGTTTTCTAAAATACTAATAACTCTTTCTGATCTATCTCTTGTAGCATCAGATATGTCCTTATGTTCAAGCCAATCGGTAAGTACAAGTTTTGCATATTCTGAAATTTTGCACTTTAATAAATCTTTAATATTTTCCGCAATTCTATCTCTTACAGCCTGAGCTCCAATATGCATTCCAAGACCAAATTCAGCATTATCTTCAAATAATGAATTTGCCCATGCTGGTCCATGACCTTCTGCATTTTTAGTATATGCACTAGACGGTGCAGATGCTGCCCATATTGATGAACATCCAGTTGCATTTGCTATCATCATTCTATCACCAAATAATTGAGTAACAAGCTTTGCATATGGTGTTTCTCCACAACCCGCACATGCTCCACTGTATTCAAGAAGAGGCTGTTCAAATTGGCTGCCTTTTACTGTATTTTTATCCATAGGATTTTTATTTTCAACATTTTCAACAGCATAGTTCCAAGCTTCGATTTGATCTTTTTGAGTTTCCTGTGGTTTCATAAATAAAGCCTTACCAGGTGCTGGACAAACCTCAGCACAGTTTCCACAGCCAGTACAATCAAGAGGAGTAACTCCAATTGTATATGATAAAGGATCTTCAATTTTTAAGCCTTTTGCAGGAACTATCTTGAAATTCGCTGGTGCATTTTTAGTTTCTTTTTCATTTAATAAGAATGGTCTTATTGCAGCATGTGGACATACAAATGAACATTGATTACATTGAATACACTTATCTTTATCCCATTCTGGAACGTTAACTGCTATTCCACGTTTTTCATAAGCTGAAGTACCATGCATAAATGTTCCATCATCCATATTATGTTTTATAAATGTAGAAACAGGAATCTTATCTCCTTCTTGTCTATTTATCGGTACAACTATATCTTTAATAAACTCAGGAACAGCTTTTGTTTCTTCTACATTTTCATCTTTGGAATTTTTCCATGAATCTGTAACTGTTATTTTAACAATAGAGTCTAATCCACGATCTATTGCTGCATGGTTCATATTTACAACTTTTTCACCTTTTCTGCCATATGAAGTGACTACAGCTTCTTTTAAATATTTAACTGCATCTTCAATTGGAATAATATTTGCAATCTTAAAAAATGCAGATTGCATTATCATATTAATTCGTCCACCAAGTCCTATTTCTTGTGCTATTTTGACAGCATTTAAAGTATAGAATTCAATATTGTTTTCTGCTATGAACTTCTTCATTTCTGCTGGAAGTTTTTTATCTAATTCTTCTTCTGACCAAATAGTATTTAATAAGAATTTACCATTCTTTTTCAGCCCTTCCAAAACATTATATTTATAAACATATGCTTGATTGTGACATGCTATAAAATCTGCTTTCTCAACTAAGTATGGTGATTTAATTTCACTCTTTCCAAATCTTAAATGTGAAACAGTTATACCTCCAGACTTTTTAGAATCATATGAAAAATATCCTTGTGCATACATATCTGTATGATCTCCAATGATTTTTATTGCACTCTTATTTGCTCCAACAGTTCCATCAGATCCAAGTCCCCAGAACTTACAAGATGTAGTACCCTCTTTACTTGCATCTATTTCTATTGGTGCAAGCGATGTATTGGTTACATCATCTAAAATACCTATTGTAAAGTTATTTTTAGGCTTTTCAGCATTTAAATTTTCAAATACTCCTGCAATATGTGAAGGTGTTGGATCTTTTGAACCTAATCCAAATCTTCCTCCTACAACTTTTATAGCTCTTCCTTCTTCCATAATTGCACGAACAACATCTAAGTATAATGGTTCTCCAATTGATCCTGGTTCTTTAGTTCTATCCAAAACAGCTATTTTTTTTACGCTTTCTGGAATTACTTTTAAGAATTTTTCTATTGCAAATGGTCTAAATAATCTTACTTTTATTAGGCCTACTTTTTGACCATTATTATTTAAATAGTCTACAGTTTCTTCAACAACATCACATGCAGATCCCATTGCAATTATTACCCTGTCTGCTTCTTCATGTCCATAATAATCAAAACAATGATATTCTCTTCCTGTCAATTTTGTTATTTGAGTCATATAATCTTCAACTACATCTGGTATATTATCGTATGCTGAATTTACTGCCTCCCTAGTTTGGAAATAAGTATCTGAATTTTGTGCTGTACCTTTTGTTACAGGATTATTAGGATTTAATGAATTATTTCTAAAGTTTTCAAGAGCTTC
Organism: Clostridium neonatale; assembly: GCF_900465025.1. NCBI lineage: Bacteria > Bacillati > Bacillota > Clostridia > Eubacteriales > Clostridiaceae > Clostridium > Clostridium neonatale. The sequence goes on from NZ_UICR01000001.1 coordinate 2,484,012, forward strand.
TTTATCGAGCATTTCTTTAAGCTCATCATACTCTAAAACTTCTATTTTTTGAATTTCATGAGAAGTTCTAAATCCATCAAAGAAATTAATAAATGGTATTCTGCATTTTAGAGCTGCTAAATGAGCTACTGCAGATAAATCCATAATTTCTTGAACTGAACTTTCCCCTAAAATAGCATAACCGGTTGCTCTTGCTGCCATAACATCTTGATGATCTCCAAATATGCTAAGCGATGATGTAGCAATTGACCTTGCTGCAACATGAATTACTCCTGGAAGTCTTTCTCCTGCCATTTTATACATATTAGGTACCATAAGTAATAATCCTTGTGATGCAGTATATGTGGTAGTTAATACACCAGCTTGCAAAGAACCATGTACAGCTCCAGCTGCGCCTGCCTCTGATTGCATCTCAACAACTTTTACTGGCTGTCCAAAGACATTTTTCTTTTTTTGTGCTACCCATTCATCAACATGCTCTGCCATTGGTGATGATGGTGTAATTGGATAAATTGCAGCGACTTCAGTAAAAGCATATGATATATAAGCAGCTGCTGTATTACCATCCATCGTTTTCATTTTTCTCATTTTATCACCTCTTAATTTATATTAAACAATAATAATTATCATTATCCGTTCAAAAATAATTATATACCATTTTAAATTTTTTTAAAGTACTATTTATAATTAATAATAAAAAATTGCATTTTTTTAATTGTCTATTTTATGCAAATAAATATTATTAATAAAAAAATACTCATCTAAGTCCAACAAGACTGATGAGTATTTTAAAATATTATTTAATATTTATAGAAAATGTTTTATTAACTTGAATTAAAGATAATTTACTTCCATTTTCTAAATTCCATATTGTTGCTCTTCTTCCGTTACCTTCAGAATCTAAAGTATTTTCCTCTTCTGATGATTTTTCTCCAAATATTTCTGTAAGTTGCTTTTCATATTCTTCAAAATTATTATTATTTAAAAGAATTGATATATCGTAAACTTTTCCTGAATCTAAATTAACATATACTTTATTATTTTCATCCAAAACATTAGTCTCATATTGACGTGATAAAACCGGATCAGAAACTGGTATACCTTCACCAAGCTTTTCAATAACTTCTTTATCTTCTTTTCCCATTAAATCCGCTAAAGTACTAATAAGTGATTGTGTTGATTCAGATTTTATTGTTATATTTTCCGATGATTCTTGATTTTGTGAACTTTGTGTACTATTATTATTTGAGCTTTCTTTATTTCCACACGCTACAAGAGTTGTAATTGAAAGTGTACTTATTAATAATGCAACTAGTATTTTTTTCATAAATATATGCCTCCAAGTTTATACAGATTTAGTATATAACTATTGATTATATACTTAAACTTAAATTAAATGTCCATATTATTATAACTTACAGATATTATAAATAAAACAAATTTAAAATGAATTTAATCAAATTTTAATAAAAACACTCTTGCATTATAGATTATAGGTTAAACTCATCAGATAATCTTTTATATGTCCTGTATCTGTCGTTAGCATATTTTTCTGTTAAAGCAAATAATTCATCTGCTTTTTCTGGATAAGCTTTTGCAAGAGATGAATATCTTATTTCACCCATTAAGAATTCTCTAAAATCACCTTTTGGTGCTTTTGAATCTAAGATAAATGGATTTTTATCACTTTCTTTTAATTCAGGATTATATCTATATAGATGCCAATACCCACATTCAACTGCTTTCTTTTCTTCATCCGGAGTATTAGCCATTCCTATTTTTATACCATGACTTATACATGTAGAATATGCAATTATAAGTGATGGTCCATCATATTTTTCTGCTTCTGTTATAGCCTTAAGTGTTTGATTCTTATCAGCTCCCATTGATACTTGTGCTACATAAACATATCCATAAGTCATTGCCATAAGGCCTAAATCTTTTTTCTTAGTGCGTTTACCACTTGCAGCAAATTTCGCTATTGCAGAAAGAGGTGTTGCTTTTGAAGATTGACCTCCTGTATTCGAATATATTTCAGTATCAAATACAAGAACGTTTATGTTTTCGCCAGAAGCTAATACATGATCAAGTCCACCATATCCAATATCATATGCCCAACCGTCTCCTCCAAATATCCATTGTGATCTTTTAACTAAGAATTCTTTATCTTGAAGTATTATTTTTGAAAATTCATTATCATAATTTTCAAGAATATTAATCACTTTTTGCGCTCTTTCTCTTGAGCTGTCTCCTACATCTTTATTATCTAGCCATTCTTTTAATACTTCTTTAACCTCATCATCAATATCATTATCTAATGCCATTTTAACATTATTAGCTAGTCTTTCACGTATTGCTTTTACTCCTAAGTACATTCCATATCCAAATTCAGCATTATCTTCAAAAAGAGAATTCGCCCATGCTGGTCCATGACCATTTTTATTTACTGTATATGCTGATGCAGGTGTACTAGCCGCCCATATAGATGAACATCCAGTTGCATTTGCTATCATCATTCTATCACCAAATAATTGGGTTACGAGTTTAGCATATGGTGTTTCTCCACATCCTGCACATGCACCATTGTATTCAAGAAGTGGTCTTTCAAATTGGCTTCCTTTAAGCGTGAACTTATTCATTGGATTTTTCTTTGTCACTTTTTCTACAGCATAATTCCAAGGCTCTATTTGATTATGTTGACTATCTTGTGATTTCATTATAAGTGCTTTTCCTGGTGCAGGACATACAAGGGCACAATTACCACAACCAGTGCAATCAAGAGGACTTACACCTATTGTATAATGAAGATTTTCTTCAGATTTTATACCTTTAGGTGCTATATGCTTAAAACCTTCTGGAGCTTTTTCTAATTCATCATTATTTAATAAAAATGCTCTTATGGTAGAATGTGGACATACAAATGCACATTGATTACATTGAATACAGTTTTCTGGTATCCATTCTGGAACATTAACTGCTATTCCACGCTTTTCATAAGATGTAGTTCCATGCATAAATGTACCATCTTGCATATTATTTTTTATAAATGTTGAAATTGGTATATTATTGCCTTCAAGTTTAGTCATTGGTTTTACGATTTCTTTAATAAACTCTGGATAATCATCTTTAACTTTTAATTTTTCATCAATAGCATTATTCCATTCATTAGGTACAGATATTTTTTGTATGCTGCTTAATGCAGTATCTATAGCATCATGATTCATTCTAACAATGTTTTCACCTTTTTTACTATATGATGTTACTACTGCATCTTTTAAATATTTTATAGCATCTTCAATTGGAATTATGTTAGTTATTTTAAAGAACGCAGTCTGCATAACCATATTAATTCTTCCGCCGAGTCCTATTTCTCTTGCAATTTTAACTGCATCTATCGTATAGAATTCAATGTTGTTTTCTGCTATGTATCTCTTCATCTTAGCTGGAAGTCTTTCATTTAATTCTTCTTTATTCCAAAAAGTATTTAATAAAAATTTTCCATTCTCTTTTAACCCATCTAAAACATTATATTTATATACATATGATTGATTATGACATGCTATAAAATCTGCACTATCTATTAAGTAATGTGATTTTATTGGATCTTTGCCAAATCTTAAATATGAAACTGTTATACCACCTGATTTTTTTGAATCATAGTCAAAATATCCTTGGGCATACATTTCTGTATGATCTCCAATTATTTTAATTGCACTTTTATTTGCTCCAACAGTTCCATCAGATCCAAGTCCCCAGAATTTGCATGATGTTAATCCTTCTATTTTTACATCAATATTTAAAGGAGCTAATGATAAACTTGTAACATCATCTATTATTCCTATTGTAAAGTTATTTTTAGGCTCATCTAAAGCCAAATTATCATATATTGCTGCAATATGTTTTGGAGTTGGATCTTTTGAACCAAGACCAAATCTCCCACCAACCACTTTTATATTTCTATTTTGTTTATATACTGCTTGAAGAACATCTAAGTATAAAGGTTCACCACTTGAACCAGGTTCTTTTGTTCTATCTAGTACAGCTATTTTGGTTGCAGTTTCTGGAATACAACTTAATAATTTCTTTGTATCAAAAGGTCTGTATAGTCTGACCTTTATAAGCCCTACTTTTTGTTTGTTTTCATTTAAATAATCAATTGTTTCTTCAATAACATCATTTACGGATCCCATAGAAACTATAATTCTATCTGCATCATGTGCCCCATAATAGTTGAAGCAATGATATTCCCTTCCTGTAAGCTTTGTAATTTTACTCATATATTCTTCAACAATTTCAGGAACATCTTCATAATATTTATTTACAGCTTCTCTAGTTTGAAAATAAATATCTGGATTTTGTGCTGTTCCCCGCGTTACAGGATGATCTGGATTTAATGATCTTTTTCTAAAATCATCTATATACTTATAATCTACTAGTCCTTTAAGTTCATCTTCTTCAATCACTTCGATTTTTTGTATTTCATGTGATGTTCTAAATCCATCAAAAAAATTTATAAATGGAATTCTAGATTTTAATGTTGCTAAATATGATACTGGTGAAAGATCCATTACTTCTTGTACTGAGCTGCTACATAACATAGCAAAACCTGTTTCTCTAGCAGACATTACATCTTGGTGATCACCAAATATGCTAAGCGAAGATGTGGCTATTGCTCTTGCTGCAACATTTATAACACACGGAAGTAATTCTCCTGCTATTTTATACATATTAGGTAGCATTAGTAGTAACCCTTGTGATGATGTATAAGTTGTTGTTAAAGCACCAGATTGGAGTGAACCATGAAGTGCTCCAGCAGCACCTCCTTCTGATTGCATTTCAACAACTTTTAATGGATATCCAAAAATATTTTTTTTACCGCTTGCACTCCATTCATCAACATGTTCTGCCATTGGAGATGATGGTGTTATTGGAAATATGGCTGCAACTTCTGAAAATGCATAAGATACATATGATGCAGCTGTATTTCCATCCATTGTTTTTGTCTTTCTCATATATTTTCCCTCTTTTTCACTTAATTTTGTAGAATACTTTCTTCATACATAATTTTATTATTGGCAGAAATATTTTTTGTTATGTATTTGCTTATAAATTTATTTTTTGTATTCTTACTATTTTTTAATTGTATCTGTACTTTGTTTTTTTGTTTTTATTCTACTTTACTTTACATAATATTTATTATTTATACTAATTTTCTTATATATTTGTTTTAATCTGCATTATTTTTTATTATATTTTTATATTCGCACCTCCAATTTATAAGTCTTTCGGCATGTTATCCTATTATTTGATATCATTTTATTATAAAAATATTATTTATTATTTTAATATGCTTCATTTAGTAATAAAAAGAAGCCTAACTTTATAAAATTAGACTTCTTTTTATACTAAATGATATATATTAAAATTGAATTATTATTTTTTATTTCTTTATTGGCTTCTTTAATACTGCAAGCATTAACATACCAACTACGGAACCTGCTGCAACCGCTAATAAGTAGAATAATGGATTTCCTATAACAGGAACAACAAATATTCCGCCATGAGGTGCCATTAATGTACAGTTAAATATCATTGATATTGCTCCTGCAACACCTGAACCTATTACACAAGCTGGTATTACTCTTAATGGATCTGCTGCAGCATATGGTATTGCACCTTCTGTTATAAATGATAATCCCATTATATAATTTGTTATACCTGATTTTCTTTCGTTTTCATTAAATCTATTGCCAAAAAATGATGTAGCTAGTGCTATTGCAAGTGGTGGAACCATACCGCCTGCCATTACAGCTGCCATTACTTCATAGTTTCCACTTGCTAGAGAAGCAGTACCAAATACATATGCTGCTTTGTTAAATGGACCACCCATATCAATTGCCATCATTGCTGCAACTACTATACCAAGTAATACTCTACTTGTGCCACCCATAGAATTTAAGAAATATGTAATCCCTTCATTAATTGCACCGAAAAATGGATTAACAATTACCATTATAAGCCCAATTAAGCCTATTCCAAGGAATGGATATAGTAATGTTGGCTTTAAACCTTCTAATGCATCAGGTAAATAGCTGAATAATTTTTTAAGCCCAAGTACTAAATAACCTGCTACAAACCCTGCAAACAATGCACCTAAAAATCCTCCACTAATTGGGACAATACTGCTATCAAATGCACTATTAAAAGTTGTTCCGCTACTAGCTAATGCACCACCAACGAAACCTACTGCAAGACCTGGTCTATCTGCAATACTCATAGCTATGTATCCTGCAAGTATTGGAAGCATAAAGTTAAAGGCCAATCCACCTACAGTTTTTAAGAATGCTGCAACTGGAGTATTCATTCCAAAGTTTGATGGGTCTATAGAATAGTCATCAAGAAGAAATGCTAATGCTATAAGAATTCCACCGCCTATTACAAATGGAAGCATATGTGATACACCATTCATTAAATGTTTATATAATTTTCTTCCTATTCCTTCGCCATAAACCTCTTCATCTGAATCAGAACTATCACTTTCATGATGATATACTGGTGCATTTCCGTTGCTCGCTCTTTCTAATAATTCTGTTGCCTTATGTATTCCATCTGCAACTTTAGTTTTTATAACCTTTTTCCCATTAAACCTAGCCATTTCTACATTTTTATCTGCTGCAACTATAATACATTCTGCATTTTCAATATCTTCCTTAGTTAAAACGTTTTTAGCTCCTCCAGAACCATTTGTTTCAACTTTAATTGATATTCCCATTTCCTTAGCTTTATTTTCAAGGCTCTCTGCCGCCATATAAGTATGAGCTATACCAGTTGGGCAAGCAGTTACTGCTAACACTTTATACCTTCCATCATTAGTACTTGATAATGCAGCTTCACCCTTATTTTCTACTTCATCTGGAAATTTTTCTGATTCCTTTTCGTCTATTAACTTTAAGAACTCCTCTTTGTCAGTACAATCTATTAAAGATTTTCTAAAACCTTCATCCATAAGTATTGTAGACAATCTAGCAAGTACTTCTAAATGTAAATTATCATTATTATCTGGAACCGCAATCATAAATATAAGATGAGCTGGCATTCCATCTAATGAATCATAATCAACTCCTTGTTTACATACAGCAGCTGCTAAAGATGCTCTCTTTACTGCGCTTGTTTTTCCATGTGGTATTGCTATACCGTCACCAATCCCTGTAGTACTTAAATCTTCTCTTGCAAGAATTGCTTTTCTATATTCTTCTTTATTATTTAGATTTCCTGTCTTATCCATTAAATCTATAAGTTCATTTATGCATTCTGATTTATCTGAAGGATTAATATTTAGATTAATTCCTTCTTTATGTAGTAAGTCTACTATCCTCATCTTAAGTTTCCTCCTCTATTGGTACTATCTTTTGTATAATTTATATTATAAAAAAAATACTATGTATATATTAATTGTTGTGATTATTCAATATAATTTTATAAGTAATAAAAATTATATTTTTAATTCATTTGCTCTAATAAATTTATAACTTCATCTTTAGTTGCTAATTCTTCTGAAAAAGCACTTGCACTACCTGTTGCTATTCCCATTTTAAAGGCTTCATTTATATCATTATTTTTTAAGTAACCAGAAATAAATCCAGCAACCATTGAATCTCCGGCACCTACTGAGTTTTTAAGTATTCCTTTTGGTACCTCTCTTTTTATAGGATCACCATTCTCAGGTATTAATATTGCACCGTCACCAGCCATAGAAATAATAACATTCTTTGCTCCCATTTCTTGAAGTCTTTTACCATATTTTATTATGTCGTTATCATCATTTAATGTTACATTAAATAATTCCGCAAGTTCATGATGATTTGGTTTTATTAAGAACGGTTTATATTTTAATACCTTTAATAATAAATCTTTAGTAGCATCTACAACAAATTCTACTTCTTTATCTAAAAGTCTCTTCATTATACTTTCATATATATCATTCGGTACACTAGATGGTATACTTCCTGATAAAACTAGATAATCTCCTTTTTTTAGATGACTAATTTTTTCAAATAATAATTCTAAATCACTTTCTGAAATCCTTGGGCCAGAACCATTTATTTCTGTTTCTTCATTGCTCTTAAGCTTAACATTTATTCTTGATAATCCAGATTTTACTTTTATAAAATCACAGTCAACGCCATGGTCCTTAATTCTTCTTAGTATTTCATCACCTGTAAATCCTGCAATAAATCCTAATGCAGTATTTTTTACACCTAGATTATTAAGGACTATTGAAACATTAATTCCCTTCCCACCTGGATATATTTGTTCTTCATTGCTTCTATTTACTGCATCAACTTTAAAGTTATCGACCTTTACAATATAGTCTAAAGATGGATTTAAAGTTATTGTGTTAATCAATTCATATCACTCCTATTACATTTGTATCATATTTAGTATTTCCATTTAACTTATTTGTTATTAGCGTTGCATCTTCTATATTTCCAAATGTAACAAAACTAACTTGATCTAGTTTTGACTCATCTGCTAATACATAAGCCTTTTTGCAACGTCTTAAGGCCTCAGCTTTTACCATTCCTTCAGTAACATCTGGTGTAGTATATCCATTTTCATTGCTTATACCATTAGCACCAAAAAAACCTTTAGAAAAATTATATTTTTTAAGATCCAAAACTGCATTGCTTCCAATAATTGCTTCAGTAACGTCTTTTATTTCTCCACCTAAGATAAATGTTTTTATATTTTTTTCTAGTAACTTTTTTGCATGAACTATTCCATTAGTAACTGCTGTAATATTAGTATTTGATATAAATTCTATTATAAGTTCTGTTGTTGTTCCTGCGTCTATGTAAATTACATCTTCATCTTGAATAAGTGAAGCTGCATGAATAGCTATTTTTCTTTTTTCATCTAGGTTCAAAGATTTTCTAACATTTACCTTATAATCATGTCTTGAAGCTTTTTCTCCAACTAAAGTTGCGCCACCATGAATCTTTTTTAATAGACCTTCACTATCTAAAGCATTTAGATCTCTTCTTATAGTAGATTCAGATGTATTTAGTAACTTTACTAAATCATTTACTGAAATCATACCTTTTATTTTTAATTCTCGAAGTATGATATTATGTCTTTCTTCTGTAAACATTTTTATCTCTCCTTGTCTATATAATAACTCGTATCCAAATAAAAATCAATCATTTTCATTCAATTTCATTCATTCTTTTATTTTATTTTGATTATTTATGAATGTTTATGAGTGTGTTTAAATAATTCCTCTAAGCAATATTCAAGCAATACTCCTTCTTTAGTAGGATAATCATATTCACTACTTTTATTTATACAATAAGATACAAATTCACAAGCACGTTCTACACCTTCAAGCAAAGATACATTATTTACTAAATATCCACTTAGAACTGCTGTAAACAAATCTCCAGTACCTGGATATGATTTTTCTATTCTTTCATTTTCAATCAAAGTAATTCTATCTTCTTTTCCATAATAAATTGATGTACCTATCTTTTTTCTATCTTTTAATGGAAGACTTGTTATTATTACATCTTTACACCCTAAACTATATAACTTTCTTGAAAGTGTTAATATATCGTCATTTGTTATACTTTCTTTTATTATTTCATCACATAAAATACAGCTTTCAGTATAATTAGGAGTTATTACTTTTGAATATTTAATCAATTCCTTTAAGCTATCTGAATATTCTTTATTAAAATTTTTATAATAAGATCCATTATCTCCAAAAATAGGATCTAGTATTACTAATTGCTTATCTATGTCATTACTTTTTAAAAATTTTAATGTAGCTTTTACATTTTCTAGTGACCCTAAATATCCAATGAATATTCCGTCAAAGTCCATATCTATACTCTTATAATGATTAAAAGCTTTTTCTATATATCCATCACATTTTATTATTTCTGGACTTCCAAATCCACCAGTATGGGTACTTAAAATCATAGTTGGAATAGGACATACTTCTATTTTCATAATTGATAAAACAGGAATTACATTTGTAAGTGCTGCTTTTCCTACACCACATAAGTCATGTATTGTTGCTATTCTGCTTATAGGTTTTTTCATATATTATTCTCCTTTAACATTCATTCTTTAGTAAAATGTTCCTATAATAAAGATTATAATCTTTAAGCATATTTACTTCAATTAATAATGCTTATATTCTATAAGTCCAAGCAAAACATTAACAAAAACTCCATATTAACTTAAAAATATTTCAAGCTAATATGGAGTTTATTCATCTAATATCTTTTAAAATAATTATTTATTTATTGGTTTTTTTAGTATAGCTAAAATAAACATTCCAATAATAGATCCACAAACTATGGCACAAATATATCCAAATGGATTGCTTACAACTGGTATTACAAATACTCCTCCATGAGGTGCTCTAAGTGCGCATCCCAAAAACATAGACATTCCTCCAGCTACTGCTGATCCTATAATACAAGATGGTAATACTCTTAACGGATCAGATGCTGCAAATGGAATTGCCCCCTCTGAAATAAATGATAATCCCATTATATAATTTGTAAGACCTGATTGTCTTTCTTTTTCGGTAAATCTATTCTTAAAAAATGTTGTGCATAAAGCTATTGCAAGTGGAGGTACCATTCCTCCTGCCATTACAGCTGCCATGATTTCAAAGTTTCCGCTAGCAAGTGATGCAGTACCAAATACATATGCTGCTTTATTTACAGGGCCTCCCATATCAACTGACATCATTCCGCCTAAAACTACACCTAATAATATCTTTGATGTATTTCCCATAGAATTTAATCCATTAGATAGCATTGTGTTTAACGCTCCTACTGGAGGGTTTATTAAAAATGTGATTATAGCACCAATAATTAAAATTCCAAAGAAAGGATATAATAATACAGGCTTTATACCTTCTAAACTTTGAGGTAATTTATTGAATATCTTTTTTAATAATACTATTAAATATCCTGCAACAAATCCTGCTAAAAGAGCTCCTAAGAATCCTGAACCACCTGCATTTGCAAGAGCTCCACCTACGAATCCAACAGCAAGAGCTGGTCTGTCTCCTATACTCATTGCTATATATCCTGCAAGTATAGGTAGCATAAATCCAAATGCTTGTCCACCAACCGTCTTTAGAAATGCTGCAAATGGTGTATTCATACCAAAATTAGATGGATCTATACTATAGTCATCAAAAAGAAACGCTAAAGCAATTAATATACCACCGCCAATTACAAATGGAAGCATATGCGATACACCATTCATTAGGTGCTTGTATATTTGATGGCCTATACTTTCATTTTGCATAGAATCTTCGCCTGAGCTAACTTGTCCATCATGATGATATACACTAATCTTTCCATTTATAGCTTCATCTATTAAATTCGAAGCTTTGTGTATACCATTTGATACTGAAGTTTTAATAACTTTTTTGCCATCAAATCTAGCCATATCAACGTTTTTATCTGCTGCAATAATAATACATTCAGCATTTCTAATTTCCTGAGCTTTTAAAACATTTTTAGCTCCACCAGAACCATTTGTTTCTACCTTAATAGAAATTCCCTTTTCCTTTGCCTTTTCTTCAAGAGCTTCTGCCGCCATATAAGTATGAGCTATACCTGTAGGACATGCTGTTACTGCTAAGATTCTATAATTAGAATTACTATATTCATTTTTTTCTTGACCATATTTTTCTTTTTCTTTTTTATCTATAAGTCTTAAGAATTCATCATTACTTCTACTATTAATTAAACTTTCCTTAAAATCATTATCCATAAGTATAGTAGATAATCGTGCAAGTACTTCTAAATGTAAATTATCACCATTTTCAGGAACTGCTATCATAAAAAATAATTTAGATGGTTGTCCGTCAAGAGAATCGTAATCTATTCCATCTCTACATACTGCTGCAATCAAAGTTGCTTGTTTTACTGAGCTGCTTTTTCCATGAGGAATAGCAATCCCATCTCCTATGCCTGTAGTACTTAAAGCTTCTCTTTCTAAAATAGACTTTTTATAAATCTCCTTATCTTTTATGTTTCCAGTCTTATACATCAAATCAACCAAATTATCTATGCATTGATTTTTATTTACAGTTTTTAAATTCAAATTAATACAATCACTTTTAAGTAAATCTATAATTTTCATTTTATAATTCCCCCTATATAAATAATTTTTAATTTCAAATTTCCTTTTCATTAGTAAGAATTAATTATAATACATAATAAAATTTACTTATATTTTTATCACCACATTTCTATTTTTATAGATATAAAGCTTATATGTAAACATTTAAATTTATTATATTTATATATTAACCTATTTTTAGAAATAAATCAATCATTTTCATTCATAAATATTCAATAAAATTCATTTTCAATCATATATTATCAAATCGCTTTATCTAAAATAAATTTTTATAAAATTGGCAATATTATATTAGATAAGTTTTAAATCTTAAAATTCGAAAAAATGCATTAATGAGAAGCTTAATATAGCTTTAGAAAATATAATTATAAGGAGAACTATTTTGAACTTGAACAATAAGATAAAATCAATATTATTCATAGTAATTTCATCAATATTATTTACTACTATGAACTTATTTAGCAAATTATCTACAAATATCAGCTTATATCAAAAAGCTTTTGTTGCAAATATTACAGCTGTTATTGTAATTTCAATAATTATTTTTAAAAACAGACTTTCTTTTATTGGAAATAAAGAAAATAGAAAAAATTTAATAATTAGAGGAATATGCGGAACTGCATCATTGATATGCTTATATTACTCAATAGAACATTTAATATTATCAGATTCTGCTATGTTATCTAAACTTGGTCCTATTTTCGCAACTATATTTGGAGTATTTATAAGTAAAGATAAGATAAATAAAAGACAAATATTATTTTTATTTATTACATTAATAGGTGCTGTATTTATTATAAAACCTAAGTTTTCTTTTGAATTTCTTCCAGCATTAATAGGTTTATTCTCAGCAGCTTCTGCTGGAATGGCATTTACTATGATCAGAATCATAGGCAATAAAGAAAATTCATATACAATAATTTTTTACAATATTGCTTTAGCAACTCTTATAAGCTTTCCTTTTATGTTTTTCAATGTAGAAAGTTATTCATATAAATCATCTTTAGTCTATATGGTTCTTGGTGGATTATGTATAGCATTTGGACAAATTTTTCTAACTCTTGCCTACAAAAATTCACCGGCATCAAGTATTGCTATTTATGATTACATAGGTCTTATTATATCTGGCATATATGGTCTTATAATATTCCATGAGATCCCAGATATATATTCTTTTATTGGATATATAATCATTTTTGTTAGTGCTATTTTTAATTTTATTTTTCAAAAAAATGAAAAATAAATAAAAATCATATAAAATAAAAGTAACACAACATATTACTTTTATTTATAGTTAAAGTAATATGTTGTGTCAAAACTTTATCTATTAATACTATTTACTTAATAAGTTTAATCTCTTATTTGTTTAATAATATCAATTAACATACTAACCCTATGAAAAGGCGCTATAAAATATAGTCCATCGCTGACCTCTTTTAGTTTTTTAACAATGTCAACTGCTATTTCTGTTCCTACAGATTGTCCTTCTTCTTTTGTCATATCTTCTGAAAACATATTTATATACTTTTCTGGTATAGTTACACCTGGTAATTCATTATGTAAGAACATTGCATTTCTATAACTTACAATTGGAAGAACCCCTGCTAATATTTTAACATCAACTCTTTGTTTAATTACTTTTAAAAATTCTATAGCTTCATCATCATATATTGGCTGAGTCAGAAAAAAATCAGCTCCTTTTTCAATTTTTTTCATCATACGATTAAACTCAACTTCTTTATTAAACACATTTAAGTTTAATGCGCCACCTATTAACATACCATCTTCTTTAAAAACTTCTGTATTCATATCATTTATAAGTTCTATTAATTTAAACGAATTTAAGTTAAATACACTTTTAGTCTGAACTTTACTTGCATCTGATACTGGATCACCAGTTATAGCTAATACATTCCTTATATTTTCAATATGTGATCCAATAAGGCTAGAACGTATTGCATTAGTATTCTTATCTCTGCAGCAAATATGAGGCATAGCATCTATTCCTATTTCCCTTTGAATTTTTGATGCCATTATTACTGAATCTGCTCTAACTCTTGACATAGGAGAATCAGGAACTGTAACTAAGTCAACATTATTTTCTTTACATAATCTAGCGCCTTCTATAACCTTAGAAATTTCAGTATCTGAAGGAGGAGATAACTCAATAGCTATTACAAATTCTCCATCATCCAGATTTTGTTTGAATTTATTTTTCTTTAGCTTAATCGTATGTTCATTAGTTATAACAACATTTGTTTTAATATTATCACCTAATTTACTAGCAGATATGTATGATGATAGTTCCTTTACATAAGATGGATTTGTTCCGCAACAGCCTCCAAAAATCGATACACCAAAATTCTTTAATTCAGAAACTTTCTTTGCAAAATATACTGGATTATTAGGATAAACAGTTCTTTCATGAATTATTTCTGGAAATCCTGCATTAGGTAATACTGCTATTATTTTATTATTTATTGCTGATTTTTTTACTATTTCGCACAAATGGCTTGGACCTGATCCACAATTAAAACCATAACCATCAATTTCATTTATATTTTCAAGATAACTTAATACTTTTGATACACTTAATCCATCTCTTGTAAATCCATCTGGCTTAAATGCAAAAGAAGTTAATATAAATGTTTCATTATTTTTTTCTTTTATATATTTGCTTATTTCATCTAAGTATGTATAGTTACTAAATGTTTCAAAAATAAAAATATCAATCTTTTTTTCTAAAAAGCAATCAACAATAAATTTATATTCATCTAATATTTCTTCATCAAATTCATCTAAGCTATTTTCTTTCCTTATTGGTCCTATACTTCCACCTATAAATATATCCTTGTTATAAGTAGCTTCTTTTGCTATATCTATTCCAGAATGTATAATTTCTTTTAGAGCTTTATGTGTAACACTTAAATCATAAATATTAGCAGAAAAAGTATTTGTTCTTATTAATTTAGCCCCAGCTTCAATATATTTTGAATGTATTTTCTTTATTGTATTTTTATCATTTAAATTTGCAAATTCACAGTATGAAATATCATTTCCACTAATTTCTGAATAATATGTTCCCATAGCCCCATCAGAAACCAATACCCTATTTTTTAAATATTCATCAATCATCATTGTAAGTCTCCCCAATTCTTTGTACTTATAATTTAATCTTTTGGTTATTATACTATAAATTTTTCTCAATGTATACTTGTACCAAAAAATAGGCTGATTAAAAATCAGCCTATTTCAAATTCGTCCATTAATTATTCTTTCCCAATAATAATATTGAACTTATTTATAAATTTCTACTATTTAGTTTCACCTTGAACAGGAAGCTTATCATTTTCTTGGTTTTTATTATCATTTCCTGAATCATTACTATTATCTTCATTCTCAGATGGATTGTCATTTCCACTTGGTTTTGCTGGTTCCTTTTCTGGAATAGTTTCTTCTTTATTAGGTGGTACAGTTTCTTCTGGCACCTTATTTTCCGGTGGTACTTCTATTATAATATCATCTTCAGGCTTTTGAGTACCTGAATTATTATTATTATTATTATTTGTATTCGCGTTACTACTAGAGTCAACTGCACCATTAATTACAGGTTTCTTAATTCCATCATTGTTGTTATTCGAACCATTAGTATTATTTGAATTATTATCTGTATTAGCGGTATTATTTTCCACTTTATCAACTACCTCAGATCCTGGAACCTTAACTTTTTCACTATCTTCATCATCGCCCCATTGAATTACATTTTCCTTATCTTTTATAAGTTCAGTAATTTCTTTTACTGGTGCTTTATCAATTTCCTTTTTTGCATCTTCATCTGCAACTTGTAAAACTTCATATCTTCCTAAGCTTATTCCTGCACTCTTTGCTTCTTCAACATCTTCTTTTTTACCTTTTACGTAAGTAACCTTTTCAGATTTAAATGTAGATTTTATAGTTCCAAAAACTGATTCTTCATAATCTGTATTTTCATCCTCATTTACTAATGCAAATGCAACCAAAACATCTCTATTTTCTTTTAGATAATTCTTTTCTACCAATATATTCTTTATTTTTTGTATACCCTCATTAATATTTAAACCTTTTAACTCCTTAAAATTAATATTTTTTCCGTCATCATTCATTCCTTCAACTTTAAGGATTGTTTTATTATTATCAACTTCTATTTGTATACTAGGATTTATATCTAAACTAACAACTGCATACGCTGCTTCTTTATATGATAACTGATAAAAGAAAGTAAATGCTATTAAGAATAATGCAGCTATTGATCCGATTGTTTTCATAAATGAATTACTTCTAATATTTCGTATATTATTCGTTCTTATAATATCTTCTTCAAAATAAAATATTTTTTGTCCTATAGCCATATTCTTCTTTTTAGATATTTTGTCCATATGACCATCGTCATTCATAATAATCGCGTAATTCTGTTTTACTTCCATTATTATACCTTTATTCATTTTATCACCTACTTCCTTATCCAGTTTCTCAGCATTCTGAAATTCTTATCAATTATTATCACAACAGAAATAATAAATTTTTTACTTCTTTTTATTACTTTTTCCGTAACAGAATATTTTAATACTATTCTTTTTATTGGAAGTCTCTTTTTTTCATACATGAAAGTAAGAAATTCTTCATCATCACTTATCTGCTCTGATAAATTGATTGCATTAATTCTTGTAGCTTGTTGTTTAGGTGCTTCTTCAACTAAATCTTCCAAACTAAAACCAAAGGAGCTTATTTCTTCTTTAAATCTTGTTATCTCGTCAACTAACAATTCATTTTCTTCCTCTTGCTCAATATACTCGTCCTTAATATCTAAACCTTTTTCAACTAAATCTTCAAAAGAAGAATGTTGATGTTTATTTTCGCTTTTTAAGTAGTTTTTTATTCTACTTGAAATAACGAGTTTTGCAAAGGATAAAAAATGTCCTTTATCATTGTCATATCTCTCTATAGCTTCATTAAATGCAAGCAATCCAATACTAATTTCCTCATCATTCTCGCACGAAACATATCTTCCTGTAGTATCCGAAATACTCTTTATTATAAAAGGCATATGTTTTTCAATAAGAGAATCAATATCAGAATATTCACCCATATTTAAATCTTTTAAGACACATTCGAGCATATCTTGGCTCCTTTCCCGTTCAATATAATATACATAGGATAAACTTATTTTGGGTACTTTTCTTAAAAAAATTTAAGAAAAAAATACGTTTCTCCTATGTATAAAAATTAAAATACCCTTTTTTCTACAGCTTTACCTAAATTAATTATACTGCAATAGTATTTTTCGTTAATTTTTAATTATATACATTTATACTAACATATTTTCATGAATAAATTAAGAATTATTACCTTAAAATAATATTAATTATCTGTTCATTACTTAGCCTATTTAATACATCATTGTCTGTTATATCATCATTTTCCAATACTTCATTTATCAAATTCTTCTTATATTCTTGCATTAAATATATAGTTTCTTCAATTGTATCTTTAGCAATTAGTTTATATATATTAACAACTCTTTTTTGCCCTATCCTATGTGCCCTATCACTGGCTTGATCATGTACTCCTGGATTGTACCAAGGATCAAAATGTATAACTATATCTGAGCTAGTTAAGTTTAAACCTGTTCCCCCTGCTTTCAATGAAATTAAAAATATCCTTATGTTTTCATCATTGTTAAACTGCTCAACTAATTCTATACGCTTTTTAGCAGATGTTGATCCATCCAAGTATACATAATTAATGTTTTTATATTTAATTTTCTCTTCTATTCTCTTAAGCATTGATGTAAATTGCGAAAAAATAACTATTTTATGTTCATTTATATTTTTCTCTATAATCTCTTCAGTAACATTGAGCTTTCCATTATTGCCACTATAACTTTCCAAAATCAATGATGGATCTAAACACATTTGTCTAAGTTTCATTAAATATGAAAATAATTCAATCGTATTTTCCTTTTCTCTTTCATTATTAATTTTATTTTTTATTTCTAAGAGCAGTGAATCATATAATTCTTTTTGCTTTTTAGGAAGCGTAACTAGAACTTTATTTTCAATTTTATCAGGCAATTCTTTTAAAACATCTTTTTTGTTTCTTTTTAAGATATATGGACTTATTAGCAACTTAAGCTCTTCTAGCATATTTTTATCATCTTTTAAAAATTTTCTTGTAAATTCATCTTTTGAATATAAATACCCAGGCATTATAAAATCAAAAATACTCCATAATTCAATAAGATTATTTTCAATAGGTGTTCCTGTTAATACAAATCTAATACTTGAATTAATTTCCCTTACCACTTTTGCAGTTTGAGTTTTATAATTATTGATATTTTGTCCTTCATCTAAAATTAAATATTCAAAATTTATTTCTTTATAATCATCAATATCATTTTTTAACAATCCATAAGTAGTAATTAAAATATTATATTTATCGCTATCTTGAATTATTTTTTTTCTTTCCTTAACATCACCATAAACAATTCCTATTTTTAAAGCAGGTGCAAATTTATTAAATTCTGATATCCAGTTATATATTAAAGAAGTCGGTACAACTACTAAAGACTTTTTTAGTTTCTCTGACAGTAAGAATGTAATTGTCTGAATTGTCTTTCCAAGTCCCATTTCATCTGCTAAAATTCCACCCAAATTAAAATAACTTAGGCTTTTAAACCATTTATAGCCTTCCATCTGATAACCTCTTAGGTTTCCATTTAAATCATCTGGAATTGTAAATTTCAGCTCACCAATATCTGTAATTTCTTTTATTACATTCTCTAAATTCTTTCTTACTTCTAAGAATGATTTATTATCTTTTATCTTTTCATTTAAATAATACAATTTATTAATATCCAAAATAGATTTTTCACTTTCTATATTCAGTATGCTAAATATATCTAATATATTAGATATTTCTGTATTATTTAAATCTATATAGCTGCCATCACTTAACTTTATATATGACTTGCTATCTTTATATTCTTTTATAATATTTTTAAAATCATATTCATTTATTTTATCTAATTTAAATGAAAAATCATATTTATTATCTCTATTTATATTTAAGCTAAAATCACTAAACTCAATTTTTTTAAAGTTAAAGAAATTATCATTATTTAAGATATTAATCTTAGCAATATTATTTAGATTTTTTATTCCATATTTTAAGAAATCGTAGTATTCATCATCTGTACCTAAAAACTCAAATGTTTCATTTCTATAATAAAATCTATTTTTATTTAATTCACTTTCTATAATTCTAAGCTTTTTACCATATTTCTCATATAAATTTCTATCATTAATAACAGTTTTATAATCAACTTCTTCATGGTCACAAATTAATACTGCATTACATATATATCTATCTGATTGTTTTTTAAAATATAAAATGACTTCTGTATTTTTATTTATAATTTCAATTATATTATTATCTAAATTTATTTTTTCACCTGCAATATTCAAATATGCCAATAGATCTTTTAGCTCTTCTATAGATATATTCTTATTTATTTCTATCACATTTTTATTTTTAAGCTCATTAAATAAAACCTTATATATTTCTATTTGCTCTGATGATGGTATATAAATATCTTTATCATACATAAACACATCAAATCGATCATTTAAAGGAATTGGATGATTCTTTCTTGTTGTTAATATGTACTTATCCTTCATCTGCTTTAAAGTAAAAAATAATGGTAAATCAGACTTTTTAATATTACACAAATATGTAGTTGAATTGAATATTAATTTAACTTTTCTATCTATTAACTTGCTAAAAAGCCTTCTTAAAAATTTATTTGATACTCTTACAGTACTTTTATTTGAATTAAATTCACAGGAATATTCATATAAGTATTCTAATAACTCCTTATCTTCCTTAGAAAAATAATATTTTTTATATGTATAGATAAGACCCTTTCCTATTATATATTCTTCCTTATTAAAATAGCTATTTAACCATTCATTAATACTTAATACTGGATACGAATATTCATTGTTTATATACAAACTTATATCAAAATTTTTTCCATTAGTTTCAACAACTTCTTTAATACTAATACTTAGAGTAAGTTTAGTTTTTTCTACAGAGTTATTAATATTTTTAATTTCATCAATATAATATAACTTGTTCAAAATATTTTTTTTAATGTTTTCAGGACTTTTTTTCTTTAGATTTGCTTTAGCTGCTTCTGTAAATTTAAATCCTGTTGCGTATAAATGCTTACATATATATATATTCTTATCATTTTTAGATATATCTAAAAAATAATCACATCCACATCTGCATGAAATTATTTTCTCATTTTTTGTATCAATCTTTAGATGGCTACTAAAAAATTCATTAATATTTTCTTTCTTAAAACTACCATATATATTATAAATATAATCATTTTTATGAACGTTTAATTTGAGTAATTCTTTATTTTTCAAAAGTTCCTTACCTTTTTCAATGCTATATTTTGAAGAATTATTTATTATAAGTTCTTCAAATTTTGATAATTTCATTAATTCACCATCCTTTTGTATTTAATATTATTCCAATCTCTTTACTTTAAAAATTAATTATATCATTTAGTATTTATAATTTACAATTAATTAAATTACAATATTATAAATTGCAATAAATAAAGTATCATTAAACATACTTTCGTAATTTCAATGATACTTTATTATAAAATTTAATTATTAGCACATTCCGCCATTACCACCATTATTCCCCCCACCACAACCATTCATATTATTTTGAGATTGTGGTTTTACGCCTTTTTGAGCATATCTAGAAGCATAATCAAGCACTCTTGCTTGAAGGGTATTTAGGCTATTCATATATTCAATATTATTTGGATCAATCTCTACTGATCTTTTTAAATAATTAAGACCAGATTCAAACCATCCCTTTTGTACAGCAACAAATCCTTGAAGATAGTTCCATTCTGCACTGTTTCTATCAGATAATAAGTTCAACTTTGCTTCTGCCGCAGCAAAATTTTTATGTTCTATGAAGGCTCTTACTTCTTTATATATATCCTTGTTTATAAGAATATCATAAGCTGAATTTAAAAGCTTTATTTTTTCCTGAGTAGTTTCATCTTGATTTTTTGTATATTCCTCTATTAGTGCTTGATATCTAGCTTGAATTTCTTCTTCTGATGCATTACTATCTATACCTAAAATTTGATATGGATCCAAAGTTTAAATACACCTCTTATATATTTATATACACTATAATTATATTTAAAAAACTTAATATTATTCCTTATAAATTCCTTCACAAATATCTAGGCTTTAAAAAATTCTTTTAATATAACAGCTCTTATCGCCTCATATTTAATACAATCTGGTAATTCTTTTTTAATTAAACTTATTTTTTCATATCCCACTTTATTTATTGCCTTTAATATAGTTTCTTCTTCCTCTTCATTATAAAAATCATTTAAATTTATATTAAAACCATTTTCACCAAATTCTTTAATATAATCTGTAACATATCCTAAAATTGTAGAAATTGAAACTTCAATTTCTTTTGACACTTCATCTATTTTTATATTATTTTTTAACATGTCTATTGCGATTTCATCTACTTTTCTAGTTTCATTATCTATTATTACTTTCTTTCTTTTTTTCTCCTGCCAAACAGCATCTATATTATTCTTTAATATATAATTATTAACTTCATTGATTATTATCTCCCCATATGACTCTATTTTTTTAGGACCGATTCCTGATATATCTTTTAGCTCATCTAATGTTTTTGGATACCTTCCACTAATTTCTTTTAGAGTATTCATACTCAAAATTGCTTGTGGTAATGTATTAGCTTTTTTAGCTAAATCATTTCTTATACTTCTTAAGCTTTTATATAAATCTATATCTGTTTGAACTTCTAATATATCACTTTCATGATTTTTTATTTTTTCATCACTACTTTTATCATTCTCATTTTCAAGTTTTATATTATTGTCAATAACATATTCTTTAATTAAATTTTCAAATTCATTTCCGTATCTTTCATATTTAGTTCCACCAACCCCTGTAATTTCAAGCATCTGTTCTCTACTACTTGGATATTTAGAAGCCATTTCACGTAAAGTTGCATCACCAAAAATAACATATGGTGGTACATTATGCTCACTTGCTAAGTTAAATCTAAGTCTTCTTAATAATTCAAACAATTCATTATCTTCACTTAATTTCTTTGATACCTTAATTTCTTTAAATAATACTTTTTGCTCTCCAACAAGAACTTTTCTAGACATATCATTTAATCCAAGAACAGGATAAGTCCCTTCAAAAACAGATATAAATCCATGCGAAATAAGAGTATTTATAAATGTTTTTAATTCTTCACTTGAATAGTCCTTCATTATTCCATAAGTGGATAATTCGTTAAATTTCAAATCTAAAACTTTTTTATTCTTTGACCCTCTTAATACATCTACAAGAATTGTAGCACCAAATTTTGTTTTCATTCTATATATACATGAAAGCACCTTTTGTGCATCAGTAGTTTTATCTACAACTTCACCTTCACTTAGACAATTACTACAGTTATTGCAATTCTCATTTGGTTCTTCGCCAAAATATGATAACAAATATTTTCTATAACAATCATTACTGAATACTAAATCATTCATTTGATGAAGCTTTTTATACTGCATATTTTTTCTTTCAGGATTTTCAATTGAATTTTCTATTAAATATCTTTGTATATGAACGTCCTGTGGTGAATATAAAAGTATACATTCAGACTTTTCACCATCTCTTCCTGCTCTTCCTATTTCCTGATAATAACTTTCTATATTTCTTGGCATATTATAATGAATTACATATCTTATATTTGGTTTATCTATTCCCATACCAAAAGCATTTGTAGCTACCATTATATTAGTTCTATCATAAATAAAGCTTTCTTGGTTTTCTCTTCTTTTTTCATCACTTAATCCACCATGATAATATGATATATTAAAATCTCTTTTACATAAATCCTCGTATATTTTCTCTACTTCTTTTCTTGTTGCAGCATATATAATTCCAGATACATCTTTATTATTTTCTATATACTTATATAAAAACTTATTTTTATTTTCTCCCTTTATTATATTTATATATAAGTTTTCTCTATCAAAGCCTGTTATAAATATTTTAGGATTATTTAATTTAAGTAAATTAATTATGTCTTCGCGTACTTCATCTGATGCTGTTGCAGTAAAAGCAGTTACAACAGGTCGCTCTTTTAATAATGATATAAATCCATATATTTTTCTATAGCTGCTTCTAAAATCATGCCCCCACTGAGAAATACAATGTGCTTCATCAATAGCAATTTGCGAGATACTACATTCTGAAATCACGCTTAAAAATTCCATTGATTCTAATCTTTCTGGTGCAACATAAAGTATTTTTATTTGGCTACTTTTAATCTTATTATATATTTCTGTTTCTTCACTCTCAGAAAGTGTACTATTTATATATTCACCGTCTATTCCCATTTCCTTTAATGTATCTACTTGATCTTTCATTAAAGAAATAAGTGGAGATATTACAATAGTCATTCCTTCAAAAACAAGGGCAGGTATCTGATAACATATTGATTTACCACCGCCTGTAGGCATTACTCCAAGTAAATCATTATCTTCAAGTATTGCTGCAATTATCTGCTCCTGTCCTTTTCTAAATGATTTATATCCAAAGTACTTTTCTAAAACTTCTAACGCTTTATTATTCATTAAAAATATTGCTCCTTATAAAAATGTATAAATATCTATTTAATTACACATAATAATTTGTTATTTACTATACCCTTTATTATAACCAAAACAATAAAATTATAAAATAATATTCTATGTCATATTCTCAAACATTTTTAAAACATTGATCATTCCATATCCCCATTGTGGATTCGGATATATATCTCCAATTCTTTTATTAGTCCCCCTTGATAAATATGTCTTTATACTTTGTGAATATATATATGGATCATTTTTATTAATAATTCCCCATTCAAATAACATCGCACATACTCCTGATACTATTGCAGCTGCAACACTAGTTCCATTAACAATGCTTGTTTTATTGTTTGGTGCAACTGCTAATGTATTTACACCTCCAGCTGCTACATCTATTATATTTTTATAATTATCAACAAATGCCATTCCAGAATATGCCAAAACATTATTATTGTTTTGATTATATGCTGCTACAGCAACTATATAGTCTGAACTGCTTGGGTTCATTAAAGTTCCATATGGATCTGAAGGACTCAAATGTGTATCTCCTAAAGATATTCCTTCTTGTGGAATCCAGACATTGAATTTTCCATCTAATATCATATTTCCAATAATTCTAAGTTTCCATATTCCTGGTTGCAAATTATAAAAATTTATGCATATTAATTCGTCACCTGTATTTTCTTCTGGCAAATATGTTTTTACAATTATTGATGTTTCTTCAAAAATAAATGTATGAAAATCTGTTGAATTAATTGCAGCTTCTATAATTCCTGTATTTTCTCCAGATGGAGATAAAATATCTATAGAAAATATATTCGGTGCATCTGCCCATATTTCAACCCATAAATGTTTTTGCTCTGGAGAGATTTCTAAATCGATCAAGCTCATTCCACCTTCTTTATCTATAACTCCAGATGCATGCCTTCTTTTTTCTCTTTCATTACCTGTTCCAGTAACTATTACTATACCACTATTAGCTGAAATCGACTCTATATACTCCTCTAAAATACCATTACCTTTGTGATTTCCTGAATTGGTGCCTAACGGAAAATAAATAACCATCGGCTTATTATTTTTTAGTGCATATCTATACAAGAATTCCAATGCTGAAAAAATCGCTGTAATGTTAAAGATTGGAATTCTTATATTATATTTATTTTTGTATTCATAATCTTCTATAAGTTTTATTGAAATTAAACTACAATCGCTTGCTACGCCCTTTAATTCATGATTTTTCCCAGAAGCTCCTATTATTCCAGCCATGCTTGTTCCGTGTCCTATTTCGTCTATAGTTGGTACAATATCATAGGGTGATTGTCCATTTCTAAATGCTGTAATAGCTTCTTGAATTTTTTCTTTGCTATATACCTGCCCAAAAGTCACTTCATTATTAATACCATTGCTTTGGCTTAGAATATTTTGATCCCATATGCATTCAATTCTTGTATTACCATGAGAATCCATAAACTCTTCATTTAAATAGTCAATTCCTGTATCTAACATAGCTACTATAACATCTTTTCCTGTTAGATTTAGTGGTGATTCCAATTGTAATGGTCTGATTTGAGCTGATTCAATTGGAGACATCTGCTGAAGCGTATATCTTTCTGGCGATTTAATATATACTATTGATTTTAAATCTTTATCTCCAACAAATAATTTTGAAGATAAAGGCATTGATACAATTGCAAATTTATCATTAATTAAAGTAACATAGTATCCTGATTTTTTAGAAATTTCATATTCAATATCCCCTTGATATTGAACTATATAATGGCTATAATTAATATCCCTAAAAATATTTAATGATTCTTCAATATTATTATTCATTATACTCTTTACCTCCACATAGAATTCTTATAAATAAATTATTTATATAAAATTCTTCATAATTATCATGTGAAATTTTCACATGATAATTTCTATATGATTTGCTGAGTACATTGAATACTCCTAGTAAATCTAAATTACCATATCCTAATTCTTTATTAGGATATTTATAAAGAGCATCCCTCCTAGCTCCATAGATAAAATAGCTTCTAATTTTTATAGAATACATCGTTATATCATTTCCATCTATTACTCCCCATTGTAAAAGCAAAGCACATGCTCCTGCAACAATCGCAGTAGCAGCAGAGCTTCCTGATAATGTTGTTATACTATTAGATAATCCTGTTGTTTTTATATTAATTCCTTCAGAAACAATATCTGGATTAATCAAATTATTAGAATTAAAACCTCTTCCAGACTCTGATACTAGAATATTTTTATCACTTCTGCTATATGCTACAGTAATTACTTTCCTCGCAGTTGAAGGAATCGTTAATGTTATTTCAGGATCAGGCTCAAGAAACATTGTGCCTTCTGGCAACGTATTATTAGGTTGCAGCCATATATCATATCTTCCATCTGATTTGAATTCCGTTTTTAAAATAATCTTCCATATGCCAGCTTTTATGTTTTTAAAGGAAATGCTTACAACTTGGTGCCCAGTGAAATGCTCAGGTGTATAATAATTGACTGACATATCTGTATTTGTAAAAACATATTTTATTTTTTTTGACTTGATTATATTAATGTTATTAATACTTGGATTTATGAATTTTGAATCTTCTCCATTAGGAGAAATTATGCTTGCCGTAATTCTATTAGGTTTTTGCACCCAAATATTAAACGAGAAATTTTTCATATCTTTGGATACCTTTAATTCTATTTTTTTTTACTTCTTCTATATCATTTATATTTCCAGATACATGTCCTGCAGAACTACCTTCATTTCCAACACCAGCTACTATTACTAGTCCCCTTATTGTAGCTATAGACGTTATATATCTAGATATCAGATTATTTCCATCATGACTACCTTCTGTTGTCCCAATGCATAAGCAAATAATCATTGGTCTATTTTCTTTTAGAGCATAATTTTTTAAATACTCTATACCAGTAAGTAACTAAGAATTATTATATACAGGAATATTATTAATTCCATTTTCTCTTAGTATCTTTTTTGATTCTTGAGATTCTAATAATTTAACTATAACAAAATCACAATCTTTTGCTACTCCCTCCACGCTTTCATTATATCCCCTTGCACCTATTATTCCTGCTATTTTAGTTCCATGACCCACTTCATCTTTTGTAGGTACAATTTTATACGGATCATTATCTTTTCTATATTCTTCAATTGCCATACTGATTTTTTCCTTAGTATAAATTTTTCCAATGTACATATTTTCATCACTATTGTCACGTATATTTTGATCCCATATACTTAAAATTCTTGACGTTCCATCTTCTCTTATGAATTCTTCATTAAGATAATCTATACCAGTATCAACAATACCAATTAGGACGCCTTTTCCCGTCAGTGACAAATATGGATTTATCTTAACCTTCGTTATATTATCTATTTCTGAAACTACAGCTTCTTGTAATACGAACATATTTCTAAAATCCGTAAAAATAATTTCTGGGACATCTTGTAATAATCTATTATAATATTTTTTTGGTACAGATATTACTCCTATGGTATTTGTTATTGCAGCTCCTGTTGCATAGTTAATTTTTTCTATAGATTTTTTAAAATCTCCTCTATATTCAACTAAATAGTTACTTGACTTGTGCATTAATTTAAGAAAATTTACCATTGGATTTTTATTGACATTTTACCAGTATAATTTTAAATAAAAAAGTAGCATATAAACCTCAAACATGCTAGATTTATTGTTGCGAAACCAAATCTAAGGAGATTTATATGCTGACAACAATATTAAACCAAAATGAAACAATTATCAACTATATTTCAGAGCTAAATCTGCCATATTCTTCTGCGATAAAGAATCATATGGTAAATATAGTATCTGGAATTATTGTAACAGAAGGAAGCAAAACTATTTCATCTGTTCATAATAAAATTACATGTAATAGAGATCGAAGTACTGGTTCAAGGTTTCTAAGTTCATATTCATGGAATCATGAATATGTTACGCAAGAACGCATATTTCATGCAATATCTGAAATTTCCAACACTTGTGAAGCTAGTGATGTTGGATTCCTAATCATTGATGATACCTTAACTAAGAAAAATACTTCAACTAAAAAAATTGAAAGCTTAGATTTTCACAATTCACATGCTGATGGCAATAAACCCAAATGGTCACACTGCTTAGTTACATCGCATTATAAGATTAATGATTATTCTATACCTTTAGATTTTAGACAATATCACCGAAAGGAATCGAGTAAAAAATTATCTAAAAAATTTCTAGATAAAAATGAACTTGCGATGGAACTGATGAATGAATTCACTCCTGTAACTAAAAACAATTATTTACTAGTTGATTCATGGTATACTTCAGCAAAAATTTTGCTTCACGGTTTAATAAATGGTTGTCACACTATAGGCAGAATAAAATCTAACAGAGTAATATATCCGGCTGGCATTAAAACAAATGTCAAAAAGTTTTCTTCATACATTAGGACTAATGAGACTAGCTTAGTTACCGCTAGTAATAACAAGTACTATGTTTATAGATATGAAGGAAAACTTAATGATATTGAGAATGTAGTTGTACTTATAAGCTGGACTAAAAACGATTTATCTGATAATCCAGCATTCATTATAAGTACGGATGTTTCACTCGATAATAAAACCATAATTTCATATTACGAAAAGCGTTGGGATATTGAAGTAAGTTATAGATATCATAAAACAGCTCTTGGTTTTGATGAATTTCAAATTCAATCTTTAAAATCAATACATAGATATTGGAGCATGATATTTTTAACGTATACTTTTCTTGAGATTTTCAGAGTCAAATGTGGGAAATTATATAAATTTAAAAATATTGGAGATGTAATATTACACTTCCGAAACAACTATTTGGTAAAAATAGTTTCTTTTGCACATGAATGTGCAGATAACGGGATTGATTTACAGTCTACTATTGCCAAATTAGGACTAGTAGCTTAAATTTTTCCTATTTACTGCACAAGTCTAGTAAATAGTTAAATGAATTTTCGTCATAATATAATTGATTTTTTGAAATATCATTCATAAAACCACCTAAACATATTATTAATTACTATATTTATATGATATCTTTTCATTTTAATAACTTATCCGTATAAACGAAATACTTTTAGAATTAATATAAATTAACCTAAAAGTATTTCTCTTAATCATTAAATTCTTATATTTTATTTACAAGATAAGTGACTTTATCTTCGTTTAATACCTCTACTACTCCCATTGCTGCCTCATATGACATTCTTTGAAGTGCTTCATTAGAAAATGCTGCTGCATGAGGCGTTACTATAACATTTTCAAGTTTAAAAAGCTTATTATCTAATGTTGGAATTTCATTTTCAAATACATCAATTGCAGCTCCTGCAATTTTTCTGCATTCTAACGCATCCGCTAGTGCATCATTATCTATTACTTCACCACGTGCTGTATTAATCAGAAAAGCTTCTTTTTTCATTAATGAGATTTCATTTTTACCAATAAGCTTTTTAGTATCTTTTGTATATGGAATATGTAAACTTAAAAAATCTGCGTTTTTAAGTACGTGATTCAATTCCTCTGTAAATTCTATTCCATCAATAACTTTCTTGTTACCTACTTTTCTTTTATATACTAGTATTTTCATTCCAAGACCTAAAGATGCTTTTTTAGCCACTAATTGTCCAATTTTACCGAAACCTATGAGTCCTAATGTTTTACCTTCTAAGTCCATTCCTTTAATATTTCTAATTTCAAAGTTTTCTTTTCTAAGCTCACTATCATATATAAAATAATTCTTAGCCAGTGCTATAATAAGTCCTATTGTGTATTCAGCAACTGATAATTTATTTGAATCACCTGCATTAACTACCTTTATCCCCATTTTAGTTGCAAAATCAGCATCTATCATATCAACTCCAACACCATGCTTTGCGATTACCTTTAGCTTCTTTGAAGCTTTTATAACATTTTCTGTAATGATAGCAGTACGTGTAATAACACCATCACAATCTTCTATTTCTCTAATTAAAATCTTCTCATCTATACCTGTTCCCATTTTTATTTCGATATTATTTTTAATTAATAAATCTTTTCCTGAACTATCCATATCTTGCGGTAATAAGACTTTGAAAGGCATTCATATATCCTCCTTATTATTTATGATTCTTCCTGTAAATAATAAGCTACTATTTAAATAAATTTAATCTATCTAAATAGTAGCTTCATTGCTTATATTATGATATTATTTTTGCGCTTTAAACTGATATCTATATAATTTATTTAGCAATAATCTCAACACCTGTATCGGTAATTAAAACTGTGTGCTCCCATTGTGATGATAATGAACCATCTGCAGTATAAATAGTCCATCCATTATCAGCATCTTCATATACATCATAATCTCCAGCATTAACCATAGGCTCAACTGTTAGTACCATTCCCGGAACAAGTAACATACCAGTACCAGCCTTACCTATATGAGGTACAAATGGATCCTCATGAAATTCATTACCAACTCCATGGCCACCTAAGGCTCTAACTATTGTGTATCCATTTTTATGTGCATGTTCTCCACATGCAGCACCAATATCACCTAAAAATCCCCAAGGTTTAATTGCTTCAATTCCTTTTATCATACATTCTCTTGAGACTTCTACAAGTCTTCTTGCTTCATCACTGACATTTCCTATCATAAACATTCTTGAAGCATCAGAATAGTATCCATCAAGTATTGTTGATACATCAACATTAACTATATCACCATCTTTTAATATTATATTCTCGTCTGGTATACCATGACAAACCTCATCATTAATTGATGTACAAACACTCTTAGGGAATCCATCATAATTAAGTGGTGCAGGAATTCCTCCATGTGATACTGTATAATCGTATACTAAAGTATCTATTTCAGCTGTAGACATACCTGCTTTTATTTTGCTTGCAACTAAATCTAAAACCCCATTATTTATTTCTGCACTTTTTTTAATTCCATCTATATCTTTTTGGCTCTTTATGAGATCCCTTGAAGGAACCATTATACCCTTTAATTTATAACTTTCTAATTTTTGATCAAAATCCAAGTGACATTTTTTATATTTAAGTCCACTGCCACACCAACACTTTTCATTTCTATCTAATAACATTTAAATTACACCTCTTTATATATGATAATTTTCTATTTCTATTAATTTATTATATTAATATCCCCTAATTTCTTTTCCAAAATAAATTATAACTTTAAAGTACTTAATAATCAAACTTATTTACTTTATTATGAAATATATCGATAAAATTTCACATAATATTATTATACAAACTTTAGCTTCTACTTTAGCAAGATTGTTTTATATTACTACTTCTGATAAAATAATAGTTAAGATAATAATTTTTACTTATATATATTTATTGTGTCGTATATTGTTGCAGATTTTTCATAAATTCGACATATTTAAACGAAAGGAGTATATCATAATGATTTACGTCCCCATATCTAACTTAAAACCAGGCATGAAATTATCCGCTGATATTTCTATAAACGGCTGTAATTATTCTGATGCATACCTTTTAAAAAAGAAAAAAATGCTAACATCTAATTTAATAGACAAGCTTAAGTTATTTAATATACATGGTGTATATATAGAGGATGGGATAAAAAATAAAATTGAAATAAAAAGATTAATTGATGATTCTCTAAAAGATGAAGCCGTATCTGCGGTTAAGGATATCTTTACAGTATGCGAAACACAAAGAAAAATCTTGGATATAAAAAATATTGAACAAATTGAAAATATTTCTTCAAATTTGGTGAATAAAATTACAAAAGCCGGCAATACTTCTATTGGTATAACTGATTTACAAACATACGATAATAACACATATTATCACTCATTGAGTGTAACTGTTCTATCTTTAGCAATCGGTACAGGCTTAAATATGAATAAAGATGAGTTGGTAGAGCTTGGAGTTTCTGCTTTACTTCACGACATAGGAAAAATAAACATTCCTCATAGTATAATAGACAAGCCTTCTAAGCTCACAAATGAAGAATATGAAATTGTAAAATCTCACCCAGAGATCGGTGGTAAATTTGTTGATTCTAACTTGGCTATTACAGATAAAATATATTTTGGAATATTAGCTCATCATGAAAAATATGATGGTACAGGCTATCCTAAAGGATTAAAAGGGAATAATATCCCACTATTTGGTCGTATAATAGCTGTTGCTGATGTATATGATGCACTTACTGGAAATAGATCCTATAGGAAACCAATTAAGCCATCTGAAGCAATTGAATATGTTATGGGCGGATGTGGAACTCTTTTTGATTATGATATTGTAAAGGCATTTTTAAAAAAGATTTCTCCTTATCCTGTTGGAATGAGTGTAAAATTAAGCAATAATAAAACTGCTGTTGTAATAAAAGAAAATCATAGTAATCCATTAAGGCCAAAAGTTAAGATAATTGGGGAAAAACATAAAATTCTAGATTTAGGAAGTAATTTAAAATTAAGCAACATTACAATTACAGATATAGATTATGATTACTTAGTTAATCCTGTAGACAAATAAATTTTATACAATTTCATTTAAAATAAAGATACGAGTAATAATATAATTATTATATTACTACTCGTATCTTTAATTATTTTAATTTAGACTTAATACCTTCATATACGTAGTCAAGATAATCTATTTCAAATCCAGATTCTTTTATTTTGTTCATTCTATCTTCTGCTATTTTTATAGTTTCTTTAGCTTCTTTAATATCTTTATCTTTTATACATCTATTTGTATAATCTAATAAGTAATCTATTTTTAACACATCTTCTGCTAAATCTTCTCTGTCATTATTTACAAGATTCACAAGAATAGAATAAACTTTAGGCGAAGTAGTGTCTTTACTATCTTTAAGAATATCTGTATTTCTACTATTTTTCTTTGCCATTTCTTTAAACACCTCGTTTCTTTTGAATTATATCATAAAAACAAGATTTTAGTATATCTAACCTAAATTAATCATATATTTTCCTTAGATTTGATACTTTTTCTTTAAATACACAATTAGAAATAACAAATACTCCACCACATATTATAAGCATTATATATGCAATATCATTACATATTACACTTAAAACAGGTATATCCGAGAACTGAGTTTTTATAGGAAAAATAAGCCATGCACCTATAACAATTATCCCTGAAAATATTGTATAAAAAGCAGATTTTCTTGAAACATTTTCTCTAAACCATATTCCACCTAAGACTACTATTGAACATGGAATTGATAAAGATAATGCTACTTTTATAGTGGCTAATATCTGGCCTTGCCCCATAGAAATAATATATGTTACAAAACCTATTCCTAAAATTATTAATTTATTAGCTATAAGAGAATTTTTGTTTATACTGTCTTTTAATTTTGTTTTACATAAGATATCTTGGCTAACTGTAGTTGAACATCCAATTAGCATACTGCATGCAGTTGACATATCAGCAGCCCAAAGTCCTGCTAAAGTAATTCCAGCTATTAATGGATTAAGAGATAAAATAATCACAGGAAGAGCTCTTGTTGCAGGCTCTAAGTCTGGATATATTGCTTTTGCACATATTCCAAGAAGTGCACATAAAAAACCAAGTGGTACCATTATAATAGCTGCAATTATAAAACCTTTTTTAGCATCTTTATCACTTTTTGAAGTTAACCCAATTTGAACAACCCCTTGAAGTGATGTGCAATTAGCAACCATAGTTATTATAAGTGCTACTATACTAAATATTACGATACCTGAATGCCCTTCAATAGGATTAAAGAAATTTTGTGCACTTGATGCATTCATATTTATAGCTGCATTAAGTCCTGTCATTCCTATTTCTGCATTCTTAGTAAACAAAATAATTCCTGTTGTTGTTAATATTCCAAAATAGATTAAAGAAATATTGAAAATATTGCTTATACTTGCTGAGCCCATCCCTCCAACAAATGATATTATCATAAACATTATAAAGCTAAAGAATGTTCCATTTTGTGAATCAAAAATATTTGGAAGAAGGCTTGCAAGTATTGCTCCTCCAGCCTTATATTGTAATGATATGATTGCGCACTGCATAATAACTTGTGCTACTATAACTATAAATATAGCTTTTTTATCATATATATCATTAAGCATTTTTGCAATTGTGTTATATCCTGTCTTTCTAAACTTGTTAATTATGAAGAAAGCTGCCATTACAGCTCCAGATGCCCATGCAATATTGTACCATCCAGCGCTCATTCCATCACTAACAGCATTTTCGGCAATACCAATAGTTGATGCTCCTCCAATAGCTAGTCCAGCTACTGTAACTGCTGTAATGAATGCATTATTTTTTCCTTTATAAAGAAGAAATGCTTCCCCATCTTTCTTTTGCTTTCTTGAAACTACTATACTAATCACCATTAATATTGCTATATAAACTAAAACTACAATCAATGGTATTAAAGCTTTTGAATTATCCATATTTACTCCTTCTTATCCTACATAAATAAAAACCTTTTATTTATTTCCTACAAATTTTTAATACTATTTTATATGTTTTGCTTTTTCTATATATTCTTTAATTATTGCACATGAATTACTGAACTTTTCTTGTTCATCATCTGTAAGATTAATTTCAACAATTTCTTCGATTCCATCTTTAGTCATAACAACTGGAACACTTGCAAATACATCAGTTTGTCCATATTGTCCTTCTAATAATGTAGTTGCTGGAAGTATTTTTCTTTCATTGTGTAAAATTGTTTTTACTATTTCAGTTAAGCCAACACCTATGCCAAATTCAGTACATCCTTTTCCTTCGATGATTTCATAAGCTGCCAAAGCTGCTCTCTTAGCTATATCATCTAAATTAAGTTTACCAAATGTATCTGGCTTTTCTTTCATTAAATCTAATAATGGTTTACCACCTAAGTATACATGTGACCAAGGAACCATTTGTGAATCGCCATGTTCACCCATTGAATAAGCTTGTATTGATTTTGGATCAATTCCTGTTTCCTTTGAAAGTATTCTTCTAAGTCTTGATGAATCTAATGTTGTTCCAGTTCCAAACACCTTATTTTTAGGAAAGTTTGTTTTTTCATATATATAGTGTGTTACTACATCAACCGGATTAGATATTACTACAAATATACCATCAAACCCTGAATTTAATATTGGATCTATAATTGTATCTACTTCTTTAAGTGTACCTTCTAAAAAATCAAGTCTGCTTTTATTAGGTGCTGGAGGCACTCCAAGACTTACTACTACAATATCTGCATCAGAGCAGTCTTCAAATGTACCTTTTCTACTTTCAACGTAATGTTGAAGATATGAAATTGTATCACTTAAATCTACTGCTTCTGCATTTGCTTTCACTTCATTTTTATCTATGAATATGATTTCATCACATACACCTTGAAGTGCTAAAGAAAATGCACAATGTGATCCTACATTACCTGTACCAATAATCGCTACTTTTCTTGTTTTTATCGACATATAATTCATCCCTTCTTCATAATTATTAAATATATTAATAATTATATTTTATTTTTAACACTCTTTCAATAAAATAGTATATTTTTTTTCATTCTTTTATTTCGCTACTAAAAAGAACTTATTAATTGTCATAATTAAGATGTTTTCAAAAATAGCATTAAGAGGCAGCGCTAAATTCATAATTAATTTTAAAATAAAAATATAGATCTAAATCAAATGTATTTGATATAACTCTATATTTTTTTATACTGCAAGATAGGTACCAATAATCATGATTATTAGGCCTAGAAAAAATTCATAGTGAATTCTCCTCTAAAAACTATTACTGAAATAAGTGCTCCCACAAACGGTGCTATAGCATAGTATGCACTTGTTTTGGCTGCACCTAGTTCTTTCTGAGCTTTTACATAATAATGAGAAAGGTGCCATTGTTCCATACAAAACAGCAGCTAAAATGGCATATGTTACTGCATTTCTTTGCTTTAAATGCATATTTTATCCCTTCTTGCTTTCAAAACTTTCTTCTATATATTTTTCTAAAATTTCAATAGTTTTAGGTACTTTTAAATTTTCATTTAAAATTCCTTTACGCAAAAGATTTTTATATAATTTTATTGTATATGGTACTAATAAATTTGCTTTATCTAATGTTTCATCATCTAAAAATATTTCTTCCGGTTTTCCTTCTTTTACTATGTCTCCATCCATAAACACAAAAATTCTATCAGCCCATTTTAATGCTTGATTTACATCATGAGTTGATAAAATAACTGTCTTACCTTTTTCAGTTAGTTCATCAATAAGATTATTCACAACATTTGTATATTTCGGATCTAAGGCAGATGTTGGCTCATCTAATATTATGACCTCTGGATCCATAACAAGAATATCTGCAATAGAAACTCTCTTTTTTTGTCCTCCACTTAAAAAATGTGTTGGTTTATTTACAAAAGGTTCAATTTCCAGCTCCTTTATAACTTCATTAACTTTTCTTTCAACTACCTTTTCATCTATTCCCAAATTTAAAATTCCAAACGAGATCTCTTCATAAACGCTTGCTGAAAATAGCTGATTGTCTGGATCTTGAAAAACTATCTGGACTTTACTTCTCAAATCTAATAATCCTTTTCTTGTATATTCTATTTGCTTATCTTCATAATAAATATTCCCATTCGTAGGTCTAAGTACACCATTTAAGCATAAAAACATGGTAGATTTACCTGAACCATTTCCGCCTATAAACGCTATTTTCTCGCCTTTTTTTATATTAAAATCTATTTTTTTTAGTGCTTTTGTTCCATCTTCATACACATAACTTAAATTTGCAACCTTTAAAATACTATTACTCATATAGACCTCCAACAAATAATTGCTATAATTATTAATGCTACTTCAAAAATTATTGATAAAATAATTTCTTTTCTTTCTGCCTTTACATATCTTTTTAAAACATTTATTCGCCCGTCATAACATCTTGATTCCATTGAATCATATAACATTGAAGATTTTTTTAATGCACGAATAAACATTACTGCACATAAACTGCTTGCAGATTTTAATGATGTTTTGAAATTTCTATTACCTAATCTACATTTTTGCGAAGTATAAATAGAATTTGATATATCTAATAATACAAAAATGAATCTATAAATTAATAGTAATAATTCAATAATTAGCTCTGGGCAATGTATTGTTTTAAGCACATATAACAAATCAATCACTGGAGTTGATAAAGATAAGAAATATAAGCATGACACTGCTGCAAGTGAAACTAAAATTAAATTACAACCATAATAAAAAGATGCTGTCGTTATAGATATGTATTTTCCAAATAGTGCAATTGAAATTGAAGATAGTGGTTCATCAGAGATGTTAACAATTATAGCTATAGTGCTTAAAATTAGAAATCCTAGTGGAATAATCATTAATTTCAAATAATATTTTAAAGAAGTCTTACCAATAAATACGGTAAGACTTCCCATACATAAAAGGATTAATAATGAAATGAGAGGTAAACGTGCTATTACACATATAAATAGTGTACTTACTGCAACAAATGATTTCAAGCATGGACTTTTATATCGTAATTTGGACGAATATGCAAGTTTATCTATCATTATCATCTTTCATTTCCCCTTTAAAAGTTATTTTGATTTTTCTTTTCTATTTCTTCCTCTTTCCATTAATGTACCAAGTCCGAACCCAAAGATTCCTGCACCAATAGCTGCTTGAAGGCAGAATAATAAAGATTCTGTTTCCCCACCTGGTGGCTCATAAATAGGTGAAAACCAAGGCTTGTATTCATCAACTTCAAGTATACTGCTTATTGCGTTTGACGCTTCATCATCTGACCCACCAAATTCTGAATCTTTTATAAATGCTAGTGGAACTACTGCAATAATTACACAAAGAAGAATTAAAATTATACATGTCTTAACTTTACTACTCATTTATAACTCCTCCTTTTAAAAATCCTATTTCAGTAAGCTCTTGCTTTGCATATGATTCAAGAATCATAACTACAACAGCAGTCAATATACCTTCGATTATAGCAAGTGGAACTTGTGTAATTGCAAAAATTCCAAGGAATTTTACAACTGATGCTCCTACTCCTCCTACTTGTGATGGATAGGCTAGTCCAAGTTGGAAAGATGTTACACAATATGTGAATAAATCACCTAAACATGCCCCTAAAAATACTCCAACCATTCTGTTTATTTTTAATTTTTCACATAATTTATAAATTCCGTATGAAAGAAATGGCCCAGCAATTGCCATAGAAAATGTATTTGCACCTAGAGTTGTTAGTCCTCCATGTGCAAGTAAAATTGCCTGAAATAGTAATACTATAATTCCTATAATACTCATGGCACTTGGTCCAAAAAGCATTGCGCCAAGTCCTGTTCCAGTTGGATGTGAACTACTTCCTGTAACTGATGGAATCTTTAATGCAGAAAGTACGAATGCATACGCCCCTACCATAGCTAAAATAAGTAGTGTTTTTCTATGTTCTGCTGCCGTCTTCTTAATTGAAATAAATCCATAGATTAAAAATGGAATACATAAAACACCCCATACTATACAATATTTAGCAGGCAGATATCCTTCCATAATATGCATTGCATTTACACCTTTATTAAATCCGAACATAATTAAAAGAGTAAGTCCAATTACAGTTAATCTTTTTTGTTTATTTGACATATTTATCCTCCTTATTTAAGTAATAAAAAAGTCCTTTTATAGTTTATTCTAAATGAATAAACTATAAAAAGACGTGACAAAACTACCTCCAAATTAATGGAAATAAATTTTAGACACTTTGCCATCGTCCGTAACATAGTGTAATAGCCTATTAAAAAGGCAGGTCTTCTGACTTAGGTATCTTAGCAGTACTCCATCTTCCCATATACTAAAAATATACAGTGATTTTATAATTATTTCAGAATATAATAAAAATCAGATTACATTTTAGAAATAATTATGGCTTCTACTCCTCCATTACAGCGGCGGGACCGTATGGGACTTTCACCCATTTCCCTATTCTCTTGGCCTGCAATTAATAATTGCACCAAGCACCTTTTTAATATTAAATTATCATTGTAAAGTGTAACATTATAGGATTTATATGTCAACTTATATATTGTAAATATGATACACATTTTACTGAAATTTAATTTATTTATATTATTTTATGGTTATTAATAATATAATATTACTTATTTTCTTGTGTCTGCTTTATAATACTTTCCATTTGATCTTTACTTAATGCTCCACTTACATATCCATATACCTTCCCATATTCATTTATCATAAATGTGGTTGGAAGTGACATTATATTATATTTTGAGAAAACTTCTCCACTTTCATCAAAAACTACTGGAAACGTATATCCTTCATCTTTTAAAAACTGCTTTACTCCATTCATATCTTTTTCTCTTCCACCAGGATTTGAAACAGCAATAATTACAATATCATCATTATTTAAATTGTGTTCATTGTATAACTCCTCTATATGAGGCATCTCAACTTTACATGGACCACACCAAGTCGCAAAAAAATTTAAAAATACTGTTTTGCCCTTATAATCTGATAAGGTATGAGTATTTCCATATTGATCAGTAAGTGAAAAATCAACTGCCTCCATAAGATCTTTATTATTACTACCATTATGCTCATTCTTACTTTCATCACTATAATCATTTTGTGCTTTATTTTCATCTTCTATCTTTTTATCTTTTGTTTCTTCATTAATGTATGAATTATTGCTATTTAAATATTTAGTTATATTATTTATACCTCCAGTAAAGGTCATAAGTCCCATTATAACCATTATGACTCCTCCAACTTTTATGGTATATTGAACAATTTTTTTATTCTTCTTTATAAAATTAAGTGCTTGTGTTGTAAATATTCCCAAAATTAAAAATGGTATTATAAATCCCAATGCATAAACTAAAACAAGCATATTTCCAAGTATTGTAGTTTTTGCACTAGAGGCAAGCAATAATATTGAAGATAATGCGGGTCCAACACACGGTGTCCATGCAAAGCTAAATGTAAATCCCATAATGTATGCTACAGATGGATTCATATTATTAAAATTAATTTTAGCTTTAATTTTAAATTCCCTATTTAAAAATCCAAAATTAAATAACCCTAATTGAAATAAACCAAGAAAAATT
Source organism: Clostridium neonatale (assembly GCF_900465025.1). Classification (NCBI taxonomy): domain Bacteria; kingdom Bacillati; phylum Bacillota; class Clostridia; order Eubacteriales; family Clostridiaceae; genus Clostridium; species Clostridium neonatale. Next base: position 2,524,170 of record NZ_UICR01000001.1, read on the forward strand.
ATTATTATACCTGAAATTCTACTAATAATCACTTTATAACTATTAAGTATCCTTCCAAGAGTTGTAAAGGATAATCCTAGTATAAAAAATACAGTTGAAATTCCAAGTACAAAAAATACTGTATTTAAAAATACCTCTCTTCTTTCATAAGTAATAATTCCATCACCACTTACTTTTTTTGAATTTCCCGCAAGATAACTTATATATATTGGAATAAGTGGTAATATGCACGGTGATAAAAATGAAAGTATTCCTTGAAAAAATACAAATATAAAACTTATATTTTTGCTATTTATTAGTGTATCAAACATTAATAAGCTCCCTTCTTAAAAATACAAATTAAACTTAATATAAAACCATTATACTAAAATTAGTATATATAATTATGTGATTTTATTACACTTTTTTAGTCAGCTCATCAAAAATTTTATACTTTACCTATACAAAAAAAGCCAGAAGAGAAAAAATCTACTCTGGGCCTCAATTACTAATCTACAAAACCTTTTCCATAAAATTTAATTCTCTTTAATTTCTTTATACAATTTCTTTAATTTATAAAGAACACTAAATATACTTAATAATAAAATTCCCTTAAATATACTTGAAATTGCTATGCTCCACCATATTCCATCAATACCTAAAAAATTAGGTTTGCTAAGTACATAAGCCATTGGAATTCTAATTCCAGTAAATATTATGCTTATTATAGATGGTATATATGTTCTTCCAATTCCTTTGAAAATACCACAAACAATAATTTCTATACACATAAATAATTGTGAATATCCAAGTATTCTTAAATAGTCTGAACCTTTTTGTATTGCATCTGGTTCATTTATAAATATAGAAAATATTTGTCTATTAAACACCACCAAAATAACAGTAGTAAAAATCCCCCAAACTAATGCTGTTATTATTCCAGATTTACATCCTTTATTGATCCTATCATATTTTCTTGCGCCATAATTTTGACCTACAAATGTTGATAATGCGACTGCCAACCCATCTGCACTCATCCATGATATTGATTCTATTTGAGATCCTACCTTTTGTGCTGCAACTGCTACTGGTCCAAAACTTGCAACTATTACTCCCATTGCCATAGAAAATAAAGTAAATAGACCACTTTGTACCGCTACTGGTAACCCCAGTTTATACAAAACATTATAGTATTTAAAGTCCATATTTCTAAATAACTTAATATTAAAAAGATGATCTTTATTTCTTATTATCATAAATATAAAACATATTGATACTATAATTTGAGCAGCTACAGTTGCTAAGGCCGCACCAATAACTCCTAATGCAGGTATAGGACCAGCACCAAATATTAATAATGGATCTAATATTATATTAGCCATTAAACCTATGGTATTGATTTTAAATGGTGATTTACTATTACCAAGTCCATTAAATATAGATGTAAAAACTGGATTTATGAAATAAAATACCATTCCAATTGCCACAATAATTAAATATTGCCTTGACATTAAAATAACATCATTATTTCCTAAATTAAAAAGATATATTAATTGTCTATTAAATATTAATAGAAATACTGAATATATTAAAGCTAAAATTAAATTTATCTCAATTGCTGCTTTAATATACGATTTAGCTCTTTTAGTATCTTTATTTCCTACTGCTTGTGCAACTTTTATTTCTCCACCAACCTTCGAAATCATTATAAAAGCCATTGCAAGCCATGGATAAAACCCTGCAGTCCCAACTGCTGCAACTGCATTGCTTCCTTCTTTCCCCACCCATATCATATCTATCATATTATAGGCCATTTGTATAAAAGATGTTCCCATTATAGGTAATGCAAGCTTCACTAGCTTTTCTGTAATATTCCCCTCTGTTAAATCTATTCTTTTGTCCATTTTATCTCCTATGTTTAAATTATTTATTTTTCCATACCATTTAAATTATAAGGATAATAATTTTATTTTCAATAAAAATATTACTTAATAGTTGTATAATTAATTTATGTATTATAGCAGGATATGGTTACCCTGCTTATTCATAAACTTATTAGTTATAATATTTGTTTCTTACATTTATTGTAAAACCATAATCTATAATTACCGGACGTCCATTTATGGTTCCCCAACTGCTTTTTTTTCCAAAATCTCCAAGGATTAAATTATAATCTTTTTTTATTTTTTGAAGCTCATCTATATTAAATAATTCTCTTTTATTTGAAACATTAAAGTAATCCCATACGTATGAGATATCATTTATCTTATCTGCTTTTTCCATTATTAAAAATTTAAAATCATTAGAAACTTGTATTACTCTTGCAAATAAATTTGAATAATCATGTAGTGATATTGTATATTCTGCTTTATTTTGTGCTATGCCTGCCCTATTTTTCGCTACCTTCACTACATACCCATTACCTAAATCATACACTTTTCTGCAAGATCCTGATCCAATATACTTATAATATCCTCGCCTTATATTAGTAATAATCTGATTGGATATACTTTTCATTTTAAAGCACCCGCTTTACAATAATATATTAATAATCTCCGTAAATACTCTACATAGTATATTATTCTATTTATAATAAATTGGTTCTAAAAATTATTATTTTTATTCAATCAATAAATAAAAGACGTACTAGGTTTAGAGAGAAATAACCGAAATAAAGCTCTTATGTGTGGCTCGCTTGCTACAAAAAATGAGCTAAGAATTCAAACATGCAGACTTGTATCCACAACTGTTTGCTCCAATCTAAAATTGGACAAACAATTGTGGAACAAGTCTACACGTAAGAATTCTAAAGCTCATTTTTTGAATGCAAGACACCGCCAACATAAGAGCTTTATTTCTTTGTTTCATCTAAATTTACAGTATCAACATTATTGCTATAAATATATTTTTAAATTAAAGAAGAGTTATTTATACACATTAAAGATTTAAAAAGTTAATATTTTATCATTTCTCAAAAGGTATAATTTTATAAATATAAGTTCTTACGAATTTGCTTATTTATTGGGGTATACGAGACTTTTCTAAGTAGTTCCATAAATTGGTGAAATTGATTTAAAACTATATTTTAGATATGGAATATTCCTGAAAATATAAATTATAATTAAAATGGGCATTGTATCTATGATTTTAGAGTAAAACAAAGAAATTCAATATATGAATAGGCGTAGTATTGTATTAAGAAATTTAAGCTTTTAACTTCTTAGAGATAGGCTGTTCCAAAACAATTTGTCCAATACTTGCTGTTGGAGCAAATTGTTTTGGGCACAGCCTATCTCTTTAGAAGTTTGGTACTCTATAAGTGTAGATACAAATCATAAATATATGATTTAACATCTGCACTTATTTTAATTTATAATAAAGGGAGTAATTTGGTATGACGACTTTAGAATTGGGTTTTAACATCCGTAGCTAAAACTGTCAGCCATCCCTTATTATAAAGATTCGATTAAGCAGGTTGAAACCGTACGGCCAATGTCGTCAACTTAAGTAATTTGTAAATATAAATCACAATTATTTTTAGATGATATATTTAAATTTCTTCTAAAAAATGGTACACTAAATAAATCCACTGGTTAAAGTGAATTTTGAAATATGCAATTATTTGTAATTTAAATGCATGATTTTTTATTGTGATGATGCTTTTTCCTTGGATGTTTGTTTTTTCGCTCACGAGAACGATTGGGACGTATTTGTGAGCGAATTTTTTTAGATTTTTCTAATATTATTTCTAAAATTTTTCTTGTTAATTTAGCATTAACTAATAAATTAATAATTCTATTAAAAACTTGCCCAAGTATAAAATTTCGATTTGCTTGATACATTGATTTTAAATTCTTATCTTTAATTTCATCTGCTATCGCAGCATCGGCCTCATCTTTTATAAGAGCTACAACCATTGATAAATAAATAGAAACAAAAAAGTCTTGTTCTATAGAAATTGGTTTTGTTCCCGAAAATTCTTCTATCTGAATACTACTTTTTAACTCTTTGTATTTACTTTCGACTCCCCATCTAAGGAAATACAACTCTTTAAATTCATCATATTTAATGTTTTCATCAAAAATATTAGTGACTAATATTTCTGTAATGTTGTTTGAAAGCTCTATTTTTATAACACGCAATTTTCTGTATTTTCTCTTTATTTTATATTCCAAAATACAATCATTGGAATCAATATTTTGTACTGTTTTAAATGATGATGGTACTCTCATTAAGAAAAGCATATTTTTAGTATCTAAATAGTCAAACATCTCATAAGAAGGGTATCCTCTATCAAATATTACAATACTGTTTTTTGATAATTTTTCATTGTTGATTTGATCTAGATGTTGTTTTGCTAATTCTCTTTCACTAGTTTTAAATTTAGTTATTGAAGCATCAATTATAATATCATTTAATATATCATATAAGGCTGATGCCGTCGCAACTGCTGTTTGAGTTTTATTTTGATTTTTACTTACTCCAAAGTATTTACCACATTCAATAGTATCAGGAACTTGTATAGATGTTCCATCAACTGCAAGAATATTAAATCCATGCCATTTATTCAATTTCTTTTTTGAATTATAAAAAGAATCAACAAATAATCTACATAGTTCTTTAAAGGCTTCAGGTGAAATATTTTGTCTTGCTTTAGAAAATGCTTGCTTTGATATATTAGGAAAGTTTAAACATGTATGATTTTCAATAAAATTATCTATTTCTAAAGGTATAGACTTTCGTAATACAGAACAAATTAAATAAACTACATTAGAAAACGATAGTTTTCTTTTCCTTGAAAAAGAATTTCCTAAACTATATGACTGCTTATATTCATCTGAAACAATTAATTTATTTGTTCGTTTTAAAATTTGTGATAGTAATTTAATATTTTTCATAAAATCAAACCTCGCTATAAATTTAATATCTATAGCGAGGCTGCATTTTTTTACCTATTGTCAAGTGTTTTTTATTAAATTTTCTATATTTTCTTAAGTTGACGACATTGAGCGACCGGTGCATACCATTTGCCACTACTTACTTATCTTAAAAATCATGGTATATTTGTAGCCGTAATAAATCCATTAATTATGAAAAAATATTCTGCTATAGGATTAAGGAAAGGTAAAACTGATAAATTAGATTCTATCAAAATAGCTAATTATGGAATTGATAATTGGTTTAAATTAACTGACTATGAAGCAACAGATGAGGTGTATTCTGAATTAAAATTATTAGGTAGGCAATATTCTCATTATATAGCTATGAGAATAGAGAGCAAACTTGTACTAAGTAATCTATTAGATAGAACAATGCCAGGAATTAAAAATCTATTAAAAAATAGATCCGATAAGCCAGAGAAAGATAAATTAAATGATTTTGTTAAAGAATACTGGCATTACGATAATATTACCAAGAAAAATGAAAAGCAATTTATAAATAGTTATTTTAAATGGGCAAAAAATAAAGGATACCATCAAAGTGAAACAAAAGCAAAACAGATATATGCTTTAGCACAAGAAGGCATCCCTACACTATCTTCTAGTACCCCATCAACCAAAATGTTAGTATTAGAAGCTGTTCGAGTTCTTAGCGAAATAGATAGAACTCTATCTATGATATTATCACAAATGCAAGAATTAGCAAGTAGTTTAAAGGAATACAATGTTGTTAGAAATATGCCTGGAGTTGGAGATACATTGGCTCCACGCTTAATTGCTGAAATCGGTGATTTAAAACGCTTTTATAATAAAAAGGCTTTGATAGCTTATACGGGTATTGATTCACCTCCTTTTGAGTCGGGACAGTTTGTTGCAAACAAACGTCGTATTTCTAAAAGAGGTTCTGCATTATTACGAAAAACTGGATATGAAATTATGAAATGTATCAAAAGTGCCAAACCAAAGGATGATCCTATATTTTTATATATGTTAAAAAAAGAAGCAGAAGGAAAACCTAAAAAAGTTGCTAAAATTGCTGCATTAAATAAGTTTCTAAGAATATACTACGCTAGAGTAAAAGAAGTCTATAATACTTAAATTTAGATAGTATCTATATCTAAATTAAACAGAATTTCTGTTTAATTTATTTGTCATGCAAAAAATATATAAAAAACCTGCTAAAAAAAACTTGATTTTTCTTAGCAGGTTTTAGCTGAAATTTCCCTACAATCGAGCCTATCATATATTGAATTTCGGTTGTTATCCACTAAACTCTGATTCTACGTCCCTTATTTATGTTATGATGAATTTATTTATCTTCAAAACCTTTTTTAAGATCTTTAACAAAATCTATTGCAGCCTCTTTTCCTTCTTTCATTCTCTTAACTATAGCACTTCCAACTATTACACCATCACAGTGATCTTTAACATCTGCTACAACTTCTTTTGAAGATATTCCAAAACCTATGCACATTGGAATGTTAACAAGTTTTTTTACTTCTTCTAAATACTCAACTGTTCCTGAATATAATTTACTTCTTTCTCCAGTTGTCCCGTTAGTTGAAACACAATATACAAATCCTCTTGCACCATCTACAATTTTAGAAATCCTATCTCTTGAAGTTCTAGCCACAAGTGGAATTAAATGAATATTATTTTTTAAACATATATTATCTAATTCCTTTCTTTCTTCAAGTGGAACATCTGGTACTATAAGTCCATCTACACCACATTCTGCAGCAGTTTTGATAAACTCTTCGATTCCTTTATGAAATACTATATTAAAGTAAACCATTATAACTATTGGAACTTCACTAGATTCTCTTATTTCTTTTACTGCATTAAATACATCATTAAGTTTTATTCCTTCATTTAATGCATTTATATACGAATTTTGAATTACTGGTCCATCTGCCAGCGGATCACTAAAAGGTACTCCAATTTCTACAACTGTAGCTCCATTTTTATCTAATTCAGAAACTAAATCTATAGTTTCTTTTATACTCATACCTGTTCCAAAAGTTACAAATGGAATAAGTGCTTTTTTATTATCTTCTTTTAATTTTTTAAATCTTTCATCTATTCTATTCATCTTTCTTTGAAAGATATGAAAGTATTGCATCCATATCTTTATCTCCTCTCCCTGATAAATTTACAATTATTACTTGATCCTTATTTAATGTTGGAGCAAGTTTTTTTGCATAAGCAACAGCATGCGAACTTTCAAGTGCTGGCACTATTCCTTCTAGTTTTGTTAAATACATAAATGAATCAACTGCTTCATCATCAGTTATGCTTACATAATCTGCTCTTTTACTTTGTGCTAGATAAGAATGTTCAGGACCAACTCCGGGATAATCAAGTCCTGCTGAAATTGAATATGCTTCCTGTATTCTTCCATCATCATCTTGAAGAACATAACTAAGCATTCCATGTAATATTCCCTTTTGTTTTTTAGACATAGCAGCCGCATGTTCATCAGTTTCAATTCCTTTACCTGCACCTTCTACTCCAATTAATTTAACATCTTTATCATCAACAAATGGATAAAATATTCCAATTGAATTACTTCCACCTCCAACTGGTGCTAAAACATAATCTGGAAATTTATGTTCCATTTCTAAAATTTGTTCTCTTGCTTCATCTCCAATAACTCTTTGGAAATTTCTAACCATTGTTGGATACGGATGTGGTCCAAGAGCTGAGCCAATAACATAAAATGTATCTTCAACATTAGCCGCCCAGTATCTTATTGCTTCTGTTACTGCATCGTTTAATGTTCCAAGTCCATTAGTGACAGGAACCACTTCAGTGCCCAAAAGCTCCATCTTCTTAACATTTATATTTTGTCTTTTTATATCTTCAGATCCCATAAAAACTTTACATTCAAGTCCAAATTTTGCTGCCACAGTAGCTGTTGCAACTCCATGCTGTCCTGCACCTGTTTCTGCTATAACTTTCTTTTTTCCCATTCTTTTTGCTAAAAGAACTTGTCCTAGTGCATTATTTATTTTATGTGCACCAGTATGATTCAAATCTTCCCTTTTTAGATATACTTTTGCTCCACCTAAATCTTTAGTCATATTTTCAGCATAATAAAGCGGGCTTGGTCTTCCTGTATAATATTTCAAGTAATACATATACTCATCATTAAAATCTTTATCATGTAATACTTTTCCATATGCTTCTTCAAGCTCAATAAGTGCATTCATTACTGTTTCAGGAACATATTGTCCGCCAAACTCTCCAAATCTTCCATTCATGTTTTCTTCTCCTTTTTTTATAAAATTAAGTTTTGATAATTATGACATAAATGTATCTATAAATTTCTCTTATTTTATAAATTTCCTATAGTTTTATTATTCTTAATTTTTATATTGTCTATTTCTTGAAATTTGTTTTGTATTTTCAAACTTTAGATTATTTATTAACTCTCTAATTTTGTTAAATGACTTACTTCTCATATTATCCTCAATTATTTCTACCCCTGAGGAAACATCTACTCCTAAAGCACATACTTCTTCTGCTCTTTTCAATGCATTTTTGGGTGTTATACCACCAGCTAAAAGATATGGAATTTTATTTTCACAATTTTTTAATTTTTGTTTTAAAATTTCTAAAGAAAAAGCTTCTCCACTACCTGGATTATCTCCATCTATTACATACATATCTATAAGTGAACTGTAATCTTTGAACAAGAATTCATCTAATTTGTCTTCATCTTTTACAGATAAAGCTTTCCAAATTTGAACATTATCACTTATTCGTTCTTTAAGATCACTTATAAACTTTTTGTCTTCATTTCCATGAAGCTGAACTACATTCAAAGGTACATACATTAAAATTTCTAAAATTTCTGTTAGTGAATTATCTTTAAAAACACCCACCTTTTGAATGTCCTTATCTAAACATTTTATAAGTTCATTTGCCTGTCCAATATTTACTGCACGTTTGCTTTGTGTAAAAACAAAACCTGCATATTGTACTTTAAGTTCATTTAAATATTCTATTTCTTCTTGTTTTGTAATACCACAAACTTTAATTTCTTTCATATTTTCTGCTCCAAATTATTATTTTAGGTTTCTCAATAAAAATGTGTATTTATTAAAATTTATATTATATTCTTAAATTTTTTATATTCTGCTTGAAATTTAATATTTTCAATATTTCTCATAAAAAATTCTCCAATTAAAACTCCATCTGCTTCATATTCTTTTGCTTTTTTTAAATCACCTATACTCATTATTCCACTTTCAGTTATTTTTATTTTTCCTTCTGGAATACACTTTATGAGTTCTTTTGTAGTATCTAAAGATACATTGAAGGTTTTTAAATCTCTATTGTTTATTCCAATAACATCGCAGTCATATTTAAGCGCTATTTCCAGCTCCTCTTTATTGTGAACTTCAACTAAAGGCTGCAAATTAAACTTTTTGGCTTCTTCAAAATATTTTCCTAGCTCCTCACCTAATACACTTACTATTAGTAAAATTCCACTTGCCCCAAGAATTTTCGCTTCATAGATTTGATAAAAATCTATGACAAAATCTTTTCTAAGTATGGGTGTATTACTTAAAGAATTGATTTTTTTAATATATTCATCCTTTCCTTTAAAATAGTCTTCTTCAGTCAAAATTGAAAAAGCATCAACTTTCATAAAATTATAATAATTTAATATATTTTCAATATTAAAATTTTCTACTATTATACCTTTAGAGGGGGATGCTTTTTTAAATTCCCCAATTACTGATAAACATTCTTTGCTTAAAGCCTTTTTAAATGGATTTTCATATTTTCCTTTATATAATTCATTTTCTCTTTTTACTATTTCTAAGGCTTTTTCTTTTACCATATCTATTGGAATTTCTTTTTTTCTAGTATCTACTCGAGTTTTCTTTTTTGCTACTATATCATCTAATATCAAAGTTACGCCCCCTTTTCAACTTTTAAGCTATTATTAATTCTTTGTATTTCTCATATGCTTTCCCACTATCTATTAACTCCTCAGCTTTTTTGATTCCTTCTTCAAGTGAATCTACTATTTCAGCTGCATATAATGCTGCTCCTGAATTTATTACAACAATATCTCTCTTTGGACCTTTATGTCCTTGTAATATATCAACTATTATTTGAGCATTTTCACCTGGAGTTCCACCAGCTATATCTTCTATTTTTGCTTTACTAAATCCTAGTTTTTCAATATCTAATGTGTACTTATTTATTACTCCATTATTAAGTTCACATACCGTTGTTGTAGTTGTTGTTGTAATTTCATCTAAGCCATCATCACCATGAACAACCATTGCTCTATTAAGACCTAAATTCTTAAGTACTTGTCCAACGCTTTCTATCAAACTTCCATCATATATTCCCATGAGCTGTCCTGTCAGTGGTGCTGGATTTGAAAGAGGGCCAATTAGATTAAATAGTGTTCTACATCCAAGTTCTTTTCTTTCTTCTGCAACATTTTTCATTGCTGGATTATACTGTGGTGCAAAAAGAAAAGCCATACCTTTATTCATAATAATATCTGCACTTTCTTCTGCACTATAATCTGTCTTTATATTAAGCTCACCCAAGACATCAGCACTTCCACTTTTGCTCGAAACTGCTCTATTTCCGTGTTTAGCAATTTTAGCTCCACCACTTGCTGCTATTATTGCAACTGCTGTTGATACATTAAATGTCTTTCCACCATCTCCACCAGTTCCGCAAGTATCAATTAAGTTTTTAGGATTTGCAATTTCAACACGTGTAAAATTATCTCTAAGAGCCTGCACTGCACCAAGCATCTCCTCTGCAGTTTCACCTTTAAGCTTAAGTGCAGTCAAAAATCCACCTTTTTGACAAGAAGTTGCTTCACCTCTCATTATTTGGTTTATAATATCTCGAACTTCACCTTGTGTTAAATTTTTCTTTTCTGTTAATTTTTGAATTCCTTCTACAATATTCATTTTGATACCTCCATTTACTAATGATCAATTATTCATTGTTCATTTCGCCACATATATTAATCACAAAATTAGAAATCATATGCTTCCCCTTAGGTGTATAAATCGATTCTGGATGAAATTGAAGTCCATATACCTCGTACTCTTTATGCTTAACTGCCATTATAATATTTCTATCAACCGTTGCTGCAATAACGTCTAAACAATCTGGCACAGATTTATTATCTACGATTAATGAATGATATCTCATAACATCAACTTTTCTTGGTATTCCTTCAAATATGTCTTTTCCCTTAACACTTATCTTTGAAGTTTTTCCATGATATATTTCATCTGCTCTTATTACCTTACCGCCATAAGCCTGAGCTATACTTTGATGTCCAAGACAAATTCCAAGAATAGGTATCTGTCCACCAAGTTTTTTGATTACTTCAATCGCTATCCCCGCATCATCCGGAGTACCAGGGCCTGGTGAAATTACAATGCCACTTGGATTAAGCATTTTGATTTCTTCAATTGTTATTGCATCATTTCTAACAACCTTTGTTTTAGCAAATTCACTTATATATTGGAAAAGGTTATAAGTAAAAGAATCATAATTATCTATTAAAAGTATCATCTTAAAGCCTCCTTTAATGCCATTAATTTATTTTGAGCTTCTTCAAATTCTTTTTCAGGGATAGAATCATATACTACTCCAGCACCTGCTTGAAGGTATGCTGTTTTTCCTTTCATAACTATTGTTCTTATGGCAATGGCCATATCTGTGTCTCCGCCATATGAGAAATATCCAACAGAACCCCCATAAATTCCTCTGCTATACTCTTCAAGTTCTTCAATTATTTCCATGGCTTTTATTTTAGGAGCTCCAGAAAGCGTTCCAGCTGGAAGGCATTTACTTAATGCATCAAAGCCATCTAGATTATCTAAAATAGTCCCAGTAACACTGCTTGTTATATGCATTACATGTGAAAACTTTTCAATCTTCATAAAGTCATGAACTTCAACACTTCCAATTTTGCTTATTCTACCGACATCATTTCTTGCAAGATCTACAAGCATAACATGTTCTGCAAGTTCCTTTTTATCTTCAATAAGTTCTTCTTCAAGCTGACTATCTATTTCAGGTGTTTCACCTCTTTTTCTTGTGCCCGCTATAGGTTTCGTCGATATCTTGCCATTTTTAACAGATACAACACTTTCTGGTGAAGAGCCAATAACTTGATAATTCTCATAATCTATTAAATACATATAAGGTGAAGGATTTACTTCTCTAAGTCTTCTATATATTTCAATAAAAGACTTATCAGTTTCACATTTCATTCTTAAGGATGGCACTAATTGAAATACATCTCCAGCAAGTATATGCTCTTTTGCAATTCTTACATTCTCTTCATACTTATCTTTAGTAGTACAAAATTCAAAATCTATGTCCTTTTTTTCTTCTATATCTTCAATATTCGAAAGCTTAAGTAGTAGGGAAAAGATATATTCTTTTTGATTTTCTACTATATTTTCATATTTTCTCTCATCATTTTCTAAAATATTGTCTACAACAAATACCTTATGAGTAAAATGATCATAACAAATATATCTGCTATAAATATTGAATCTTATTATTGGTAAATTTAATAAATCAGGATTTTTAAAGTCCAATTTTTTATTTTCATATAACTTAACAGTATCATATGCCATATAGCCTATTGCTCCGCCCTTAAATGAAAAAGGATTGCTTGTTTTATCAAAGTCTATTCTTATTTCTTTTTTTAATTCTTCAATTTCTGAAATGGTGCTTCCAACTACTTCTTTATATGGATCTTCACCTAAAAATGAATATCTGCCAAAATAATTTTCTGTACTTCCACTTTCGAAAATAAATCTTCTTCTTCCTCTAAATCCATTAAATATTCTGATTGGGGTAACTTCATCTCCCCTATATTCACTTATTAGTGAAAAACTTAATTTTTCTTTTTTCTTTAATTCAAACTGCTCTTTTGATAAATTGACCATATTTCTCCTCCTAATTTTAAGAATTCTACCATGTTTTACTTTCTTCTAAAAAATAGTGGCTAATGTAACTTAGAAAAGCTTCTTTTTAATTTTCTATAAAAAAAGTCACTTCATCCCCAATATTGGGACGAAGTGACTCGTGGTGCCACCCAAATTAATACATTTTTAATGCAGCATAAAAAGCTATATAAATAAAAAAAACACTTCTCCTAAAATAGGACGAAATGTTAACACTCGCTACACCACCCATGTATATATATTTATCAGATACGTAAAACAATTGTTTTATTATATCCTGTCATTTTAACGGCTGACTTCCCGTATATCCCTACTTAAATATTTCAAGATATCACCTCAAAGACCCATTCAATAATAGCTACAGTATTTGACTCTCACCAAATGCCAAATTCTCTTTATACTAAACTCTATTATTTACTATTCTTATCAACGGCTTTAATAACATTAACTTGTATTAATAGTAACATATTCCTTTGCTGTTTTCAAGTACAATTTTCTAATTTTTTATTTAATTTTTTTATAAATTAAACTAGAATATGTATTTATTTATTGTGTATAATACAATTATGTATAATAATATTATTTAAGGATAGTGAAAAATATTGGATATGATTTTTATAAATTCAAAAGAATATGTAAGAGATTATGAGTATATTAATGTAGTTAATGATATATTGTGCAATAAAAATTTTCGTTCTATGGATAAATACATGCAGCATGGAAATACAAATACAAGAGTTCATAGTATAAATGTTTCCTATTTAAGCTATAAAATATGTAAAAAATTCAAATTAAATCATGATGCAGTTGCCAGAGCGGCTCTTTTGCATGATTATTATCTTTATGACTGGCATACTCATTACAAAGAAACTGGCTTAAGATTCCATGGTCTTACACACCCAAGAACTGCACTAAATAATGCATTAAAAGAATTCACACTAAGTAAATTAGAACAGGATATAATTTTAAAGCATATGTGGCCATTAACCATAATTCCTCCTAAACATTTAGAAGGATTAATTGTTACATTTGTAGATAAATATTGCAGTATGGCTGAGACTTATAAGAATATTATAAGATAAAGTATATATTATGGAATTAATTAAAAAACTAAAAATTAGATAGAAACCTTTATTTCTATCTAATTTTTAGTTTTTATAATTCTTTAATAAATTCTTCAATTTTCTTTTGAAGTATCCCAATTCTCTCCATAATATCACTCTTTTTTTCTCCATACTTATTTAATAGCCTGTCCTTAATTTCTTTTAAAGCATCATTAAATTGTATTGAGTAAACAGTAGGGTTGTTTTTTATTAAACGTGTTTTTACTAAACTAAGCTTAGTAATTTCTTCTTTTCTTTTTTCGGTTGCTTTTACTAACCTCATTTTTAGATTTTCTACTTTTTCTTTAGTTGATCCTATTAACTCTTTTGCTGTTATATATGAAATATCTTTATATCCACCTTTTAAAACTTCTTCGATTTCTGAAGTGGTGTTTTCAATTTCATTTTTTAAAGAAGATATCTTTTTCAAAACTTTATTAAGGTCTATTGATTCTTTAGCAGATATAAATGTGTCTATGCAAGTCATAGCAAAAATACATGATACAAGTATTTCTAAATTATTCTCATGAATAAAAAGCACTATACCTTCAATATATGTATGAATAAATTCTACTAGCAGAACTGATAATACTCCCCAAAATAATGATGATACTAAACAAATTCTACCCTTATAATTAAATTTATCGTTACTATAATCCCAATATTTCATTTTAAAAATAACTTCCATAAAGTATCCTACTATATATTCTAAAATAGTAGCACATATCATGCCCACAAAATAAACCTTAAAAATACTATCCCTTACTGGCAAGCATACAATTAAAATTATAATGGCCCCACTACCATATATGGGCAGTAGAGGTAATTTTAAAAATCCTCTATTAACTATTTTTTTACGTTCAATTGAAACAATGGTTGATTCTATACACCATCCAATAAAACAATAAATAAAGAAAAATGCTAACCATTGTAATATATTATAAGTATACATTTACGCCTCTTTTCTCGCAAAATTTTTTTATAATACGAATATTCATATATATTTAAAACTATTCATATAATAACATATTTTCTTAACAATATTCTTTTACTTATCTTATAAATATATTAAATAAATATTAAATTTATATAACTTTTTTATTATATATCATATCTATATGCAAAATTCCATCTTCTAAATAATTGTCGGATATTTCTTTAAAGCCTAAACTTTTATAAAAATCACGTAAATATGATTGAGCTTGAATTTTAATTTTTTTCTCGTTTAATTCATTGTCAATAAAAGATATTGCTCTTAATAACATTTCTCTGCCTAAGTTATTTTTGCGATATTTTTTATTTACACAAACTCTGCCAATAGCTGTATCATCATATATAATTCCTTTTTTTACTATTCTTAAATATGCTATAATATCTTTACCATCTTCTGCAAATAAATGATATGATTCTTCATCTTTTCCATCGCAATCCATATACGGACATGATTGTTCAACAATAAATATTTCATTTCTTAATTTTAATATTTTATAAACTTCTTCATTGGTTAATTCAAAAAATTTTTTCAAACTCCACTTCATAATCTAACCTCAAATCTATATTATACTTTGCAATTGCTTTTTTATTTATGACGAATTGTCAAGCTAAGTGCAACACTTAGCTTGACAATTCGTCATATATAAATAACTATTCTTTAATTTAAAAGTATATTTATTTAGAGCAATAATGTCAATACTATGAATCTAGATGAAACAAAGAAATAAAGCTCTTATGTTGGCGGTGTCTTGCATTAAAAAATGAATATGTAGAATTTTTACATTAATGATTGTTCCAAAATTGTTTGTCCAATACTCGTTATTGGAGCAAACGGTTTTGGGCACAATCATTGATGTTTAAAATTCACACCTTCATTTTTGTAGCAAGCGAGCCACACATAAGAGCTTTATTTCGATTATTTCACTCTAAACTTTGTACGTCCCTTATAGATTTGGAGTATTTTCTAGTTTTCTTCTATTATTTCTAATATTTTAGATTTACATCTTCCACCGTGGCATCCGCCTGTTCCTGCTCCAGTTGCTTCTTGAACTTTTTCATAAGTATCTGCACCATTTTTTACAGCTTCCACGATCTTTTCCTTAGTTACTTTTTTGCATAGACATATATTTTCCATAATATTTTGCTCCTTTATCCAAATGTTTCTAATATTATTATCTCTGGTGATAATATTATTATTCTTCTATTGAAATTGCTCCAACAGGGCAAGAGTCACATGCTTCTCTTACTTCGTCTTCTTGTTCAGCATTAACTTCACCTGCTACAGCCACTCCTGTTTCAGTTGAAAAGACTTCTCCGCAAATCCCTTCACATAGTCCACAACAAATACATGTATTTTCATCTACAAATGCTTTCATTTATAGTACCTCCTAAATTTAATATATATACTTTAGAACCATCTTTTAAACACATTAATAATTCTATTTCATTTCTCAAATATATTATTAACTAATAATTGTTATTTGTCAACAATAAATTTAAAAGAAGATTTATATATTTTCTAAATCTTCTTTCTTTATATTCATTATTTGTATTTTATCATCTATTTCTTCTTTAATAATTCTGCTGGCCTGATTCATTTTAATTTTTTCATAATATTTTCGTGCAAGTCTTCCATTTCCAAAATGCTTATCCCTTATTAAATATTCTTTTTTAAATATTTCCTTTAATTTTTCCTGTGCTGACTTTTCTATCATATAGCCTTCTTTTTTACATAAAAGCATAAATATTGCCATAAGTTCATCATCATTATAATCTGGAAATTCAATTAAAAATTTTATTCTTGATTTAAGTCCTGGATTCAATTCCATAAGTTCCTGCATCTCTTTTGTGTAGCCAGCCATTATGATTACTAACTTATCACGATTATCTTCCATTTCTTTTATAATGGTTGCTAAAGCTTCTCGTCCAAAGTCATTTTCTCCTCCGCCATTTAGGCTGTACGCTTCATCAATAAAAAGAATTCCTCCATATGCCTCTTTTATCTTTTCAAGAGTCTTTGGAGCTGTTTGTCCTACATATTGACCTACTAAATCAGTTCTTGTAACTTCAACCATATGCCCTTTTTTAAGTACACCAATTTCTTTTAATATTTTACTAAGCACTCTGGCTACACTTGTCTTACCTGTTCCTGGATTGCCTGAAAATATCATATTTAATGAAATATTTTCTGTCTTTAATCCCATATTTCTTTTTCTATATTGTAACTCTAAAGTATCTACTACTCCTTCAATTAGCCTCTTAACTTCATCTAAACCTATTAAATTATAAAGTTCTTTTTTCAAGCTATTCATTTTTTCTTTTCGATTAAATGATAAATTAACCCCAAAATCTTTAGGTTCAAGAATTGTAAGTTGTTTTTTTGAAACTTTTTTATCACCTATTCTAAATGCTTTTTCTCTTATTGCATTTTCAATTATATTTCTTACTACTCTTGCGTTGGCAAAGTTCTCATCTACTTTTTCTTTATTTATCTTTTCAATAAAGGCCTGCTCTCCTTTTTTAGATAATTTATAATAATCTTTTTCTGCCATGCTTTTTGCAATTTCTAATAATTCTTTATCGCTATAATCATTGAATTCTATTATTAAATTAATCCTGCTCTTTAACCCTGGATTTAATTTTATTAACTTATTCATTTCATTAGTGTATCCTGCTAAAATGACTGTGAACTTATCTCTATTATCCTCCATTGCTTTAATTAATGTCTCAATTGCTTCACTTCCATAATCATTGCTATCGCTACCACCTTTAGCTAGAGAATATGCTTCATCAATAAAAAGTATCCCTCCCATTGCATTATCAATAGCTTTTTGTGTAAGCTTAGCTGTTTCTCCTATAAACCTTCCAACAATATTACTTCTGTCCACTTCAATAAGCTGACCCTTCTCTAATATACCAAGATTATGAAATATATCTCCAATAAGCCTAGCAACAGTTGTTTTACCTGTACCTGGATTTCCAAGGAAAGCAAAATGATATGACATATTTATATTTTCTTCAATTTCTAAAATATCAGCTCTATTTCTCTCATATTTTATAAGTTGAACTATTCTTTGAATTTGACCTTTTACATTATCAAGACCAATTAATGAATTTAATTTATCTAATGATTCTTTTAATAAATCATTACTATTTTCAGAATCAGTTATATCATTCTTATGACTTTTATTATTTTTACTATCTTTTTCTATAATATTAGCTTTTTCTATTTTTTCATAAATTTCATTAGATGGGTCATCTAAAATAGAATACATATCTTCTTCTTTTTTACCATTATTAAAATCTAATTCTTGTTTAATTTCTTCAATTAATTTATTTTCCTTAAATAAGTTTTCTTTTTCATTTAAAATCGTACTAAGCTCTTTTTTCATTTCACTTTTGCTTTGCATAACTTCATTATAGATTTCAGATACAAATTTAGTTGCTTTTTGAGCCACATAAGCATTTGAATGATTGGTTATAACATATTTACATCTTTTTAAACATTCAGTATATTCTCCTAGAATATATAAAAATTTAATTATATCTAAATCTAATTCTTCATCATTACCTAGCTTTTGTGATGCATATAAAACTTCTAATACTTTCTTAGGATCATCTTCTTTAGCTATATAATACTTACTTAACAGTCTTATAGCTTTATAATTATTATCATCTATTTCAACAGCTAAATTTATATACATATATGCCTCATTATAGTTATGCCTAAAAAGTTCAATTTTCCCAAGTGTTACTATAGCATCTAAATTTCTATTATCTAGCTCAAAAGCTTTTCTTGAATAATTAAATGCATTTTCATAGTCACCTGTATTAAAGAGACAGCATCCAATGAGACCTAAATATTTATTATTTTTTTCATCATAATTTATTGCATTTTTTAAACATTCAGTTGCTTTTAAATATTCCTTAGAATTATAATATGTTAAAGCAAGTAGATAATAAAGACCAGGGTGATTAGGAAAGCAGCCTATTGCATTTGATAAAATCACAACTGATCTATTGTAATACCCAAAATTATTATAACTTTGAATTTCTTTTTGAAATCTTTCAAATTGATCATTTTCATGCAAATTTGTATATTCCATTTTTTTATTCTTTCCTTTCACCTAATGTATTTCTTTAACAATGAAATTATATCATGAATTACTCTCATTTATAATAAAAGTAGCAATTTATTTATTATATAGTATATTTTCATAATTTCTAATAAAAATAAGCTATACTATGCTTATTTAAATAGTATAGCTTTTTTATTTATACTGTTTTTACATTTTCATTTAAATGACTAGTATCATTTATACCTATAATTGTTGGTTTCATCTCATCATCAAAAGTAACAGTATTTATACAAGTATTTCCCAAAGCAATTTTATGATACATACTCATGTCCCAATTAAAGAGTCCTATTAGTGCTGCTTTTATAATTCCTCCATGAGCAACTATTACTATCTTCTCACCTTTATGTTTCTTTATAATATCAATAATACATCTTAATGCTCTATTTACTGCGTTTTTTGTACTAGCATCTCCTCCAACAAAAGGAGCTTCTTTTTTATCTGTTCTCCATACCTTAAAAATTTCAGGATATTTTTCAGAAATTTGACTTATAGTTAGTCCTTCCCATTCTCCAAAATTTATTTCTCTTATATCTTCTAAAATAGTAATATCTTTATCTTTTGCTAGAATTTTAGCTGTCTCATATGCTCTCTTTAAAGGACTTGAATATATAACATCAAATTCTTCATTTAATTTTAATTTTAAATTTTCAGCTTGATTAATACCATCTTTTGAAAGTTCAATATCAGTACATCCTTGAAATTTCCCAAGTTTATTCCATTCTGTTTCCCCATGTCTTACTAACAATAAAGTTGTTTTCATTATATTACCTCTTCCTATATGTTATTAAACATTATCTAAAGTTTATTTATAAATAATTATAATATTATTATTGCATATTAAGCTCCTCATCATAAAGACTTTTTGTGAATTTATCCAAGGTATTTTGTATATTTTTTATTATTCTATTATTATCTATTAAATTATTGTTATTTTTGATTTTAGTAAAAATTTCTGCTTTATCACTAATTATACCAAGTTTATTTAAAACATTATTCTCCATAGAAATTATTTTCCTTTGGAGTTCTTTATATTTTTCCTTTGAATGTGTTTCGTCAATATCTATAAAATCCTTCCATAATAACAATGGTACTAATATCATTTCTAATACAGAATAACTTATTGCAAATGCTTCTTTGTATTTAAAGTATTTTCCATACATTAATATAATTAAACTTCCCCCAGCAATTTTAATTATATTCTCGTTAATCAGATTTCTGCATAAGAAAGCCTCTATAATGCTCATAAGTCCTTCCATAACTAATATCCTTAGTTCTTTTGGTAAGTCTGATATAAGTGACGTTGAAAAGTCATTTATTATTTTAGAAAAAAATGCTCTTTTACTCTCCTTTCTTAAGTTTCCATGCTTGTCCAAAAGTATATTGCATTTATGATAGAAAAATGGATTAATCTGAAGCTCTGTACTAATGTAATAACTTTGGTTTGCAATTGTATTCAATAAGCAGTTTACATAATCATATTTGCAATTTATGCAAATGATTTTATATTTGTTATTTTCAATATCTTCGCTATATTTCTTTATAAATTCATTTGAAAATCCTTGTCCATTAATTGATATACATCTTTTTATCTTAGTAGATAAAACAGCCACATATTGTGCTTTATTTCCACCTTTTGAATGACCTGTTACTGTTATATTATCAAATTCTAGGCTATTAATATAAAAAAGTGCTTTTTCTTGATCTTTTGTATCATATTCATATGCACCTTTTCCATTATCATCCCATTCTTCTTTACTACTGCTGCCTCTAAAAACTACTGTTGCATTTAATTCATCATCAATAAAGCAGGCAGCTCTAAACCCATCATTAGTACTTTTTAGATTGTGAAGTTTGAGATTCTTCAAATTAGGTTTGATTTTCATTTTTTCTAATGTATCAATCCATTCCTCTGCAGGCATCTTTACAATACAATTTTCTTCTTTATTAATAAGTTTATCCAAATTATTATCTTTTAAAATCTCATTAACAATATCTATTATTAAAGCGTTTTTTTCGCTTTCCCATCTTAAATATATAAAATTATCTAAAAGAATTAGTTCTTCATAATTTAATTCTGACATGAGTAAAAACAATCTCCATTATATTATTTCTCACTAATAGATATATGTCTAATTAAATTATATTGCTATAAAGATTTATATTTATATATTCTAATACATTAACAAGTAATTCAATTATTATTTTAAAATATATTTAAAAATAGTCAAAAAGAAGAAAGTCATTTAATATTTTTATCTTTTATTAAATGACTTTCTATACATTTTTATAATATAAAAAAGCAATACAATTATCCATAATATATTTAACCTGTAATGGCATCTCTTTCTTCACTCATATATATCCAATTTCCACATTCATCTTGCTGCCACATTGCATAATCTGATGTATTCATAACTGTACATATAAAACTATGAATAGCTATATATAATTTATTTTTTATTTCATATAATTTTTCCATTAGCAATCCCCCTTTACGCTTATCTCATATTACTATAGTATCATATTTATACGTTTACAATCAAGATAATTATAAATTTTAACAACAATATAACTTTTATATTTAATTCTATATTTATAAAAGCTATATTGTTAAAAATTCTATATTTAAATTTTATGTATAATTCTATTTTTTTATGATTCCAATCGCTACTCCTAAAATATTAAATTCATCATATTCCCCAACTACAATAGGTTCATATTTTTCATTTTCTGGTACAAAAATAATATTATTATCTTTTATTTTAAGTGTTTTTAATGTTGCTTCTCCTGAAAATTCAACTGCTACTATGTCATTGTTATTTGCAGAAGGTTCTTTGCTTATAACTACATAATCTCCATCATTAATATTTTTATTTATCATGGAATCACCTTTTATTTTTAAAATAAAAACATTATTGCTTCTTCTAATCCATTGCTTTGGAAGATAGTAAAAATCCTCTATAGAATCATTCATTATAATAGGACTTCCTGCAGCTATTTCATTAAAAACTGGAATTTCCTCTAAATTTTCTTCCTTTTCTTCTTTTTCATTATCCTCTATATATATTTCTTTATTATTAAAAGCATCTTGAATAAATTTATGTACTACATTTCTTTTTAAATCTATGTATTCTATTTTATCCAATTCTAAAGATTCATCTATCATCTTATCTTCACTTAAAATTTCTTTGCTTTCACTCAATGCATCAAAATTATATATTTCACTTAAGATCCTTGTCTTACCTTTAAAATTAAGAGATAACTGAGAAAAAGACCTATTTTTGCTTAAATAAGATAATTCATTTTTAATATCTTTTTGGCCGATTATAAATGTAAAACTAGAATAACTCTTCTCACAATATAGTTCTTTTAGAAATTCTATTTGAACTTTTGTAAATTCTTGAGCATCATCCATTATTATATGTGTATACTTCATATCTAAATTATTTTTTGCTTCTTTTAATGCTAATATATATAAATC